>JANOAK010000012.1:0-81930 GCA_031411095.1 Flavobacteriales bacterium | reverse complement strand
CGTCCCGGAGGGGTTGCGGCGGTATGAGTTGAAGAACTCGGTCTCCACCTGCGCCACAGGTTCCGACTGCGCGAGGGCGGAGTTCAGGGTCAACACAAAGGTTGAGGCGGTAAGGAGGTGCTGGAGTTTCATGGCCGGGGGGTGTTCCTGTGCTCCATGGTATATGCGCCTATCGTGCCATTTCCGTCTTTCGTCGATAACTGCAGAAATAGCAAGGGTTTCAGAGCGTCGGGGGCGGCATGTGCCCGAGCGAGGCGAGTGTATCGATCACCCCAGGATCGGGGTGGCCGCATGGAAAGGACCCCACATTCCCACACGTTGACCTGGACATGATGAATTCCCTCCCTTACCTACCGGTGAACCGCGCGAGAGGAGAAGTTCACCCGCTCCCTCTTGCCCCGTCGCACTTTATGCACCGGGTGCTTGATCTGCGATCGTGCCATCCTATCAACACCATCCCATACGTTCCCCATGGCTGGGGTGGTCGGTCCACGACAGTGTGGTAACGGCGAACATGCAAAAACCATGGGTTGAGCTTGCGCGGGGCGTGGCCTGGACTTTGGACCAACTGATCATCGACGACCGGGGCATTGATGCATACCAGCTCCTTTGTCGCACTTCCCCCTGTATGGACCCGATCGCCAAGAATAGTTCTCCAAGCTATCCGAACAGGCTTTGGAGCCCCACAGCCGATCACTCATCCGCGTTAGGGGATCGGATACACCTCCGCGAGACTAACTTCGACCTATAAGACAACCAGCAGAGAAATAGCCGTTGCCGGTTGACCACAGCATCTCTCACAAAGCCCCCCTACCCCATGCGACCATCTCCTACCCGCAATCTGTTATTGATAGCATCCTTCGCACTTTTCATCTCCCCAACATCGGCGCTCCCTGTTCCGTCGGGTGGCTGCGAGGCTAACGCCGGCACCATCTCCATCGAGTTCAATGCGGGGTGCCTGGTGAACGGCGAAGGCACAGTGAGCGCAACCCCCGATGGTAATGCCGTGGTCCCTGCCGGGTTCAACCTTCTCTATGTCCTCACGCAGACCAACGGTCTCATCATCCAGGCCGTGAACACCGCGCCCACCTTCACGGTGAACTCCCTCGACATTTATCGCATCCACACGCTGGTGTATGATCCCGCAACGCTCGATCTGAGCACCATCCAGTTCGGCGAGACCAGCGCGTACGACATCTTCCCCTTGCTCATCGCCGGTGGTGGAAGCATCTGCGCCAGCCTCGATGTGAGCGGTGCGCCCTTCAAGTTGCAGGAATGCGAGGACGTATGTACCGCGGATGCCGGGACCATCAGTGCCGATCAACCGGACCAATGTCTGGTGAACGGATCGGCCACCCTCACGGCCACCGGGAACGACATCAGCACTGTGCCTCCGGGATATACCGTGCTTTATGTGCTCACGCAAGGTCCCGACCTGCTCATTGAACAAGTGTCCACCACGGCCTCCTTCACCGTTACCGCGTCCGGACAGTACACCATACACACGTTGGTGTATGACCCAACGACGCTGGACCTGAGCACAGTTGTATTCGGCGAGTCCACGGGTGGTGAGGTGAACGGCTTGTTGATCCAAGGCGGTGGAACGATCTGTGCCAGCTTGGACGTGACCGGAGCCGAATTCCAGGTGGCCGACTGCACGCCTCCGTGCATCGTGGACGCCGGCACCATTACTGCTACAACGAACAGTGCCTGCGTGGAGGATGGTGGAACGCTGATCACCGCGGTGCCGGACCTGAACGCCGTAATACCGTTTGGTTACGAAGTGCTCTACGTGCTTACCAGCGGACTGGGTCAGACCATCGTTGGCAGCTCCAGCACGCCTTCGTTCACTGTGAGCGAGGTGGGACTTTACACCATCCATACCTTGATCTTTGAACCAGGGACCTTCGATCTCGCGCTGATCGAGCCCGGAGCAAGCGGCTTCGAGGTCGAGAACGCACTCATTGAAGGTGGCGGTAGCATTTGCGCAGGTTGGGACCTTTTCGGAGCCACAACGTGGGTGGAACTGGCCACTGCGGGTAGCCTTTCCGCCGATCAATCCGACCTCTGCCTGGTGGATGGGTCCGCAACACTGACCGCTTCCGTCGTGGAACCGGCTTCATTCGGGGGTTTCCCCATCATTTACATCCTGTCCAGTGGGCCGGATCTGGTCCTCTTGGAGACGAACGACACCCCGACCTTTACGGTGACCGCCACCGGACCGTACACCATCCATACCCTGGCGTATGACCCTGCAACACTGGACCTCAGCACCATCGTCTTGGGCGAGACCACAGGTGCTGATGTGAACGCTCTGCTGGTGCAGGGTGGTGGGACCATTTGCGCAGCGCTGGATGTCGTGGGTGCCGAGTTCCAGGTAGCGGATTGCACGCCGGTGTGCACGGCCTTCGCAGGGACGTTGACACCCGATCAGACCGAAGCGATCTGCCTGGTGGATGGCATCGCGCACCTGAGCGCCACCCCCAATGGCGATGCGGTGGTGCCTGCGGGGTATGTCGTCTCCTACGTCCTTACCCGCGGGCCTGGGCTCTTCATCCAGAACATCGAACCCGATGCAGCCTTCGAATGGCCCCTTACCGGTGAATACACGATCCACACGCTGGTGTACGACCCCACTACGCTCGACCTATCCTTCGTTCAGTTCGACGTGACCACAGGCTTCGACATCAAGGCGTTGCTGATCCAAGGTGGGGGTACGATCTGCGCGAGCCTCGATGTGGCCGGGGCCCAGTTCACGATCATTGACTGCACGCCGCCCTGCACCTCCGATGCTGGCATCGGTGGGGATCACTTGATCTGCTTCAACCAGGGATCTGTGGATCTGTTCAGCCTGCTCACGGGCACTCCGGATGCGGGTGGCTCGTGGACGGGTCCGACGGGCATGGACTTCAGCGGGACGTTCGACCCCACGACCGACCTGACCGGCGTTTATGTGTACGCCGTGCAGGATGGTCTTAATTGCCCAACGGATACCACCCAGCTCGTGATCGACGTGATCGAATGCCCGGGTGTATCCGATGCGACGCCTGAGAAATGGACACCCGGCGAAAACGCAGGTACGGCCACCACCGTGGTGGACCCAACGACCCACGGAGTTCTCTCGCTCTGGCCCAACCCTGCCGTGGAGCTGGTGAATGTGACCTTTGCCTTCGTACCAAGCCAACGCGCACGGATCGAATTGATCGATGAGTTGGGACGCTCAGCGGCCATCCCCGTAAGCATTCTCGGGAACACGATCCAACTCGACGTGCGATCGCTCGCCATGGGTGCCTGGATGTTGCGCATCGTGGATGGCGACCACCATGCCGTTGCGCGTTTCGTCCACGCCCAACGTTGATCGACCGAACACACAAAGGCCCGGATCTTCACTGATCCGGGCCTTTGTGTGTTCAGGTATGTTGTGTTTCAGAAATCCCCTTCGCCACTGCCTGCGCCTGGATCGCGGCGTTCCCGGGTCTGCTTGCGGCGGAACAAGGACACATCCTGCTCGCCGAACTTCCAGGTGAGCGTGGCGCGTACGAACCGCATCTCACGCCGGCGCTCCGTCTCCTGGTAGAGCATCGGCGTGTCCAGCACCGTGCCCCACAGACGTGTATAGAACACGTCGTTCACCATCACCTGCGCGCTCCAGTGCTTGCCGAAATCCTTACCGGTGCTGAGGTCGATGCCCCAATTAGGGATCGCATAGCCCTGTGGTTGCGGACGGCGGCCTTCGTACTCGCCGTTCACCTGCACGCTCCATTCCTTCGGCAGCTTCATGTTGAAGTTGACCTTACCGTTCACCTGCCAGCCATTGTTCCGGATCGCCGCCACGCCGGAGCCGTAGGCCACTTCCACGTGTTGTACCGTGCCCCCCAGGGTGATCTGGGCGTTCTTCATGGGCTCCAACCGGACCGTGTTCTCCCACCCATACGTCCAGCTCGGGTTGCCGTTCACGAAGGTGTTCACCAGGATGCGATCGTCCTCCGCCAACGGATACGCGAAGCCGGTGATCACGTTCTCGGTGTAGCGCGCGAAGAGCGACGTGAGCCAGTTGTTGCGCGGGTTCTTCTTGAAGGGAAGCAGGTGGTTGGCCTCGGCCAGGGTGATGAACTCGGGCGCCAGGGCCGGATTGCCGATACGCTGGTTGCGCGAGTCGGCGAACATGATGAAAGGCATCACCTGGAAGAAGTTCGGACGACGGATCTTGCGGGAGAAGTTGAATTGCAGTTCACGCGAGCCTTCCCATTTGCGGCTGAAGTAGAGCGAAGGAAAAAGCGCCTTCGCCAGGTCCTTTGTGCCATCGGGATAGCGATAGGAGAACTGCTGGCGCCGGATGGTGGGATCGGTCACATCCCGGATATCCACGTCGAAGCGGGTCTGCTCCGCACGCAATCCGGCCTGCACGCCCCAATGCTCGCTCAACTTGTGCGTCCAGTTGACGTACGCCGCGTTCACAATGTCGTCGATCCGGTAATCGTTGCTCAGCATGGGGTCGGCCATGGCCGTGCTGGTGTCACTGTCCACGGTGACGTTCAGGATGCTGCGCTCCAGCCGCACGTTGGTGCGCAGGCCGTATTCGAGCTTGGTCCTTTCATTGCGCGGATCGGTCATGTCGAACTGCCAGGTGAACTGGTCCGAGTCCGTGGTGCCCTTGCTCACCTGGTCGCGCGTGCCACCGGCCACGGGACTTCCGGCGCCATCGAGCGTTCGCGTGTTGAAGACCTGATCGCTCTCACGGCGTGAGAGGTTGTAGGTGAGATCCGTGTTCCACTCCCGGCCCTCCCTCGGTGTCTTGTGCTTGAAGCCGGCCTGCACGCTGCTCTCGGTGCCGCTGTTCTCCCCCAGATTCCGTTGGTCACCGCTGCCGATCAGCGCATCCGCTCCATCGCGTTCGGTGAAGGTGAGCAGCTCATCCGTCCGGTAGGCCCTTCCACGCACATTGCCGCTGAGGCTGGCGGTGCTGCGGTTGCTCACCTTGTATTCCACGCCCATGCGGCCCCCGAAGTTGTTCCGCTCATTGTCCGAGGCGCCGCTCTGCCGGAAGCGTGAGGCCACGCCTTCTGGGAGGAACACATCGCGCAGCAGACCCGTCTGCGTGTTGTTGTCGGTGAAGTTGCCGTTGCCGCTCAGGTTCCAGGCCCAGCGACCGCCCTTTACGTTGAGGCTTGCATTCCCTTGGTATCGTCCGTTGGTGCCCACGCCCAACTGAACCTGTCCGTTGTAGCCCGGCCGCGTGCTCTTCTTCAGTACCACGTTGATGATGCCGCCGCTGCTGCTGGCATCGAAGGCCGCGCCCGGGTTGGTGATCACCTCCACCCGTTCGATCTCGTCCGCCGGGATCTGTTCCAAGGTGAGCACCGTGGGACGTCCATCGATGAAGATCTGGGGCGTGTTGTTGCGCAGTTGCACGTTGTCATCGGCATCCACGGTGAGGCCGGGCACGTTCTTCATCACGTCCACTCCGGTGCCACCACGCACGGCCAGATCCTTCTCCACGTTGTACACGCGGCGGTCAACCTGCAAGGTGCTCTGCGCACGCTCTGCGGATACTTCGGCTTCCTTGAGCAACACAGCCTCGGGCTGCAGCAGCAGGTTGCCGAGGTCCTGTTCGATGCGATCGGGTGTGATCATCACGTCCTGTTCCAGGGTCTTGTACCCAAGGAAGGCGATGCGCAGGTGAAAGGGGCCCATGGGCAGGCGGTCCATGCTGAAATCACCATTGGCCTCGGCCAGCGCGCCACCGACCACGCTATCGTTGCGGGTGGAGATGAGGCTCACGGTGGCGAACTCCACCCCCTTGCGTGTGGTGGCATCCAGCACACGGCCATACACGCGCGCGATGGCCGGCCGCTGTCCACCGGGACCACCGGGACGCTGGGCGCTGGTGGTAAGCACGACGAATGTCAGCAGGAACAGAAGTGCAATGCCTCGAACGCGTGTGATCATGAAGGGGCGAAGCTACTGGTATGGGCTGCCGTTGCCGTTGAAGTACCTGAAGTGATGGAATGAAAAAGCCCCTCCGCCGAACGGCGGAAGGGCTTTTGGATGTTGCTTGATCTTAGTACTCGTCGCGACGGTATCCACCGCCACCACCGCGGTCGCCACGATCGCGGCCACCGCCACCACCGCCGCCGTATCCGCCACGATCTCCGCCGCCGCCACCGCCTCCGCGGTAACCGCCACGATCTCCGCCACCTCCACCGCCGCTGCGGAAGCCGCCGCGATCGCCGCCGGGACCGCCTTCGGTACGGGGACGAGCCTCGTTCACCACCAGATCACGACCGTGGAAGGCCTTGCCGTTGGTGCCCTCGATCGCCGCCTTGCCAGCGGTATCGTCGGCCATTTCCACAAACCCGAAGCCGCGGCTACGGTTGGTGGCTTTGTCCATGATGATCTTGGCCGAGGTCACTTCACCGAAAGCTTCGAAAAGTTCGCGGAGATCCTGGTCCTTCGCGCTGTACGCGATGTTGGCGACGTAAATGTTCATGAGTTCGACTGACTGAGTGAGTTTTTAGGTTGGTGCTCCTTACATGGACTCTCGCCAAAGAACCGGCCGCTCGGAGCGGGGCGAAGGTAGGGGGATCTTCGATCGGTGCAAGCCCCGCCCCGGAAATAGGGGGCTGTGGGGGTGGCGGGGCGGAAAGTCAGGCTGGGTGGGGGTTGGGATCGCGCCATTGACGTACAACAAGGTTACGAGAAGCGAGGCTTGCCCCGCTGGGCCCTACCCCAACCCGAACCGGCAATAGTGGATCCGCTTCCCCTCCCCCAGCCACATCTGCTCGTAGAAGGTGCGGATGTTCAGCACGGCCTGCATTTCGGGTGTTGACCGCTTGACGAGTTCGCCATACACATCATCGCTATTTTCGTAGAGCGGCAGCTTGTGCTCGGCGATCTGCTCCATGGTGTAGGTGTACAGCTCCACGCTGTCCGTCTTCAGGTTGATGATGCCGCCGGGCTTCAACACTTCCCTGTAGCGCGCCTGGAACAGCGGCGAAGTGAGCTTCTTGCGGTCCTTGCCGATCTGCGGATCACTGAAGGTCAGCCAGATCTCGCTGACCTCATGTGGACCGAAGACCTTGAGCAAATGATCGACGTGCGTGCGCAGGAAGCCCACGTTGTTCAGGCCCTTCTCCTTCGCTGTTCGTGCCCCGCGCCAGATCCGCGCACCCTTGATGTCCACGCCCACGTAATTACGCTCAGGATGCAATTCCGCGAGGCCCGTGGTGTATTCGCCCTTGCCGCAACCGAGTTCCAACACGAGCGGCGCTTCGCGTTTGAAGAAGTCGCTGTTCCACTTCCCTTTCAGCGGAAAACCCGTGGCCATCAGCTCCTGGAAGCTGGGCTGCACCACGTGATCGAAGGTGGCGTTCTCGGTGAAGCGGGCGATCTTTCCTTTTCCCATTTGTTACATGTGCTGGAATCTGCGGTGTGGCCGCTGGCTGCTGGCCTCTGGCTTCTGGCTCATTCTCCGCAGGTACTGTTTGGCGGACTGATCTGTGCTGGGATCTGCGGTGTGGGCCATGAGCTGCGAGCCTCGAGCTTCTGGTTTATTTCATCGGGGCGGCGAAAGTAGATTTGAAACCTCTGTCACTTCGAGCGAAGTCGAGAAGTTCAGCAAGGGTCTCGACTCCTCGATCGCTTCGCGCTCTGCGGAGTGCCGCTTCGCTAATGCTCGACCTGACAAGAGACGGTAATGTTCAACGGCGCACGCATTCTCGTTGCTCCCCTGGATTGGGGACTTGGGCACAGCACGCGCTGCATTCCCATCATCCGGCGGTTGCTGGAGTTGGACGCACGCCCGGTGATCGGGGCGGATAAAGGACCGTTTGCACTGTTGCGTGATGCCTTCCCGGAGTTGCAGCATGTGCGCATTCCCGGCGTGGAGGTGCGCTACGCGAAGGGGCGCTCGCAAGGCTGGGCCATGGCGAAACAGTTCCCGGCGATGCTGCGCAGCCTACGCGAAGAGCATCACCTGTTCCTCGACCTGCGGCGTTCGCTACAGCTCGATGCGGTGATCAGCGACCAACGCTTCGGCATTCGCGCCGATGGGCTGCCCAGTGTGATCATCACGCACCAGGTCTTTCCGTTCACGCCCATTGCGCAAGGTCTGCTGCGGCGCTTCAACCTGCACCAGATCCGTCCGTTCGATCGCTGCTGGATCCCCGATGATCCGCAAGCCCCCGGTCTGGCCGGCGAGCTTTCGCATGGCGCCATGCTTCCCGCGAACGCCCGCTACATCGGGCCCGTGAGCCGCATGGATCGTGCGCGTGCGATCGCGCCAGCGAAGCTCTACCGCGTGGTGTGCGTGATCAGCGGGCCCGAGCCGCAGCGCACCTTGCTGGAACAGGAACTGATGAAGCAACTGCCACGGATCGATGGCGACCACCTGCTCGTGCTCGGCAAGCCGGATCCTCCGTTGGACGAGGTCGTGGGCAATGTGCGACGCCTGGGGCACCTCGGCGGCGATGCGCTCACCGGCGCGTTGCTGCAAGCGGAGCTGATCGTAAGCCGCACGGGCTACACCACACTGATGGACCTCGCGCGAATTGGTCGCAATGCGCTGGTGGTGCCCACACCAGGACAGGAGGAGCAGGAGTACCTCGGCGAACTGCACGCACGATCAGGGCGCTTTGTGGCGCAGGCCCAGGACCGCCTGGATGTGGCCACAGCGCTGGCCTCCACCAGTCCCACTGTTCAGGCCGCCGAGGGCGATCCGCAGCTTCTGGAACAGGCCTTGCAGGAGCTGGCCGCACTGATCGCCTCGCGCCACCCGATTACATTCGCTCAACGATGACCTTACGATCCCTATTCATCCTGGCCGTCCTTTGTGTCGGCACCGCCGTTCACGCGCAAGTGCAGGAACAACAACTGCAGAAGCTACAGGCCCAGTACGACCAGTTGGAATCGCAGCAGAGTGTGCTCCTGGGGCCCATCGAGGACCTGAAGCTGGCCATCATGCAACGCGACCTGAAAGCATACGGACTTCCCGCATTGGCGCCGGGCGATGAGGTGGTGATGCACCCGGGACACGCGTTGGTGTGGAACGATCATTTCCATAGTCCGAAGTGGACCGCGCACATCGTGATGCCCGACATCATGAAAGGCAACCTGGCCCGCATCGATTCCTTCAAACCCGATCCCCTGGTGAAGGGCGGAACGGACCTGTTCGACGAGTTTTGGAACAGCGGCTACGACCGGGGCCACATGGTGCCCAGCGCCGATATGCGGTGGAGCCAGAAGGCGTTGGAAGCGACCTATCTCTACAGCAACATCACGCCACAGAAAGCGGAGATGAACCGCGAGAGCTGGGCCGATCTCGAGGACTGGGGCCGCCGCTATGTGCATTACGCCAAGGAGCGCGTGTTCATCGTCACCGGTCCGGTCCTCGCCGAAGGACTGCCGACATTGAGCACCCCTACCGCCAAGGAGCAGGTGAGCATTCCCACCTACTGCTTCAAGGCCTTCATCGACATCGATGGACCCGAGAAAAAAGGCATCGCCTTCGTGATGAACAACGGTCCGGCCGATCGCAACATGATGGGCTACGCCGTGTCCATCGACAGCGTGGAAAAGCTCACCGGGCTTGATCTGTTCCCGTCGCTCGACGATACGCTCGAGAACCGCATCGAAGCACAGAACGACACCAAGGCCTGGCAGGCCGAAGGCGATCCGCTCGCAGCGGACGTGGCACCCATTCCCGCGCCATTGCCAGGCGGACGCTTCAACACCTCGCAGGCGAAATACCAGATCGGCAAAACGGCCACCATCTGCGGTACCGTCATCAGCACCCGTCGCACCACCAAGGCCAATGCCGTTTACCTGAACTTGGACCGTAGCCATCCGAACCAGGAGTTCTATGCCACCGTCTGGGACTACAACGGTCCCAACTTCCACTACGATCCGGTGACCTACCTGATGAACAAGAAGGTCTGCATCACGGGAAAGGTCACGATCTACAACGACATTCCGCGGATCAGCGTGAACAACGAGAACGAGATCGAGTTGTGGGATGAGATCGTTAAGTGAGGAGCGGGGCTGAAGGCCTCACGCGGAGGCGCAGAGAGGCGCAGAGAATGCCGGCTGACCGCAACGGCGCAACGAGTGCAACGGGGGTGCAACGGCATGAGGAGACTTATGCGGTGGCGCGGGGAGTGCTTTCATCGGCATCCATCTGTGTTCATCAGTGTCCATCAGCGGTTAAAAACCAATGAAAGCCTGCCGTAGGCAGGCTCTGCGGGACTCTTCCATCACGCGGGGCTCCGGGCTTCGTTACTTTGTTCGCGCGCTCCACCAATCGCTGTGAAACCCATGCTCCGTTCCCTTTGGCTTACCGTCGGTCTTGCGCTGCTCCTCGCTTCCTGCGGCACGAAGCCGGGCGTGGAACATTCCTCCGACGCAAAGGCGAAGAACTCCACTCCCCTGCTCTCCTCCGTTCCGTCCAGTACCAGCGGGATCCACTTCAACAACACGATCACCGAATCGCCTGAGGTGAACTACTTCACGTATGTGTATGCCTACAACGGAGGAGGTGTGGCGGTGGGGGATGTCGACAACGACGGACTGGCGGACGTGTACTTCACGGGGAACCAGGTAAGCGACCGCCTATACCGGAACCTCGGTAACATGAAGTTCGAGGACATCACCGAAAAGGCCATTGGCAAGCTCGCGCAGGCCGGATGGCGCACGGGTGTGACCATGGCCGACGTGAACGCGGACGGCAACCTCGACATCTATGTGTGCCGCAGCGGGAACACGAACGACACCGCACTTACGCGCAACCTGCTGTACATGAACAATGGCAACGGCACCTTCACCGAGCGCGCCCAGGCCTTGGGCGTGGCCGACACCTCGCACAGTACGCAGGCCGCCTTCCTCGACACCGACCGCGATGGCGACCTCGACCTCCACGTGATCAACCATCCCCTGGGCCGCATGAAGGGCCTGTCGAACTTCACCGCCCTCCGGGCCGTGCAGGAGCATCGCGCGCCCACGGACCGCTATTTCCGCAACGATGGCGGGCACTTCGTGGATGCCACCTACGATGCAGGCCTGCAGAACTACGACTACACCCTGGGCCAGGGCATCAGCGACCTCGACCAGGATGGCTGGCCGGACGTGTACACCGCGAACGATTTCGATGCTCCCGACCTGATGTATCTCAACCGACGCAACGGGACCTTCGCCGAGCAGATCCAGTTCCGTACACGGCACATCAGCAACTTCGGCATGGGCTGCGATGTGGCCGATTATAACAACGACGCCCTGCCGGACATCATCACGCTGGACATGACCGCCGACGATCACCTGCGGAACAAGACCAACATGGCCAGCATGAACCCGGAGAAGTTCTGGAAGCTCGTGGCCGGTGGCTACTTCTTCCAGTACATGTTGAACACACTGCAGCTCAACAACGGCAACGGCACGTGGAGCGAGGTGGGGCAGCTGGCCGGCATCGCGCGCACGGATTGGAGCTGGGCGCCGCTGTTCTGCGACCTCGACAACGACGGCTGGAAGGACCTGTTGATCACCAATGGCTACCTGCATGATGTGCGGAACAACGATTTCGCACGCAACGTGTATGACACCATCAGCAGCGGTGCCGGCTACATCGGGGCGCTTCCCCTTGTGCCCAGCACGCGCATCCGCAACTACCTCTACCGCAACAACGGCGACCTCACCTTCGCCGACAGCTCTCAGGCCTGGGGTTTCACCCAGCCGATCAACAGCAACGGTGCAGCGTATGCCGACCTGGACAACGATGGTGACCTGGACCTCGTGATCAACAACATCAATGACGCAGCAACGATTTACACCAATCATGCGACCGAGGCCTTCACCGACCGGCACTGGCTGCGCGTGAGACCGATGAACGGGAAAAGCGCGGCGTTCGGTGCCAAGGTGTATGCGCATACAGGGGGCACCGTTCAATACCAGGAGCTGTATCCCTCACGCGGATATGAAAGTTGCGTGGAACCTGTGCTGCATTTTGGCCTGGACAAGGCCGCTGTGATCGACACGCTGGAAGTGCGATGGCCCATGGGCGAACGAACACTGCTGACCAACGTGAAGGCCGATCAACTGCTCACCGTACAACAGGAGGATGGCGTGGCATTCGTTGAACCCCCTCCCGCGCCTGCGATGTTGTCGGATGCCACGATCACCTCGGGCCTCGGTTGGATACACCAAGAGGATCCGTACAACGATTTCGAGCTGGAGCCCCTGCTACCCCACAAACAGAGCGAGCTGGGGCCGATGCTCACCACCGGTGATGCGAACGGCGATGGTCGCGAGGACCTTTTCGTGGGCGGCGCACACGGACAGACCAGTGTGCTGTGGCTGCAAAGGGCCGATGGCACATTCCTGGCGGCACCATCACAGCCATGGGCGGCATATGCCGAACAGGAGACCATGGGCGGTGTGTTCTTCGATGCGGACAAGGACGGTGATCAGGACCTGCTGATGCTGGCCGGAGGAAATGAGTTCGACCTGCGCGACCCTGTCTACACGCAGCGACTCTACATCAATGGCGGCAAGGGCAACTTCGTGGAAGGTACCGACCGGATCCCCCCGCTCATGGCAAGTGCCCAACGCGCAGCGGCCGCGGACATCGATGGTGATGGGGACATGGACCTGTTCGTCGGTGGCCGCACAACCCCCGCGCACTACCCTTCATCACCCATCAGCTTCCTGCTCGTCAACGATGGCAAAGGCCACTTCAGGGACGCCACCGACCAACTGGCTCCCGCGGCCCGCCAACCGGGCATGGTGACGGGCATGACCTTCACCGACATGGACGGCGACAAGGACCCGGACCTGTTGCTCTGTGGCGAATGGATGAGCGTGATATACCTGCGCAATGAACGCGGGCACTTCACGGACAACAGCAAGGAGGCCGGACTAAACAACACGCATGGTTGGTGGTACAGCATCGCCACTGCGGATGTGAACGAGGACGGGCATCCGGACATCATCGGTGGTAACATCGGTTGGAACAGCAAGTTCCACGGCACCGTGGAACATCCCGTACACATCTATTGGGCGGACTTCGATGACAATGGGCGACATGACATCGTGTTGGCAAAGGAGAAGAACGGGAAGCAATTGCCCGTACGCGGCCGCGAATGCTCCTCGCAACAATGCCCCATGATCCTGCAGAAGTTCCCCACCTACGACGCTTATGCCAACTCCGACCTCGCGGGCATCTACACCAAGGAAAAGCTGGAGTCAGCGGTGCATCTCACCGCAAGCATGATGCGCTCCACCGTGTTCCTCAACGATGGCAATGGCAAGTTCAGGGCGCAGGCTCTCCCGAACCAGGCGCAGGTGGCGCCCATCAACGCCATCATCCCCATGGATGCCGATGGCGATGGACATGTGGACCTGGTCTGCGCCGGGAACAACTGGGGGGCGGAGGTGGAGACCGCGCGCTACGACGCAGGCACAGGACTCGTGCTGAAAGGCGATGGAAAAGGCGGCTTCATAGCGCTACCGGTGATGCGCAGCGGTTTCTTCGCCTGGGGAAATGCGAAGGACCTCGCGCTGCTCCACGTCGGAGCCAACAAGCGACCGTTGATCGTGGTGGCCAACAACAACGGACCGCTCCAAGCCTTTGGCTCGGGCACGAACGCCGGTCCGGCCGCGCGGAAATAGCGCTTCGCCGGGAACGAACTACCTGGCCTTTGGCAGGGTGAAGCTGAAGGTGGTGCCCTGTCCTTCCGCGCTCTTCGCGCCGATGGTGCCGTGGTGCGCCTCCACGATGTGCTTCACGATGGCAAGGCCCAAGCCGCTGCCCCCTTCGTTGCGCGAGCGGCTCTTGCCCACGCGATAGAAACGCTCGAAAAGGCGCGACAGGTGTTCATCAGCGATGCCGATGCCATCGTCCGCCACCTCCACCAGCACGCGATCCCCAAGGTCGAATGAGCGCACGGTGCAATGCCCCCCTTCGTGCCCATAGTTGATGGCGTTGTTGAACAGGTTGCTGAACAGCTGCAACAAGCGGTCGTGGTCGGCACTCACCATCACCTCCATATCCAGTTCGTTCTTCAAGGCGATCCGCTTCTCCGCCGCCTTCATCTCCAACGCCTCGATCGCCTCCCGCACCGATCCGTTGAGGTCCATGCGCGTAATATCCATCGTCATCACCCCGCTCTCCAATTGCGAGATAACGTCCAGGTCCTCCACGATGCGGATCAGGCGATCCACACCGTTGCTGGCGCGTCCCAGGAAATCGCGGTTCACCTTCGGATCCTCCAATCCACCTTCGAGCAGGGTGAGGATGTAGCCTTGGATGCTGAAGATCGGCGTGCGCATCTCATGGGCCAGGTTGCCGATGAACTCCCGACGGTAACGCTCCCGCTCCTTCAGTTCGGTGATCTCCGTGCGCTTTTCCGCCGCCCAGGCGCCCACCTCCTCTCCCACGGCCCCCAAGGGGTCCTCGCCTTTCACGGCCGATAGCGGTCCGCCCTTCTGCGTGTCATGGATGGTACGATGGATAAGGTCCACACGGGCCTGTACGAATCGACGGATGAGGTAGTGCGACAGCAGAAAGACCAGGAAGCCTGTAGGACCACCGACCAGGATCGCCTTGTCCAGGTCGAACGTTGAGCGCTGCAACTGCGCCATGACGAACAGCACGGCCACGATGCAGGTGGCGGTGCACACCGCTAACAACAGGGCCAGACGGCCAGGGGAGCGCAGGTCCATCAGCGGGCGAAAGTAGCCCTTCGCCGGCCTGCATGCCGCTCCTGTCAAGGGAAAGCGGCTTAACCTCCACCTAACATCGCCCCGGTAGTTTCGCGCTCCTTTCGGGAACCATGCATTTCGGCCTGCTCCAACTTCTTCTCCTCGCCGGTTCGCTCGGGCTGTTCATCTACGGGATGAAGGTGATGAGCGAAGGCCTGCAGAAGGTGGCCGGATCCCGCATGCGGCGGGTGCTGGGAACCATGACCAAGGACCGTTCCCGTGGGATCTTCACCGGATTCATCACCACCGTCATCGTCCAGTATTCATCCGTTACATCGGTGATGGTGGTGAGCTTCGTGAACGCCGGCCTTTTGTCGTTACGCCAAGCGATCCCCGTACTGTTCGGCGCCAACATCGGCACCACGGTGAAGCTCCTGCTCTTCGCTTGGATCGGCTTCTCGTCGGTGAAACTTTCGCTGGTGGCCGTGCCCATCATGGGCCTGGCACTGCCCCTGCTGTTCATGCGCGGAGGAAAGTGGAAAGCGGTGAGTGAACTGTTGATGGGTGCGGCCCTCCTCTTCCTTGGCCTCGACCTGCTGAAGGAATATGTGCCCACGCCATCGGCCCAGGCGTTGAGCTTCCTGCAGGGCCTTGCGCGGTTCGGCATCGGCTCCGACCTGTTGTTCGTGGTCTTTGGTGCCGCCTTGGCGATCCTTACCCAGAGCAGCAGCGTGGCCCTCGTGCTCACCGTGCTCATGTGCGAGAAGGGCATCATCAACTACGAAATGGCCGCCGCCCTGGTGGTGGGTGAGAACATCGGCACCACGCTCACGGCCAACATCGCAGCACTGGTGGGCAATGCGTGGGCCAAGCGGGCGGCCCGTGCACATTTCATCATCAAGCTCTTTGGCGCGATCTGGATACTGCTCCTCTTCAAACCCGCTCTGGCCGCCGTGGCGCTCTTCACCGAACGGGTGAATCATGTCTCCCCCTTCACCGACACGGACGCGCTGCGCTGGTCGCTCACCTACCTGCATATCGCGTTCAACATCGTGAACACCCTTCTCCTGGTGCGCTTCACGGGATTCATCGAGAAGGTGGTCACCCGGATGGTGCCCGTGCGCGGCGCCCCCGAGGAGGAGTACCACCTCGAGTACATCGAGGACCCCATGATGCACCTGAGCCCTGAGCTCAGCCTGCTGGAGGCGAACAAGGAAGTGATCAAGTTCGGGAGGCTGTGTGAGCGTATGCTCGGCCTGGTGCGCGACCTGTTGATCGAGAAGGACGATGCCGAGCGCGCCAACTTGCTCCAGCGTATCGCCAAGTATGAGGACATCACGGACCGCATCGAGGTGGAGGTGAGCCGCTTCCTCACCAAGACCGCTGCCGAGGCCGGTGATGAGCGCCTGAGCGAACGCATCCGGGCGCAGATCAGCATCATCGGGGACCTGGAGCGCGTGGGCGACATCCTCTTCCAGATGAGCAAGAGCCTCGAGCGCAAGAGCGACGAGCGGCTGTGGTTCTCACCCGAACAGCGCGTTCATCTGCTCGACATGATGCGCTTGCTGGAAAAGGCCTTCGCCGTGATGATCCGCAACCTCGAGGCCGAGCCCGACGGAGTGCGCCTGGACGAGGCCATGGATGCCGAACAGCGCATCAACCAGTTCCGCGATGAACTGCGCCGTTCGCACCTGCGCAGCGTGGAGAGCGGCGACCACAACATGAAGAGCGGGATGATCTACAACGACCTCTTCAACAGTTGCGAAAAGCTCGGCGACCACCTGATCAACGTGAGCGAAGCGTTGGTGGGGATGGTTTGAGGCTTGCGAACATGTGGGCATGTGACCATGCGAACATGGGGCACATGCACGCATGACACCCGGTCGAATCGTCCGGTAATTACGGGATGCGGAAGGCTTCCGTGGTGACCGTGTTGCTCACGTGCAACGCCCGGTCCACCAGCCTGATGTTGAAGCGCACGGTATCACCTTGTGCCAGTGGCGGTAACGGAAAGAACTGCGTGCGCAACGCCCAGGCGATCTCACCATTGAGCGACTTGTCCTGCCCCGTGGGAGTGATCGGCGCAACGCGGTAGTAATAGGGCAGGTCCACGTTCGTCCACGTACCGTTCTCCAACCGCTGGGGATCGAAGTACAGGTTGAAATAGTACAGCGACGACGTGTCGAACGGGGGGAACGTGTCGCTCTCGGCCAGGCCGATATCGCCATCGCCATCCGTGAATGCGATCGTGATCAACGTGCTGTCACCGGTCATCTCGATCGACTTCATGGAGATCACCGGCTCAACGGGATATTTCTCCCGTTTCAGGCAGGCGCCCAATACGAGCGTCACGGCCGCCAGAGCCGCTACTTTTGATGCCATCCAACGCTTCCCCATCGCTTCCAAAGGTACAGCCCCCATGGCCCATGGCAACTCCCTCGACCTGTCATGGAGGGAGCGACCGTTCTCCCTACGGACCGCCGAGGACTTCAACGCACTGGCGTTGGACTTATTCCACCTGCACGCCGGCCAGAACCCGGTGTACCGTGGATTCCTGAATGCCCTGGGGCGCGACCCCGGCCAGGTGCACCAGGTGGACCAGATCCCCTTCCTGCCCATCGGCTTCTTTCGGGACAAGCGCGTTCTGTTAGAAGGACTGGAGCCCAACGTGACCTTTACCAGCAGTGGCACAACGGGTGCGGTTACGAGCAGCCACCACGTCCCCTGGACGGAGCTGTATGAGCACTCATTTCTCGCCTCCTTCACCGCGGAATACGGACCGCTATCGAAATGGCGCGTGCTGGCCTTGCTTCCCGCGTACCTCGAACGCCAGGGAAGCTCGTTGGTGTACATGGCCGAAAAGCTGATCGCGGCCAGCGGCGATCCGCTCAGCGGCACCTACCTGTATCAGTACGACAAGCTGGCGGAGGTGCTGGGCCACAGCGAGGCGGAAGGAAAGCCCACGTTGTTGCTCGGGGTGACGTTCGCGCTGTTGGACCTCGCGGAACAACATCCGATGGGGCTGAAGCACACTGTGGTGATGGAGACCGGTGGCATGAAGGGACGACGGCCGGAGCTGGTGCGTGATGAACTGCATGCCATCCTGAAGAAGGCCTTTTCCATCAGCGCCGTTCATAGCGAGTATGGCATGACGGAACTGCTCTCCCAAGCGTGGTCCCAAGGCGATGGGCTTTATCGTTGTCCGCCGTGGATGCGTGTCTCGCTGCGCGATGTGAACGATCCGCTCTCACCTGTTCAACAAGGGCGCACCGGCGGCATCGATGTGATCGACCTCTGCAATGTCGCCAGCTGCCCGTTCATCAGCACACAGGACCTGGGCCGCATGCACGCCGATGGTTCGTTCGAAGTGCTCGGACGCTTCGATAACAGCGATGTAAGAGGGTGTAATCTGATGGTGGAGTAGCCGAACCGTGTTCGCGAGCGGCGCTTTTGGCCGCGAAGCGATCATTGCTGAGGTGCGGATGATCAATGATCGCTTCGGCGTTGTTGAATGCACAACACCTCGCGAAAGCGGCTAGATCACCTTCACCAGGAAGTAGTTCTTCTTCCCTCGCTGTAGCAGGATGAACTTGCCACTGAGCAGGTCGTCCGTACCCACTACCCGATCCTCGGCGCACTTGCTCTTGTTCACGCTGATGCTGCCTTCCTTCAGCGCGCGCTTCGCCTCGCCCTTGCTGGGCAGGAAGCCCGACCGGTCGCTGAGCAGGTCGATGATGGGCACGTTGCCGGTGATGGCATCGCGCGATACTTCGGCCTGCGGTACACCGTCGAAGATGTCGAGCAACTGATCGGCACTCAAGCGCGCGAGCGCTTCGGTCGTTGCATTGCCAAAGAGCACATTGCTCGCCTCGATCGCGTTGGCCAGTTCAGCGTCGCCGTGTGTTCGGCGCGTGATGTCAGCTGCGAACAACTTCTGCAATGTGCCGGGCTTTGCGCGATGCTCAGCAATGCGGGCATCGATCTCGTCCTTTTCCCACGTGGTGAAGATGTGCGTGTAGCGCTCCACATCGGCATCGCTCGCGTTCACCCAGAACTGATAGAACTTGTAGGGTGATGTACGCTTCGCATCCAACCAGATGTTGCCGCCCTCGCTCTTGCCGAACTTGGTTCCATCGGCCTTGGTGAGCAAGGGTGTGGTGAGCGCGTAGGCCTCGCCACCATCCATGCGACGGATCAATTCCGTACCGGTGGTGATGTTGCCCCACTGGTCGCTGCCACCCATCTGCAGCTTGCAGCCTTTGTTCTTGTACAACCAGTAATAGTCGTAGCCCTGCACCAGCTGGTAGGTGAACTCCGTGAAGGAGATGCCGGTCTCCATACGGTTCTTCACACTGTCCTTGGCCAGCATGTAGCTCACCGGAATATGCTTGCCCACCTCGCGGATGAAGCGCAGGAAGCCCATGTCCTTGAACCAGTCGTAGTTGTTCACCATCTCCGCTGGCCGCGTGCTCGAGTCGAAGTCGATGAAGCGTGCGAGCTGCTTGCCCACGCAGTCCTGGTTGTGACGAAGGGCCTCCTCGTCGAGCAGGTTGCGTTCGCTGCTCTTTCCACTGGGATCGCCCACCATGCCTGTAGCGCCCCCCACGAGTGCGATGGGCTTGTGCCCGCTCTGCTGGAAGTGCGTGAGCATCATGATCTGCACCATGTTGCCCACGTGCAGGCTGTCCGCTGTGGGATCGAAGCCGATGTAGCCGCTGGCCGGGCCCTTCATCAGGTGTTCCTCGGTGCCGGGCATACTGTCGTGCAGCAAACCGCGCCAGCGCAGCTCTTCAACGTGGTTCCGAACGGTGCTCATGGGGGTCTTGACGGCGGCGAAGATATCGGGAGTGCGGGCAGCGTTGAGCGGAAACCACCCCCACCCCTCCAGGCCTTGCTGATAACGTTCCACGGGCGATCACTCCTGCGCTCACCGGTAGCTTGATCAGCAGGATGGGAAAACAACTAGTTCACAACCAAGTGTTCTCCCCTCCTTGCCGATCGTCGCGAGGCTCTGCGAAGCGGACGCGATCAGCTACACAAGGAGGGGTTGGGGGTGGTTTCAACTTCTTCAGTTCAACATTCAACGTTCCTTTTTTCAACGATGGGGGTCGACAAGTCTTCAATAAAATGCAAAGCGGAAACCACCCCTGGCCCCTCCTTTCCCTGCTGATCAAGTTCCACGGCTGATCGCTACCCCGCGCTAAGCCATGGTTCGATCAGCAGGAGGGGAAAACGGTCCGGAAAGGGATCTTCACCTCATCTTAGCTGCGTGGCCTTGGCCTTTGTCCTGGCGACCGATGAATGGATCTGGTGACCGGCGGAACGGGTATTGTCGGCGTGCACGTATTGAACGAACTGCTCGCCCAGGGAAGGCCGGTGCGCGCGTTAGTACGCGCAGGCAGTGATCGCGACCTTGTGCGCAAGGTCCTGAAGCACTACCATGCCGATGGCGAGGCGCGTTACGCACGGATCCAATGGGCCGAGGGCGACCTGCTCGACATGTCCAGCCTTACGGATGCCATGGACGGGGTGCAACGCGTGTTCCATTGTGCGGCCATCGTATCGTTCGATCCGCGCGATGCCAACGCGATGTTCGCCCACAATATCAACGGCTCCGCGAACGTGGTGAACGCCATGCTGGAGACCGGAGTGCCGAAGCTGTGCCATGTGAGCAGCACCGCCACCATCGGTTCCCGTCCTGATGGCGCTGCCAACGATGGATCCGTGCCATTCGTCAGCGACAAGCACTCATCGCCTTACGCAGTGAGCAAGCACGAGGCCGAGATGGAAGTGCAGCGCGGCATCGCGGAAGGCCTGTTCGCCGTGCTGGTGAACCCGTGCATCGTGCTGGGTCCCGGCGCAAAGGGCCGCAGTAGCATGACCATGGTGGAGCACGTACGCAAGGGGTCGCATTATTTCCCGCCCGGTAGCAACGCCGTGGTGGATGCCCGCGATGTGGCCAGCGCGATGGTGGAGCTGATCGAGAAGGGCGCCTGTGGCGAACGTCACCTGTTGATCGGCGAGAACCTGGGATATGAACGGCTCTTCAGCATCATCGCGAGGACGGCAGGCAAGGAGGCCCCCACCTGGGCGCTGCGCCCATGGATGCTGGAACTGGGCTGGCGCATGGAACGCGTGCGGACGCTCTTCGGCGGCCGTCCATTCATCACGCGCCACACCGCACGAACGGCCTATCGACCGCGGCTATATGACGGCTCAAAGGCCCGCGCCCTGGGCCTTTCCTTCCGGGATGCTTCCGAGGCGGTGCGGAACGTGGAGGATTTCCTCCGCGCTCAGTGAGGGATGGTGTCGCTGCGCTGCTGCAGTTCGGTGAGGACATCAGCATACACCGCTTTCAATTCCTCTGGATGTTCGGCGTACCAGTTGAAGGTCCTGTGGAAGGCCTCCGCCGGAATATCCTTCTGTGCGAACATCTCCGCATAGTACTGCTTCACCGGTATGTCCTGCCGCTTGTCCACCGTCATTTCCCTGTTCACGCGCGCCTCGATCAATTGCGCTTCAACCAACACCGCCTTGAACGAAGATCGGTCCAGCAGATCGGCCGGTCGCTCTTCCTCCCTTCCGCACGCAAGGGCGAGCAGGGGGATCATGAGCGCTGCGGCGTATTTCATCGGTCAAAGGTGAGGCGCATGCCGCGCGCTGAACGGTCCACGCTGCCCTTGTGATACACCTGCCGGCCGTTCACCCACGTGCGCAATACGCGTGAACGGAAGCCCTGACCCTCGAACGGTGACCAGCCACACTTGTAGAGTATGTTCTCCGGTGCCACCGTCCAAGGTGCATCAGGGTCCACGAGCACCAGGTCGGCGAAGTAGCCTTCGCGGATGAAACCGCGACGGGAGACCTGGAACAGGCGTGCCGGTGCGTGGCACATCTTCTCCACGACCCCTTCCAGCGTGAACACGCCTTGGTGTACCAGCTCGAGCATGGCGGGCAGTGCGTGCTGCACCAACGGTCCGCCGCTGGGGCACTTGCGGTAGGCCTGGGACTTCTCCTCGAGCGTGTGTGGCGCGTGATCCGTGGCCACCACATCGATCCGCCCTTCCACCACCGCCTGGCGGATGGCCTCGCGGTCCGCCAAGCTCTTTACGGCGGGATTCCATTTGATCCGGGTGCCCAGCCGCGCGTATTCGGCATCCGTGAACCAGAGGTGATGAACGCATGCTTCCGCCGTGATGCGCTTGCCCTCCAATGGACCCGGTGCGAACAGTTCAAGCTCACGGGCCGTGCTGATGTGCAGTACGTGCAACCGGGTACCATGCTCCCGCGCCCGGGCAACGGCGGAGCTGCTGCTCAGGTAACAGGCCTCGGCGCTGCGGATCAACGGATGCTCCTCGATGGGAATGTCCTCGCCGTATCGGGTGAGCGCCTTCTCCGTGTTGGTCCGGATCGTGGACTCGTCCTCGGCATGAACGGCCAGGATCATGTGCGCCTTGCTGAACAACCCGTCGAGCGTGCGCTCATCGTTCACGAGCATATCGCCTGTGCTGCTTCCAAGGAAGGCCTTGAGTCCGCACACGGTACGTGGATCCGTGCGCAGCACCTGATCCAGGTTGCTGTTCCCCGCTCCCATGTAGAAGGAGTAGTTCGCCACGCTGTGCGCTGCGCCCAGGTCGTATTTGTCCGCAAGCAGTTCCTGGGTGAGCGCGTTCGGCACCGTATTGGGCATCTCCATGAAGCTGGTGATGCCGCCGGCCACCGCAGCGGCACTGCCGTGCGCGATATCGTCCTTGTGGGTGAGCCCGGGTTCGCGGAAGTGGACCTGGTCATCGATGGCTCCGGGCAGCAGCAGCATCCCTTTCGCGTCGACCTCAGTGGCACCGGGGGCATCACCCACCCCTTCGACCGAGACCCGTTCGATGATCCCATCGCGGATGATCACATCGGCCTCGAACGTGCGACCTTCATTCACCACGCGGGCATTGCGGATCGACCAACGTTCCATGGATCAGGGTACGGCCTTGCGTTGCTTCACATTGAACCGCATCTTCAATACCCCAAGCACGGCCTCGCGGAAGATGTTCGCGCTCATTTTACTGGTGCCCTTCATCCGATCGATGAAGGTGATGGGGACCTCGGCGATGCGGAAACCCGCGAGTACCGCACGATACTTCATTTCGATCTGGAACGCATACCCGACGAACCGGATCTGCTCAAGCTCCAACACGCGGAGCACCTTCGCTTTATAGCACACGAATCCCGCCGTAGTGTCGCGTACACCCAGCCACAGGATCATGCGCACATAGAGCGATGCACAATAGCTGAGCAGGATGCGGTCCCATGACCAGTCGCGCACGTGGCCGCCTTTCACATAGCGCGAGCCCACGCTCATGTCCGCCCCTTCCCGGTCGCATGCATTGAACAAACGCACGAGGTCATTCGGGTCGTGACTGAAATCCGCATCCATCTCGAAGATGTAGGCGTAGTCGCGATCCAGGGCCCAACGGAATCCGGCGATGTAGGCCGTACCCAAGCCCTGCTTGCCCGCGCGCTGCATCAGGTGCAATCGTCCGTCATGGATGGGCATCAGTTCCTTCACCGTTCCGGCCGTGCCATCCGGTGATCCATCGTCCACCACCAGCACGTGGAACGTTGGTTGGAGGTTGAGGACATGCGCAAGGATCTCACGGATGTTCTCCTGCTCATTATAGGTAGGAATGATGACGAGGCGGTCCGGCACGTTGCAGGGGAAGTGGCGCGAAGATAGAGGGCCCCTGCAGCGCGCCGGACCGTGGAGCGCTCTCCCCTCCACCAGCGCGATGCCCGATCAGCGGACCAAGGTCACATGACCGGTCCTGTCCACACGCTGGCCGTTGTACCTATCATGTCCGGTGACCTTCCAGATGTATACGCCCACCGGGGTGAGCGTTCCGTCGCCGAATTGGCCGGTCCACGGCTCACCGATCATCGAGGTGCGGAACAATTGCTGCCCATAGCGATCGAACACCAGGAATTCATACATATCAGATGTTATGCCCGATACGATGGGCATGAAGGTGTCATTGACGCCATCGCCGTCGGGGCTGAACGCATTGGGCACGAACACGCCGGCTCCCGCAGGCACGAGGACATCGGCGCACGCCGTGTCGAAGCACGCTTCGTTCGCATAAGCCGTCAGGCACACGGTGTACAGCCCTTCCACTTCGGACGGGAAGGTGAACGTGGGTTGCGCTTCCTCACTCTCTCCAAGCTCGTCGAATTGCCACGAATAGCTCACCGCCCCCGTGCTGCCATTCTGGAAGATCGCCTGCGGTGCCCCGGTGTTCAGGTTCTCCGGTGTAACCAGGAACATCGCTTCAGGTCGTTCGACCACCTCGATCGGCTCGGAGAGCGTCACCATGGCCGTGCAGCCGTTGCCCGCATCCATGGTGAGCGTTACGGTGTACGAACCGGTCTGGTCGTACACAACAGGTGGTGGTATGCAATCCCCGGAGGTGCTGTCGTTGCCGAACGTCCAGTAACACGTTCCCGGTCCATCGTACCCATTGGTGAACATGGCGGTCACCGGCGAACAGCCCCCGTCGGTCTGCACAAGGATCTCCGGCAGTGGTGTCGGATGGATCGTGACCATCACCACCGCCTGGTCGGCCAGGCAAGGTGCGGGCGCGACCACCGTGTACGTGTATGCCCCGGACATATCCGTGGCCGGATCGACCGATCCATTGCATGGTGAACCATCGGGGTAGGTCCAGGTGCCGCCGGGATCAGGGTTGCCCTCCAGCAGGGGCAAGAGGTCGAAGGCGTCCGCATCTGCGCAGAGCGTGATGGCACCATCATCACCGGCATCGGCAGCTGGGGATACGGACATGGTGACCGTGGCCATATCTGACGCGCAAGGCCCTTGTCCAATTACTTCATAGGTATATCCTCCCACCAACGAAACACCTGGGGTGAAGGTGCCCGAAGCAGGCAATTCATCCGGTCCTGTCCATGTGCCATCGACCTGCGGTGTACCGCCCAATAGCGTGATCAAGCTGATGGGGGCATGGTCGCTGCAGACCGATCCAGACCCGTCCTCGCCGGCATCCGCAGCCTGGTTCAATTGCACATTCACGGTGGCCGAGGCATCGGGGCAGGGATCAGGCCCTTGCACCAGGTAGGTGTAAAGACCCGGTGCATCGGTCGCGGGATCGATGGTTCCACTGAACGGCGATCCATCCGGCGCACTCCACGTTCCACCGGGCTGAGGTGATCCTCCCAGGCTGGCGATCAACGCTTGCGGAGTGTTGGTGGTGCACAGGATCACCGCACCGGGCACCCCGGCGGAGACCGCGGCATTGATGCTCACGTTAAGGATGGCAACAGCGTTGGGACAGGTCGCATTGCCCGCAACTGTGTACGTATACGCGCCGGCAGGATCAATGGCTGGGTCCAAGGTTCCGGCGAACGCCCCCCCTCCGGGAGCGGACCAGGTGCCACCAGGGTCAGGGGTGCCGAGCAGGTAGTTGAACAAAGTCACCGATGCATTGCTGTTGCAGAGCGCCAAGTCAGTACCCTGCCCTGCATCCGGGCCGACCAGAACAGTGACCTGAACACTGCTCTGCACGGTGGAACACACTGCAGTGCCGATGCTGTAAGTGTAGGTCCCTGGAGCATCGAGCGCGGGATCGAACGTACCGCTGAACGCGCCCCCGCCCGCTGCGGTCCATGTACCGCCCGCATCGGGTGAACCACCCAAGAACGTGAACAGATCCGCAGGTCCATCACCCGTGCACAGCTCAACGCTGCCATTCGTTCCTGCATCGGGGACTGGTTCAATGGTCACCATCACCGCGGCGGTGGACGCCACACACGGGAGGGCGGCATCAAGGGTGTATTGGTAGGATCCGGACGCGTCCACGGCTGGATCCAACGTGCCCGTGTGCGAAGTTCCCGCTGGGGATGTCCATGTACCACCTGCCTGGGCACCCCCGCCCAGCTGCGCGAACAGGGATGTGGGTGCGGCATTCGAACACAGCGTGATCGCCCCGTCCGTGCCCGCGTTCGGGCTGCTCGTTTCCGTGACCGTCACCGTCGCCTGGTCCGCTATGCACGGCGGTGTACCTACTACTGAGTACGCGTACACACCGCTCGTGTTCACGGCCGGATCGTAGGTGCCACTGAACGCCCCGCCACCCGGCGCGGTCCACGTCCCACCGCCATCCGCGCCCGTAAGTGAAGCGAACAGTGCCGTGGGCGCTCCCAGGTCGCAGAGCGTGACGGATGCATCCGATCCGGCGAACGGCGCTGCAAGCTCCGTCACTGTCACCGTACCCTGATCGCTTACACACGGTGCAGTTGCATTCAGGGTATAGGTATAGATGCCACTGCTATTCACTGCCGGATCGTAGGTGCCGCTGAACGCCCCTCCACCGGGAGCCGTCCAGGTGCCACCGGCCTGGGCGCCTGTGAGCGAAGCGAACAGCGCGATCGCCCCGGAAGTGGAACAGAGCGTGATCGCCCCGTCGATGCCCGCGTACGGGCTGGTCGTTTCCGTGACCGTCACCATGGCCTGGTCCACCGCGCACGGCGGTGTACCTGCTACCGAGTATGTGTACACGCCGGTCACATTCACGGCCGGATCATAGGTCCCGGAGAAAGCGCCGCCACCGGGAGCCGTCCAGGTCCCACCAGCTTGTGCGCCCGAGAGCGAAGCGAAGAGCCCTGTAGGTGCGCTGAGGTCGCAGATCGTAATGGACCCGTCCACACCGGCGTTCGGCGCCGCGTTCTCCGTCACTGTTACCGTCGACTGGTCGCTCACACAGGGGGCCGTGGCATTGAGCGTGTAGGTATAAACGCCACCGCTGTTCACGGACGGGTCGTATGTGCCGCTGAACGCACCTCCACCAGGAGCGGTCCACGTTCCACCACCATCCGCACCGCTGAGCGAAGCGAAAAGGTCGGTGGCTGCGGAAGTTGAACAAAGTGTGATGGATCCGTCGGTGCCCGCGTCCGGGTCGCTCGTTTCAGTGACCGTGACCGTTGCCTGGTCCGCAACGCAGGGAGCCGTACCTGATACGGAGTAGGTGTATACCCCGCTCGTGTTCACCACCGGATCGTAGGTGCCACTGAATGCACCGCCTCCGGGTGCGTTCCACGAACCACCGGCATCGGCGCCCATGAGCGAAGGAAAGAGGGGCGTGGGAGCACTCAGTTCACAGATCGTGATGGACCCGTCAGCGCCGGCGTTGGGTGCTGTGTTCTCGGTCACCGTTACCGTGGACTGGTCGCTCACACACGGGGCAGTGGCATTGAGCGTGTAGGTATACACCCCACCACTGTTCACCGATGGATCATAGGTGCCGTTGAAGGCGCCTCCACCGGGCGCCGTCCAGGTCCCACCCGCCTGTGCGCCCGTGAGCGAAGCAAAGAGACCTGTGGCCGCAGAGGTGGAGCACAGCGTAAGGTTGCCATCCGTGCCCGCGTTCGGTGCCGCGTTCTCCGTCACGGTCACTGTGGCCTGGTCCGCTGCGCATGGCGCTGTACCCGATACCACGTATGTGTACACGCCGCCCGCGTCCACCGCCGGATCATAGGTGCCCGTGAAGGGCCCTCCACCTGGAGCCGTCCACGAGCCACCCGCCTGTGCACCCGTGAGCGAAGCAAAGAGCCCTGTGGCCGCAGAGGTTGAACATAGCGTGATGGTGCCATCCGTTCCCGCGTTCGGTGCCGCGTTCTCCGTCACCGTGACCGTGGCCTGATCGGATGCGCACGGGGCCGCCCCGGCCACGGTGTACGTGTAGACACCGGCATCGTGCACGGCAGGATCATACGTGCCAGCGAATGCGCCTCCGGCTGGGGCCGTCCACGTGCCTCCCACCTGGGCGCCCGCGAGCGAAGTGATGAGCCCCGTGGCCGCGGAGGTGGAACACAGCGTAAGGGTGCCATCCGTTCCCGCGTTCGGTGCCGCGTTCTCCGTCACCGTGACCGTGGCCTGATCGGATGCGCAGGGTGCCGCCCCGGCCACGGTGTATGTGTAGACACCGGCATCGTGCACGGCCGGATCATACGTGCCAGCGAATGCGCCTCCGCCTGGTGCCGTCCACGTGCCTCCCGCTTGGGCGCCCGTGAGCGAAGTGATGAGCCCCGTGGCCGCAGAGGTGGAACACAGTGTAAGGCTGCCATCCGTGCCGGCGTTCGGTGCCGCGTTCTCCGTCACGGTCACTGTGGCCTGGTCCGCTGCGCAGGGTGCTGTACCCGATACCATGTACGTGTACACGCCGCTCGCGTCCACCGCAGGATCATAGGTGCCCGTGAAGGCACCTCCACCTGGAGCGGTCCACGTGCCACCCGCCTGGGCACCCGTGAGCGAAGCAAAGAGCCCCGTGGCCGCGGAGCTGGAACATAGCGCAAGCGTGCCATCCGTTCCCGCGTTCGGTGCTGCGTTCTCCGTCACCGTGACCGTGGCCTGATCGGATGCGCAGGGTGAAATGCCCGGCACCGTGTATGTGTAAACGCCGCTCATGTGCACGGCGGGATCGTACGTACCGCTGAAGGCCCCTCCACCCGGAGCGCTCCACATGCCGCCGGCCTGCGCACCTACCAGCGAGGCCAGAAGCCCTGTGGCGGACGAAGTTGAACAGAGCGCGAGGGCACCATCGGTGCCGGCGTTCGGAGCAGCGTTCTCCGTGACCGTCACCGTGGCCTGATCGGCAACACAGGGTGCAGCGCCGTTCACCGTATAGGTGAATACGCCGCTGCCGTGCACGGCAGGGTCATACGTACCGAAGAAGGCGCCCCCGCCCGGTGCGGTCCACGTACCCCCGGCCTGCGCGCCAGTGAGCAAGGAGAGCAGGTTGGTGGCCGCATTGGATGAACAGATGGAATAGACCGCATCCACCCCTGCGTTGGGCGCCATAGGCTCCGTTACTGTCACCGTGGCCTGATCTCCCGGACAGGGAGCGCTGGGAGCGAGGGTGTAGGTATAGATGCCGGGGCCATGTAATGTGGGGTCGTAGGATCCGCTGAACGCGGCGCCGCCCGGATTGGTCCATGTGCCACCGGCCTGGGCACCACCGCCCAACAGAGTATACAGGTTCGTGACCGGCCCGTTGCTGCAAATGGAGAAGATCGCATCCGCCCCTGCGTTAGGTGCGGGTGTCTCCGTGACCGTCACCGTAGCGGCAGCATTCGCGCAAGGTGCAACGCCGGTCACGGTGTACACATACACACCCGGACCATCGACAGCCGGGTCGTACATGTTGCTGTGGGGCATGCCCACGGGGTCGGTCCATGACCCACCCGCTTGGGGAGTGCCGCCCAGGCTGGTGAACAGGTTGGCCGGCGCGGCGGATGAGCACACGGTGCGCGAGCCGTTCGCGCCAGCGTTCGGTACTGGATTAATGGTAACGGTTACCGTGGCCTGTGCGTTGACGCACGGGGGCGTGCCGGTCACGCTGTAGGTATAAACACCGGCCGCATGCACAGCCGGGTTGAAGCTTCCGCTGAACGCACCACCTCCCGGGGCGGTCCATGTTCCACCCACTGCCGGGGTGCCTCCGAGGTACCCGAACATGGATGTGACCCCCTGATCGGAGCACACGCTCATCAGCCCGTTGATGCCCGCATTCGGGGCGGGGGTCTCCGTTACGGTCACCGTTGCGCTCGATCCCGGACAACCCGAGAGCGCCGGGACCGAATACATGTAAATGCCTGGGCCATGAACGGCCGGATCGTAACTGCCCCCGAACGCACCACCGCCCGGCGCGGTCCACGTGCCCCCGGCAGAAGGTGTTCCCCCAAGGCCGGTGAGCAGGTTCACCGGAACGACATTGGAACAAAGGCTCAGCGCCCCATCGGTTCCCGGGTTGGGCACGTTCACGTAGCTCACCGCAACGGTGGAGGTGGCGCTCGCGCAGGAGTTGCCCACGGTGTAGGTGTAGACCCCTGCCGGATCGGTAATGGGATCGAACTGTGCATTATGAGGGGATCCTGAAGGGCCTGTCCAGAACCCACTGGGATCGGGTGTTCCGCCCAGCTCATCGATAAGCATGAAGGCCAGGGAATTGGGACAGACCTGAACGGACCCATTGGTCCCAGGGGACGGCAACGGCCCTCCGCCGCTGACCGTGGTGATGTTCAACGCCACAGTGGCCGTGTTCTCCACCGGACATGAGCCATCGTCCGCCTGCACCAGCACATTGATGGGGGAGTAGTTCAGGTCGCCTGTCCAGCAGATGCGTCCGATGGCCGGGTTGGTCCCGATCACCGTGAACGTGGAACCGGGAAGCATGGCCGTGGCCGTGGATACCACCTGTAGCACGGTTCCGGGATCCGCATCGGTGAACTCCATGTCCACACAGAACGCTTCACCCTCGCACACTTCGATGCTGTTGGTCCCGGTGATCAGCCCGCCTGTATTATTCACCGCACCCTGGCTGATGGGCACGCTTCCCGTGCAGGGCAGCACCACGAACATGATATCCCGCATAACGGTCCCGATCAAGTTGCCGTTGACGTCGTACTCCTCCACCTCCACCGCCACCACATAGTTCCCGCTGACCGTTGGGGTGAATACGATCTGCCCTGACACCGGATCGAGGGTGATACCGGGGACCGGCGCTCCACCGGAGAAACCCGGCTGGTAGTTCACGTCCTGTGGTGTGCCCGCGAAGTACCGGGCGTTGATGAGCGCATAGGTGAATTCATCCCCATCCGGTTCGTTCACCCCGAAATTGTAGTACACCGGTTGGTTGAGGCAGACGTAGGGGATCGATTGGTCGGTGAACTCCGGGGAATTGTTGCACGCATCGGTGGCGTTGTAGATCTCCGCCTCGATGTACATCCCTGGCACACCGACGAGATCCACCGTTGCGGCCCGACAGCAGATGTTCCAGCTCACCGTCCAGTGGTCACAGGGCGGCAGGGTGACGATCGTTTCAAAGTGGTAATACTCGATACCCGGCAACGTACCCCCGTTGCATGTACTGTTGGACATGGCGGCCGCGCAGAGCTGGCTCACCTCCGTAGGCACCGGTGGCGGGATGCTCGGCACCGTGAACGTGGTGCCACACGTGCTGGAGAACGTCAGCGTTTGGGCAACACTTGGCACACCCGCGCAATCAAGGAAGAGGTCCAGATTGATAAGGAACTGGTCGGGTCCAATGCATTCATAGGTGATACTCCCACCTGCATAGTGCGCGGCCCGTGCGGTCGTGAACAGGAAGCTCACGCCACAGATCAACACGGCATGCCGGGTCATGCGCCACTGCGCAAAGGACCCCAATTGTGTTATTACCTTTCCGATCACATCCGGTGGATTCGCCTTGGCCTTGGCCAAGCTAACAAATGTATCGCGGTCCGTTCCGGATGGCCAGACCTGGGCGACGGAATTCAACCTTCAGGTCCTTAGGACTTTATGAACAGCATACAGAAATAACTCGGGCTTGCCCATTACACGCCATGCTCGGGTGTACTTTTGGCGCCCTTTCGTTGATCCATCCCCATTGCGGACCATGCCCTTGGCTACACCTCGCCCCTCCGGAACACCTGTTCGATCACCTCTTATCGGAGGTCGTTGCAGCGGACTGCTCCTTTCCTTCATGTTCGTTGGCACGGTGGTCGCCCAGACGGACACCTCCCTGACCGTGGCGCCAGATACGGCCCAGGCCAGCGCTGACCAGCGTTCGGCAGCGTTCACGGTGAGCGCGAGCGAACTGGATGCTGAGCTCAACAGCCAGGATGTGAGCGGGGTGCTGCAAAGTTCACGGGACATCTTCAACAGCACCGCCGGATTCACCTTTGGAGCGGCCCGGTTCCGCATTCGTGGATTTGATGGCGAGAACACGCTGATCAGCCTGAACGGGGTGCTGATGAACGATCTGGAGAGCGGCTTCGCCTCCTTCAGCAACTGGGGTGGGTTGAATGATGTGACCCGGTGGCTGGAGACACGCACGGGCGTCACCTCCTCGCGGTACAACTTCGGGGGAGTGGGCGGATATTCAGAGATCTCCCTGCGTGCCAGCGAGTTGCGCCGCGGCACACGCTTTTCCTATGCCTTGACCAACCGGGCCTACACCCACCGCTTGATGGGCACCCACAACACGGGCATGATGGCCAATGGATGGGCCTTCAGCATCAGCGGCTCGCGCCGTTGGGCCAATGAAGGGTACGTGCCCGGGACATTCTACGACGCGGGAGCCTATTTCGTGAGCGCCGAGAAGAAGCTGAACGCCCGCCACAGCATCGCCTTCACCGGGCTGGGGGCCCCCGTGCGCCAAGGCCGCCAGACGCTCGCGATCCAGGAGGCCTACGACCTGACCGGCGACAACTATTACAATCCCTCGTGGGGCTATCAGGCCGGCGAAAAACGCAACAGCCGCGTGAGCTTTGACCACAAGCCCATCCTGTTGCTCACACACATCTTCACACCGGATGACAGCACCGAATGGACGACAACCGCGCTGTACTCCTTCGGCCGCGATGGGAACACGAACCTCAACTGGTTCGACGCACGGGATCCGCGCCCCGACTATTACCGCTATTTCCCCAGCTATTACGATCAGGAGAACACGGGATATGCTGCTGAGCTCACCAGCGCCTGGCAGAACAACGTCAACACCCAACAGATCGACTGGGACCAGTTGTACTTCGCCAATGGCAAGAACCTCTACACCGTACTTGATGCAGAAGGCATCAGCGGGAACAACGTCACAGGTCTTCGCAGCAAATACATCGTGGAGGATCAGCGCACCGACCCCACGCGTATCGCGTTGAACACGGTGTGGAGCCGGGAGATGCAAGCGGGCTATCACTTGACCGCAGGAGCCAGCTGGAACAAGCAGAGGACGCACAACTACAAGGTGTTGAACGACCTGTTGGGCGGAGAGTTCTGGGTGGACCTGAACCAGTTCGCGGAACTGGACAGCCAGGATCCGAACGGTTCACAGCAGAACCTGGACACCCCCAACCACGTGGTGCGTGAAGGCGACACCTTCGGATACGATTACGACATCCACACCCAGCTGATCAACGCGTTCGGGCAGGTGGAAAAGAAATGGCAGCGCGTGGAAGGCTATGCCGGCCTGAGCCTTTCGCAGACGAGCTTCTGGCGCGAAAGTCGATTCACCAACGGGTTGTTCCCCGAGACCTCCAAGGGCGAGAGCCCCAAGCAGACATTCTCGAACATCGGGGTGAAGGCCGGTGCGGTGTACAAGGTCGATGGCCGCAACTACATCACCGGCAACGCAGCGTTCATCACCCGCCCCCCCACCCCGCGCACAGCCTTCATCAGCCCGCGCACACGGGAGACGACCATTACCGGGCTCACTAACGAGAGCGTGCTCTCGGGCGACATCAGCTATCTGGCACGCATGCCGAGGTTGAAGGGCCGCGCCACGCTCTACTATGCCCAGATCTCCAACCAGCTGTGGAGCCGCAGCTACTTCAACGAACAGTTCCTCACCTTGGTGAACTATGCCATGACCGGCGTGGATCAGACGCATATGGGCCTGGAGCTCGGGCTGGAAGCCAAGCTTTCACCCACCGTTACCGCCACCGCCGTCCTCGCCCAAGGACAGTATCGCTATAGCTCCCGCCCTACGGCCACCATCACCCGGGACAACCTGGATACGGCGATCGCTACGGGCCGAACGGTCTATTGGAAGAACTATCGCGTGGGCGGAATGCCACAGACCGCAGCCTCCGTGGGCGCCCAATACAACTCCCCGAAGTTCTGGCGCGTGGGAGCCAACGTGAACTACTTCGGCAACATCTACCTGGACCCTAATCCGGACCGCCGCACCGCCGAGGCGCTTACCAATCTGGTGACGGACGATCCGCAGTGGGACCAGCTGCTGGACCAGACCAAGCTGGATGATGGGTACACCATCGATGTGTTCTTCTACAAGAGCTGGCTGTTCAAGCGCAAATACCGTCTGGGCCTCAATGCCAGCATCAGCAACCTGCTGGACAACCAGGAGCTGAGGACCGGCGGCTTCGAGCAATTGCGCTACGAGCGACTGGATCCGGACAAGTTCCCTCCCAAATACGGCTACATGTTCGGCCGTACGTACTTCCTCATGCTCACCTACAGCTTCTGATCACGAAACAACCCATGCACCGCATGACCTTCCCTTCCGCCTTTCGCACTCTGCTGTTCCTTCCCCTGCTGGCCGTGCTGGCTGGTTGTGAAAAGGACCTCGACACGCCGACCACCCGTACCATTCCGACAGGACAGATCTACACGATCCAGGACCTGAAGAACATGTACGACACCCTCGGTGATGTTCGCTTCACCGGCGATGCCAGCGTGTACGCCACCGTGATCAACGATGAGTTGGACGGCAACTTCTACAAGAACATCTATGTGCAGGATGCCACCGGCGGCATCTGCCTGCGCCTGCTCAACAGCGGCGGGCTCTACGTGGGTGACAGCATCCGCATCTACCTGCCCGGTACGGTCTGTCGTCCATACCAGAACTTGATGCAGCTGGATAGTGTAAGCGTGGACAATAACGTGGTGAAGCAGGCCACCCTGCGCTATGTGCAGCCGCGCGTGGTGACCATCGACGAGATCACGCCCGATATGCAGAGCACCCTGATCCGCTTGGACAGCGTGGAGTTCATCGCAGCGGATGCTGCAGGCAGTACCTGGGCCACAGCCGGAGGAAGCTCCTCCACCAACCGCACCATTGAGGACTGCAACGGCAACCAGGTCCTGGTGCGCAGCAGTGATTATTCCAATTACGCCGCCCAGCCACTTCCGCAGGGCAAAGGCAGCATGGTGGCAGTGGTCGGTGTCTTCGGCTCCACCTTGCAACTGTACAACCGCAGCCTCGCCGAGGTGAATATGACGGGCCCGCGTTGCCCCGGTCAGGAACTGCCCTTCTTCGGCAAGAACTTCAACGACGGTAGCGCGACATCCGGTGGATGGACGCAGTGGTCCGATACGACGGTCCTCTGGACCACCAACACGGTCGGTTCGAACGATGGAACGCCCTACGGCCAGATCAAGAACTATGTGAACGGTGCGAACATTCCCTGCGAGACCTGGCTCATTTCGCCCTCGATCAACCTTACCACCACCACCGCGCCCATCCTGTCGTTCATCACCGGTTGCAACTACACCGGCGCAAATCTGCAGGTGTTCGTCAGCACGGATTACACCAGTGGTGCTCCCGCCAGTGCCACATGGACATCGCTCCCCGCAGCTGTGAGCCCCGGCGCGTGGACATGGACATCCTCGGGTGCATTGTCCCTCTCGTCCTACATTTCCAGTAACGTCCACATCGGGTTCAAGTACACCGGCACCAGTGCGGATGGAAAGACCTGGGAATTGGACGACATCAAGATCCTCGCCCAATAACCCGCTGACAAGCGCAGCACCCAACCTCAATACCCAGAACACATGAGATCAACTCTACTCATTCTTGCCGCATCGGTCGCCACGATCGCCAGCGCGCAATTCAGCAGCGGCTTCGAGAACTGGACCGATACGGTGCCATCCGACTGGATGGGCGTTAAATCGTCCATCAGCGCGGACAGCGTTGAACAGGTGAGCACCAACGTACATGGTGGCACCTATGCAGTTCGCCTCACGAACACCACTACCAGCCACAAACGTTTCACAACGCAACCGGTGACGGTGACGGAAGCCGCGATCTACCAGATCAGCTTCTGGGTACGTGGCACCGGTGAGATCCGTACGGGCCTGTTCGATGGTCGCACCACCGGTTTCGGTTATGCGCCCTACAATGCATATGCGGTATCCACCGGCAACACATGGACACAGGTGACGCAGAGCATCACGTGCCAGAACGATACGACCGGCGCCGAGTTCATCCTTTCCGTGCGCAGCACCTCCGGCCCCGAGCATCTCGTGGTGGACGATGTCAACATCACCTCGGGTGGTGGACCCGTGAACGCCAGCATCTACGCTATCCAGAATACCACCGACGTGAACGGCAACTCACCGTTGAACGGCCAGGTGGTATTGACCGGCGGTATCGTCACCGGTGTGGACACGATCGGACAGAACTCCTATTTCATCCAGAGCGGCAGCGGCCCATGGAGCGGCATCTATTGCTTTGATGCCACGGGCGTTGTGGCGATCGGCGACAGCGTGGTCCTCCAGGCCACCGTCACGGAATTCAACAGCCTGACCGAATTGACCGCCGTTACCTCCCTCACCGTGGTCGGCCAGTTCGCCACGCCAGCACCCCAATTGCTGGGTACCGACGGCGCAACGCAGGAACAGTGGGAAGGTGTGCTGGCGGTGATCGCCAACGCGACCTGCACCAGCCTGCCCGATGGTTTCGGTGAATGGACGATCAACCAGGCCCCCGGAAGCCTGCCGGTGGACGACCTGATGTACCTGTACAACCCCACCGTCGGTACCGACTACGATGTCACTGGCATCGTGCATTATGCCAACGGCGCATGGAAGATCGAACCCCGCGACGAGAACGATGTAGTGGTGGCCACGGGCATCGGCGAAGCGGGTGTGCTCGTAGCATCCAGCCTGTACCCGAACCCCGCTTCTGAACAGCTGACCATCGACCTGGGTGTTACGCTCGGCAATGTGTTGTACACGGTGAGCGACCTGAGCGGCCGCGTTGTCCTGAACGGCAACCTGAGCAGCACCCGCACGAGCATTGAAGTGGGTAGCCTCACTTCAGGCCTGTACACCGTGACACTGCGCAGCGACGCCTCCGCAAAGGCCATGAGCCTGCAGGTGATCCGCTGATCCCCTGAGATCCCCGGGAAGGGGCCGTCTCGAAAGAGACGGCCCCTTCCTTTTGGCGTGCGTTGGAAAGATGCGGGGTTGCCGATCGATCGATGCTGCACATGGCCAGCTTCATGTCATTCTGGGATGCAGACCGACCATTTTCCGCAACGATGTACGACGTGTCATGGTGCTCATCCACCTGAAGGGCAGCCCAGAAATGTTCTTGGTAGTAAGCGAGGAGGAACTGGCGGCGAGTGTGGCGAAGGAACTGTGAATAGCCTGAGCTATCGGAAGCCTTCTGCAGCTGAAGAAATGGCGTCAAAGGCCATGCGGAGCGCAACTGATCATGAGATACCCTCTAGCCATACGTGCGTCGCTGCTTTCTACGAGGATGAGTAACCCCGGCGATGTGGACAGGTCGTGGGCATGGAGGTCCGTCGAACGGTGAGCGCTCATACATGACCTGATGCGGATGCATACGTTACGGTGAACGGCGCATTGGGCACTTGTTTGGAAGCAACGGACCGGCTGGAAAAGCGCGCGGGCCGATCACTCGGCCCGCGTGCTCCCTTTCGCTGAACAACCCCTTGCCATAGGCCCAGGGGAACCCAACCCTACTTGCTCAGCACCTTGAATTCCGTTCTGCGGTTGCGCTGGTGTTCCTCATCGTTGCACTTCTTGCATTCGCAGGTCTCCATGGGTTTCGTCTCGCCGTAGCCCTTGCTCACAAGGCGCTCCTTGGCAATGCCCTGTTTGATCAGATAATCCACCGCGCTTTTCGCACGCTTGGCACTTAGGTCCATGTTGTACGAGTCCTTACCCCGGCAATCCGTATGGGCGCTCAGCTCGATCTTCACGGTGGGGTTATCAATGAGCGTCTGTACCAGCTTATCCAGTTCCAGCGCTGCATCCGGGCGGATGTTCCACTTGGCCAGGTCGTAGTAGATGTTATCCAAGCGTACCACCTGGTCCACTTCCAATGGGAAAAGCTTGAAGTCCGTACGGATCACCGTGGCGGTCTTGCCTTTCGTGCTGATCCGAGCGCTCTGCTTGAAGAAGCCCTCCTTCTCCACTTTCAGGCGATGGTCGGTGTTCTGCTGAAGGCTGAAGGCATATTTCCCGTCATCACCGGTGACCAGTTCATTCACCACCTTGTCGCTCGCATCCAGCAACATCACTTTGGCGCCTGCGAGCGGTGCGCGGGTCTCGCCGTGCATCACGACACCTTCCGCCCCGTACTCGTACTTCTGCAAGGAGATGGTCACATCATCCAGCGCATCGGTATCCGGGTTCAGCGTAACGCTGTTCTGCAGGTACCCGCTCTTTGTAGCGGTCACGTCATAGGCGTTACGATAGGGTGCGTCGATCTCGAACCGACCATCACCCATCATATTGATACGCGCATCATCCAGGTAGCGCCCTGTACCGTCCTTGATATCGAGCAGCGCGCCATCAAGCCCTTCCCTTGTCTGGCTATCGACCACACGGCCCGCGATGTGCTCCATGGGCGGATGCACCGTGCAGCCATAGATATCATCGCTGCCCTGGCCGCCTGGACGGTTGCTGACGAAGAAGCCAGAACTGTCGTCCTGCAGGATGATCAGGTTCCGCTCATCGAATCGCGAGTTGACCGGATAACCCATGTTGATAACGGAGCTCGGCCCTTTTGGCGTTAGGCGGCATTGGAAGATATCATAGCCCCCCAGGCCGGGGTGCGCGTTGCTGGTGAAATAGAGCACGCTGTCCTGGCTGAGGTACGGGAACATCTCATTGCCCGGGGTGTTCACCCTGGCTCCCATGTTCTGCGGTACGCCCCAGCGATTTCCGAGGTTATCGCTGTACCAGATATCGGTCCCTCCCTGGCCTCCGGGTCGATCGCTTGCGAAGAACAGCCGTTTGCCGTCGGGGCTGATCGCTGGATGGCCAACGTTGTACTCCGGATCGTTGTGCTCGAACGGCACCAGGCCATCCCATTCGCGTTGATTGAACTCGCCGGCCGTGATGTCGGAATGGAAGATCCCCAACTTCAGTTCCCCGTTGCTGGCCTTGTGCAGGGTGCCATAGAACACATTGTCACGGGTGAAGTAGAGCCGGTGGGCCAGCGAATCATACGAGGCCGTACCGTCATGGTACCGGCTGTTGAGGTCCTTGCGCATGACCATCGGCTCGGCGGCGGTGCGCCCCTTGAGCAGGGCGGTGTACAGGTTCAGGAAGGGCTGGTCGTCCCATTTGTACTCGTTCTTTCCGCCCACGCCTTCGCCACGCGCGCTGCTGAAGATCAGCAGGTCATCCATCACGGTCATGCCCAGGTCGGCCTGGGGGCTGTTGATCGGCACCGTTCGTACCTCATTTCGGGTACTGTCCCGCTTGAGCCGCATGAAGAAGTCACCTTGTGCCAGATAGCCCTTCACCCGCACATCGTCCGGATGCGATCCGGCATATGCCTCATACACCAGCAGGGCTTCGGCATAGTGACCGTTCGCCCGAAGCACATCGGCATAGTCCAACATGTCGGGCGGGCTCAACGGGCCCATGTTCGCCATCTGCTTGTATGCCGCCTCCGCCTTCAGCAGCTGTCCCATGCGCTTGTACGCGAAGGCCAGCCGGCGATAGTCATCCGCAGTGCCCTTCTTGCTCGTGGTGATGTCCTCATAGATGGCCGCCATCCTGGGGTAATCGAAATCCGCGGCGGCCTCTTCGGCTAGACGCTCTTTCAACTTTTGCGCCTGGGCAGCATGGGGCTGCAACACGGCCAGTATCAGCAGTCCACAGACCCCGACGCTGCGCAAGACATGCTGCACCCATGCCCGGTCCCCGATGGTGGGCAGGGGGGTGAGGGACTGTTGGTGGAAGATGGACCGCTTCATGATGGACGGATGCATGTGATCAGAAGTAGCGCGGTGAACGAATGCCTTTCAACTTGTTGCCGAACTCGAAGCCCAGCATGAACTCATGCGACCCGCCGGTATAGTTGTTCAGCTTGGAGATCGGGTAATCGTAGGCGTAGCCGACGGACAGGTCGTTGCTGATGTGGTATTGCGCCAGGAGGCCCACCGCGTCAGTATGACGGTACATGGCCCCCAACCAGAACTTCTCATAGAACAGGAAGTTGGCGGTGAGGTCGAAGCTGATCGGAGCGCCGTTCACCGCTTTCAGCAGGAAGCTGGGCTTGAACTTGTTGTACATGCCCATGTTGAAGACATAGCCGCCGGTGAGGAACCAGTGTGCCCGCTGCCCCGCCTGCCATACCGTGCCGATGATGGAATCGGTGAGCGCTGGATCCTCGAACAGCTTGGTGCGCAACATTTTCGGTGTGCTCAGACCCAGATAGTGACGGTCGCCATACCACATGACACCGAATCCGAATTGTGGATCCAGCTTCTGCTGCACGTTCTGCTGGAACACCTGATCACCCTGCTGGAGGGGGTTCAGGTCAGCGAACTTCCCCTGGAACAGGTTCATGCCACCCTTGATGCCGAACGACAGCTTGGTGTTCCGTGTCAGGAACATGCGATAGGCCACATCCACCATGAACCCGTACTGCACAACAGGTCCATGCTCATCGCGCATGATGGTCCCTCCCAACCCGAGGCTTTCCATCAGGAACGGGCTGTGCGCTGTGAGCGTCTGCGTTGTAGGAGCACCTTCGAAGCCCACCCACTGGTGGCGGCTCAAGGCCTTCAGGCTTACACGTTCCGCGCTGCCAGCATAAGCCGGATTGATGGCCAGCAGGTTGAACATGTATTGCGAGAACTGCGGATCCTGCTGCGCGAACGCACTGCCACTGAGCAGAAGCCCGAGCAGTATCCCTTTCCATCGCTTGGCGGTCGGTTTCATCGGTTCGTTATTTGGGTCCTAAGAGGAACAGGCCCGTGGATGCTTAGCGTTTCAGATAGATGAATCCGGTCAAGGCCTCATCGCCATTGCCGAGGTCCAGTATGTAGTAGTAGGTGGCCTCGGGCAGTTCCTCGCCCCAATTGAGGTCGGCCTGACTGCGACCATCCCAATTGTTGCGGTACGGACTGCTCTCGTAGACCAGCGTGCCCCAGCGGTTATAGATGAGGATGGAGTTCTTCGGATAGTACTCCAATCCCTCGATCACATACGTGTCGTTCACGCCGTCGCCGTTCGGGCTGAATGCATCCGGCACGATGAGCTCCGTGCAATCGTTCACCACGATCAACACGCTGTCACTGGTGGTGCCGCATGGTCCATTGTTCACCGTCCAGAGGAACACGTTGGTACCCACTTCCAGTTCCGTGACCTGCGTAAGCGGATCATTGGGGGTGATGATGTTACCCGTTCCATCCAAGCGTGACCAGAGGCCGGTCGCGGTCTGGGTAACCAACTCCACCGCTGCCATATAGGTCTCCGTAGTATCCTGGCAGAAGGTCTGGTCGGGTCCCGCATTGGCATTTGGTTCGGAGGCATCGAAGACGGAGATGATGACCTCGTCCGTGCTGCTGCCGCAGTCGCCGTTGTTCACGGTCCACAGGAAGACGTTCTCACCAAAGCCCAGTCCCGTGATCGGTGTCACAGGCGACGATGGATCGACAATGGTCGCATTGCCACTGACGAGCGACCACACGCCGAGGGCCGGCGGCACCACGGAGGATGCGCTCATGACCACATCGGAGGGTCCGCCCTCGCAAAGGGTCTGGTCCTCCCCTGCATCGGCGTTCCCGGCCGTTCCATCGAACACGGTCACCTGCACCGTATCCGTGGTGATCCCATTGGCACATGGCCCGTTGTTCAGCGTCCAGACCAGGACAGTGACACCCGGCGTGAGGCCGTTGATCGTGGTGCTCGGCGCAGCAGGATCGCCGATCGTTCCACTGCCGCTCAGGACCGTCCACACTCCCGTGGCCGGTGAGACGGGCGCATTACCCGTCAGAGCTGCGCTGTTCTCCGGTGCACACAATTGCTGATCGGCTCCTGCATTGGCGTTCGGCGAGGCCGCATCATACACCGTGATCGTTACCTGGTCGGTGGTCGTACCGCAAGGACCGTTATCGATGGTCCATTCGAATACGCTGACCCCTACCTCAAGGCCTGTGACCTCCGTGTTGGGATCGCTGGCATCGGTGAGCACACCAGCTCCGCTGATCACGGTCCAGCTGCCCGTGCCCGGTACCACCGGAGCATTGGCAACCAGGTTCACGGAGTTTGGCTGAGTGGGTATGCAGATGGCGACATCGTCCCCAGCGCTCGCCGGTGCTGCGCTACCATCATACAGTTCGATGACCAGGGTGTCGCTGGACGTTCCGCAGGGGCCATTGTAGATGGTCCATATAAGGACATTGACCCCCACGGCGATGTTGCTCACGCCCGTGTTCGGGTCGTTGGCATCAGCGAAGACCACGCTTCCCTGCGCCACGGTCCAAGTGCCCACACCGGGTGGTGTGGCATTGTTGGCGGAGATCGTGGTGATGATGTTCGGCGTGCACAGTTGCTGATCGGGGCCGGCCTCGGCCAACGGTGCGGAGGCATCATATACGGCGACCACCACCGTGTCGGCCGTGGGAGGTCCTTGGCCGCACTGGCCGTTGTACACCGTCCATACGAAGCTGTTGAGTCCAATGCTCAAGCCTGAGGCCGATGCCGACGGGTCGTTCACGTCGCTGATGTCACCTGTGCCATTGATGAGGGTCCACGTTCCCTCGCCGGGGAAGCTCGGTACCGCTGCCTGCAACGTGGTGGCGGTGTTGGGTGTGCACAGCTCCTGATCCGGGCCCGCATCGGCCGGAGGAGCGGTGGGGTCGTAGATGTAGATCTGCACGGTGTCGCTCAGGAGGCCACTGTTCGGGCATGGGCCCAGATCAAGCGTCCATACCAAGGTGCTGATCCCCACGGCGAGATCGGTGACCAGGGTGGTCGGGTTCGTGGGGTCGGCAATAGTACCAGTGCCGCCGATCAAGGTCCAGGATCCGGAGCCCGGCGGCAATGGCGCTGTTGCCTGCAGTTGAGCGAAGGTCAGCGGCAGACATGTTTCAACATCCGGTCCAGCATCCGCAGCCTCTGTGCTGTCGCTGTAGAGGATCACCGTCATGGTATCCGTGGTGATGGGATCTACGCATGGGCCGTTATCCACCGTCCAAACGAAGGTGTTCGCGCCGATGGCGAGGCCTACCACTTTCGAGGTCGGGCTGTTCACGTCCTCGAACAAGCCTGCGCCCTCAATGATCGACCAGGTACCCGTTGCAGGGAAGGTCGGCGTGTTTCCGGACAGATAGAGGCTATCCTGCGGTACGCAGATCTCCACATCGGGACCGGCGTTGGCGGGTGGGTTGTTCTCGTCGAAGATGAACACGCTCACCGAGTCATGGCTGATGCCGCATACGCCGTTCTCCAAGGTCCATACGAGGATGTTCTCCCCAACCACCAGGTCGCTTACGTCCGTGGTGGGACTTGATGCATCAGCGAAGGTCGCGCTGCCCTGTGCCACGGTCCACACACCGAAGCCCGGCGCTGTGGCGTCGTTGGCACCCATGACCGCCGTGCTCGCAGGGGTGCAGAACTCCTGGTCGGGACCTGCCGCCGCAGGTGGCGAATTCAGGTCGAAGAGTTCGATCTGCATGGTGTCCGCACTGGCGCCGTTGGTACACGGTCCATTGCTCACGGCCCATTCAAGGAGCAGAACACCGATGCCGATGTCCGTGACCGTTGTGTTGGGATCGGTGGCGTCGGTGATGGTGGCCGTACCGCTCACGATGGTCCAGAGGCCCGATGACGGGAAGGCCACGGCGCTGCCGGCCAGTGTTGCACTGGTGATCGGAGTGCATACCTGCTGGTCGGCGCCCGCGTTGGCCACCGGCGTGTTCTCGTCGAACACGAAGATGCTAACGAGGTCCGTGGTGACTCCACTGCTGCATGGACCATTGCTGACGCTCCAGAGGAAGATGTTCTCACCCACGGCCAGATCCGACACGGCCGTATTGGGGTCGTTCACGTCGGCGATGGTCCCCGCTCCCGTGACCAGCGACCATTCGCCTGTTGCGGGGAAGGTGACCGCGCTGCCGGCCAGGTTGGTGTTCGGGGACGTGGAGCACAGTTCCTGATCCGCCCCGGCATCCGCCGTGGGGTTGTTCTCATCGTACAGGAGGATCGTCAGATCATCCGTGCTCACGCCGCTTTCGCATGGCCCATTGCTCACCGTCCACCGGATCACCGTTGCGCCCACCTGCAGGTCGCTGATCGTGGTGTTCGGATCATAGGCATCGGCGAAGGTCCCCGCGCCTTGCAACAGGGTCCATGTACCTGTTGCAGGGAAGGTCACGGCGCTGCCGGTCAGTTGTGCTGTGGTCGTTGGGGTGCAGAGCTCCTGGTCGGGGCCAGCTGCCGCGACAGGGTTGGCTGCATCGAACAGTTGGATGCTCACCGTGTCCGTAGTGAGGCCATTGACACATGGGCCGTTCTGCACCGTCCATACGAGGATGCTCTCGCCGATGGTGAGGTCGGTGACCGCACTGTTCGGATCGTTCACGTTCACCACCGAGCCGGTGCCCGAAACAACCGACCAGGTACCGATGGCAGGGAAGGTGATCGCGCTTCCGGCCAGCGACGTGGTGCTCTCTGGCGTACAGAGTTCCTGATCGGGGCCGGCATCAGCTGCGGGATTGTTCTCGTCGAAGACGAAGACGCTCACCAGGTCCGTCGTGGGTGCGCCACAAGGACCGTTCTGCACGGACCATTCGAAGATGTTCTCCCCGATCAACAGTCCGGTAATGCCCGTGTTGGGATCATTGGAATTCGCGATCACACCGGAGCCGGAGACCAGTGTCCATGTTCCCACCGCCGGGAAGGTGACCGCCGAGCCTGCCAGGTCCGTGGTGCTTGCGGGGGTGCAGAGCTCCTGATCGGGACCTGCGTTCGCACCAAGGTTGTTGATGTCGAAAAGGTAGATGGCGACCGTATCACTTGTGATGCCGTTCGCACATGGGCCGTTGCTCACGGTCCATACGAACAGGTTCTCGCCGATACCCAGACCGGTCACCGTGCTCGATGAGTTGGTGGCATCTGTGACGATACCGTTGCCGCTCACCAACGTCCAACTGCCCGAAGCGGGGAAGATGACACTGCTGCCGGCGAGTGTGGTGCTTTCGTTCGGCAGGCAGAGCTCTTGATCGACACCGGCATCGGCAACAGGGTTGGTCTCATCAAAGACGAAGATGCTGACCACATCGGTCGTGAGCGGATTGGTGCATGCGCCATTGCTCACGCTCCACTGGAAGATGTTCCCCCCTACGGTGAGGCCGCTCACCGTGCTGTTGGGGTCGTTCACATCAGCGAACACACCGGTGCCTTGCACCACCGTCCATGTTCCCAGCGCAGGGAAGGTGACCACGCTACCGGCCATCACAGCATCGCTGTCCGGGGTGCATATCTCCTGGTCCGGACCCGCATCGGCTACCGCGTTGTTCTCATCGAACACAAGCACGCGCACTGTATCATTGGTCAGACCCGCTGTGCAGGGTCCATTGGCAACGGTCCACAGGAAGATGTTCTCGCCAACGGCCAACGCGCTCACGCCGGTGTTCGGGTCGTTCACATCGGCTATCACACCGGTTCCGCCAATGAGGCTCCACACGCCCACGGCCGGAGGAATGATAGTGTTCCCTGCAAGTGATGTTGTGCTCAGAGGAGAGCAGAGTTCCTGGTCGGGACCTGCGGAGGCCGGTGAACTGGAGGCATCGAACAACGTGACACTCACCTGATCGACGGTGGTACCGATGCCACATGGACCATTATCCACGGACCATTGGAAGATGTTCTCGCCAACGGACAAGCTGTCCACCGTGGTGTTGGGGTCGTTGATGTCCGCGAACACGCCCGTGCCCTGGACCACGCTCCAGGTACCCTGTGCTGGGAAGGTGATAGCGCTTCCAGCCAAGGTGGTCGAAGTGGTGGGTGTGCAGAGCTCCTGGTCCGGTCCGGCATCCGCAACGGGGTTGTTCTCGTCGAACAGGAAGATGCTCACTTGGTCGGAACTCGTGCCACATGGCCCGTTGTCGAGGGTCCAGACACAGACCACTTCGCCCACCGTCAGCCCCGAGATGGTGGTGCTCGGGTCGTTCGCATCGGCGAGTACACCGTTGCCCGAAAGTATCGTCCATGTTCCCACGGATGCACCCACCGGCGCATTACCGGCGAGCGTGGTGCTTGATGCAGGTGTGCAAAGCTCCTGGTCCGGGCCGGCATTCGCATCGGCCGCCTGATTGTCATACACGATGATGCTCACGAGGTCCGTGGTGGTGCCGGAGCACGCTCCATTATCCACGCTCCATTGGAATACGTTCTCTCCAACGGCGAGGTCCGTGACGGTGCTGTTGGGCTGCGTCGGATCCTGGATGGTACCCTGTCCGCTCACCAAGGTCCACGAAGCGGTGGAGGGGCCGGTGTAGGCGCTTGCATTGAGCGCAGTGCTGCTCTGTGGGAGGCAGATGCTCTGGTCGGATCCTGCGTTGGCAACGAGCTGTTGGTCGTCGTACACGAAGATGCTCATGACATCCGTGGTGCTTCCACAAGGGCCATTGTCAATGGTCCATTGCAGCACCACCTCGCCCACGGCGAAATTGCTTGCGATGGCCAGAGGGTCGAAGGGGTCGCTCAACGTAGCGCTACCGCTCAGCACGGTCCAGAAGCCCTGGCTTACACCTGTGGGCGCATTGGCCCCCATGGGCACTGACGAGGTGATGCCGCATACGGAAAGATCGCTTCCGGCATTGGCATCGGGTGCGGCATCATCATAGATGTTCACGGCCACCGTGTCCGTGGTCAGTCCGCTCGCGCATGCACCATTGCTTACGGTCCATACGAAGAGGTTCTGGCCCAGCGACATGCCGGTGACCACACTCTGTGGGTCGTTCGCGGAAGCAAAGGTCCCGGTTCCGGCAGCGACGGTCCAGGTTCCCGTAGCCGGAGGCACCGGTGCGCTTGCGGCCATGGTGGCAGAGCTCGTTACACCGCACAGGTCCTGGTCTGGACCTGCACCCGCATTGGGATTGTTCGAATCGAAGAGGATGATGTTGACCTCGTCGGTGGTGGTGCTATTGGCGCAGGGGCCATTGCTCACGGTCCATGCGAAGATGTTGTTGCCCACACCGAGGTTGGACACCACTGTGTTGGGGTCGGACGGGTTCGCGATCACACCCGGGCCGCTCACCACGGTCCACTGACCTGTGGCCGGGAAGATGAGGTTGCTGCCTGCCAGGATCGTGAGGGTGGTGGGCGTGCACAGTTGCTGATCGAGCCCTGCGTTGGCCACGGGGTTGTTCGCATCGAAGATGAACACGCTCACTTGGTCGCTCGTAATGGGATTGGCGCAAGGGCCGACGTTCACGGTCCATTGGAAGATGTTCTCACCCACGCTCAGCCCGCTCACTGTGGTGTTCGGGATGGTCGCATCAGCGAAGACACCCGTACCCTGCACCACGGTCCAGAGACCGGTGGCCGGGAAATTCACGGCACTGCCCAAGAGCGCCGTGGTGGCGGTGGGTGTGCAGAATTCCTGGTCAGTGCCTGCGGATGCAGGGCTGTCATTGCTGTCGAACACCAGGATCGAGACCTGATCGCTGGTCGTGTTGGGGATGCAAGGTCCGTTCTCAACGGTCCATTCAAGCACGGTGACCCCGACCTGAAGCCCGAACACCAGAGTATTCGGATCGTTCGGGTTGTCGATGTTCGCCGTTCCGCTCACAACGGTCCACGAACCCTGGCCCGGGAAGATGACATTGCTGCCGTTCATGTTCGTCTGTACTCCCGTTCCCACATCGCAGATCGACTGGTCCGGACCCGCGTCGGCAGGTGCCTGGTCAGCATCGTACACATTGATGCTCACCACATCGCTGCTAACACCACATGCTCCATTGTCGATGCTCCACACCAGAACGTTCACACCGATGCTCAGGCCGGTGACGGTGGTGGTGAATTGGGTGGGGTCGGTGAACACGGCCGTCCCCTGTTGCACGGTCCAGAGCCCCGTGGCCAGCCCGGTCGGGGGATTGCCGATGACCGTTGTTCCTCCTGCATCACTGCAGATGTCCTGATCAAGTCCGGCGAAGGCGGGCTGACCGGCTCCGTTGAAGACGTTGATGCTGACCTGGTCCGTGGTGATACCCGGCAGACATGGTCCGTTGCTCACGGTCCATTGGAACACATTGCTGCCCAAGCCCAGTCCTGTGATCTCGGTCTGTGGGTTCGCCGGGTTCACGATAGTGCCACTTCCGGACACCAATGTCCAGGCGCCAGTCTGTGGTCCCACGAGGGCGCTGCCGGCCATGACGGTGTTCACGATCGGGGTGCACAACCCCTGGTCCGGTCCTGCGTCCGCCACCGGCGCGGCCGCGTCGAACACGAGGATGCTCACCTGGTCGCTCGTGACCGGGTTGGCGCATGGCCCGTTGTCGATGGTCCATTGGAAGATGTTCGTGCCCACATCCAATCCGGTGACCGTGGTGTTGTAAGCGTTCGGCGATGTGATCACACCCGTACCGCTTACGAGGGTCCATGTTCCAACGGCCGGATAGATCGGCGGCATACCATTGAGCACGACCGTGTTGGGGAAGGTGGGTACGCAGATGCTCTGGTCCGGTCCGGCCGTTGCAGCATCCTGGCGGTCATCGTATACACGGATTAGAACGTCATCGAAGGTGACGGGTCCACAGGGACCGTTGTTCACCGTCCAACGGAACACATTGTCACCGACCACGAGTTCCGTGATCGCCGTGGTGGGCGAGTTCGGCGTAATGATGGTGCCTGCACCGCTCACCAAGGTCCAGGTGCCCGTTGCGGGGATGATCAGTGGGCTGCCCGCCATGGTGGTGCTGAGGTTCGGACGGCAGAGCTCCTGGTCGGGACCTGCATTCGCGGCCGCCGTATTCGCGTCGAACAGATAAATGCTGACCTGGTCGGTGGTGATGCCATTGGCACAGGGGCCGTTGTTCACGGTCCATTGGAAGATGTTCTGCCCAACGCTCAGACCTGTGACTTCGCTACCCGGCTCATTTGCGTTCGTGAATTGGCCCGACCCCTGGATCACGGTCCACGTGCCCACTGCGGGGAAGATCATCGCACTGCCCGTAAGGTCGGTGGAGGAAAGCGGCGTGCACAACGACTGGTCCGCACCTGCATTGGCGACGGGGTTGCTGTTATCGAACACACTGATCGTCATCTGATCAGTGGACGTTCCGCAGGAACCGTTATTGATGGACCATTGTACCACCACCGTTCCAACTCCCAATCCGGTAATGGTCGTGTTCGGGGAGTTCGGCGAGGTGATCGTTCCGGTACCGCTGATCACGCTCCAGTTGCCGGTGGCACTTCCGAGAGGGACGTTGCCCGACAGGTTCGCGATCGGACTGGCGAAGCAGACGCTCTGATCGGGTCCAGCGTTCGCCGGTTGGGCATTCAGGTCATAGATGGTGATCGTCACTTGATCCGCGGTCGCCGGACCACAGGGTCCATTGCTCACGGTCCACTGAAGCACATTGTTGCCTATGCCCAAGTTGGTCACGGAGGTGGTGGGCGATCCCGGTGTGGTGATCGTGCCCGTGCCGCTCACCAATGTCCATGTGCCTGTTGCTGGGAAGGTGGGCACATTGCCCGCCATGGTGGCGGTGGTGAAGGGCGTGCATTGACTTTGATCGGGACCCGCATTGGCGCTCGCATTGCTGGCGCTGAACACGAAGATGCTCACCTGATCAACTGTGGTACCACAAGGTCCATTGCTTACCGTCCAACGGAACACGTTCTCCCCGACAGGAAGACCGGTGACCGTGGTAAAGGGGGAGTTGGGTGCGGTGATCGTGCCGCCACCGCTGAGGAGCGTCCAGCTGCCGATGGCAAGTCCCCCTGCAGGGCTGGCAGCCATGGCGATGGACGTGGTGGTTGAGCAGATCTGTTGGTCGGGGCCTGCCGCTGCCGCCGGATTGTTGCTATCGAAGATGTTGATCGTCACTTCATCGAAGGTGACCGCACCACACGGCCCGTTGTTCACCGTCCAGCGGAACACATTAGGCCCAGGCGAGAGGCCTGTGATCGTTGTGCTGGAGGTGGTGGGCGACGTGATGGTGCCCGTGCCGCTGGTGCGTGTCCACGCTCCGGTTGCCGGGAAGATGAGGTTGCTTCCCGTGAGGGTGACGGTACCCACAGGTGTGCAGAAGTTCTGGTCGGGACCTGCGTTGGCGGTGGGGTTGTTCACGTTGTACACGAACACGCTCACTTGATCATTGCTGTTGCCGCAAGCGCCGTTCGTGATCGTCCACTGGAACACGTTTTGGCCGACACCCATGCCGCTCACCGTTGTGGTGGCGTTACCGGGTGTGGCGATCGTCCCTGATCCGCTCACCAAGCTCCATGTGCCGATGGCGGGTGCGGCCGCTGCATTGGCCGTAAGCGTGGCGCTGGACGTGGTGGAACAGGAGTTCTGGTCAGCGCCCGCATTGGCTGCGGCCTGGCCGTTGTTGTTCACCACAATGGACACCTCATCGAAGCTCACCGGGTTCGCACAGGAACCATTGTTGATGGTCCAACGGAACACATTGACACCAACGCCCAGACCCGTAACGCCGCTCGTAGGTGAGCCCGGGGTGGTGATGGTGCCCGCACCGCTGATCAAGCCCCACGCTCCCGTGCTTGGGGCCGTCGGCGTGTTGCCAGCGAGCGAGGTGGAATTGGCGGGGGTGCACAGTTGTTGATCCGGACCGGCGGTGGCCGTCACAGCGTTCTGATCAAATACACTGATGGTCACCTGATCCACGCTCGGAGCACCGCAGGGACCATTGTTGATGGACCATTGCAAGACGACCGTACCGATACCAAGTCCGGTGACGGTGGTGGTGGGACTGTTCGGCGAGGTGATCGTTCCCGCACCACTGACCAACGTCCAGCTTCCGGTGCTCGGTGCCACCGGGGTGTTGGCCGACATCGTTACGGTCGGCGAAGTGCTACAGGTGCTCTGGTCCGGACCCGCGTTGGCCACCGGTGCAGCTGGGTTGAAGCGGGTGATCGTGACCTGATCACTTGTAAGACCATTCGCACAGGGCCCGTTGGTCAAGGTCCATCGGAAAACGTTCGGACCGAATCCCAGTCCGGTAACACCCGAGGTGGGCGATGTCGGCGTGGTGATCGTGCCAGAACCACTTACCAGGACCCATTGTCCTGTGGCGGGGGCTATCGGCGCGTTACCTGCAAGAGAAGTGGAGCTGGTACAGAGCTGCTGATCGGGACCAGCGTTCGCTGCGGGGCTGTTGGGGTCGTAAACGGTAACATTCACGGCATCCTGCGTGAAGGGTGGAGTGCATGGTCCGTTGGTAACGGTCCACAAGTAGGTGTTCACCCCGATGCTCATTCCCGTTACGGTGGTGTTCCGGAAGTTCGGGTTCGCAAATACTCCCGTACCAGTAACCACCGTCCACGTACCGCTGGATGGTTGTGCATTCATCGTCACGCTGGCCACAGGTGCGCAGAATACCTGATCGGGTCCGGCACCGGCCGCAGGCAAAGCGTAGTCATACAGCATGAGCGTGACCTGGTCGGATGTCGGCGAACCGCAGGGCCCATTCGAAATGGTCCAACGGAAGATGTTCTGACCAATGGTCAGGCCCGTTACGGTGCTGTTGGGTGAGTTGGGATTGGTGATCGTCCCCGTACCGCTGACCAATGTCCATGTTCCCACGGCAGGGGCCACGGCCACGTTACCTGCCAACTGCGCTGTTGTGCTGGGAGTACAGAGTTGCTGGTTCGGACCCGCATCGGCCGCAGGTTGGGCCGCATTGAAGTTCACCACCGTCATTTGGTCGGTGGTGGTGCCGCAAGGCGAATAATCCAGGCTCCAGGCGAAAACGTTGTTGCCCGGTGCGAGACCTGTCACTAGTGTGGTGGGATTGCTCGCGTTCGCGAAAGTGCCACTGCCGCTCACCACGGACCACAGCCCCGGCGTTTGTACGTAAGGCTGTACGCCTTGCAATGCCACTTGTCCGCAAGCCTGAAGGTCCGGACCCGCGTTCGCGGGCGTTAACGGCGGCGTGACGATGACCGTGTATCCGTACTGGTTGTTGCCGACCAGTGGACACGAATTGTCAGAGACCGAAATACCGAAAAGGTTCTGGCCGATGTCAGCCACGGTAGGCGTCCAGCTGAATGTGCCCGTCTGGAAGGGTGATCCGCTCGTGGTGAAGGTGGCACCGGGAATACCGTTGTTCCATACGATGGATGTGTTCTGGCCAGCGTTCGGGTCGCTCGTATTGATGGTGAGGGTAACGGGTGTTCCGGAACAGACTGTGGTGACATAGTTATTGGTCCCGTTGAATCCCGTTGCTGTGGGCGAGGTGTTACCGGTGCATTGGCGCACGACGAACTGGACGTCGCGGGTGATGGTGCCGATCAATACACCGTTCCGGTACTCGGAGACCTGATACGTCACGACGGCCACCTGCTGGATGCTCGGCGTACAAGTGAGGGTACCGGTGATCGGGTCGAGCGTGACCGCGCCAGCACCGCCATTGTTGCGGATCGGCTGTGACAGCGTATAACCGGCCGCGAATGCAATGGGCTGGTTGTTGGTGGTGCGCGGCTGGATGATGCTGAAGGCGAGCGAATCACCATCCGGGTCGGAAGCGCCTGGGTTATAGCTCAGCGATTGACCAAGGCAGTAATAGGGAGTAGGGTCCGTGTTGAAGACGGGCGAGTTGTTGCACGGCGTTACAGTGGTGTTCAACCGTGTGCTGAGATACAGCGATTGTGTTCCCGGCGACTGCAGTGATGTGATCGCGTTGTTCCTGCAGCAAAGCGTCCAGCTGATCACCCAATCACTCCCCGTCGTGCATCCCGCATATGCGCTCAGGTTCACAACCTTGGAAAAGGTGTATTCCTCCACGCCGTAAACGCCATTGGTACTGGAGCAGCGATCGATCTCCGTAGGGCAGATCGGGGTGATCACCTGCACACTTTCCAGGACGAAGCATTGGTTGAAGTTCGCTCCGCAGTTCGGTGAGCTCACGTTGAACGAGAGACCATTGTTGCAGTTCGTCGGAGCGGCAACACCGTTGCAGTCGCGATAGAACTTCAAGGTCACTTTGTACTGGTTCCCACCCAGACAGGCGTAGGTGAGTTCGCCGCCCATGGCGTGTGTGGCCAGGGCGTCCTGCCTGCCCAACAACAGGGCCATTGCGGCGATCGCCAGGTTGCGGACGAAGGAGCGGGTCGGAAGGACCAGGTTGCGGAAGGCGCGTACGGTTGAAGCCATGTACCTGCAGTATGTTCGCTCCTGCCCGGTCACACTGGGGCCCAGCTCGGCTGGGATCCCCCCAATTCGGCTTGTGCCGATATGCTCATCCGCTTGTCTGGTCACGGATGTCGCACACGTCGCCCGGAGAGGTGCACGGCAAACCTAGACCCCTGACCTTCCGGAGATCCGTGGGCATGTTCTCACTTGTGAACACGGGGCTGTTGGGTTGATGCTCCGGAACTTATCCGGATTCAATAACGCACAGCGTGTGATCCATCATGTTCGCTGATGGCCTCGTAATGGCCGATGGGCGGAGATCATTTTCCTTGATATGCGAAGAACATGTTCGCCCAAATGATCTTCGACAAGGCGTACAGATAAGGCGCCACAAGGACCGTGGCGCCGACGACCCCAATGAAATAACCCAGGAGCCCCATGCCCGGCTGCAACCACCAGATGATGCCAAAGGCCATCAAGCTGAAACCTACGCTCAACGCATAGCTCACGAACATGGCCCCCCAATAGAAACCGGGTTCCTTTTCAAACGTGCGATGGCATACCGGGCAGGTCGGATGCAACTCCCCCACCAGCTTGAGGTCATAGGGATGAGCCACGAAGAAATCACCCTCCTGGCAGAAGGGGCATTTGAGGTGGACGATGCTGTACAGCTTGCTTCCCTTGCCGAACATGGACGGCAAAGGTATCCTGTGCACCGCGGGATCTCGCATCTTGTGTGCCATGTCGCCTGTACGAGCGCTCGGTCTGCTTCCGCTGTTGGCATTCCTGCTCAGCGGCTGCACCGTGGGGCGTTTCTTCATCTACAACTTCGCCGATACCCGCGACGACCGCAAATTCCCTTCACGTCCCTTACCCGCCTCCCCTGCGCCGTTCCATTATCCCGTCAGTCGGCGACCGGCAGCCCCGCGTCCCATGACCGAAGAGGGCCGTTCACTTCCCTTCGATCAATTCCTTGAAGCGCATCGAACGGTCGCCTTCCTCATCATCCAGCACGACTCGGTGAAGTATGAACAGTACTTCAAAGGCTACGACCAGCGTGTTGTACATCCGTCCTTCTCCATGGCGAAATCCATTACCAGTATCCTCATTGGCTGTGCCATTGCCGATGGCTACATCCGCGATGTTCAGCAACCCGTTACGGACTTCGTGCCGGAAATGCGGAAGAATGGATGGGACCGGGTAACCGTGGAACATGTGCTGCAGATGACGAGTGGCATGGATCACAAGGAGAGCTATGTGAACCCGTTCGGGCCGACCGCCAAATTCTATTACGGGCGGAGGCTCTACAAGCAGATCACCCACCTTAAGCTGAAGCGCACACCCGGGGAACAGTTCGAATATGTCAGCGGAGGAACCCAGTTGCTGGGACTGATCCTGGAACGCGCCATCCGATCCCAAGGAGATAGCACCAGGACCATCACCGCGTATCTCCATGACAAACTCTGGTCGCCGTTGGGCATGGAATTCCCTGGTTCATGGAGCATCGACAGGAAGAAGGGTGGCCTGGAAAAGACCTTTTGTTGCGTGAACGCACCTGCGCTGGACTTCGCTAAACTGGGGTCCTTGTATCTGCACAACGGAGAGTGGAGGGGCAAGCAGCTCGTGCCCCGCGATTGGGTGATGCGCAGTACACATGCGTCCAACACACCGGGCAGCAGTCCCTATTATCAATATCAATGGTGGCTACCGGGGGAGGACAACGCCTTCATGGCCCAAGGGATATTGGGGCAGTACATCTATGTCGATCCCGTACGCGCCCTGGTCATTGTACGGCTAGGCACGAATTACGGGGGGGTGGATTGGCCGGAGGTGTTCCGGCAACTAGCCCATGAGCTCCCTTGATCGAAAGGTATTGTTCAATCCTTCACCTTCTCGAACACCATGCGGTAATGCTCGAAGATCTGGCGCTCGAAGACCTGGAGGTTCGGAGCGATCTGGTAACGCCGCACCCATTTGCGGAAGTCGCTGCTCAGCAGCTTGGGCAACAATGAGACGTACAACAGGTACTTCTGGAGATTGAACTTGTTGAAGGCTTTCGTCCAGCGGTCGATCGTCTCGATGTAGTCCAACCGTCCACTATCGATCGATACCAGCTTGAAGTGCTCCTTGGCGGGCTCGATCATGCCCTCGCTTCCGTATGGCAGCCATGAACCCGGGAACACATCGCACACCAGGTCCATCAGCTCCTCACCCGTGTAGTCGGTACGCTTCTTCCACACATTGGTCTGCCCGAATTTGATGTCCTCGAACTTCACCATGTTGGGACCGAACACCATGGTCTGGCAATAGAAACGTCCGCCCACCGGTAGCAGGTCGCTCACTTGCTTGAAGTAGGTCCTGTAGATCTCGTCCTGTTTTCCCTCGCGGTATTGTTCCACCGAGCACAGGTGTTCAGGGCTGCCCATGGCGCACACGGCATCGAACTTCCCAAAGGTCTCCGGCTTGATGGCCTTGGAGTCCATGTGGTGCACGTTCAATCCGTTCTTGCGGCAGGCGTCCGCTTGGCCCTTGGCCAGCACCACGCCGGTGGTGGATACCCCGTGCCTGTTCAAATAATCGATGAAGGCCCCCCAGCCACAACCGATATCGAGCACTTTACTCCCCGGCTTGATGTTGCAGTTGTCCATGATGAACTTGTGCTTCCTCTCCTGTGCCTCTTCCAGCGTCAGGGAGAAGTCGCCATCAAAGCGCGCACCGCTGTATCCGCCCTTTTCCCCCAGGCTCAGCCGGAAGATCTTGTCCATCGTGGTGTAATGCGCGTCGAGGTCTTTCTGGTCGGCCATGATGATATGATGACGGTTGGGTCCGAGCGATAGGCGGAGGCGGCCGCAATGTAGCCTGGAAGCAAGCCCAAGCGCTATGCCCACCCCTCCGCGATCGCAGGACCGGTCGCGGAGGTCCCTGTCGACCGGTCCGTCCATGAACATCCGTGGGTTGGATCAATGCTCACGATCAGCCATCCGTACTGTGTTGTTGTACTAGTTTGGCAGTACACCAAACACGCAACCACATGAATACGAAAGTGCTTCTGGCCGGCCTCGCCGGTGCTATCGCTGCTTTCCTGCTGGGATGGGTCCTGTTCGGAATGTTCCTCATGGGCTATTACGAAGCACACATGATCCACTACGAGGGCCTCATGAAAGGTGAAGGTGAGATGAACCTGGGCCTGATCTTCCTGAGCAACCTTGCGTTCAGCATGATGCTGGCCTATGTGGCCGACCGAATGGGTGTGAACGACCTGATGGGCGGCCTGATGGCGGGAGCGATCATCGGTTTCCTCGTGTATCTGAGCCTCGATCTGGGCTTCCTCGCCATGATGAACATGTTCTCCGATAGCACGATGGTGGTGGTGGACGTGTTGGCGAACACGTTGTGGGCGGCAGTGATAGGGGCCGTCATCGGGCTGATGCTGGGCAGGGGAAAGAGCACTGCGGCGGCCTGAGGCTGGACATACATCCACGCCGACCATACCAACAACTTGGTATGGTCGGCGGATGTGATGCGTCGGATCACCACGCCGTTGGTCCCACCGACCGGCGCCGTTCGCCCCTGAAGTTCCTTTGCTGTCAGAGCCCGAGCAACACCTCGCCCGGCTCCTTGCCGCCGAATACCATCTTGCTGGGGTCCTCGATCATCTGCTTCACGGCCATCAGGAAGCTCACGCTCTCCTTGCCGTCGATGATGCGGTGATCATAGCTCAGGGCCACGTACATCACAGGGCGGATGACGACCTGTCCGTTCACCGCGACCGGACGCTCCACGATGTTGTGCATCCCGAGGATGGCGCTCTGCGGAGGGTTGAGGATCGGCGTGCTGAGCATGCTGCCGAACACACCGCCGTTGGTGATGGTGAAGGTTCCACCGGTCATTTCCTCCAGCGAAAGTTTTCCGTCGCGCGCTTTCACGGCAAGCTCCTTGATCTTCGCTTCGATCTCCGCCAGCGACATGCGCTCGGCGTTGCGCACCACAGGTACCATGAGGCCCTTGGGACTGCTCACGGCGATACCCACATCCGCGTAATCGAACATCACCATCTCCTCCCCGTCGATCTGCGCGTTCACACTGGGGAAGCGGCGCAACGCCTCGGTACAGGCCTTGGTGAAGAAGCTCATGAAGCCCAGGTTCACGCCCTTCTGCTCCTTGAACTTGTCCTTGTATCTGTCGCGCAACGCCATCACCGCGCTCATGTCCACCTCGTTGAAGGTGGTGAGCATGGCGGTCTGGTTCTTCACCGCGACCAGTCGTTCGGCCACCTTCTTGCGCAGGGTGGTCATCTTCACCCGGCTCTGCTCGCGCTTACCTCCCCATCCGTTCATGGTGACCGCATCCGCGGGTACTCCACCGGCGATATAGGCAGACACATCGCTCTTGGTTATGCGCCCATTGGGACCGCTGCCTTTCACCTTGTCCGCGCTCAGGCCCTTCTCATCGAGCATGGCCTTCGCCACGGGTGTGGCGTGCGCTACTGCCGCGGGGGGAGTAGCGGGAGCAGGAGCAGGGGCAGGAGCAGGAGCAGAGGCAGTAGCAGGAGCGGTCACGGGTTCCTTTTTGGCAACGCTCACCGGCGCGGCAACGCTCGTGTCGAGCTTCGCGACCACATCACCCACGTTCACCGTCTGGTCCGCAGCGGCCAGGATCTTGATCTGCCCGCCTGCCTCAGCGCTCAGTTCAAGCGTGGCCTTGTCGCTGTCGATCTCGGCGATCACCTGGTCCTTGGCGACCACATCACCATCCTTCACCAGCCATTGCGCAATGCGCACCTCACTGATGCTCTCTCCTGGACTGGGGACCTTGATGTCGACTGTTGCCATCTACTGAAGTGTGAAGTGTAAGTGCGGAAGGTTAACGGATGAATGGATCAGGCCTTGACCTTCGCCGTTGTCACGGACCTGGAGAACGCCTTTTCGATGATCGCGATCTGCTGGTTGGCGCTGCGCTTGCTGCTACCGGTGGCCGGAGCCCCGCTTGCAGCGCGGGCGACCACCTCCCATTTCACATCGGTGAAGTTCAAGGCCATGTACCCCCATGCGCCCATGTTCAGCGGCTCCTCCTGCACCCATAGGTAGCGCTCGGCCTTGGTGTAGCTGCGGATCACGGCGCGCATCTGTTCCACGGGCAGCGGATGCAGTTGTTCGATCCGCACCAGTGCCGTGTCCGTGATGCCGTTCTTCTCGCGGTGCTCGGCCAGGTCATAATGGATCTTCCCCTGGGTGAACACCACTGTGCGTACCTGTTCCGGATCCACCTCAGCATCCTCGATCAGCTCCCGGAAGCCACCTTGGGCAAGGTCATCCAGTTTGCTCACACAGCGCGGGTGCCGCAACAGGCTCTTGGGCGTGAAGACCACCAACGGTTTGCGGAAGTTCCAGGCAAGCTGGCGGCGAAGTGCGTGGAAGAAGTTCGCAGGGGTCGTGCAGTTCACCACCACCATGTTACCATCCGCGCAACTGCTGAGGAAGCGTTCCATGCGCGCGCTGCTGTGCTCCGCCCCCTGGCCTTCGTAGCCATGCGGAAGCAGCAGCACGATGCCGTTCTGTGTGTTCCACTTCTCCTCCGCGCAGCACAGGTACTGATCGAGGATGATCTGTGCCCCATTCACGAAATCGCCGAACTGCGCCTCCCAGATGGTGAGCACATCGGGGTTCGTCAATGCATATCCATACTCGAATCCAAGTACGGCATATTCGCTGAGCAACGAATTGTAGATCTGCAGCAGTGCCTGTCCTTCCTGTATGTGCTTGAGATGGATGAACTCCTCCTCGCTGTCCTCCATGCGCACCACGGCATGGCGGTGGCTGAAGGTGCCACGTTCCACATCCTGGCCGGTGAAGCGCACCGGGTGACCTTCCACGAGCAGTGACCCGTATGCGAGCAGCTCGGCCATGCCCCAGTCCAAGGTCCCATCGGCCATCATCTTCCTGCGATCGTTGAGGATCTTCTCCAGCTTGCTGAAGAACTTCTTGCCCTCGGGGATCACCGTGAGCTTCTCGCCGATCATCCGCAACGTCTCCTTCTTCACCCCCGTCACAGGCGAGTTCGCGAAGTCGCTTTCCTGCGCGCGCTTGAAGCCCTTCCACCGCTCGGCCATGAAGTTGCTGATGCTGCCCACCCGCACCTGTTTGGCCTCGGTGAGCCGTGCATCCAGCATCTCGCTGAAGGACCGCTCCATCTCCTCCGCCATTTCACGTGCACCCGCGACGCCGCTGTCGATCAGTTTCTGCGTGTAGATCTCGCGCGGATCGGCGTGTGCGGCAATGGCCTTGTACAGCAATGGTTGCGTGAACTTGGGCTCATCGCCTTCATTGTGGCCATGTTTGCGGTAGCACAGGATATCCACCCAGATATCGGTGCCGAAGCGCTGGCGGTAATCCATGGCCAGCTTCACGGTGTAGGCCACCGCTTCCGCGTCATCACCGTTGACGTGGAACACGGGGCACAGCGTGGTCTTCGCCACATCGGTGCAGTAGGTGCTGGTGCGCGCGTCGATGTAGTTGGTGGTGAAGCCCACCTGGTTGTTCACCACGATGTGGATCGTGCCGCCCACTTCATAGGCCTTCAACCCGGCCATCTGCACCACTTCGTACACCACTCCCTGACCGGCAACGGCGGCATCGCCATGGATGATGATCGGCGCCGTGACCCCTTTCGCGAAATGATCGTCGTGTTCGATGATGGCACGGGAGATGCCCTGCATCACCGGTCCCACCGCCTCCAGATGGCTCGGGTTCGGGGCCAGCGTGAGCCGTACCTCTTTACCAGTATTGGTACGCACCACACTGCTGTAGCCCATGTGGTACTTCACATCCCCTTCCACCAAGGCATCCTCATAGTCCTTGCCATCGAACTCGCTGAAGATGGCATCGTATGATTTGCGCATGGTGTTGGCCAGCACGTTGAGGCGCCCGCGATGGGCCATGCCGATCACGTATTCCGTGATGCCCAGCTCCGCACCATGCTCGATCACCGTGTCCAGCGCGGGGATCAAGGCCTCGGCCCCTTCAATGCTGAAACGCTTCGCGCCGATGAACTTCTTTCCGAGGAACTTCTCGAAGACCACCGCCTCGTTCAACTTCTCCAGGATCTCCTTCTTCTGGTCCAGCGTGAAGGACGGCGTGTTGCGCGTGCCCTCCATGCGCTCCACGAGCCACTTGATCTTATCCGGGTTGCGGATGTATTTGAACTCCACCCCGATGCTCGCGCAATAGGTCTGGTCCAGCAGCGCCACGATGTCGCGCAGTTTGCTGGGGCCGATGCCCACTTCGTTACCGGCCGTGAACACGGTGTCCAGATCCGCCTCGCTTAGCTGGAAGGTCTCCAGCGCCAGGTTGGGCGTGTACTTCCGCCGTTCGCGCACCGGATTGGTGTCGGTGAACAGGTGGCCGCGCGTGCGATAGGCATTGATCAGTTCGAGCACCCGGAACTCCTTTTGGAACCGCTCGTTGCCTCCGGCGGCATTGGCCGCCTTCTCCACCACGGCTGAGGCTCCGCCCGCCTGGGGCTCCTCATGCAGGGCCTTGGCGAACTCGAATCCCTCAAAAAAACGCGCCCAACCGGTCTCGACACTGGCGGGATCCTTGAGGTATTGCTGGTACAGGTCGTCCAGCCAGGCGCTGTCGACGTTGCTCAAATAGGAGTATTTGTCCATAGGAACAGAGGCCAAAGTTAGCCCTCAGAGTGGGCCGGTATACGCGCGCGGAGGCCGGTTGTTGCCTTGCGCATGTGGAAAACCGGGGTCATCCGAGCCCGGCGAAGCGCTTGCGTATCAGCACTTTCTGCAGGCACCGGAGCACCATGCGCCCGGCGAGCTCCGGCAGTCCCCCCTGTGCCATGGCCTCGTTCACCTGCCGCTCCGTGAGGTCCACCCGGTTGATGGCCCTGGAGAACCGCGATGGTTCGCCGCGTTCCCACGCACCCATGTGGGCCATCACGCTGGCGCGAAGCCGCTCAAAGGCCTCCGCATCGGTCTTCGGCAGGGGGATCTCCTCCTCGTTCAGGTCCTTGCGCAATTGCAGCACGGTCTCATGCAGCACAACGGCCTCATCCAGACGCTTTCGCAGTCCCTCGCCCTGGCTTTTGGACAGTTCTCCGTGCATGCTGTCGAAAACTCGGTCGAAGGTCGCTTTTTACTGGCACTATGTTTGGCCCTTCCCGCGTTCACCTCCATACCGACCATGCGATCACCCCTTCTCCTCCTCTCTGGCTTCGCGCTGCTGACCGCCCATGCCCAATACGGCACGTTCGATACCAAGGCGGTGATCACAGCGAAGGCCGCCACCACGGTGGTGGTGCTGGATGATGGCAACACCTCCTACAACCAGGCGCTCACGAGCGCCATGAAGGCCGATTGGAAGTTCACCAAGGCCTTCGACTTCATCAATGCGGCCGACCTGGCCACGCAGCCGATCGACCCTACGAAGCTCTACCTGATGAAGATCAAGCGCTCGGATGCTGAAAAGCACGACGCCATCTTCCTCGCCCTCGTGCAGGGCTGGAAGCAGAAAAGGGGTGAGGTGCTGGATGTGGCCGATGGTGCCGTGGTGAACATCCCCGCCACACAGGAGCTCGCCAGTTTGATGATCGATGCGAAGGCCATGGGTAGCACGAACAGCGCCATGCTTCCGATCTACGTAAAGCACTTGCAGGATTTCCTCAAGAACGTGGAGAACGGCAAGATCACGGACAAGGCGACCGCCGACCGGCTCTATGCCAGCCGCAACCGCTTCATCAAGGACATGGACCTGTGGATCGCCAAGGAACACCTGGACAAGACCGTGCCTGATGCGGCCAAGGCAAAGGAGACGTACACCAAGGGTCTGCAGATGATGGACCTGTCGCAGTTGATGGCCGCGGCCACCAAGGGAAATGCTGTGGCCATCAGCGATGTGGTCATGACCGGCGAATACAAGACGAAGTGGTGCTTCAAGCGCGTCTTCAACGCCAGCACGGGTGAGTTGATGTACCTGCGCGATGATGCCGCACTCTTCGGTAAGAAGGAAGGCTTCATCGCTGAGGACCTGCGGATGATGGAGCAGTCGAGGTAGTCCTGGTGCCGGGGTACGTGTGACCTGTCCAAGGGAACAGGCGATCGCGTGGAACATTACCTTTCCGGAACAACCCAACTCCCATGGTCCGGAACCTCTACTCCTTGCTTATTGCTCTGTGCCTTGCCGGTAACCTGTATGCAGGGCATTATTCCGGCGGGAATATCACCTGGACCTGCCAGCTGAACAACACGTACGACGTCACCCTCCAGCTGTTCGTTGATTGCAGCGGAGCCGCCATCGTTCCACAGACGTTGAACTTCACCAGCACCTGTGGTACCAGTTTCACAGTAACCGATATCCCCGCCTCTGCAGGGGTGGAGGTGTCGCAGCTCTGCCCGGCCCAACTGGGCAACAGTACGTGTAACGGAGGCAACCTCCCCGGCATGCGGCTATACGAGTTCCATACCGAGGTCACGCTTCCGCAATGCGATCATTGGACGGTGAGCTGGAACATCTGCTGCCGAGCAGGATCGCTGAACGTGGTGGGCGTGCCGGGCATGTACCTGGAAGCCACCATCAACAACGCCACGGCCCCCTGCGACAATTCACCTGTGTTCGCCGAGGATGCCCTGCCATACGTGTGCGTGAACCAGCCTGTGAGCTACAACTTCGGGCTGAGCGACCCTGAGTCGGACTCGCTCGCCTATGCGTTCATCAATGCACGGTACTTCAGTGGCTCACCGCAAACAGTGAGCTATACTCCCGGATACAGCGGTGCATCGCCCATCCCGGGCATCACACTGGATGCCTCCACCGGACAAGTGCAATTCACGCCCACGGCCGTGGGTTACTATGTGGTGGTGGTGCAGGCCAACGCCTACAACGCGGCCGGTGAGCTCACCGGCACCGTGATGCGCGACATCGTGTTCGTGGTGATCAACTGCGCCAACAACAATCCGGATGAAAGCTCCGGTGAGATCGATGTGGTGAGCGGACCGGCGCAGGTGACAGGCCCGCATGATGTGGTGGTGTGCGGCGGAGCATCGTTCTGCTTCAATGCCGCGATCACGGATGCCGATGCGACCCAATCGCTCAGCCTTGAAAGCAATGTCGCGGATGTGCTCTCCGGCGCGGACCTCAGTGTTTCGGGCACCAACCCGGCCACCGCGCTGATCTGCTGGAACTCGTCCAATGCGCTACCCGGTACGTACGCGTTCACCATCACTGCAACGGATGATGCCTGCCCCCAACCGGCCTCGCAGATCATCACCTATACCGTAACGGTGGCTGCCGCTCCATATGCAGGAGCGGATGTGTTCGCGAGCTACTGTGGCGATGCGCCGCCCAACCTCGCCGGGTTCCTTGACCCCGCTGCGGATGATAACGGCACATTCACGCTGATCTCACCGAATGTCTATTCCTACGTGGTACCCGCTGTCGGGGACTGTCCGGCCGACACCTCCATCCTCACGCTGAACATCTTACAGGCACCGGATGCCGGCATTGGCCAGGCGATCAACGTCTGCGCGAACGGCGACGCTGTGCTGATGATCGATTCGCTCCTTGGCACTCCACAGAATGGTGGCACATGGACCGCACCGAACAACACGCCGCACAGCAATTCCTTCGACCCAGGTAATGATCCGTCGGGGGTTTACTGCTACAACGTAGAGGGAACTCCGCCATGTGCCGATGCCACCGCCTGCCTGTCGATCACGGTGGTCGATGCGACGGAGACGCAGTGCTTGAACACGGGCATGGCCAGCACAACGAACACGCTCGTGTCGCTTTATCCCAATCCGACCAGCGGGGTACTGCGACTTTCCGGTATCCGTGACCTGAAGCGTGTGGAGATCATGGATACGCAAGGGCGCCTGGTCCATACCCTGACGGCCATTGTACCCAGCCAGGTGATGGACATCCCGTTGCCCACCCTGCTGCCCAACGCTCCCTACCTGCTTCGGTATGTTGATGAGGGTGGAACACATACCCTGACCTTCGACCTCCTCCGCTGAGTTCGTTAATGCCGTGTTGATCCTGAACTGACCGACCGCCCGCGGTGTTCACTTGGCAGCATGGCAACGATCCTGATAACGGGTGGCAGTGGGTTGGTGGGCAGCCGGCTCACTTCGCTGCTGCTGCGGAACAAGCATGAAGTACGCTGGCTCAGCCGGAGCGGAGGAAGCGCGGACGGTGTGACACGCTTTGTGTGGGACCTCGCGAAAGGCACCGTGGATCCGCGGGCCTTCGACGGCACGGATCACATCGTTCACCTCAGTGGTGCCGGCATTGCGGACAAGCGATGGACCACGACGCGCATGAAGGAACTGTACGCCAGTCGTGGGGGCGCGGCCAGGCTGCTGTTGCATGTGGCCAGGGAACAAGGCTTTGTGCCGCAGTCGTTCATCAGCGCCAGTGGTGTGGGCATCTACGGTGCCATCACCAGTGATCACGTGTATGTTGAATCGGACCCGGCCGGACAGGATGCCATCGGTCGGTTGTCGCTGGACTGGGAACAAGCGGCGGATGAATGGAGCAGCATCACACGCGTGGTGAAGCTGCGCACGCCGATGGTGATCGCGCGCGAAGGAGGAGCGCTACCCAGGCTGTCGGCTCCCGTGCGCTGGGGCCTTGGTTCCCCGTTGGGCTCGGGTGATCAATGGATGCCTTGGGTGCATATCGATGACCTCACTGCTGCTTACCTGAGCGCGATCACGCGATCATCGATGTCCGGGGCGTACAACGTTTGTGCTGCGGAGCAACCCAGGAACACGGAGTTCATGCGCACCGTTGCAAAGGTCCTGCGCAAGCCGTTCTTCCTCCCGAACGTTCCTTCCTTCGCACTGCGCTTAGCCTTGGGTGAAATGAGCTCGATCCTGCTCGAAGGCTCACGAGCGAGTAGCGACCGGTTACGTGGAACGGACCTCCGGTTCCAGTATGATCAGCTGGAGAACGCGCTGGCAATGGAACTGCTCGGGAAGTGACCGGACGTGCAGCAAGCTCGGGATCCGGTGGAGGTCATTCGCCGGCCCATCGGCTCCGGTCCGGCTTCGGGGCGTTCGGCGCCTGCTCAAAGATGGTCGCGCCCTCCTGATCCACCTGGATCTGCGCGTGATCCGTGTATCCCGCCAGGATCCGATAGGGAATACCCTTGGGAAACGCGATACATGTGCCATCCCGACGATCGTGCAAGCAGTAAGCACAGATGGGTATGATCCACTCCCCTTTTTCCGGTACCGCGTCGCTCATGTCCGTCAAGTTATGCATCGTTCAACAATGCCGACCCCGGTCCTTCCCTTTTCGTTCCCGGCACTGGCTGGATGGCAGGGTTCATGCGGATCGTATCATTCCGCAACACGGACCGGTCGCTGCGTGAAGGTGCGGTCAGCGGGCTCTGGCCATCAGCATGGCGGCTAGTCCGCTCAGCGCCTCCTTCCGTTCGGGCGGTACGTTCACGGCCTGCAGTTCGGCGAGTGCGGTCCTTTCGTGGCGCACCGCCTCTGCTTCCACCTCTTGCACCACACCCAGCTGTTCGAGGGCCGCGAGCATACGGTCCAGGTCACGCTCTGCCGATGGTCTGGCCAGCTCTTCACGCAACACAGGCGAGCCCTGCTCAACGGACCGGTCGAGGCCGCGGATCAGGAGCAATGTCTTCTTTCCATTGCGCAGGTCGCCGCCCCGTTGCTTCCCGGTCAGGAGCGGGTCGCCGAACGCATCGAGCAGATCATCGCGCAGCTGAAAAGCAAGTCCGAGGTGCTCGCCAAAGGCTCCAAGGCGTGCGCGATCCTCCTCTGGCGCACCGGCGATCGCAGCACCTACCTCCAGTGCACAGGAGAGGAGCACGGCCGTTTTCAGCCGGATCATCTCCATGTATTCCACCGCCCGCACATCATCGCGGCGTTCATATTCCATGTCCAATTGCTGCCCTTCACAGACCTCCAATGCATAACGACCGAAGATCCCCAACACGGCACTGCGACGGCCCATCAGTTGATAGGACTTCACCAGCATCGCATCACCGCTGAGGATGGCCGTGTTGGCATTCCATTTCACATGCACCGTTGGCCTGCCTCGGCGCAGGTGTGACGCGTCCATGATGTCATCATGCATCAGGGTGAAGTTGTGGAAGAGCTCGATGCCAAGGGCCTCATCCAGGGCATCCTCGGCATGCCCACCGAACAGTTCGCAACCCATGAGCACCAGAGCAGGACGCACGCGCTTGGCCGGAAGCCGGAGCAGGTAGGCCATGGGTGCATACAGGTCACCCGGTGGTAGTGCCGCGCACCAGCGTTCGATGTGCGCCTCGATCATCGCTGCGTGCCCGGTCATCACGCGTCGCCGTCGGCCACTTTCAACAAGTACTCGCCGTATCCGCTCTTGCGGAGGGGCTCCGCCAGTGCGCGTAGTTGCGCGGCGTTGATGAACCCTCGCCGGAAGGCGACCTCCTCGATGCAGCCGATGCGCCGACCCTGACGTTCCTCGATCACCTGCACGTACTGACCGGCCTGCATCAGCGAAGTGAACGTGCCCGTATCCAGCCACGCGGTGCCCCGATCAAGCACGTTCACGGTAAGCATACCCTGTTCCAGGTATGCCCTGTTCACATCGGTGATCTCGTACTCGCCACGTGCACTGGGCTTCAGGTCGCGGGCGATGTCGAGCACTGTGTTGTCGTAGAAGTAGAGGCCGGGTACGGCATAGTTGCTCTTGGGCTTGGCGGGTTTCTCCTCGATGCTCACGGCCTTGTGCGCAGCATCGAACTCCACCACGCCATAGCGCTCGGGATCGCTCACGCGGTACGCGAAGACCATCCCCCCTTTCACGCTGCGATGCTCCATGAGCCTGGTGCCCAATCCGCTACCGTGGAAGATGTTGTCGCCCAGGATCAGGGCCACACTGTCGTTGCCCACGAACGACCGGCCGATCACGAAGGCCTGTGCAAGGCCGTTCGGCACCTTCTGTTCGGCGTAGCTGAACGTGCAACCCACCGCGCTGCCATCGCCCAGCAACTTCCGGAAGTTGGGCAGGTCATGCGGTGTGCTGATGATGAGGATCTCCCGTATGCCCGCCGCCATAAGGGTGCTGAGCGGGTAGTAGATCATCGGCTTGTCATACACCGGCATGAGCTGCTTGCTCACCGCCAGGGTCAATGGGTGAAGACGTGTCCCGCTTCCACCCGCAAGTATGATACCCTTCATTCGTCCGGACTGTTTTCCAATTTGAGCTCTCCCACATCAATGTCATCCTCCTCGTCCATGATCTCCAGCAGCGGTTCCTCGAAGGCTTTGGTCATGAGGCGCTTGTTGAAGGACAGCACCAACGATGGGAGCACGAGCAGGTTGGTGAACATGGCCACCAGCAGCGTGATGCTGGTGAGGATGCCCAGCGCGCGGATGCCACCGAACTGCGAGAAGCCGAACATGCAGAAACCAGCCAGAAGCACCACACTGGTATAGATGATGCCTACGCTCACTTCGCGCGTTGCATGGTCAACGCTACGCTGAAGATCGTGGCCGGTCAGCTTCAGTTCCAGGCGGTAGCGCGCGAGGAAGTGGATGGCATTGTCCACGGCGATGCCCAGGGCAATGCCGAAGACCAACATGGTGCTGGGCTTGATCGGGATGCCCACGAAGCCCATGATGCCGGCGGTGAACACGAGCGGGATCATGTTGGGGATGAGGGAGACGAGGAGGATGCGGAAGGAGTTGAAGAGCAGCGCCATCAGTGCCACGATGAGCACGATGGCCCAGACCAGGCTTGTGATGAGATTGCTCACCAGGTATCCACTGCCCTTGAGGAAGACCACGCTGGTGCCGGTGAACGTGACCTTGTACTTCTCCGGCTGGAAGATGCTGTCCGTCTGGGTGCGCAACTTGGAGAGCAACGATTCCATGCGCGTGGTGCCCACGTCCGCCATCTGCACGGTCACGCGCGTGGTCTGCCGCGTGCTGTCGAGGAAGGCGCTGGCCATGCCCTTCTTGCCGCTGGCGTTCTCCACGTAAGGCAGGATGAAGGTCTTGTCCGTGCTGTTCAGCAGTTCGTAACGGGCGGGGTCACCCCCATAGAACGCCTGCTTGGTGAACTTCACGGCGTCCACAATGCTGATGGGGCGGCTGAACTCCGGATAGGTGGCGAGGGTGTCCTGGAGCTTTTCGATCCTGTTGAGGGTGGCGTCCTTCAGCGCACCTCCCTTCTTCTTCGTGTCGATGACGATCTCCAGGGGCATCACACCGTGGAAGTTCCGTTCGAAGAAGGTGAGGTCGGTGAGCACGGGATCGTCCTGCGGAAGGTCATCCACGATGCGGCTCTCGTCCTTCATGCGCCACACACCGAAACACGCGGCCACGGTGAAGATGCCGGTGATCCAATAGATCAGGGGGCGTTGTGTCCGGCTCATGCGCACGATCCACTCCACCGCGCGGTCGAGCCAGTGACTATCGAGGTGGCGGGTGTGTCGCTCCTTCGGGTCGCCCATGTAGCTGAAGAAGATCGGGATCAGGACCATGCTGAGCAGCCACAGTACCATGATGCCGATGGTGGCAGTCCAGCCGAACTGCACCAGGGCATCGCTGTAGGTGACGCAGAAGGTGGTGAAGCCCACGGCCGTGGTGGCGTTGGTCATGAAGGCCGCGGCCCCGATGCGGCTGATCACGCGCTGCAGGGCCTTCACCCGGTTGCGGTGGTTAACGAACTCGTAGTGGAAGGCGTTCACCAGGAACACGCAATTGGGCACACCCGTGACGATCACCAACGGCGCGATCACGCTTTGAAGGAGCGTGATCTTATAGTCGAGCAAGGCCATGAATCCGAACGTCCAGATGACGCTGATGGCCACCACCAGCATGCAGATCCCCATTACCCGCCAACTACGGAAGAAGAAAAGCAGCAACAAGGCGCAAAGGCCCATGCTCATGACCATGAACCTGGGCATCTCGTCCTTCACCAGGTTGGTGCTCTTCACCCTGATCCATGGCAGGCCACTGCGGTACACCGGCAGGCCGGTGGTGGTGGCAAAGGCATCCGTGCGCTTCTCGATGGCATCCACCACCGCCTGTCGACGATCGGAATCGAAGAGCTTGGCGTTCACGAAGACCATCATCAGGCTGGCCTTGGTGCTGTCGTTGTACATCAGGCCGTGGTAGAAGGGAAGGGCCCGGATCCGTGCGCGCAACGAATCCATCTGCAATTGGTCGTTCGGCAGCGCGGACATCAACGGACGCACCACAAAGCGCTGTAGCGAGTCGTCGCGCAACAAGGTGAACAGGTGGGCTTCGCTGAAGACGGAATCGATGCCGTCGATGTCCTTCAGGTCATCTCCCAGGTCCGACCAGGCCTTGAAGTTCGATGGCGTGTACAGGTCCCCCATCGGCCCGCTCTGCGTACCCACCACCAACACGTTGCCATCCTCCCTGAAAGTGGAGAGGAACCGCTCGTAGTCGACGTATGCACTATCGTTCTCCGGAAGCAGGCCACCGTGCTTGTAGTTCATGGCCACACGTGAGGCCATGTAGCCCAGCCCGGCGGTCATCAGCCCGATGGCGATGAGGATCGCCAGGCGATTGCGCAATACCCGACCAGCCAACCATGCCCACATGCCTTCTTCGTTCTGTGATCCGGCAGCATGCTGCTGCGCGGAGCGCGCAAAGGAACGAAAAAGCCCCCCCTTCCTGTGGCTTTGTTCCCCTCACCGGCCCGATCAGAAGGTCAGGCTGGTCGAAAGCTTGATGGCCACATTGTCCTTCCACTCCGGAAAGGCCAGCGGTCCGTAGCGGTAATAGGCCCCCAGACCGAGGTTCGCCAGGATGTCATCGATGCGCAGTCCGCTCTCGAAGTATCCTGCGTTCAAGGGACTGAACGCCAGTCCCCGGTGTGCTTGCGGCCGCGACAGGCGCCCGAACGCTGCGCTGCTCACCACGGCCGGCCGAGGATGGAAATGCTTGCCTTTGACGACCAGGGTGCCGAAACTGTGCTTCATGTGCACGGTGATGTATTCATCGGCGAGGAACTCGTTTGGGCGCATGGTCTCGAACGTGTTGTCCGCCGCGATCAGCAGGCCCTCGCGGGCGTTGGTGCCCCGGAGGTTGTACAGGAACGGCATCGGCGCATCGGGATCGGCCTTACCGGCGAGCACACGCAAAGACAGGTCCCCGACAAGCCGGATGCGGAATGTCTTTTCCACCATGGCGTTCACCCGCCAGGTGTCCAGTTCGCCTTCCCATAGCCCCTTGATGGCCCGCATGACGCTGATGTTCACCACCGGGTACTTGCTTCCCAGGGACACCTCACGGCCCGGCAGGCGCGCCAACTTCTCGCGGAAGGCCCAGCGCAGATCAGCCGTGAACGCTCCCGAGAGAAAGCTGTTCTGGAGCAGCGTGACACCATCGGACGCCGATCGAGCGAACAGGTATCCGATGTCGTTGATGCGCTGCGACCGCTCGGTACCCACCCACATCTTCACGGATCCCCCGAGGCGCACCTTCACCTCGACGGCCATTCGCTCCAAGCGGTCCATGCGGTCCACATAGAAACGCCGCACATTGTCCTGCGAGAACAGGCCGCGACGCTGACCGAGGAACGCCACACCGCCCGTCTCGTCCACATCGTTGGCATAGCTGAACTTCACATGCATATCGCGACCATAGAGCGGCTTGAGGGTGAGATCGCCGCCGTATTTGACCCGCTCATCCCGAAAGCCATATCCCATGTACCCACCGATGGTGCCGTAGCGAGAGACCTTGTCGTTGGTGGCGAGGCCGGCGCCCAGGCGCAGCCCTTCATAGCCGTTGTAGTCGATGATGCGGACGAGCAGCAGGTCCACCGGGCCCATCGCCAGCTTGCCGCTGGCCAGGGCGCTCACCCACTTCAGCTTGGCATCGAGGTTCAGTGAATCGCCGATGCTGTCGATCACAGCGTAGGTCTTCAGGTCCTTCGCGTCGAGCGTGTCGGTGCGCAGTGCCTTCCAATACGCATCGTCGCGGCGGATCTCCATGCGGTCGGCCACCAGTTCCGGACCGCGCACTTCCCGCCGTTCCACCTCAGCATCAACATCGACATCCTTCAGGTACGTGCGGCTTTCGCCATAGATACCCATGCCATTGATCGACGCCTGGTCGAGGTAGATGAACGCATTGAGCTGCATCGGGAACCAGCGCAACGCAGCACTTCCGCCGGCCGACGGTATCCGCTGATGCAGCTGCTGGAACTTGATGCTTACACCATCGCGCTCGGCCGGTTCAGCAATGACGTTCTGCACCGCATAGCCGGCCGTGTTGATGTACAACACACCCTTCAACGCATCGAACTTGGTGCCCTTGCGCGGCCGGTAGCTGATGACGTACACACTGTCCACACCCTGATACAGCGTGTCCTCGAGGTTGAAGCGGTACTTCGCCGTACTGCTCCGGGCGAGCGGGCTCAAATAGAGCTTCTTGTCGATGGCGATCTGCGGCTCGTAGATGCTGAAGGTCTCCGTTTGCGCGGCCAGTGCGAGCAGCGAAGGGTCCTTGAGGCCGCTCACGCGCATGGCCAGCACTTCCTCATGCGCCCGGGCGGGTGGAATGAAGCTTTTGCGTGTGGCGCTCTCGATGAGGAAGAGATGCTGCTTGTCGAAGAACTCCTTTGCCTTGAGCGTGCTGGTGTCCAGCTTCGCCATGCGCTCCGGATCATTGGATACCGCGCTGTCCAGGGCGGCATCAAAGGTGGTCTTGCTGTAGCTCGTGTACCGATAGGAACGGTTGCGCATGGCATCGTTCTCCTTGCGCCCCGCGTAGGTGCGGCGGATGATCCGATGCGCAGGGTTGTCCGCACCGCTCACCACCACCGGCTTTAATTCCAGGTTGGACTGTGCGAGCGGAATGATCACCGGGCCTGCGGTCTCCAGGGACAGTTCACGTGTTGTGTAGCCCACGTAGCTGAGCCGGATGCGCAGAGGCAGCTGCGGCACCTCCAGGCGGAACCGGCCATCGATGTCGGTCACCGTGCCTTTGTTGGTGCCAGCGATGTTCAACGGCACGAAGGCCAGCGGTTCCTGCGTGCGCTCATCCACGACACGGCCAGTGACCACGACCTGGGCCATGCTCCACGATGCTGTGAGGAGACAAATGAACAGGAGTATTGAACGCATCCGGTGGAAGTGATCGAGCGTTCACGAAGAAAAGCTTCTCATGACAATGACCGGTCGCGAAGGGACGAACGGCTCATCTGTTCGGACAAGCGGAGCGGTCTGCAGGCCTCTACGGGTACCTTGCGCCGTCTATTGCACCATGTTCCCCCAGATCCGTGATGCCCGCTTGTGGGGCCGGGCGCTCACCGCGCAACGGACGGCGAACGCGTGGAGCGTATGGAGCAGCTTCCAGCGTGCCAAGCGGACCAAGGAGCCATTGATCAGTGGCATGCCCATCAGTGTGAGCATCGAGCCCACCACGGCCTGCAACCTGCGTTGCCCGGAATGCCCGAGCGGTTTGCGCTCCTTCACCCGCCCCACGGGCAACCTGAAGCAGGAGCTCTTCCAGCAGGTGATCAACGAACTGTCGCAGGACCTCTGGGCGCTCACCTTCTACTTCCAGGGCGAACCCTACATCAACCCGTCGTTCCTGGACATGGTGCGTTATGCCAGCGACCGTGGTATATACACGAGCACCAGCACCAACGCCCACTTCCTTGATGAACGCAACGCCGAGGCCACCGTGCGCAGCGGCTTGTCACGACTGATCATCTCGCTGGACGGCACCGACCAGGGCACGTACGAGGCCTACCGGAAAGAAGGTACGCTCAGCAAGGTGATCGAGGGCGCCGAACGGATAGTGGCGTGGAAGAGGAGGCTGAAAAGCCTGTCGCCGCATGTGGTGTTCCAGTTCCTGGTGGTGAAGCCGAACGAGCACCAGATCCCCGAGGCACGCGCGCTGGCCAAGCGCATCGGCGTGGACGACCTCTGGCTGAAGACAGCACAGATCTACGAGCCGAAGGACGATCACCCGCTGATCCCCAAGCAGGACCAGTACGCCCGCTACCGCCGCAATGCCAGCGGAGTGTGGGAGGTGAAGAACAAGCTGGAGGACAACTGCTGGAAGATGTGGAACAGCTGCGTGATCACGTGGGACGGGCGCGTGGTGCCCTGTTGCTTCGACAAGGATGCGCACCACGTGCTGGGCGATCTGCGGAAGAACAGCTTCCGCGAGGTGTGGAACAGCGATGCCTACCGTGACTTCCGCGGAGCGTTGCTACAGAGCCGGAGCAACCTGGAGATGTGCCGGAATTGCAGCGAAGGCAGCCCGGTGTGGGCTTAGACCTTCATGATGTCCTTCTCCTTCGCCTCGATGAGCGCGTCCACCTTCTTGTTGTAGCCGGCCGTCATCTTCTCCACCTGGTCGCTGGCGTCCTTGGCGAAGTCCTCCGGCATCTTGGCGGCCTTGATGGCCTCCATGGCCTTCTGGCGAGCGCCACGGATGCTTACGCGCGCATGCTCGCCTTCCTTGTGCGCAGCCTTCACCAGGTCCTTACGGCGCTCCTCGGTGAGCATGGGCACACTGATGATCACCGTCTCGCCATTGTTGCTGGGGTTGAACCCCAGGTTGGCGGCCTGGATGGCCTTCTCGATGGCCTCGATCATCTTCTTGTCCCAGGGCTGCACCATGATGGTGCGGGCGTCCGGGGTGTTCACGTTGGCCACCTGGTTCAAGGGCATGTGGCTGCCATAGGCCTCCACACGCACACCCTCCAACATGGCCGGATTGGCGCGACCTGCGCGGATCTTCGTGAGCTCATGGTCCAGGTGGTCCACGGCCTTCTTCATCAGGTCCTCACTGGGGGCGATCATGCTCTTGGCGTCGATCATGGCTTTTCGGGAATGAAGCGCGAAAGTAGCTGCGGGCGGGGAATGGCGGATGAATGTGGATCATGGGCGCCAAGGCGCTATCATTTTCAACCGCAGATGAACGCTGATGAACGCAGATGGATGCGGATGGGAGGTGCGTTGCGTTTCCGTTGCGCCGTGCCGTCGTTGCGGTTCAAACTGCATCAGCCTGTGCACCCTTGGCGACTGACTGAACCATAGGCAGGCCCGCTGCTGTATCAGGAACAATGCGCTCCTGGCGCTTTACGGTCAGCGGTCCGCCTCAGAACTCCACCAAGGTGCCCACGCGCTCGCCGGCCACCACCTTGCGCAGGTTGCCCGGCTTGTTCATGTCGAAGACGATGATCGGCAGCTTGTTCTCGTTGCACAGTGTGAAGGCCGTGAGGTCCATCACCGTCAAGCCCTTTTCGTACACCTCGGTGAAGCTGATGCGCTCGTAGCGTACCGCGTTCTTGTCCTTTTCGGGATCAGCGGTGTAGATACCGTCCACGCGTGTTCCCTTGAGGATCACATCGGCCTCGATCTCGATGGCGCGCAGACTCGCGGCCGTGTCGGTGGTGAAGTAGGGATTACCCGTGCCCGCTCCGAAGATCACGATGCGGCCCTTTTCCAAATGGCGCACTGCACGCCGACGGATGAAGGGCTCGGCGATGGTGTCCATCTTGATCGCGCTGAGCAAACGGGTGCTCTGGCCATGCGCTTCCAACGCGCTCTGCAAGGCCAGGCTGTTGATCATGGTGGCCAGCATGCCCATGTGATCGCCCTGTACCCGGTCGATGCCGCTGGCCGCCGCTTGGATGCCTCGGTAGATGTTGCCTCCCCCGATCACAATGGCCATTTGCACACCCATGCGCGAAACGGCCATGATCTCCTCGGCATAGGCGTTCAGCATCTTGTCGTCGATGCCGTAGTCCTTGTCGCCCATCAGGCTTTCGCCGCTGAGCTTCAGGAGGACGCGCTTGTACTTGTGGGATCCGCTCATGGCCATACACGTGATTGGGTGCGCAAAGCAATGAAAAACGAACGCTCTTGGGACGCAACATCCGACCCCGTTGACACAAAAAGTGAACGGCCCCTTTTCAGGGGCCGTCCACGGTTGAACTTGTTCCGGATCAGACCGTCAATGAGTGACGCTTGAAGCCGGTGCAGGTGAGGTCCTTATCCACGCTCTTCAGGTACTGCTCCACGCTCATCTTGTTGTCCTTGATGAACTCCTGCGCGAGCAGGGTGCTCTCCTTGAAGAACTTGTTGAGGCGTCCGGCGGCGATCTTCTCGGCCATGTCAGCAGGCTTGCCCTCCTGGATGGCGAGCTCCTTGCCGATCTCCAGTTCCTTGTCGATCACGCTCTGGGGTGTGCTGGCCTTGTCCAGGGCGATGGGGCCCATGGCGGCCACTTGCATGGCCACGTCCTTGGCGGCGTCGGCAAAGCCGGCCTTGTTGAGGCCCACCAGGCTGCCCACCTTGTTGCCGGGGTGGTTGTAGGCATAAACGAACTCAGCGTTCAGCAGGTGGCAGGCGCTCACCTCGATCTTCTCGCCGATCACACCGGTCTGCTCGATGAGCTTCTCGGCGACGGTCATGCCATTGCTGTCGAACGGCATGGCCTTCAAAGCGTCGATGCTGTCAGCGCCCTTCTCCAGCGCGATGGTGGCGATGCGGGTGGCCATGGCCGCGAAGTCGGCGTTCTTGGCAACGAAGTCCGTTTCGCAGTTGGTGCACACGAGCACGCCGCGCTTGTTGTCGGCGCTGGTGAGGCCGATGACCTGGCCTTCGCTGGCATCGCGGTCCGCGCGCTTGGCGGCCACTTTCTGGCCCTGTTTGCGCAACACGTCGATGGCGGCATCAAAGTCGCCATTGGCCTCGGTGAGGGCCTTTTTGCAATCCATCATGCCCGCGCCAGTGATCTGGCGGAGCTTGTTCACATCAGCAGCGGTGATCGCCATGGTAGTGCTCACGGTGAATGGGTTCAGTTCTTGGTTTCAGTTATCAGTAGCCGGACGTTCGCCGTTCGAACATGCCGAACGGTCGATCGTGCCGGAATGGATGATCAGGCTTTGGTCTCGTCGACCTTGGTCACCTCAGCGGCCACCTCTTCGGTGCCCTCTTCGGCCTCCTCACCACCCTCCTCCTCTGGAACGGCTTCGCCGCGGTCCTTGTCGTTCTTGCGCTCCTCGAGGCCTTCGTTGATGGCCGCGATCATCACGTCCACGATCATCTCGATGCTCTTGGTGGCATCGTCGTTCGCGGGGATCGGGAAGTCGATGAGGTCGGGATTGCTGTTAGTGTCCACCATGGCGAAGGTGGGGATGTTGAGCTTGCGCGCCTCGGCCACGGCGATGTGCTCCTTCACGATGTCCACGATGAACAGCGCGCTGGGCAGGCGGGTGAGGTCGGCGATGGAGCCGAGGTTCTTCTCCATCTTGTCGCGCTGGCGGCTCACCTGGAGGCGCTCACGCTTGCTCATGTTGGTGAACGTGCCGTCCACTTTCATGCGATCGATGGAGGCCATCTTCTTGATGGCGCGGCGGATGGTGCCGAAGTTGGTGAGCATGCCACCGCTCCAACGCTCGGTGACGTAGGGCATGCCGGTGGGCTTGATCTTCTCGGTAACGATGTCCTTCGCCTGCTTCTTGGTGGCCACGAAGAGCACCTTCTTGCCGCTGCGGGCGATCTGCTTCATGGCGGCGGCCGCCTCATCAAGCTTCACCACCGTCTTGTTGAGGTCGATGATGTGGATGCCCTTCTTCTCGCCGAAGATATAGGGCGCCATGTTTGGGTTCCACTTGCGCTTGAGGTGTCCGAAGTGTACACCTGCCTCCAAAAGCTGTTGAAAATCGGTACGAGCCATACTACGCTGTTCTTATGAGGTTCACTTTCCTGGGTCCCGTTGTGCAGGCATCACCCCGGTAGCCTTTCCCGATGGTATCGGGACCGAGTCCGGGGGGATTGGATGCTGAACCCCGAAAGGTCGGGGCTCTCCGCAAGCGTGGGATGTTAACGCTTGCTGAACTGGTAACGCTTGCGCGCCTTCTTGCGTCCGAACTTCTTACGCTCCACCTCGCGGGGGTTACGCGTCATGAGTTCCTCGGCCTTGAGTTTCGGTTTGTGCTCGGGGTCGATCTTCACCAACGCGCGGGCGATGCCCAGGCGCAGGGCCTCCACCTGACCGGTGGTGCCGCCGCCGTCGATGGTGGCGATGACATCATATTTGCCCTCGGTGCCCGTGAGCTTGAAGGGCTGCTGCAGCTTGAACTGCTGCATGGTGATGGGGAAGTACTCGTTGCCTTCCACTCCGTTCACGGTGATCGTACCGCTACCGTCATTGAGGACCACGCGCGCCACACTGGTCTTGCGGCGTCCCAAGCTGTTCACTGCTGCCATCTTACTTGATGCTGTTGAGGTCGATCTTACGGGGCTTCTGTGCTTCGTGCTTGTGGGTATCGCCCACCACCACGTGCAGGTTGCCGAACTGGGCGGCACCGAGACGGGTCTTGGGCAACATGCCCTTCACGGCGATCTCCAGGAGGGCCTGGGGCTTGCGTGCCTTGAGGTTCTTGGCCTTCTCGCGGGTCTGGCCACCGGGGTACAGGCTGTAGCGCTGGTACTCCTTGTCCTCCATCTTGTCGCCCGTGAGGCGCACCTTCTCGGCGTTGATGACGATCACATGGTCGCCGGTATCGACGTGAGCCGTGAAGGTGGGCTTGTGCTTGCCGCGCACGAGCATGGCGATCTTGGAGGCAACGCGGCCGAGAACTTCGTTCTCAACGTCCACCAGCAGCCATTCTTTCTGCACGGTGGCCGCGTTGGCCATGGAGGTTGTATGGGTCGTGGAAGCCACGGTATCCTTGGGATTTGGTCTGTTTGGCCGTCCACCTCCTTGGCACCGGGGAGGTGTTACGGCGGGTAAAAACGGGGCGCGAAGATAGATCGCTTCTCCGATCCAACAAACGGAGGTGGATAGAAAGTGGCGACAAATGCAGGTTGGGGAAGGAATTCTGACCGTTGCGTGATCGTTGATAACGACTATTCAGCTGTTCTTCAGACTAATAGCTGTGCACAGTGTGGGTCGGGATGATCTTCGCCAGCTCCCTATGTCAGCAGGTACGATGAACCTGCCCCTCAGGCGCAAGCTCCCGTTCATACCACTACAACCTATTGAAGATATGGGAGTTGTGACCAGCGAGTTGCGTTCAGGAACGTACCGTCCATCTTGGTCCAACCACTCCCCCTTTCTACATCTTGGTGATGATGAACTCGGTGCGCCGGTTCAGCTGATGTTCCAACTCCGTGCATGGTACGGCGTCGGTGCACTTGTTCTTCAGTTCACGTTCGCCATAGCCCCGGCCCTTGATCCGTTTGGCCGCAATACCCCGGCTCACGATGTAGGCTGCCGAGCTCTTTGCCCGTCGATCGCTCAAGGCCAGGTTGTACTCATCGCTGCCACGACTGTCGGTATGGCTGCCGAGTTCGATCTCCATGGTGGGGTTATCCTTCATCACGGCCACCACCTTGTCCAGTTCCACCGACGCATCCTGGCGGATGTTCCATTTGTCCAGGTCGAAATAGATGGGCTCGATATCGATCTTCTTGGCAATGTCCTCACCCACATCGATCACCTCCATGGTGCAATCCATCAGCTTGTGCAGCAGGACCTGGTTGAAGTCCGCAATGCGGTAACGCAGTCGCTCATCCTTGGGGAAATAGCCCTGTCGGTTGAGCTGGACCCGATAGAAGAGTGAATCGCCCAGGGTAACGGCCTTCAGTTCGGTGGCCAGGTCTCCTGTCGCAGGGGTGCGCCCCTCCAACACCTGTTGACCATCACTACGGATATCGGTGATGTGCACCTCCACATCCTGCAGGGGAAGGCCGGTCTTTGAATCGCTGACGACAAGCAGCACACGCAGGTCGCCGATCCTGGCGGCCGTCAGGTCCTTCACGATGACGGTGTCCTTACGCGAACCCGTGGCCAGCTGTGTTCCGGTACTGCGGTAAACGCCGTCCTCGGAGACGATCTCGTATTTCATGCCATCACCCAGGTCGAACGCATATTCACCGTTCACACCGGTTGTCACCTCCGTGATCTTGTTCCCTTGGGCATCCTTCAGGAACATCTTGATCCCTGCCAGCGGTTCGCCAGTGATCTTGTCGCGCAGGATCCCGCGCAGCTTCATGGCGGGTAGCATGGGCTTCTCCAATTTGAAGCTGTAGAGATCATCATCGCCCATGCCGCCACTGCGATCGCTGGTGAGGTAACCCCTGCGCGCCGTGGAATCCAGCATGAACCCGAAATCGTCGTTGCGGCTGTTGAACGGTGTGCCCACATTGGTGACCGGGCCGAATACGGGTGTACCCGGCTCACTGTAGAAGATGTCCAATCCACCCAGCCCGGCCTGACCATCACTGGAGAAGTACAGCACATCATCCGAACGCACGAATGGGAACATCTCATCGCCTTCCGTGTTGACGGGCGCTCCTACGTTCACGGGCTTGCCCCACGCACCGCCCTTTTTGCGTTCGCATTTCCAGATGTCGGTGCCGCCGAGGCCACCCGGCATGTCGCTTGTGAAGTACAGAGTGCTGCCATCGCGGCTGAGGGCAGGATGCCCTGTGGAGTATGCATCGCTGTTGTAGGGGAAGGACCGCTCCTCCAGCCAATGCCCATCGCGCAGTGTACGCCCGTAGATCTTCAGGTTCACCACGCCGGCCGGGGTGGTGCCCTTCTTTCCCTGGCTGAAGTTGTTGCGCGTGAACCAGATCTCCCGGCCATCGGGCGTGAAGGCCGCATTGCTCTCGTGGTATCGCGTGTTGAGGTCAGGCAGAAGCTGTACATCGGTGAGTTCACCCTCCGGACCGAACGTTCCACTGTACAGGTCCAGGTATGGGTCTCCGTTCCAGTTGTGGCGCCTGCGCTCGGTGCTTTGTGGTTTACGCGCGGAGGCGAAGACCAGGCGATCGCCGAGGAACGCGGCGCCCATGTCCCCTTTTTCGCAGTTCGCCGCCACATTCTTCATGACAACGCCTTCCACGGGCTTGGCCATCAGTTCCGTGGCATAATTGACGGCACCTTTCTGGCGGGTCGGCCGGGAATCATCGGCCGCCTTCTTCTCATAGGCGGCCATCCACTTGTCGGCCTCTTCCAACTGCCCCGTTGCGCGCAGGCATTGGGCGTAGTTGTACATGTCGATCGGTCGCGCGGTGCGGGTGGTGGTGGCGTATTTGTACCACTTGGTCGCGTTCGCGAAATCGCGCACGTTCAGGTAGCTCTCTGCCAGGCGAAGGAGGAAGGTGCCGGTGTCAGCGCCCATCGTAACGGCTTCCTCATAGTGCGTGATGGCCTCGCTGTATGCAAGTTCCTTGTATGCCTTGTCGCCCATGCGCAGGGAATACGCCTGCGCGGATGCGGCCATGACGGCAAGCATCCCGAGGGTAACGATGATCGATCTGTGCAACATGGCGCGCATCAGAAGTAACGGGGTGAAAGGGTCTTCTCGTGAGTGAAGCTGAGATCGTATTGCAACATGAGCTCATGGGAACCGCCCTGTTGTGACCTGAGCGGGCTGAGCGTAAGGTCGTACGCATACCCTGCCCGTAATTGCTCGGTGATGTTGTAGGCGATGATGCCGGCCATGCTGTCCTCATTGCGGTAAGCGGCGCCCAACCACAAGCGCTCCATGAGCAGGAAGTTGGCGGTGAGGTCGATGCTCAGCGGGGCACCATCGACGGCCTTCACCAGAAAGCTCGGACGGAACTTGACGGCCGGCGACAGCTTGAAGACATAGCCACCGATGAGGAAGTAGTGCCGCTTCTGCGTGATCACGTTCACATTGCCGTTCCCATCATTCACCCCGAGCAACGAATGTTGCATGAGCTTGGGTGCGCTGATGCCCAGATAGCCCCTGTTGCTCCAGTAATAGAGCCCGAATCCGAAGTTGGGCTTGGCGCTGGACCCGACGTTCTGCTGGAACAAGGGATCGCCGATGTCGGTGCCGGGCACGCTGGTGAGGTCGGCCTGGAAGAGGTCCACCCCGGCCTTCAGTCCGAAGGCGAGCCGCGCGTTCTGCGTCACGCGTATCCGGTAGGCGAAGTCGCCGAAGAGCAAGGTGTTGTTCACCGGTCCCACCTCATCATGCACGGCGCTCAGGCCGACCCCGAGCGCGTTGTTGTTGAGGGGCGTGTGCAGGGTTAGGGTTTGGGTGCTGGGTGCACCATCGAGGCCGACCCACTGCTCACGCGCAAGACCGGTCACGGTGAACAGGTCCGCGCTGCCCGCGTACCCCGGGTTCACGGACAGGGTGTTCCACATGTACATGGTGTACATGGGATCCTGCTGCGCGTGGGTGACGCTGCAGAGCGCGATCGCCACGGCCGCTAGGGAGAGCTTGAGTGATGCACTCATGTTGAACCTTGTTTGGATCGATGTCCGCATCGCCATCACTTGTTGAGGTAGATGTAACCGCTCCGCACCTCCTCCCCGTCCACGCCCAGATCAACGAGGTACCAGTAGGTGCCGGCAGGCAGGACCTCGCCGATGGTGAGGGCGTTGGTGCTCACCCCGTTCCAATCGTTTCCGTACGGATCGGCGCTGTACACCTGGTTGCCCCACCGGTTGAAGATGAGCACCGAGGCGTTCGGGTAGTGCTGCAGTCCCTGGATCACCCAGGTGTCCGCGATACCATCGCCGTTCGGACTGAAGCCGCTGGGGATCATCAGTGGCTCGATGCAGTTCACCTCCACCACCACGATGGCCTGGTCGCAGAGCGGGCCCGGGTCGCAGATGGTATAGAAGATGGTGTCCGTTCCACAGAAGCCCGTGGCCGGTGTGTAGGTCAGCGAGCCGTCGGTGTTGATGACCACGGATCCGTTCGCAGCATTGGCCGCGGTCACTGTCAGCGGATCGCCATTGGGGTCGCTGTCGTTGTTCAGCACGTCGATGTTCACCCCCTCACCTTGACCGGTAGTGGTGTTGTCATCCTCCGCGACGGGCGGATCGGTCACGGGCGGACAGGTCACCGTGACCACCACGATCGCCTGGTCGCAGAGCGGGCCTGGATCGCAGATGTTGTAGGTGATGGTGTCCGTTCCGCAGAAGCCGCTCACCGGTGTATAGGTGATCGTTCCATCGCCGTTGATCACCACCGTTCCGTTGTTCGCACTTGCGCTGGTCACTGTGAGGGGATCGCCGTTCGGATCGCTGTCATTGTTGAGCACAGGTACGGTCACCGGCGTGTCCACATCCGTTCCTGCGGCATCGTCCACCGCGATCGGTGGCTGGTTCTCCGGGCAGGTCACCGTGATCACCACGATCGCCAGGTCGCAGAGCGGGCCGGGATCGCAGATGGTGTAGGTGATGGTATCCGTTCCGCAGAAGCCGCTCGCCGGTGTGTAGGTGATCGTTCCATCGCCGTTGATCACCACCGTTCCGTTGTTCGCACTGGCATTTGTCACTGTGAGCGGATCCCCGTTCGGATCGCTGTCGTTGCTGAGCACAGGTACGGTCACC
>JANOAK010000011.1:0-36422 GCA_031411095.1 Flavobacteriales bacterium | reverse complement strand
GCGCGCGATCATCGCCAACGGGGTCGAGGCGGCTTCGCAGGACCTGGTGTGGAAAGCCATCGACCGCTACTCGAAGGACTATATCGAGCTGCAGAAGATGGGCGTCAAGTTCTACAAGACGCCGGATTCGATCCTGCAGCGCCAGCTCACACCGCAGAAGTTTGTTGAGGCAGGTTGGATTAACAGGCGCAGTCCTTTGCGCATCCGCCGTGATCTTGTCGATGACGAGTTGCAAGAAGGAATTAACGGAACAGGTTAATACATCGGGTTCATCCTCAGGCGGAGCATCACGAGCGGCCGATTGCACGGAGAATATCACCAAGGTCTGCCACGACCACATCCTTCGGTTCACAAGCCAGGCCCATTTTCAACAGACCTACGACTGTCTGGAGGCGGAGTACGAAGCCCACTACCAGGCTGTCCTTGACCAGTACGGGTACATGAGCGATGAGGACTTCAACAGCCAATTGGACAATATGGGCTTCGACGAGGATCAGCCACTTATCGCATTCGAAACAACGCTTGGGTTCAGTTCATGGCGTGCCGAACACAGGGCGATCGAAGACGCATGGCTGGCCAATGGCGCGGACCTGAACAACGACCCAACGGGGCACAACGTAGTGGACGACCCTGTGCTTGAGGCCATGTTGAGCCAAGAGGGGATGGTGGCGATCGGGGGAGAACTTAAGTGGATAAACCCGGCTGGAGAATGGGTCTATATTTCTCCTTGGAACTGTGAGGACGCAGGTGCGTTGGTGAACGGGACTTACGCCGGTGAGATTAACCAGTATTTCAAACATTATGAAAGTGTTTGCGCCACATGCATGGAAGCCAAACACGATAACAACAACCATCAGGATTGCGGGTCAAACAGGAAGGTCAAATGGCGCCACCAGCACTCGTATAATCCGAACTCGAGCGACAACGGCATTTATGCCGTGCAAAAATGCTATCGCAAAAAGTTTGGCATTTTCTGGGGACGGTGGCGTACCCTCCAGACCATTGATCTTTGGGGTGAGTTTCACCCGGACTATCAGGACCCTACGTGTCCTAGAGCTGCGTACCACGCCACCCGGTCCGCTCGAAATTGGAGGATGCAACTGTACGAGCCTATTCCTTCAACCTGGCCACCCATTTACTGTTTGCCGGACTGCGCGCCCAACGCAGCTTTCACAGTTTGCTCAACAGTCAATGTACAGCTTTGCATTTGACGTTCATGAGGACCGCGTTGGTCATTAGGGGGCTATGCCTGCTCATTTCGGGATCGGGGCCTGCCATGGGGCAGGTCCCCGTTCCATTTCTTCCGCCATCCCGTATTTCAGCGGGCATTGCATTGGCCATACCGACACTTGCCAGGATCGAGTCGAACCCACTGGCCCCTGTTACAGCTGTTGCCGAAAGGACAACGACCGGGGAACTCTTCATCGGCTATGAGCGAGATATGAATGAGCGGTTCGCGATCACGCTAAGCGGTCATTTCATGAGCGTCCCGATGGCCATTGGATTCGACGAGTACGAACTGACGGATACTATCGACGGGATATCTGGTCCGTTGGGTCGCGGATCGATGAGACTCGGCGATTGGAGCAAGTTCGGCCTCCAGTGCAATTTGCGATACCGTCTGCGGAAAGGCCGCTGCGCAGACCTCGACCTTCTTGTTGGGGCACGATCGGTGAGATCGACCCGTGCCAGGCTCTCGTATATCGCCCGAGCGGATGCGTTATACACCACCGGGTTGACGGCGCTACAAATTGTTGGTCAGTTTGATCAGCAAGTTTCCTTTGGTGCCGTTGCCGGTATGCGCTTGACCACCCGTTCCAGGAACAGCAACGGCATCCAAGTCACGCTATTGGGCGCATGGTTCCCCGGTAACGGGTTCACCGGGACGCTATACACACTGCGCGGCACCTCTCAAGAGCGCAGCGCCAGATACACCCAAGGTCAATCGTTCATCAGCTTGTCCTTCGCGATCTACAAGTCCTGGGGACCACCAAAAGTTCCCATGCGCCTGCGGCAAGATCGTGAGCCATGAGCCTCTTTAAGCGTTGCGTCCATGTTCTATTGCTCGCCTTGGTGTCATTCATTCCAGTCGCAGGCCAGTGGGATGGGTGGGATACGATGGTAAGCCCTCATTACCACCGGTATGCGCTTGAGTTTTCTGCCCAAGCCCAAGACTATGGGCTTGCCTCTTATGACCCGGAACGCGGCAAGGTGCCTTTCGGGGATGGCACTGCGGAAGGCGCCGGTTTCGGGTTACGGTATTCGCGGGCCTACGACGGCACTTGGGGCGCCGCGCTGGGCCTGGACATCACTCAACTCGGTTATTGGGCAGAAGCCGGTGTCAGCTGGCTTCAATTTGAGCCATTGAATGGGAGAGGTGCTATAGTGGACGCATCATTCCATCAATGGGGTTCAACGCGCCTGATCGGCCTTGCGACACACACCCGCCGCTACAACCGCCGCTGGTCTATGCGCACAAGCGCGGGCCCGGCGCTAATAGTAGTACCACCGTTCCAATTGGAGCAGCGACTTGAGAAGGATTCGCTATACCTGGGCAGCATCAATTACGACAGCGGCTTCAAGCTAAAGCCGGGCGTATATGCCTCCGTGGCCGCTATGCGTACCTGGAAACTGAACCGGCAACTGAGCCTGGAGGTCTGGACGCAGTGGTTCCCACAACCGGTATTGGAAGGCCGATATGAATTCCTAAAGGGCGACACGGCCGAGATGAGCGGCACCATCGGGATAAACGGCTCGGCGTTCGGGATCCGTGTAGGTTATGGTTTTCGGTGGGGGCCGATGGTGAATTCCCGTAGACCGATCCACGTGAACGCGCGGCAATTCAAGATCCTCCGCGATGAAGGCCTGTTGTCCGGCACGGCTAAAACGGACAGCTTGCGTCCGAACGAACCGGGTTTCAGCGGACTGGAGATAGGCATCGACCGCGGATGTTATGTGCCCTTGCGCTTCGAGCCGTTAACTGGCAACGCGCATGGTATGCGGGCTGGCTGGAGTCGTTCGCTGGGAGCGGGTATGCGCTACTCACGGCATATTTCCGGGCATTACGGGCTGTTGGCCGGAGTGGACTACACGGCCTGGTCCTACACGCTATCACTGAAGCTTCCGGGCACCGCCGCCGCCGCCTTGGGAGGTGATGCCTTCGAGAAGCGGTTGGTTTCGCCGCGCTTCTTCCGTTATTGGCGCTTTCTGCTGCTGGCCACGCGAACGGGCGGCTTCGGCAAGCACTTGGGCTGGCGCGCGGGTTTGGGTGCCAATTGCATGGGCTTGGAACCGCTCTATACGCTGACAAAGGGTCCCTTATCTTTCTTTCAACGCACGGACCGCCTGGTCGTAGGCGAGTTCGAGGCTGGGTACAGCCAATTGACCATGCTCGGCGCATATGGTTCCTTCGGCGTAGTGCGCGCATTCAAAGGAAAGAACAGCTTGATACTTGAGCTGATCGGTCAATGGATGCCGGAGCCGTTCTTGTCGGGATCGTACACAGTGCTTCCTGGTCAACCCGAAGAGAGCACCGGTCGTGTGAAGCTGGGCGGTTCCTCCATCGGTCTTCGCCTGGGATACATGTTCACCTGGGGCAAAGGCAAGCGCCCCGCATGGATGGAACGGTACGAGAAACGCCGTATCCTGCTGGAGGATTGATCGGACTCGTCCGAAGTCCGATCTTCGCCACCCGGCCCATGTGCACATGTCCACATGAGCACATCCGCACATGCCCACCCGCCTCGCCATCCTCGGTTCCACCGGTTCCATCGGCACGCAGGCCTTGCAGGTGGTGCGTGAGCAGCGCGAACACTTCGATGTGGAACTGCTCGTGGCCGGCAACAACTCGACCTTGCTCATCGAGCAGGCGAAGGAGTTCAACCCCAACGCCGTGGTCATCGGCGACGAAAGCAAGTACGCCGTGGTCCGCGACGCGTTGCAACCACTGGACATCAAGGTGTTCGCGGGGGCGAAGAGCATCGAGCAGGCGGTGAAGATGGAGAGCATCGACACCGTGCTCACGGCCATGGTGGGTTATGCCGGGCTGCGCCCCACGATGGCAGCGATCAGCGCGGGCAAGTGCATCGCGCTGGCGAACAAGGAGACCTTGGTGGTCGCAGGTGAACTGATCACCAAGCTCGCACGGGAAAAAGCGGTGAACATCCTGCCGGTGGACAGTGAGCACAGCGCCATCTTCCAATGCCTGGCCGGCGAGTGGGAGAACCCCATCGAGAAGATCGTGCTCACGGCCAGTGGCGGGCCTTTCCGCGGACGGTCGCGGGCGGAGCTGGCCACGGTAACGCGTGCCCAGGCGCTGAAGCATCCCAATTGGGACATGGGCGCCAAGATCACGATCGACAGCGCAAGCCTGATGAACAAGGGGCTGGAGGCCATCGAGGCGAAGTGGCTCTTTCACCTGAAGGCCGAGCAGATCGACATCGTGGTGCATCCGCAGAGCATCATCCACAGCCTGGTGCAGTTCCGCGATGGCAGCATGAAAGCGCAGATGGGTCTGCCGGACATGAAGCTGCCGATCCAATACGCCCTGGCCTATCCCCAGCGCCTGCGCACGGACTGGCCGCGGTTCGACTTCACGCAGTACCCGGCGCTCACCTTCGAGCAGCCGGACATGGCCACCTTCCAGAACCTGGCCCTGGCGCTGGAGGCCATGGCGCGCGGCGGGAACGCCCCCTGCGTGCTCAACGCGGCCAACGAGGTGGCGGTGGCGGCCTTCCTGCAGGACCGCATCGGATTCATGGAGATGAGCGACCTGATCGCGGATTCCCTCGCAAAGGCGACCTTTGTGCCCCTCCCTACGCTCGAGGACCTGGAAGCCAGTGATGCAGAGACACGCCGCCTGGCCACGACCTGGAAACGAGTGAACGCTTGATGGACATCCTCATCTACCTCGGTCAACTGCTGCTGGGCCTTTCCATTCTGGTGGCCCTGCACGAGTTCGGCCACTTCCTTCCTGCCAAGCTGTTCGGCATGCGGGTGGAGAAGTTCTTCCTCTTCTTCGATGCACCCTACGCGCTGTTCAAGAAGAAGATCGGCGACACTGTGTACGGCATCGGTTCCCTGCCCTTCGGCGGCTATGTGAAGATCAGCGGCATGATCGACGAGAGCATGGACAAGGAGCAGAAGGAGCGCATGACCAAGCCTCCGGAGCCCTGGGAGTTCCGTGCAAAGCCCGTGTGGCAGCGGTTGATCGTAATGGTCGGTGGCGTTACGGTGAACGTGCTGCTGGGCTTCGCGATCTACAGCATGGTGATGTTCGTGTGGGGCCGTGAATACCTGCCCTTGACCAACATGCCCTACGGCATTTCCGCCAGCGAGCTCATGCAGGAGCAAGGCTTCCGCAATGGCGACCAGATCGTGGGGATGGAGGGTCATGAGGTGAACACATTGGAGGAAGTGTCCCTGGCGATCCTGATCAACGATGCGCGGATGGTGACGGTGGAGCGGGCCGGTGTACAGCAGGACATCACGTTGAGCGACGATGTGGCCGAGCGTATCCTGGATACGAAGGGCAAGACGTTGTTCAGTCCGCGCTTCCCGTTCTACATCGACAGTGTGGCCAAGGGGGCCAATGCCGACAAGGCGCGCAGCTTCCGCAAGGGGGATCGCGTGCTCGCCGTGGACGGAAAGCCCGCAGCCTACTTCCAGGATTTCGTGGCCGCCGTCACCGGACGTGCGGGCGACACGCTCGATGTGACCGTGCAACGCGAAGGGCATACGGTGGTGATCCCCGTGTTGGTGAACGAGCAGGGGCAGGTGGGCCTGGTGCCGCGTGATCCCAAGGAATTCCTGAGGACCGAAACACAGACCTACACCTTGCTCGGCAGCATCCCGGCCGGCATTGCGCACGGCTGGCAGCGCATGAAGGACAACGTATCCTCCTTCAAGCTGCTCGGCTCCCGAAGCGGATTGAAGCAGATGGGCGGCTTGGGCAGCATGGCCAAGGCCTATGGTCCCCGCTGGATCTGGTCGCGCTTCTGGGAGATGACGGCCTTCCTGAGCATGGCGCTCGCCTTCCTCAACATCCTGCCCATTCCTGCACTGGATGGCGGACACGTGGTGTTCCTGTTGTACGAATGGGTGGCGCGCCGCCCGGCCAACCCGAAGGTGCTCGAGTATGCGCAGATGGCCGGCATGGTCTTCCTGCTCAGTGTGATCATCGCGGTGAACGGGCACGACATCTTCAAGCTCATCACCGGGCAGTTGTAACCTGCGTGGGTCCGCCAGCGTTGAACGGTGCCACAGCCCGTTCCATGCCCAGCGTGATCCTCATCGAAGACGACGGCCTTGTCCGCAGCCTGCTCATGCGCCGCATGGTGGCTTCGGGGTACCGCGTAACGGCGTTGCGCGATGGTCGTGAACTGGAGAAGGTGATGATGGAGCAAGGCGCCGACCTGTTGGTGATCGACCTGGGCCTGCCTTACCTCGATGGCTTTGCCCTGGTGGAAGGCCTGCGCGCCCGGGGCAACAGAACGCCGGTGCTCGTGATCAGTGCATATGAGCTGCCGCATCTCCACGAGACGGCAAAGAACTCCGGCGCGAACGATGTGCTACAGAAGCCCTTCGATCAGGATGAGCTGATCGCGCGCATGGGCCGCCTGTTGGCCGCCTGAGCATTCCGCATTTTCATTTTTCATTCCGCCGTTCCTTCGCTGCGTGACATGCACGCACGATGTGATCGTCCTGGGTCGTGGCCTGGCCGGCGTGGTGATGAGCGAAACGCTTGTACGCCGAGGTCTGAGAGTGGCGGTGATCGACAAGCCGCGCGCGGGGCGTGCATCGTGGGTGGCCACCGGCATCGTGAACCCGATCGTGCTGCGACGAACGTTGCCCAGCTGGCGCGCATCGGAAATGCTCGCCATCGCAGGCGCGTTCTATCGCGACCTGGAACAACGCTACCATGCCCGCTTCTGGCATCCGATGCCCCTGGTCGAACTGTTCCCCACCGCGCATGAAGCGGGCATCTGGAAGTTGCGGTTGAAGGATCCTGCCATCGCGCGGTTGATCTCTGCCGGACCGGTGGGCGATCCCGCCGTGGCCGAACTGCCACAGCCCTATGGTCATGGCGTGGTGCAACGCAGTGCCTGGCTCGATGTGCGGGCCCTCATGACCGCGCATGAGCAACGGTGGCAGGCGACCGGTGATCTGTTAACGGCGGATGTGAAGGACGGGGATGTCCGGACGGATGATGCCGGTGTGCACGTGCATGGTTTCAGCGCGCCGTTGATGATCCGCTGTACGGGTCCGTTCGATAAGCTACCGGGACTGGTACAGGTGGGAGGTGAAGGGCTCACCGTGCGGATGGAACGGTGCCGGTTGAAGACCATGGTGCACCGCGGCATCTTCCTCATGCCCGAAGGCAATGATCGCTTCCGCGTGGGTGCCACGTTCATCTGGGACGATGTGTGGAAGGGACCGAGTGATGAAGGGCGTGCCTGGCTGCTCGATCAGCTGGCACGGGTGGTGGGTGGTCCGGTGGAGGTGGTGGAACACTGGGCCGGCGTGCGGCCCGCCGCAAAGGACCGCAGGCCATTGCTGGGTCGTGTTGCCCCGAACATCGCGGTGCTCAACGGACTGGGCTCACGAGGCGTTACGCTCGCGCCGTGGTGCGCCGAACACCTGATGGCCCACCTGCTCGATGGTGTGGGCCTGGACCCTGAGGCGGACATCACGCGGTTCCAAGTTCCGGCATAGGGCTTGTTCCGCACCGATCGAACTCCTGCGAACGTCCCGTGTACTGCCGCTTGCGGCAGCGCACGGACAGTAGGGTCCAGGCGACCGATCATGACCGTCCAGGACCTCTTCACATGATGCACCGACCGCTCACCCGTCCTGCCCACCTTTGTCACATGCGTAAAGCGCTATTGTCATTCGCGTCCGTCGCGATCATCATCGGTATCTCCTGTAACTCTCCGCGAAAGACCGTGAGCTCCTCACCATTGAAAGAGAACGATCCGCGCTGGGCGCAGGTTGATTCATTCGCTGACATCGGGCAGTATGCGGGGGCGCTCTCGTTGACCGACACCATGCTGGCGGAGGCGCGGAGCGGTGGCGACCTCGAACTGGAGTTCCGTGCCATGATGATGCGCGCGCGATTCCAGCAGATGACGGGCATTGAGGCACCGGTCATCATCGGCGAGTTCGAAGCGCGTGCGGCCACGGCCGGCTTCCCCTTGAAGGCGCTGTTGCATAGCGTGATCGGTGCGCAGTATTGGGGCTACTATCAGGGGAGCCGTTGGGAGATCCTGCAACGTACCGCCACACAGGATGACCCGAAGGACATGGCCACTTGGAGCCAGCCCACGTTCATGCGCAAGGTCATTGCGGAGTACCGCGCTTCCCTGGCCGATGCCGATAGTTTGAAGAGCATTCCGGTCGGAGATATCGCCCGCATCCTTGCAGACCCCACGGTGAATGCAGCGCTGCGCCCCACGTTGTTCGACCTGCTCGCCCATCGGGCGTTGGAGGTGTTCGTCAACACGGAGACTCGGCTGGCCGAACCGGCATCGCGTTTCACCTTGGCGGATCCGCGGGCCTTCTCCCTCTTCGAGGACTTCGCGTTCAAACCCTTCACACATCCCGACACCGGCAGCTGGGAGCTACAGGCCCTGCGGCTTTACCAACAGCTCGAACGTGCGCATATCAGCGACAGCAAGCCTGACGCGCTGGTGGATGTATCCCTGGCCCGCCTCCGCTACGTACGCGAGCGCAGCACCCTGGGCAACAAGGACAGCCTGTACCTGAACGCGCTTGGAACGCTGGCCAGCCGACTGCCCAAGGACAGTTGCTGGAGTGCCGTAACGGTGGACATCGCACGTTGGCACAGCGACAAGGGCGCCACCTTCCAACGCCTCGCGCCCGAAGTGAACAAGTGGGAGCGCAGGACCGCAGTGGAATTGTGCGATGCCGCCATCAGGAACCACCCAGGCTCCGCCGGAGCGCAGGATGCCGAATTGCTGCGTGCCCAACTGCTGGACAGGTCGGTGCAGGTCCACTGTGAGGAAGCGGCACTGCCCGGGACCCCGTTCAAGGCCGCCATCACCTATCGGAACGTGACAGAGGTCTGGGTCCGACTGGTCAAGGATGATCGAAGCACGGATGAATACCTGCAGCACAATGGCCATTCCGAGGGGACCAAGCTCGTGGAACGGAAGCCCCTGCGCGAATGGAGCGTGACCCTGCCTGATGACGGGGACCTGAACGAACACGTGACGGAGATCGCGCTGGACGCCCTTCCGTTCGGGCACTATGCTCTGCTCATCAGCGACCGGAGGACCTTTGCTGCGAAGAACGATGATATCGCCTTTACCCGGTTCTGGGTAACCCGGCTGGCCATGACGCAGCGCTGGAAGCGATCGGACCTGGACCTGTTGGTGGTCGATCGCGGAACAGGTGCGCCGAAGGCCGGTGTGAGTGTGGTTCCCTGGACGCGCAACTACCGCGAAGGGAATGTGTTCAAACGCTCGCCCGGGCTCCTGGTGACGGGCACCGATGGTTTCATGCGCACCCAACAGCGAGGCGCGGAAGGCAGCATCGGATGGGAATTGATCGACGGCGATGATCGTTATGTCAGCACCCAGAACTGGAGCCCCAACGACTTCAACGGACAGGAGGAGGAGGACATCCGGACCTTCCTCTTCACCGATCGTGCGATCTATCGTCCGGGTCAGCCTGTGATGTTCAAGGGGATCATCACGCGAAAGAACGGGAAGAGCACCGAAGTGATGCCGGGTGTACGCACCATGGTGGAGCTGTTCGATGTGAACGGGGAGAAGGTCGACTCACTCGGGGTAACGAGCGATGCCTTTGGTTCCTTCCATGGTAGCTTCCATGCACCACAAGGTGCGCTTACGGGCAGCATGTCACTGAGCGAGAAGCATGGGTCGCAGAGCTTCCAGGTGGAGGAATACAAGCGTCCAACGTTCGAGGTGGTGTTCGACCCGATCGCCGGTCAACCGAAGTTGGGGCAGGAGGTCAGTGTAAGCGGAGTGGCGAAGAGCTACGCAGGCGTGCCCCTCGATGGCGCCAAAGTGCACTGGACCGTGAAGCGCAGTGCCCATATGCCGTGGTGGTGTGGTTGGGGTTATCGCGGTTGGTTACCATGGGGGCTCGCAACGCAGGTGGCACAGGGCGAGGCGCTTTGCGATGCACAAGGCCGGTTCACCGTGAAGTTCCTGGCCGAAGCGGACGCCCAATTCCCCCGCGCCTCCGACCCCACCTTCAACTTCAGTGTGGAAGCGAACGCCACGGACATCAACGGTGAAACACAGGGCAGTAGCACCAGCGTGAACCTGGGTTTCCGCAGCATCAGCATATCGCTCGGCATCGGCGAAGGGCTCGACCGGTCCGTGACGGACAGCGTGGATGTGCATGTGGAGAACCTGAACGGTGAGCGCGTGGATGTTCCAGTGGACATCCATGTCCACCGCCTGCAAGCCCCCTTCGTTCCATTGCGCGAGCGTATGTGGGAGCGGCCGGACCGTTTCACGCTCACCCGTGAGGAGCACGCGGCGAAGTTCCCGCAGGACGTGTACAACAACGAGGACGATCCGCTCACCTGGATGCGAGGTACGGAGGTGCTGGAAGAGCGGGGCTTCGTCGCGGGCAACAAGCGCCTTCCATGGAATGCGCGCAAGTGGGATGTGGGCAGCTACCTGGTGGAGGTGGTGGCGAAGGACGCGAGTGGGGCGGAGGTGAAGGTGAGCAAAGCATTCACCGTGTTCGATCCACAGATCCAGAACACCGGCTTCGTGAACGAGGCCTTCCACTGCGAGGCGTTAAGGTCACTGGTTGAACCGGGGCAGAAGGCGTCCCTGCTCCTCAGCAGCGCACTATCCGATGGCCGTGTGCTGATGGAAGTGGAGCGTGCGGGCAAGATCGTGGTAAGCCGTTGGCTGGCGTTGAAGGACACTCAGCAATTGGTGGAGCTGCCGGTGCTGGAGGACGACCGGGGCGGGTTCACCGTGCATCTGTTGTCCGTGGAACGTGGCCTCGTGCACAGCGAAAGCCGCTTCATCGATGTGCCCTGGACCAACAAGGAATTGAAGGTGGAGTGGATGAGCTTCCGCGACAAGTTGCTGCCCGGAAGCGAGGAGGAGTGGCGCTTGAGGATCACGGGCAGCAAGGGGGAACAGGTGGCGGCGCAACTGCTCGGGGGGATGTACGATGCGTCGTTGGACCACTTCGTTCCGCACGGGTGGGACATGGGCATCTGGCAGAACAACCATGCACAGCTCGGCTGGCAGCGACAGGAGCCTTTCGGTGTGGCGAACGGACAGCAGCTTTGGCGCGAACGGCAGTTCCCCGGGGGTGCCGTACGGAACTATCCTGAATTGAACATGTTCGGGTACGCATTGCAGGACTTCGGGCGGTATATGTACCGCGCGGCCGCGAACATGGTCATGGACGGTGCGGGTAGGGCGGATGGAGATGCGGAGGCATCGGGCACGTACGCGTTAACCGTGGATGCCAAGGACAAGGAAGAAAAAGCACCGCCAGCGCCTCCTGCGGTCGAGACAAATACCCTCGCGGGTGGTGCACCCCAACCCCTCCGCAGCGACTTCCGGGAAACGGCGTTCTTTTTCCCCGACCTGCTGACCGATCGCGATGGCAGCATCGTGCTCCGCTTCAAGACACCTGATGCGCTCACGCGCTGGAAGGTCATGGGCCTGGCGCACACGAAGGACCTGCAGCTGGCGCAATTCACGCGCGAGACGGTCACACAAAAGCCGTTGATGGTGGTGCCCAACCTGCCGCGCTTTCTGCGCAGCGGTGACCGCATCACGTTCACGGCGAAGATCAATGTGGTGGAGCAGGGGCGGGCGGAAGGGCTGGCCACGCTCGAGCTCTTCGATCCCTACACCAATGCCGCCGTCAACAAGGCCTTTGGTCTGCAGGTGAAGGATCAGCCGTTCGTGGCAGCGATGGGCGAGAGCGCCGTGGTGCAGTGGGACATCGCCGTGCCCGAGGGGGTCGATGTCTGTGGCGTTCGCATCAGTGCATCGAGCAAAGCCGGGCCGCGCAGCACGATCGCTGCATCCGATGGCGAGGAGCGCGCGTTGCCCGTGCTCACCGACAAGGTGCTGGTCACGGAAAGCCTGCCGCTCTGGGCGAGCAAAGCGGGCACAAAGACCTTCACGTTGGACAAGCTGAAGAACAACACGAGTACCACCTTGCGCAACCGCTCGTTGAAGTTGGAGTACACGCCCAACCCGGCCTGGTACGCTGTTCAGGCGCTGCCCTACCTGATGGAGTTCCCGCACGAATGCGCGGAGCAGGTCTTCAGCCGGTACTACGCCAACCGGCTCGCTGCGCACATCGTGGGCGAGCGTCCGGCGATCAAGAAGATCTTCGAGCAGTGGAAGAATGCAGGGCCGGATGCCTTCGCCAGCAAGCTCGAGAAGAACCAGGAGCTGAAGAACGTATTGCTCGCGGAAACACCGTGGGTGGTGAACGCGCGGAATGAGCGCGAGAGCAAACAGCGCATCGGCCTGCTCTTCGATATGCAGCGAATGGCGGGGGAGGAGGCGCAGGCCCTGAAGAAGTTGCGCGACATGCAATATGCGAGCGGTGCTTGGCCCTGGTGGAGCGGCATGCAGGAGAGCCGCTGGATCACCCAGCACATCGTGGCAGGCTTGGGCCATCTCGAACAGCTGAAGGCCACTGACCTTCGTGGGGATGGACAGGCCCAACAGATGCTGCGGAACGCGGTGCGCTGGCTTGATGGCGATGTGGACCGCGAGTACCAACGCCTGCTGCGTGAGTGGAGGAAGGACGATCTGGCGAAGTACCGGCCCGGGTACACGGAGATCCACTTCCTCTACGCACGCACCTTCTTCCCACGGTGGCCCATGGAAGGAGGCACGAACACGGCCGCACGCTTCTACCAGCAGCGCATCGCCAAGGAGTGGCTGAGCTATGGGTTGCAGGAACAGGCCATGATCGCGCTTACGTTATCACGGATGGGGGATGAGGTGACACCGGAGCTGATCCTGGAGTCGTTGCGCCAGCGCGCAACGCGCAGCGAGGAACTGGGCATGTATTGGAAAGGCTTCGCCAGCGGCATGGACTGGGGGAGCTTCCCCACCGAAACCCACGCCTTGATGATCGAGGCCTTCCATGAGGTCGCCAAGGACGCGATCAGCGTGAACGCCTTGCGCACCTATCTGTTGAAGTTGAAGCAGACCACGGATTGGCGGACCACGAAGGCCACGGCCGAAGCCTGCTATGCATTGCTGCTCACCGGCGATGCGTGGTTGGATGAGACCGATGCCCCCGTGATCACCGTCGGAAAAGAGGTGATCAATGTGGACAGGAAGGAAGCCGGCACGGGTACGGTGGAAAAGACCTGGAGCGCGGCCGAGGTGAACAATACGCAAGGCACTGTGACCATTACAAGCAAGGCTGACAAGCCCAGTTGGGGCGCGTTGCACTGGCAATACCTGGAATCGATGGACAAGGTGACCCCGCATGAAAGTCCGTTCAGCATCAAGAAGCAGGTGATGCTGACGGAACAGGGCGACCAGGGTCCGAAGCTCACCGCCCTGAACGGCACGCGCAAGTTGAAGGCCGGGGACAAGCTCACCATTCGCATTGAACTGCGGACCGACCGGTACGTGGACTACGTGCACATGAAGGACATGCGCGCCTCAGGACTCGAGCCCACGGAAACGTTGAGCGGCTACAAGTACCAAGGTGGCCTCGGATACTACCAGAGCATCCGCGACGCGAGCACCAACTTCTTCTTCGACCGCATCGCCCCGGGCACCTACGTGTTCGAGTACACCTTGCGCGTAACGCACGCGGGTGACTTCAGCAACGGGATCACCACGGCCATGTGCATGTACGCCCCGGAGTTCGGCGGCCACAGTGAAGGCGTGCGGGTGAAGGTGGTAGAGTAACTTGGAGCCATGCTTCGTTCATATGCGCTTATCGGATGGTGCCTGATCGCTTCTTCGGCATTCGCGCAGAACTATGTGTCGATCACCGATCCCGGGAGCCGATGGTTGTATTGGCATGTTGCGCCTTGGCCCCTCTCTGAAGATTGGTGGCCCATGGAAATAGGACAGGACACCATGCTCGCAGGAAGCTCCTATAAGGCCGTTATCGGCGGCCCCGGCGGGCTTAGGGATGAAGAGGGAAAGGTGTGGTTCTATCCGTATGAAGGATTCCTTCCATATGCGCCGGATTCATTGCCACTCCTGCTTTATGATTTCGAATTGCAGGTAGGTGATTCGTTCCAGGCACCCTTGGATACGGCTTACTGGTTGAAGGTCGTGGAAAGGGATTCCGTTCAGCTATTGGATGGCAACTATCGTGGTCGGCTACGGTTTGAGGAGGGCTACTCTTCGGATTAGGGTTGCTCCAGCGATAATTGGATCGAAGGGATCGGTGACCCTTGGTTCCTTTTCCTGATGGTCTCGAGCTGTTTCGAATTGGGAATGAACCTCGAGTGCTATGGTATCAACAACGTGCCCCTCCTCGGTTCCTGTGTTTTCCTTGGGCAGGGGACGCCTGACACGGCGGAGGGTCTGCACCTTGTGCCATTGGAGGCCTATGGACAATACCTGATCGAAGGTATTGATGGAAATGCCCCCATGACCGTCTTCGACCTGATGGGAAGAGCCATCCTTATGAAAAATGTCGTGCCATCCCAGGTCGACCTCTCTTCCATGGCACCCGGGATCTACTTCCTACGGGTACGAACGGTCGCCGGCGACCGCGTTGGTCGTTTCCAACAAGTTGAGCGATGATCGGCCGTTGTTGATGGGAATGAAGTCCATTGGGGTGATGCTCTTGCCAAAAGCGCTGGTCTTGGTGTGCCAAATAAGCTTCCTAACTCGTGCCACAGTGAAGGCGTGCGGGTGAAGGTGGAAGGGGAGTGATACCGATCTTTACGCGCATGATGCTCACCTTGCGTTGGTTGTTGCTCGTCGCCTTGGTCGGCATCGGTCAGCGTGTTTCGGCCCAGGACACCCTTGTTGCCGGAGGATCCTCATGGCGGGACAGCCTCGATTCCTATTGGGCGCGTATGGATGCCGAGTACGCGGACAGCACGACATCGCCACTGCGACCGGAGGACCGTGCGCACTTCGATCACCTCGCCCGCTTCGCGCGGGACAGCAGCTATTGTGTGCAGGCCCGCTTCACGCCCGTGAAGGATGCCGAGCCGTTCACCATGCGTACGAGCACGGCGCGATTGCCGATGTTCAAGACCCACGGCACCTTGCTGTTCACCCTGAAAGGGGTCGAGTACATGGTCTCAGTGTATCAGGATGCGGTTCCCGATCCACGCTATCCGGGCTATCTGTTCCTGCCCTTCACGGACCTTACCAACGGCGACCAGACCTACGGTGCAGGCCGATACCTGGACCTGAAGGCGCCGTTGGCGGATACCGTGATCCTGGACTTCAACAAGGCCTACAATCCATATTGCGCGTACAACGACAAGTACAGCTGCCCGATCCCGCCGAGTGAGAACCACCTGCCTACGACGGTGAAGGCAGGGGTGTTGAAGTTCCACGACTGAGGGGATCATATATCCCTCGGGCGACCCGCGTCATCGCCCAACATTCCCGCCCCAGCGCTTGGAATGGGCGCGTTCCATCCGATCCCGCTAATTTGCAGGGCTCTCCGCGTTTCAATTCGACCCACCTAGTTCTGAACGCATGCAGTTCCTCAAAAGCTCGATCCTCGTTATCGGCGTGTGCAGTGCCTTGTCCAGCTCCGCGCAGGAGCAGATGAAATACACCGTTGATCGCACCATTCCCCTGGAGTTCCTCGGGACCACGGTGCCGTTCGTCGCCTTCGATCAAACGCAGCGGTTCCGGGATGAGCGGGTGCGCGATGAGCGCGGCCTTATCGGGGAGAACGAGGAGGCCGAGGAGGACCTCGAAGGACGTCGTGGCAACCCGGTGATCGTGGATGATCCCCTTCCACATGGCGTGGACCCGGCGTTGCAGACCGCAGCGGCGCTCCATGGCTTCGATCGAGCGGTGGACCTATCAGTGAACGGCATGGGGTACACCAGCGTGAGCCCGGCCGACCCTTGCTTGGACGTGGGACCCAACCACGTGATCCAGATGATCAATGGAGGCTCCGGGGCGTATTTCCGGATCTTCAACAAGAGCCTCGCCGCACTGGGTGCGCAGACCTATCTCGACAATTTCACAGGTTCCGTTGGCGGTGCGGGGGACCCCATCGTGCTGTATGATGCCATGGCCGACCGCTGGCTGATGAGCGAGTTCAGTGCCACGGGCAACAGGCTGTTGGTGGCCATCAGCCAGACCGCCGATCCGCTTGGTTCATGGTACGCATACTCCTATCAGGCCACCAACTTCCCTGACTATCCGAAGTATGCCATCTGGAACAACTGCTACGTGGTGACCACCAATGAGGCCACACCGGCGATCTACGTTCTGCCGCGCGCCAGCATGCTCACAGGCTCTGCCGGCACGGTGGTCCGCTTCAGCGTATCATCGTATGGTACCATCGCCTTCCAAAGCACCACGCCGGTCACCTATGACGGGGGTACGGCGCCACCGGCAGGTGCACCTGCCATGTTCATGCGCATGGCCGATGCGGCCTGGGGTGCTCCTGCCGATCGGCTGGAGATATGGAACATCAACTACAACGTGGCCACACCGGCCAGTTCGACCATCACAGGTCCGACCTTCCTCACGACGGACGCATTCGATTCCGGACTGTGCGGATACACCACGCTGAACTGCATCACACAGCCGGGGACCCAGACCATGGATCCCCTGCGCGAGTTGCTGATGAACCGCATTTGCTACCGCAACATCAGTGGGTACGAAGCGATCGTATGCACCCATGCCGTGGACGTGAACGCCACTGACCGCGCCGGATTGCGTTGGTATGAACTGCATCGCACAGGTGCCTATACCAACCCGTGGAGCATCTACCAGCAAGGCACGTACTCGCCCGATGCCAACGACCGCTGGATGCCGAGCATCGCGATCAATGAGAACGGTGATATCGGCCTGGCCTACAACATCGCGGGTACCACGGGTGGCAATGTGTACCCGAGCGTGCGCTACACGGGCCGTTACAAGGATGATCCGTTGGGGCAGATGACCTTCGCGGAAACGAGCATCGTGGCGGGCAGTGCCTCCCATAACAACAACCGCTACGGGGATTACAACTCGCTGGATGTGGATCCATCCGACGGACTGTCGTTCTATGGGACCGCCATGTACAACCCGGCGGCCAGTTGGGGCACGCGCATGTTCAAGTTCTCCTTCCCGGTGGTGGGCTGCACAGCGCCTACCGTCTCCGAGGGCCTGGTGGATAATTGCGGCGCCGGCACCTTCACCTTGTCCGTGACCATCGGCGCCAACGGTGATGCGCCGAACTACGATGTGTACACCTCCGTGAACGGGGCGGCGCAGACCTTCAACAGCACGCGCACGCCGGGCACCTACGTGGTGGGCACCTATGGCTTCGGGACCAACGTGGCCGTTCAGGTCCGCCACAATGGCAATGCGGCCTGCAACCAGACGCTCACGGCCGTTAGCTCCAATGGCACCAGCTGCTGCACAGCGCCCTCGGCGGTGGTTACAGGAACATGCATCGGATCGACCAACTATTCGGTGAGCATCAACCTCACCTCCATGGGCAGCGCCAGCTCCATCGCCATCCAGATCGATCCCGATGCGGGCGGACCCAGCGTACCTGTTACCGTGCAGACGGTAACGGCCCCGGGCAATTACGGACCGTATGGCAACTACGTCAGCGGATCACCGGTGAATAGCATCCTCATGCACGACGTGTACGCCCAATGCAACTTCACGCAGAGCAACTTCGTGAAGAACTGCAACGCGCCGGGCGCGGGATGTGGTGTCTTTATTAACACCACGAGCACACCTGTGGTGGACAACGGCACAATGACCAGCACCATTGCGGTTCCATTGCAAGGCGGTGCGACGATCAATGACCTCAATGTATACGTGAACGTCACGCATACCTGGGTCAGCGACGTGCGCTTGTCGCTGAAGAGCCCCGCTAACACCACCGTCAATCTGATCGCCACCGGCTTGTGTACGGACCAGGACAATATCGACCTGGAGTTCGACCAAACAGGAGTGAACGGTGCGGTAGGTTCCTCCTGTCCATTGACGAATAAGTTCGTGATCCCGGCCGCTTCGCTTGCGGGTTTCAACGGACAACTGCTGGAGGGTACATGGACCTTGACTGTCCAGGATGTGGTGGCCCAGGACGAAGGCACGTTGAACAGCTGGTGCCTGATCCCCACCTTGGCCGCTCCCAACGTGCAGGTGTCGCCCAAGGTCATGTTGGAGGGGCCGTACAACACGGGCACCGGCCTGATGAGCGATGCGCTGCGTGCTGCATCGTTGCTGCCCAACACACAACCTTACACGGCACTGGGCTACACGTTCACTGGGTCGCCTGGAGCGGGTGGCACAGTGGCCGCATCGGTGTTCACCACAACGGGGGACAATGCGATCGTGGATTGGGTGATCGTGGAACTGCGTAGTGCCTCGGTCCCATCCACCGTGACCGCAAGTTGTGCGGCCTTGCTGCAGCGCGATGGGGATGTAGTGGCCTTGGACGGCGTTTCGCCAGTGAGCATCACCACGCCAGCGAACAGCTACTATGTAGCGGTGCGCCATCGGAATCATCTAGGGTGCATGAGCGCCACCGCCGTCGCCCTGTCGAACGTACCGGCCACCATCAACTTCTCGGCTCCGGCCACGGCCACGTACGGAACGGATGCGCAGACCACCGTGGGCACGGTGCATGCCATGCGCACCGGGGATGTCTCTTTCAACAAGACCCTGTCCTATACCGGTGCGGGTAACGACCGTGATCCGATCCTGGTGCGCGTGGGCAGCACCACGCCGAACAATACGGTGAGCGGGTACTACATCGAAGACACCAACCTGAACGGTATCGTCAGCTACACCGGTGGCGCGAACGACCGCGATGTGATCCTGGTGAACGTGGGCAGCACTACCCCGAACAACACGCGCGTGGAGCAGATCCCGTAGCCTGTTCTTTCCGACCTGTCAGACGCAAAGACCGCCGATCCCACCAGGGGCCGGCGGTCTTTTTTGGCCCCTGCCGCAGCCGGTTGCTGTGGTCTGTGTCTCAGGCTGAAACAGCAAAAACTATCGACGAATGGCAAAATAATGTCGACGAGTATTGACATCCGCAGCGGATCGTACCAGTTTTGACCTCGCTCTTCCTCTTATCGATCGGCCCTGGGCTACTTGGACACTAGCAAGGACCACAGCGATGAAGCACGGAATTGAGCACTTCAGCACTCCCCGCTCCGGCAAGGGCAGCATGGGCGTGATGACCCAACTGAAAGGGCATCTCCGTGCGGCGCTGAACGACCTGGAGTTCTGGTGCCTTGTGAGCATAGGGCTGATGCTGCTGCTCAGCTGACCTCGAACCTCCGAACAAAACTGCAAAACCAATCTCCCATGATGACGAACACACAACACATGACCCGACCGATCGGCTGGAGGCTGCGGTTGCTGAGGCCACTGGCGATACTGGCCATGATCGCTGGCACACTGGCCCCCCGAACAGCCATGGCGCAATTGGACAAGCCGTGCGAATGTGCCCAGCGTTGGGAGGATGGAGCGCACTGGAACCCCAACGGCACGGTGGATGAAACGCCGAACGCACCGGAAGCGCAGGGGATCATCCGCTGTGGAAGCTCCGCTGAGACCCAGTCACAGATCGAGCCACATGGATGTCTGTATAACCCCGCCGAATTCCCCATCAACGTGGGCGGCGGCGGTTGTGTTGAGCCGAGCAGTGGGAACATGGTCACGGTCACGGGACCTACCGCCGGTCAACCCATCATCTGGCTTCAATTCGACATCCGACCGAATGCTGGAACATTCCAGATCCAATTGAATGACAACAGTGGCGACAACATTGGTTGGGCCCTGTACTATTCGAACAACCCCACAGCCGGCGTTCTACTGGGGGGCAACAACATGACCACCGATTCGCTGGGCGGCAACTGCGCCTCGCTGAGCTTTGCGACCTGTGGAGTGGAAAGCGCGAGCACCTGGAATACCCTGCCAGTACCTGCATTCAATCAACCCACGAACTACTACCTCGCCATCTGGGACCAGGACGCGGATGGGAACCTGAGCGTAAGCAATTTCAAGGCCCGTTTCGGCTGTGGTGATGCCGATGTGTTCCTCTGCAACCTTCAGCTGGGCGACGTGAGCCTGGTTTGCAACAACAACGGAACGTACAGCGTGGAGTTGCCCATCATGGGCATCAACGGCAGCTATGTCGGTTATGATGTGAATGCAGTACCCCAGACCTCCGCGCCGGTATGCCTTACCAATAATGCCAGCTCCACACCCGTGACAAGCGGCACGATCATCATGCACTATCCGAGCAGCGTGTCGAATTGGAACATCACGGTATCGGCACAGGACAACCCGGCTGCTTGCATCGACCCCTTGAACGTTGGGGATTGTGTGGCCTCGATCTCGGGCAGTGCACCATCAGCAGCGAACGCATCGGCCACAGGTGGGATGCTCGATTGCACCAACACATCTGTTCAACTCGACGGTTCAACGACCACCCAGGGTGCAAGCTATTCCTGGACAGGGCCGAACAACTTCACCTCTACTGATGAAGATCCCAGTGTCAGCGTCGCGGGGACCTACACCTTCACGGTGAACAACGGGTTGGGATGCAGTGCGAGCGCCACAGCGGTGGTTGAACAGGACATCACCACACCCGGCGCACAGGCCACGGGAGGAACCTTGACCTGCACCTCGCTGAGCGTACAACTGCAAGGCAGCGGCAACGGCAGCTACAGCTGGACGGGTCCGAACAGCTTCACCAGCAGCGAGCAGAACCCCACGGTGAGCGTTGCGGGAACGTATGTGCTGACGGTGACGGGCGCGAACGGTTGCACGAGCACCGCACAAGCTGTGGTTGAACTGGACAACGCCGCACCTGGCGCACAGGCCACGGGCGGCACCTTGACCTGCACCACGCTGAGCGTACAACTGGGCGGCATCGGCAACGGCAGCTACAACTGGACGGGTCCGAACAGCTTCACGAGCAATGCACAGAACCCCACGGTAACGGTAGCTGGCACGTATGTGCTGACGGTGACGGGTGAGAACGGATGCACGAGCACGGCACAAGCTGTGGTGGAACTGGACAACGCTGCACCAGGCGCACAGGCCACGGGCGGCACCTTGACCTGCACCACGCTGAGCGTACAACTGGGCGGCAGCGGCAACGGCAGCTTCGCATGGAGCGGTCCGAACAGCTTCACGAGCAGCGAGCAGAACCCCACGGTAACGGTAGCCGGCACGTATGTGCTCACGGTGACCGGAACGAACGGATGCACGAGCACGGCTCAGGCCGTGGTGGAACTGGACAACGCTGCACCTGGCGCACAGGCCACGGGTGGCACCTTGACCTGCACCACGCTGAGCGTACAACTGGGCGGCATCGGCAACGGCAGCTACAGCTGGACGGGTCCGAACAGTTTCACGAGCAATGCACAGAACCCCACGGTAACGGTAGCTGGCACGTATGTGCTCACGGTGACGGGTGCGAACGGTTGCACGAGCACCGCACAGGCCGTGGTGGAACAGGACAGCAACGTACCTGGTGCACAGGCCACGGGCGGCACCTTGACCTGCACCACGCTGAGCGTTCAACTGGGCGGCAGCGGTAACGGCAGCTACAGCTGGACGGGTCCGAACAGTTTCACGAGCAATGCACAGAACCCCACGGTGAGTGTGGCTGGTACGTATGTGCTTACGGTTACCGGCGCGAATGGTTGCACGAGCACCGCACAGGCCGTGGTGGAACTGGACAACGCTGCACCGGGCGCACAGGCCACGGGCGGCACCTTGACCTGCACCACGCTGAGCGTTCAACTGGGCGGCATCGGTAACGGCAGCTTCGCATGGAGCGGTCCGAACAGCTTCACCAGCAGCGAGCAGAACCCCACGGTAACTGTAGCTGGTACGTATGTGCTTACGGTTACCGGTGCGAACGGTTGCACGAGCACGGCTCAGGCGGTGGTGGAACTGGACAACGCTGCACCTGGCGCACAGGCCACGGGTGGCACCTTGACCTGCACCACGCTGAGCGTACAACTGGGCGGCATCGGCAATGGCAGCTACAGTTGGACGGGTCCGAACAGCTTCACGAGCAATGCACAGAACCCTACGGTAACGGTAGCCGGCACGTATGTGCTGACGGTGACCGGCGCGAACGGTTGCACCAGCACGGCAGAAGCTGTGGTACTTGCTGATACGGACGTGCCGGATGCGTTCATCGGCTTCTTCTTCCCGCTCGATTGCAACACATTGAGCACCAACATCACGGGAAATAGCACCGTGAATGGATCGACCTTCGCCTGGAGCGGGCCGAACAACTTCGCCAGCACCAGCCAGACGATCAATGTCAGCGCACCGGGCACCTATGTGCTCACGGTTACCGCGCCGAACGGATGTTCTGCAAGTACGCAGGCCACCCTCGAACAGGACACGACCCTACCTACGGCGATCGCCACGGGTGGTTTCATCACCTGCGACAACACCACCGTTCAGCTCAGCGGCCTGGGTAATGGTACGATCAGCTGGACAGGTCCGAACGGGTTCACCAGCAACGCACCGAACCCGATCGTATCGGAAGGCGGTACCTATGTACTGACCGTCATCGGCGACAACGGATGCTCGAACACGGATGAGGCCGTGGTTGAACTGCTGAACACCGGTCTGGAGCTGACCGCACAAGGTGGTAAGGTGCCGTGCGATGGCAGCGGAGTGACGATCAGTGCAAACGCACCAGGCGAGGTGACGTACACCTGGATGGGCCCCAATGGCTTCACTGCCAGTGGATCCAGTGTAGTGGTGTTCGTGGAAGGTGTGTACACGGTGGAAGCGGTGAACGAGAATGGCTGCAGCGCTATGGATGAGGTGTCCGTCGGCAAAGAGCTTTGTGACGAGTGTCCCCCGATCATCATCGAGTGCCCTCCCACCAAGACCGTGGAATGTGGAATATCGCTGGAACCCGATGACATCGGTTATCCCCTGTTCCGCAAGGATCCCAACTGCCCGCCGATCATCTATGCGACCTACTACGACATCACCCTCGGCTACTGCCCCCGCACGGTGACGCGCTACTGGACCCTGGCCGACAACACAGGCGACACCGCACACTGCGTACAGGAATTTATCATCGTGGACACCCAGGCACCCGTGATCATGAACGTGCCGCAGGACAAGCAGGTGGAATGTGACCAGGTACCCGAGGCCGACGGCGAAGTGTTCGCAGAGGACAATTGCAAGGGTTCGTTGGACGTGTACACCATGGATGCTGTGAAGCCCGGTGGATGCGAAGGCAACTACATCATTGTGCGCACGTACTGGGCTGTGGACGACTGCGGCAACATGGGCACGGCGACACAAACGATCCAGGTGATGGACACCACACCGCCGGTGATCATGTGCAACATCACTGATCCCGAGGTCGAGGTGAACTGCAAGTACCTGCCGAAACCCGCTGAGTGCAAGGCACAGGACAATTGCGATCAGGATGTGAAGGTGGAGGTGTCGGATGAGTTCGGATGGGACGACCTTCAGAAACACTGCCAGTTGGTGCGCACCTATTCGGCCACGGATGATTGCGGCAACACCAGCACGGTGCAGCACGTGATCCCTGTCACCGAGGACTGCTGCAAAGGCTTGGATGAGAAGGCCATGGTCGTGAGCGTGATGCCGAACCCCTTCACCGAACGTTGCGAGATCATGTTCGTAGCGCCGGAGTCTGGAGCCGCATCCGTCACCATCTACGACCTGAGCGGCCGCGTGGTGGCTGAGCTCCTGAGCAGTGGGGTGGTCGAAGGGCAGACCTTGCGTGTGCCTTTCGCTCCAGGATCGGTCGGGTCGGGTGTATACCAATACCGCGTGACCATCGGCGAGCGGATGGTGACAGGCCGGATGATCATGGAGTAATAGAAGTTGTACCTGGACCTGCTGAAAGGCCTCCTCAACACGAGGGGGCCTTTTGGCGTCCGATCATTCGACATCAACCGAACACCAACGTCCCCAGCAGCCACCAGAGAAGGACGAGAAGCACCACGCCCACTGCGTCCATCCACACACCTGCGCGCATCATCTGCTTCACGCTCATCCTTCCGCTGGTGAACACAACGGCCTGCATGGGCGATGCGATCGGCAGCATGAAACCACAGCTCGCGGCGATGGTGGCGGGGATCATCAAGGATTGGGGGCTCATACCCCAGCCGGTGGCCGTGCTGGCCATGATCGGCAATACCAGGCTGGCCACGGCCGTGTTCGAGCCCAATTCGCTCAGCAGGGTAACACCGCTGCCCACGGCGGCCACCTGCAATACCTGGGAACCGGTATACATCCCGGCCAGTGCCTTCCCGATGGTCGCGCTCAAACCACTTGCGTCGATGCCGCCGGCAATAGCGAACCCACTGCCGATCAACAGCACCACGCCCCAGGGAATGCGGCCCTGTGCGAATTCCCAGTCCAACAACATCCGCCGATCGCCTTTGTCTTCGGTGGTACCCGAAGGGATCAGGAACAGGAACAGACCACCCACGATGGCGACGGCCGGATCGCCCAGTCCTTTCAAACCGAGCGCGCTGCGCCACCCGTGAAGGGTGAAGGACGAACTGATCTGGATGTCATCGCCGGTGATCCAGAGCAACGCGGTGAGGGTGAAGACCAAGGCGGCGAGCAGTTCATCGCGCGAGGCCCTTCCGAGTGCGGCGAGTTGTTCACGCAATGCCTTGCGGTCGACGTGGGTGGTACCTTCCATCGGATAGAGCACACGCGTCAGCAGCAACCAGGTGAACAGAAGGAAGAGCGAGGCGTAGGGCACGCCGAAGAGCATCCATTGGCCGAAGCCTATGGGAGGGAGCTCCGGGAATTGTTGCTTCCACAGGCTCATGAACACGAGGTTCGGCGGAGTGCCCACAGGTGTTGCCATGCCGCCGATGGTGGCGCCGTAGGCCACGGCCAGGGAAAGTGCCAAGCCGAAGCGTTGGTGCCCGTGTGCGTGGCTCTCCAGGCTCAACGCGATCGGCAGCATCACCAGCACGGCCGCAGTGCTGTTGATCCACATGCTCAGGAAGCCGGTGGCCAGGAGCGTGCCCAGGACCAGTCGCGAAGGGGAGGCCCCTACACGGGCCACGATCATCAAGGCGAGGCGCCTGTGCAGGCCGCTGCGTTCAATGCCAAGGGCCAACAGGAAGCCCCCGAGGAAGAGAAAGATGACGTCCTTCCCATAATACGCGGTAGTGGCGCCCAGTTCAGCGATACCGAACAAGGGGAACAGGACGATCGGCAAGAGGGAAGTGATGGGGATCGGCACGGCTTCGGTGATCCACCACACGGCCATCCATGCAACCGTTCCCGCCATGCATGCCTGTGTTGTGCCCAAGTGCTGCAGCAACAGGAAGGCCAGCGATCCCACCAGGGGTCCGGCGACGATGGCAATGAAGGTCTTCATGTGCGATCGCAGCACCGCGTTCAGCTCCGTGCGCTGGCTGCCCGCTGTGTGAGCGCCAGGTAGACCAGGGCGACCACCGCGATGAGCAGACCAAGGAACTCGCGTACCACCTCGATATGCGGCTCGGTGGCTTTCATTTCGTCCGTGATCGAAGGCATGCCATCCCGCAACCAGGAGAGTATCCCCGGCAGCATCGTCAGCATCCAGAAGAACAAGGCTGTGGCGAGGCTGAACGTAACGCGATGATCCGACCACACCCCGATCGAGAGCGCGAACAGGAGCGCAACGGATGCGTAGGCGGCCACCCAGATAGGGGCATCCGGGTCGTTCAGGTTCAAATACGCGAACACGCCGAAGCATAAGGCCAGGAGGATGTGGAGGATCTTTTTCATGAGATCAGAATTCGATGCGGTAACTGAGGTTGGGAATCAGGCCTAATTGGTACTTGGTCACCACGGCGTCCTTGCGCTGGTCGTAATACAAAAAGGCTTCGTTCTGTGTCTTGGTCAGGTTCTGCAGGTCGAGCGCCCACATACCGGTGCGGCCCTTGCGATCGCGCTTCAGGTACACGCGCAGGTCCATCCGGAAAAAGTCGTTCAACTGAGCAGACCAAGGTGCTCCGTAGGTCACAAACCCACGTCTTACTTCGCTGAACGGGGTGTAGCGCAAGCCCCCCGCCACCGACAGACGACCGCTGAGGCCCCAGGTCCTTACGCGATCCTCCTTGGTCTTTGCCCATTCGGCTCCACCCATCACGTTCGCCCGGTAGTTGCCGTTCCAGCGGGTGTTGGTCGATATGCCGCTGAGCTCGTACTGGCTGTCGTACACGGTGCCGTTCAGTTGATAGAAGTACCCCTTGGCGAAGGTGTGGGCCAATGTCACCTCGAGCCCGGTGTTGGTGGCCTTGCCCGTGGCCAGAAGCTGTTGGTACACCGGCGCATCCCACGCATTCACCAAGTGACCGTCCCCGGCACCACCGCCCCAGTTCAGCCGGGGATCAGGGATGCACAGGTTGGACAAGCGCTGCTGATAACCTTCGATATGAAGCGTGACCCGCTCATTGAACGGATGGTCATAGCCGAGCACGATGTCCTCCGAACGCGTGAGCCCGATGTCCTCGTTCCATGGGAGGCTCTCGTTGAACCGCACCTTCATCACCTGTTGCCAGGGCAACATGGATCGCCAGCCGTACGCGAGCGCGATGCGACGGTCCTTGCGCATGCGCCATTGCACGGATGCACGCGGCTCCATGGCATTGCTGTTCTTGAAGGTGTACTTCGCGGAACCGAATCCCAGCGTGACCTGCAAGCGGTCGGTGGCCGACCAACGCCCATTGGCATAGGGGCGAAGCAATACACCTGACACATCTTCTTCCAACACGTTGGTGAGGGTCCGCTCCATGGCCGAGCCGCCGATGGTATACCGGAACCGCGCCCCCACCGCACCGTCATAGGCGGCCACCATCGAAAGCTTCCGTTCGCTCAGGCGGACCGTTCCACGCCAGACCTCCGTAAGGTCCGTGTCGTAGTTGATCTGTTCGCGTTCCTGTTCCGTGGCGGAGACCAGCAGCGTGGTGCGCAAGGTGCCGCGCGCGCCGAGGGGCAGCTTCAGGCTGGCACCCGCTGCGCCGGTCTTCGCGGTGTAGGTGATGTCCGAGCTGTCCTTGTCGTATTCCCAGTTCAGGGTATCGTTATCCGCTTTGAACACGTTGCTGCTAGTGCCTCCCAGGCCGAACACGCGCACTTCGCCGCGTTGGCCGAAGGGTAGCGTCACATGCAGCGACAGGTCCTGGAACGTGATCACTTCATCGCCGAGGTCGACACCGGCAGCGGTCAGCAATCCCAGCGTGGAATACCGGTAGTTCGCGAGGTAGGATCCGCGCTTGCCCTTGGCGAAGGGACCTTCCGTTGCCAAGTCCAGGCCGATCAATCCGGCCTGCACGGTCCATTCCTGTTCCGCGTTGTTGCCCGGTCGCAGGTTCATGTCCATGATGCCGCCGAGCGCGTTGCTGCGATCCGTGGGCAGGTTGCCGGTGAGCAGGCGTGAGGTGCCGAGCATCTGCGCGCTCAGGATGTTCACCCCCCCACCGCTGAGCGTTGGCAGGTCCGTCTGTGTGCCCGCGTTCGACAGGTGGTTGGGGTTCACCATCTCCGCACCTTCCAACAACCACGCGTTGGCGTTCGGGCTGTTGCCGCGGATGGTGAGGTGGTTCGCCTGGTCGTTCGCCGTGCCCACGGCCGCCGCGCTTCCGGCCACCCGCGCGGGATCGAAGAACATGGCCGGGTAGCGCAGGCTCTGTTCAACGGTGATGAGCTGTGCTCCCAATGGGTCGGTGTGGCGCACCGCGATCACCTCGGCCTCCTTCAGGTCATGTGCCAAGGGGGTGAGCCATAGGTCCAATTGCACTTCCTTGCCCGTGCGCACCCAGACCTCCGGAACGAGCAAGGTCTCGAATCCGGCCAGGGAAACGCGCAGTGCATGGATGCCCACGGGCACTGCATCCACCAGGAATCGGCCTTGCCCATCGCTGGCCATGACGAACGTGGAATCGCGTGTGACGACCTCGATCCGCGCCGTGGGTAGCGGTTGTCCGGTGCGTTCGTCTCGGATCGCACCACGCACCACACCGTTCCCCGCTTGGGCGATCGCCCATAGAGGGGCCAGGGAAAGGACCAGGACCAGGTATGCGCGGGGAGCGGAGCGGAACATCAAGCGAACTTATTCCTTCGGCCGATGCGATCGCGTAGCATGGGGATCAAAGCTCACGAACCGGATGTTCATACCGGATCGGGAAGCGGAACGGCCTCATCTGAGGCCGTTCCGATCAGCATGGTATGTGGATCCACTCACTGCAGCGCCGGGCCCATGTCAGGGTGCATCGCTTGACCGCTTTCGAGCTGGCGCAGGTTCCGCTTCCATTGTCGGCGGTGCTTGATCTTGGCGATGATGAGCAACATCACGGGCACCATGATCAGGGTGAGGAAGGTCGCGAAGGTGAGGCCATAGATCACCGCCCATGAGAGCGGACCCCAGAAGATCACGTTATCGCCACCGATGTGGATGTGCGGGTCCAGTTCGGTGAGCAGGGTGCCGAAGTTGAGGTTGAAGCCCACGGCCAGTGGGAGCAGGCCCAGGACGGCGGTCACGGCGGTGAGCAGTACCGGGCGCAATCGCGTCTTGCCGGCGATGATCAACGCTTCACGCGTAGCATCGATCGGTAGCTCCTCCGCTTCCGGCAGTCCCCGCTTCTCCTTCTGTCGTTCGAACAGCAGCTTCGCGAAGTCCATGAGCACGATGGCATTGTTCACCACCACCCCGATCAGTGAGATGATCCCAAGCATGGTCATGAGGATGATGAAATCCATGCGGAACACGATCAAGCCGAGGAACACGCCGATGGTACTGAAGAGCACCGTGCTGAGGATCACCAGTGGCCAGCTGATGCTGTTGAACTGCCAGACGATGATGAGGAACACGATGAAGATGGCGATGAGGAAGGCCTTGCCGAGGAAGGCCATTTCCTTCATCTGGTCCTCCTGCTGGCCGGTGAAGGCCAGGCCGAAACGCTCATCCTTCTCATATCCGGTGAGTGCGTCCTTCATCTCGGCGATCACTTCGTTCGCATTGTAACCGGCGATCACGTTGCTGCTCACGGTCACCACGCGCTTGAGGTCCGTGCGCTTGATCGCGCTGAAGGTGCTACTCAGTTCCTCCTTCGCCACGGCGCTGATGGGCACCTGCCGGATCTTGCCGTTGAGCATGTCGCGGAAGGTGATGTCCATGTTCATGATGGTGCCCACGTCGTATCGCTGGTCGTCCTGCAGGCGCACCATGATCTTGTAATCATCATCATCCCCTTCGATGCGGTAGGTGCTCACCTCCTTGCCGAAGAGGGCTGTGCGGATGGCGTCGGCCACGGCGTAGGTGCTCACGTTCAGGCGGCGGGCCTTGGCGCGGTCGATGATGATGGGCATCTCGGGCTTTGCGCGGTCGATGTCGATCCGCAGGGCCTCCACGCCGGGCACGTTCTTGCCTTCGAGGAAGGACTTGAGGGAATCGGCCTCGGCCAGCAGCGGTCCGATCTCCTCGCCGGTGAGTTCAATGTTGATGGGCTTTCCCGTGGGTGGGCCGGCAGCGTCCTTGTCCACGCTGAAGATCACACCCGGATAGCCCTGCAGTTCGCTTTGCAGCTTCAGCAACACGTCGTTGGTCTTCAACCCGCGGCGTTCGGCGAACTTCACGAAGTTCATCTGGATACGGCCCTTGTTGGGCGTGTTCGCGAGGCTCACACCTTGAGCGGGATCGCTGGTGCCATTGCCCACCTGCGTGATCATGGAGTTGATCAACCAGTTCACCGTGTCGCGCTTCATCGTGCCGTTGGGCAGTTGCACCTCCTTCACCTCGATGTAAGGCGGCACGTTCACAATGGCCCGCACCTGTGCCTCCAGCCGACGCGTCACCTGGTCGGTCTTCTCAATGTCGGTCCCGATGGGCGCTTCAATGAAGACGTTGACGTACTTGGGTTCGTTGATGGGGAAGAACTCGACCTTCGGCGGCACCACGATCAGCAGGGCGATGGCCAGCACCAACAGACCGAAGGTGCCGAAGAGGAAGGTGCGCGGGTGGTGGCGGTCCAGTGCGTAGCGCAGGAATCGCTCATACCGCGCCTCGAGCCGTGGCAGGAACACATCCTGGAACCAGCGCGTACCGGGGATGGCCACCTTCAGGTTCAGCACGCCGAAGATCGCAGCGAGAATGGTGAAGGTCCCGAGACCGGTAAAGAAGGGACTGTCGGACGCCATGCCGAGTGTGGCGAGCAGCGTGCCGACCACGGCGAAGATGCCCGCCAGGCGATACACCTTTTTCGTGTTCGGGTTCTCGCGCTCCACCTTCATGAACTGGGTGCTGAGGGCGGGGTTCACCACGAGGGCCACGAAGAGCGAGGCGCTCAGGGACACCATGAAGGTGATGGGCATCCATTTCATGAACTGGCCCATCATGCCGGGCCAGAAGAGCAACGGCACGAACACCATTACGGTGGCGGTGGTGGCGGCCACGATGGGCAGCGTCACTTCCCCCACGGCCTTGCGGGTGGCGACCATGGCGGGTTCACCGTTGCTCATGTGCCGGTAGATGTTCTCCACGATCACGATGCCATCATCCACCAGGCGACCCAGCGCGAGGATGAGCGAGAAGAGCACCATGATGTTCAGCGTAACGCCGAACGCGTTGAGGATGATGAAGGAGATGAACATGCTCATGGGGATCGCAAGGCCCACGAAGAGCGCATTGCGCAGCCCCAGGAAGAAAAGCAGGGTGCCCACCACCAGGATCACCCCGAAGATGATGTGGTTGAAGAGCTCGTCCACCTGCACGCGTGTGTCCTCGCTCTGGTCACCGGTGATGGTGATCGTTACGTCCTCGGGGATCACAGTGCCCCGCGACTCCTGCAGGATTTCGTTGATCTTGTCGCTGGCGATGATGAGGTTCTCCCCGGCGCGCTTGATCACGTCCAGCATCACCACGGGGTTGCCGTATTCGCGGGCGTAGCTGTCGGCCTCCTTGTAGTCGAACTCCACCGTGGCGATGTCGCGCAGGCGCACTTCCTTCTGGAATTCGTTCTTCACCACGATGTCGCGGATCATCTCCATGTCGGCGAACTCGCCCACCACACGCACCGCGCGGCGCATGCCATCGGTGAGCACCTCGCCGCCGCTCATGGTGAGGTTCTCGGTCTGCAGCGCCATGGCCACATCGCCGAAGTTGAGCTGCAGCGCCTCCATCTTGTTGAGGTCGACGCTCACCTTCACCTCCTTCTCCGGCACCCCGCGGATGTCCACCTTGTTGATCTCCGGGAGGCCTTCGATCCGGTCCTCGAGGATCTTGCCGTAGTGATGCAACTGGTCGATGCTGTAGTCGCCGCTCAGGTTGATGTTCATCACCGGGATCATCTCGGAGAAGTTCATCTCGAAGATGCTGGGCTCGGCTGGCAGGTCCTTGGGGAAGTCGGCGTCGCTCTTCGCCTTGTCCACCGCGTCCTTCACCTTGCGCAGCGCCTCGGTGGGCGTTACGTTGTAGTTGAACTTCACCTGGATGGTGCTGAAGTTCGGCACACTGGTGCTGTTGATCTCGTCCACACCGGTGATCGTGTTGATCTCCTTCTCCAAGGGTTTGGTGATAAGCTTCTCGATGTCGACGACCGAGCTGCTGTTGTACGGCACCGCCACGTAGATCTCCGGGGTGACGACCTCGGGGAAGCTCTCCTTGGGCATGGCCGAATAGGAGTACATGCCGAAGACGGCGATGAGCACACTGATCACCATGACGGTGGTGCGGTTCTTCACCGCCCAACTGGTGATGGCGAACTGCTTGCCTTCGCCCTTGCCGTACGCCTCGTTCTCGATGTTGCTGTGGTCCATGGCCTAGCTGTTGTCGGGGTCCGGTCGCCGATCCGTCACGGGTCGACCCAGTGGGTCGACGTTACACGTGCGGTCGATCACCGTTCCTGGTTTGATCAGAGGTTCGTCACCTTCACCCGTTGTCCGTCGCCCACGCTCTTGGCCCCTTCATCGAGGATGGTCTCGTTGCCCACAAGCCCCGCGTTCGGTGCCAGCATGGTGAGCTGCTTGGAATCCATCACACGGGTCACCACCACCTTCCGCGTGACGGCCCTGCCTTCCTTGTCCGTATCCAGCACGAACACATAGCTCTTGCCCGACACATCCTCCTGGATGCAGCGGCTGGGTACCACAATGGCGCTGTCCTGCACCACATCGCGGATGTGCACCACGCTCAGGAGGTTGGGGCGCACAAACGTCTCGCTGTTGGGTACGCGCAAGGTCACTTTGAACGTGCGGTTGGCAGGGTCGATGAACCGGCCCACGTTGGCGAGCGTGGCACTCACGGAATCGCCGAGCGAGGGGAACTCCACCAGCACGGGGTCACCTGCTTTCACCCGTTTCAGGTAGCTCTCCGGCACATCGGCCTCGAGGCTTGCCCCGGAGAGGTCCACCACGCGGGCCACGGGGAACTGCGGGGCGGTCATCTCCCCAACGCTCACCATGATCTCATCCACTGTTCCTTCGAAGGGCGCGGTGATGCGGCTCATGCGGTACTGCTCACCGATCGAGGCCACGGCGGCTTCGGCCTGCTCCTTGTTGCTCTTGGCCTGCAGGTATTGCACCTCGCTGCCGATCTGTTGTTCCCACAAGCGCTGTTGTTTCTCGAAGACCACCTTCGCCAGGTCATAGCCGGCCTGTGCCTGCGCCATTTGCTTTTCGATCGCATCATTGTCCAGGTCCACCAGCAGCTCGCCCCTCCGCACATGGTCGCCTTCTTTCACCAGGATGCGGCGAACCCGGCCACCCATGCTGTAGAGTTCGGCGCTCTTGTCGGCCTTCACGTGTCCGTGGGTCTGCACGAAATGTTCGAAGCGGGTGGGCGCCAGCACCAGTGTGGTCACCGCTGGCAGGTTCTTCTTCACCGTGGTGTCGTGGTCGGCGATCCATTGGTCGGCGGCCTTGATGCGCTCGCCCAGCTCCTTGTAGGCGGCCTTCATGCTGTCGCGCTCCTGTCGTTTACGGCCGAGGTCGGTGGTATCGGCGCTGCCGCAGGCGGCCAGCAGGGCGGTGGTGAGCAGGAAAAGGAAGGTGTTCTTCATCGCGGTTCGGTGAGCAGTTGTCAATAGAGGTCAAGGGCCTTACGCAGATCGGCGCGCGCCATCAGGAGCTCCACCATGCGTTGGATGTAATTCTGTTGCGCGAGCAGGTAGTTGCCCTGCTCCTGTGTGAGCTCGAAGCTGGCCGCAGCGCCATTGGTGAACTTCACCGTGGTGCGTTCGAAGATGATGCGGGCAAGGGTCATGCTGCGCTCTTCGGTGAGGAAGGCATCGAGCGCCTGCCGCGTGACACTGCGCTGCTGCTCAACGCTCATGCGCAGGCGTTGTTCGGTGGCGGTCTGGTTGATCTTCACCTGCTCCAAGGCCAGTTTGTTCTGTTGCACCTTGTGGTAGCGCATGCCGCTGCTCAGGATCGGGACGTTCAGCGTGAGGCCCCAGAGCGTGGTGGGATAGAAGGGGTACTCGCCGCCGGGATCGAAACTGGGTCCGTTCCACACTTGCTGGTGGTTGAAGTAGCCGGCGAGGTTGGGCATCGCCTTGGCCTTTTCGTTGCGCGTGTTCAGTTCCTGCAGGCGAACAAGTGTGTTCGCGTATGACTGGTCAATATGTCCTGCAGGGTCGAAGGCTGCCTCGGCGAGCGAGGTCTCGTTGGCGTCACGCACGATGTTCTCCAGCTTGTCGGTCAGGGTGATCGGCGTTCCCTGGGGCACGCCGAGGGTTAGTGCGAGCAGCATGCGGGCCACTTCGGCCTGTTGCTGGAAACTGCGCTGTTGGGCGCGGGCCTGTTCCAATTGGATCGTGATGCGGTCCACGTCGGTGGACTCCATGAACCCTGCCTCTTTCATGGCGGCCACTTCGTTCCGGCTCCGATCCAACAAGGGAATGCCCTCCCCCACAAGGCGTACGCCTTCCTCTGCAGCAAGCACGCCCATGTATGCCTTGGCGGCCTGGTTGCGTGCATCGGCCTGTGCCTTCTGCAGTTCCTCGGCGCTCTGAGTGGCCAGTTCACGCGCGGCCTTCAGGCCGATGAGGTAGCTGCCATCGAAGATGAGCTGGGAGATGGTGACTCCGGCCTTGGCGGTCCAAGGCACGGCGAACTGGGCCGGGAAATATTCCGGTACGCCCGGTCCGGGTGGCACGAAGAAATTGGGCACGAGCTGGGTCGGCACATCGATGAAGTGGCTCATTTCGGCCTGGCCGTTCACCTGGGGGAAGCCGATGGCGGTGACCTCTTTTGTGCGTTCCGCGGCCTTCTGCGCCTCCAGTTCGCTGCTGCGCACAGCGTAGCTCTGCTTGGCGGCCAGGTCCATGGCCTGCTGAAGTCCCAGGCTCAGCGGCCCCTGGGCCGCCGAGATCATCACCCCAAGAACGGCGATGCTTGTTGCGATCGTTCGGTTCGTCATGCTCGCTCCTTTTTCATCTTCTTCATGAGGTATTGCACGCCTTTCGGACTGGCGATCCCGCGAATGTGGTAGCGGAACTGCTCCCAGAGGACATCCACGAAGCTGTACTCGTTCACCGGGAACAGCTCCCCGTCGAACACCGCATCGAAACGGGCGATGTGCATTTTCGCCACCACGGGAATGTTCAGGTCGTCCCGGTAAAGGCCCTCACGCACGCCCTTTTCCATGTTCCGGGTAACGCACGCGTAAATGTCCGTCTGCTCGGTACGCTGCAGCAGGTCCCATGCTTGGGGATGGTACTTGGCAAGGTCGTAGTGGATGCTGGGATGCATCTGGGCCAGCTGCGAAGCGAGGAAGCGGTTGATCTCGAAGCTTTCGTCAATGGCATTGAGGCCTTGGGCACAGATGCTCATCATGGCCTGGTGGTGCGTGCTGCAGAGCTTGCGGATCACCTTCTCCACCAGGTCGTTCTTGTCCTCCACGAACTGGTAAAGGGTCTTCTTGCTCATGGACATGTAGCGGGCCACATCGTCCATGGTCATCGCCTTGATGCCGTTACGCATGAAGCACTTCTCGGCTTGTTGAAGGATCTCCTCTTCGCGGTGGGTGGACTGTGTGCTCATGGGATGTGCGCTGTGACCGCGAGGGAGAGGTGAGCGGGAAAACGGGTGCAAACGTAGGAGGAAAAACACAATGGAAACAAAATGGAGTGTAAAGTGTTTCCAATGGTTAGGTTACCCCATTGTTACGTCACCCAATGGTCACGAAGGCCAGCTTCGAGCGGCTTGTTCATCTTTGTGCCCCCAATGCGAAGGGTCGTTCAGCCTGCTGGCCGGCCGTTCCATCGACGCATCGGCCTTCGCTATGACCTCCATCAAAGACGCCCTCGGGAACGAGGCCCTCACCAGCACCACCATCACCGTGGCGGGCTGGGTGCGCACCTTCCGCAACGACCGCTTCATCGCCCTGAATGACGGCAGCACGATCCGCAACCTTCAATGCGTGATCGACCAGGAGAAGGTGGGCCCGGCCACGCGTGGACGGTTCACGACGAGCGCGGCGGTGAAGTGTACCGGTGAACTGGTAGCCAGCCAGGGCAGTGGTCAGCGGGTTGAACTGAAGGTGACCTCCTTGGAGGTGCTCGGCGACAGCGACGCCGAGAAATATCCGGTACAGCCGAAGAAGCACTCCTTGGAGTTCCTCCGGGAGAATGCGCACCTGCGGTTCCGCACCAATACCTACAGCGCTGTGTTCCGCATGCGTCACCAGGTGAGCTTTGGCATCCATGAGTACTTCGACCTGAACGGGTACAACTACTTCCATGCGCCCATCATCACGGCGAGCGATGCGGAAGGAGCGGGAGAAATGTTCCGCGTGACCACGCTGGATGCGAACAGCCCACCCCGGCTGGAGAACAACGACAGTGTCGATTTTGCGCAGGATTTCTTCGGCCGTGAAGCACGCCTGACGGTGAGCGGGCAATTGCAGGCGGAGCTTGCGGCACTGGCCTTGGGCAAGGTGTACACTTTCGGCCCCACCTTCCGCGCGGAGAACAGCAACACCACCCGCCACCTCGCTGAGTTCTGGATGATCGAGCCCGAGTGCGCCTTCATGGATCTGCACGGCGACATGGATCTGGCGGAAGGCCTATGCAAGCACCTGATCGCCCGCGTGCTGAAGAACAGCATGGACGATCTGCAGTTCCTCGATGCGCGCTTGACCGAGGAGGAAGCGCAGAAGCCGAAAGAGCAGCGCAGCGAGATGGGCTTGATCGACCGCTTGAAGTTCGTGCTCAACAATCCCTTCGAGCGGATCACCTACGACGATGCGATCAACATCCTGCTTCGCAG
>JANOAK010000010.1:0-83506 GCA_031411095.1 Flavobacteriales bacterium | reverse complement strand
CCCCCCCCCCCCCCCCCCCCCCCCCCCCCCCCCCCCCCCCCCCCCCCCCCCCCCCCCCCCCCCCCCCCCCCCCCCCACAGCATTTCATGGTCTTGACCGTTTTGAGTATGAGCCGAATCTAAACAACACGGCACCACATCTCCAAGCATCCAAGAGTCGAATCACTCAAAAGGACGATGGTCTTTAATGCCTGAGGTTTGGACCGGTGATCCAACGTGAACCGATGGCGTGTTGGTGTGTACCGATCGTGCATTCCGGTCCGTTCGCGCATCGTTCAACCAGACAACCCTAGGCCTTCGCATGAAGATCTCCATCAGCATCCCTACCCCCTGCCACGAGCCGTGGAAGGACATGAGCCCGCGCGGTCAGGGTCGCCATTGCGACCAATGCAACCATGTGGTGGCCGACCTCACCCGCGCCTCCGACGCCGAACTGGTGGCGCTGTTCACCAGCGATGCCCGGCCTAAATGCGCTCGCTTCGATCCCGACCAATTGGACCGGGCCTTGGGCGCAGCGGAACATCGCCCTTCGCACTCATTGCCGGTCGCGGCCTTCAGTTCGTTGCTCGCGCTAGCGTCCGGACAAGAGGCCTTGGCCCAGCAAGGCGCACCCGTGCCCAAGGTGGGCGAGGTGGCGATCTCCGTTCCTGCTCCGCCACCGCCACAAGTGATGGGGAAGATGATGGCCGTACCCCATTCCATTCCGCCGACCATCGAAACCACACACGTCACGGGCGATACCGTGGTAGTGCCAGTGGACACACCCCGCGATGTCGGAGAGCCAAGGATCACCTGTGTGATCCCGCCGGAAGAAATACCTGCGCAGGATCCGCAGCCACTGATGCTCGAGGTATGCGGAAAGGTGGTGGATGATGAGACCGGTGAAGCGCTGCCCTTCGTGGCCGTGGGCCTGCGGAATACGCCGCTCGGAGTAACGACGGATGTGGATGGGAACTTCACGCTGAAGGTGCCGCAACGCGAAGCCCGTGACCTGCTGGTACTTGAACTGCGGTACGTCGGCTATGAGACCCGAACGAGGGAAGTATTCCTCACAGGTGATCTACCGGACCCCATTGAACAACCGACCGACCTGACCTTGGTGCCGATGAGCCCCACGGCGGACCCAAAGGATCCGCGAGGCCTGCAAGGCCGGTTGGTGGACCCGACGACGGGAACACCCCTCTCGAATGTGATCGTCGGTGTGAAAGGAAGCGCTGTGCGCGTGCGGTGCGATGACAAGGGTAACTACTTCCTCCATGTGCCGGAGGCGCTGGGATCCGGGCCTTTCAGCGTTGAATTCGAGCGGCCTGGCCATGCACCGCAGCAGGTGGTGCTTTCCGGAAATGCGCTGCCAGCCTGCATCGCGCAAGGTTTTTCCTCCACCCCGGCATACCCTTCGCCTTCACCTGCAAGCAACACCTGCCACACCGTGGGCACCATCGCCTTGGCACCGCGGCAGGTGGCCATGACCGTTGGAATGATGGTGGTGCGGAGCGTGGAGTACCGACCTTCCGTTGTGCAACGGATCACCGCACCGATGATCCGCACCTGGCGACGTCTCGTGCACTGAGTTGCCCAAGGTTGCCGAACTTGGCGGTCCGATGGACCGACCTTCCGACAAGCACTTCGCACAGTTGCTCGCGAACGTGAGCAAGCACATCACGCTCACCGATGAGGAACGCGACCTGTGGCGTTCCCATCTGCGCAGCCGCACGCTGGAGAAAGGACGCTTCCTGCTCTCCGCTGGGGAAGTGAGCCGCTACCAGGCCTATGTGGTGAGCGGCTGCCTGCGCAGCTATTACACCGATGCGCAAGGCAAGGAGCATATCCTGCAGTTCGCGCCGGAGGATTGGTGGACGGGCGACATGGCCAGCCAGCAAAAGCAAATACCTGCGCTGCTCAGCGTGGATGCGCTGGAGGACAGCGAACTGATCCTGATGGATAAGCCGCTGCAGGACCTGCTCTATGACCGCGTGCCGAAGTTCGAACGCTTCTTCCGCATCCTCATCACCAACGCATTCATCGCGCAGCAACGGCGCATGCTCAGCAACCTCAGTAAGACTGCCGAGGAGCGCTATGCCGAATTCCGCAAGCAGTATCCTTCACTGGATGGCCGTGTGGCACAGAAGCACATTGCGAGCTACCTGGGCATGACGCCCGAGTTCCTGAGCACTGTGCGCAAACGGGTGCTGGCGAAGGAGTGATACCCGGGCGTCGTCAGAGTTCCGTTTTGCGTCTTGCGTTTGAACAACGTAACCTCTCCATGAGAAAGACCATCACCCTCATTACGCTGCTCTCCTTGAAAGCCGCGTCCGGTCAATGCCCCTTTGACCCCACGATCACCCCGAACGACCTCATCCTGTGCCCCAACGCTCAGGGCACCTTGACCACCCAGGCCTATGATGGCTACCAATGGTTCCAGGATGGACAGCCGATAACGGGTGCTACGGAACAGACCCTGCAGGTGAACTCTTCCCAGGGTGGTTCGCAGTTCACCGTGTCGGCCACCTTGAATGGTTGCACCGAGACCTCCCCAGCGGTGTTGGTGGATGGCTGGGTGTTCCTGCTACCCTTCATCATCCACGGCGGCGATGAGCCCTACGACATCGGTTCCCAAGGTGAGCAACTGTTCTGCGTGGGAGACACCGCCTTGCTGGTGTTGGGCCTGCCCTACAGCGAGAACATCCAATGGACGAACAACGGCATGCCGATCAACGGTGCAACGAACGACACCCTGGTGGTGACCGGAGCGGGCGCCTGGAGCGCCAGTGGTGCCCCCGCGATCTGCCCGAACTTCAACCAGAGCGTAGGTGTTCAGGTGGTCACGTCCTTCACCCCGAACCAGCAACCGGAGATCGTCGTGAGCGGGGATGAACTCTGCGTTTCCCCCTCCACCTATCCTCACCAGTGGTACCTGAACGGATCGCCCATCGTCGCTGATGTCTGTTTCGCCCCCACCGTTAGCGGTGTGTACACGGTGACCATGGACCTCCCAGGTCCGTGCGATGCGCCATCAGACCCTGCAGATATCAGTGTGGGTGTGGATGAGGGCATGGGCCGAACGGACGTAACGCTCAGTGCGGATGGCGCTGCGGGACGCGTGCGCCTGTCAGCATCCGCGCCATTGCATGGGCCGTGGGAGCTGGTGGATGCGCAAGGACGTGTGGTGCAGAACGGATACTTCGGTGGCTGCACCAACTGCCTCATCGATCTGCGGGGAACGATCGATGGCGCCTACTGGCTCAGATCTCCCGCGTTCGGAAGCCGCGCGCTGCCGTTCGCGGTGGTGCGGTGATCAAGCGGAGCGCTTCGCTGCCGCCCTTCGTAACCGATCATTGATCGCCCGTCCAAGCCCTTCATTTGGGAACACCTCCGCAAGGATCACGTCGACCTCGCTCACATCCAACGTGCGCAGCACGGCGAAGAGCTTGCGCGCGGCTTCGTCAAGGTCGGCTTTCGGAGAGAGCACCTCGCATCGCCACACATCGTAATGCTTCGCGAAGCTGATGACGGCGATGCGCCTGCCCGTGTGTTGGGCGATCAGCGCTGGAACGTCGCCGACCATCACCGGCTTGCGCGGTGCGTAGTGGCTTTCGATCATGCCCGGCGCCACGGGCAGCACCTTTTGCTGCGCGGCACCCACCGTGCCGATCACCGCCTCGATCGCCTCCACCGGAACGCCACCAGCGCGGTAGAGGACACACTTCTCGACTCCTCGGTCGCCTTGCGCCCTGCGGCCCATGCCTCCGTCATTGCTCGAAGTGACATCCCGTTCCCATCCCACGATGGTGCTTTCCACTCCTACAGCACACGGTCCCCCATCGAGGACGTACGGGATCTTTTCGCCGAGCTGGTCGGCCACATGTTGCGCAGTGGTGGGGCTCACATACCCGAACGGATTCGCACTGGGCGCCGCAAGGGGAAAGCCGAGTGAGCGCAGGAGCTCCAGCGTGATCGGATGGGCCGGCATGCGCACACCCACCGTATCGAGTCCGCTGGTGACGATGTCCGGAATGCGGTCGTTCTTGGGCAACACGAGCGTGAGCGGTCCCGGCCAGAACTTCGCCATCAGCGCTTCGGCCTCGGGCGAAACGCGGGCAACGACCTCCTCCACCTGCGCGCGGTCGCGCACATGCACGATAAGCGGATCGAACGACGGCCGGTCCTTCGCCTGGAAGATCTTCAGCACCGCGGCCTCGTCGTAAGCATTGGCGGCAAGGCCGTACACCGTCTCCGTCGGGATGCCCACGATGTGGCCGGCACGCAGGAGTTCCCGCGCACGTTGCAGATCGGTGCCGACCCCTGTGCTCATCGGCGGCGAAGATGGCATCAAGGCAGCACTCCGGGTTCCGGTCGCTTCGCATCGCCCCGTGCTCGATGGGCATACAAGCGGGCCCCGGCCTTGTCGTAGGCCTTGACCAACACGTATCGTGCGGTATCCACCTCGGCGAACTGGGAGTCCACATACAGGTAATCCTCATTCCCCTCGGGGCCGTTCCGATGTGCGGGCAGGAGCTCATCCACATGCCAGATCACGCGGTAGAAGTTGATCGTCGGTTCAAAGAGCCAGGTATTGCCGATGCGGATGGATGCGCTACGGTCCGGTGCACGGGCATGATCCGCGACAAGTTCCTTCATCATGTCCTTGGTCTCGACGTCATATTGCCACTCATTGCTCCGGTGGAAGCTGGAGTTATGGATGAACGACCTCATCGAAATGCCGGCCAACACCAACAGCACGATCATGGTCACCATGCGGCCGCGGTGCGCGGTGATGGCCACGGCAAGCAGCCCGATATGCAAGGCCAGCAGGGGCAGGAGGAATTTGGCGAAGCGGGCCGTCAAGTGATCGGTGCCGAGGATCACGTGCTGGAGCGTGGACACCACACACGTAAGGAACAATACGCCGGTGATCACAACGAAGGTCGTCCGTTCCCCGAAGAACGCGCGGTCCTTCCTGGCCACCCGCAGACCGATCAGCACAAGCCCGGTGACCATGAACGCGGTGAACATGACCTGGAAGAGAAGCAGGAGCCCCTCATCCACGAACAGACCTGGGAATGAAGCGAAGACCACGGAACGCACCGTGTCGCGATAAAAACCCTGCTGCCCCCCAAAATCGAAGTGGTTCTGTGTGACCACTTGTCGCACAGGTTCCCAGATCCCCAGAACGGCCAGGAACAAGAGGACGCCATGTACTGCAACGCTCCTCCACATGACCGAACGCCGCTCAGGCATGAGCCACCAGACCAGGAGCGCGGCCATTACCAGCAGCCCCATCGCGGCCGCATACAGGTCCAGCAAGGTGAAGTTGCTGAGCACGGCCAGCATGCAGGCCGCATGGAACAAGACGGCGTGCCAGAGCTTGGTGGTGCGCACGTAGGCCACCAGGTGGAACAGGGCCATGAGCATGAAGCCGAAGGAAAGGCCATATCCCCTGGCCAGCGTGAACAGCTCCACGATGTCGGCATTGGTGATCAGGATGACGAACAGCGCGAAGCCCGCCCACGCGGGCAACGGTCGCACCAACAGCGCCGCATAGACCATGTAGATCAACAGTGCCAGCAGGTTCGGCAGGCGAAGCACGAATTCGGAAGTGCCGAACAGGCGCTCGCTGATCTTCATGCCGAGGGTGTTCAGCAAATGGTTGTTCGTGTAGGCTTCCTTATGCGCCAGGATATCGCCGAGCGACTGATGCGGATAAAGCAGGTAGGTCAGGCTTTCGTCATGCGTGAATGATGCGTTCGCTGCACGAAGCATGGCGTAGGCCAGTATCCCCATGCCTGCGATGAGCATGAGGACGTAGCTCGCGTTGCGGGCGGTCATCCACGGGTGTTCCTTGCGCGACCTGTTGTCCATGGCCCGGTCACGGTGCGAGACCTTCCACATAGTTCCGATCATTCGCCAGGCGCGGCACTTTGCTCTGGGCATCGTTCATGCCGCGCGCTCTCATCCAGTCCGAAAAACCGCCGCGCTTCACCGGTGTGATCACCAGCGGGCGCAACACCTTGCCCGTGATCAGGTCCTTGTAGTACACGTTGCGACGCTGCAGCGCTTCATCGATCAGCGAAGAGAATCGCGCAAGGTCCGCTGGAGGTGAGGCGAACTCGATGAACCACTCGTGATAGGGCAGTCCTTCGGTGGGTGAGGTCTGCGGAGCCACGGTGAACTCGTTGACCTCGCACGGCATCAGGCCCGTGGCATCCCTCAGCGCGCCCTCCACCTCCTCGGCGATCACGTGCTCGCCGAAGGCACTGGTGAAATGCTTGGTGCGACCGGTGACCACGATGCGCGGTGGCGTGAGCGACAGGAACTTCACGGTATCACCGAGCTCATATCCCCAAAGGCCCGCATTGGTGTGAAGCACGAGCGCATAGTTCACGCCCACCTGAACGTCGGCAAGGGAGAGGCGACGAGGAGCCAGCTGCGCGCCGTGGTGCTCCTGCGGTATGAACTCGTAGTAGATGCCATCGTCAACCACCAGTAGCAGGCCCTCCTGATCATGGCGGTCCTGGTAGGCGATGAAACCTTCGCTCGCCGGGAAGAGCTCGATGCTCGGCACATCCCCCCCGATCAAGGTGCGCATGCGATCGCGATAGGGCCCGTAGTTCACGCCACCGTAAACGAAGAGGGAGAAGTTCGGGAATACCTCTTTTACGGTACGCTTCCCCGTTCGCGCCAGGAGCCGTTCGAAGTACATCTGTGTCCATGCCGGTATGCCGCTGATCAGGCGCAGGTCCGCGGTCATCGTCTCCGTCACGATCGCTTCCACCTTCGTTTCCCAGTCCGGGATCGTGTTCGTGGCGAAACTGGGCAGGCGGTTGTTCAGCAGATAGCGCGGCACATGGTTGGCCACGATGCCGCTCAGCCGTCCGGTGGGGATCGCGCCCGTTGTATCGAGCACGGGGCTGCCCTGCAGGAAGATCATCTTCCCATCCACGAAGTCGGCATGGCCGCTGGAGGCGATGTATGCGAGCAGTGCCCTGCGCGCGCTGCCGATGTGGTTGGGCAGTGAGCCACGTGTGATGGGGATGTGCTTCGCGCCGCTGGTGGTACCACTGGTCTTGCAGAGGTACAATGGCTTCCCGGGCCACAGCACATGCTCCTCACCTGCCATGATGCGATCGATGTACGGCCTGAACCCTTCGTAATCGCGGAGCGGCACGGCCTGCACCAACGAGGCATGGTCGTGCACCTGGTGGAGCTTATGCTCGCGGCCGAACGCCGTGGGCGCTCCGTGCCGCACAAGCCGTCGCAGCACCTGGAGCTGTGCGGCCACCGGATGCATCGCACGATCCTGCACGGCACGCGTGACCATGCGTGCGTAGACCTTGGCGATGGCGACTTTGAGGCTCATTCGAATATCCGATTCCCGCCGTTCAACGACCGATGTTCAAGCAGGCTGAGGCACTTGCCCATAGGGTTACTTGAACACCATGTACGCCTGCGGATCAACGGCCTCACCACGGTGCCAGAGTTCGAAGTGCAAGTGCGGGCCCGTGGTGAGCTCACCGCTGTTCCCCACGATGCCGATGGCCTCGCCCGCCTTCACCCGATCGCCTTCCTTGCGCAGCAGCACGGCGTTGTGCTTGTACACGCTCACCAGGTCACCGGTGTGCTGCACGTGCACCACGTAGCCGGCGTCGCTCGTCCAACTGGCCAGCACCACCGTACCTTCCAGGCAGGCCTTCACGGCCTCGTCGGCCTTGGTCACGATGTCCACCCCGTAGTGCCCGAGCGCGGGATCATAGGTCTGCGTGACCACCCCGCGCAGGGGGGTGAAGAAGAAGATGCCGGAAAGGCCGCTGAAGCTGGTGCTCCCCGAAGGGCCTTCCTCCACATTATAGGCCTCTTCGCGCCGCACGCGCTCACGCAACAGGCTGTCGCTCAAGCCCGGCTTCAGCTCCTTGGGGTCGGGCGGCGTGGTGATCGGTGTGAATAAGGTGGCGCTGTCCGCCGGCACCTTGCCGCTGAGCACGTTCCGCAGGTTATCGATATAGAGGTCGCGTACGGCCAGCGCGGACTGCAGCGAATCGGCCTTCAACACCGCCTTGTAACTGTTCCGCTTCGTCTCCAGGTCCGAGTAACCCGGGATGTAGCGTTTCAGCGGCGTGGTGACGATGAGCGCTGTGACGAAGGCCGCATGCAGGGTGAACAGGCCCAACAGCAACAGGATCACGTTCATGCGCGAGAGCCGGATGCTGAACCGCTCCTTGAAGGACCCTTCGTCCACCAGGGACAAACGGTACTTGCTCTTGAGCCGGGCGACAAAGCCCTTCTTGCGGCGGCGGGTACCGGGCTCGATCATGGCCCGCGAAGGTAACCGCCTGCCCGGCAATGCTCTTTCCCGGCGTCCGGGCACACGCCTCCCCGGCAGGACAGGCGTGGAAATATGCGCACAACCACCGCTCCAGCACACCGGCCTTCCCCGCCGATGAAATAACTTGCACGGCTTTCTGTTCTTGAAGCACTTCCCCATCCCGTTGCTGTCCCTCCGAACCTTCCGACACCTGTCGGCCCTTCTGCTGGTCCTCGTGGCCGTCTCCTGCTCCACCAGCAAGGACGCGTTCCTGAACCGCACCTTTCACCGCCTTACCGCGCGGGACAATGGCTGGTTCAACGCCAATGAGAAGTTGAACGAGTCCGTGGCCGCCATGGAAAAGGCCTACGTGGATGATTACGATGAGGTGCTCCCCGTCTTCATCTACGGCACCGATGAACAGGCCAAGGCCCTGGTGCCCGATATGGAGATCTGCATCCAGAAGTGCGGCACCGTGATCGAGCGCCACTCCATGGAAGTGGAGAACAAGGAGGTGAACAGTTGGATCGACGATGCCTACTTCGTGATGGGCAAGAGCCACTTCTACAAGCGCAGCTACTTCGATGCGGAGCGCACGTTCGACTTCATCGGCCGGCGTTTCAAGGGGCAGGACCGGCAGTTGGAGGCCCGCCTGTGGTTCGCCCGCACCGCCATCCAGAATGAGCAGTACGCGAAGGCCCAGAGCGCCTTGAACGAAGTGAAGGAGGAAAAGACGCTGCCTAAGAAGTTCCCCCATGATGAGCTCAGCGCCGTGCAGGCCGACCTGGACCTGAAGCGCGGCAAAGTGGATGATGCCATTGTGGACCTTGAGCGCGCCGTGGAACTGGCCCGGAACCGCAAGCAGAAGGTGCGGTGGATGTTCATCCTCGCCCAACTCTACCAGGCCAAAGGCATGGAGGACAAGGCCATCGCCCAGTTCGATAAGGTGGTCCGCAGCCACCCACCCTACGAGCTTGGCTTCCACGCCCAGGTCTTCCAGGCGCTCTCCTTCGATCGCGGCAACAGCGCCCAATTGCGCAAGAAGCTGCACCGCATGCTGCGCGACGAGAAGCACAAGGACCACTTCGACATGATCGAGTACGCCTTGGCGGAGCTCGACCTGAAGGAGAACAACGACTCCAGCGCCATTGCCCACCTGAAGACCAGCGCCCGCATCAGCACCACGGACCAGCGACAGAAGGCCAAGAGCTTCCTGCGCCTGGCCGACCTGTACTTCGACGACAAGAAATACCCCGCGGCGCAGCAGTATTATGACAGTACCAGCACGCTGATCGCCGAAACGCACAAGCGCTATGAGGATGTGAAGACCCGCGCCGAGGTGCTCACCGAACTGGTGGAACAATTGGACATCATTGCCCGCGAGGACAGCTTGCAGGCGCTGGCCGCACTGCCGGAAGCGGAACGTGAGAAGAAGGTGAAGCGACTGATCAAGGACCGGGAGGCCGCCGAGGAGGAGAAGGCACGCCTGGAGGAGGAGGCCCGGCAACTCCCCCCCGATCAAGCCAACCGCACGGACAGGCCCGAGGTCGGCGGTGACCGCAACGCCTGGTATTTCTACAACCCTGTGCAGCTCTCCCGCGGCATGGCCGAGTTCAGGAAGAAATGGGGCAACCGCACCAACGAGGACGACTGGCGCCGCAAGGACAAGGCGGGAAGCGCCTTCGCGCAGGAGGCGGAGCCGGACAGTACCGATGAAAAGGGCAAGGACGAGAAGGACGGTGAACCGGCGTGGAAGGATCCCGAGACCTACCTGAAGGACATTCCGGGCGACAGCGTGGCCATCGCCGCCAGCAACGAAAAGGTCTGCGCGGCCATGTACATCGCCGGCACCATCTACAAGGAGAAGCTCAAGGATGTGGACAATGCCGTGGAGAGCTTCGAGGTGCTCAACGGCCGTTTCGAGGATTGCCGCTACACCCCGGAATCCTACTACCAGCTCTACCGCATCTACCTCGCCAAGGAAAAGACCGGGACCTTCTTCGACCTCGACGGCAAGGGTTCGGCGTACTACGCCAACATCATCACCGAGCGCTGGCCCGACAGCGAATTCGCGCGCTTGGTCCGCGACCCCAACCAGGTGATGGCGGATGAGCAACAGCATGCGGCGGAAGAGGAGGCCTACGCCGAACTGTATGCCCAATACCGCATGGGCCAGTACATGCCCGTGATCGCCTCGTGCAACACCGTCATTACCGAGCAGCCCCGCAATCACCTGCTGCCCAAGTATCATTTGTTGAAGGCCCTGTCGGTGGGGGGCATGCGCCAGGTGGACCCCTTCCGCACGGCGCTGATGGAGTTGATCGGCAAGTTCCCCGGCAGCGACGAGGCGAAGGCCGCACAGGAGATCCTGGACCAGTTGAACAAGCAGGCCAGCGGCCCCCCGCCCAACGGGGAGACCCCGCCCGAAGTGGTGGCCGCGCCCGCCTATACCTCCGCCGACGGACCCCACTTCATCGTAGTGGTGTATCCAACGGCGGACGGTCCCGTGGATCCGGTCAAAGCACACATCAGCGACTTCAACCAGGCCAACTTCACCGGCGTGTCGCTACCCGTGAGCACCTCGATGCTGGATCCCAACAACCAGTTGATCAAGGTGGGGCCCTTCGCCAACAAGCAGAAGGCCATGGAGTATTATGGCCTCTTCCTGGTGAACACGGCCCAATTGGGGACCCTGAACGAGCAGGGCTACGGCACCTTCGCCATCAGCGCGGCCAACTACACCGCCTTCTATAAGAATAAGGACGTGGATGCCTACACCGTTTTCTTCTCGGACAACTACCTGCAAGGACAGTAGGACAAATCCCTGAGGCTGTTACATTTGTACATGTTCAGGAACGAAAAACCGACCCAGCCCATGAACAAAGCCGCCGAACCGGTGAACACCGGCAAGATCAACAGCATCATGGAGGGTACCTCCATCGAGGGGGAGATCAAGAGTGACAGCAACATCCGCATCGACGGACGTGTGAAAGGAACCATCAACGTGCGCGGCCGCCTGATCGTGGGTGCCAGTGGCTTGGTGGAAGGCGATGTGACCTGCCAGAGCAGCGACATCGAGGGTACCGTGAACGGCAAGATCAGTTGCCAGGACCTCTTGAGCCTGAAGGCCACGGCCAAGCTCACCGGCGACATCAACACGAAGAAGCTGGCCATCGAGCCCGGCGCTGTGTTCACCGGTAACTGCACCATGGGTGGCGGCATCGTGAAGGAGATGGACCCCATGCGCCTACGCACGGACGCTCCCCGCGTGGATGCTCCCGCACAAGCGGCGCGCTAAGGCGGCCATCGACCTCGGTACTAGCTCGTTCCGGCTGAACACACCAGCCGTGTTATGGCACGCCGGCGGTGAACGGGTGCGTACCTACTTTCACCTCCCCAACCCCGCGCCGCAACTTCCGCATGGATCGCATGTCCCTTTCCTTGGCTGTGGCCGCTTTCTCTGCTCTGGTGGCCGCGGCGACCTATGGCGTGCTGACTTTGCTGGGCCTGCATCCGTCCTGGGCCTATGGCGCATTGATCGCCCTCCTGGGCGTGGCCACGTGGTTGCTGCACGCTTGGCAGGAAGGCCAACTGCTCACCGACCCCAAAGGGTTCGTCAGGCGCTTCATGCTGGGACTGGTGCTGAAGATGATGATGGCCCTGCTCCTGATCGTGCTGGTGGTCATGGTCCTCCCGCGGGCCCTGGCCCTGCCCTTGGCGCTGGCCTTCGCCATCCAGTACCTGGCCTTTTTGGCCTTCTCCACCATCCGCCTCATGGGCCGATCGCACACATGAGCTCACCGAGGCCTTCCCGCCGTGATCAAGCGAAGAACTACCTGCGCTACAGCGGACTGGGCTTCCAGATGATGGGCGTGATCTTCGCGGGGGCCTACGGGGGGCATTGGGTCGATGGTCGCACCGGCTGGAAGATCCCCGTGTTCACCATCGTGCTTTCCTTGGGGGGCATTGCAGCGGCCATGGTGCTGTTGTTCCGGGAAACGCGGGAAAAGCCTTGATCGGCGAGGGGTTCACGCAGGATCGGCCAACAAAGTGATCCTTCAGTGACAGGAGTTGTATCCGGATCCGGACGAAGTACCTACTTTCGCGCCCGAAATGAAGGGGTCAGGTCTGCCACTATTTCTGCAAAAAGCGTTGATGCGCGCGGCTTTCCTGCTGCTTATCGCGTTCCTTGGCACCCCCTTGGTGGCCCAGGACCACCCGCACGTCCCGGCCGAGGCCACCGAACATCCGGGCGCTGCCGAGCATGCCAGTGAGGCCCCCAAGGGCTTCGATGCCGGCAAGTTGATCCTGGAGCACATCGGCGATGAGCACGGCTGGCACCTCTGGGGCAACACCGCCCTTCCCCTGCCGGTGATCCTGTACAACACGGAGCGCGGTCTCAGCTGCTTCTCCAGCGCCCGCTTCGAACATGGCCATAAGACCTACGGCGGCTACATGCTGCATGAAGGTTCGGTGGTGGCCGTGAACGACCCCGATGGCACAGATGCACACCACGCCACGGTGAACGAGGAACTGACCAAGGCCACCTGGGACATCAGCATCACCAAGAACGTGGTGACGCTCTTCCTCGTGATGGCCCTGTTGCTGATCGTGTTCCTGAGCGTGGCGAAGGCTTACACTCGCCGTGCCGGACAGGCCCCTTCGGGCCTGCAGGGCATGTTGGAACCCCTCATCCTCTTTGTGCGGGATGATGTGGCGAAGAGCGCCATCGGCCCGAAGTATGAGCGCTACATGCCGTACCTGCTCACCTGCTTCTTCCTGATCTTCTTCGCCAACCTGCTCGGCCTGGTGCCTTTCTTCCCCGGTGGCGCCAACCTCACCGGCAACATCGCCATCACCCTGGCACTGGCCGTGTTCACCTTCCTCATCGTCACCTTCAGTGGCAACAAGCATTACTGGGGCCACATCGTGGCCATGCCCGGCGTGCCCAAGTGGGTGCTGCTGATCCTCACGCCCGTGGAGATCCTCGGCGTGCTGCTGAAGCCCTTCGTGCTGATGATCCGATTGTTCGCGAACATCACCGCAGGTCACATCATCGCCCTGAGCTTCTTCAGCCTGATCTTCGTGTTCGGCGCCGCCAGCGCCACGGCCGGATACGGCGTGTCCGTGATCTCCCTCGCCTTCACGGTCTTCATGACCTTCCTGGAGCTGCTGGTGGCCTTCATCCAAGCCTACGTCTTCACCTTCCTCTCGGCCATGTACATCGGTGCCGCAGTGGAGGAACCGCATCATCACTAAGCACAACAAGCAAAAACCCCGATCAACTCATGTTGCTCTCTGCCCTCCTTGACATTGGCACCGGTTATGGTATCGCCGCCCTCGGCGCTGGTCTCGCCGCCCTCGGCGCTGGCGTAGGTATCGGTCGTATTGGCGGCGACGCCGTTCAGGCCATGGCCCGCCAGCCGGAAGCCACCAACGACCTGCGTGCCAACATGATCCTCACCGCCGCACTCGTGGAAGGCGCTGCCTTCTTCGCCATGGTGGTGGGTCTGCTGGTCGTGCTGAAGTAAGCCGGCCGGCCTTCTGTCCGTCGTTCATCGTTCAACCCAACACCCCTGGCGCATGCTGCTGGCAAGCCTCGTAGAGCCCGCGTTCGGCCTCCTCTTCTGGATGACCATCTCCTTCGGGATCGTGTTCTTCCTGTTGGCCAAATTCGCGTGGAAACCCATCCTCAGCTCGCTCCGCGAGCGTGAGCGTACCATTGAGGATGCGCTCAGTGAGGCCCGTAAGGCCCGCGAGGAGATCGCACGCATGAACGCCAGCAACGAGGCGCTGATGGACCAGGCCCGCGAGGAGCGCGAGGTGCTCCTGAAGGAGGCCCGCGATATCCGCGATCGCGAGATCGCCGAGGCGAAGACACGCGCAAAGACCGAGGCCGATGCCTTGATGTCCCGCGCACGCCTCGACATCCAGAACGAGAAGAACGCCGCCATCACCGAAATGAAGAACCAGGTGGCGTCGCTGAGCCTGCAGGTGGCCGAGACCATCCTGCGCGAACGCCTCAGCGGTGAAGTGGCCCAGCAGGTGCTGGTGGACAAAGTGATGAAGGACGCCGACCTCCGCCAGTCATGATCATCGCCCCGGTCGCCTACCGCTACGCCAACAGTCTGCTGCTGCTCGCCACCGAGCACGGTACCCTGAAGGGCACACAAGCGGACATGCAGCTGGTGAGCGATACCTGCAAACGCGAACGCGAGCTGGTGGTGTTGTTGAAGAGCCCCGTGGTGAAGCCCGATAAGAAGGCGCGCATCCTGGAGCAGGTCTTCGCCGGCCGCGTAGGCGAGGTGACCTCCAAGTTCATGAACATCCTGGTGCGCAAAGGCCGTGAGATGCTGCTGCCCGATGTGGCCGCCGCTTTCACCCAGCTGTATCGCACACAGCAGAACATGCTCACCTGCGAGGTGCGCAGCGCCGTCCCCATCTCCGACGCCACGCGCCAGCAGGTGCAGGCGATGGCCGAAGCAAAGCACCCCGGGAAGTCCATCGACATCGTGGAGACGGTGGACCCCAGCCTGATCGGCGGCATCATCATCCGCATCGGCGACGAACAGCTGGACGCCAGCGTGAGCCGCCGACTGCACGACCTGCGCCGCAAATTCTCCGAGAACCCGTACATCCCCGAGATCTAACGACCTCCCATCATGGCCGAAGTGAAACCCGCCGAAGTATCGGCGATCCTCAAACAAGAACTCGCCGGTTTCCGCAGCGAGGCCGAGCTCGAAGAGGTCGGTACCGTACTTCAGGTAGGTGACGGCATCGCCCGCATCTACGGACTCCAAGGCGTGCAGAGCGGTGAGCTCATCGAGTTCAACAGTGGCCTCCGCGGCATCGTGCTGAACCTCGAGGAGGACAACGTGGGCGCGGTGCTCCTGGGCTCCGGTGTGGGCGTGAAGGAGGGCGACACCGTGAAGCGCACCAAGCGCATCGCCAGCATCAGGACGGGCGAAGGCATGGTGGGCCGCGTGGTGAACACCCTCGGCGAACCCATCGACGGCAAGGGCCCCATCAGCGGCGAACTGTTCGAGATGCCCCTGGAGCGCAAGGCCCCGGGTGTGATCTACCGCGAGCCCGTGAAAGAGCCACTGCAGACGGGCATCAAGGCCATCGACGCCATGATCCCCATCGGCCGCGGACAGCGCGAGTTGATCATCGGTGACCGCCAGACCGGCAAGAGCACGGTGGCCATCGACACCATCATCAACCAGAAGGAGTTCTTCGAAGCGGGCAAGCCCGTGTACTGCATCTACGTGGCCATCGGCCAGAAAGGCTCCACCGTGGCCGGAACGGTGAAGACCCTGGAGGAGAACGGCGCCATGGCCTACACCACCGTTGTGGCCGCCAACGCCAGCGACCCTGCTCCGATGCAGTTCTTCGCACCCTTCACCGGTGCGGCCATCGGCGAATACTTCCGCGATACCGGTCGCCCTGCGCTGATCGTGTATGATGATCTGTCCAAGCAGGCCGTCGCCTACCGCGAAGTGTCCCTGCTGCTGCGTCGCCCGCCCGGACGCGAGGCGTACCCCGGTGACGTGTTCTACCTGCACAGCCGCCTGCTCGAGCGCGCTGCCAAGGTGACCTCCGACCAGTCCGTGGCCGAGCAGATGAACGACCTGCCTGCCTCGCTGAAAGGCAAGGTGAAAGGCGGTGGTTCGTTGACCGCACTGCCCATCATCGAGACCCAGGCCGGAGACGTGTCCGCCTACATCCCCACGAACGTGATCTCCATCACCGATGGGCAGATCTTCCTGGAGAGCAACCTCTTCCTCAGCGGTGTACGCCCCGCCATCAACGTGGGTATCAGCGTGAGCCGCGTAGGTGGTAACGCGCAGATCAAGTCCATGAAGAAAGTGGCCGGTACGTTGAAGCTGGACCAGGCCGCCTACCGCGAACTGGAGGCCTTCTCGAAGTTCGGTTCCGACCTGGACGCCTCCACCAAGGCCGTGCTGGACAAGGGCGCGCGCAACGTGGAGATCCTCAAGCAGGGGCAGAACAGTCCCGTGCGCGTGGAGGAGCAGATCGCCATCATCTACCTGGGCACAAAAGGCCTGTTGAGCAAGGTGGCCGTGAAGAACGTGAAGCAGTTCGAGCAGGAGTTCATCACCATGCTGCGCAACAAGCACAGCGATGTGCTCGCCTCGCTGAAGAAGGGCCAGATCGACGACAGCATCACCGCGGTGCTGGAGAAGGTGGGCGCCGACCTCGCCAAGAGCCACGCGAACTAAGATCCTGCAGCGCGCGCACCGATGGCCAACCTGAAGGAAGTCCGGAACCGGATCGTCTCCGTCAACAGCACGAAGCAGATCACCGCCGCCATGAAGATGGTGAGCGCCGCGAAACTGCGCCGTGCACAGGACGCCATCGTCCGCATGCGTCCGTATGCCGAGAAGCTCCAGTCCATCCTCGCCAATGTGAGCGCATCGCTGGACAGCAGCGAGGGCAAGTACAGCGCCCAGCGCGAAGTGAAGAACGTGCTGCTGGTGGCCATCGTGAGCAACCGCGGCCTTGCTGGCGCTTTCAACGCCCAGGTCTTCCGCTCCATCCGCAAGTTGATCATCGAGCACGAGGCCCAAGGCCACAACGTGCAGGTGCTTCCGCTCGGTAAGAAGGCGATGGACCAGTACCGCCGCACCAAGCATTTCAATCCCGAGCTGCCCGCCGATGGGGCCAGCCTCTACGACGGCCTCAGCTTCGACAAGGTGGCGCCCAAGGCCGAGCTGATCATGGAGCTCTTCGCCAACGGCACCTACGATCAGGTAACGCTGGTGTACAACAAGTTCAAGAATGCGGCCATGCAGGTGCTCATGGAAGAGCCCTACCTGCCCGTGCGTCCCGTTGAAAAAGCCGACGCGAACAAGGACAAGCAGGCCGGGAGGACCGACCACATCATGGAGCCGGACCGCGCCACGATCGTCCAGGAGATCATTCCGAAGAGCCTGAAGATCCAGCTGTACAAGGCACTGCTCGATAGCAACGCCGCCGAGCATGGCGCGCGCATGACCGCCATGCACAAGGCCACCGACAACGCCGACGCGCTATTGAAGGACCTGAAGCTCTCCTACAACAAGGCCCGCCAGGCCGCCATCACCGGGGAGATCCTGGAGATCGTGGGAGGTGCGGAGGCATTGAAGGGCTGATCCAACAGCAGGGGACCACCACATCCCGCATTGAGCGGATCCGGCCGAACATGGCTCCTTCGGCAACGAGCGTACATCCTCTGTTTCTTGATGCCCCTCTGCCATTCATGGTGCGTCCACCTGCCCTGAGGCCATGTTCACAGTTGTACCAGAACCCGGATCGCCGGATCTGCGTTCCAACGGTCTAATTTCACGGCGCATTCAACAACCCCCATGCAGAACCTCATCGACGGATTTCCACGGCAGCTTAAAGAAGCGATCGAGATCGGCCGCAAGGCCCAACTGAAGGCCCCGGGCGGCCCGTATAGCAACGTCGTGGTCACAGGCCTGGGCGGCAGCGGGATCGGGGGTCGCATCGCCGCACAACTTGTGGCTGCCGAGGCCAAGTGCCCGATCGAGGTGTACAGCAACTACTACCTGCCGGCGTATGTGAACCACAAGAGCCTGGTGATCGCCTGCAGCTATAGTGGCAATACGGAGGAGACGATCGCCGCCATGGAACAGGCGCTGGCGAAGGGTGCGCGCGTGTGCGTGGTGACCAGCGGTGGCACCATGCTCGAGATGGCCCAGAAACGCGGCCTCGATCACATCGTGATCCCGGGTGGCAATCCGCCGCGCACCATGCTGGCCTACTCGCTCACGCAACAATTCTTCCTGCTCCACCACTTCGGCATCATCGGTGATGGCTTCGAAGGCGCGATCAAGAACGCAGCACTGATGCTCGAGAAGGACAAGGAGGACATCAAGCAAGCCGCGATGGAGCTCACGGAGAAGCTTGTTGGCAAGCGCTTGGTGATCTACAGCGAGGCCAGCACCGAGGCCGTGAGCATCCGCTTCCGGCAGCAGGTGAACGAGAACAGCAAGGAACTCTGCTGGCACCACGCCATTCCCGAAATGAACCACAACGAACTGGTGGGCTGGGCCGGCGCCGACAAGAGCATCGGTGTAGTGATCTTCCGCCACAAGGAGGACCATGAACGCAGCCAGATGCGCATGGAGATCAACAAGGGCATTTTCGAGAAGTACACGCCCAACGTGTTCGAGGTGTGGAGCAAAGGCGACACCGCCATCGCTCGTCAACTGTACCTCATCAACCTGGGCGACTGGGTGAGCCTGTTCTGGGCTCAGAAGAAGGGCGTGGACCCCAGCGAGATCGCGGTGATCAATATGCTGAAGGGTAAGCTGGCCGAAGTGAAGTGAGCAGCGCTGAGCCGGTGGCCACCTTAAGCACCGATCTTCGTATGGTGCGCTCCATGCATTTCAAGGACCTCGGCCTGATCGACTACGCACAAGCGTGGGACCTGCAGACGCGCACCTTCCAGGCCACCATCGACCGGAAGGTCGCCAACCGCACGGCTTCGCCAGATTCCCAGGTGGCCACGGAGGATCACCTCTTCTTCTGCGAGCACCCGCATGTGTACACGCTGGGCAAGAGCGGCAAGGCGTCGCACCTGTTGCTGAATGAACAGGGCCTGCGTGAAAAGGGCGTCCAGTTCTTCCCCATCGACCGCGGCGGCGACATCACCTACCACGGACCGGGACAGATCGTGGGCTACCCCATCTTCGACCTCGACCATCATTTCACGGATGTGCATCGCTATTTGCGAACACTGGAGGAAGCGATCATCGGCACGCTGGAAGCATACGGCATCAAGGCCGGTCGGATAGAAGGACTCACCGGTGTGTGGCTCGACTGGGCCGAACCGCTGAAGGCACGTAAGATCTGCGCCTTCGGCATCCGCGCCAGCCGCTGGGTCACCATGCATGGCTTCGCCTTCAATGTGAACACCGACCTCTCCTACTTCGGGAATATCGTGCCGTGTGGCATCACGGACAAAGGCGTGACCAGCCTGGCGAAAGAGCTCGGACGCGAAGTGGACATCAACGAGGTGAAGGACCGGCTACGCATCGAGCTGGCGAACCTGTTCGATGTGGAGATGGTCACGGACTGACCGCACGGGACACGGACCTGCGCGCATCCTTGTACTTCCTGACCCCTTCGGAGTAGAGCACGGATGCACAAACACACATCAGCGGGTAGAAGACATACAGGTAGCGCGGATCATCGTGACGCATGATCACGGGATGCACCAATAGTGCATAGAGCAGCATCACTGAAAGCAAACGGTATCCCGTGATGTTCCGGAAAGCGGACCAGATCAGAAATAACAGTGATCCGTACAAGGCGGCGAGGTAGACACAGATACCGAACAGCTTTATGACCTTGGCGGCAAGGCCCAATTGCGCGAAGGGCAGCAGGAACAGGTTGTACACCCCAGATGACCCGAGCACGTGCCGGCGCGCGAGCATCGCCGGTGTGGTCACATAGGCCATGAACGGGTGATGCCGTTTGATGGATGCCGTGTACCGGTCGAAGCGTGCGACCAGCAAACTGTCCACAACGTGCTTCTGCGCAGGTGGCGTGGCAGGGTCCTCCAATATCCTGCAGTAGCGCCGCAGGTCGACCAAACTGTCGACATTGAAGTCCGGCGTGAAGATGCGCTGAGGAAAATGGACCGTTGACACATCTGACAACGGTACCCGCAGGTTGGTCCAGCTGCTACCCTGAAAAAAGTACATCGCAGCGGAGGTGTCGAACGTTCCCACGAAGCGCCATGACGCGATCTGGCCTGCGGGATACCATGGATAGTAGGTCGTCTCCGTGAGGAGGAACACCTTGTCCTTGACGATGTGATTCCGCAACATCCACGCACCTTGCGCTGCGAGGAGCGGCAACCCGATGAGCGCGATGGTCACCAGGCGGTACGGCTCTTTTCTCCAGGCCATCACACACATGGCCATGACAGAAAGCAGCGCTATCGGCAGCAGCACGGGCCGCATGAAATAACACCAGGTGAGCATCACACTCGCGAAGACCAGGTGCCATTGACCGCCGGCCTTGGTGTAACGCACCGCGGCCCAAAAGGCGAAGACCATTCCGGAGGCAGCGAAGCTCTCCGTCAGGATGAACGCATTGAATCCCGAGACGGTGCTCGCCAACCCGTACAATGCAAAAGCGATCAGGAACGCCGTTCGTTCCCCGGTGATGCGGTGCACGGATCGGGCCAGTGCATACACCGCCAGTGCATCCAGCAATACCTGCATGAGGATCAGGACGTCCAGGGATCGACCTGGGCCGAACAAGAGGCGGAGCGGCAGATAAACAGCCCCGTATCCGGGCATGCGGTGATCCGGGGCATAGCGTCCCTGTTCCACCAGGTTGTCCACGGGTCCGATGTAGCTCATGCAGTCGCCGCTGCAAATGGCCAACAACGAAGGGACCTGCGTGGAGTAGCCCTGGGATACGGAAATGCACAGATAGGCGACCTTGAGCAAGAGCGCGATCGCGACCCAGACGCGCCACTTGACAGGGTCCGGTATGCGGTCGAACAGGCTGGGGCTCATGTGGCGTTGGGCAGTGTGTGCATCGGCCAGCCACACGTGCCGGGCGAAGATATCGGGGCCGTGCGCCTGCCTTCGCCGATGCCCCACGCTATTTTAGCGGCCCACCATGCGCGTCCTCAAGAAACTCCTCCTTTGGCTCATCGGCCTGGTCGCCGTTCTGATCGCCCTCTCCTACGCGACCGGCAACGGTCATCTCCCGCGCGGTGTCTGGTTCACCTACCTCCGCGGTCGCACCAGCCCCGAGATCGACGATCGCGACTTCTTCTCATCCGCCACGATCCCCGCCGATGCCCCCCAGCCATGGCCCCAAGGGGAACGCTATGGCAAGCTTGCCCTGACCCCGGATGAGGAGGCGGGCCTGGCGAAGAACCACACCGTTGGATTCGTGCTGATCCAGAACGACAGCCTGATCCACGAGCAGTATTGGAACGGGTGGCGCGCCGACAGCGTGAGCAACTCCTTCAGTGTGGCGAAGAGCTATGTGAGCGTCCTCACCGGGATCGCGATGAAAGAGGGCCGGATCAAGAGCGTGTTCCAGCCTGTGGGGGACTTCCTGCCGGAGTTCGACCAGGACAGCTGCCATCGGAAGATCCAGATCTACCACCTGCTCACCATGAGCACCGGCCTGGATTGGGGGGAGAGCGGCGCCGATCCGTTCAGCGACAATGCGAAGGGCTATTACGGCACGAACGTGCGCGAGCTTTCGCTCAACCAACCCTGTCGCGAAATCCCCGGCAAGGAGTTCGACTACATCAGTGGCAGCACGCAGATCATGGCCGAGGTGCTTGAGAAAGCGTATGGCCAGGGCCTGGACGTGTTGACGCGGGAGAAGTTGTGGAAGCCGCTGGGCTGCGAACATCCGGCGTTCTGGGGCAAGGACACGGACAAGGGCGACTTCAAGGCCTTCTGTTGTCTGTACGCTACGGCGCGTGACTTCGGCCGCATCGGACAGTTATACCTGGATAGCGGCAGATGGCATGGCCGCGAGATCGTTCCGCTGGACTACTGGAAAGCCAGCATCACCCCTGCACCGCTGCTGGACAAAGGCAAGCCCAACAAGCGCTACGGGTACTACTGGTGGTTGATGGAGCAGGACGGTGAACCCATCTACTACTGCCGCGGCTTCCATGGGGAGTACGTGGTGGTGATCCCGAGCGAACGCCTGGTGATGGTGCGCACAGGCATGCTGTGGGAGGAGAAGAACGCCGAGGGTCATCCGCACGATGTGCTCGACTACATCGCCATCGCCCGTGCACTGGCCGCACGAAAAGCAGCATAGCGATGAAGAAGGACATCATACCCCCCAAGGTGGAGGGCGTAAGCATGGCCGTGGTGCGCGAGACCGATGAGGCAGGCGAGGTGGCGTGGTATGTCTACCTGATCAATGAGAAGGACGTCGCGCTGCAGAACGTGCTGATCAGCTCCCGTGGCGTTGGCGAGATCGACGGTGAGCAGCGCAGTACCAGCGAGATGCGCCACCACCTGGAACAGCTCGCCCCGAAAAGCTGGGCCCGCATCGAACGCATCGTGGAAGAGGTCTTCGCCCTGAGCAACCAGTACTGGCTGAGCTTCTACATCGACGGGGTGATCCACGACCGCCGCTACATCTTCGTGGCCGGAGGCATCGATCAGGAACACTTCACGCATGTGCCCCTGATGAACGCGCGGGGCGTGCTCATCCAGTGAACCGGGCCGCGGGACCTATGCGCGTGCACAATATCCCGCCCTTCTTCGCCTTTCTTTGACACCATGGCCCGTTCGCGCACTGCACGCACCCTGCTCCTCCTGCTGCTGCTGGGGGCCGGGGCCGGGGTACTCGCAGTGTTCAAGGTGCCGGCGTATGAACAGATGGCCAAACGCCAATGGCGTGACCTCCGCCGACCCGCTGTGCCTGCGGCGCGCACACAGATGACGCAGGTGAACGGCCGAGCCATCCCGCAGGACCCCGCTCCTTTCGCAAGCGCTTCAACGCTGGGCCCCAACCTCCATTTCCAGTTCCGGCAGCCGGGCTACCTGCTGTCGGAGAAGACATCCCCCGCGATCATCCGTGTCGTGAAGGACGTGGCGGACAGCCTCGTTTCCATTTCAGCAGGGATCACGTTCACGACCACCGATCCCTCGCCCGACCTGCGGATCTGCATCCGGTTGGACCACGCGGATGGATCGCCCATGGAATGGAACGAGAAGCGCTTGCTCGCCAACGAGCACTACCCGAACAAAGCGGAGCGCTTCAACTTCGAATGGTTGCTGCGCGAACTACCTGTGCAACCCGATGACCGCATCGCCGTGTTCCTGCGCAACCGCGGCGGAGCGGATGTGACCATTACCGAAATGGACGTTGTGTTCCGCAGCGCGGAACCGCTCGGAACCTCATCACATCCATGAAGGTCCGCTGGTCGCCCTTGATGCTTTGCCTGATGGCCGCCTGCCATGGTCCTGAACCCAAGGTGGGCGTCATCCACGAACTGGCACTGGACGGAAAGGAAAAAGGCGCCACCGAGTTGGTAGTGCCCACGGCATTGTCCCCGGACGCGTCGATCACCGTGCCTCCCCATGGTATCCCGGTCACGTTCGTGCTGAATGATAGCGCACGGAAAGGGCAACGGTATCGGTACGCGCTCTTCTACCACAACGATTCGTACGCCTTTCCTGTGGTGGACGTGAACGGCACCCCACATCCCCTGGCCGGAGAGAACTTTTACGGATGCGCAGGTGCGGACAGCAGCGTGTTCTCGCGGAGCGCGCCACTGGATGCGGAAGGTCGGGCCCATGTGCATGCATCCCTGGCGTTGCGCAGCGATCCACGCAGTGAATTCCCAGGCCATCCTTCCGCGCGTGATCCTCGGGTGGGGTCCTATTCCGTGCTGGTCGTGGCATTGCCCGAGGAGACCCTCCACAAGCACCCATGGCCACCATCGGTCAGCGACCTGCGCGTGCGCGAAGGCGACCACTTCATCGATCCTTATTGGTATTGGCTGCATGGCCCAGGCTCGCGGACCCCCGGTGTGAGCACCTTGCTCACACCCGACGTCATCCGGCTGCATGCATCACCCGAGCCTGCGCGCGGGATCGACGGTAACGACGCGGAGGCTGCCTTCCAACATTTCCGGCCACACATCGATCCCGCATCGCGCTTCAACAATGTGCCCATGGCCGCCGATGTGCTCGACCATGAATATGGTCCTCTGCAACATGACAGTGCGTGGTGCTTCACGCCACCTGATCAATGGGTCTCCACGGTACCATCCGTGTGCCATGTGCCCTGCACCTCCGTGCGGTATGACACGGTCTCCAAAGCCCTCGCTTTCCGCAACCGGGCCGGGGAGAACGGCAGCTTCCGCAAGGAGAACGCTGGCATCAGTACCCGGCGCTCCTTCACCTACGGCCGCTTCCTTGTGCACGCCCAACTGAGCCCGCTGTTGAACGACAGTGACATGTGGAACGGTTTGACGAATGCCATCTGGCTCATCGGCAGCAACCTCGAATACGGACAGCGGCGTGCGTGTTCCGGAGGTTATCGACCATACATCGAAGGCCACGCGAGCAAGCCGCGCGAAACGTACAGCAGCTATGCGGAGATCGACTTCGAGATCATGAAAGGCATGCCGCTCTGCCCCGAGCGCGCGTTCCCGCCGATCTACCCTCAGCCCATCGCTACACCGAACGGGTGGCGGCGAACAATGCCACCGGAGGTCGTGGCACAACGCGGTAACGTGGCCGTGGCCTGCACCAATTGGGACCTCGCCTGTCCTGACCCCCCGGACTTCGCCATCGGATGTCACGACGTGTTGTACAATGGCCAGGCCTATGCGGCTCACCGCTGGGACCGTGACTACCGCGCGGTCACCGAGAAGAGCATGGCACCGGATGACGCTCTCTTTGGTCCTGCCGGCTATTGGTTCGAGATCACCTGGCGGCCCGAGGAGATCATCTGGCGCATCGGGCCTTCGCCCGACGAACTGCGGGTGGTGGGCTACATGAACAGCAGCATGACCTCCGTGCCCAACACCCCCATGAGCCTAGTGGTGTCGCAGGAGTTCCACAACACGCGGTGGTGGCCGGGTTCGCCGTACGAGCAGGGCTGCGTGCCGTTCCCGTCGAAGGACCTGGTAGGCCGCGTGTTCGAGGTGCGTGTGGAGTGATGGGTCAAAAGCCCATCGGTCGCGCTATGACCCACAGCGTTGTGTGCACGCCCGTGGGGCGATCCCCGGCGAAAAGCTCCACTTCCACACGGTACCGTCCGGACCTGTACGGCCTGCCCAATAGCAAACCCTGTCGCATGGTAGCCCCAGCTGGAATGTCCTGTTCGATGTGGGTGATGTCCTTGCACTCATACACACTCGCCCCTTGCTCATCGAAGTACTCAACGCGCAGTTCCAGTTGTTGGCCATTCCCCAGCATACAACCCAGCGTATGGTGCGTGTGGTTGGTCAACAGCACATCGGTATCCGCTACTGGCGCGGGAGGAAGGATGACCACGCTGTCCGAAGGCACAATGGAAAGGTGTGCCGGTCCCAGCACGCTCGCCAAGCTGTCGGACAGTACGGATGTCACCAATGTGTATCCTTCAGCAGGCAGCGCGAAAAAGTCCTGTCGCAGGTTCTGGCTACCGAACCACGCCGGGTTCCAGGCCGGGCCCAGGAAGGCGTGGGGGTCGTGCATCAAGGTGTCGTAGCGATCGATCGGCTCGTCGCAATAGAAGGTCACGGCTTCGCGTGGTCCCTTGATGCCGGACACCAAGGCCGTTTCGAACGCCATGGGCCAATAGCCGAACACGATGGGCCAGGGCAAACATCTTGATGTGCCGATGGCCTTGTGGATCCCCTTGATGCGCAGCTCATCCGTGAGGCGTTCGGCGTAATGCACCTTCGCTGTGATGATATGATGCGCCCGATACACCTGCAGGCAACCGATCACAGCGATCACCGGTATGGCCCAGCGCAGTGCCGATACGGAGCGCGGACGCGCCTCCACCAGCACCTGCGCAAAGGCCATGCACCAGCACAAGGCCAGCACAGGATAGAAGTTCTCGTACATGATGGGCGAGCCCTGCGCGCGATCGGTGATCACCACCAGGACCATGAAACCAATGGACCATCCCAGTGTCCACAGGAGCAACAGCCATCGACGCGTGTACACCAGGGCACCGATGGTCAATGTTGCCAGCAGTAGGAATGGCTTGAACTTGGTGAAGTGTTGTACGAGGTATTGCGTGCTCGGCAGCTCACCGAGATCGGGTAGTAACGCGATCACATCGGCAACAGCGGGCATGCGATCCTGCTCGTAATCGCTGGTGGCGAAGAGCTTGATCCGGGCCACATACCACAGCACCAGCAAAATGCCGAGGATCCACAAGCGGAGGTCCTTCCAGGCCTTCCGTTCGATCATCTCCAGGCCGAGGAAGTAGATCAGCGGCAACAACAATACCTGGTGATGGATCGATGTCCAAGCGTTGATGATGATCAAGAGGACCACGGCGTTCCATCGCTTCGGCAGATCCCACCGATCCAGCGTACGCCCGAAAAGCACCCATACCAGCACCGACCATGATAGCCCTTGGTTGAGCTCGCTGGCACCGTAGTAGAAGAGCAGGTGGAGACCGGTCACCAAGGTGAGCGGCAGCGCGATGGTCCCGCGCTCATCGCCGAGCCGGAAGGCGATGATCAGGAAGAGGACCAGGTGGATGGCCATCTGCGAGATCGAATAGGAACGGAGCACGGCCTCAAGTGAAGCTCCCGCATGCACCAAGGCCACAGGCAGCAGTTGCGAAAGCCAGGACCCATAACGTGCCAAAAAGCTGTGGGGTATGCCATCATAAATGATCAACCAGCTGAACCAGGCGCTGTCGAAACACGCAGTGCGTTCCAGGTAATATCTCCACGACAGCACAAGAAGGCACAACAGAACACCAGCCCCCATAACAGGTGTCCACCTGCTCATGTTCCTCACGTTCACGCAGCAAGTTTACTTGACCTTGACCTGCTGTTCAATCCTTAACATTGTTATTCCATGAGGAATTATCTGTACGCGATCACGGCGAATACCTGGTATTGGTTGATCGCCTTCGTCAATGCTTCGGCTGTCCTCCTCTTCAAGGCATTTCCAACGGTGGACGGTACTCCGCATGCGCTGACGTCCAAACTTTTGTGGGCCCGTTGGTCGGGTGCTGAGTTCACGGACGGGATAGTCTGTACCGGGTCCTATTGGGTGCCCAATGCGCTGGGCAATTATCTCCTGGTGGCGATCCAGGCCCTGGGCATGCAAGATGGCGGCGAGCGAGCGATGTTCTTCATCATCATTCTCTCTCTCACCACGGGCACTTGGTCACTCGCCAAAGCAATGGGCCGTGAGCGACCTTGGCTGGTGCTGCTGGTACTTCCGTTCACGTATGCATTCCCCCTGGTCATGGGGTTCTCCAATTTCCTCCTGGGAATTGGCGGTGGCCTTTTCCTGTGCGCCTATGCCATTCGGACCTCTTTACAGGCGCGCCAACAATGGTGCATCTATTTGATCGCTTCATTACTGATCCTTTGGACCCACGCCATGGCCTTTGGGGTCCTGACCTTGGTGACCGGCGGGTTGTTCATCTACCGGTGGCTGTTCGCGACCTTTTCCGAACGGCTCGTTGGACCGATGGCCGGGCTCCGATCCACCGGGGTGGTGTCGTTCGCGCTCCTTTCCGTTCCCGGCGTGGTCCTTCTGTTCCTGTTCAACCAAGGTCAGGAGGGCGCGATGGGCGCCATGGACCTTCGCGTCAATTGGGAAATGCTCAAAGACATTCGTGTACTGACGTTGTATGACAAGGGAGAGGAACACGTCTTCCGGTTCTTCGCAAAGCTCATGTTCATCCTGCTGGGCATATTCGCATTTACGGACCGTTTGGCATCGCGCCCTTCGCGTTCGATGTTGCGGACCTATGACGGAGTGCTATTTGCCGCTGCGTTGATCCTTGTCGTTTATCTCCTGGCCCCGGATTCAACCGGATATGCCAGCTACGTTTCCGTCCGCTTGCAGCTCTGCTTCTTCCTGCTGCTGACCACCTGGTCCGCTTGCGCTGTTGAATCCGGGAAATGGACTTTGCCAATCCTCACGGCCGTCACCCTGGCCCACCTGGACCGACTCTCGTACATCAACGATAAAATGGCGCCCCTCTCCCTGGAGCTTGTGGAACTGCGCGATGCAGCGCAGCACTTGGACAAGGACGCAGTGGTGCTACCCGTAAGCTTCGAGAACAACTGGTTGTTGGCCCATGTGGAAACCACCTTGGGTGTTGAAGGGAAGGCCTTATTGCTTGAGAACAACGCGTTCAACATGCCCTATTTCCCCTTGGTCTGGTGCAAGGACTTGCCCTGGTCCTTGTATGAGCACGTTCACCTCAAACAGCCTGAGCGAACGTTGAACTGGTTATCGAAGTATGAAGAGGACGAAAAGGCACCACGATTGGACCAGATCGCTGTTATTGGTTGGGCCATCGATACCAGCAACGTACAGGCAAAGAATCTCCTGCCTGTCCTGGCGCAGGATTATACGCTGACGTATACCAACGCTTACGTTCGCGTATTCACCCGCAAGTGAACTCCGGGCCTGGCGGAGCCATTCATTTGATCGGCGAAAACATTTCCGCGCGCCATCTGTCGCTAGCCGGCTGCCGGGCTGATCGAGCGCCACTTATCTTCCCGCCTTGACCAGTCGTTCGAAAATGCAGAACCCACAAGCTGCCGAACGGAACTTTGCCGAATGGGCCTTGTTCCTGCTGGTGGCCTTGTGCGCATGGCACGGCCAGTGGATGGTGCACAGTGCCAACCCGTTCGAGTTCCTGCGGCACGGCAGCGATAACCTGGGCTACTACCAGTGGCTGCCAGCGGCGTTCATCGACCACGACTTCGATCGCATGTACTGGTGCCACCAGATGGAGGATGGCAAGTGGATCAGCATGTTCACCATGGGCGTGGCCGTGCTTCAGCTGCCTTTCTTCCTGATCGGGCACTTCTTCGCGAACGCCATGGGGTATCCCGTCAATGGGTTCTCATCGCCGTATGCCGTGTTCATCATGCTGGGCGCCTCCACCTATGCCGGGGCAGGGTGCGTGCTGGCCTACAAGCTGGCGGCACGCTTTGCGGGAAGGCTCCCGGCGATGCTCGCAGCGGTGGTGCTGTTCGCGGCCACCAATCTTATCTACTACAGCGTGCATGAACCGCTGTATTCGCACGTGTATTCCTTCTTCCTCATCGGCCTCTTCTGCTGGTGCGCACTGCGCATCCTGGACGGCCCACGTCCCGTGCATGTCATGCTCATGGTCCTGAGCGGAGGGCTGATGGTACTGGTCCGGCAGTTGAATGTGATCGTCCTGCTCTTCCCCTTGATGATGGCCTGGACGTCCCCTGCAGGCCTTCGCGGTCTCTGGCGGAACCTGATGGCACAACGCACCGTGTTCCTGCTCAGCACCGTGCTCGTGCTCGTGCCCTACATCCTGCAAATGGCTTATTGGGACCACATCACGGGCAACCCGCTCACCTTCACCTACGGTCGGAAAGGCGAGCACTTCGAATTCGACAAGATGGTACCCGGCATGGTGCTCTTCAGCGTGCGCAATGGCTGGTTGGTGTACACGCCGGTGATGCTCCCGGTGATGGTGCTGCTGGCGGGGTCCGCCTGGCGCGGTGTGGGTCCTGCGCGGCCCGTTCTGGCCATCGTGACCTTCACCTGGCTGATGTACAGTGCTTGGTGGTGCTGGTGGTTGGGCACGAGCTTCAGCCACCGCGGATTTGTGGACCACTATGCCCTGCTGGCCATCCCGCTGGCATGGCTGTTCCGCTACGTGCTGCAACGCGCTTGGAGCCTGCGGCTCGTCACGGCCATCCTGGTGGTGTTGGCCATCAAGCTGAACTTCGGGATGATGGAGCGCTTCGACTGGCTCTGGTCCTGGCATGAGTGGACCTGGCAGAAACTGTTCGAGCAGGTGAGCGCGATCGTTACGGGGTGATCACGAAGGCGTTGCCGTTCCGAACATCCCCGCGGCACGGAAGTCGATGCTCAATTGAACATCCCGTACTTCACAATGCACCAGATCGCCCGGAAGCCATCCTTCCAGCCGATCTTCTTGCCCTCGGCATAGGTGCGACCGTAGTAGCTGATGCCCACCTCGTAGATGCGCACATCCTTCACGCGCGCCAGCTTGGCCGTTACCTCGGGCTCGAAGCCGAAGCGCTGCTCCTTGAGCTCGAGCCCTTTTGCAATGTCCGAACGGATCAGCTTATAGCACGTCTCCATGTCCGTGAGGTTCAAATTGTTGAACGCGTTGGACATCTGGGTCAGGAACTTGTTGCCGATGCTGTGCCAGAAGAAGAGGATGCGGTGCGGATGGTGACCCATGAAACGGGAACCGAACACCACATCAGCGAAGCCCTCCACCACGGGGCGCAATAGGTCGTTGTACTCGCGCGGGTCGTATTCCAGGTCGGCGTCCTGCACGATGAGGAAGTCACCGTTCGCTTCGCGGATACCGCGATGGATGGCGGCACCCTTGCCCATGTTCCGCGGTTGCTCGAAGAAGCGGATGCCGAGCGCCGGGTTGGCCACCATATAGGATCGCACCGCAGCGGATGTGCCATCCTTCGATCCATCGTTCACGATCACCACATCCTTGGTGATGCCGTGCCCCAGTTGCACATCGCGCACCTTGTCCAAGATCCGGTGGATGGTGCGCTCCTCGTTGTAGGCGGGGATGATGATGGAGAGCGTGCTGACGGTCATGGGCTGCTGGCCGGGCGAAGATCGCGCTTTCGATCGTACTGCTCACTGCGACGACCCCATGGCCATAGCCTTACCCGGCTCCAGGTAGCGCACCACTTCCAGCTTCAACCCGTCGAGGGCAAAGGCGCAACCGCTGGGGTTGGAGATGAACAGCTTTGTACGCGCACCATCGGCACGGGGTGGTAGCCCGTACCGGAACGCGAAGGGCCCTTCCTTCAGCGCATACCCACTAAGACTGAGCTGGCGGCGCTCATCATCCTCGGCCAGCAGTAGCTCCGCCACTTTCGCGCCGGGAACCTTCTGCCAGTGCATGGTGCCCGTGACGAAGAGCTCTGCGTATGCGACCCCCGCTCCGTACATGGGAAGACCATCCACGTCCAACGGATACTCGGACGGCAAAAAACACCATCCCTTCTCTTCTGAAGGACATGGCACCGTGTCGAGCCGATGCGTCAGGTGCAGGGGCCGACCCTGGTCCTGCTGGAAAACAAGCTGGCGTTCCATCGGCCGATGTTGTCCGGTGAGGTCGAAGATGCGCACGCCGCCGACCTGGGCCACGGGCGCCGTGAGGTAGGAGGCCAACCGCGGATCATCCAGCCACTTCCGTTCCGTGAACAGCAGGTAATGCGCTCCGTGCGTGATCAATTCATCGATCCGGCCCAAGGCCAGCAGGTCCAGCCCGAACCCGGTCCAGCCGCGGTTGCCCATGAGCACCAACGCGCTATTGATCGCCTGGTCGTCCAGAAAGATCACCTTGTCCTCCTTCCGCACACCGAGTTCCCGGAGGCGTGGCTCAATGGTGGGCAGGTCGCCCATGCCCCAATAGTCCAGACCGTTCCAATAGGCCAGCTCCGCCTCGTGGTAAATGGGCCACAACGACCTGGCCGTCATCCGCCCGCTGGTATCGTACCGCATCTGCATGTTCTGCGCAGCATACGCCACATTGAGAACAAGCAGCACGCCCATCCCCGCCTGCGCCCAGCGCGCACGGAGGATGTCCGGATGCTGGCGCCCGAGCCACCACAGGAACGCGACGAGCAGCACGACCAAGGTGATCATCGGGTTAATGAAGTAGTAGTCGTGATCCTGCAACGCGTTGAACCAAAGGATGGTGTACAGCGCCGACCCAACGATCAGCGACAGTACGAGCACCCACGCCCTCCATGGAAACTGTCGGGCATTGAGCACCAATGAAACGAACGCGGTGCCGAGCAGGACCCAGACCGATGTGTCGAACACTTGGAACACGATGATGTCACATCCTGTGCGCCAAGCCCAGTCCATCGCCTCCGGTGTCATGATCCAGATGGGCCAGAGGTCATTGAAGGTGTACTTCGCACCATGTACACCATTGTACCACGCCGCATAAGCGTACCAGGCATACACCATCGCATAGCCGATGAGCAACGCGGTCCAGGCGAAGCGCCGGTGAGGGAACAGATCGGCTTCCCTGCTTTTGCCCCGGCTGAACAGGGTCTCTAGGATCAACACACCGGAAATGGCCACGAGGCTCATGCCGGCGGTCACCTTCAGCAGCATGGCCAGGCTGAAGAACGCCACGGACCATGTCCACAGCGATCGCCGACGCTCCTGCACGTAACGGACGAGGTACCACCATCCGATCAGCGCCATGTCCAGCGCCGGCACATCCGTGAGGAAGGAAATGCTGAAGTAGACGATCACCGGCGAGGAGAAGAACAGGAGCGCGACCATCGCCGCCCAGGACCCGCTGTTGGTGATGCGCCGCACGGCACCGAACAGCGCAAGTGATCCCACGAAATGGATCAACAGCACGATCAGCCGATAGAGGAACTCGCTTGGGCCTGTGATGCGCCAGGTGATCCCGACCACATAGTACAGCAACGGGAACTCACCAGCGGACCGGCCGCTTGCATGACCATCGGCGAACTGATTGTGGATGGCCGGTTTGAAGAGGTTCCAAGTGGTGTCGTAATAGTTCCACGCGAGGGAGATGCAATCCGTCTGGCGCCAAAGGTGATGCGGCTGAGGCCGGATGTTCAGCACCCGGCCAGCCTCATAGGCACAGCACATGAGGAAGAAGCCGAGGACGAACCACCACTTGGCGTCAACACGCCGGAGCACCTGCAACGCCTTTTGCATGCGCCTGATCAGATCACCATCTCAGGAACATCACCCTCCACCACCAAGCGCCCTTCCGTCTTCGCCTTGATCTCCTCCACGCTCACGCCCGGTGCCCGCTCCAACAGTTTGAACCCTTGCGGCGTCACATCGAATACACCCAGGTCGCTCACGATCTTCTTCACGCAGCCCACGCCGGTGAGGGGCAAGGTGCACTTCTTCAACAGTTTGCTCTCGCCGGCCTTGTTGGTGTGCAGCATGCACACGATGATGTTCTGTGCGCTGGCCACGAGGTCCATGGCACCGCCCATGCCCTTCACCATTTTGCCGGGGATCTTCCAGTTGGCGATGTCGCCCGTGTCGGACACCTCCATCGCGCCGAGCACGGTTAGCTGCACTTTCTGCGCGCGGATCATGGCGAAGCTGGTGGCACTGTCGAAGATGCTGCTGCCCGGCAGGAGCGTCACCGTCTGTTTTCCTGCGTTGATCAGGTCGGCATCCTCTTCTCCCTCGTACGGGAACGGACCCATACCGAGGATACCGTTCTCGCTTTGCAACGTCACGTTGATCCCGGGCGGAATATGATTCGCCACCAGCGTGGGGATGCCGATGCCGAGGTTCACGTAGTATCCGTCCTTCAGTTCGCGCGCGATGCGCCGGGCCATTTGGTCCTTGTCGAGTGGCATGGGGGTGTTCGTGCGGGTGCTCCGCCCTGACCTGTCGGGGGGGGGTGGCCGCTTTCAGCGGGTGAAGATGGCAAGAAAGACGCGACCGCGGGAGGCGTCGCTCACGGGCGAAGTCGCGACAGCCGGACCTGTCCCTGGCCTAGTTCCACCGTCTGCTTTCGCGGGTTGTACACATACACGACCGCGCGCGCAGCGGAGGACATGGCCGGGAGCGCATAGACCTGACGCAACGTGTCCAGGTTCCATTGTGGTGCAATGGTACCCATCGCCACGGCGCGGTAGAAGAGCTTACCGCCTTGTGCATCATTCACCTCCAGCACCACCGACAGGTCCGGGGTCACGTCACCCAATTGCACAGGGACCATCAGGTCAACCATGGTTGTAGCACCATGAAGCAGCGTGTCCGGCAATTGCGCCAACTCGAAGAATTCATCCTTGCCCGACTGCCTTGGGCAGGCCGTTCGCCACAGTTCTTCGGGCTGAACGGCGGCCACCCGTTCCAGCAACCACAGCCCCGGACCCGCAGCGCTGTCGATCGCCCGATATCCGGGCAATGCTTGATGCAGGAAGCGCGCATCGACAATGCGCAGGTCGTGGGGACCGGTCGGAAAGTCCTCGGTCTGCAGGGAACTCGGTGTGATCCCGCACACCCGCGCTTGCAGGGGCCATGCGAGCGAGAGCTGGTGGTAGCCGCCAACGAGCAGCGGACGTCCATCCGTACGTTGCAGCTCATCAACCTTTCGCACAAAACGCGCCGGCACCGACTGCTCTGCCCACAACGCGGTATGGTCCACGTTGAGCAGCACCAAGGTTCGCATCGGAAGCGCCCAAAGCACCGCCACGCTCCAACGCAGGTTGTGCCGCCGGTATGCCAGCTCATCACCCGCCAAGGCCACCGCCAGGATGACCAGCGGCACGAAGTGGATGCCGGAGCGGTCCTCCGGATAGTTCACCCCGCGCATCACCGCCAACAGGATGCGTAACAACACATCGCCCCAGATCAGGAGCAACACGAGCACGAGCGGAGAGGTCCATCGTCCTTCTCGCAACAGCTTCCGCACCCCCACCATCGTCGCGGTTGCAACACAGCACAACACCAGCACGATCGCCACCGGGTGTTCGGTACCCAACACATACCGCATCAACGAACGCATCGTTACCGCGACGAAGCCTTCCGTACTGCCATTGTACAGCAGCGACATGTCCTGCATGCGTAGGGCGATAGCGGATGCGAAGAGCAACGGTACCGCACCCAATGTCACCATCAGCACAACATGCCGGGTGGTGGCGCTGAGTGATCGCTCACGTGCGTTCCTAGTGATAAGTCCACCCAACATTCCCATGACGATCAGCCAGATGGGGACCATGGAGAGCATCGCGGAGGTGCCGACCAACAGGGCCAGCAGGATCTGCATGAGGGATCCGGTCGTTCGGGTCGAGGCAAAGCGGAACAGACCATCAAGCACCCAGATGCATGCCGCCAGTTCGATCCCGTACCCACGGAAGAGCGAAAAGAAGTCGAGCATGAATGGACACAGCAGCAGCGCAGCCCACATGCTCCAACGCACAAGGTGGTCGCGCACTTGTTCTCCCAACCGCCAACAGCCCACGGCGAATGCGGCAAAGGCCAGCACACTGCCCAGGCGCAAGGCGAACGGATGGAGCCCGAAGAGCTTGTAGCAAAGCACGCCTAGGCCATTGCTGAGGAAGTGATTGTTGGCGTCCCAATGCGCGGCATCGGGCAGCCATTCACCCGGCTGCACGTACCATATCAGGCTGGCACATTCATCATGCACCATGGGCACCATGGCCGCGCGCATGATCACGTAGGCGCCGGTGACGGCCACCAGCAGGAGGAAGGGCCAACGCTCCCCGGTGCTCATGGCATCAGTTCGTGTACACGCAGCCGCACGGGTTCCAACGTCAGTGTCCTGCGGTGTGGATCGAACAGGTACACCGCGATGCGCGCCGAATTGAACGGAACGGAAGAGATGCGCTTCGCGATCCGGTACCGGCCTTCCAATGCCGCCTCCCGTTGGTCGTCCACCTCCGAGCCACTGTAGAACACATGCGCACCGCTGCTGTCCGCCACCTCCATCACCAGAAGGGCTTTCGTCGCTGATGCGTCCGTGCGCACGATCATATCCACATCCACCAGGACCGAACGACCATGCCAAGCACGTGCCTGGGGCTCCCACAGCTTCACATACTCATCCGCGGAACGGGGCAGCGAGAATGTGCTGTCCAGCACGAGCCGTGAACGCAACGGGGTCATTCGTTCCATCAGGTTATTGCGTCCGCCGGGTGCCCGGGCAATGGTGCGGAACCCGTCGGGGGCATCGTACATGGTGGTGTCGATCAACAACAGGTCGCACAGCGGTTGCGGAAAGGCATCGATGTCCAGCTCGTTCACCGGGGCCGAGCGCCGCCGGTTCTCGAAGCTCCATGACCGGCCCATGAACTTGTGTGCGCCGATGAGCAGCATGCGATCGCTCCGGGCCTGCCGTTGCTCAATGAGCGTATGGAAGGCACGGGGCGTGCATTGTTCGCTCCACATCACCGGCCGCGTGAAGTTCACCGTGCTCAGCGTACGCAACGGAAGCACCAACAGCACGAGCGACAGCCAGGCCAACCGCGCACGAGGAATGGCCAAATGATCGATGGCCAAGGCGATCACCAAAAGTCCCAAGGGCAAGAAGTACAGGGCACTGCGATCGATGGGGTACAACACGTGCATCATGCTGGACATCACCACCTGGCCCATGAGCGTGAGCGCAGCGACCGACCCAATAACGATCAATGAGCTCGTCCGGTCACGCCCACCAACAACCGCGAACCCGGCGACCGCGAGCGCCGCCGCGAAGAGCACCGCCGCGAGCAGGGGTGCCATGCGACCACCCTTGCCGAACATCAGATCGGTGAGGGAGAACAAGGTGCCCGCGTACAGGCCGTCCGCCGTGCCCGCGTACAGCATGCCGCGGGTGCTGAGTCCCAGGCCGAAGAACACCGGAGGCAGCATGGGCAGCACACCCAGCACGACCAGCCAAAGAATGCGTTCGAGCCGAAGCTCACGATGATCACTGACCAGCACCAGCACGGCCAGTACCCCGAGCAGCGCGCACCAAACGACCAACATGGATAGCAGCGCATGGACACCCAACGCCATGGCCACCAGGCTCAGGAGCAGGTCGCGCTGCTTCTCCTCCCGCGCGAAGCGGACGATGTGATGCAGGGCCATCAGGAGGAAGGCGATGCCCACCGCGTAACCGCGTGCCAGCGCGAAGAAGTCCAGCAGGAACGGCATGCACAGCATCGCGCCCCAGAAACCCCAGCGCACGAGGCGCGCATGGAACCATGCGCCCGAACGCCAGGTGTACCACGCGTACAGCACGAAAGCCAGCAGGCTCCACACCCGGAGCACGAAGAGGCTCGGACCGAGGAGATAGGCGCCGAGGGACATCAACACGGTATGCAGCATGTGGTTGCCCACATCCCATGGCCCGGTGAACCAGAACAGCTCGCCGGGGACCACCATCAGCTGGTATGCCCGCGCTTCATCGTGCACCATGGGCACCAAGGCGGCACGCAACACCAGGAACACGAGTACCAGCAATGCAATAGCAGCGAACGGTCGACCGTCCTTGTGTGCACCGGTGGCCATGGGCAGGTCAGGACCGCTTGCGCACGGTGCGCTGCTCGATGCGCTTCTCGTAATGCGTGCCTTGGAAGATGCGGTGAACGAAGATGCCCGGCGTGTGGATCAGGTCCGGATCCAGTTCGCCCGGCTCCACCAAGTGTTCCACCTCGGCGATGGTCACGCCACCGGCCATGGCCATCACGGGGTTGAAGTTGCGCGCCGTTGTCCTGTACACCAGGTTGCCATGCCTGTCGCCCTTCCACGCTTTCACCACGCTGAAGTCGGACCGGAGCCATTGCTCAATCACGTACATCTTGCCGTGGAACTCACGCGTCTCCTTGCCCTGCGCTACCTCCGTACCGTAGCCGGCAGGCGTGAAGAAGGCCGGGATGCCGGACCCGCCGGCGCGACACCGCTCCGCCAACGTACCCTGCGGGATCAGTTCCACATCGAGCTCACCGCTGAGCATCTGGCGTTCGAACTCCTCGTTCTCGCCCACGTAGCTGCTGATCATCTTCTTGATCTGCCGCGTCTTCAACAACAGCCCCAGGCCGAAGTCGTCCACCCCCGCGTTGTTGCTGATACAGGTGAGCTCCTTCACCCCGCTACGCACCAACGCCGCAATGCTGTTCTCCGGAATGCCGCACAGCCCGAATCCGCCCACCATCAAGGTCATGCCGTCGCGGATGCCTTCAATGGCCGCGTCGGCGTTCGCCACGATCTTGTTCATGCGACGAATGTAGGAGGGGCGCGGTGAACTGGGGGGTCTCTCGCGGGCCTTGCTCCGCCGAAGCGGCTACGCGAAGGCGCAGGGCGCGGAGGGCGTGGAGGGCTTACGTTGGCCTCCCGCAGAGGCGCAGAGCGCGCAGAGGGTTGTTGGCCTCACGCGGACCTGCGCCCGCCGAAGCGGCTTCTGCGCAGGCGAGGGCGCGGGGATCGCGGAGATTGCGTGCGCTTCACAGAGGGACAAACAGAGACCAGGGGGGCAATGAACCGCATTCATCCGCGCAGATCATAAGGATCAGCGTCATCTGCGTGCCATTGCATTTATCTGCGCCATCGGCGTAATCTGCGGTTAACCCTCAGTACAGCATAGGTCGGCAACGCCGACCATTCCTGTGGATGCTCGTCAGCGGATCACCGTGACGTAGCCCATCTGCTTGTGCACCTTGAGGGTGATGCCCTCGCGAAGTCGCACGCGGAAGGCATAGACGCCGAGCGGCGTGGTGCCACCATCCCACGCCATGCGGGGATCATCGCTGCTGAAGATCACGCGGCCCCAACGGTCGTAGATCTCCAGCTCGAAGGTCTCCGGATCGATCACATTGCCCCACGGCTGCCACACGTCGTTGATGCCGTCGCCATTGGGACTGAACGCATTCGGCGCCCAATAGGCATAGTCCTGTTCCGCCAGGTGAGCGATGATCGTGTCGGACTCGTAGAACGTGACCTGGATGTCCCGGCGGGTGCTGTCGTTGGTGTTGGGAATGTTATGCTTCACCTCCCAATACTTGAAGTCGTAGAACATGTTCGGCGCCACGAGCAAGGGCATCGGAATGCCTTCGGCCACGGGTACCGATACCGGGAAGCTGTTGTAGGCGATGCCATCGAAGGTGATGGTGGCCGTGTTGGGTGGATCGGTCATCAACACCACTTCATACTGGATCGGCGGTGTGAAGTGCGCGATGATGGTGTCCGTGCCCGTGAACATGAAGTTCACCACGGAGTCCGTCATGCCGGGTAAGAAGGTGTGGTTCGTCGCTTCCCAGTGGTCGAAGCTCCACCCGCTTTCGCTCAGGGCCTGCAGCTCAGTGTTGATCGCTCCGTAGTAGATACCCTGGAACGGGTATGTTGGCAGAACGGCCGAGTTCACCTGGATGCGGCCGCTGAGCGGCGGCTCCACTTTGAAGACCACGTTGTAAGGGCCCTCCAGATCGTAGCAGTCCACCATCCCCTGCTGGGTGGTGACGCATCGTGCATCGATGAAATCGCGCAGCACCTGCACGTTCGCTTCCCACGTGGCCATGCTGGTGCCCCACCGCGCACATTGCGCAGGCATCTCCGGCGTGGTCATGGCCAGCAGGCTGTCCAGCAGGTGGTTCATGTTGTCGCAACTGAACACCGTGTTGCCCAGATCGATATAGCGGTTCACGTAGTAGTCGTAGACCATCTGGTTCTCCGTGATCAGCTTGTTCAGGATCACAGTATGTCCCTGACCGCCCGGATCACCCAGTTCCTCCACCGCGCAGGGATCGGCGTTCGCGCTCTGGTCCGGAATGCCGGTGAAGTTGCCGTAGTGCCCGAACGTGGCGTCCATGTCCCACAGCACGTAGCCCCACTTCCGGTGTTCGCCGGCCGGATCGAGCCCTTTCCACCAGGCCGTGTTCCAGTTCAGCCAGTCGGCACACACGGTGTAGCTGTTCAAGCAGAAATAGTCTATCAGGCTCTTCCAATTGAACCGGTCATCCACATACGCAAAGGCCGTGGGGTCGCCCATGTCGTTGGTGTTGATGTAGTTGCGCAGCGCGTCCCAATCCGCCGAAGCGGCCGCACCCCCATACTCGTTCCACGTGCCGCCCCACGTCTTTATGAAGTAGATGTTGTTCCCATCCTGATCGTAGTATTCCTTGGTGAAGTCGGCGTCGTCCACCTTCTCGCGCATGTCGTACACGCCCCAATACTGGCCGTTCATGTACAGCACGCAAGGTTCGTAGCTGCGCTCATCCACCCGCAGATCACCGGTCTGGCTCAGGGCCTGCACATAGGGGTCGCGGATGTGGGCCGGCTGTCCGGGGCCGAAGGGACAGTTGTCGCCCGCGAGGGCCTTGATGATGAGCCGCTGGTATTTGTCGCGCGTCTTGCTCCGGAAGATGGGATAGTGGATGGCGTCATTGTAACCGGTCTGATCGCGGGCGATGTAGTCGAAGCCCCGCTGGTCATAGGCCCAGCTGTCCTGGCCGTGTTCGTTGAAGTGGCCGACGGCCTCATCACGCAAGAGACCATCGGGGCCGAAATATTCAAAGGAGCCCAGCGGCTCGATCTGGTTGCCGCCCAGGAGGCTCGGCAGTTGATCATCGGCAATGCTCAGCACCGCCACCGTGTGCGGGCTGTTGATGAAGTACGTGTTGGTCTCGATGAAGCTCGGCGGAACACCGGGCGTGTTGCTGAAGCAGGCCGCGCGCACCACGGTGGTGGCCGCCACATTGATCGGACCCGCGTACACCGTGGAGGTGGCCGTGGGCTTGTTGCCGTTCAGCGTGTAGCGGATGGTGGCCCCGGCAGGACCGGTGATGGTGACCGATTGTGCAGCACCGTAGAAACCGGCCCCAGGGCTCAGCGTGGGTCGCGCGACGTACTCAGGGCTGGCGGGACCGTTGGCTGCGTTGGGTGTGGGAGTAGCGAGCAGTGACCACGCACCGGAACCATCGGGGACGCGGCCGCGGCTCTGGTCCTCCTTGGTGCGCAGTGTCATGGTGTAGTCGTCGATGATCGTAGCGCCCGGGTTGCTCAGTACCACATGGTCGGCTGAGGTCTGGTTCAGCTTGAAATTGGTGCAGTAGTAACCGCCGACAAGGGTATTCCACGTGGAGCAGAGCACCACCAAGCGACCATTGGCCGGAATGCTCGCACCGGCCGGAAAGGCCCACTTGGTGTTCTGCGCCGGATCATCGCTGAGGTACCACCCCGCAAGGTTCACCGCTGTGGCCGTGGTGTTGAACAGCTCCACCCAATCCTCCTGCTGTGGGCTGCCGTCGATGGGATGGCTCACCGTGAGGCCGGTCATGTTCGACACGCACACCTCGTTGAGCACCACCTGCCCCGTGGCGTTCGACACCACGACGATCAAGAGTGCGCTGGCGAGCGACTTGGGCAGATACGGTCCGGATATGTTCACGGCAGGCAAGTTAACTGAGTGTTGGCCATGGCAACACCCTGAACGCGTGATGGTTCGCGCCATTCCCAGTGCTTTCTTGGAGACATACGTGAATATGACGTGATCGGCGTGTGAACCGATGCCTGAGCCTCGATCGACCCAGCTTACCCCTTGGCGTTCAGGTCCTGGCCCCCGTAATAACCGGTGTCAATGTCCAGCAACAGCTTGGTGTGCAGGGTGATCTGGCCTACGTGGTAGCTGAAATGCTCCACCACATGCAGCACGATGGCCACGCCCGTCTCCTGGAAGCCCTGCACGCCCCAGGTGCGCTCCAGGTCCTGGGCGCTTAACCCGCGAATCACCTCATAGGCATGGGCCAGGGTGGCGTCCAGTTGCTCCAACAACAAGCGCTTATCGATGGGCCCCTGCTCCGCAAATTCGCTGTCCCGGTCCCGCTGGTCGGGGCGGGCGCCCATGGTGCTGTTGATCCACTGGCCCACGTTGCCCGTGAGATGCAGCACGAGGTTGCCTACGCTCACGGTGTGCGTATTGGGCCGGTACCAGAGTTGCTCATCGTTCAAGCGTTTCACGCACGCATGGATGCGCTCCTGCCCTTCGCGCAAGCGACGCAGGCCTTCGTGCTGAACAAGGGCGGCGAGGGTGGACATGCCGCAAAATAGAACGGCAGCCCCGAAGGACCGCCGTTCACGCATGATCGAGCTTTCACCACCCCGGCCCTGGAGCCGGGACGAACACATCACGCAGCTTTCTTCTCCTCCACGGTGGCGGCCTTGTAGCCGCTGCCGATGTACTTGTCCAGGAACTTCTCCATGGCGTTGTAGAAGTCGAAGCGGTTCTCCTCGTTGTGGAAGCCATGGCCTTCGTTGTCCTTCACCATGTACTCCACCTCGATGCCGCGCTTCTTCAGCGCCTCCACAACCTGGTCGCTTTCGGCCTTGTTCACGCGGGGGTCATTGGCGCCCTGTGCGATGAACAGGGGGCACTTGATGCGGTCCACGAAGAACACCGGCGAGGCTTCGCGCATCATCACGCTGTCGGCCACGGGGTCGCCCACCATCTCGTAGAACATCTTCCTACCCGGTTCCCAGTATGGAGGAATGGTGGTCATGAAGGTGAACATGTTGCTTACGCCCACATAATCCACGGCGCAGGCGTACAGGTCGGGCGTATAGGTGATGCCGGCGAGCGTGGCGTAGCCGCCGTAGCTGGCGCCATAGATCGCCACACGCTTCGGATCGGCGATGCCCTGCTTCACGAGCCACTCCACACCGTCGCTGATGTCGTTCTGCATGGTCTTGCCCCACTGCTTGAAGCTGGCTTCCCAATGCTTGCGACCGTAGCCGGTGCTGCCGCGGAAGTTCATCTGCAACACCGCGTAACCCCGGTTGGCCAGGAACTGCGCTTCGTTGTTGAAACCCCACTGATCGCGGGCCCACGGACCACCGTGCGGATTGATGACGACGGGCAGGTTCTTCGCCTCCCGGCCCTTCGGCAGCGTGAGGTAGCCCTGGATCTTCATACCATCACGACTGGTGTATTCGATCGGCTTGATCTCCGCCATGTCGCTTTCCTTCAACCAAGGTGTGCGGTCGGCCAGCAAGGTCAGCTTGTCCGCGGCCTGGTCGTAGTAGTAGAAGCGACCCGTTACGCGGTCGCTGCCGATCCACACCGTGTACTTGTCCTCCGCATCGTTCATGCTGGCAAGCCCCAGCTCATAGCCGGGCAGTTGGGCCTTCAGCTTGTCATACAAGGCCTTGGTCTGGTCGTCCAGGAAGATCTCCTCCTGCTTGGCACCGGTGTACGATGCGATGGTGATCACCTTGCGCTTGCGGCTGAAGTCCAGACCACCCATGTCGTAGTCCGGCGAGGAAGCGATCTCCTTCACTTCCTTCTTGCCGACGATATCCCACTCGGCGATCACCGACTTGTCGCGTCCGTTCAGGTTGCTGTTCACATACAGGTTCTTGTTGTCGAAGGTGAAGAACATCGGCTGCCAGGCATCCTTGAAGCTCACGGACATGTATTCCGCAAAGGGCTCCTTGTCGCTGCCGCGGTGGTAGTAGGTGGTGTTCACGCCGTCGGTCTTGCTGGCGATGCGGATCACGCCGGTGTGGTCCGTTACGTATGATTCGTAGTTGGGCGAGTTGTCCAGCGCCTGCTTCATTTCACCGGTCGCGATGTTCACGTACCACGGATCGAAGACCTGCGGATTGCGTTTGTTCATGGCCACCATGATGGTGCTCTCCATGCCCTCCACACCGTGCAGATCATCCAGCACTTCGGCACGAACACCCTTCTCGGGAGTCAAGGCCTTGACGTCCTTGCCATCGATGCTGGCACTGAACACGATGTAGTTCTCGTCGCCATTGATATCGCGGCCGTAAACCAGTCGATCACCTTTCCAGAAATAGCCGCCGATGTCACGCACCGTGTCCGTTGTCACCTGGGTGGCGGTGCTGTCGCCCACCTTCTGCACGAACAGGTTCATGCGGTTATGCCACGGCGCGCGGAAGCCGAAGTACTGTCCGTCCGCACTGATCCTGAAGCCCGACTTCTCGGGATTCCGGAAGAAGTCCTTCATGGGGACATTGGGCGCTGGTTCCAGTTTGGCCTCGGCCTGCTTTGCCGCTGGCTGTCCGCAGGCGGCCAGCAGTGCCAGTGCTGCGATGGCGGGAATGAACGATGGGTTCTTCATGGGTTCTTTGGTGAAAGTGATCGCGAAGTTGATCACCCAGGTCATCCGAACACTCTTCGTTCCATGGGCGGTTCATGCGCGTGACGAACCGTTGGTCCCCCGCTCACCGATGAAAGCGGAACACCCACACCCGATGATCGGCCTGCACGGAATCCACGGTGGGATACTTCGCCCTCAATTCATGGAACCACGAACGTTGTGGGTCCACCAGCGCTGATCCCGCATCCACTACGACGGCGCTTTGTGCCTGTGGCGCTCCGAGGTGTTCCTCCTCCCCGTTCAACAACGGTGACTGGTCGTTCCGCAGCGAACGGATGTCAGCCCCCGCCTGGTAATTCAACCAGTACCAGCGAGGGATCACGTGAATGGTGCATTTGCCATCGCACCATGCATTCACCTGCTCCACAACCTTCGACGGGTGCCGAGCCGTATCATTCCATGGTGTGAAGGTGTCGCACATGCCCATAACGGCGAGCGCCGAAAGCCCCATGCTCACGCGTTGATCCTGCACGACCGCCTTCAATGTAAGCGCCACGAGCAAGCAGTAGCCGGGTGCCGCGTACACAAGGTAACGGTCGAGGAACATGGGTACACATTGCGAAACGAGGAACATGCCCAGCAACGGAGCGAAGGACCACAGCAAGGCGAGTCGCATGCCCGGGTCGCGGACCTTCGAACGCCAGAGACCCAGGATGATCACCACCGTGAACAGCACGGCGAGCACCGGCGCATTGCTCCAACGCCACACCATGTTGTACAGTTCTTCCAGCGGCGGCACCTCCACCCATGTGCCTTGCGAAACACTCGTGCCGGCACGTTCAGCGAAAATGGCCGCATAGGGTGAATAGCACACGGCGGTGATGGCCATGCCCAGCAGGAACTGGCGGCGCAGGGGACGCAGCTCCGGCAGCAACAGCACACACAGCAACTGCATGCCAATGGCCAGCCAGCCGAAGAAGTGCGTGTAGACCATCAATGCGTTCAGCGCGGATAGGCCGAGCATCACTTGGCGACCGTTGTTCGGGATCGACGCCCTGCGCACCAGGAGCCACATGCCTGTTGTTGCCAGCAGCGTGAAGAGCGCATAGGACCGCACCTCGTGCGCAAAGCCGAAATGGTAGTTGCTGAAGGTGAACAACAGGACCGTGACGATGCCCACAGCGCGCCCGCCCAGCCGCGCTCCAAGCAGGAACAAGGGCCAAACGGCCAGCGCACTGAACGTTGCGGAAGGCACGCGCAACCATGCAGCGGTGAACGGGACGAGGTGGCTCCACGCCTTGATCAGCAGGAAATACAAGGGCGGATTATTCTCCGTGCGCAACATCGCGAAGAGCTCAGTCAGGGGCCGCTGCGACCAGTACACGGTGAAGGGCTCGTCGCCGGAGAGTTCGTTCAGGCCGAGCCAGCTGAACTTCAGCATGAAGTTCAGCAACAGCAGCCCGATGATGAGCACGCGATCGGAAGGGCGAGGAGGCACAGGGCGAAGCTATCCGCCACTCAAATGCGGCGCACCATCACGAAGTGTTCGCCGATGCCTTCGAGGGTGAAGGGCTCGCCATGCACGGTGAAGCCCAAGCGCTCATAAAAACCCTTGGCATTGATGCGCGCGTTGCACCACAGCAGGTCGCATTTCTTGGCGTGCAAGTGGTCGAAGGCGAACTCCAGCAGCTCCCGCCCCACGCCCTGGCCATGGAACTCCGGATGCGTGGCCATACCTCTTAACCGGTATTGCTTCCAGCCTTTGAGTGCTTCGTTCCGCTCGGGATAGAACGAACCGATGCCGATCAAGTGGCCTCCTAGGAAGGCGCCCAAGTGGAAGCTCTCCAGGTTGCGGTCGTTCGGATAGTCACAGTCCTCAATGGTCTGGTGCGGACGCAGCACGCGATGGCGCAGCGAATGCGTGTCGGAAGCCTTGATGAATCGTATGTGCATGCGGAGCGCACGCAAATTAGACCGGTCGCCCAGCGGGCGTCAACACAAAGCGATGAAGCGGGCCGCAAGGTCGACCACCGGGGATCAGGGGGCCTCTGGTGGCGTTTGCGGGATGGGGCGATCGGGACCGGGCAATGGCGCCTTCTCCCCCAATACTTCCCGGCGGTAGTAGCTCAACATCACCGTTGTGAGCGGCAGCGCCAGGATCATGCCCACCAGCCCCAACAGCGAGCCCCACACCGAAAGGGCCAGCAGGATGTACACCGGGCGCAACCCTGTGCTTTTCCCCTGTATGCGCGGGATCAGCACGTAGCCCTCGATCACCTGGGCCACGGCATACACCGCCAGCGCCAACAGGATGATCACCCAGATGGAGCGCCCGGACTCCATCGCCAGCAACCCGCAGCTCAGGAATACCGGCAGCGCGCTCAACAGTGCGAAATAGGGGATCAGGCTCAAGAGGCCGGCCAGGATACCCAATGCCAGCGCCATGGGCAGGCCCACGATGAGAAAACCGATGGAGTACACCACGCACAGGATCAGCGCGATCTTCACCTGGCCCCGGAAGTAGAGCTCCATCACGCGCTCCAGGTCACCAAGCACCGCCATCACGCGGCCGCGATAAGCTGTGGGGATCATGCCGTCGAGGTTCGACTTCACGTCCTCCTCGTCGATGAGGATGAAGAGCAGGTACATGAGCGTGGTGAACACGCCCACCAGGCCCAGCAACCAGCCGAACACACTGCTGATGCCCTGCCAGAAACCAGGTAATGCCTTGCGCGCGATGTTGAGCAGGTTCTCGGCCGTGAGGTACTGCTGCAGGTCCACTGCGGCCACATGCGCCAGGGCATCGCGCATCCACGGAAGATCTTGAACCTGCTGCTGCCACAAGGGGAACTGGACCGCCATGAGGTGTCCGAAGTGCGCCACCTCACGCGCCATCATGGGGACAATGAGCATGAAGATGCCGATGATCGCCCCGAATACCAGGAACAGGGTAATGATCACCGCAGCGCTCCGGTTCTTCACCATCCGCTGCAAGCGTTCCACCATTGGCTCCATCATGTACGCCAGGAGCACGGCGATGATGAAGGGGATGAGCGCGGCGCGCAGTTCATACAGCACCCAGGCCACCACGCCCACCAGCAACAGCACGAGCGCCCCGTGCAGGAAACGACCTAGGGGTATGTAACGCGGTTCGGTCATGGCCGCTTGATGAGGCGAAGTAATTCAGCAGCGCGCAATTCCGCTGCCTGTTGAGCAGATGTATCGTTCGCCGCGACCACGGTGGATGAGCCCAAGGGAAGCGACGCTCCATCCCGCATCTTCCCTTCGATCATCCAGCGACAACGATCATGGCCCACGGGGATCCGCGCCGCATGCACCTCGCTCACATCAGCTTCTGCCACCAGCAGGATGATCCGGTTCTTCGGAAGCGGGATGTCGCTCAGCAGTTCGTCCCGATCCCACACGATCAACATCCCATCACGGCGACCGATGAACTCGCGCGGCGGTAGGAAGAGCGCAGCGTAAGCGCCGCCGATGAACACCACGATGAACATCGCTCGGCCCACGGCAAGGGCCGGTCGCCGTGGGTGCGCGCCCAGCACCCGGGCCATGAGCGCGGCACCGATGCCGAAGAGCACTGCCACACCCAACGCCAGCAACACCACCGCGGCCAACCGTTCACCGCGCGTTGTTTCCGCTCCGATCAAGCGCACGCCATCGTCCGCGATCAAGTAGCCATGCCCAAAGGCACCGTGCGGACCGACTCCGGGATAGAGGCGATCAAGTCCCCAGTTGAGCGCGACCAGCGCGGCCGTCACCAGCGCACCGAGTATCAGGTAGTGGAACCCCGAGCGCGAATTGTCATCCAGTTCCCACTTCATGCACGGCGAAGGTCGTTGCTATTTGCTGGGGATCAAGGGCCTCGAGTTCCAACCGCAGATGGACGCCGATGAACGCGGATGGATGTGGATGAATGCCAACTTGGTTTCCCCCCTCCTCCCCGAGGAGGGGATGTCGCCGTAGGCGACTGGGGTGGTGACAGCGTGTTTAACCACCCCGCCCTTCGGGCACCCCTCCTATCGCCACCTGCAGTGGCGCAGGAGGGGGAAGTAAACCAGGTTTCGACCCTCCTATCCGCTTCCTGCGTCAGCGGAAGGAGGTGAAGAACGCTCTTACTTGAAATACCGGAAGTCCTCGCCGCCCTTGATGGAGCGGAGCGATGCGTAGATCAACTTGATCACGCTCTCCACGTCGTCGCGGTGCACGCTCTCAACGGTGGTGTGCATGTAGCGCAACGGCAGGCTGATCAGGGCGCTGGGCACGCCCGCGGCGCCGTAGGCGAAGGCATCGGTGTCGGTGCCGGTGGCGCGGCTCACCGCGGCCCGCTGGAACTTGATCTTCTCCTTTTCCGCTGCGGCGATGATCTTCTTGAGCACGGTGTTGTGCACCGCCGGTCCGTAGGCCAGTACGGGACCGTTGCCGCAGGCCACATCACCGCTCTGGATCTTGTTCATCATCGGCGTCTGCGTGTCGTGCGTAACATCCGTCACGATCGCCAGGTCGGGTCGGATGCGCTCCACGATCATCTCCGCGCCGCGAAGGCCCACTTCCTCCTGCACGCTGTTGGTGATGTAGAGGCCAAAGGGCAGCTTCACCTTGTTCTCCTTCAGCAACCGCGCCACTTGCGCGATCATGAAGCCCCCCATGCGGTTGTCCAACGCGCGGCCCACATAGTGCTTCTCGTTGAGCACCATGAACTCATCCTCGAAGGTGACCACACAGCCCACGTGCACGCCCAGCTTCTCCACTTCCTCCTTGCTGCTGCATCCGCAGTCCAGGAAGATGTTGTCCAGGCTCGGCACGGGATCGTTCTTGCCCGTGCGCACGTGGATCGCGGGCCAGCCGAAGACGGCCTTCACGATGCCTTTGTCCGTGAAGATGTTCACCCGCATGCTCGGTGCGATCGTATGGTCGCTGCCGCCATTGCGACGCACATAGATGAAGCCGTCCTTGGTGATGTAGTGCACGAACCAGCTGATCTCATCGGCGTGCGCCTCGATCACCACCTTGTATTTGGCATCCGGGTTCACCACGCCCACGGCGGTACCGTAATTATCCGTGAAGTAGGAGTCGATGTAGGGTTCCAGGTAATCCAGCCATATCCGTTGTCCGCCGCTCTCGAAACCCGTGGGGCTGGGATTGTTGAGGTAGCGCGCCATGAAATCCAGGCTCGCCTTATCGAGGATGCTGGTGCGTTTGGCGGGGGCGGTCTTCTTGGTCGCGGTCTTCTTGGCCATGGGGTGTATCTGGTGGCCACGCGCGGTGGCCTGATGGAGCGGCGCCAAAACTATCCGCCTTCGCCCGGGCGAACCTGCATGCCACGCGTTACGTATGAACAGGCCACGTGCGAAAAATCCAGGTCCTTAAACAGAGCATGCGCCACCTCATCTCCCTTCTACTTGCCGTGTTCGCGCTCCATGCGCAAGCCCAGGCACCGGCCACCGTGCCCTTCGACAAGGAGCACATCGCCGACCCCGCTGCGCTGAAACAGGCCCTTGCCGCCATAAAGGCCGGCGATGCCTTGTTCCGCGAAGGTGGCAACCGCTACTCAGCAGCCCTCGCCTTTTACCAGCAGGCCGAGGCCATCAACGCGAACAATGCCGAACTGAACATGAAAATGGGACTGTGCCACCTGAACGGCCGCTTCCATTACCGCGCCCTGGGCTGTTTCCAGAAGGCCTACGACCTGGACCCCTTGACCCCGCGCATCCACTTCCTGCTCGGGTACGCCTACCAACTCAATGCTGCGTGGGACAAGGCCACGGAGGAATATGGCCTGCATAAGGCGTCCATTGGCCGCATGCCCGATCCTGAAGCCTTGTACAACACCGCCGATCGCCGCCTCATCGAGTGCCGCAACGGCAGGAGCCTCGAAGCCAACCCGGTGAACGCGAAGGTGACCAACCTGGGGGCTACGATCAATAGCGAGCTGGCCGATTATGGCGCTCTCGTAACCGCCGACGGTAACCGCATGATGTTCACCAGCCGCCGAGCCAACAGCACCGGGGGCAAGACCAACAAGGCCACCAACGAATTCTTCGAGGACATCTATGCCTGCGAGCGCAAGCCCACGGGCTGGAGCGATCCCGTGCCCATGGCCCCACCCGTGAACTCCACCATCAACGATGCCTCGGTGGGCCTCTTCAACGACGGCCGCACGATGATCATTTATCGCGATGATCGCGGCGCCGGCGACCTGTTCGAGAGCCGCCGCGAGGGGGACACATGGGGGGATCCCATTGCCCTGCCGGCCACCATCAATTCCCCGGGATCGGAGACCAGTGCGTGGTACAGCTTCGACCGCCAACAACTGTTCTTCGTGAGCGATCGCGAGGGGGGCGTAGGCGGCCAGGACATCTGGGTAAGCCGTTGGGACGCCATGGCACTGACCTGGGGCGCGGCCTCGAACCTTGGCCCCGCCGTGAACACGATCCAGGATGAAGAGGGCATCTATGTGCACCCCGATGGCCGGACGATCTACTTCAGCAGCCGCGGCCATACGACCATGGGCGGATACGACGTGTTCAAGAGCGTGCTGCAGGACGGGCACTGGGGCAAGGCCGAGAACCTCGGATGGCCCGTGAACTCGCCCGAGGATGACCTCTTCTTCGTGCTTACGGCCGACGGCAGCACCGGCTATTTCAGCAGCGTACGACCGGATGGCCTCGGCGAGGACGATCTGTACCGTGTGGACTTCACCCCGGAGTTCCATGCCGAGGAGACCGCTTCCGCGGCTAGCTCCGGTGTACCGGGTGCCACCGCAGGTTCCAATACCGTACTGGTCTCGGGCAGGCTCACCAACGATCAGGGCATGTCCGCCATCGACGCTACGATCGACCTGTTGAGCCTGGTGGATGGTTCATTGGTGGCCAGCTTCAAGAGCGATAACACGAACGGCGAGTACATGGCCGTGCTCCCGGGCGGCAAGGAATACGCCATGGTGGTGCATGCCGATGGCTACCTCATCCACTCGGAGAACATCTCCGTGCCCGTTGGCGGGGGTGCGGTGGCCTTGAATGTGGACATGGCCCTGAAGCCCTTGAAGGCAGGCGCACAGGAGATCATGCGCAACGTGTTCTTCGACAAGGACAAGGCCGCCCTCAACAACGCTTCCATAGGCGAACTGGACCGGATCGTTGACCTGCTCACCCAGAACCCCACCCTGCGCTTGGAGATCAGCGGGCACACCGACAGCGATGGGGATGAGGACCGTAACGATCAGCTGAGCACCGAACGGGCCCATGCCGTGGTGGCGCATCTGGTGCAGAGCGGTATTGCCGCCGATCGCCTCAAGCCTGTGGGGTATGGGTCGGCCAAGCCGTTGGTCCCCAATGATTCAGCTGCCCACAAGGCCAAGAACCGGCGTACGGAGATCCGGGTGCTGTAAGTGATCCACTTAGGGAATAGTTGTGTTCCGAACTGTCGTTTGGCTGTATTTCCGTGATCGTCAGCAGTTTATGTGACTGACGTACGCAGCCCCTCAACATGTACACGCGTTCGTGGCCAATGCTCCCTGCCGTGAACGGTTATGAACAGGTGTTCATAGGTCCGTAATTCGCCCGATCTGCGTACTTTTGCCGGCCTGTCCCGACCCGGTCGGGGCCCTTGCACGGGGAACTCCCGTACCATGGAGGCGCTCAGCGAACATACCATCCAGTTCAGCGGTCTGGCCGACGGCCGGCACGAGTTCGCGTTCGAGCTGGGCCTGCCGTTCTTCCAAGCCACCGGCATGGAGGAGTACGAGCTGGGTGGCGAGGTGAAGGCCCGCGTGGAACTGGACAAGAGCGAGCACCTGTTGGTGGCCAACATCCACGTGGACGGCTACCTGAACATGCTATGCGACCACTGCAATGCGCCCATGCAGCAGCCGGTCGAAGGCGAGCAACGCCAGATCTTCAAGCTCACGCACGAAAGCGATATCGAGGACGAGGAACTGGTGCCCCTGGACATCCATGCACACGAGGTGAACCTCACCCACTACCTCTTCGAATGCATCTGCCTGCACCTGCCCTACCGGCATGTGCATCCGGAAGGCCAATGCGATCCCGAGGTGGCGGCCGCTTTTTCCCGTTTCAAGATCGAACATGAGCCCATCCCCGACCCGCGCTGGGAGGTGCTGAAGACACTGAAGACCAAGAAAAAAACCTGATAACAGCCCGCTTCCGCCCCATCGGGCAGAGGTATAATCCGAACGACGATGCCAAATCCAAAACGCCGATTCTCGCACACCCGTACCGCCAGCCGCCGCAGCACCAAGAAGGCGGGTGTGCCCACACTGAGCACCGATCCCAACTCGGGCGAAGTGCACATGCGCCACCGCGCCTACCAGGTGGGCGACGACCTGATGTACCGCGGCAAGGTGGTCTCCACCAAGGCCAAGAGCGAATAACCATCCTTTCGTCCTTCATTTGCCCTTCCTTCGGACAGGGCTATGAGCGACATGCGGATCGGATTGGACATCATGGGCAGCGACCACGGACCGGTCGTAACCATTCGCGCTGCCGTGATGGCGGCCAAGGAACTGCCCACCGATGTGCGGTTGGTCCTCATTGGCCACGCGGCAACGATCACGGAAGGCTTGAAGGCCGAGGGGGCGGACCCTTCGGCCTTTGACATTGTACCCAGCGAGGACGATATCACCTTCCACGACAACGCCACCAAGGCGCTGCAAGCCAAGCCGAAGAGCAGCATCTCCATCGGCTTTCAGCTGCTGAAGGAAGGAAAGATCGATGCCTTCGCCAGCACCGGGAACACCGGCGCCATGCTGGTGGGCAGCATCTTCAGCGTGAAGGCCATTTCCGGCGTCATCCGCCCCTGCATCCCCAGCGTGCTTCCCAAGGAGAACGGCGGATACGGCATCCTGCTGGATGTGGGCGCCAACGCCGATTGCAAGCCCGACGTGCTCTGTCAATTCGGCCTGCTGGGTTCGCTCCTGGCCGAATCCGTTTACGGCATCAAGAATCCGAAGGTGGCCCTGTTGAACATCGGCGAGGAGGACAAGAAGGGCAATGTGGTGACGCAAAGTGCCTTCGGCCTGATGAAGGAGAGCGGCCAGTTCAACTTCGTGGGCAACATCGAGGGCCGCGACCTCTTCAACGACAAGGCCGATGTGATCGTCACCGATGGCTTCACCGGCAACATCGTGCTGAAAGCCGTGGAGGCCTTCCACGACCTGCTGAAGAACCGCGGCGTGCACGAGCCCTTCTTCGATCGCTTCGACTATGAGAACTACGGCGGTTGCCCTGTGCTCGGCGTGAACGGTAACGTGATGATCGGCCACGGGATCAGCAACGATATCACCATCAAGAACCTCATTCACCTGAGTCGGAGCGTGGTGAACGCGAAGTTGAACGAACGCATACGCGAAGCCTTCCAATGAGTTTCCACCGCAACGACGCTACGACGCCACGCAGCTCTGGCTGGGCATTGCACGTGCCGTTGCGTAACCGTTGCGCCGTTGCGTCGTTGCGGTAAATCATTCCACCATGCGCACCACCGCCGCCATCACCGCCGTTCAAGGCTACCTCCCCGACTTCGTGCTGAGCAATGCCGTGCTCGAAACGATGGTGGAGACCAATGACGCCTGGATCACCGAACGCACCGGCATCAAGGAACGCCGCATCCTGAAGGGCAAGGACCAGGGGCTGAGCGTGATGGCCGTGGAAGCCGTGAAGGGCCTCTGCGCGAAGCGCGGCATCGATCCCATGGAGATCGACCTGTTGATCTGCTGCACGGTAACGGCCGACATGCAGTTCCCCGCCACGGCCAACATCATCTGCGACAAGGTGGGGGCGAAGAATGCCTGGGGCTTCGACCTCAACGCTGCGTGCTCGGGCTTCCTATACGGCCTCACCACCGGGGCTCAGTTCATCGAGACGGGCCGCCACAAGAAAGTGGTGGTGGTGGGAGGCGATAAGATGAGCAGCATCATCGACTACACCGACCGCGCCACCTGCATCATCTTCGGGGATGGCTGCGGGGCCGTGTTGCTGGAGCCCAACACCGAAGGCTACGGTGTGGTGGACAGCATCCTGCGCGCCGATGGTAGCGGATGCCAGTTCCTGCACCAAAAGGCCGGTGGTTCAGCCCGGCCGGCCAGCATGCGCACCGTGGAGGCCAAGGAGCATTTTGTTTACCAGGAAGGCAAGGCCGTGTTCAAGTTCGCCGTTACCAACATGGCGGACGTGAGCGCGGAGATCATGGCCAAGAACGGGCTGAAGAGCGAGGACGTGGCGTGGCTGGTGCCGCACCAGGCGAACAAGCGCATCATCGACGCCACCGCCCATCGCATGGGGTTGGACGACAGTCGTGTAATGGTGAACATCGAGAAATACGGCAACACCACCAGCGGCACCATCCCCCTGTGCCTCTGGGAGTGGGAGCCCCGCTTGAAAAAAGGGGACAACATCATCCTCTCGGCGTTCGGGGGGGGCTTCACTTGGGGGGCCATTTACCTCAAGTGGGCATACACCAGCTGATCCCGGAACTTCTACATTGGCCCTCCCTGTGCGTCAGTCCAAGCCCCCCGCCCAAGCTGTGCCCAGCCGAGAGAGCCTCAACCAAATGAGCGAACCGATGAACCTATCGCAGATCCAGGAACTGATCAAGTTCGTGGCCAAGAGCGGCGTGAGCGAAGTGGAGATCGAACAGAAGGATTTCAAGATCAAGATCACCACCCCTTCGGGCAAGGCCCCCATGATGGCAGCACCCCTGCAGCAGTACCAAGTGTCCGCGGCACCAGCCCCTGCGGCCGCTGCAGCAGCTGCAGCGCCGGCCGCAGCACCGGCACCCGCTGCCGCGCCCGCTGCCGAGACCAAGTATGTGACCATCAAGGCGCCCATGATCGGCACCTTCTACCGCTCAGCGGGCCCCGGCAAACCGGTGTTCGTGAACGTGGGCGACGAAGTGAAGAAGGGCAAGGCCATCTGCATCATTGAGGCCATGAAGCTCTTCAACGAGATCGAGAGCGACGTGGACGGCAAGATCGTGAAGGTGCTCGTGGACGACGCCAAGCCCGTGGAGTACGATCAGCCGTTGTTCCTGGTCGATCCGGCCTGAAGAATCATACCGCAAAGGACGCTAAGAACGCAAAGGGAATGCCCAGCGCGATCACGTATCCGGCAGCAAGTACCCCTTCGTTCTTCGCGTCCTTCGCGCTCTTTGCGGCACAAACAGCACTTCCATGTTCAAGAAGATCCTCATAGCCAACCGCGGCGAGATCGCCCTGCGCGTGATCCGCACCGCCCGCGAAATGGGCATCAAGACCGTGGCCGTGTACAGCACCGCCGACCGTGAGAGCCTGCACGTGCGCTTTGCCGATGAGGCCGTGTGCATCGGTCCGCCGCCCAGCAAGGACAGCTACCTGAACATGCCGCGCATCATCGCTGCGGCTGAGATCACCAACGCCGACGCCATCCACCCCGGCTATGGATTCCTGAGCGAGAACGCCAAGTTCAGCAAACTCTGCCAGCAGCACGGCATCAAGTTCATCGGTGCCACTCCCGAGCAGATCGAGGCCATGGGCGACAAGGCCACGGCCAAGGCCACCATGAAGACCGCCGGGGTACCCTGCATCCCAGGCAGTGAAGGACTGGTCACCGACCTCGCGGTGGCGAAGAAGGAAGCGAAGAAGATCGGCTACCCGGTGATCCTGAAGGCCACGGCCGGCGGTGGTGGCAAAGGCATGCGCCTGGTGTGGAAGGAAGAGGAATTCGATGAGGCCTTTGAAAAGGCGAGCCAGGAAGCGGGTGCCGCCTTCGGGAACGCCGGCATGTACATGGAGAAGTACATCGAGGAACCGCGCCACATCGAGATCCAGATCGCCGGCGACCAGTACGGCAACTTCTGCCACATGAGCGAGCGCGACTGTTCCATCCAGCGCCGCCACCAGAAGCTCGTGGAAGAGACGCCGTCACCCTTCATGACGAAGGCGCTGCGCAAGAAGATGGGCGAGGCCGCGATCAAGGCCGCCGCCAGCGTGAACTACGAAGGCGTTGGCACCGTGGAGTTCCTGGTGGACAAGCACCGGAACTTCTACTTCATGGAGATGAATACCCGGATCCAGGTAGAGCACACCATCACCGAGGAGGTGATCGACTACGACCTGATCCGTGAGCAGATCAAGATCGCGGCCGGCATCCCCATCAGCGGCCTTAACTACGAGCCTTCGCGCTGCGCGATCCAATGCCGTATCAACGCAGAGGACCCCTTCAACAACTTCCGGCCCATGGCGGGCAAGATCACCAACTACCATGCGCCCGGTGGCCATGGGGTGCGGGTGGATACACACGTGTACGCGGGCTACACCATCCCGCCCAACTACGACAGCATGATCAGCAAGCTGATCGTGGTTGCCGCCACCCGCGAAGAGGCCATCGCCAAGATGGAGCGCGCGCTGGGCGAGTACGTGATCGAGGGTATCCACACCACCATCCCCTTCCACCAGCAACTGTTCCAGGACGAACAGTTCCGTGCAGGCGACTTCACCACGAAGTTCCTGGAGGGCTTTGAGATCAAGCGGCCGGGCTGAGCGTGATCTCCGCGCTCGTTCATGTGATGCAGGATGGTATCTTGGATCACATGAGAACAGCTCTGGTCGGTATTCTCGTGCTCCCTTTCACTGCGTTCACCCAGGACTACGTTGCGCCTTACGCACCCGTCCCGCAGCAGCCAACAAGACCCCAGTTGAACATCGGCTTGGGGCTCGGGCTTGACTATGGCGCCATCGGTGTGCAGTTCCAATACCGGCCGGATGAGCTTGTGGCCCTGTTCGCCGGCGTCGGTTATGCGTTGGTGGGTGTGGGCTACAACGCGGGTGTCAACGTTCGATTTCTGCCGGAGAAACGCGCCTGTCCCTTTGTTTCCGCGATGTACGGATACAACGCTTTCATCATGGTGAAGGGCGCAGAGCAGTATGACCGGATATACTACGGCACTTCCTTCGGCGCAGGCGTGGAACTGCGCAAACGGTCCAGCGATCATTTCTGGCGCATTGAACTGCTCCTTCCGCAACGGTCGGATGCGTTCCATGATGATCACGAGGCGTTGAAGCTGAACCCGATGATCAACATGGGACCGGAACCACCCGGCTTTGCGATCAGCGGCGGTTTCCACTGGGCGTTCTGAGCAAGTCACGCCGATCCCACGGAGCCGCAACCACGCTCCCGTTACTTTGGCTCGCCCCTTGCGCCCGGGGGCGCCCATGCGTTCCGCCCTCACGCTCCTGATCACCGGTGCATTGCTCACAGGCATTGCGCTGCTGTTGCCTGAGCCTTCTCCGGAAGCGAGGCTCGCCTCGGAGGCTGAACGCCTGCAGGACCGGATCGATGCCTTCGGACCGGTGCTCGACACCCTGGTGAAGCTGGCCCTGCTGCGCGTGGACACGAATGCGGCGCGCACATGGACCGCAGAAGCTGCGCACAACGCGTGGCTGCAACAAGAGGGCATTGAGTTGTATGTGGGCGCGCGGGGCCAACGCTTCTGGACCAGTACCATGCCCGACGCGGCCATGCAGAACGGGGCAGCTCCCCTGGTCTGGGAGAAAAGCGCCGACGGTATCCATCTCTATGCCACGGCCTATGCCAAGTGGGGACTGGCCACAGCGCGCAAGCGCATCTGGTACCAGCCTCCGTTCGAGAACCGCTACCTGAAGCGGCACTTCCACCCTTCGCTCGGCGTTGGGCCCGGTGTGGAAGCCTCATCCGCGCCCGGCCTTGGGCCGGTATTGCGTGCGCCGGACCCATACACCTCCGGGGCGGAAGCACCGGTGATGTTCCGGCTGCAATGGAACGGGGAGGAACCACCACCCGGAACACTCGCCCATCTGAAAGCCGTTTCCCTCTGCGTTGGCGCGCTGTTGTTGGCGTTGGCGCTCATGCACTGGCTTTCGGCACGGGTGGATGCGCGGCGACCCTGGTGGGGCATCGGTGTGTTCGCCTCCGCCCTCATCATCCCACGCATACTGCTCCCGCAACTGGGTTCATGGACTCCCCTCGGCCGGCTCCCGCTGTTCGATCCATCACTGTTCTCCGGCACCTTCCTGCTTCCCTCCCTGGGCGACCTGTTGATCAACGTGGCCTTGCTGCTGGCGGTCTGCCTGTTCGCTCGTCGTGGCCTTCGCTCCGCCCTCGCTCCTGCGAAGCCCGCCCTGGCGTTGCTCCTCTCCATGCTGCTGCTCCTGTCCCTCGCCGCCTGGATGAACAGCGTGCTGATCTCCCTGGTGCGCGACAGCCGGATACCGCTGGACCTCTTCCATGTGCAGGACCTCGATGGCATGAGCCTGCTCGCACTGGGGGCGATCGCCGCGCTGGTGGCCGCGTGGGTGCTGTTGGCGGACGGGCTGCTGCGCTGGTCGCTGAAGGGGGCGCATGGGGTGTCACCCCGGATCATCCCGGTCCTCTGCTTCGGCGCAGCCCTGATGTTATACCAGCTATCTGGTACATACGACACGCTCTTGGTCCTGTGGCCTCTGCCCTTGGTGGTCGCCCTGGCGGGCATGCGCCGTGATGCACCGCGGCTCGTCCATGGTGTGCTGCTTGTCGCCGGGGCCGCCCTGTTCGTGGTGCATGTGCTCAACCGCCAGACCTTCAAGCGCCTTGAGAGCGATCGCGTGGCCGTGGCCGAATCCGCCGCCACACGCGAGGACCCCATCATCGAACTGCTCTTCCACGAGGCCCGCAACGCGATGGCCGCCGATGCCGATGCCCAATGGCTGCTGGGTCCGGATACCGCCTTGGTCAGCACAGCTGAGCTGGATGCCCGCCTGCGCCAACGTTTCTTCGCCGGACCGTGGGATAACTACGATGTGCGGCTGCACCTCTTCGGCCCGGATGGAACACCACGCGCCAGCATCTCTCCCACCTCCGCTCCCACGTTGACCCAATTGCGCTTGCGGTTCGAACAAGGCATTCCCGTGGCCGGCGATCCGCTGCTGCGCAACGTGCACCGCCCCACGGAGGATGCGTTGTACATCGGCGTGATCGGCGGTGAAGGTCAAGGTCGCTTGATCGTGGAGTTGTTGGCCCGTGCGATGCCTGAGGGCCTCGGCTTCCCCGAGCTGCTGTTGGCCGGGGATCGTGCCGTGGACCGTCGCTCGGACCGTTTCGCACGCGCACGGTATGAGCGTGGGGGTCTGGTGCAGGGCTCCGGCAGCTTCGCCTTCCCCATCCGGTGGACCCTGCCTGTTTCACCGGATGGACAGCCCTTTGAGAAGGACGGATATGAACTGCTCGCCACCGGTGATCCCGCCGGGACGCTCATCGTGCTCGGATCACCGTTGCCGGGCTGGCTTGACCATGTGACCACCTTCTCCTATCTCTTCCTGCTCTTCGCCATGCTCGGTGGCACCTGGTTCGTGGTGAAGCACCTGGTCCATGGCGGACCGCCCGCGATGAGCGTAGTGGGCAAGCTGCGCGCGGGCATCCTGCTCTTCGCCAGCATCGCGCTGCTCCTCTTCGCCTTCGGCACCCAGCGCCTGCTGGGGCGGCACTACAGCGAACGGTCCGCCGAACAGCTCGATGAACGTTCGCGCAGCGCCATCGCCTCCTTGCGGCAACATGTGCACGCCGAATCGGAGATCCGCCCTGAACTGGTGCGCGATGTGGGCCGCTGGCTCGATGCGGCAGGCACCTCGCTGCTCACCGACCTCTCGCTGTATTCGCCCGAAGGCTCCATCCTGGCCACCACGCGTGAGCAGCTCTTCACCAGCGGACTGATGGGACCCCGCATGGACCCCGCCGCGTACCGCGCACTCGCCATCGATGGCCGCAGTGTGTTCGCCCATACCGAACGCATCGGGGAGGCGGTGTTCCACAGCAGCTACCGGCCCCTGCTCAACGATCGCGGCCATGTGCTGGCCTACCTCGCCGTGCCCTATTTCGCGCGGCAGAGCGAACTGGACGATGAGCGCACGGCCGGCTATGTGGCGATCGTGAACCTCTTCGTGATCCTCTTCGTGCTCTCCGTAATCGCCGCTGCGGTGATCGCCAGTTGGACCACCAGGCCCTTGCATCAGCTCCGACTGGGGTTGGAGCGCATTCAGCTCGGCACCCACAACGAGCCCATTGCCTACCGGGGCCAGGACGAACTGGGCGACCTTGTGCGTGTGTACAACCGCAAGGTGGATGAGCTGCGCGTGAGTGCCGAGAAGCTCGCACGCGGCGAACGCGAAAGCGCGTGGCGCGAAATGGCGAAACAGGTGGCGCACGAGATCAAGAATCCACTGACACCGATGAAGCTGAGCATCCAACACTTCGAGCGCACGTGGACGCCCGACGCCCCGGATGCGAAGGCCCGCATGGAACGGTTCAGCGCCGGGCTGGTTGAACAGATCGACGCGTTGAGCCGCATCGCGAACGAGTTCAGCCACTTCGCACAGATGCCCCCTGCACACCCGCACCGCCTCGATCTACATGACGTTGCGCGCTCGGCCGTGGCGCTCTTCGCATCGGAACCCAACGCCGACGTTGTTCTCCATGGGGATGCCGGACTTATGGTGATCGCCGATCGCGAACACGTTCTGCGCATCTTCACCAACCTGATCAAGAACGCGATGCAGGCCGTACCCGAAGGACGCCGCGCACAGGTCGATGTGCTTCTTCGCAGCGAAGGCAATAACGCACTTGCCGAGGTGCGCGATAACGGCAGTGGCATCACGGAGGAGGTCCGCGACCGGATCTTCACCCCAAACTTCACCACCAAGAGCAGCGGTATGGGATTAGGATTGGCGATGGTGAAGCGCATGGCGGAACAAGCGGGAGGAAGGGTTTGGTTCGAAAGTCGCGGGGAAGCGGGGACGAGCTTCTTCGTGGAGCTTCCGCTGAGCCTTGCTCGCTGAGCAGAGAGCCTCACGCGGAGGCGCAGAGCGCGCAGAGAACGGCATGCGCTGGCCCTGGGGCGTGCTCATATTGCGGTTCGATAACATTGGGTAACGTCCTTCCTTGGCCCCCAACGCTGCGGTCTCTGCGCCGCTGCGTGAAAAGTCAATTGCTCATGATAACCTTTCGCACTTTTCCGCCGATACATTTGACCAATGTCCTACACCAACCTTCTCCTTTCCGATGATGGCGGCACACGCACCATCACCATAAACCGCCCCGATCAGCTCAATGCGCTCAACCGCGCCACCATTAGCGAACTGGATGAGGCACTGAACGCAGCGGACAACGACCGGAACGTGCGCGTGCTCATCATCACGGGCAGCGGACCGAAGGCCTTTGTTGCCGGTGCGGACATCAAGGAGTTCGCGCACTTCGTTGTTGAAGAAGGCAAGGCGTTGGCCGCCGATGGTCAGAAGAAGCTTTTCGATCACGTGGAGCGCATGAACAAGCCGGTGATCGCTGCGGTGAACGGCTTCGCGCTCGGCGGCGGGCTGGAACTGGCGATGAGCTGCCACATCCGCGTGGCGAGCGACAACGCGCGCATGGGCCTGCCAGAGGTCTCGCTCGGTGTGATCCCTGGCTACGGTGGCACGCAGCGCCTGGCCAGACTGGTCGGCAAGGGCAAGGCGATGGAGATGATCTTCACCGCCGGCATGATCAAAGCCGATGAGGCCCTGCAATGGGGACTCGTGAACCACGTTGTACCACAGGCCGATCTGCTCGCCAAGTGCAACGAACTGGCCGCCGCCATCATGAAGAATTCACCCACCGCGCTCGCCGCCGCCATCCGCGCGGTGAACGCCGGCTACGAGCCGGGTGCCGATGGCATGCAACGCGAGATCGAAGAGTTCGGCACCTGCTTCGGCACAGCGGATTTCAAGGAGGGAACCAGCGCGTTCATGGAGAAGCGGAAGGCGAACTTCAGTGGGGAATAAAACGCAGATGACGCGGATCCATATGATCTACGCAGATCTGAAACGCAAACGGACGACACTGATGGCAACGATCACCGCCGACCTGAAGACGGGTGGTCTCGCATTATCAGCGTCATAATTTTCATCTGCGTCATCTGCGTTCCATTGAGCACCCTCCGCAAACTCGCCGGGCAAACGGCCATCTATGGGCTGAGCAGCATCGTTGCGCGCTTCCTCCACTTCTTGCATACACCACTCATCAAGTTTGATCGAACATCAAGATGAGCGTTGGCGACTTGCATGTTGGCCCTAACAGGTACTCGATCGTTCTTCGAAGCTTGGTGGGGTTCCTATTCGGTGGAGTGGTCCTTAGTTTGGCATACTTGTCTCTGATATCTGGCGGAAGTGACGGATACATCTTGCTTGGCGTTGCTGCACTTTGCACCGCATTGGTCCTGTGGCCTGCACTACGAGGCTTATTTACTTGGCCGGTGCGAGCGCACCTGCTTCCCGAGAAAGGAGTTTTGGTTACAAGGACCTTGCTCTCCAAGGAGACGGCGACAGAGTTGTCGGCTATTCTTGGAATGGAACGGACTAGCTTCTGGCAAGGTGGCCGAGTGATGTGCAATGGCCTGGTCCTAAACCTATCAGAAGAGCGAAGCATCACTCTTTCGGCTTGCAGCCTCGCCACGGTTGAAGGTTTGTTCAATGCACTCCTGGCCCTCGGGATCGCTGATCTAGGGTCGGACCATGGATCCGGTAAGCAAAAACGACCGACCACATCGGGACAATGAACGTCTTCAGCAAACTCGCCGGGCAAACGACCATCTATGGGTTGAGTGTTGCGTGCATGGTCTTTCTCATTGCCTCCTGTTCAGATTCTCAAAGCCATGACCTCGCCGGACGCTGGCGTGCTTGGCTCGTGCATGGTTCGGGTGAGAAGGAACTAGTGTTTCTCGATGATGGCACCTATACGAACACCACTGTTGATTCCACTGGGAACCGGACAAACGACGTGGACAGGGGGGGCTATATCGTAGCTGGAGATTCTCTATTTCTCACGCCGCAAGATGGAAGCACTGTATCGTTTGCACTTCAGTGGAAGAATGAACACAAGCTTCTGCTTATCCTCGACTCCAGTATGATAGCCCTCGAAAGATATCAGCAGTGAGCACCCTCCGCAAACTCGCCGGGCAAACGGCCATCTATGGGCTGAGCAGCATCGTTGCGCGCTTCCTCAACTTCCTGCTCACGCCGCTCTTCACGAGCAAGGGCGTGTTCCCGCCGGCGGAGTTCGGTGTGATGACCTCGCTCTATGCGTGGGCGCCCTTCATCAGCATTGTGCTCACCTTCGGCATGGAGACCGCGTACTTCCGATTTGCCAATACGGCCACGGGCGATGACCGGACCGTGTACGGCACGTCGCTGATGAGCGTGTCGCTCATTTCGCTGCTTTTCATTCTGGTGGGTGTGCTTTTCGCGCAGCCCATCGCGAACGGCATCGGCTTTCCGGAGTTCGCATCGTCGGTGATGATGCTCGTGGTGATCCTCGGCTTCGATGCCCTTACGGCTCTGCCCATGGCCCGCTTGCGCAAAGAAGGCCGCGCATGGTGGTTCGTGGTGGTGAACGCCAGTAACGTGGTGGTGAACATCGCCTTCAACCTCTTCTTCATCGGCTACTGCATGCGCAAGTTCAACGCAGGCGAAAGCACACCGCTGATCGATGCGGTGTATGATCCGCGCATCGGTATCGGTTATGTGTTCCTCGCGAACCTGTTCAGCAGCGGGGTGAAATGGTTGCTGCTGTTGCCACAATGGTGGCCCGCGCGACTGCGCTTCGACACCGCGCTGCTGAAGCCCATGCTCGTGTTCGCCATGCCCTTATTGATCGCCGGCTTCGCGGGCATGATCAATGAGACCGCCGACCGCATCCTGTTGAAGCACCTCCTACCCGCGGATACGGCCAACGAGCAGATCGGTATCTACGGCGCGTGCTACAAGCTGGCCATCCTGATCACCCTCTTCATCCAAGCTTTCCGGATGGGTGCCGAACCCTTCTTCTTCAGCCACGCGAAGGAGAAGAACAGCGCCGAGACCTTCGCCCGCATCATGAACGTGTTCGTGGCCGTTTGCATGAGCGCCTTCCTCTGCGTGATGCTCTTCATCGACCTCTTTAAGTACTTCATCCCGAACGAAGCCTACTGGCCGGGGCTGCGCGTGGTGCCCATCCTGATGCTCGCCAACGTGTTCCTGGGCATCTACTACAACCAGAGCGTGTGGTACAAGCTGAGCGACAAGACGCGCGCCGGTGGCACCATCGCGATCATCGGTGCTGCGATCACGCTGGTGCTGCTGTTCACGCTGATACCGCCGCTGGGTTATATGGGTGCGGCCTGGGCCACGCTGGCCTGCTATGCGGGCATGGCCATGATCAGCTACGTGTGGGGGCAGAAGCACTATCCCATTCCGTACAATGTGAACCGCGTGCTGGGGTACATGGCGGGGGCGGTGTTCCTGTGGTGGGGATGTGAAATGCTGCCGCTGGAGGGGATGATGAACTATGCGTTGAGGGCGGTGACGCTTGCGGGATACTTGGGGGTGGTGTGGAGGTTGGAGCGGTCCGCGCTCAAGCGGGCGTAACACGCCCTATTCGCCGATCGCTTCCAGCACCTCCTTCACGATCTTCGGGTGTAGCGACTTCCCGGCATGGAAAGGCAGAACTACGCGCACGTTCGCTTTCATATAAATGCGGTGCCCGCCATTGCTGCGGACCCAATTGAACCCCGCCCTCAACAAGAGCTTCTCGGCCTCCCTAGCGTCAATACGACCTGCTTAGCCAACGTTCACTGGCATTGACGTTGTGAACACTCGCCGCTTCGCGATCCGTTTGATCTCTGCCGGACGAAGCGTACTCCAATACAAGTCGATTGCTTCCTTGATGTTCTTCATCACCTCATCAAGGGTGCTCCCCTGTGTGTGGCAGCCCTTTAATTCGGGCACATAGGCGAAGTAGCCATCCTTATCGTGCTCAATGATGACCTGTAATCTGTGGTTCATGGCCTGTGGAACAAATGTAACGAACGGTCGCACCTTTGCGGGCATGAACAAGGTCTCGACTCCGCTCGACCTGACACGGGTCCGCATCGTCAACAAAAGCAAGCACCTGCTGCCCAGCTACGCCACCGAGCACAGCGCCGGCATGGACCTGCGCGCCAACCTGGATGCGTCCATCATCCTCGCCCCCGGTCAACGGGCCTTGATACCCACCGGCCTCTTCCTGGAACTGCCGGAGGGCACTGAGGCGCAGGTACGTCCCCGCAGTGGTCTGGCCTTCAAACACGGCGTTACCGTGCTCAACTCCCCCGGCACCATCGATGCCGATTACCGCGGTGAGGTGGGCGTTCTGCTCGTCAACCACAGCAAGGAGGACTTCGAGGTGAAGGATGGCGAGCGGGTGGCCCAACTGGTCATTGCCGCCTACCTCAGGGTCTCTTTCGCGGAAGTTGATGACCTTCGCGCCACCGAAAGAGGAGCCGGCGGCTTTGGCCACACCGGAACACGTTAGGAACCGAACCGAAAGGAATGAAGATCATCGTCCCCATGGCGGGCATGGGCAAGCGGATGCGTCCGCACACCCACACCACCGCCAAACCCCTGCTGCCCATCGCTGGCAAGCCCATTGTACAACGTCTGGTGGAGGACCTGGCCGCCGTGGCCGGGGAGCCCGTGGAGGAAGTGGCCTACATCGTGCACCCCAGCTTCGGCAAGAAGGTGGAGGACGAGCTGCTGGCCATCGCCACCGCGATCGGCAGCAAAGGCAGCATCCACTACCAGAAGGAGGCCCTCGGCACCGCCCACGCCATTCTCTGCGCACAACCTGCCCTCAACGGCCGCGTGATCGTCGCCTTCGCCGACACGCTCTTCCGCGCCCAGCTGAAGCTGGACAAGGACTGCGATGGCGTGATCTGGGTGAACAAGGTGGAGGACCCCAAGCCTTTCGGCGTGGTGAAGCTCGACGCGAACGGCATCATCACCGAGTTCGTGGAGAAGCCGCTGACCTTCGTGAGCGACCTGGCCATCATCGGCATCTACTACTTCGCCGACGGCGAATACCTGCGCAAAGAGATGCAGTTCCTCATCGACAACGACATCAAGGACAAGGGCGAGTACCAGCTGACCAATGCCATGGAGAACATGAAGGGCAAGGGCGCTCGCTTCAAGGCCGGCAGCGTGGACGTGTGGATGGACTGCGGCAACAAGAACGCCATGGTGGACACCAACACCAAGGTGCTCGACTTCCTGAAAGGCGACAAGTCGCTGGTGAGCGCCAAGGTGAAGAGCGAGAACAGCGTGATCATCGATCCCTGCTTCATCGGCGATGACGTCACCATCACCAACAGCATCGTGGGTCCCAACGTGAGCATCGAGAAGGGCGCCACCATTGTGGGAAGTGTGGTGCGGAATTCGATCCTTCGGGGCCACACCCGTGTACAGGACTGCGTGATGGACAACAGCATGATCGGCGAACGAGCGATCGTCACCGGCCGGGCCTTGGACCTGAGCGTGAGCGACGATAGCACGATCGGCTGACCTTTGTACACATGAAGCGCCTGCTCCTGCCCCTGCCTGTACGCCAAAGCCTGGGCGTAGGCGTGCTCCTGCTCCTGGTCGCCTGCGGCGGAAGCAAGCCCGTGGCGGAAAAACCCCGCGATATCGAGGGCGGACAGGCTCGGTCCCAAGCCGGTGAAAAGGGCAAGCGTGCGCTCGTGATGGACCTGTTCATGCAGGCCACACAGGCCCGTTTGAAAGGCGAGCTGCCCAAGGCCGTGCAGTTGTATCAAGCCACCCTGAAGGAGGACCCTGCGAACGCCGCCAGCATGTTCGAGCTGAGCAAGCTGTACAACCAGGCCCAACAGCCCGAGGCCGCATTGGCCCTGGCGAAGAAGGCCGTTGAAGCGGACAAGGGCAACATCTGGTATCGCTTCCTGCTCGCCGACCTCAGCACGCAGAGCCAGGACATGGAGGGGGCCGCCAAGGCCTACCGCGGCATCATTCAGCAATGGCCCGACCGCGTGGAGGTTTACTACGGACTGGCCAATGTGCTGGCCCAGCAGCAGAAGATCACGGAGGCCCGTCAGGTGTTCCGTGAACTCGAAGGTCGGGTGGGCAGCAATGAAGAGCTGGTGATGCGCGAGTACGACATGCTGGCCAACGCCGGCCGACTGGAGGAGGCGCGGGACCTGTTGACCAAGGCCTTGCAGCAACATCCCGAGCAGACCCGCTACTACGGCATGCTCGCCGAGGTGTATGACACCATGGGCGACAGTGCGCAGGCCTTGGCCAACTACGAGAAGGCGCTGGCCCTTGACCCCGATGACAGCATGGCGCGCATCGCCCTGGCCCAGTTCCACTACAACCGCGGCGATCGGGTGAAGGGCTTCGCGCTCCTGAGGCAGGCCTTTGCCGATCCCGACCTGGACATCGACCCCAAGATGCAGCTGCTCCTGGGTCTTTACGAGATGACCAGCGACCGGGACGACGAGGAGAGCCGACAGTTGGTGGAACAAAGTCACGCGTTGGTGCAGGAACTGAAGAAGGCCCATCCGCAGAACGGAAAACCCTTCAGCATCGAGGGCGATCTGTTCATGCGAGAGGGCAAGTCCCGCGAGGCGCGTGATGCGTTCGCACAGGCCGTGATCTACGAACCCGACCGCTTCGCTATCTGGGCCGCCCTGCTGCAACTGGATGCACAGCTCAATGATCATCCTGCCTTGAACGAGCACGCGACCAAGGCCACCGAGCTTTTCCCCACGCAAGCGGAGTTCCACCTCTACCGCGGTATCGCCCTCACGCAACAGAAGAAATACGACGATGCGATCGAGGCCCTGGTGACCGGGCGTGACCTGGTGGTGGACAACAAGCCCTTGGAAGGCCAGTTCTGGAGCGCGCTGGGCGATGCCTACAACGAGCAGAAGGACTTTCCGCGCAGCGACGATGCCTATGACCATGCACTGGCCATCAAGCCCGATGATGCTACGGTGCTGAACAACTATGCGTACTACCTGAGCGAGCGCGGCGAAAAGCTGGACCAGGCCGAGGCCATGAGCCGAAAGGCCAATGAGCTGGCCCCCAATGTGGCCACCTACATCGACACGTATGCGTGGGTCCTGTACAAAAAGGGCCGATACGCCGAGGCGCGCACATGGCAGGAAAAGGCCATCGCCTTGAGCGGTCCGGGTGAAGGCGTCCTGATGGAACACCTGGGCGACATCCTGTTCAAGCTGGGCGAGAATGCCGGTGCCGTTGAGCAATGGCGCAAGGCGAAGGATGCGGGGGGTGCTAGCGCGTTGATCGACCGCAAGATCACCGAAGGCCGCCTAGTGGAATGAGCTTCGTCGGACGCACCACCTTATTGGCGTGCCTCGCGCTTGCCGCCGGTTGCAAACCCGTTCGCGAAGTGGTGCGCACCACCCGCGAACTGCCTCCGCGTGGTCCCGAAAAGCTCATGGAGCGTCTGCAGGCCAACCTGTTCACCGATGTGCATTATTACAGCGCAAAGGCCAGTGTGGACCTGGTGGATTCCTCCGGCTCCAAAAGCTTCAAGGCCCACATCCGTTGTGCGGTGGACAGCGCGGCCTGGATCAGCGTGATACCCGCTCTGGGGATCGAAGTGGCCCGCGCCCTGCTCACGCCCGACTCCATGAAGGTGCTCGACAAGATCGGCGACCATTACTGGGTGGGTGATACGGCACAGGCACGCCTGCGCTTCGGACTGGCTCCCGGCCTGGCGTTGTTCCAGGAGGCCCTGCTCGGCCTGCCCATCGCATTCGATCCGGAGGACAAGTACAAGAGCGACCGCGAGGATGGGCAGTACACCCTCACCAGCAGGGAGCGCCGGAGATTCCGCCGGGCGGCCGAGGATCTGGCACCGGGCGATACGCTCGCCGATGACCGCGACATGAAGGAGCGGCGATTGGAGCGTACACTGCGCAAAGCCGAGAAGAAGGACGCCGTGGTGATCAAGTACTGGATCGAGCCCGACAGCTTCCAGGTGACCCGCGTGCTGATCGTGGACCTCGCACGCGATCAACAAGCCGACGTGCGTTATTCACAACGAATACCCGTGAATGGACACCTGGTGCCCGGTCGCCTCGTACTTTCTTTGTCCGACCCCAGGAAACGCGCCGAGGCCACCCTCGAACTCGACCGTATCTCACTCGATGGACCGCTCCAGATCAGCTTCCGCATCCCGGAGAAGTTCACGCCCATGGAATAGTCCATGTGGACATGTGGGCATGCGGACATGGGGGCATGTGGTGCGCTCTTTACTGCTGGCGACCCTGGTCCTGGCCCCAGCGTTCACTAATGCCCAGAGCCGCAAGGAGCTCGAAAAAAAGAAGGACGCGCTGGACAAGCAGATCAAGGCCACCAGCGCATTGATCGCCGCAGGCGAAAAGGAGCAGAAGAGCACACAGCGCCAGCTCGAGCTGCTGCAGGCCCAGATCCAGCAGCGGCAGGAACTGATCAGCACCATGAACAGCGAGGTGTTCCGGGTGGAGAAGGAGATCGCTGAGAACGAGGATCTGGTGAGCTCCATGGAGCGTGATCTGGTGAAGCTGAAAGATGAGTATGCCCGCATGGTGCAGTATGCCTACGTGAACCGCAGTTCCTACGACCGCCTCAGCTACATCTTCGCCGCCGAGAGCTTCCAACAGGCCTTCCGACGCAGCCGTTATCTGGAGCAACTGGCCGAACAACGCCGCCAGCAGGCTGCGTTGATCCGTGATACGCAGACCAGCCTCACCGGAAAGGTCAACGAGCTGAAGGGGCGGCGCACCGAGAAGGTCTCGCTGTTGAACGAGCAATTGCAGGAGAAGAAGAAACTTTCAACGGACAAGAACTCCCAGGAAAGCACGCTGGAGTCGCTGCGCAAAGAGGAGAACAAGTTGCGAGAGACCATGCGCAAGCAGGAGAAGAAGCGCACCGACCTGGCCGCGCAGATCCGCAAGGCCATCGAGGCCGAGGTGCGCAGGTCCAGCAAGCCTGCAAAGACCGGGACCGGCAGCAAGCCCGCAAAGGCCGGTGGTAAACTGGAACTGGAGATGACCCCCGAGGCCCGCGACCTCAACGCCGACTTCGAAAAGAACAAGGGCCGGTTACCCTGGCCCGTGGCCAAGGGCACCATCACCAGCACCTTCGGAAAGCATCCCCATCCGGTGCTCAAAGGCATCATCGTGGAGAATAACGGCATCGACATCAGCTGTGAGAAGGGCGCCAACGTGCGGGCCATGTTCCGCGGCGAAGTGAGCAGCGTGATCGTGATCCCGGGCGCCGGCAAGGCCGTGGTGGTGAGCCATGGCGCCTACCGTTCGGTGTACAGCAACCTGCGCGAGGCAACGGTGAACAAGGGCCAGAAAGTGGACACCAAGGCCAATGTGGGCGTGGTGATGACCGATGAGGACGGCAGTACCGCCCACGTGGAGATCTGGAAGATCACCAGTGAAGGCGACCTGATCAAGGTGGACCCCGCGGCCTGGATCTACCGCGACTAACACGCGGTGATGCCCAACGCCTACCTTCGCCACGCGGATCAGGGCCATCCTGTTCAACCCCTGCCGCTGGAACCATGGGCAAACTCGGCACAACAGAGATCATCCTCATCGTGGTGGTCATCCTGCTCCTTTTCGGTGGTAAGAAGATCCCTGAACTGATGCGCGGCCTGGGCCGTGGCATGAAGGAGTTCAAGGACGCCAAGGACGGCAACGAGCCGAAGGAGGACAAGTAGCCATCGGCCTTGATGATGTCGACCCCACCGCCTGCGCGCGGCCGCTTCGGACAGGGCGAGGCGCGCACCCTGCGTGAGGCCCAGGAAGCATTAGCCGCCGGGACGACCTCCGTGGTTGAACTGACCCAGATCGCCCTGGCCAAGGCCCGCTCATCGGCTGATCTGAACATCTTTCTGGAGCTCTTTGACGAGAGCGCCCTGGGAAAGGCGGCCGAGGTGGATGCCCAACGCGCTGCCGGAACCACAGGAGCATTGGCTGGCGCCATTGTCAGCATCAAGGATAATATCTGCTACGCCCGCCACAACGTCAGCGCCGCTTCGCATATCCTCGAAGGGTACACCAGCCCCTACAGCGCCACGGTGGTGGAGCGCCTGCTCGCGGCCGGCGCCGTGATCATCGGGCGCACCAACTGCGACGAGTTCGCCATGGGCAGCAGCAACGAGAACAGCGCGTTCGGCCATGTGCTGAATCCGCTGGATCGCTCCAAGGTTCCCGGTGGAAGCAGCGGCGGAGCGGCTGCCAGTGTGGCGGCGGGCATCTGCAACATCGCCTTGGGCAGCGACACCGGCGGCAGCATCCGCCAACCCGCCTCCTTCTGCGGTGTGGTCGGCTTCAAACCCACCTACGGACGCGTTTCGCGCTATGGCCTTATCGCCTTTGCCAGCAGCTTCGACCAGATCGGGCCCTTCGCTCATACGGCCGACGATGCGCTGACCATACATCGCGTGATCGCGGGGCACGATCCGCTGGATAATACCAGTAGCCATAGAGCAGTTGGCAGCGGCAGATGGCTTGCCGCAGGTCCCGGCGAAGTCGGGAGGCAGGTAGCACCATTGAAGATCGCTTACTACCGCGAATGTGTGGAGCGCCCAGGGTTGGATCCGGAGATCAAGGCGCACATGCTCGGGCAGATCGAACGGCTGAAGGCCGCCGGGCATGTGGTGGAACCCATCGAGCTGCCGATGCTCGACCATCTGGTGGCCACTTATTACATCCTGGCGACGGCCGAGGCGAGCAGTAACCTCGCCCGCTTCGATGGCATCCGCTACGGGCACCGCAGCAAGGAGGCCAAAGGCGTTGATGACACCTATCGCAAAAGCCGCTCAGAAGGCTTCGGACCCGAGGTGAAGCGCCGGATCCTGCTCGGCACCTTCGTGCTCAGCGCCGGCTACTACGACGCCTATTACGCACAAGGCATGCGCGTGCGTCGCCTGATCCGCGAAAATACGCTGAAGGCCTTCGACATCTACGACCTGGTCCTCACTCCTACCTGCCCCGGCACGGCGTTCGGGCACGGCGAGATCAATGATCCGGTGACCATGTACCTGCAGGACATCTTCACGGTGCAGGCCAACCTGGCCGGTGTTCCCGCGCTCTCCATGCCCACCGGCACGCACTCCAACGGCCTGCCCTTCGGCACGCAACTGATGGCCAAGCCGTTCAACGACGAGCTCCTCCTCGCCCAGGCACACGAACTGTTCGCCTGATCACGTTCCTGTTATAGCTGGACGACAGGAAGTCGCGGTGCGTCGACCCGCTTCCGGCTTCCGTGCGACCGCCGTTCACATCCGATCGTTGACCGCTCCTTAGAACCATGCCGCCCGGCCAACGTATGAAAGCTACATTTCGCCTCATGATGGCACGGAACCGCGCCCTAGTACTTGCTTTTGCCCTGCCGATCCTGTCGGTGGCACAGGACCCCATTCCGGTGGATGATGCCGTGCTGGAGCGCCTGGACGCACTGAGCACGCTGCCTTGGCTGAAGAACGATCCCTTCACCACCGATCGCGAGGTGCTCAATGTGCACCACTTCGCCGTTTCCGACACCCCCACCTACGCCCCTGATGTGGTGCGTCAACGGTTGGCGGTGCTGGATGAACGCACCCCGTTCAAGCTGACCTACAACGGCCCTGTTCAGGCCTACATCGACCTGTATGCCAACCGCCGACGTGAGCAGACCGCGCGCATGCTCGGCCTCGCCCAATTGTATTTCCCTGTCTTTGAGGAAGCCCTGGACCGCCATGGCCTGCCCCATGAGTTGAAGTACCTGGCCGTAGTGGAAAGCGCTTTGTACCCGGGTGCGCGCAGCCGCGCGGCGGCCGTGGGCCTCTGGCAGTTCATGGTAGGCACAGGCAAGATGTATGGACTGGAAGTGGATAGCTACCTCGATGAGCGCTGCGATGTGTACCAAAGCACCGAAGCAGCGTGTCGCTACCTGAAGGACCTCCACCGCATCTTCGGCAACTGGGAGCTGGCACTGGCGGCCTACAACTGTGGTCCAGGCAATGTGAACAAGGCCGTAAGGCGGGCCGGCGGGAAAATGGACTACTGGGCCGTGTACGCCAACCTGCCCCGGGAGACCCGCGGTTATGTGCCTGCCTTCATCGCCGTGAACTACATCTTCGCCCACGCGGCGGAGCACAACATCTTCCCGGTGGCGCCCAATTACTGTGCGTATGAGGTGGATACCGTGCAGGTATGTTACCCCATGACGCTGGACAAACTGGCGCAGATCACCGGTGGCAATGCCCAGGAGCTGCGGGAGCTCAACCCCATGTACAAGCAAGGCATTGTGCCCGATCTGGAGGAATCCTCCACCATCTACCTCCCTCGGACCATGGTGGCCGAGTTCATTGAACGCGAGGACTTCATCCGGTACAACTATGCTCCGGACATGAGCTCGCCTGCGCCGATGGCACAAGCTGAGCCTGCGCCGCGTACATCGCGAACAGGAATGGGCAAGCGTATCCATGTGGTGCGCAAAGGCGAATCCCTCGGACTTATCGCCAAAAGGAACCATGTGAGTTTGCGGGACCTGCGTTCATGGAACACCCTGCGCGGCGATCGCGTGCGCCCAGGACAGAAGCTCATCATTCGCACAGGCGCCGAGGCGGATGCACAAGCGTCCACCGCATCAAGTGCACCACCTGCGGTAAGCCAGGCACCCACGGCCGTGGACTACATCTATCACACGGTGCAACCCGGCGATACGCTGTGGGGCATTGCCCAGCGCTACCCAGGCACCAGCATCGATGACCTCAAGCGCCTGAACTCGGACATGAACCTGCGCAAGCTTGCCGTGGGCAAGAAGCTGAAGGTCGGGGTTCAGAAGAGCTGACCGGCCCTCCCCATTTCCTGCTCCTCTCCGATCCCGAGGGATGGGCCGTTGATGTGGTTGACGCATGGTGCGGTCGAACCCGTTTTTTTTTCACGCTCGCCGTGCGCGTATGTTCCCATTGAGGGTCAGGCAATAGCCCGTCGCTCCACGGCGTTCACCATGTGGGAGTTCGGTGCGTGTTCATAAATCGACCTTCCAAAAAACCTCTTCATCGACTACTTTGCGGTAGTCGACGGTGACGGTTCTTTCGTCAACGTGAAACACGTTCACTCATGGATCTCTCCCGCATCCGTCCGTTCGCCCACAAGCACTGTCGCTTCAAATTGCGCAACGGCAAAGAAGTCTACGGGGTGATCTGGGAGGTGGAGCTGGCCGAGAGCCGTCGCCTCTTCTTCGCCAGCGTGCGCGATTATGAGCGCTTGCAACATGATCCGCAGCGGCCGATCGGCGTGATCGATATGCAGCCCGAGGAGATCATCCAGGTGGAGAGCATCGCTTCGTAAGGCGACGCGTCGTCGATCGTCCTTCTTCAGAACGGGTTTGCTTTGGCTTTGCGCGTGCGGCGCTCTACCCAAAGCATGATCAGAGGGCTCAACAGAAAGCTCCCCGGAAGGATGAAGTAGTACAACGGGTGGAGAAGTGTCCAACTCGAAGGCAGGTAGTCGCGGTGCAATGAGGTAATGATGATGACGATCCGTTCGAACAGGCCGAATGGATCCGCGAGCACGATGGCCATGGCCCAGGCCCACCACCACGAATGCCGCAGCCGCTTGAAGAGCAGCGCAACCATGGGCAACACGAGGAACACCGGCTTGTACCAGAACCAAAAGGAGCGGCTATGCTGAAGGTGTGCCGCCAGCGGGTTCGCCAGCCAAGAGAGCAGACCGATACCGGCTCCGACGATGGCCAACCAGGCGCAGAACAGCAACATCCTGTCCCAAGCCTTCGAACGCTCGTGCTGCAACGCCCGCCAGATGGCCAGGAGCGGGACGGATAGCACAAACAACGCCTGAAGCAAAGCGGCCAGCCAGGTCAGGTATGTCCACATCGCGAACATCTTCAGAGTAGACCCGCTCGCTCGATCAGGAACGCATAGATCAGCGCAACCTCCTTCAACCGCTCAAAGCGCCCGCTTGCACCGCCGTGACCTGCCTCCATATTGGTCTTCAGGATGATCCGCCCGGGGCCTTGCTGATGCTCCCGCAGGCGCTGTACCCACTTCGCCGGCTCCCAATATTGCACCTGGCTGTCGTGGAAGCCCGTGATCACCAGCATCGGGGGGTAGCGCGCATCGTGCACATTGTCGTACGGGGAGTAGCTCAGCATCCGATCGTACGCCTCCTTCTCCGCGGGATCGCCCCACTCATCGAATTCGCCCGTGGTGAGCGGGATGGTATCGTCGAGCATGGTGGTGACCACATCCACGAAGGGCACCTCGGCCACAATTCCGCTCCAGAGATCGGGCCGCATGTTGGCCACGGCGCCCACGAGCAGGCCGCCCGCACTGCCACCCATGCAGTACAACCGCTTGGGATCCGCGTATCCGTTCTTCAACAGGAACTCCGCGCTGTCGATGAAATCCGTGAAGGTGTTCATCTTGTGTTCCATCCGGCCCTGCTCATACCACTCGCGCCCCAGCTCCTCGCCTCCGCGGATGTGGGCCAGCACGAACACGAAACCACGGTCGAGCAATGACAGGCGCGCACTGCTGAAGGTGGGTTCCATACTGATGCCATAGGACCCGTATCCATAGAGCACGAGCGGCGCCGTGCCGTTGGGGGTCGTGCCCTTGCGGTAAACGATGCTCAGGGGCACCCGCTGTCCATCGCGGGCCGTGGCCCACTGCCGTTCGCTCACATAGTCGTCCGCATTGAACGTGCCCAGCACTTCCTGCTGTTTCAGCAATACGTCCTTTCGCGTATTGAGGTCGTGCTCATAGACACCGTTCGGCGTGGTGAGGCTGGTGTATCCATAGCGCAACTTATCGCTGTCATACTCCGGATTGGTACCACTGTAAGCCACATAGGCCGGGTCGTGGAACAGGATCGGGTGCTCCTCGCCCGTGCTGAGCTTGCGCACACGCAAGTGCGTGAGCCCCTCCATGCGTTCGCTGAACACGAGGTGGTCGCTGAACAGGTCGACATCCTCCAACAACACATCCTCGCGATGCGGCACCACTTCGGTCCATGCGTTGCGCGCCGTATCGGAGGCCGGACACTTCATCAACCGGAAGTTCTTCGCGTTCCAGTTGGTGAGGATGTAGAACTCGCCATTGGCATGCTGGATGCTGTATTCATGTTCGGCTTCGCGCGGAAGGAAGACCTTGAAACTTCCGTTGGGCTCGCGCACGGGCAGGATCCATTCCTCGGTGCTCATCGTGCTGTCCGTGCTGATCACCACGAATGCATCGCTACGGTCGCGGTACACATCGCAGTTGAAGCCCTTGTCCTTCTCGTGATACACCTCCACGTCCTCGGCCTCCGGGGTGCCCAGTGTGTGGCGGAAGATCTTGTAGCTGCGCAGCGTCTTGTCCTTGCGTGCGTAGAAGAAGGTCCGGTCATCGGCCCAGGCGCCGCCACCGCTGGTGCGCGTGATCTCATCGGGCAGGTCCGTGCCGGTGCGCAGGTCCTTGAAGCGCACCACATATTGCCGTCGGCTCACGGTATCCACACTGTATGCGCACAGCGTGTTGTCCGGACTGATCTCGAAGTCGCCCAGGTCGAAATAGTCGTGTCCGTCGGCCATGCGGTTCTCATCCAGGATGTCCTCGAATGCAGCGGGCATGCTCCCGTCCGCCAAGGCCTTGGCCCGCATGTGCACGGCGTACTCCTTGCCCTGCTCAAAGCGGTGATTGTACCAGTAGCCGTTCTCACGATAGGGCACGCTGAGGTCCTCCTCTTTGATCCGCGACCTCATTTCGAGAAAGATGTCCTCGCGCAATTGCTTTACCGGCTCCAGCAGGGCATCGGCGTAGCCGTTCTCCTTGTTCAGGTGGTCGATCACGCGTTGCGTGTGCGCATCGGGTGTCTTTGACTCGCGTTGATCCTCGCTCAGGCGCATCCAGAAATACTCATCGGTACGCGTGTGGCCGTGGGCCGTGATGCCGTGGGGGATCTTGTCGGCTTGGGGGGGCTGGGGGATCTCGGGGGACATGGGCAGTGGGCCGTGGCCGGTGAGGCCGGTCGCAAGGGGGCGGAAGATAGAAGGCTCAACGGTGATGTTCTCCGCCGTTCCGGCCGGGCGCGCTTCAACCACCGACCACCGTGCGCAACACCTCCACCGACCTCAGCTCGCCAAAGCCCTCGACATGCAGGCGGTAGTATGTGAGCAGGCCATCGAGCAGGGAACGCCGCACCACCGCCGGAATACGCGTTGTCGGATGACCACTGTCGCTGGACAACAGGTGCGCGAACGCTGTGGAGACCTCCGCCGTCAGGCACAGGTCGTGCTGGGCATCACCAGCGAAAAAGCAACCCTCCCGCAGGTCGAAACGCCCTTCGCCCGGTCCAGGGGGTGCGGGGCAGATGCCCAAATGACGGCTCAGTTCAACGAGCAGCACCAGGGGGTAGTTGGCCAGTTCCGCGTTGCTGTCCATGGATTCCAGCACCTGCATGACGAAGGCGAAGAGCGCGGGATCCTGTGACTCCTCCCGCAAGGTGCGGTACAGGACCTCCTGCGTGAACAGCGCCAGCAAGCCCCGTTCATGATCCACATGCAACCGGAGATAGGGCATGGACACGCGGATCTCGCGCACGGCATGCATCTCCTTATCGCCGGATTCGGTGACCACGAGCTCCACGCGCGAAAGGGGTTGCAGTGCCGCCTCCCGGCGATCCTTGCGCGAGCCTGTGCGCACCATGTAGGAGCGTATGCCGAAGGCCTCGGTGTACGCCTTGAGCACCGTGCCCTTGTCGCTGTGCTTGAACGTGCGCAGCACGACCGCGCGCGTGGTGTGGAGCATGTGCGAAGATCGCGCCTCAGCGCAGCACCAGCACCTTGGTGTTGCAGGTGGCGGACCCCGTGGGGTCGGTGGCGAGCACCAGATACACACCCGTGCTCACGCGTTGCCCACTGAGGTCGGTGCCCGGCCAGATGGCCTGGCCTCCCAAGGAACTCATCTTGTACACCAGGTTGCCGGCCACATCGGTGATACGCACGTCGCTGTTCGCCGCCAGCCCGGTGATCGCCACCGGACCCGCATACGTCTCGCGCACCGGGTTCGGAAACACCGTGGCACACGAGGCGGACAGACCGCCATCGGTGGCCTCACCACGGAAGCTGATGATGCCTTGGTCCGTGCCGAAGAACACGTCACCCGTAAGGCCATCGATGGCGATGCTCAGGATCGTGTTGCTCGGCAGTGGACTGTTCTCCGCGGTGAAGTGGGCGAACTGCTGGGTGCCATCGGAGCTCACGAGGTAAACGCCACTGGTCTGGGTGCCCAGCCATTTGCGGTTGGCGCCGTCCACCTCGATCGCGCTCACCACTTCGGTCTCCAGCAGGATCTGCACGTTGCCATCCTGTTCGATGAGGATCTGCTGGCAGTCGAAGTTCTCGCCGCTGAAGATGGCGTCCGGGTTATAGAACACCGCCACGCCCTTGCCCGTGCCCACCCACACTTCGCCGTCGAGGTCCTCGGCAACGGAGGCCACTTCCAGCGACGGCAACTTTCCCTGGTTCTCGGCCGTGGTGATCACCTTGTACTGATCGTCGCCCAGATCGTCGATGGTGCCGCCGTCGTCGAACACGAGCAGCCCGTTGCCCCGTGGACGCACAAGCCATTTCAGGTTGTTCTCGCGGGCCGCCACGATATCGCTCACCAGGTTGTTTCCGGCGGTCACGCTACCGGGGTCGAAGGACCGCCACACGCCTCCCGAGGTGCGCACACTGATGGGCCGGGTGGTATTGGCGTTCGACACCCAGAGGTTGCCGTCCTTGTCGAGGTCCAGTCCCGCCACATCCACCACGCCGAAGTTCTCATTGTTCCGTTGGCCCAGCGAGCTGTTGCTGGCGTTCCAGATGGCCTGGACCACGCCGTTGCGCCATTCGAGCACGCCCTCTTCATAGCTGCCGGTGAAGCCATGGCCCGGGTCATCAGGGTCCATCACCACCGCCATCTGGTCCACTGCACCGCCCCCCAGACCGTTCACGCCGTTCATCAATGGATCATCCACTTCCGTTATGGTGCGCCATGTCTGATCGGCGAAGTAATGCACACCTTGGTGGCTGTAGGTGTTCGTCCAGTTGCCGCCCACCGACCCCGTGGCGGCCATGAAGTGACCCGCCTTGGTATCCATCCGCAGACATCCCGTGTTGCGCGGACCGCTGGGTGCGTGGAAGGTGTAGGTGCCGAAGGATGTGCACCGCACCAGGCCGAGGTTCTCGGTGGCCACCCACACACCCCCGTTCGCTTCTCCACAGGCACCGCCGAGGATGAATCCGCTATTGCCTTGGAAGACGCGGTCGAGCGCATTGTCATACTGCCTTGCTTCATACGCCATTCCCACCACAAGGCGATCGCCGTTGACGTTCGCCGCGAGCGATCGCGTATCACGCCCATAAGCATCGGCCAGGCGCTGCCACCCATTCTCCCAGTAATAGATCGTGTCCTGTTCCAACCCAGGGGTACCTGCATCCCAATTGAGGAAGAGACGGCCACCCACCGCTTCCACATCGTTGAAGGGGCCATTGGGGCGCGGCACGTCCAGGCGCTTATGCCAGTTGGTGAAGGCCGCCAGGTTGGGCGCATTGCGCCAGGCGCTGTAGAGACCCGACTCCGTGGCGGCGTAGATGGAATCCTCATAAAAGGTGAGCGCGTTCACCTGCAACTGCGCCGCATTGGGACCGATGAGCCAGGTGTCCTTCACCTCCAGTCGTTCCAGGTCGAGCACCACGATGCCGAAACCGCATGTGGCATAGAGGAGCGGGCCTTGTGATACCAGTGAATAGATGCGCTTATCGCCAATGATGCTGCTGCGCTTGATATCGCCCATGTTCACGGAACGATCGCCCATCACCAGGTCGATGTTCCCGTTGGAATAACCGACCACCAACGCGTTCATGGTGATGTTCCAACCCAGCGCGGTGATGTCCACATCGCTCAACGCGTTCACCTTGGTGTAGCGCTCCATTTCGTTGGTCCCCGGGTTGAGGCTGAACACCGCATTGCGCGCGGCACAGTAGGCCACGCCGTTGCCTTCCACAACGGTGCGGGTCTGCAGGTAGGGAAAGTGGTCGCGCCATTGGCCGATGGCCACCTGGGCATGGCCATGTGGTATGAACAGGAGGAGGGCGCAGAGCGCAGGAATTGACCGGATCAACTGCATGAGTGGTGTGAAAGCAAGGCCAATAACGCTGTGAAGGCGCGATCGGTATGGCAAGGTACTGTGCAGGTGGGCAAGGGCGGCGTTCGGGCCTTCCACTTCCAGCAAAGCGACCGGGGCTTCTGCTGGTCGCGGTCGCGTGCGGATGGCCGGACATCCGGTATGGGGGGCTTTCGATCGGCAGCTACCCCGGTCTGCGACCTGGGTGGTCATTCCAGCAGGCCATCCCGCTTCAAGCACGCTTGGCGGAACGGTCTGCTGGAATGACCGATGCCCCGGAGACCGGGGCATCAGCTGATCGAGGTCGCGTGCGGATGGCAGGGCATCCAGTGAGGGGGGAGTTCCGATCAACGATCACCCCGGCTGCGCCGAGGTGTGTTGGGCAGGGGCTTGTTCCGCCTCGAACACATTCGGTCGGCCCAAGCCCTGCCCAACACGAACGCCCCGTTGACGGGGCGTTCGTTGATCGAGGTCGCGTGCGGATTCGAACCGCAGTAGCAGCTTTTGCAGAGCTGTGCCTAGCCACTCGGCCACGCGACCATTGAGTGGGCCTGCCTACCTCAGGCAGGCGGCGAAGATAGCTGGATCGGCCTTGTCCGCTGAAAGTGCTTCGGTACTGCTGACCGCAAAGCGATCACCTACCCTTCCAGCACGTACGCCACGCGGTCCACAGCACCGGGTACGGGTGGATGTTCCTTGGTGAGCCGCACCCGCCAGCTGAAGTCGCCCGGCCATTCCGCCTTGAGGGCTTGGAGGATGCGCAAGGCCACGTGTTCGATCAAGTGGCTGCGTTCCGCCATTTGGGCGTGGACCAAGGTGGTGACCCGACCGTAATCGACCGTGTCATTGAGGTCATCGGAGCGTTCTGCGGCGGAGAAATCGCCGCGAACGGATACATCCACTTGATAATGCCCACCGATCCGCGCTTCCTCCGCCAGGCAGCCATGATAGGCATACACCCGGATGCCGTTGACCTCGATCACGCTCATGGACGGCAGAGTTCGAGCCCGGCCCTCATGCGCGCCACCACCTCATCACGACCGAGCAACGTGCTCACATCGAACATACCGGGGCCTTGGATGCGGCCGGCAACGAACAGCCGGTAGATGGGCATCACCTGGCCGATCTTCATGGCTTTCTCCGCCAGCATTTCGTTGAAGGCCGCTTCGATCCCCGCCGGTGTCCAGTCGCGGATGCGTTCCAGCTTCAATAGGAAATCCTCGATGGCGGGGGCCACTTCCGGCTTCCAGCGCTTCTTCAGTTCTTCGCTCGCAACCGTGTTATCGAACAAGGGCGACCCCGTGGTGAACATGTAGGTGCCCTCCAGCATGTCGTCCACAAAGGTGGCACGCTCCTTCAGCAAGGCTGCGGCCTGTGTGGCACGTGCCAGGGTCGTCTCGATGCCCAACGCCATCAATTTGGGAAGGAGTTGCGCCCCCAGGTCGGCATCGGGCCGCATGCGGAGGTATTGCTGGTTGAACCACTTGGTCTTTTCCGGATCGAACTTGGCGCCTCCCTTCTGCACCCTCTCCAGGTCGAACAGGTCGGTGAGCTCTTCGATGCTCATGATCTCCTGGTCGGTGCCGGGATTCCAGCCCAGCAGCGCCAGCATGTTGATGAACGCTTCCGGGAAGTAACCCCGCTCACGGTAGCCACTGCTCTTTTCGCCCGTGGTGGGATCGGACCAGTTCAAGGAGAACACTGGGAAGCCCAAGCGGTCGCCATCGCGCTTGCTCAGCTTGCCGTTGCCATCGGGTTTCAGGATCAGGGGTAGGTGCGCGAACTGCGGGCGCTCCCAGCCGAAGGCCTCGTAGATGAGCACGTGGATGGGCGCACTGGGCAGCCACTCCTCCCCGCGGATCACGTGCGTGATGCGCATGAGATGATCGTCCACGATGTTGGCCAGGTGGTAGGTGGGCATGCCGTCGCTCTTGAACAGCACCTTATCGTCGAGGTTGGCGCTGTGCACCAGCACCCAGCCGCGGATGATGTCCTCGAAACGCACTTCGGCGTGGCGCGGCACCTTGAGGCGGATCACATGGTCATCTCCCCGTTCCAGGCGTTCTTTCGTTTCGTCAGCGCTCAGGGTGAGCGAGTTCTTCATGTGCTCACGCGTAACGGCGTTGTATGCCGGGGCCCCTACTCCTGCGGCCTTCAGGCGTTCGCGCATGGCTTCCAGCTCCTCCGGCGTGTCGAAGGCATAGTAGGCCTTCTCGTTGGCGATGAGCTCGTCGGCGTATTGCTTGTACAGCGACTTGCGATCGCTCTGGCGATACGGACCGTCGGGACCGCCCACCCACGGACTTTCATCGGGTACCAGGCCGCACCACTCCAACGACTCCTTGATGTATTCCTCGGCACCGGGGACAAAACGCGCCTGGTCGGTGTCCTCGATGCGCAGCAGGAATTGCCCACCGTGCTTGCGGGCAAAGAGGTAGTTGTACAAGGCAGTGCGCACACCGCCCATGTGCAGGGGGCCGGTGGGGCTGGGGGCAAAGCGGACTCTTACGGACATGTCGATGGAGGATCGGGAGCACAGGCGATCGGATCATCCAATGCCCGCTCTCAGAGGCAGCGAAGGTAGAATGTGCAGGTCGGTGCCGGGCAATGGCTGTGCAGCGCCACGCAGCGGTCCATACGCCATGAACCCCGGAACCTCGCGCATGCACGAGGTTCCGGGGTTCCCGTTGTATTGGTCAGCCCTTACTTCTTCACCATGACGTGGTCCTTGCGGTAACCACGCATCCATTCGCGCACATCCTCCACTTCCTTCAACTGGCTTTCGCGCACCGAGCTCCACGTGGCATCAGTGGATGCATCAAGGGCCACGAGCGCACGGTCGATCCGCTCAAGACCTTGGGCCAGGTCGGCGGCGAGGGCCTGGTCCTTTTCACGTTGCGGCTCGGGGTTGGTGCCCACGTTAAGCCGGGCGCGCACCTCTTCCAGGTCCGCGATGAGCGCGGCGCGTAGACGGCGCATGTCGGTAGTGGCCCAAACACGTTCTTCGGCAGGTGTCATATTGTCGCTGGGGCGGGCATAATACAGATCGTCCTGCGCATCCACAGAGACCGCCGTACCGCTGTGGTCAGCATCCACAGAGACTGCCGTACCGCTGTGGTCGGCATCCACATCCACCGTAACAGGGCGACCGTTCGCATCCAACGTTGTGCGGTCGCCACTTTCCGTGGGCTCATTGTTGGAGCATTGCACGGCCAGAACGGCGATCAAACTGAGGGGGATAAGGAAGCTGAAGCTGCGGGCAATGGGATCAAAGGGTCTCATGGTCTATGGGGTTTCCCTGCCCTAACCCAAAGTCCGGACCGGTCGCGGGACCGGTTGAGGCCAAGGAGGTTGGGTGTGTTAAGAGACCTGACCAATGGGGACGAACCACCCCACTGCTGGCAAGGATGACCGCATGGGATATACTAGATCGCTGATGCAGCACAGGGTGCGTAAAGTGCGACGGGGCAAGAGGGAGCGGGTGAACTTCTCCTCTCGCGTGGTTCCCCGGTAGCCCAGGGAGGGAATTCATCATGTCCAGGTCAACGTGTGGGAATGTGGGGTCCTTTCCATGCGGCCACCCCGATCCTGGGGTGATCGATTCACTCACCTCGCTCGGACACAGCTCGCCGCCGACCCTCTGTAACCCTTGCTATTGCTGTAGTTATCGACGAAGGACGGAAATGGCACGATAGGCGCATATGCCAAGGAGCACACGAACATCCCCCGGCCATGAAACTCCAGCACCTCCTTACCGCCTCAACCTTTGTGTTGACCCTGAACTCCGCCCTCGCGCAGTCGGAACCTGTGGCGCAGGTGGAGACCGAGTTCTTCAACTCATACCGCCGCAACCCCTCCGGGACG
>JANOAK010000009.1:0-92507 GCA_031411095.1 Flavobacteriales bacterium | reverse complement strand
GGCCAGGCCGGAGATGGTACCGTTCGCCGGACCATTGAACGTGCTGGTCACATCCAGCGTGTCCCCGTCGACATCGAGCGCTGTGAGGCAGATCGTGATCGGTGTATCCTCCGGTGTTGTCGTGTTCAGCGTGTCGATCGGTGTACCGCCGCCGTCCGTGATGACGGGCGGATCGTTCACCGGTGTCACATCGATGATGACCTGTACCGTGTCGCAGCCGCCGTTGTTATCGCACACCACCACGCTCACGGTATCCGTGCCGTTGAAGTCGGCCGATGGTGTGTAGGTGAAGCAGGTATCGCCACCCGCCGTGCCTGTGATGATGCCGTTCAGCGGACCGTTGATCGCACCCGACACATCCAGGGTGTCGCCGTCGATATCGATCGCTGTAAGGCAGATCGTGATCGGCGTATCCTCCGGCGTGGCGGCGTTCACCGTTTCGATCGGTGTACCGCTGCCGTCCGTGATCACGGGCGCGTCGTTCACCGGATCAACGGTGATGATCACCATGGCCGTATCACACCCATTGGCATCGCACACCGTTACCATCAGCGTGTCCGTCCCATGGAAATCAGGCTCCGGGACGTAGATGAAACATGTATCACCGGCATTGATACCGCTCACGGTTCCGTACGCGGGTCCGTTGAAGACCCCGGTCACATCCACTGCTTCATTCTCCGCATCGGTCACCTCCAGGCAGATGGTCAAGGGAGTATCCTCACTGGTCGAATAGCTGAGCGTATCGACGGGTATCCCATTGTCGGTGATCACCGGATCCAGATTGACCGGGATCACATCGATCACCACGACCACTGTATCCGTGCCGTCCTCAACGTCCTCCACGATCACGAACAAGGTGTCGCCACCGACATAGCCCTGAGCTGACGTGTAAGTGATGCACATATCGTTATCACCCTCCCCCGCGACCGTTCCGTTGGACGGACCTCCGAAGGTGGATGCAGCGGTCGTGGCATTTCCCTCGACATCCGTCGCGTCCAGACAGATGAGCAATGGTCCGCCCGACTCCGTGACCACGTACAAGGTGTCGATGGGCGTGCCTCCGCCATCGGTGATCACCGGCGGATCATTGAGCGGCGTAACATCGATGATGACGAGCAGTGTATCACACAGTCCTGCAGCATCGCATACGACCACGTGCATCGTGTCCGAACCGTTCCAGTTCAACGCCGGGGTATAGGTGATGCAGGTGTCACCTGCCGTCGGGTCCGTGATCACCCCGTTGATCGGGCCGTTCAATGTGCTGGTAATGTCCAGACTATCCCCATCCACATCGAAGGCCGTAAGGCACAACGACAGGGGCAGGTCCTCCAGCGAATTGACCTGCAGTGTATCAATACCGGACCCCGAAGCATCCGTGATCACGGGTGCATCATTCACCGGGGTCACATCGATCACCACGACCACCGTGTCCGTTCCTCCCTGACCATCACTCACCACCACGGTCACCGTATCCAAGCCGCTGAAGTCCGGGTCTGGGCTGTAGGTGAAACAGCTATCCCCGTTGTTCAGGCCACTTATGGATCCGTTCAGGGGTCCGTTCAATGCACTCGTCACTGCAACGGTGTCCTCATCCACATCGATGATGTTCAGGCAGACCGTTATCGCCATATCCTCATCCGTCACCAGCTGAAGGGTATCGATGGATGCATTGTTCGTATCGGTGATCACGGGTGGATCGTTGATCGGATCCACCTGAATGAAGACCCACCCCGTGTCACACTGCGAGGGAAGCGGATAGCCCAGGTCGCACACGATGTAAAGGAGGGAGTCAAGTCCATCGAAGTCGGCGGCCGGTTGATAAGTGATGGTCCCATCCGGGTTCGCCACGGCCACACCGTTCGAAGGGGGAGAAATGATGCTCACCGTGGTGCTGTCGATGCCGCCGAGTGGATCGTCGGACGGATCAGTGTCGTTGTTCAGCACGGTGATCGTGATCGTGGAATCCTCCTCCGTAACCGCTTGATCGTTCAGTGCAAGAGGCGGATCATTCACCGGATCGACCTGAATGAGCACGGTACCGACCGAGCAATAACCCAGGTCCGTGCACAGGGTGTAGTTGAATGCGTCCGGGCCGAAATAGTCCACATCAGGCACATACGTCACCGAACCATCCGCATTCGCCGTGGCAGTGCCATGATATGGGCCGCTGATGACGCCCACACTGCTCGGCACGATCACGCCGGTGACGGTGGTGTCGTTCTCCAGCACGTTGAACACGGCCGTGCTATCTTCGTTCAGGCTGTAGTCATCATCATAGGCCAATGGATAGGCGTCGGATACCAGGATGACCAGCACCGCCGTGTCGCATAGCGCGGGCAAGGGAACGCCTACGTCGCAGATCTGATAGCTCAACGTATCGGTCCCCACGAAGCCGGGGTTCGGCGTGTAGGTGATGGTGCCGTTCCCATTGACCACGACCGTACCGCTATCCGGTGGTGCGATGATGCTGATGCTCCCCAGGTCGATCGTGGAAACGTCCGCCGTGTCGTTATCGTTCGCACTGACATTGGTCGTCAGGACCAGATCGGGCAGGGTATTGTCGATGTCATCCCCGGCCACCGGTCCGTCATTCACCGGTTGAACATCGATGAAGGCCGTGGCTGGATCGCATAGGCCGGAAGGATCACAAGCCTGGTATGTGAAGCTCACGTACCCATAGGAATTCGGATCCGGTGTGTAACTGAACGTACCGTCCGAATTCACGATGACCACCCCGTTCTGGGCGGCTGTTCCGCCGTTCAACAAGGCCCAGGTGAGCTCGCTGTTCAGGTTGTCGATATCGTAGTCATTCCCACTGAGGATCCCTGTGAGCGCTCCATCATCCTCCAGCATGGAGAACCCCTCATCGAAGGCCGTGGGCGGATCGTTGGTCGGCGCGATCGTGATCGTCACTACGGCGGTATCGCACGTGTTCGCGGGATCGCACACCTGGTAGATGAAGCCCACGGTCCCGGTGATGTTGGTGGCCGGAACATAGGTGTAACTGCCGTTGCTGTTGAACACAAGAACACCGTTCGCAGCTGCACTGCTTCCATCGGTCAACGACCATGTCAGTTCATCCGGGGTGTTGTCAACATCGGTATCATTTCCACCTACTGAACCGTTCAGGGTGGCCTCCTCGGTCATGAAGGCCAGATCGCCGTTCGCTACGGGCGCATCGTTGAAGGGCTCGATCGTGATGGTGACCTGGGCCTCATCGCACAGCGACCCTGTGTCGCACACTTGGTAGGTGAAGCTGACCGTGCCGCTCACGTCCGGTCCAGGCGTGTACGAGAACGAGCCGTCCGAGCCCATGGTGAGCGTGCCGTTGGCAGCGGCACTTCCTCCGTCAACCACAGCATAGGTCAGCTCGGTCGCGGTGTTATCGGGGTCCGTGTCGTTGTTGGCCACGGTTTCCGTCAGCACATCACCTTCGTTCATGCTGTACGCGTCGGCCTCAGCCGTAGGTGCATCGTTCACCGGTGATACCACGAACTGCACCTGGGCCAGGTCACAAGCTCCGCTGGTATCGCACAGTTGATAGGTGATGGCCGCAGCACCCGAATGATCCACCTCCGGCGAATAGGTCACTGAGCCGGTGGAAGGATCGTATGTCCATGTACCCGTGGGGTCGATGTACTCCAACTGCACGCCTGGGATCACAGGATCCAGGTCCACCGTAAATTGTCCCGGTGCGTTCGTGGGGGCTGTTGGGTCACCATCCGCATCGGTGTCGTTACCCAGGATGTCCACGATCCCGCTTGTGCCATCCTCAACGAGTGGATCGCCAAGATCATCCTCGGCAACAGGCGCATCGTTCACGGGATCCACGGCGAAGGTCACGGTGGCTGTATCGCAATCCCCGAACGGATCGCACAACTGGTAGATAATGCCCGTGATGCCGTTGTAGTTGTTCGCCGGGGTGAAGGTCAGTTCACCAGTGGCGGGGGAATAGGACCAAAGTCCTGCAGGTTCCGACAGGTCTACCTGAAGACCGGGTGCATTGGGGTCCAGGTCCACGGTGTATTGAGCCGTGCCGTTCGTGGGTGCGGCAGGAGCGCCGTCGGGATCCAGGTCGTTCCCCAGGATGGCGATGGAACCCAAGGGTCCGTCCTCTGTCAGCGTGCCACCGATGTCGCCATTGGCAACAGGCGGGTCATTCACCGCTTCCACCTCGAACGTAACGCTGCCATCATCGCACAGTCCCTCCGGATCGCAGAGTTGATAGTCGATCACCGCCGTACCCTGGTAATTAACGGCAGGCTCATAGGTCACTTCGCCGCTTTGCACAGCATAGCTCCATGCTCCCGTGCTGTCCGCATAGGTGGTTTGTAGCCCTGGCGATGCGGGATCCAGGTCAATGGTGAACGATCCCACATCGTTCGTAGGTGCCGTAGGGTTCCCCTCAGGATCGGTATCGTTGGCGATGATGTTCACCACGCCATCGGGACCATCCTCCAGGAGAGCAGCGCCCAAATCGGGGTTGGCAACCGGGGGGTCATTCACCGCATCCACGGTGATGGAGACAATGGCCGTATCACACAGGTTATCGGGATCGCACGCCTGGTAGATGAAACTGACCGGTCCGCTGAAGTTTGTGTCGGGCAGGAATGAATAGGATCCGTCATTGGACACGCTGAGCGTGCCATTGAGCGTGGCTGAACCACCATCGACGAGGCTCCAGGAAAGATCCGTTGTCACATCATCGATGTCGCTGTCGTTGCCACTGAGGTCACCCGTGAGCTCGGCATCCTCACTGATGCTGGCCGCATCACCCAGTGCCACCGGCGGATCGTTCACGGGCACGACCTCGAGCGTTGCCGTGGTGGGGCTGCAGGTGTTCAAGGGGTCGCACACCTGATAGGTGAAGCTCACCGTTCCCGTGAGGTCCGCGGCAGGGGTATAGGTGATGGTGCCATCCGGATCCACCACAAGTGTGCCGTTAGCCTCGGCGGTTCCGCCATCCATCAGGACCCATGACAGTTCGGTATTCGCATTATCAATGTCGCTGTCATTCAACCCGATGTTCGCGGATAACACTTCATCCTCACTCACTTGGAACGTATCCGCCACGGCGATGGGTGGATCGTTGACCGGGCCGATGATGATGGTGGCTTCGGCCTGGCTGCACAGGAGATCGGGGTCACATACCTGATAGGTGAAGGATACCGTACCGTTGAACGCTACTGTCGGGATATAGGTCAGGGTCCCGTCACCGTTGATCGAAAGGCTGCCGTTGCTGCCCGCTGTACCCCCGTCCACCAGCGAGTAGGTGAGTTCGGCCGCCGTATCGTCCGGGTCGCTATCGTTGGCACTGATGCTGTCGTTGAGCACGGTGCTCTCCTCCATCGTAAGCGTCTCGGGCTGGGCCACCGGCGCGTCGTTCACCGGTAGGACCGTGATCGTCACACTGGCCGTGGAGCATGCATTGAACGGGTCGCAGGCCTGATAAGTGAAGGTCACCGTTCCATTGAGGTCCGTGCCCGGCACATATGAATACGATCCATCGGACAGGAATGTGAGCGTACCGCTCGCCCCGGCCGTACCGGGGCTCACCAGCGAATACGTGATCGCGTCCCCTTCCAGGTCAACGTCATTCAAGGCGACGCTCGCATTCAGCGTGTCCTCTTCGTTCACGTCCGCGGCGTCATTCAGCGTAAGGGGCGCATCATTCGTCGGCGTAACACCGAAGATGATGTCGGCCTGGTCGCACAATCCTTCGGGATCGCACAGTTCGTAAGGGATGATGGATGTTCCGTTGTAATTGTCGGCGGGATTGAACGTGACGATCCCGTTGGCCGTATTGTAGGTCCACACACCGGTCGTATTGGTATAGGTCGTTTGAATGGCCGCTGTTGAAGGATCAAGGTCAATATTGAACTGGCCCGTGCCATTGGTGGGCGCGTTCGGACTGCCGTCGGGATCGGTATCATTCGAGATGATGAGGGCCGTTGCATTGGATCCATCCTCGGGCACCGAAAGGCCGGTATCATCATTGGCCACAGGCGCCTCGTTCACGGGCAGGACATTGAACGTGATCTGCGCTTGTGCACATGCTGCATCGGGGTCGCACAGTTCATACATGAGCGAACCCAGACCATTGAACCCATTTGCCGGGATGAACGTGACGAACCCCGTGACCGGATCATAGGTCCAGCTGCCCTGTGCATCGTTATAGGCGATCTGTATTCCGGGCCCTATTGGATCCAGGTCCACCGTGAACTGTCCGGGGTCGTTCGTCGGCATCGACGGATCGCCATCGATATCCGCGTCGTTACCGAGGATGTCCACAGAGCCCCCTGGACCGTTCTGCAGAATGTCCGAGGCTGTGTCATCCCCTGGCGCAGGCACATCGTTGGACGGACTCACATCGAACGACACGGTGCCTGTGCCGCATTGATCATCCGGGTCACAGAGCACATAGGGAATGCTCGCAGTACCATTATAGTTGTCCGCCGGATCGAAGGTGATCACTCCATTGGTCGTGTTGTAGGTCCAGACACCTGTGGCATTGGCGAGGGAGGTCTGTACCCCCGCAGTGCCGGGGTCCAGATCCACGGCGAACAGGCCAGGGCCGTTGGTCGGTGTGGTCGGATCTCCATCGGCATCCGTGTCATTGGAAATGATGTTCACCGTGCCGTTGGCACCATCCTCCGTGAGGACCGGACCAAGGTCATCATTCGCCACCGGCGAATTCGTCTGGCTGATGCAGAAATCAATGTTAGGGATCACTGAACACTGCAATGTGGCCAGTGTGCCGCTCGTGGTCACGGGAGTGCCGTCACCAACGTTGCCTTCGCTTCTGTGGCCAGCGAAGCAGGGGACATCATTGCCGTATTTCTGGACGAGCAGATAGTGACCGCTCATTTCAATGTAGGTCGCCTTGTCCACGCCGGCCGTGAAGCCTGCGGGAACGACCGGCAGGAGCTGGCTGGCGGATGCGGAGGTGGTCAACATACTGTTGTCATTCTCGCCCCATACGTACACCAGACTGTCCCCGGTGATGCAACCCGCTGCGGAATGCGTAATGCTCTGGTCAGAGGCCGATACGAGCGTGACATTCACCAGGTCCGCGGAATTGGTGGGGTTGCGGACGAACGTCCAACTGGTCCTATTGGCCATATTGCCAACCCCCAGCTTGCCGTCAGCGTTATTGCCCAGTACGGCGATCTTCCCGGTGCCCGGCTCAAGCGCGTAGTAGCTCATGCCGGTCGGATCCGTTGTGGTGCAGATCATCGTGGGCGCGGAAGCAAAGGGCGCCGTCATGGCAGTCGGAATGTTGCGCGAAGCCACGGCCGAGCCGTTGCCCAGGTATGTGCCGGTCCCCCAGGTGTACCATCCCCCCGCGCTGGTGTGTGCGAATATTCCCGTCGGCACTACCCGCAGGTGGTCCACGTTGGTGATCGACGATTGATGCCAGTTCGCATCAGTCGCCGTCGACCCATCACCATACTGTGCAGCGTTGCCCCTGCCCCGGATGTACACGTTGCCGCTGTTGGTCAGCAGCGCCAGTATACCGTAGCTCGCGGTCATCATCCGCACATCCCCCGGGAAGACGCCCACCGGAAGTGTGGTGCTTTGAAATGCCGAGGAGGACGTCAGTGAGTTCGCGATGACAGCGTTCTCGTATCCCCATACATACAATCCGGTGGTGGTGAGGATGAAGGACTGGGGGTCACTCGAACTTGGACCATCCCCTTGTGCGAAGAGGCGAATGGAGCCCGTGTAGTTGAACCCGTTCGCCGGCGTGACATAGACCGGGGAGGCCAGATCCGTAATACCATCCGCATGCATGGCATCCCCCCATACGGCCAACCCGTGGATCGTGGTGGCCATCGTGCTGTGATAACCAGCCACCCAGATCTCCTGGAATTCCCCGAAGTTGTCGCATTGCGGTAGCGCTTTGCTGCCGAACAACAAGGAAACGATCGCTGGGATGAAGAACCTTTTCATGCAAGAGTGGTAAGTGTCCGGTCGAATGCGTTAAACTGGTATGCGTATCAGGATCTGTTGGAAACCGGAAGATCCAATAGTCCGGAACCGATACATCCTATTTCCCTCGTTCCTACTGATCACAGCATAGTCGGCGACTCCTCTTCATCTGGAACCCACGCTGAGCCTGTTCCGGGGAGACGGAATGGGGCAAGTCCTACAGGTCGACGAAGTGCGCTGCCGACCATGGTCAAGGCCTTCTTGTGGTCAACTTCACGTTTCGGGTCCCATGACGACCGCGAAAAAACGGGCTTTGGGACCGCGTCCCACGAAGCCATCGTGCTCAGCGCCAACAGGCTGATGTGGAAAGGCGCTGATCATCACGCCCCGAACAGCGCGTGCTCCGGACCGGTTCCTCAGGCCCGGCATGGGTAAGTTCCCTGTGGGCCATTCACCGGGACCGTCCGAAGCCCCACCCCTCGATACCATGGATCAGGGATCAGGACAGCTTTCCCAGGGGCCGTCCGACCTGCAGGCGCACCTGCACCCCGAATGGAACCAAATACCCTGATCCACCGTATGCATGCAACTCAACCGATGGAAGGAACTGATCCATGCTGAATTCGAGGTTCATACTGACCCTGTCCGTTATACTTATGGCGGAAGGCCTTTGCGCCCAGGTGGCCGAGGTGGGTGTCAAGGGCGGCCCAGCCCTTACCAGCCTTGTCTCTGCAGCATCGAAGAACAGGCCGCTCCTATCCATGGTCGCGGGGGTGTATGCCCCGGTCCCCATCAATCCCCGGTTGATCTTCCAGCCCGAACTGGAGATCGCCACCATGGGTACCGCCCACTACGCGGGTGGTGAGCGTACGGAATCGCTCAGGACCACATACCTGCGTGCACCCATGACCCTTCGCTGGAAGGTCGCACCACGGATACAGTTCGGTGCTGGTCTTCAACCTGGTTATCTCCTGTGCGCCTCGCGACAGGACCATGATTCGACCATGGTCGCTACAGGGGACATCAAGTCATTCGACATGTCGTTCATCTGCGGGGCCAGTGTGTGCATAGCGGCCCACACCGACGTAACGCTGAGGTATGTGTATGGCCTCACCTCGGTGTTGACGAACGATCACGTGTATTTCCCTACGAACAGGGCCATCCAACTCACCTTGGGGCTTCGCATGAAACGCTTCAAGGGCGCATCCGTCTATCGTCGAAGGTCATTCGCTCGGTGATCCGGGTTGAGCAATCGTGACGAATGACCTAGGGAAGCTGTTCCTGTCGCGAGTTCGTGGGCACCGTGCCGCCCACGTTCACCAGGATGGGGTCGCGATCGTTGGTGCCACCCGTGTACTTCACGGTCCCATCGAGGTTCGTGTCCTCCAGGTAGTAACCGAGGATCGTGTTGTTCGGCGTGGTGCTGCCTACACGGACCAGCACAGGATCACGATCGTTCCCACTTCCCGTGTATTTGATCAAGCCATCGCCCGTTACGTTGCCCATCCACATCACTTCCGACGTGCCCACCGTCTTTCGCGCGCCTGATCCGAAGGTGGCGGTGGCGGCGCTCGTGAAGTCCACCATGGTGCCGGGATCACGGAGCAGGTAGGAGGAGAGGCTCATGATGCCGAAGTGGTTGCGGTGTTTCACCACCACATGATAGTTGCCCGCGGGAACACCCGGGAACACGATGGTCTGCTCGCCCGTGGGTTGCATGAGGTTGCCGGATCGCTGGATCAATGCAGCGCGTGAAGCGACCACCGTGGCGGGGTTCACGTTGCTGCGCAGTTCCACTTTGGCCCAATCCACGGGTGCGGAGAGACCCACGAAGGACCTCACGGCGGGATTCATCGTTTCACCCAGGCCGAAAGGATCGGTCGCAGGTAACAGGTCGTTGGTATTCAGATCGCTCCTCATGGACGTGCCATCGAAGGGACCTTCAAGGATCGCCCGCACGTTCACGCGCGCGTTCAGGTCGTCGTGATCGAAGGTGCCATCCGCGTCGGCATCAACGCCCGTGCGAATGCGCGTTTGCGGTACCACGAGCGTCCAACTCAGCGGGCCGCCACTGCCTTGTGCCGAGGTGAGCAGCTGGGTGTGCGTGACCGTTTGACCAGCGATGTCGCCCTGGTAATTGTTCGAGCCCGTGTAATAGAAGCCCCGGGCCTCGCCACCGTAGATCCCTTTCACGATCATGCCGTATTCATTCGGGCGCGTATTGACGAGATCCAACATCACGTTCAATTGCGTTACGTTCCCGATGGAGGCTCCATTGAACGTCTGCCGCAATCCCACGCCGGGAAGCGCATCCTGGACAACACTGCTGGCCAAGGGGAAATCCGTGAAACAGGTGGAGCAATTGGCCGGATCGATCCCACCGGACCAGGAAAGTAGCTCCGGCTCATAGTCACCGAGATAGTTGGCCACACCAGCTCCGTTGAACCAGGTCTCCATCACGCCTTCGCTCATGATGCCAAAGCCTGTGGTGCATTCGGTCGTGTTATAGAAGAAACCGTTCTTGCGATAGGTACTTCGCAGATCGGCGCTCATGTTGCGGTTCGGCCCGAAATCAACGAGCGAGCCTGCGCCTGTGCCGGCAACGTTCCCATTGCCCATCAGTTCACCCCGACCTGTCTGCGCATTGTGGCAGTGTGCGCAGTTGATCTGTACCGATACGAAGAGCGGCACCGCAGGTGGCACGCTTTGGAAGGTGGTGCCCGTGCCGCGCACCCGGTCGGGGTTGATCCGCGCGGTGGAGGATTGCGAGGCCGGTTTGTACGTACGGTATGGGTTCGGCACATACCACGTGGCCGCCAGAAAATCCTCGAACTCCTGCATTTCGTTCAATGGCTTGGGGGCCGCCAGGCCCTGCAAGTGTTCGAAGGCGCCTGCAAAATCCGCGAAACCTCCCTTGTCCCCGCGCCAGTGCAGATTGCCACGGCCACGATCGATGATGTCGATGAGGAACTGGGTGGTCTTCACCCCTTTCAATGGATGGAAATTCTTGCCGTCCACTGTTTCCACGGCGCCGGCCGGGTTGCCAAGGTCCCATCCTAGGCGGTCCCATCGCCCATCCACATGGCAGCTTCCACACGAGATGTGGCCATTACCGCTTCCGAGGTGCGTGTTATAGAGGTGCTTCCGTCCCGCTTTGATGACCTGAGGCGTGGGGTCGAAGAAGTTGGCCCGCGCCATCTCCTTGTCCGTGGAAAGATCCACAGTGCTCACTGTACCCTCGAACTTGTTGAGCACATAGCCCCTACCACGCGTCTCATCCAGTACCAGGCCGGTCGGACCTTCACCCACTACGATGGGCGCGCCCATCCGCGCGCCGCTGGTGTTGATCATCACCACATTGTTCGAACCCATGCCCGTGACATAGGCCTTGGTCCCATCCGCCTTCCACACAATGGCGCGCGGATCACCGATGCTCTGCACCCGCTGGGCCTGAGGAAGCGTGGCGTTCGCATAATTGATGTGCGGGTTCAGGTCTGTGATGGTGTTCACACCGCCCACCGAACTGAACCGCGTGAGGTTCACGCGCAGGAACTTGCCGTTCAGCACAGGCTCGAAGCGGATCTCGTTCGTGGCGTCCGTGCCCACAACGGTGACCTCGCCACCGGGTCGCACCGCCATGGCCATCAGGATGTTGCCCAAGCGGGCCTGGTAGGTTACCCCGGCCGTGCTCGGGCTGTTCGCATTGATCACCGCCACATCGCGATCGGGCATATCCCATCCCGCGATCCGGGCTTTGCCGGCCGCATTACCGGAGACCATGTTCGTCCAGTTGCCTCCATTGTCATCCATCCATTGACCAGCAGCGTTCTTTCGCACGATGAGGCTCTTGGTCTCAGGCGTGGGAGGATTGCTCAGATCGAGCGGCGGATTGAAACCCGCGCCTGCGTTGGGAACGATCCCTGCGGCCACATTCACCGCTCCGCCGTATGGCCCGGCGGGATTGGTGACATCATTGGGAATGACCGTGCACCCTCCTTGTGGTGAACAGATCCCTTTGCGTGGCAGACCAGTGCTTTGAAATATTCCGTGCTGGAAGTTGAAGAAGTTGTTGCCGTTGAGCACCGTGGTGGCGTTGCCGCTCTCGAAGAAGGCACAGTACACAGTGCCGCCATCAGGGCTCACCGCCAAGGCACGTGGCTGCTCACCCTTCAGCAGCACTTCGTTGGGCGCCGTCGTCAGGTTCGCCAGATCGAAGACCTGGACACTCTCGCGTTGAGCGCAGGACACGAACGCCTTCAATGGCGACCCGGCAAAGACCACATCGGCCGGTTCATCCTCTGTAGAGAGGCTGCGCACCACACGATTCGTGCTCAGGTCCACGATGCTGATCTCATCGCTCACCTGATCGACCACCCACGCCTCGGTGTTGCTGCGCACACGAACGGTCACGGGATCGAGGCCCACCGGTATGCTCGCCACATTGAGCATCATCGGTCCGCCGAGCTGGAACACCTCGAGGCTGTTGTTCGCCGTGTTCACCGCGAGCAACTTGGTGCCATCGGGCGTCATGTCGAGGGGATGCACGTGCGCGCTCTCGAAGTTGGCGAAGGTGCTGGTGGGCACCGCCGAACCGGCATTGGGCAGTTCGTATTGCTGGAACGCCGACGTAAGCATTCCACATATGACCAAGGCGGACAGGCAGATGCCCGCGTTCCGACGAACGAATGTTCTCATGGAGCGATGATCTTGGGATGAACCTGCACACCTCCCCTTCCCCGTGGGAAAAGTTAGCGGAGTTCACGATCCCCTGATCAACCCAAGAAAGATACCTGCTCAGAACGCACGCCAGTGGTCGCCTCCGCATGGCCACCCGCCCTGTGCAGTGGCGACCGGAGCGTGGCTACTTGATCTTGGTGACGATGAACTCGGTACGACGGTTCATCTGGTGTTCCTCCTCGTCACACTCAACACCATCACCGCAGCCATTCACCAGGAGGGACTCGCCATGGCCTACCGCATTGATCCGTTCAGCTGCCACACCGCGATCGATGAGGAAATCGCGTGCCGCGTTGGCACGTTGCTGGCTGAGGTTGCGGTTGTACTCAGCACTCGCGCGGCTGTCCGTATGCGCCGCGAGTTCGATCTCAACGCCTTCGGAGTTGTTCATGATGAAGGCCACCATTTCAAGCACATCCTCGGCATCCGTGCGGATCTCGTACTTCTTATAATCGAAGTAGATCGGATCCATATCCAGCGCCTTACGGATGTCGACCCCCTCGCGGATGGGTTCCAGCTTCACTTGCATTTCGCGGCTGATGGTACGAATTGCATCGGCACTATCCCCGCTCACATCGCTCACTCGGAAGCCACGGGGGAAAAAGCCGCTCCTTGTGAGGAATACCTCATGTCCCGCCAGGTCGACGATGGAGCCGTTCGGCGTAAGGGCCTTCAGGTACCCGTTCTCATCCGTGCGGCCTTGCATCATCTCCGTGCCGCCGGATCGCAGGTTGGTGATGATCACATCCACATCCTTCATGGGCTCGCCCGTGACTGCATCGGCGATATGTGCCCAGCTTCCATCCTTCAGGCCTACCTCCAACGCGATGGTGGGAAGCGACGGAGAAGGGGACCGGAAGATCGCCGGGTCGACCGGAGCCATAACGGCATCGCCATCGGCGAAACGGGCCTGTAAACTGTTCTGGCCCTGTGCCATGGTCACTTGATATTGGCCGTATTTGTCCGTGACCGCTGTGCGCAACACGCGACCTTGTGGATCCAGGATGTTAACGGTTATGCCTTTCAATGGCTTGCCGTCCATTCTGTCTACCACCTCCCCCCTTACCGTGACCAATGGCTTTGTTGAAAGGTCCTCCGGGCCATTATCGCCGTACTCCTTCATGAAGGAACCATCACCGATGAACTCCCATTTCTTGTAAAGTTCCATGGCGATATCCGGAAATGCAGGGTCTTCCATCTCAAATAATGGTTGTTCAATGGGAACAAGGACTACAGGTCCATCAGCGAAGTGCGAGCGCAAGGTGCCCTTCTGCGGAACCATGGTGATCTCATACTCGCCCTTCTCATTAGTGATCGCGCGACGCAGTTCCCGCCCGCTTGCATCCAGCACCGAGACCACCGCACCTTTAACCGCTAGCCGCCCTACTTTATAAAGTACCCGGCCGCGAAGGGTCATTTGCTCTTTTAAGGGATAATCGAGTTTAAACGAATACAGATCATCACGCCCGACACCACCTGGCCTGGCGGAAACGAAGTAGCCCTCCGCCCCACCCGGAGCCAGCGCCAGGGCGAAGTCGTCGAACTTGGAGTTGATCGGGGCTCCCAGGTTGATCACTTGGTACGAGGAGTCGCTCTTGAGGTCCGTCATGAACACATCCAGTCCCCCCAATCCATGCTGCCCATCGGAGGCAAAGAACAGGGTGTGCGTTCCATAGGCCCGCGGGAACATCTCATCGCCCTCGGTGTTGATGGCCGGTCCCATGTTCTGCATGGGTCCCCAGTTGCCGTCAGCTTGTTTCTCACAGAAGTAGAGGTCCGTGCCGCCCATGCCGCCCGGCACGTTGCTGGTGAGGAACAACTTCCGGCCATCGGCCGAAAGACTGGGGTGGCCCGTGGAGTATTCCTCGTTGTTGTACGCGAACGGCTCCTGTTCCCGCCACTTACCATCCTTCAGCACGGCATGGTAGATCTGCAGGTTGTTCACGCCATCCTCTCCCTCCGACGTGCGGCCCTGGAAGTAGCTGTTGCGCGTGAAGTACATATCGGTGCCATCCGCGCTGAAGGTCGGATCGCTCTCGTGGTAGCGGGTGTTCAGGTCCTGACTGAAAGGCGTGATGGCGCCGAGTTTTCCACTGGGCTCCAGATCAGCTTGATACAGGTCCAGGAACGGCGTGTCGTCCCAGGCGAATTTGCGTTTGGACTTCCCATCCACCTTGCGCGCCGAGGCGAACACGAGTTCATTCCGGTAGTACACAGGCGCCATGTCCGAGAATTCACTGTTGGCACTCAACGTCCCGACATCACCCTCGAAGATCGGGTCGATCAGTAGCATGGGCACTTTATCGGCCGCACCTGATTGGCGTTTGACACGACTATCCTCGCCTGAGGAATGTCCGTACTGCTCCAGCCAGATATCCGCCTCCTCGTATCGCCCATTGGCACGCAAGGCCTCGGCGTACCGGTAAAGGTCCACCGTGCGCGCTTCCGGTGAGGAACAGACCTTGGCGTACCACTTCACCGCATTCCGGAAATCGCGCAATTTGCGGTAGCTCTCGGCCAGGCGACGCTGGGCGTTCACGTCCGTTGCGCCCTCGATGAAGGCCTGTTCATATTGTCTAACGGCCTGGGCATAGCTCAGGTCGTTGTAGCTCCGGTCCGCCTTTTTCAAGAGGTCCTCCTGGCCCATGCCCACGGTTGCGATGGCCCATGCACCGACCATGAGCAAGGCCCTGGGGCAAATATGTCGCTGGTTGCGGATCATCAGAAATACCGTGGTGAGCGGAGTTTTTCCTTGTTGAAGAACAGGTCATAGTTCACCATGAACTCGTGCGAACCACCCGTGTAGGCGCCGAGCGAGCTGGTGGTGAGGTCGTACGCATAACCTGCGCGCAACTGATCGGTGATCTGCATGGAGAGGATGGCGCTGAAGCCGTCCCAGTAACGATAAGCGGCACCCACCCAGAACTTCTCCACGAAGAGGAAACTGGCGGTGACATCCGTGCTCAACGGGGCACCTTCCACGGCCTTCAGCATCATGGACGGCTTGAACTTGATGTCGCGGCTCACCTTGAACACATAGCCGGCGATCAGGAAATAGTGGCGCCGCACACGACCATAGAGGAACTTATCGATATCGGAGTTCCCACTGATGAGGTCGTTCTGAAGGAGCTTGGGCGTGGAAAGTCCCACGTATCCCATTTTGGACCAGTAATACAGGCCGAAGCCGAAATTGGGGCGGAGCTTGCCGGAGATGTTCTGGCTGAAGGAGGGATCGTCCACGTTGCGGTTCTCCACTCCGGTGAGGTCGGCCTGGTACAGATCGGCACCCGCCTTGAGGCCAAAGGCCAGTCGGGCGCGCTTGGTGGTCCGTATGCGATAGGCGAAGTCGCCGTAGAAGCCCGTGTTGCGCACAGGTCCGATCTTGTCATTGACAATGGACATACCCACTCCCATGCTGGGGTCCTTCAACGGGGTGTGTACCACAAAGGTTTGGGTGCTGGGCGCGCCTTGCAGGCCGGTCCACTGCTGGCGCGCGAGGGCCGAAACGGTCATCATGCCGGCACTTCCTGCATACCCGGGGTTCACGGCCATGGTGTTCCACATGTACATGGTGTACATCGGGTCCTGTTGGGCCATGGCGGAGAGCGCCAGGAGACCGCCGGCAAGTGCGGAAAGGAGGGGTTTGTTCGTGTTCATGTGCTTGCCCACTTAGTTACTGAGGTACAGGTCGCCGGTCTCCACCGTTCCATTGCCCAGGTCGAGGATGAAGAAGTAGGTGCCGGCAGGCAATTGACCATTGATGGTCATCGGTGCGGTGCTACGTCCATCCCAATCGTTGCCATACGGAGCCGCATCATAGATCTCCGCACCCCAGCGGTTGAAGAGCTTCACGGAATTGTCGGGATAGTTCTCCAGGCCCTGGATCACCCACGTATCCGAGATGCCATCACCGTTGGGCGAGAAGCCATGCGGGATCACCAGGTCGTTATCGCACACGACGGTGACCAGAATGATCGCGGCATCGCAAAGTCCAAGACTGTCGCAGATGGTGTAGGTGACCGTATCGGTCCCACACCATCCCGTTGCTGGTGTATAGGTCAGCGTACCATCACCGTTGATCTCCACGCTGCCCACACCGGCGGACGCATCCGTGGTGCTGAAGGGATCGTTGTTCGGATCGCTATCGTTGGCCTCGTTGCCGATCACCACCGCTTCGCCTTCGCTCGTGGAGATGCTGTCATCCACGGCCACCGGAGGCAGGTTGACCACCAGGACCTCCACCGTTGCTGTACAGCTGCTGCTGTTGCCGCTGGCATCCGTTACGATAAGCGTTACCTGATACGTACCGGGTGCCGTGAAGATCGTCGTGCTCGCCGAGTAGCTCAGCGTGCCACAGTTGTCGGTGGAACCACCATCGATGTCCTCGCCGATGATCTCCACGTTGCCATTGCCGTCGAGGTAGATGGTGATGTTGTTGCACACCACGTTCGGTGCAATGGTATCGAGCACAGTGACCACGGCGATGCAACTGTCGCTGTTCCCGCTATCATCGGTGACGGTGAGGATCACATCGTTAGCGCCCAGATCGCCACAATCGAAAGCGGTCTGCGAGGCGACCAAAGCCACGATCACGCTGTTATCCGTGCTGCCGCCGTCGATGTCAGCGGCGGTGATGCTGGCATTGCCGCTGGCATCGAGGTAGATCGTCGCTGGCTGGCAGTTCGCCGTGGGCAGGCTGACATCGTTCACGGTGACGGTCGCGGTGCATGTGCTGCTGTTGCCGCTGCCATCGGTCACGGTGAGGGTCACGGTATAGGTACCCACGTTGTCGAAACTCGTGTCGCTGACCGAGTAGGTGAGCATGCCGCAATTGTCGGTGCTACCGCCGTCGATGTCCTGCCCGGTGATGATGGCCACACCGCTGCCATCGAGGTAGATGGTGATGTTGTTGCACACCGCTACCGGTGCGATGGTGTCGAGCACCGTGACCACCGCGATGCAGCTGTCGTTGTTACCTCCATCATCGGTGACCGTGAGGATCACATCGTTGATGCCCAGATCATTGCAGGTAAAGGCGGTCTGGCTGGCGGTGATGCCAACGATCGTGCCGTTGTCCGTGCTTCCACCATCGATGTCGGCCGGCGTAATGCTCGCATTGCCGTTGCCGTCGAGATAGATGGTCGCAGCCTGGCAGTTCGCTTCCGGGGCGACGATATCATTCACCGTCACCGTAGCCGTGCAGCTGCTGCTGTTACCGCTGCCGTCCGTCACCGTGAGGATCACCGTGTATACGCCCACGCTATCGAAGCTGGTCTGGCTTGCCGTGTAGGTGAGCGTACCGCAATTGTCCGTGGATCCACCGTCGATGTCCTGTCCGGTGATCGTGGCCACGCCGCTGCCATCGAGGTAAATGGTGATGTTGTTGCACACCGCTACCGGCATGATCGTGTCAATGACCGTTACCAGGGCATTGCAGCTGCTTGTGTTGCCGCTTGCGTCGATCGCTGTAAGGGTCACCACGTTCACACCCACAGCGCTGCAGTCGAAGGTCGTCTGGCTTGCCGAGGTGGATGCCAGCGTACAGTTATCCGAACTGCCATTATCCAATTGTGCGCTGGAGATGGTCGCGTTGCCGCTGCCGTCCAAGGCTATCGTGATGTTCTGGCAAATGACCGAGGGCGCGATGGTGTCGAGCACGGTGACCACTGCGAAGCAGCTATCCACGTTGCCTGCTGCATCCGTCGCGTACAGCGTGACGCTGTTGTTGCCGATATCACCGCAATCGAACTGGACCTGCGATGCGGTGAGCGCGACGATCGTATCGTTGTCGCTGCTGCCGCCATCCAGTTGGGCCGGATCGAGCACCGCTTGACCGTTGCTGTCCAGGTGCAGAACAACTCCTGTGAAGGCGAGGCAATTCACCTGCGGTACAATGGTGTCCAGCACCGTGATGATGGATGAGCAGCTGGAGCTGTTACCGCTGGGGTCGGTGATGGTGACCGTCACCGGGTATGTTCCAATGTTCGTGAACTGGCTGGCGCTCACGGTGGATACCAAGGGGCTGCAATTGTCAGCCGTGCCCACAATGATGTCGCTGTCCTGGACCTGGGCCACCCCGCTCGCGTCAAGGTAGACCGTGAAGTCCTGGCAGGAAACGTTCGGCGCAATGGTGTCCAGCACTGTCACCGTGGCCTGGCAGCTGTCGATGTTGCCGCCATCGTCGGTTACGTAAAGCCATACACCATTGGCACCCGTGTTCGTGCAGTCGAAGGCCGTCTGGCTCGCCGTGATGCTCACGATCGTGCCGTTGTCCGTGCTGCCACCATCGATGTCGGCCGGTGTGATGCTCGCGTTACCGCTGCCGTCCAGGTGGATCGTCACAGGCTGGCAGATCGCCGTTGGCGGGTTCAGGTCGGTGATGGTCACCGTGGCTTGGCAGCTGTCGATGTTGCCGGCCGCATCCTGCACGTACACCCAGATGGTGCTGTCACCCACCACGTTGATGCTGTCCACCACCGTGAAGATGTCCAGCGCAGCGTTGCCGCAGTTATCGCTCGAGGCCGTGGCCAGCGCGTCGGCGTTGATCACCGCCCATCCGTTCAGACCGATGTTGATCGTGGCGCTGTTGCACACCACCGTGGGGATCGTGTTGTCCTCGATGGTCACGGTGGCATCACAGGTGCTCACGTTACCGCTGGCATCGGTCACCGTCAGGGTCACCGTGTTCGCCCCGGTCATGCTGCAGTCGAAGTTCGTCTGGCTCGCGCTGAGCGTGAAGCCTGCGCAGTTGTCGCCGCTGCCACCGTCGATGTCGTTCGCCGTGATGTTGGCGTTGCCGCTGCCATCGAGCGCCACTGTGATGTTCTGGCACACCGCCACAGGGGCGATCGTGTCGAGCACCGTCACCGTGGCTTGGCAGCTGTCGATATTGCCGCCATCGTCGGTTACGTAAAGCCATACACCATTGGCACCCGTGTTCGTGCAGTCGAAGTTCGTCTGGCTCGCCGTGATGCTCACGATCGTGCCGTTGTCCGTGCTGCCTCCGTTGATGTCGGCCGCCACGATGCTCGCGCCGCCGCTTCCGTCGAGGTAGATCGTCGCAGCCTGGCAGATCGCCGTCGGCGGGTTCAGGTCCGTAACGGTGACCGTGGCGGAACAGCTGTCGATGTTGCCGCTGGCATCCTGCACATACACCCACACCGTCTGCGTACCCACCACATTGATGCTGTCCACGCTCGTGGTATACTCAAGCGTTCCACCGCCACAGTTGTCCGTGGTGGCCGTGGCCATCGCGCTGGCATTGATCACCGCCCAGCCGTTGGTATCCATGTTGATCGTCACATCATTGCACACCACCGTTGGGATCGTGTTGTCCTCGATGGTCACGGTGGCATCACAGGTGCTCACGTTACCGCTGGCATCGGTCACCGTCAGGGTCACCGTGTTCGCGCCGGTCATGCTGCAGTCGAAGATGGCCTGGCTCACGCTCAGCGTGAAGCCTGCACAATTGTCGCTGCTACCTCCGTCGATGTCCGATGCCACGATGCTCGCGTTGCCGCTGCCGTCCAGGGCCACCGTGATGTTCTGGCAAACCGCTACCGGTGCGATGGTATCCAGTACCGTCACCACCGCGTCGCAGGTGCTGGTGTTGCCACCGTCATCCGTTACGCTCAGCGTTACCGTGTTCGCACCCGTGTTCGTGCAGTCGAAGTTCGTCTGGCTTGCCGTGATGCTCACGATCGTGCCGTTGTCGGTGCTGCCACCGTCGATGTCCGCCGGTGTGATGCTCGCGTTACCGCTGCCGTCCAGGTATATCGTCGCAGGCTGGCAGATCGCCACCGGCGGGTTCAGGTCGTTCACCGTAACCACTGCCTGGCAGCTGTCGATGTTGCCTGCTTCGTCGATCACATACACCCACACGGTGTAGCTGCCTACAGCGATGAACGTGCTGTCGCTTGTGCTGAAGGTCAACGGTCCGCTCCCACAGTTGTCGGTGGTGGCCATAGCAACATCCGCCGGATCGATGGTCACACTGCCGAAGTTGTTCAGCGACACCGTTACGCCGTTGCAAACCACGCTCGGCCTGATCGTATCCAGCACCGTAACGACAGCCACGCAGCTGGCCGTATTGCCACCGTCATCCGTTACGGTAAGGGTCACGTTGTTATCTCCCGTATTGCTGCAATCGAAGTTCGTTTGTGATGCGACCAGGCTGGCGATGGCGTCGTTATCGGTTGATCCGCCGTCGATGTCGCCGGCCACGATCGTCGCGTTGCCACTGCCATCGAGGTAGATCGTCACAGGCTGGCACACGGCCACCGGCGGAACGAGGTCATTCACGGTGATAAGGGCCGTGCAGGTGCTGCTGTTGCCACTATTGTCCACCACGGTGAGCGTCGCGGTGTAGGTGCCCACTGCATTGAAGCTATTGGGCGACACGTTCAGGCTGGCAATGCCGCAGTTGTCGCTGCTGCCGTTATCCACGGCGCTGGCTGCCAGACCGACACTTCCCGTGCCATCGAGGAACAGGGTGACCGCCTGGCAGACCGCTACGGGCGGAACATCGTCCAGTACGTTGACCGTTTGTGTGCAACTCGTCGTATTACCGGCATTGTCCGTTACCGTCCAGGTCACGGTCGTACTGCCGAGCGGGAATGCAGCGGGTGCATCATTGACCACATTCGAAACGCCGCAGTTATCGTTCGTAACAGGTATGCCGAGGTTCACGCCCGTTGCGGTACAACCGCTGTTCGTTGTGGCGTTGACCGTCGGTGGGCAGGCGATCGTGGGAGCTACGTTGTCGGTCACCGTCACGGTCTGTGTGCAGGTGGCCAGGTTACCGCTGTTGTCGGTCACTGTCCAGGTGACGATGGTCGCGCCCAACGGGAAGGCCGCGGGTGCGTTGTTGGTCACGGAGGCTACACCGCAGTTATCGTTGGTCACCGGCGTGCCGAGGGCAACTCCCGTGGCCGTGCAGCCACTGTTGGTGCCAACACTGACGTTCGCGGGACAGGTGATCGTGGGGAGTGTGATGTCCGTGACGTTGACGGTCTGTGCGCAATTCGATGAGTTACCACTGTTGTCGGTGACGGTCCAGGTGACCGTGGTGCTGCCGATGGGGAACACAGCGGGTGCGTTGTTGGTAACGCTGGCCACACCACAGTTATCCGCGGTCGTCGGAGTGCCTAGTGCAACGCCTGTTGCGGTGCAACCACTGTTGGTGTTCACGTTCACCGCAGCAGGGCAGGTGATCGTGGGCGGCACGTTGTCCGTGACCGTTACGCTCTGCATGCACGTGGCTCCATTGGAACTGTTGTCCATCACGATCCACATGACCGTGGTGGTCCCCAAGGGGAAGGCCACCGGTGCGTTGTTGGTCACGCTGAGAACACTGCAATTATCGCTGGTGATGGGCACGCCGAGATTGACACCCGTGGCCGTACAGCCACTGTTGGTGGTGGTGTTCACGTGGGGCGGACAGCTGATCGAAGGCGAGCCATTGTCGACCACGGTCACGGTCTGAACACAAGTGGACGTATTGCCACTGTTGTCGACCACGGTCCATGTCACTGCCGTATTGCCCAAGGGGAACGCGGCGGGTGCATTGTTCGAGACAGTGGCCACACCGCAGTTGTCATTGGTGACAGGTGTTCCCAGGTTCACCCCGGTGGCCGTGCATCCACTGTTCGTGTTGGCGCTAACGTTGACCGGGCAGGTGATCGTTGGCGGCACATTATCGGTCACGATCACCGTCTGGGTGCAGGTGGCCGTGTTCCCGCTGCCATCCGTCACCGTCCAGGTGACCGTGGTGCTGCCGATCGGGAAGGCTACGGGCGCATTGTGGGAGACACTCGCCACGCTGCAATTGTCGGCCGTGACCGGCACTCCGAGGTTGACGCCCGTGGCGGTGCAACCCGAATTGGTGGTGGCATTCACGGTGGCGGGGCATGTGATGGTCGGGTCGATATCATCGACGACGGTCACCGTTGCATTGCAGTTGGTGCCATTGCCGCTCTGATCGGTCACGGTGACGGTGACCACGTTCGCTCCAAGGTCTGCGCAGGTGAAGTCGTTCTTGCTTGCGATGATGGTGGCGATCGAGCAATTGTCCGTGCTGCCATTGTTCAGATCAGCTGCGGCGATGCTCGCATTTCCGGCACCGTCGAGGTAGATCGTTGCGTTCTGGCAAATGGCCGCCGGCGCGATGATGTCCTGCACAGTGACCACGGCCGTGCACTGCGTCGTGTTGCCGCCATCATCGGTAACGGTGAGGGTGACATTGTTGGGGCCGAGATCGGTGCAATCGAAGTTCGTCTGGGAGGCGACCAACGAGGTGATCGTGCCATTGTCCGTGCTTCCTCCGTCGATCTGCGCAGCAGTGATGGTGACGGTACCGCCAGCATTCAGGTTGATGGTGATGTTCTGACAAATGGCCACTGGTGGCTGGCTGTCGGTCACCGTCACCGTGGCGGTACAGGTGCTGCTGTTGCCTGCCGCATCCGTCACGGTCAATGTCGCGGTGTATGTGCCTACGGCGTTGAAGGTGTTCGGCACCACGCTTATGGAGGCGATGCTGCAGTTGTCGGTGCTGCCGCCGTTCACATCCGCGGCGGTCAGCGTAGCGATGCCGGAACCATCCAGACCAATGGTCGCGGGTTGGCATACGGCAATGGGAGCATCATTGTCGGTCACTGTCACCGTCTGTGCGCAGGTGGCCGTACGACCGCTGTTGTCGGTCACGGTCCAGGTAACGGTGGTCACGCCCAACGGGAAGGCCGCAGGCGCGTTGTTGGTCACCGAGGCCACGCCGCAGTTGTCGTTGGTCACGGGTGTGCCGAGGGCAACACCGGTGGCGGTGCAGCCGGTGTTGGTCGTGGCGGCTACGTTGGCCGGGCAGGTGATCGTGGGATTCACGTTGTCCGTCACCGTCACCGTCTGTGCGCAGGTGGCGGTGCGGCCGCTGTTGTCGGTCACGGTCCAGGTAACGGTGGTCACGCCCAGCGCGAAGGCCACAGGCGCGTTGTTGGTCACCGAGGCCACACCGCAGTTGTCGTTGGTTACCGGCGTGCCGAGGGCAACACCCGTAGCCGTGCATCCGGTGTTCGTCGTGGCGGTAACGTTGGCCGGGCAGGTGATCGTGGGGTTCACGTTGTCGGTCACCGTCACCGTCTGTGCGCAGGTGGCCGTACGACCGCTGTTGTCGGTCACGGTCCAGGTAACGGTGGTCACGCCCAACGGGAAGGCCGCAGGCGCGTTGTTGGTCACCGAGGCCACGCCGCAGTTGTCGTTGGTCACCGGTGTGCCGAGGGCAACACCGGTGGCGGTGCAGCCGGTGTTGGTCGTGGCGGCTACGTTGGCCGGGCAGGTGATCGTGGGATTCACGTTGTCCGTCACCGTTACCGTCTGTGCGCAGGTGGCGGTGCGACCGCTGTTGTCGGTCACGGTCCAGGTAACGGTGGTCGCGCCCAGCGGGAAGGCCGCAGGCGCGTTGTTGGTCAGCGAGGCCACACCGCAGTTGTCGTTGGTCACCGGCGTGCCGAGGGCAACACCCGTCGCGATGCAACCGGTGTTCGTCGTGGCGGAAACGTTGGCCGGGCAGGTGATCGTGGGGTTCACGTTGTCCGTTACCGTTACGGTCTGGGTACACGTCGCCGTGCGTCCGCTGTTGTCGGTCACGGTCCAGGTAACGGTGGTCACGCCCAGTGGGAAGGCCGCAGGCGCGTTGTTGGTCACCGAGGCCACACCGCAGTTGTCATTGGTCACCGGCGTGCCGAGGGCAACACCCGTCGCGGTGCAACCGGTGTTCGTCGTGGCGGAAACGTTGGCCGGGCAGGTGATCGTGGGGTTCACGTTGTCCGTTACCGTCACCGTCTGTGCGCAGGTGGCGGTGTTACCGCTGTTGTCCGTCACCGTCCATGTGACCGTGGTGATACCCAGCGGGAAGGCCGCAGGCGCGTTGTTGGTCACCGTGGCCACACCACAGTTGTCGGCGGTGGTGGGTGTTCCGAGCGCTACGCCGGTGGCTGTGCAGCCGGTGTTGGTGGTGGCCGCTACGTTGGCGGGACATGTGATCGTGGGGACCTGTGTGTCATTCACGGTAACGGTGAACGAACACTGTGCAATGTTCCCCGCAGCATCAGTCACTCGGTAGGTGATCGTCGTCGTGCCCAATGGGAACAGGCTTCCTGGGGCAAGACCTGCGGTCCGCACAGTGACCGGACCCGGGCAATTATCCGTGCCTACCGGCGGGGCATAGCTCACCGTAGCACCACAAACGCCTGGATCGTTGCTCACCACAATGTTGCCTGGGCACGTGATGACCGGCAACTGGGTGTCATTCACCGTAACGGTAAAGGAGCATTGTGCCGTGTTGCCCGCAGCGTCCGTCACACGGTGGGTGACCGTGGTCGTCCCGTTCGGGAAAAGGCTGCCCGACGCAGGACCAGCAATGCGCGCGGTGGTCGCTCCTGGACAGTTATCCGAACCCACAGGGGCCACATAGCTCGCCACGGCACCGCATACACCGGCATCATTGCCTACCGTGATGTTCGCCGGGCAGGTGATCGCGGGCAGCTGTGTATCGGTTACCGTAACGGTCATGGAACAGCTCGCCGTTTGACCTCGTGGGTCGGTTGCGGTCCATGTCACCGTGGTGACACCCACAGGGTAGGTACCGGAGGCGTTGGCTGTGCCGTTGAAACTGTTCGTCAGCGTGTATGATCCACAATATCCTGAAGCGGATGGTGCGGGGACCACAACAGCAGCTCCGCATGTGTTCAGCGCATTGGTCGCGGTGACATTCGCTGGACAGGTAATGGCCAGGGTGGTGGCCTCCTGAAAGTCGTAGATGCTGTTTCCGTTCGCATCCGCCGGCGTGGTATATCCATTCTGTGCCTGCGCACTGGCCACGCCGAAAAACAGCGCGACCAAGGCAGCAAATGACCCCGGGGACATGATCCTACGACCAGTTCCCCGAAGGAAGAAAGCACAGATCCGATTCCAATTCATCGTTTCTTCAAGCCTGGTTACCAGTGAGTTGAGAGAGCTACATGGCGCCATGCGTTCCGTTTGTACGGTATTCCGGCCAGAGGGTTCCACTGGTCGGGTTGCGGCCGTCGTCCGGCGATCGAAATAGAGGGTCCGTCCGGGGCGTTCAGCCACGCGTGACCGGTCCTGGTCCGATGGGTGTCCATCCATGCGGTAGCCAGCACGCTCCTCGGCAGGTAGCGCAGTTGACCCGTTCTCTGGCAGATGTGTATGGATGATCCCGGAAGGCATCACGTTCAGTTGTTACCCGATGTCACTACGCCGTTACCGTTCACCGTAAGCGGTGCATTCCCCAATCGCCCATCGCTGTTGGCATCGGTGTATCCCGCTTCGATCACATCGGGGCAACCGTCGCCGTCAGCGTCCAGTTCCCGGCTGTCGATCGTTCCGTCCGCATCGCTGTCGCGGATCGTATAGTCCACCACGTTGTTCGCGTTCGCATCCACTGAAACCGGTATTCCGTTCGCGGTGACCGCTCCGTTCAACACACCGGCCGTGAAGGCCTGTGCCGAACCCGATTCCACACAATCGTAGATGCCGTCGTTGTCGCTGTCCAGGTCGAAGCGGTTCGCCACCCCGTCACCATCGGTGTCCAGCGCATCTCCGCCTTCTGCGGTATCGGGTATGCCATCGTTGTCATCGTCAAGGTCGCAGAGGTCAGCGACCGTGTCGCCATCGTTATCGGGGTTCCCGGATGCGATCGCATCACAGGGATCCACCACCACTTCCAGGCATATGGATCCGACACTGGTGGCCAGGTTGTTCGAACCGCTGAAGTCCCCCACGCCATTGGTGAAGGCCAGAGGAAGGCCGCTGCAATCCGGATTGACCTGCCCTGCCACATTGGTCACATCCACCGTGATCGTGCAGCTCTGACCGTTGTTCAGGTCCACCCCCGAAACGACCACCTGGTTGCTCCCGGCCGCAGCGGCCAAGGTTCCGCCACAGGATATCATAGCGTTCGGGACAGGGGCGATGACGATCCCAGCAGGCAGGGTGTTCGTGAAGCTCAACCCGGTCTGGTCGATCGCGCCGGGGAAGGAATTGTTGATGGTGTATGTATACGTGGCCGTTCCCCCATCCACGATGGTCGCCGGAGCAATGCCCAGTTCCAGGTTGGCCACCACGGTCTCCACGGATATGAAGTACGAACCCGATACCAACCAATCGCTGCCTACCGATCGCTGCCGCAAACGCACAGTGCGCAACGAACCGTCCGCCGGGAGCAAGCCACTGGCCGAGAAGATGTCCGAGTCGTACTGCGCGGATCCCTGGCTGCCGACAGGCGCATAGTTGGCGGGGGTGAACCCGCTGGAAGGCGCCCGGGCCGTGTAGTTCCCACTGATGGCCGGACCGCCGTCCGTGCTGACATCGTTGTTCGGAGCCCAGCCGATGGTGGAGTTCAACACGTCGGTAGTAGTGCCGGCCACCGGATCCGCGAGGTCGGTGAGCGCCCCTCCAGCAATACCAAATGACAGGTAGTCGGTGCATCCAGGGCAATAGCCGGCTAGCGCGGGATCGCCGTAGGTACCGGTAAGCCCCACCGTTGCCGTCACGGTTCCGGAGTTCGGCATGCGCACATTGGGGATGTCGGTATCCACCGACTCGCCATTGCTGTCGAAGAACCGCCAGCCATCCGCCACCACCACGCTCCGGTTGATCGAACTGGCGTTCCGGTAGACGACGATCAGCGACCAGCCACCCATGTTGGTGCGCTGATCCACCGGGTAGTTGGGGGTCGGGTCGGCCACGAAGTACCTGCCGGCGGCACCGCCACCAGCAACGCTCACATAGCCTGAGGCGGGGGCCAGGGCGGTGACGTCGAATATCATCTGCCGGTATTTCCGGGTGCCCGGGTCGTTCACACTGCGCACGGCGAGGAACTGGGTGGATGCGTTGGTGAGGGTGATGTACGCACCTCCCGGTACCCGGAATTTCACGCTGGTCATGTCCCCCGGCGTGCTCTCAAACCCGGTTTCCACCGTCAGATAGGCGTACACAATGGTTGAGTTCGCCGGCAGGATGAGGTCCGCGGAGGTGGAGATACTGGTCGACGGATCACCGTCGACGTCGTTGACGATCGAAGGATCCGGGATGTCGAAGTCGGAGGATTGCAGGTAATGCGAATTACCGATCATGGCCACGCCGCCCTTCACCACGTCGTTGAATCGGATGGTGCTGGTCTGCCCCTGCGTGCGCAGCGCCATGGGAAGGGCGGTAATGACAAGCAACAGCATGGGCAGGGCCCGCACGGACGCGGCGCTCCGGATCATGTTCAGGGGCGATCCCCTGTTCAAAATCATAGGGAGCGACGCAGGTGAGCTGCTGCGTCGCCGGCTTCGTGCCATATCAATAGCCAAGGGGGAGCCCGACATATGATAGGCTCTTACGTATGTTCCTGGCCTTGGTTGTTCCAATCCGGCCGGTCCACCAGCCCTATCATCGGTCAACGCATACCGATCACCAACCGCAGCACTCAAGGGGTGAGACTGGTCACCAGCCCATTCCCATTCACCGTCACCGGCGCGTTGCCAGGCACACCGTCGCCATTTGTGTCCATGAAGCCGGCCTCGATCACATCCGTGCAGCCGTCATTATCCGCATCCAATTCCTGGCTGTCGATCGTTCCGTCGCTATCGCTGTCGTTGATCGTGTAGTCCACCACGTTGTTCGCGTTGGCATCCACCGATACTGGAATCCCGTTCGCGATGACGGCACCGTTCAGCACACCGGCCGTGAACGGTTGAGCCGATCCCGACTCCACGCAATCATAGATGCCGTCGTTATCACTGTCCAGGTCGAAGCGGTTCGGTACACCATCGCCATCCGTGTCCAACGCTGCCCCACCTTCCGCCGCATCCGATATTCCGTCGTTGTCGTTGTCCAGGTCCACATTGTCGCACACGCCATCGCCATCGTTGTCCGCGGCCGTCACCGTGACCGTAAAGCTGCATTGCGCCGTGTTGCCCGAAGCATCTGAGGCGCGATAAGTGACCGTTGTGGTACCGGGCGGGAAGGTGGCGCCACTGGCCAAACCCGCTATCCGCACGGTGGCGATGCCCGCGCAATTGTCCGTCCCTACCGGTGCCACATAGCTTACCACGGCCCCGCAGATGCCAGGGCTGCTGCCCACGGCGATGTTCGCCGGGCACGAGATGGAGGGGTTCTGAACGTCGTTCACCGTGACCGTGAAGGAGCACTGTGCTGAATTACCGCTGCCGTCCGTTACGCGATGTGTGACCGTGGTGGTGCCCACCGGGAACACGCTGCCGCTGGCGGGCCCTGCGATGCGTACCGTGGCTGCGCCCGGACAATTGTCCGTGCCTACAGGGGCCGCGTAGGTGACCGCTGCACCACACACTCCTGGATCATTGTTCATCACAATGTTCGCCGGGCATGTGATCTGCGGCAGCTGGGTGTCGCTCACTGTTACGGTGAAGGAGCATTGCGCTGTGCTTCCATTGCCGTCGGTAACGCGATGTGTGACCGTTGTGGTTCCAACCGGGAACACGCTACCACTGGCCGGACCGGCGATCCGTACCGTGGTGGCGCCCGAGCAATTGTCCGTGCCAACGGGAGCGACATAGGTCACCGCTGCCCCACAAACACTTGGGTCATTGTTCACGGCGATGTTCGCCGGGCAGGTGATCTGCGGCAATTGCGTGTCGTTCACCGTCACCGTCATTGAACACGTCAACGTGTTCCCCATGAGATCCGTGGCTGTGAAGGTCACCGTGGTGGCGCCTTTGGGATAGGTGCCGGAGGCATTGGCCGTGGCGTTGAAGCTGTTGGTGAGGGTGAACCCACCACAAGCACCGAACACCGTGGGTGCCGGAACCGTGACGGCCGCCGTGCATACACCGGCACCTGCGGGTATGCTGATGTTCGCCGGACAGGTCATGCTCATCGCAAATACCTCGCGATGGTCATATACACCATTCGAGTTCTGGTCAGCAGGTGTGGTGTAACCATCCGTTCCGGTGGTGACCTTGCCGCTGTTGTTGGCGATCAACGGCATGTTGCCGAGGAGGCCGTCTCCGTTGTTGTCGGTGAAGCCCGCTTCCCACACGTCCCGGCAGCCGTCGTTGTCGCTATCCAGCTCCACCCCGTCGTAGGTGTTATCACCGTCGGAATCGCGCAGGGTGTAGTCGATGGCATTGTTCAGGTTCGCATCCACGGAGACCTTCAATCCTGATGTGGTAACGCCCCCGTTCAACACGCCGTTGGTCTGCGGCTGGCCCGAGCCCGCCTCCACCACATCGTAGATGCCATCATTATCGCTGTCCACATCCAGGTAATCAGGCACACCGTCGCCATCCGTATCAAGGCCATCCACGATATAGAGTTGCACGTTCACCAGGTCGTTCAGGAAGCATTCATTGAAGCGAAGGCTCAGGTAGCGTTGTGTGGTGCCAGTGGTGGTCCGTTTGTACTGGCAGCGGAAGTTGAACTGGTTGGTGTTCTTGTATTGGAAATAGGCCCGATAGCGCGGATCGCCACTGATGCCGGGACCATCCGTTGTACCATCGCCGCTGATATCCACCAAGCCGCCCGGAAGCGTCTGATACACTAGTAGCGATGGTTGGTCCACCGCATACACTGAGGGCGCGGTGAACAGGAATGATTCCACCTCGCCCGTTCCGTCCACATCATAGGTCGTTCCGCCAAAGCGCGTGATCCCTGCGGCTGGCGTGGTAGTGCCGGCAAGCACGAAGCTCATGTTGAAGTCTATCCCTGGCGTGCCGATGCCCGTGAAGTCGATCACCGGTTGCCACGAGTCGGGGGTACCCAGCGCGGCATCATCCACCGTCACGATCGATGCGTTGGACATGGCTGTGATGCTGAGGCGGGCGTCGATCCCCGGGATCACGTTCGAGAAGCGGTACACCGCACCGGGTGTGTTGGCCGTGCCGGCATCCAGCACCGGGTTCTGGAAGTTCATCGCCGGCTGCGTGCAGGCCATCGTGCCCCCACGCGAGTCGAAGCCCAGGTCCTCGATGTCGTCCGGGATCCCGTCGTTGTCGTCGTCGATGTCGATGTCATCCGTTACACCATCAACGTCGCTGTCGGTGGGTGCCTGGGCAAAGGCCGAGAACTCGCTCGTGTTGTTGGTCGTCAGGTTCGTCGCGGTCGCGCACACCGCATGTCCCGAGGGCACAGTGACCGGAAAGGTCACGTTTATCGTGGCGTTCCCACTTCCGTTGGTCGTGATGTTGTTCGTGCCCAGGAACGCCGTGCCTTCGCCATATCCGGAGCCATCTCCGATCGGGCTGGAGAAGTACTCGATGCGGTAGGTGGTGTTCGATGTGCTGTTGAAGGTGCCGGTGATCGTCGTGTTGCCACCGACCGTGTTCGCTCCTGTGAGCTTGGGAAAGTTCTGCTTGGCGTTGGGGCCCGTATCCGCATCTCCGGGATCATTGTATGTCACCCCATCGTTGTTCAGGTCGATCCCCAACAAGCTGTTGTCATGGATGGAGTTCCCCAGGAACCGATTGCCGGCGTCTGTGCCCGTGATGGAAGCGATCCCCTGCATGTCGTTCCATGCGATCGTGTTCCCGCTGCCGGCTAAGGTCCCTCCGATCACATTCGCCGTGGTCCCGTTCGAGAACTTCACGCCCTGCTGAGTGTTGCCGAGGTCAGCATCCGAGGCGTTCGTTCCGATGTGGTTCCCCGACACGGTCGTGGTCGTTGTACCTGCATCCCTGATGTCCACCCCCGTAAGGGCATTGCCCCCGATGATGTTCCCGGCACCGGCGACGTTCCCACCGATCAGGGTGCCGTCGGCCCCGCCGCTCACGACCACGCCGGAACCCGCACTGGGGATCACCGTGGTGCCGTTGAAACGCACGCCGATCATGTTGCCCTGCACCGTGTTGTTCAGAGCCGAGGCACCGTTGATCTGTACCTCAGCACCCCCGTTGCCCGCAATGGTGTTGCCCTGGCCCGCGGCCGCGCCTCCGATCGTGGTGGTTCCCACGTTGTTGATGTTGACTCCCGTGAGCGCATTGGCCAATGCCGCCGATCCCGCCACGTTCACTCCGATGTAGTTCCCCTGGATGAAGCTGCCTCCGGCGTTCACCTGGATGCCATCGCCCAGGAAGCGGTTGATCACAAAGCCCTTGATGGTGCTGCCCGTGCTGCCCGCCGCCAAGGTAAACCCGTCCGTGGCCGCACCGGCGCTGGCCCCGTTGATCTCCAGAATGGGAGTTGAGCTGAACAGGGGATGCGTGGTCGCATCCAGCACCATCGGTGTGCTGATCGAGGGCAGCGGCGTGAGCGGCACGATGGTCGCCGCTCCAGATACGAACATGGTCGCATACGTCACCGTGAGGCCCGGACGCGCTACGCCATCTGCCAGCATGAAGACACCGTGATCGATGCCTGCCGTGCGCCCTTGGATGGCCAGGCCCGCATTGCTCAACGCGTTCATGTTCGTCATCACCTGACGAAGCGAACCCTGGCCCGCATCGTTCTTGTTCACCACCACGTTGTAGCTGAAACCGAAGTCGACGTTGGTCACGTTCGCAGTGCCCAAGTTCACGGAGGTGATGCTCTGGGCCGTGGTCGTGGCCGTGGTCAGTGCGCCAAGCGTGGTGCTGCCATTGCCCGCGTCAGCCTTCCCAGGCACTTCACCTCCTACGTGATCCGATACCGCCACCACCGAGCCTGTGTTCGCACTGGTGCGATAGGTCTGCACAGCCAGGTGCGTATTGGCCACAAAGCCCGCCCGCGCACTGCTCACGGTGCTGTTCACCACGCGCACCGTGTATGTGCCGATCGTCAGAAGGTCGAACGTATAGAGTCCACTGGCATCGGTCAATGTTGACGAAATGAAGTTACCGGTGGCATTGTACAGTTCTACCCGCGCGTTCTGCCGTACCGAACCGCCACCGCCGATCGCCGTGGCCCGATCCCGTCCGGATCCTCCACCATAGTTCATATCCTCGAAAACGATGCCCTGCAGATCGGGTTGACCTGTCACGGTGATGGTAGCGGTAGCCGTGCTTCCACCGAGCCCGGCGTCGACATTCGATACGGAGGCCTGGATGGTGGAACTGCCATTCCCGCTGAAGTTGTACGCAGGGGTAAAACGCAATCCCGCATTGCCTTGGGCGAAGGTGACGAAGGTGCCGTTGGTGACCGGCGTTACGCCATCATTCAGGAACAACGTTCCGTTGGTGATGCCCGTGATCTTGAAATGCGTCACCTCCGCACCGTCCACGATGTTCCGCGAGATCACCAGGCCGCTGGTGGTCTGCGTGTCCTCGTTCGTGCTCGCATTGGTGATGGAGGGGGTGTCGGCGACCGGACCCACGACCATACCGGCCACATCTGTTGACGAAGAGAAGGCTGATGCGGATCCGCCCGTCCTGGTGAGATCGACGCGCACATAGTCCAGGCGGATCCCGTTAATACTGGCCGCTGAAGCGTACAACCTGAAACGCGTATTCGACGATGCGAAGGCGGTGATGTTGTAGCTCAGGACGCCCAACGGCGTGGCATTCGTAATGGTGGACAATGTGGTATAGGTGGAACCTCCATTGTCGGAGATCTGCACCTGTACTTGACCACCCGGATTAATGATATTGTAGATCAGGTCAAATGAAAGTGTCGCACTGGTCGCCCCTTGCAGGTCCGCTTCGCGATAAAGCCATTCACCGACCTGGCTCGGCCTGAATCGCAAGAAAGGTGCAGGCAGATCGATGTCCCCACCGCTGAACCCACCTCCACCATTGTCATTCTCCGCCCAATCACCGGCCCAGTTCTGAGAGCCGTCGTTGTTGCTGTATGACGACACGTCACAATCATCGAGAATGGTCAATGCACCGCCCGGCACGGCCATAAGGCCGCCGTTCGTGCCAGCCGTCTGATCCCATGCGCGGAAGGTGATGGCATTGGCCAGTGTACCATTGTAATTCGCGTTGGGCTGGAAGTACAGCCGTGTGTTCAGGTCTGCGGCCAATAGTCGGGCATTCGCATCGCTCACAACGCCCAAGGGCAACCAGTTCGTTCCACCGTTGATGGAATAATGCCAGGTGCCGTTGCTCGTATTGGCACCCATCACGGCGATGCCCAATAAGGCTCCGGGATCCGGATCCGCTACGTTATCCAACTGGCCCGATGGGACCGTGGGATCGACAAGGCTCGAAACGAGCGTGCCCACAGCTCCCACTGGCGCGCCTGCATCCTCATTCACTGCCGCGAGCGTCGGGCTCTTGGAAGGATCCAGGACGGGAGCCTGACCATCCGAATGGGTCAAGCTGAAGGACAGCATCATCACCCCGATAAAGCGGAGGATGCCCGTGACCATCATGTGATGATGCAGGGCATGCTTGAAGGTGGATACGATGCGGTCGCCGGTGTACATACCGTAGGTCGGAGGTCAGTTCCGGACCCTTGTACCTATCGACGAGGCAATTGGTTCGGCCGACGAATGGCTCTTGGCCATCCGAACGACGATCGGATCAAGGGGGCCATCCTGCGCCAACCCGACCATCATTCATGCCCTATCGCCACTAACCGTCTGGCGCTCTAGCGTTTGACGTAAAGTATCCTTTGTGACTGTGGCGTTCGGATCGAGCGGGCAAGGAACTGATGCTCAAGGCCCCCCGGATGTCACTACACCCCGGGCGTTCACCGTAAGCGGTGCGGGACCCAGTCGACCATCGCTGTTCGCGTCGGTGTATCCGGCTTCGATCACATCATTGCAACCGTCCGCATCGGCGTCCAGTTCCAAGCTGTCGATCGTGCCGTCCCCATCGCTGTCGCGGATCGTGTAGTCCACCACGTTGTTCGCATTCGCATCCACCGATACCGGGATGCCATTCGCCGTGATGCCACCGTTCAACACACCGGCCGTGAATGCCTGTCCGGAACCGGACTCCACACAGTCGTAGATGCCGTCGTTATCGCTGTCCAGGTCGAAGCGGTTCGGTACGCCATCACCGTCAGTGTCCAACGCTGCACCCCCTTCCGTCACGTCGAGCAATCCGTCGTTGTCATCATCCAGGTCCACATTGTCGCACAGCCCATCGGCGTCGTTATCGTTCCCTGCGATCACCGTTACCGTGAAGCTGCAGGTGGCCGTATTGCCCGCCCCATCGGTCACACGATGCGTGATCGTTGTAACACCCGGAGCGAATGTGGAGCCGCTCGCAGGTCCTGCGATGCGCACCGTGGTGGCGCCCGAGCAATTGTCGGTACCGACCGGCGCAACATAGTTCACCACCGCCGAGCACGATCCCGGATCCACGTTCACCGTGATGTTCGCCGGGCAGCTGATCGTGGGGTTCTGTGTATCGGTCACGGTCACCGTGAAGGAACACTGCGCGGTATAGCCCGCTGCGTCCGTCACCCGGTGCGTTATCGTGGTGGTACCCAGGGGGAACACGCTACCGCTGGCGGGACCTGCGATCCGCACCGTGGTGGAACCCGAACAATTGTCCGTGCCCACAGGTGCAGCATACGTCACAGTGGCGGTGCATGCCCCAGCGGCCGCTGGAACAGTGATGTTGGCGGGGCAACTGATCGTGGGGGGCTGTGCATCCACGACCGTAATGTTCTGGACGCAAGTCCCGGTCTGCGTGGCCACGTTCGTAACGGTGATCGTGAAGGCCTGCGCATCCGTGAAGCCATCGATGTCCGTTACCGTCACCGTTATCTGGTATACGTTGTCGAGGTTGGCATCGGCCGGTGCCTCATAGTTGGGAGTGGCGGCGAAGCTGAGGACCCCGGTGGTCGCGGTGATCGCGAAGTCGCCAGCATCCGGTCCGGTGAGCGAATAGGTCAACCCACTGGCCTCGCTGCTGAGGTTGTCATCGGTCTGAAGGTCGATCAAAACGCTCGTAGCATTCTCCGGATAACTGATGGAGTTGGTAGCAGCACTGAAGTTATTGATGATCTGCGGGGGATCGAGGTAGGTCGGTAGGCAGTAATAGCCGGATGCGAGTCCAAATACCGTGGCATCGGGGAGCACCTGCACGTTATTGCCGGTCATGGCGCCGTACAGAACGGAGTTCGGCCAGAATTGCACGCGATCCGTTGCATAGAGCATGGCCTTGCCGATGAAATCCACCTGGATCGAGATGTCATCCGCAGACAGGACGAGCAGATCGGTCGGCGTTGGGGCCGTGAACCGCGCCCTGTTCCCGACATTGAAGTCATTGCCCGAAATGATCACCAGACTTCCGCTCACCACGTTAATGTTGAAGTCATTGTCCGCATTGAAATCATTCGCGTGGATCACCACGTCACCATTGATGGAGAGCGTTGTGTTGGTGCCCATCTGGAACGTGCCCTGGCAACGAATGATGCGGTTTCCGTTAACCGTGAGCAGTCCATCATTCGGGATGTTCACGGAAGTGTACTGCCGGTTCGCACTGATGGTGGTGCCCAAATTCAACGCACCATGAACACCGGTTCCCAAGCCTGGAGTTACGGTCAATGTGGAAGCTGTAGCCCCGTTGGCGGCACAGGTCATGCCGTCGCAGAGTGCAGAAGCTGAGCCGTTCATGCTGGGTGTGGTAAGCGCGTTGGCCACCGTGTTGTAAATGGCCGTTGAACTTGACAGGGTGATGCTACCGCCGGTACTGTTCACCGGACCGGGAAATGCATTCGACGGTACACAGGAGGGAATGAGCGCGGGAGCCAGATAACCGGGAATGTCCTCGGTGCTCAGTGTCCAGGTAACGGGAGTGGTGCCAACAGGATAGCTCACAAGGGCGTTATTGGTGATGGTGGCCACATCGCAACCATACGTGGCGATGGGCGAACCCAAGGCCACGGGACTTGCCGAACATTGTCCAGCGCTAGCGTTCACATTGACGTTGGCAGGGCAGCTGATGGTCGGACTTTGAACATCATTCACGGTGACGGTCATCGAGCAGGCCGCGGATCCGCCTGTGGCATCGGTCACAATGAAATTCACCGTCGTTATGCCAATGGGATAGGCACCGGATGCGTCACTTATACCATTGAAGGAGTTTACAATGGCATACCCACGGCAAGCCGAGGTGACCAGTGGTGCCGGGACCGTTACGTTCGCCGTGCACTGGCCCGCTCCGGTCGTAACTGTGATGTTCCCAGGACAACTCATGGCGATGCTAGAGTCCTCGCGGTAGTCATAGACCGAATTCGCGTTCACATCAGCAGGTGTGGTGTATCCTCCGGAACCGGAGGTGACGACCCCCCTTCCGTTCACAAGGACGGGGTCGTTGCCCAGTCGCCCGTCCGCGTTCTGGTCGATGAACCCGGCTTCCGTGACATCAAAACAGCCGTCACCATCCGAATCCAGTTCAACACCGTCGTAATTGTTGTCACCATCTGAATCCCGAAGCGTATAGTCGATGGCATTGTTCAGGTTCGCATCCACGGAGACCTTCAGGCCCGAAGTGCTTACGCCCCCGTTCAATATCCCGTTGGTCTGCGGCTGGCCCGAGCCTGCCTCCACCACGTCGTAAATGCCGTCGTTGTCGCTGTCCAGATCAAGGTAGTCCGGTACGCCATCGTTATCCGTGTCCAGGCCATCCACGATGAACAGTTGCACATTGATGAGGTCGTTCAGGAAACACTCGTTGAAACGCAGGCTTAAGTAGCGCTGGGTAGTGCCCGCCGTGGTCCGCTTGAATTGACACCGGAAGTTGAACTGGTTCGTGTTCTTATATTGGAAGTAGCCCCGGTATCGTGGATCACTGCTGATGCCGGCGCCATCCGTGGTGCCATCACCACTGATGTCCACCAAGCCGCCCGGCAGGGTCTGGGCCGCCAACAGCGTGGGTTGATCCACCGCATATACAGAGGGTGCCGTGAACAGGAATGATTCCACGTCCGTCACACCATCCACATCATAGGTCGTACCGCCGAACCGCCTGACCGTCGCAGGGGGTGTGGTCGTACCAGCGACAACGAACTGCATGTTGAAATCGACGCCTGGTGTGCCGATGCCTGTGAAGTCGATCACGGGCTGCCAGGAATCCGGAGTGCCTTGCGCACCATCATCAACGGTCACTAGGGAGGCGTTGTTCATGGCCACGATGGAAAGCCGTGCATCAATACCGGGCAGCACGTTCGTGAAGCGATAGATGGCCCCCGGTGTGTTCGCTGTACCGGCATCCAACACGGGATTTTGGAAGTCCATCGCCGGTTGCGTACAGGCGATCGTGCCTCCACGGGAGTCGAAGCCCAGGTCCTCGATATCGTCGGGGATGCCGTCGTTGTCATCGTCGATGTCCACATCGTCGGTGACCCCATCGTTATCGCTGTCCGTCGGGGCCGCGGCGAAGGCGGAGAACTCACTGGTGTTATTCGTGCCGACGTTAGTGGCAGTGGCGCATACAGTATAACCTGAAGGCACAGTGACACCGGTGAACGTGACATTGATGGAGGCCGTGCCACCGGCGTTGGTCGTGATGTTATTCGTGCCCAGGAACGTTGTCCCCTCGCCGTACCCCGTGCCGTCGCCGATCGGGCTCGAGAAATACTCGATGCGGAACGTAGCGTTGGATGTGCTGTTGAACGTGCCCGTGATGCTGGTGTTGCCCGAAAGGGTGGTGGCGCTCGTAAGCTTAGGGAAGTTCTGCCTGCCATTGGGGCCCGTGTCCGGATCACCATTGTCGTTGTAACTGACACCATCATTGCCCAGGTCTATGCCTATCAAGGTGTTGTCATGGATGGAGTTCCCGAGGATCCGGTTGCCGATGTCCGTCAAGGAGAACAGCGCCACTCCCTGAGCGCCGTTGTATGCAATGATGTTACCGGCACCCGGCACCGTACCGCCGATCATATTGTTCGTTGCCCCCAACTGGAGCTTCACGCCCTGCAGCGTGTTGCCCAAGCCGGCATCGCTCGCGTTCGTACCGATGTAGTTGCCCGCTACCGTGTTGTTGCTTGTGCCGGCATCCTTGATCTCGATACCCGCCTGCGCGTTGCCCCCGATCACGTTGCCGGCACCGGCCACGGTGCCCCCAATGCTGTTGTTGCTCGCCGTATTGGCCAGGAGGATGCCCTGACCTGCACTGGCTATGACGGAGGTCGCGTTATACCGGGTACCGATGTTATTGCCCTGCACCAGGTTGCCCGTGGAGGCGGCACCACTGATGGAGATCTCCGCTCCGCCATTGCCAGCGATCGTATTGCCATGACCCGCAGCCGTACCGCCGATCACGTTGTTCGCGCACGCCGCGATGTTCACGCCTGTGAGCGTATTGGCGGACGCGGCGGTCCCCGCCACGTTCACCCCGATGTAGTTCCCCTGGATTAAGTTGCCGCCAGCATTCACCTGGATACCATCGCCCAAAAACCGGTTGATCACGAAGCCCTTGACCGTGCTGCCCGTACTGCCCGCCGCCAGCGTAAAACCGTCCGTGGTGGCGCCCGCACTGGTACCGTTGATCTCAATGATAGGAGCCGTGCTGAACAAAGGATGTGTGGTCGCATCCAAGAGCATTGGTGTGGTGATCGAGGGCATCGGGGTGAGCGGCACGATGGTCGCTGCGCCCGATACGAACATGGTCGCATACGTCACCGTGAGGCCAGGACGTGCCACGCCATCAGCCAGCATGAAGACACCATGATCGATACCTGCCGTACGACCCTGGATCGCCAAGCCAGCGTTGCTCAACGCGTTCATGTTCGTCATCACCTGCCGCAGAGATCCCTGGCCCGCATCGTTCTTGTTCACCACCACATTGTAGCTGTAGCCGAAGTCGACATTGGTCACTTCGGTCGCACCAACGGCGACCGTGGTCACCGACTGAGCAGTGGTGGAGGCCGTGGTCAGCGCAGCCAGCGTGGTACTACCGTTTCCCGCATCCACCTTGCCTGGCACTTCGCCGCCCACCCGATCGGTGACAGCGACAACCGCGCCTGTGCTTGCATTGGTGCGATAGGTCTGCACCGCCAGATGTGTGTTCGCGACATATCCAGCGCGCGCACTGCTCACCGTGCTGTTCACCACACGCACCGTGTATGTTCCTGCTGGCAGAGCGGAGAACTCGTACTGGCCCATTGCGTCGGTATTGGTGAAGCTCAGGAAGGACCCGCTGGCATTATACAGTTCCACCCGGGCATTCGCACGCCGCGTACCTCCATTGGCCAGTGCCGTGGAACGATCGCGGCCAATACCGCCACCGTAATTCACATCCTCGTACACCGTGCCCGTGATGCTGCGCGATGTGACCAGGCTGATCGCATCAAATTCCTCTCCTCCGGAGAAGATCCCTGCATCGGCACCCTCGAAGATCCTGATAGCCGTTGCGGTGGAAACACCCGGCTCAGCCACGGACACATTAAGGGCGAAGATGTCGTATTTGTCTACGGGCAGGTTGTTCGTTCCTAAACCGGCATCCGACGATTCCAGGGACAGCAGCACTGCGCCCGGATTCAGCACGATCCCTCCGATGTAAGTGGTTTCGCAAACCAGGGATAGACCCGCGATGTGCGCCCCTCCGAAACCCATATCGCTCCCCTCGAGCAATGTGGTGACCGTTGCGGAGGTAACGCCGGCGCCGGCTGCACTGATCACGCAGCGATGGATGTTCTTGTCGAAGGGATCTCCCGAAAAGGAGGCGAGCACATCCCCGGCATTGAGGGCCTGTGTTCCCACCGTGCATGCGCGCTCCACCACGGCTATCGCGTTGATCTCCCTTCCATTCATGTTGTCCAATAACATGGACACAGAACCTGCTGAATAATTTCCAGGGACCGTGGGCCTGAACAATGCGACATCCTCCTTCTGAACGAGCAGCCCGGAAAAGGTCGCATCATCCGCCAATGAGAAAAGCACATCGCCTATTTGAAGGGCGATCGCGTTGGACCCGGTGCCCACTGTCACTGGACGGGTCACATAATGCATGGCCACGATGTCCTCGTTCGCTCCCGCCAGGTCGTCGATGTCCCCTATTGTGCTGAATGTTCCGTTCGATGTGCCGGGTTCCACCAAGGACAGGTTGGGGTCGGACAATTGGACCACTTCACCATCCGTCCATGAAATGCCACCGTTCAATGGGGGCACAGCTGCGTTGGTCTTGGATGAGAGCCATAAACAAGCCTGGTTGGGAGTGGAGGAAAATCGTGCGATCATCCCCAGCCATGCCCCTGAACTACCGACCGTTGCCGTGGTCTGGTAACTGCCCGGTACGGTCGCCACGCGATCGGCCAGAGCATAGCTCGCCGCGAAGGCAGGAGCACCACCGTTGTTCACGTCGGTGCGCTCGGTGAATGAATTGGACCATCCCGTGAAGGTCGTGCCAACATCGATGGTGAAGCCCGTGATGATCAGCTCATCCGCCGTGGTCGATGTGACGGTGCCCGTCGCCAGTGATGTTCCAGACCCTGAGGTTTCGACGAACTGACGCAAGGTGGCCCCGGGAATACCTGAGTATTCGAAGATCTGCAAGCCCAATCGCGTGGAACCGGAATAATTGATCGTGACATCGGACGGCTCCGCAACTCCCGCGATCTTGTAGAGAATGACCAGACCCGGACTTCTGTTCTCGTCCGCCACCCCCTTCGTCCAGCCCGCAGGGAGCGCACCAAGGGTTAGCACGTCCTTGTTCCCAACTATGGCGATCAGCAGGTTCCCGGCCGTTGGCGTGGAAGTGTAAGTGGCCGTGATGGACGAGGAATTCCCACCATTCACAGCCGTATTTGATTGCACCAGGGCGGGTGCCGCCTTAAGGTCGACCTGGCCCATCAAAAGCACAATAAGGCCTGCGATCCATCGCTGCGATCGTGGGTGGTTCGGCTTGAGAAGGGCGTACATGAATGCAGGTCCGAATGTGTTCATCAGGCAGGTCGGAAGGTCAGGTCCGGTGCCGTTATACTGAACGACGGGCCAAAATGTTCGGTCGACGAACGCGACACCCGGCCCGATGGACGCGTATCCTGCGCCGCAGGGGTCCCACACAGCCACCTACGGTCGTTCAACCTCAGCTAATTCGCTGTCCATCAGACAATACCGAGGGACCTGCCCACCTTCGCAAATGCCGCGAGAGCGTGGTCGATATGGGCCTCGGAATGGGCTGCACTGAGCTGAACCCGGATACGCGCCGTGTCCTTCGGCACCACCGGGAAGAAGAAGCCGATCACATAAATGCCCTCCTCCAGGAGTCTGTCCGCCATCACCTGGCTGAGTTTGGCATCGCCCAACATCACCGGCACAATGGCGCTGCGGTCACCACGGGTCTTGAAGCCCGCCGCTTCGATGCCCGTTTTGAAACGCTTCACATTGGCTTCGAGCTTGTCGCGTAATGCGGTGCTCTGTGTGAGCAATTCCAGCACCTTGATGCTCGCTCCCACAATGGCCGGCGCCAGGGAGTTGCTGAACAGGTAGGGCCGGCTCCGTTGCCGCAGCATTTCAATGATCTCCTTGCGACCCGTGGTGTAGCCCCCCATCGCACCGCCAAGTGCTTTCCCCAACGTACCGGTGATGATGTCCACACGACCGGTGACCCCGCATGCTTCCACACTTCCGCGACCGGTCTTCCCGATGAAACCCGCAGCGTGGCATTCGTCCACCATCACCATGGCCTCATACTTGTCCGCCAGATCGCACACCCCCTTCAGGTCGGCAACGATGCCATCCATGCTGAACACACCATCGGTGACGATGAGGATGTGCCGGGCACCGTCCTTGCGCGCGGTCTTCAGCTGCACTTCCAGGTCCGCCATGTCGTTGTTCGCATAGCGGTAGCGCATGGCCTTGCACAAGCGCACGCCGTCGATGATGCTCGCATGGTTCAGGGAATCGCTGATGATCGCATCGGCCTCCTGCAGCAACGGTTCGAACACCCCGCCGTTCGCATCGAAGCACGCGGCGTACAGGATGGTATCCTCCGTGCCGTGGAAGTCAGCCAGCTTCTGTTCCAATTCCTTGTGGATGTCCTGCGTGCCACAGATGAAGCGCACGCTGCTCATGCCGTAGCCGCGCGAATCGAGGGTGGCATGGGCGGCCTTGATCACCTCCGGATGCGATGAAAGTCCCAGGTAGTTGTTCGCGCAGAAGTTCAGGACGGTCTTCCCGTTCACCGTGATCTCCGCGCCCTGCTCGCTGGTGATGATGCGCTCGCGCTTGAATAGGCCGGCCTCGTTGATCGAATCGAGCTCCTTCTGAATGTGCTGGAGGAAGGAGGTGGAAGTGGTGGTGCTCATCGGTCCTGAATTGAAAGGCGAACGTACTACAACAGGGAGCGATACGCACGTACTCGTACTTGAACGACCCCAGGATCCTCACCGGGCGCTAAGGCAGCTGCTCCACCCGCACGTTCGTCGGCACAGTGCTGCCCACGTTCACCAGGATGGGATCACGGTCGTTGCCGCCTCCCGTGTATTTGACCTGACCGTCCAGTGTGCAATCCTCCGGGAAATAGCCGCTGACCACGTTCGTGGGGACCGTGCTTCCCACGCGCACGAGGATCGGGTCGCGGTCGTTGCCGCCACCGGTGTACTTCAACGCGCCATCTTTCACCACGTTGCCCATCCACAATGCATTGATCGCACCGATCGTCTTCAGCGCCTGCGTCCCATACGTGCCGGTGGCCGGACTTGTGAAGTCGACCACCGTGGTCCCGGCACTCAAGGTCACCGTTACGGCGGTCATCGCGCCCAAGTGGTTCCGGTGGCGCACGGCCACATGATAGTTGCCCGCTGCCGCAAGCAGGGAGATCGGTGAGGTACCATCCTCCGCCACCACATCGCCATCGCGCTGCACGAGCCCCGGGCGTGTGGCCACCACCGAGGTCGGCGTTGTGCTGTTCCGCAGTTCAACCTGCACCCAATCCACGATGGCATTATCGCCGGTAGTGGAGGTCACGCCGGCCTGGATCACTTCGCCACCGCCATCGCTCGCTTGTGCGAAACCAGCGGCGGTGTACGGTTCGGTGGAAGGAATGAGACCGGCGACCCGCAGATCGTCGCGCATTTTGCCGGTGCCCGTGTCGAATGCACCTTCGAGCATGAGCTTCACGGCGAGACGCATGCCGCTGTTGGTGATGGAGATGTTGTCCAGATAAAGGCGATTGCCATATTGGTTGATCCCCACGAAACGGATCACCACACTTCTGCCATCATAGGCACTGAGGTCCAGATCGTGCAGCGACCATTGGTTCGCTGCGGTGGGCGACCATGCCGAGGTGTTGACCGGTGCGGTGCCCAGAGCCGCACCCGCAGCATTGTATACCATGGTCCAGTTCGCACCGCAGTTGGTGCTGATCTCCACGCGCAAACCATCCTGGTAGGCCGTGCTGCTGTATGGTGCGTACGCGTGGTGGAACTTCAGTCTTGTACCCGCGCTTCCCCCCAGGGTGATCACAGGTGTCACCAGCCGGTCCTCCTGACCCGGCGCATTGTAGTAGTAGTTGTCGATGCGCCATGCGCGCGTGGTATTGCCATCGGCACCGGTGACAGCCACGTTGCTCCATGTATCCAAACCATCCGGATTCTCCAGCAGCCAACCCATGGGCGTCAACAATTGGTTCTCCGCATTCTCACTGACCGGTGTGGCTGCGCTGCTGTTCTGGAAGGTGATGAAACCGGCGATCGTCCGCGTGCTCGTTCCGTTCACGTCCGTCACGGTGAGCGACACGTCATACACGCCCGGTGCGTTGTAGGTGACCAACGGGCTTCTGCTGGTGCTGGTCGATGGACTGCCGCCGGGGAAACTCCAGCTCCAGATGGCACCAGAGCCGTACAGTGCGCTATTGTCCCAGAACTGCACCCCGGGCGCCAGACAGGTCACACTGCGCTTGTCCGCCGCGAAGTTGGCAACGGGCGGCGCAGGCGCTTCCACCGCACTCTCCCACACACTGCGGTCCGTGCCGTTGCGGATCTTGCCATCGCGGTAGTTGATCAGCATGCGTGTGCTGAAGATCTTCGCCGGCAGCCCGGCATTCCACAAGGACCACGTGGGGGCGGCATCACTCCGGTAGTACACCGCCCGGCGCGTGCCGATGTACAGCGCTCCGTTGCTGCCCATCTGGTGAACGATGTTCGTCGGCCATTCACTGTTCAAGCTCGCATCCGTGATGTTCGTCCAGGCTGCTCCTCCGTTCACGCTCTTGAAGACCACATAACCATTGATATTCGGCGAATTGCCGTACTGGCTGGTGCGGCATAACGAGAGGGTCTGCGGGTCCGTGGCGCTCACCGCGATGTCATAGGGCACCCAGACATTCCCGTTCAATAGCGCGCTCGTGGGGGTGATGTCCGTCCAGTTCACCCCACCATCCGTGCTGCGCCATACCTTTTTCGTATCCCACCAACCGAGGTAGGTGCATGCGTAAATGGTGTTCGGATCGCTGAAAGCCACCTCGATGCTCGTGACCTTCTCACCGAACTCATGCACAAGGGTGAAGGATGTGCCGTTGTCATCGGTGCGCCAAATGGCGGTTCCGCTCCCCACGAACGCTGTGTTCACCAGATTGGGGTGCCACAGCACTTCACTGCTCTCGCCGGTGATGTAACTCGCATTCGGCTCCTTCGACCAGCTGCCGTTCACGTTCGCCACGAGGCGATCACCGCTGAGGATCTTGTAGCCGTAATCGCTCAGCGCGCGCCGGTCGTATTGCGGATGCACGAATCCACGATAGCCATCACCGCCGTCCGTGCACACCCAGCCGTTCGTGTACACGTTGTTGTCCTTCAACATGGTGCCGTTGTGGTAGGCCCCGCCGAGCATCACCTGGCTCCCGGTCCAACCTCCCGCGCCAAAACCCCAGAAATCCGTTCCGGAGATGCCGAAGATCCGCTTGTTGAAGGTGGCGCCACCGTCGTTGCTGTAGAAGATGCCACCATCGCAGGCCGCCCAGATCTCATTGCCGTAGTACCGGATATCATGTATGTCCGCATGCACGTAATCCACCTTGCTGCTGTGGCTCCATTTCGCAGGGCAGGTGAAGGTGACGCCGCCGTCGGTGCTCACCCAGCGGTTCACACCGCACACCATCAACTTGTTCGCGTTCGCAGGATCCACGGCAAAAGCGAGGTCGTAGTAGTACTGTCCACCATCGTCCTGGCCGCCATCGTCCCAACCCATCAGGTTGTAGTTCGTCGCCGACGGAACGCCACCGGGGCCCGTGCCGCAGCATTGGAAGGTCCAGCTGCTGCCACTGTCGATGCTCTTGTACACGCCGTACAGGCCACTACCCCCGCTTGCGGCACCGGTGCACAGCGCGTACACCGTGTTCGGAGCTGCGGCCGTAACGGCGATCTCCGTCCGCTTCTGTTCGTCCGGGCTCTCGGGCACCGGCCAACCGGTGGTCAGCTGGGTGAAGCTGGTGCCGTTGTCGGTGCTGCGCCAGAACTGCGTGACGACACCCGTCTGTTTCACGGCATACACAGTGGCCGGATCGCCGGGTTTGAACTCCAGCTCCTGCCAGATGCCGCTCTGCACCTGGGTGAAGGTGTTACCTCCGTTGTCACTGCGGTACAGTCCCTTGTCGCTGCACACGAAGAGCTTCAGGTTGTTCGTGGGATTCAACACGATGTCGCGGATGGAATGCGTGAGCGCGTTGAAGGCCGCGTCGCCCGCTGTGTTCCATGTTGTGCCGCCATCGAGGGTCTTGTAGAGCTTCCCTTCCGCTGCGGCCCACACGATGTTCGGGTCGATGGGGTCGATCTCCACGCTGAGCACCTGCCCCAGCACCATGTTCTTCGTGACGTTGGTCCAGTTGAGCCCCTTGTCCGTGCTCTTCCAAACGCCCGCATTCGCCGAACCCGCATAGCAGATGTTACCGTTGCTCGCCGCCTGCTCCACGGTGTACACATGCGCGGCTCCACTGGCGTAGCTCTTGGCCACCGAGCCATGGTCCCAGTCGATCGGTCCGATGCAGCTCCAGTTGGCGGCACGGGAGGCGGCAAGCGCCTCGGATGCATTCAGGTAAGCATGCAGATCCTGGAGATAGGCTGCACGCTGGGCCGGATCCTTCGGCACCAGTTCATGGACCAGCTCCCTTTTCCATCGCTTGTAGTATTGCGTGTGGCTGTTCTTCTCGAAGGGGTGCGTGGCGTAGTACGCCTTGAAGGCGGCCTCCACCGCGCCGGGATCCGGGTCCTCGGCGTACATCAGCTGCACCCACTGTGGCAACGCACTGCTACTGGCGTTGTAGCGGCCCGGCTCAAGCTGGGCGAAGGTGGAGATGAGAAGGGCACAGGAAAGCAGGAGGAGCAAGGAACGCAGCATCGTGGTGGCGGATGTTGGCACAAGGTGGGGGATCATCGCACGCGCGTTGCTTCGGTATTCGCGGATGCTTTGGATCCTGATCGGCAGAGCAGGGCTCCCCTAACTCTTATCCACCACCCGCGGCACCTTGAAGTAGTCGCTGTCCTTCACGGGGGAGTTCATCAGCACGTCCTTCTTGGAGAGGCCGGGCAGGGCCACATCCTCGCGCAGCACGTTGGTCTCCTCGCTTAGGTGGATGAGCGGTTCCACGCCTTTCGTGTCGATCTCGTTGAGCTTCTCCACGAAATCGATCACCCGCTGCATGTCGCCCAACAACTGGCTGCGCACAGCGGGGTCGCTCACGTCCAGGCGGGCGAGTTCAGCGATGCGGTCCAGGGTGGCTTCGTCGATCTTCATGGCTTCTTACCGAATGCGTCAATGAGCGGGGCTTGGATGATATCGAACACCCGGTGGCGCAAGTTATCAAGGTCGGCCTCGTTCATGCCCTTCGTGTCGATGTAGGGGTGCCGTACAACCCGCGAAATGCCGGGATGACCCCGGCTCACCAGGTCCGCCGGATCACCGAACAAACGCCAGTGGTCGATGAAGGTCACCGGTACGATCGGTACCTGTTTCTCGATGGCCAGCTTGAAGGCCCCATCCTTGAAAGGCTTCATGCGCGGGGCGGTGTGCGGAATGGTACCCTCGGGGAAGAGGGAGACGCAGATGCCCTTGTCGATGGAACGCCCGGCGCGCAACAGGGCCTTCGCCGCTTCGGTGCGATTGCCCCGGTTCACCGCGATGTTCATGCGCTTGAAGAACATACCCACCAGCGGCCACTTCAACAGTTCGTACTTCCCCATGAACAGGAAATAATCCAGCCCCAGGCTGTACATGTGCACGATGTCCAGGTAGCTGCCATGGTTGGCGCAGATCACATAGGGCGGCTTGGGCAGCGGCGCCATCTTCAGCCGCCTCACCGGCACCAGCAGGAAGATATTGAGCACCACGCCCCAGGCGTTCATCAGGCGGAAGGCCTTGGGGAAGCCATCCTCGTTGCGCATCAACATGCGGAACGGCACATAGAGCAGCAGCAGCGTGCCGAAGAAGATGACGCCGAAGTACAGCTTGAACACGAAACGAGGCAGTGCGAACAGCCACTTGAGCAACACGCTCCGCGTGGCCTCCCCATCCGGGATCAACGGCGAATCGTGGTGAACGTGGGGCGCGGCGGGCATGCTTCCTGGCGGAACGGAGCGCGAATGTAAATGCAGCTGCACCGCAGCACCGAAGCTACTGGCTTCCGGCCGATGGCCGCCCCACAAGGACGCGATCCTATCTTCGGCGGCGCAACTTCATCCTTCCGCATGGCCCGCATCCTTACTGGCATCCAAAGCACTGGCACGCCGCACTTGGGCAACCTCCTGGGTGCGATCGAACCGGCCATCCGCATGAGCACCGCGCCGGGCAACGATGCCTTCCTCTTCATCGCCGACCTGCACTCCCTCACCTCCGTACGCGACCCGCAGACCCTGCGCGAACACACCTACGCCGTGGCCGCCGCGTGGCTCGCCTGCGGACTGGACGTGCACGCGGTGACCTTCTACCGCCAGAGCGATGTGCCGGAGGTCACCGAGCTCACGTGGTATCTGGGCTGCCTTACGCCCTACCCCATGCTGGCCAACGCGCATTCGTTCAAGGACAAGAGCGACCGCCTCAGCGACGTGAACGCCGGACTGTTCTACTACCCGGTGCTGATGACGGCGGACATCGTGCTGTACGATGCGCATTATGTGCCGGTGGGCAAGGACCAGAAGCAGCACCTCGAAATGGCGCGCGACATCGCCAGCGCGTTCAATCGCACCTATGGCGAGGATACCCTCGTGGTGCCCGCTCCCAAGATCGATCAGCAGGTGATGGTGGTGCCCGGCACCGATGGGCAGAAGATGAGCAAGAGCTACGGTAACACGATCAACGTGTTCGCCGACGAAAAGGAACTGAAGAAGCAGGTGATGGGCATCGTGAGCGATAGCAGGACGCTCGAGGAACCCAAGGATCCCGCAACTGACAACACGTTCAGACTGTACGAACTCGTCGCTTCACCCGACCAGGTGGCCGCCATGCGCCAGAACTACCTGCAGGGCAACTACGGCTACGGCCACGCGAAGAAGGAACTGCTCGCCGTGCTCACCGAACGATACGCCAAGGAACGCGCGACCTTCCAGGCACTGATGAACGACCGCGTGGAACTGGACACCCAATTGCGCATCGGGGCCGAAAAAGCGCGGGTGGTCGCAAGGGCTACCCTGAAACGGGTACGGGAGCGGGTGGGGTACTTGGCGAAGCCCTGATCAGAACTTCGCACACGGCACCACCCGGCGCTTGGCCATGCTCTTCTTGCGGCGCTTGTCCGCCAGCTCGTACACCATGGTGATCTCGTGCGCACCGCCGCTGTTGGCGGCCAGTCGCGAGATGGTGATGTCGTAACTGTACCCGAAGCGCCAGTCGTTCACCTTCACGCCCACCACTGCAGCGATGGCGTCGTTGTTCTGGTAGCCCTCGGCATACGCCTTGAATAAAGGAATACCACGGTACCATAACCCGGCGAAAATGGGATCACGCTCGAAGTACGCACCCAGGTCAAGCTGATCGTACTGGCCCTGCGCCCGGTAATTAAAGGCGGCGATGAAGCTCGACGGATGCTTCTTGATGACCGGTGTCCTGAACTTGATCCGATAGCCCCCGTGCATGCTCAGTTTCATCGGCACCACGGATTCGCGCAGCGTTAAGGACTGGTTCGGCTCGTTCAAGTGATGCAGGCCGAGCCCGAGCCACATCTTCGGGGTGAAGTACAAAAGACCGGCCCCTATATCCGCATACCGCGCGCTGCGGCCCGTGAAGTCCTCGTACGATCCCACATTACCCCCGCGCGCGAGCTGGTCGCCGAAGACCAGTCGCGAAAGGTCGACCGAATGGTTCACATAGGCGAACTGCAGCGCAGGCCGCAGGAACACCTTTCGTTTCAATTCGATCTCGTAGGCGTATTGCAGGCAGAGGTTGGTGTACCGCAAGGCACCGCTACCGGCCTGGTCATGTGTTACCAGCAGTCCCACCCCACTGTTCAGCTCACTGAGGTAATGGTCGGCCGCGAAGTTGTAGGTGACGAAGGCCCCCGGGATCGAAGGCCATTGATCGCGGTACTGCAGCGCGAAACGGGTCTGTAGTCCGGTACCAGCGAAGGCTGGGCTGAGGTAGGTCGGCGCGGAATAGAACTGCGTGAAGTGCGCATCCTGTGCCGCAACGCGGCCCAGCATGCAGATCATCACAACAGCGCCTGCGGACCTTTGCAGCATTCAGCTTCAGGGTTTGGCGATGCGCGCCGTGTTCTCGTTGCGCAGTAGCGTGATGTCCAGCGGGATCTCCTTCGTCACATCGTTCGGCGCAGTGGCCATGAGGTCCATCACGCGGGTCTCATGCCCCACCGCTTCCACGGTCATCGCATAATGCCCATTGGGCTGCACCACCATGATGTAGCGACCGGTGCGCTCATTCGCATTGTACACGCCCACGATCTCCATATCCGACTTGTCCACCAGCGTGATCCGCCCCTTCAGCGGTTCCTCACCCATGTCCGTCACCACACCCCGCACCACGAGGTAGTCGATCTGGCTCGTGGGGAACACCGCTTGATAGATGTCCTGACCACCCAGGCCGCCGGGACGTTCGCTGCTGAAGTAGCCCGTCTGGCCATCCTCGCTAAGGCAGAAGTAGATGTCGTCGTTCACCGTGTTCATGGGATAGCCCATGTTCTCCGGCGGCGTCCATCCGTTCATGTCCAGGTCGACCATCTGGCTCTTGAAGATGTCGAAGCCACCCATGGTGCCGTGACCGTTGCTGCTGAAGAAGAGCGTGGTGCCATCACTGTGCATGAAGGGCGCGTCCTCATCGTAAGGCGTGTTGATGGTGGGACCCAGGTTCAAGGGCAGGCTCCACACGCCGTTCGGCAGCTTGCGGATCCGATAGATGTCGCGACCACCGTAACCACCCTCGCGGTCGCTGGTGAAATAGATGTCATTGCCATCCGGCGCGATCGTGGCACTCGGCTCGTGGTATTCACTGTTGATGCGCTCGGTCATCTTCTCCGGCATCTGCCAAAGTCCCATGTGGCGCTGGCTCTCGAAGAGGTCGCCGCTGGTGAGGTTCTGGCTGGTGCGATAGATGATCATGGAGCTACCGTCGGGGTTGAGGCCCACGGTGGCGTCCTGCACGAATGTGTTCAGCGGCGTGCCTACGTTGGTGGCGTTGCTCCAAACCTCATCGATCCGCTTGGCCATGTAGATGTCCTCGAAGTACTGTCCACTGGGATCGCGCATATCACCGGTGCCGCCTTGCCTGCGGCTGGTGAAGTACATGGTGTTCCCGTCCGCGGTCACGAGCGGGCAATAGTCGTGCGCAGCGCTGTTGACCAATGCACCCATGTTCCGGATCTCCATCCGCACAGGTGCGGATGTGAGTTCCTTGGCCACGTTCGCCATGGCGATGTGACGGTCCACCTCGGGGTTATCCAGACTGCGGCCCGTCTCCTGCTTGTAGGCCTGCAGCAGCTCGATCTCCTCATCAAAGCGTTGTTGGCGGTGGCGTTGCAGGGCCACTTGATAGCGGGCATCGGGTTCTCCATGACGGGCAGCGCGTTCGAAATACGGCAAGGCCTGATCGCGTTGCCCCGGTATGTGCGTAAGGCACATCCCCAGTTCGAAGGCCACTTCGCCGAAGGTGGTGTCCACCGGCGCCAGCTTGCGGTAGATCTTGGCCGCCTCGGTCCATTGCTCGACACCGTACAGGCTCTTGGCCTCGTCCAGCATCTTGTTATGGGTGCGGGTGTAGTTCTGCTGGGCGGAGGCGCCGGGCATGAGCAGTGTACCAAGGATGGTCAGGAGCAGGATGCGCTTCATCGTTCGATCATCTGAGGAGTGTGACATCACCGGTCAATGTGGTCTCGTTCCCACTGCTGAACCGGGCATAGGCCTTCCAGGCATAAACGTCCTGTTTCGCAGGCCGGCCACGGTAGTATCCGTCCCAGCCGACATGCACGTCGAACGTCTCAAAGACCAGTTCGCCCCAACGGTCGAATACCTGCAGGTGATAGTCCTGCACGCCCTCGTATACGGGGAAGAAGTGGTCATTGTCAAAACTTTGCGGGTCGTATACGCCATCCGTAGGGCCCGAGTTACCCGGCGTGAAGGCGTTGGGGAACTGGATATCGCCGGCCACAAGACCGGTCACCGCCCCGGGCAGGCTGAAGGTGTCAGGACAGTTCCACTGGTTGTTCGCCACCAGCGCGACATCATAGCTACCCGCATTCTGGTAATAGTGTGCCGGACTGAACTCCGTGCTCGTGCCGCCATCACCGAAGTCCCACTGGAACTGGTCCGCATTGCCGCTCAGGTTGTACGTGAGCACAGGTTGGCTCGGCACCATCACCTCGGTAGGCTGCAGGGTGAAGAAGGCCTCCGCGCGCGGATGGACCACGATGGAGTCGACCTTGATGGCACTGTTCACGCCACCCCCCACGGCGACCACCGTGAGCGACACGGTGAAGGTCCCTGCTGTGTTCCACGTGTATGACGGATTCTCCGCCTGGCTCGTTCCGCCATCGCCGAAGTTCCACAGGTACGTCTCTCCCAGCAGCGAAGTGTTGGTGAACTGCACCGTGAGCGGCATGCACCCTTCGCCCTGACCGATGAAACTGGCGGTGGGTATCGGCGGCGTGATGGTCACGTTCTGCGTGGCCGTATCCGTGCACATGGCGTTGCTCACCACCAGTGTCATGGTGAAGGTGCCCCACGTCGCATACGTATGCGTCATCGGGTCCTGGGCCGTGCTCGTGCTGTCATCGCCCATGTCCCAGAAATAGGTCCATGGACCCGATGCCGTGGTGTTGTTGATGTTCACGGTGGAAGCGGGGAACTGCTGTGTGAACGGCGTGGCCATGAACGCCGCATTCGGCACGGGATGCACCAGGATGGAATGTGTCACCGTGTCCGTGCATCCGTAGGCCGAGGTGGATACGAGCGTCACCAGGTAGCTCTGGTCGGCCGTGGTGGTGTTCACGAACGTATGCGTGACGCTGCTGCCCGCCAGCACCGACCCATCGCCCATGTCCCACATCCACTGCACGGCGCCCGAGCCTTGATCGCTCAAGTTCACCGCAAAGGGGGAGCAGCCCTCCGCAGGTGCGGTGAACTGCGCTGAGACGATCGGGTATACCACGACCGTGGATGTGGCTGTGCTGCTGCACCCCGCGGCCGATGTGGCCTCCAATGTCACCGGATAACTTACCGGGCCGGTGCTTTGGAAGTTGTACCAATCATGAGCGTGTTGCGTGGCGGTGGTGTTCGAGGACGCTCCGTCGCCATAGGTCCAGTTGAACGACGAAGCGCCCAAGGACGTGTTCGTGAGCGTCGCCGTGAGTGGATGACATCCCGGCTCCCCGGTGATGTTGAACTGGGCCACGGGAGCTGGGAGCACGGTGAGCGGCGCGCTCAAGGTGTCGCTGCAACCGAAGGCGTTCCCCGCGATCAAGGTGATCGTGTAGGTCGCACCCACGCCGTTGTTGTCCGTGTAGGTGTGTGTGGGCGCCGCCCCGCTTCCGGTGGTGCCATCGCCGAAGTCCCAAGCGTACGTCACCGCGCCCAGCACGGGCGGGAAGGTGGTGGTGAACGGGCTGCAACCACTGTCCGGATCGGTGACGAAGACGAAGTTGGCCGTGGGGAATACCGTGATCACCTGCTGTGCCGTGTCGGTACAACCCGCCGCACTGGTGGCCACAAGCATCACCGTGTTCATTTGCAGGAAGAGCGTGTTGTTCACGAACTGGTGCGAGGGGTTCACCGCATTGCTCGTGGCGCCATCACCAAAGTCCCAGTGGTAACTCATGGCACCCACGCTGTTGTTGGTGAAGTCCGCGTCCACCGGTGCACATCCGGGCACGGCGTTGTTGGTGAACAGGGCGGTGACCACCGGCGAAACGGTGATGTTCACGTTGGCCGTGTCACTGCACCCGAAGGGTGTGCTTACGATGAGCGTAACGGTGCGGATGCTGTCCGCGGTGCCCAGGTTCACATAGGTGTGCGAAGGCGAGGTCGCGTTGTCGCCCGCGCCATCCCCGAAGTCCCAGCTGTAATTGGTGGCTCCAATGCTCGTGTTCGTGAAGTTCACCGTCATGGGCGAACATCCCGCTGTGGGCGTGGTGATGAAGGAGGCCGTGGGCTTGGCCTGCACGGATACCTGTTGCGTACCCGTGCTGCTGCAGTAGGGAGTGGTAACGGTCAACGTGACGGTGAACGTGCCTGCACCGGAATACGGGTGCATCGGGGATGGATCCGTGGAGGTGGTCCCATCACCGAAGTCCCAAGCCCACTGGATCACCGGGTTGCCCGGTGCAGTGATGCTCTGGTCGCTGAATTGCGCCACGTCCCCCACGCATACGTTCTGTGCGCCGATCACCACCTGTGGCGGTGCGTACACGTGGACCGCCACGGTCGCCTGGTCCGGACATCCGTCGGCGTTGGTGGCGGTGAGCGTGATGGTGTGGTCGCCAACGGTGGCGTAGGTGTGCGGCGGCGGATCGAACTGCGTGTCCGTGGTGCCGTCACCGAAGTCCCACAGATACGTGATGGCGTTCACCGAAGTGTTCGTGGGGTCTGCCACCAGCGTTATACAGGCGGCATCGTTGTCCAGGGTGAACTGCGCGGTGGGACTTGGCAGCACCGTGACCTGTACCGAGGCCGTATCACTGCAGCCGGTGGATGCTCCGGTGATGCTCGCCGCATAGCTCACCGTGAACACGCCCGCCGTGTTGTACGTATGCGCCTGGTCACCACCTCCGGTCGTGTTCCAACCGCCGCCATCACCGAAGTTCCAGCTATGGTGGTTGGCGCCCCCCGTGGTGGTCTGGTTGAAGAAGATCGTCTCCCCCGAGCAGATCATCGCAGGCATGGCCACCAACGCCACGCTCGGCGGCGGCACGATGTTGATCGTGATCGTGGCCGTATCGATGCCGCAGTAGTTGCTGTCGAGCAAGGTGACATCGTAACTGCCGATGCCGGGATACGAGATGGTGCGGGGGAAGGTGGGCGGCCACGGGCTCCAGTCAATGATGCTGTCCTGTCCTGCGCCCCAGTAGTCGCCGAAGTTCCAGTGCTCGAAGCGCTGGTAGATGTTGCCTTGATTGAGACAGTTGCGGTCCGTGGTGTTGACGAATGTCACGGTGTTATCCGGCCAGCATAACAGCGTGGCACTGGGCGCGATGGCCGCGTCGTCCAGGTCCCATACACGGATCGGATTGAACGTCGCGATGCTCGGTCCTCCCTGCAGCGTATTGCAATTGTTCTCCGCATACAGGCGCACGGTCGTTTCGCAGTTCACGGTGCCCTGCAGGTACGTGTGCGTTACGGTCTGGCCCAGGTTGGTGTGGTCGTACACCTCCAACGGCGAACCATCGCCGAAGTCCCAGGTGAAGACCGTGTTCGGCGATGTGTTGGTGCTGCTGTTGATGAACTCCAGCGCTTTGGGCGCGCAGACCTGCGTAAGCCCCCCGACAGGGATCTGGATCGAGGCGCTCGTGCTCTCCTCCATCACCACCGTGCCTGTGATCACACAACCGGACACCGCTTCGGTGAAGGTCACCGTGTATTCGGCCACGGCCGATGTGTACACGTGGTTCACGCTCATCGGCGGGATCAGCGCCGCGCCCATCTGCACGGGTGAACCATCACCCCAATTGATGCTGTACGCCCCAATGCTCGTGGGCGAGGCGATCAGCAGGGTGAAGCTCGATCCGCTGCAGCTGTACCACTGTGGCGTGCTGCTCGGCGTGCCGTAGTAGTCATATAACTGCGGACACTGCGCACGGGCGCCCTGCATCAGCAGCGCTGTGGAACCGGAAAGGAGCAGATGGCGGATGGTCATGGGCGGTGTTTCCCGCCCGTTCTAACGGAACCCGCCCGATAAAGGATACCCTTCCAGCGGACGAACGACATTCCCCGACCGACGAACCATATCGCGCTGCCGACGTATGAACCGGACACTCGTACCTATGGAACATTATGACCTCTGTGTGATCGGTGGCGGCCCGGCCGGATATGCCGCCGCCATGCGCGCCGTTGATCTCGGCCTTCGCACTGTGCTGGTGGAGCGCGAACGCATCGGGGGCACCGGCATCTATAACGGCGCGCTCACGAGCAAAACGCTCTGGGAACTGAGCCAGCGCGTGACCAGTGCCAATGAGGTCATCCGCCAGCGTGGCCGCGAACCGTTCCGCCTCTCTTGGGATGAGATCACCAAAACGCTCAATGAGGCCGTCTTCGAACGCAAATACCTCTACGCCTGCCACATGCAGCTGCTCGAGAACGCCACCGACCCCTCGGGCCGGGGACGGGATCGCTTCCACCATGTACGCGGGATCGCACGCTTCGTGAACGAGCATGAAGTGGTGGTGGACCGGTCCGGCGATCGATCGGAACTGCGCGCCGATCATTTCATCATCGCCACGGGCAGCCGACCACGCAACGCACCCGGGATCACCGTGGATGAGGAACGCATCCTCTCCAGCGATGGCATCTTCCGCATCGATGACCTGCCCGAGAGCATCGTGATCGTCGGGGCCGGTGTCATCGGCTGCGAGTTCGCCACCATCTTCAGCAACTTCGGCCGCACCCGCGTTCACTTGATCGACCGCGCCGATCGCATCCTGCCGTTCGAGGATGAGGACGTCAGCGATCTCATCGCCCGGCAACTGGAGAAGAAAGGCGTCATCATCCATCGCAGCGCCAAGCTCGAACGCCTGGAGGCCATGCCGCATGGTGTGGAGTACACCCTCTCCTATCCCAACGGGCATCGCGAGACCGTTGCCGTTGAAAAGGCACTGTTGTCCGTGGGACGGGTCGCGAACCTCAGCGGCCTGGGGCTCGAACATACCGGCGTCAGCTTCGATCCAACCAGTGGCAACATCATCGTGAACGACACGCGCACCAGCGTGCCACACATCCATGTGGTGGGCGACGCCACCGGCAGCAATATGCTCGTGAACCTCGGCGAATTGGAAGGCCGCCATGCGGTGGAGCTGATGTGCAACGCGGTGCAACGCCCGTTGAGCTATGACAACGTGAGCACCATCATGTTCCTGGATCCCGAGGTGGCGGGCGTGGGCCTCAACGAACAGGAATGCATCAAGCGCGGCATCGCACATCGGACGGCACGGCTCGATTATGCCTGCCTTGCACGCGCCATCGCCATGCGCAGGACGCGCGGCTTCTTCAAGTTGCTCGTTACGGATGATGACGACATGAAAGTGCTCGGCATGCGCGCCGTGGGCGAACATGCCAGCAGCGCCATACAGGCCGTGGCCCTCATGATGCGCACCGGCATCGGCATCCGCGAACTCGCCGACCTGATCCACCCGCACCCCAGCATCACCGAAGGCGTGCAGGAGTGTGCACGCATGCTGTTAGGGACCAGCCTCTTCAAAAGCCCCGTGTTCGGCGACAAGATGCGATGCACCACGTGGCGCCCTACGCCGGAAACGATCCGCGAGGAAGGGACGAAGGCGGCGTGAACCGCGCTACGGCGGCCCCGGATCCGGCCAGTGAGGATCACCGCACAAGCGATCAGCCAGCGGTGTCGCCGCCAGTATATGTTCCGCAAGACCATTTCAGTCCCTAATGAACCACGCTGAACGCACACCAAAATCATCCGCTACGCGCACGGCGTAAGTGCCCGGCGCCAGACCGGATGCCGGTATGGTCAGGCTGGATCGCCCCTGCACAGGCAATTGCTGGATCGTACGACCTGTCGCATCCATTATTACCACCTGATCCGCCTTCCGTTCACCGAACTGCACGGTAAGTTCTTGTGATACCGGATTCGGGTAGACATTAAAGGTGCTCTCCGATCGCGAGTCTGCAATACCCGTGTTGACTTCTACACACCGGTCAGGGATCAAGCCGGCCAAGGGAAGTTGACCGCTCCATTCGTATGGTAACGGGGCAAATTCAGGAGGTAGCGCAGCAATCAACTTCCCTTGATAAAATGACAAATGCATAACTGCGCCGCTATTATAAAATGGCCCTCCAATTGCACATAATTCGAGACCATCATATCGGAGCAATCCATACACTGTTGTGTCGTCAATAAACCGATATCCAGCGGCGATATACAGTTTACCATCGTATACCGCCATATCGGTCACCTGACCTAGAAAATCCACTTCGGGAAAGAAAGGCTTCCAAAGCGCACCATCCCAGATCTGTAAGTGTTTGCTCTGCACATCCTGGCCAGGCGTGAAAAACCCCCCCACATATAACGAATCGCCATAACCTTCAATCGAATTAATGTGTATGCCACCGACACCACCGCCCAAACCGCTCCATTGGTCAACACCATCAAAGGCTACGATCTTTCTGCTTCCGAGTGCAAGAAAAACCCCACCGAAGTAGTATTGATCGTGCCAGAATGCACTGGCATAGAGCGCGGCACCAGTAACGAACGGCGAACCTGGCGGCGTTCGCCATTCACCACCCACCCATTCCAGCACACCCGGCATATGCTGTCCCTGAACCGTATCGGGGCCACCACCGAACAGCCTGCCATTTTCATTGAATACCCAGAATGTGCTGCTTGGGCTACCGCATGGATGCCAGGCACTATCGGCCAAGTAGGCAACACCAAGCATGGCGGGATCATAGTGCCAGATGATACTGTGATGCGCAACGAAAAGTGTGTCGTTATGCCGTGCCATGGCATATACCGCATTCATGCTACCATTGACCGTGTCCCCGCTGCCTCCGGCAAGACCATCTCCGGTCCAATGCCTTCCGTCCCACTTTGCCAGCCCCATTACACGCAGGCTACCCACGGAAGCATGGACAAAGGCACCACTGACCAGTAATTTGGTGGAGTCCTCGCTGACCATGAATGCGTTCACGCCAAAATCCACCCCCCCATCCATGCTTTGCCATTGAGCTGTGGCTGCGCCCGGGATGAAAACGAGCAGAGAGCAAGCGACCAGCCAGCGGTGTCGCCGCCAACATTTGTTCAGCAAGACCATTTCAGTCCTTAATGAACCAAGCTGTACGCACACCAGAACCATCCGATACACGTACGGCGTAACTCCCCGGCGCGAATCCGGATGCCGGGACGGTCAAGCTGGAATGCCCCTCCACCGGCAATTGCCGGACCATACGACCGGTCGCATCCAATATCACCACCTGATCCGCCTGCAGTTCGCCGAACTGCAGGGTAAATTCCTGGGATACGGGATTCGGATGGACTTTGAAAGTGGTCTCTGATCGCGATTCAGCAAATCCAGTGCTCACTGTAACGCAGCGATCCGGGATAAGGTCGTTGAGTGGCAAGCGGCCTACTTGTTCTCCTGGCAGAAACGGGAATCCAACCGGGAGCGAAGAATAGAGATCACCATTAAAGAAGGCCAATCGCCTTGAAGTGCCTGTACCAATAAACGATCCACCTATCGCACAAATCTCATGACCGTTGTAGCGAAGGATGGAATAATCGGTGTCACTGTCTATGAATTTGAACGCCCCAGAGATGTAAAGGCTCCCGTCATATACGACTAGATCCCAGACTTGATCGTAATATTCTACTTCCGGGAAGAAAGGCTTCCACCCAACCCCATCCCAGATCTGGATGTGCTGACTTTGCACATCCTGTCCAGGTGTGAAGAAGCCCCCGACATACAGGGAGTCACCATAGCCTTCAATGGCATTGATGTGCACCCCGCCGACCCCGCCACCCAGCCCCGACCATTGGTCCACGCCGTCGTACGCCACGATCTTTCGGCTGCCCTCCACCAGAAAAACACCACCGAAATAGTACTGCCCGTGCCAGTATGCGCTACCGTATACATCCGCGATGTTCACAAAGGGTGAACCCGGTGGGGTTGTCCATTGTCCGCCTACCCATTCCACGACGCCCGGCATGTAGCTGCCTTGCAAGCTATCAGCCCCTCCACCGAACAATCGACCATTCTCCTCGAATACGAAGAAATTATTGGTCGGGCTTCCGCATGCATGCCATGTACTATCGGTCAAATAGGCGGCGCCAAGCAGATCCGGGTCGTAATGCCAAATGATGTTGCCATGGGCGATGAAGAGCGTATCATGGTGTTCGGCCAACGCCCAAACAGCATTCATGCTCCCGTTGATCGTATCCCCACTTCCACCTGCCAAAGTGTTCCACTCTTGACCATTCCATCGGCCGAGCCCCCGCAGTAGCAGCGAGTCCGTGTTGGTTTGTATAAATGACCCGCTGACGATCAGTTCATCAGCCTCCTCATCGACGAGAAAAGCGTGGACTAAATGGTTCACTCCACCACCCAGGCTTTGCCATTGGCCTGAAACAAGCAGCGGGGCGACAAGGAACACACCACCCCCGAAGAGCCAGCGAAGCGGCCACGTACATACATACTTCATGCGCAGTTATTGCTTAATGAACCACGCTGATCGCACACCACGATCATCCGATACGCGCAGGGCGTAACTCCCCGGCGCTAATCCGGATGCTTGGATGTTCATGCTGGATCGCCCCTGCACAGGCAACTGCTGGATCGTACGACCTGTCGCGTCCACAATTAGAACCTGATCCGCCTTCCATTCACCGAACTGCACGGTAAGTTCCTGGGATACCGGATTCGGGTAAAGTCGAAGAGGCTCGTCTTGATCCATCGATGCCTCAGTTAACCCAACCGTATAGGAATACTGCAGTTGGGCAATGAAGCCGTCATGATCGCCCACAACGGGGGTGGGGTTCGCACAGTACGGCTGATACCCAGGTAATGTTGGGCAATGCAAGGGGAATTGCAGATTGGCCCCTGTTGCGCCGCAGATGTACAGCCGATCACTGAACACATCAATGCCGCCAGCGAAATCCTGGCCTATACCGCCGACCATGGTGGCGTAGATTATCTGGCAAGCGGCCGTGAAACCAACTACATAATCATCAAACAAGGGGGCTGGGGACCAACCCACCTGTGCATCCTTGTGGTTCGACTCGTTGTAGTAAGCTGCATTCGAGGTCATGGGTACCACATGCGTTCCTCCTCCACTGTTGATGGCGCCTGATCTGGTGCTGCCGTGCACGAACACATTGTTCGCTCCATCACAAACCACATGTGGCATGTTCAATTCGCCGTATTGGATCGAGTACTCGGAATAATCACCGCTTAAGAATGTGCTCCAAGTGAGATCGTGCTGTATGTTGAACCGGCTGATGAAATGCCCGCTGGCCCATCCATCATTCGACAGATCATTATATCCCCCATTCGCTTGGCACCGTGGAAAATAGAAGCCCCCATCCCACGCACAGTTCGATGTTGAAAGGTCTGCCATGTTGGAATAACCAACGGCATAAAGGTCGCCCAGACCATTTACGGCAAGGTCGGTGATGCTTTCGGCATCCGCTGGGCTGCCGAAGTACGTGGACCATTCCATCCCAAGGTCGAAGAGGGAGAAGCACGTAATGAACCCATCGTTGCCCCACTCCAATGCGTTGGTGTTACCGTTTAATGTGTTCTGGAACCACCCCGTGCCCGGACACAAAGGGAAATCGAATGCCCCTGTAGCCGGGCAATTTGCCGTATTCAAGTTATTCGGGGTGTTGGTCCGCCCGCCTACATAGAGCTTTCCGTGGGTCTTATCCACCACAACGGCAGTTGCCCGGTCTTCAATAGGACCACCGAGCGCCGTGAACCAGGTCAGGTGCATTCCCGGATCAAAGCGCGCCACGAACGCATCGAAACCCAGCCATTGAGGGTCATATGCACCTTGGTGTGCCGTATAGTCCAAGGATCCCGCGGGATCGACATAATCCGCGTACAAGATGTTACCCCCACCCACAACATACAGGTTCCCCGCAGCATCAAAATCCAGGTCGGTTGGGTCGCCGAAGTACTGGAAAGTGAATTTCAGCTGGGTAGCATACTCGCGGACACCACTGGCGGCATCGAACAGCGCGATCGCACCCCAGCCACTGGAGTGATACTGGTCGCCGGTGTACTGAACAAGGCTTGCCGTATTTGAGTACGCCTGACCGCACACCGCCACCCGATCCGTGGTGCCGTCATAGGCCACGGAAAATCCACGATCATCATTTGCTCCGCCCATGTATGTGAGCCAGGTCCCATCTACCTCCATCTCGTAATGTTCATTGAACCGGCCAATGATGAAGTCGTAATTTCCTGCCGTCTGTGTGATGAGTCCTGTAGTGACCGGCAACCCCCCTGTACTATTCGAATGTCCAGTGTAATAGACGTTCCTATCAGCATCATGGTCGAGCCCACTCACCATGTCATTGCCTCCGGTGCCGGCCAGGTTGGTACACCATTCGGGCAAGACGGTATACGGCGGCGGCGGCGGTGGTGCCGGTGGCACTTCCGGGGTGATCTGCAGGATGAGGGGCAAGGTCGGGTCGTATTCCCCCAAGGACAATGTTACCAATAAGCTAGTGCCGTAATGCTCGTATTCAGGGGTCCAGGAAATGGGAACTATGGTGTTACCCACTTGTTGGTAAGCCAAGCCTTCGCGCAACTTGATGAACGACGTGCCTTTGATCAACTTCAAAGCGCCATCCACATCCACCTTGATGCTATCCTGGCCTTCGAACTTGAGCATGATGTCCGACGGGTCGCCGCCCGGGCGAATGACGATCAGGAATTTAGGACCGCTTTTGTTGCTCAGCACGTGGTAATCGATGCTGTCATAGACGCTTTCGTAGATCACCCGTTTCCCTGCTGCAACACCGGTGACTCCAGTTGGCGTGTATGTTTCATAGAAGTTGTACTTCATACCGATCGGATCCCAGAGCAGGGGTTCCGGGTCGTGTACGCGTTCACCCACAAAGCTCCAATCCAGGCGCAGAATGGCATCGTTGGCCGGGGTTGTTCGGGTCGAGGATGGGCATTACCCAACCGGTCCGGGCCTCTTCGAACAGATACAGCGAAGGCAGGGTGCCCACACTGGTGTATTTGACGTCCGGCCGATAGGTACCACCCACATCGAATACCCGGTGCGAAGCCGATGCAAAATTCCAACCAGCTCCGGCCTGTTCATTCATCAGATCCCTGGGGATGAAGGGCTGTGCCTCCACGCTCAGTGAACAGATCAATGCGCTGAAGATCACGCTAGCGTAGAGAGAGAGAGTCTTGTATGTCATGGCTTGATCGTTAAGGATGAACTCGACCGACCGACTACAGGGAATATGAGCATCCCTTAGCCGAAGATCGCCAAATCCTTCGACTTTCCAAGCACGTCTATAACTTATGCTACGGCGGCCCGGGATCCGCAAAGGCCGGGTTGTTCACGAAGTCCATGTCCGTGAGCGTGTGCAGGAAGGCGATCAACTGTGCGCGCTTCTGTGCCGTAAGCTCCAGTGTAAGGTCCGGGTCCGTGAACTTCATGAAGGGATCCACCGTGAAGCTCGGATGTCCACCATCGTTGTAATGATCGATCACCTGGTCGATGGTCGTGAAACGACCGTCGTGCATGTAGGGCGCCGTAAGCATGATGTTCCGCAGCGTGGGCACCTTGAAGCGACCGATGTCCGACGGATCGTTCGTGATGGCGCCGCGACCAATGTCGGTGTATGGCTCCGGTTGTACCGCGTTATTGCGGAATTGTTCATCGGTGAACAGCCCCGCTGCATCGGTGTGGCAATGGAAGCAATCGGCACCTCCCTGGCCTACCACGAAGCCGCCGCCGGGCAGGAAGATCTGCTGACCCACGGGTCCGCCTTCCGCCTGGAACAAGGTGAGGCCCGCCGCTTCATCCGGCGTGAACGCCGCCTCACCGCGCACCACCTTGTCGTACTTGCTGTTGCCACTGATCATGGTGCGCTCGAACTGCGCGATGGCCTTGGCCACCTTCGCGGAATCGATGGTGGTGCTCCCGAACGCCGCGTTGAACAAGGCCACATAGGCTGGATCCGCCTGCAACTTCGAAACGGCGGCAGGCCAGGTCTCATGCATTTCGATCGGGTTGGTCACCGGTTCAAGTGCCTGTGCCTCCAATGATGGAGCTCGCCCATCCCAGAAGAAGCTCGCCGCATAACCGAGGTTGATCAGCGCCATGGCACTGCGTGTGCCGGCGATCCCATCGATGCCCGTGCTCACCGCATTGGTGCTGTCCGTGAAAGCGAAGGCCGGGGAATGGCAACTGCCGCAGCTCTGGGTGTTGTTCCCGCTCAAGCGTTCCTCGTAGAACAGGTGCCGACCCAGCGTCACGCCTTCCACGGTCATGGGATTATCCGCCGGAACGGACATCGGTGGAAGGTTGGCCGGGATCTGCAGGGTGTACGGCGTGCCCACTGGAGCGGGTTCCGGGATCACATCGGGCTCATCGCGCTTGCACGAAGCGGCCAGGGTCAGTGAGACCAACAAGGGAAGGAGGATCCGTTCACGCTGCTTCATGGCACCTGGTCCAAAGGTCGGTCATCGGTCAGTGCGCGCAGGAAGGACACCAGGTCGGCCTTCTCCTGAGCGCTGAGCGATCGGGGGGTAACGAGCGGGTCCTTGTTGGGGTCGTTCACACCGCCGTTGGCGAAGTGCTCCACGACCTCTTCGAGGGTGCTCATGCTTCCATCGTGCAAGTACGGTGCCGTAAGGGCCACGTTGCGCAGCGTGGGCACCTTGAACTTCCCCCGGTCCTCCGGCTGCAAGGTGATGCGCTCACGACCGGGATCCACCGTGTGATCGAGCGAAGTACCGATGTTCCGGTAGGTATGGTCGCTCAGGTCGAAGCCGCCATGACAGCCATGGCATCCCGTGGCATCGCTGTTGAACAGTTCCCATCCGTGGCGTTCGGTCGGTGTCAATGCGCTCGTGTCGCCCCCGTGCAGGAAGCGGTCGTAGCGCGACCAGCCGCTCACCAGTGTGCGCTCGTAACACGCGATCGCGCGCGTGATCACGTATCCGTCCAACACGCGATCATAGGCCTTGCGGCTCAGGCTGGCATAGGGTTCACGATCGCGCAGGAGCGCGGCTGCATCGTTGATGTTCGAGGCCATCTCCTCCTCGTTGTGGATCGGCGCCAGTACTTGTTGCTCCAGGGTGGGCACACCCCCATCGCGGAAATAACCTTGATGCCACGCGAGGTTCGCCAGCGTGGGCGCGTTGCGCAGGCCGGTGGCACCGCCCACACCATGGCTCAACACACTCGTATCGCTGAACGCGTACTGCGGGAAATGGCAGGATGCGCAGGAGATGCCGTTGCCGAGGGAAAGATCCTCATCGAAGAACAGCGCCTTGCCCAAGCGAACCCGCGCCACGGTCAGTGCATTTCCTTCCGGTACGGGCAGGATGGGTGCACCCGCCGGCATCTGCACCACATATGGATCATCCAGTTCCTCCAGGTCCACCTGTTCGCGCGAGCAGCCGGCGAGAAGGGCCGCGGCAAGCAGAAAGGGAAGGAACGGACCACGCATGTTCATTGTGGCGATATGGCCTTGATCGCAAGGTCACTGAGCTTGATGGCCTGCGGCAGTTCCTGCACCGCTCCGTGGCTCTGGCTGCCATCGGACAAGCGCAACACCTCCGTGCCCTCACTGAAGAACCGCGCCAGGTCCACGTTGATGGAGAGGCTGGCCGGTGTTCCGGATGCAACGTGCAGGGGGAAGGCGATCGTGCGTTCACGGAAGCAGGCGTCACGCCCGGTGTGAATGCTGAATTGGAAGGGGGGCGTACCCGTGCCCGCAGCATCCGTGTCGAACCGCCCATCGAAGATGAGGAAACGGTACATGGTGGTCCAGGTCCAGTACATACCGCTGTTGTTCCCCAGCGGCGAGCTCGGGTCGATGTTCGTGATGTCGGCGCTGTTCACCTCGGGGGGAAGACCGAGCGCCACATGCAAACTGTCATAGGACCCACTTGGAACAGTATACCTGCGCAGAATGGGGCCGTTGGTGAGGTCGAGCAGTTCCACCGGGCTCATCAGGGCACTTCCCGCCCCCTTCAGCTCGAGGCCGCTGAGGTAGAACTTCACCTGTTGGATCTGTATGCGCTCGTCCGCCGCGCTCAGGTACACCGTGTTCTTATTGAATGCCTCGCCGTTCCACAGCGGTCGGAAGGTCACCTCCACCTGCCCCGCGGGCGGCCATGTGGGATCCTCCTTGGTGCAGGCCATGCACACGGCCATGGCCAGGACAAAAATGCTGATGAGGTGCTTCATTCAACGTGCGTTATCGCGCGCGGCAGTCGGTCCATGAGGCCAATGCTGATGTCGTTCACCACTTCCAACACCGGCTGCGCGGCAATGTCCAGACCTGCGAACAACGTATCCACGCTCAGGCTGAGCGGGATCACCACGTTGCCACCCATATCGGCCGCGGTATGCACCTCCAGATCAAGCCGGCGATAAAGGGTGTCCATGCCGATGTGATAGTCGAAGGTGAAATCGTTGCCATCGATGGTGCCGCTGTTGTTGCTGTCGTACTTCCCTTCCAGGGTCAGGAACCGATAGCCTGCGGCCCAGCCCCACCACAGGTTCGCACCGTTCATCGGCGGAGGGGCCAAGGTGGGGTCGGTGTGGTTCATCGCCGTATCGAGGCCAAGGCCGGCATGCAACATGTGCAGGTGACCATCCAGCTCGCCCAGGTTGCGCACAACCCCGCCTTCTTCGAGGTCGATGAGCAGATACTTCGACGGGAACGCAGCAACGGAGTCGCCAGTGGCGTCCGTGAAGGAGGGCTGGCTCAGGAAGAAGTTCAAACGCTGCACCTGTACCAATGTGCCTGCGGCGTCCGTGAATGGCACGTTCTTGTCGAACGCGGCACCGGCGCGTGTATACGCCATGGTGATCGCCACCACCGTGTTGGGCGTAGGTGCCCCCACCAGGTCGGCATGCACCTCTTCCGCATCCTTGGCGCAACCCGCCATGATCGTAGCCCCCAAGCCATACAACAACATCCGACCGTGCTTCATATCCATGGGAGAGGTGCTTTATGAGGAACACGGGACTTCAACCCCCTGTTCAGCGGCACTGCCAAAATTACCATATCCGCACCCCTAGCGGACCATGAACGCGATCAGCGATGCACACCACCCTTGGTCGTCTACCTTCGGCTCCTCGCTTCCCTCGCATGTTCCAGGTGCTCCACAGTTCCGCCGGTGCCGGCAAGACCCATGCGCTGGTGAAGCACTATATCGGCCTGGCCTTGATGAGGCCCGCACCGGATGGGTACGCTTCCATCCTCGCCCTCACCTTCACCAACAAGGCAGCGGCCGAAATGCGCGAGCGCATCCTGGACCACCTCGAAGGCCTCGCCGACGGAACGGAGCTCACCGGCGCCCTCCTCGATGTGCAGGAGGAGGTGATGCACAAGGCTGCGGTGGATGCCGATGAGGTACGCCGACGCGCCGGCACCACCCTCACGCACATGCTGCATCATTGGCCCCAGTTCGCGGTCACCACGATCGATGCTTTCACCCGAAGGGTGGTGATGCCCTTCGCGCGCGACCTGCGACTGGACAGTGACCTGCGCATGACCACCGAGGAGAAATACTACCGCGACCTTGCCGTGGAGCGCCTGTTGCAGGAGGCAGGCAGTGATGAGTCCCTGACGCAGCTGCTCACCGCGATCTGCGGCGACCTGATCGAACAGGAGCGGGACTGGCGGCCTGATAAACCGCTGCGGGACCTATCCCATCAGCTCGGCAAGGAACAGGCCTTGACGCGGCTGGCCCAGATGCGCGAGATCACCAGTGCGCAGTTCATCGCCGTGCGCGCACAGCTGCGCGAACGCACTGTCACCTTCCGCGACCGCCTCCGGAAACTGGGCCGCGAGGCCCTTGCCGCCGTGGAGCGCGAAGGACTTGTCACATCCGATCTGGCCTCCGGAAAGACAGGTGTGGCCTCGCTCCTCCGCAAGCTCGCCGAATTCGATACCTGGATCGAGGAGAACAAGAACGCCCTGAAGAACCTCGAAAAGGGTGAATGGCACAGCAAGGGCGCTTCGCCTGAGGGGCGCGCTTCCGTGGAACGCATCGCCCCACTTCTACGCAACGCGGTGATCACCGTGCGCGACCTGCACGCCAGCGGTGACCTGGACCGCCATTTGATCACATGTGCCGTGCAACGCGACCTGCTCTCCTCGGCCGCGCTGCACCTGCTGGACGAACAACTCGCATCGATCAAGCGCGAGGAAGGCCTCGCCTTCTTCAGCGACCTCACCCGGCGGGTGGCCGCTATCGTGCAGAACGAACCCGCCCCCTTCCTGTACGAACGCCTTGGCGAGAAATACCAACACTATCTCATCGACGAGTTCCAGGACACCTCGATGCTGCAATGGCACGCGCTGCTGCCCTTGCTCACCAACGCGCTCAGCAGCGGCGGCTCGGCCTTGCTCGTGGGCGATGCCAAGCAGGCCATCTATCGCTGGCGCAATGGCGAAGCACAACAATTCGTGCAGTTGCCCGCGCTCTTCGGTCGCGAACTCATGGCGGCCGGCGAAGAGCACGAGGCGATCCTCAAGCGGCACCACGCACCCAAGGAGCCCTTGGAGCACAACCGCCGAAGTGCCGAGGTGATCGTGAACTTCAACAACGCGCTCTTCGACGGTCTGCGAAACACGCTTCCCGAGAAGCACCAGCGCGTGTATGATGCACAGGACCAGAAGCACTGGCGCACCATGCAGGGTCTGGTGCATCTGCGGTGTTACACCGGCGAAAAACCGCAGGACGAGGAGGCCACACCGGAGCCACCCGCCTTCGCCGTATTTGCCGCGGAGGAAGCCCGGTCGGATGGATTCCGCGCAGGTGACATGGCCGTGCTGGTGCGCACCAAAGGCCAGGGGCGGCAGGTCGCCGCCGCCCTGCTGGATGCCGGATTCGATGTAGTGTCCCCGGACGGCCTCAATTTGGGCGGCGATGCCACCGTGCGCGCGATCGTGGCCCTGCTCCACTGGCTCTGTCGCCCCACCCCCGCCAATGCCACCATGGCCGCTCAGCTACTGGCCATGCGCTTGGGGGGCGATGCCATCGTGGACCCATTCGCGGACGCGCATCCCAGCGCCCAATTGGAGGCTTGGGCCCGGAGGCATCCCACGCTCAACCGCCGCAGGCCCTTGCTCGCCCTCGCCCACGCCATTGCGGACGCCGTGGGCGCCGATCCCGCCCAGGATGCGTTCACCATGGGTCTGCTGAACGAGGTGCACCTGTTCGTGCGCGAACATGGCGATGCTCCGCTGGAGTTCCTGGACCACTGGGAACGAACAGCCAGTGAGCGCTCCGTGGGCGGAACCACCGGCCAGGGTGCTGTGCGCATCATGACCGTTCATGCGAGCAAGGGATTACAGTTCCCTGTGGTCATCGTGCCGTGGGCCGGCATGAACACACGCGCCAAACGCGATCTGCTGTGGATCGATACACACGGCATCGCCGACCCCTTGCCAGCGGCCCTCATCCGTCCGAACAAACCGCTGGATGGCGTGGCCCTCGCTGAACTCGTGGAGGAGAATGACCTGTCCGCTCTCGACCTCATGGACCTGATCTATGTGGCCTTCACCCGGCCGGAAGTACGGTTGTACGCCGGGGTTGACGGAAGGGCGAAGGTCGGACCGGACGCGGTGTTGGCGAAGCAATTGGAACTGGTTCCGGGCGAGGATAAGGTGTTCGGCGCACGGGCACCGGCGCTCGCGCGGGAACAGGAACGCCCGGAAGGCGCGTGGCATTTGAGCCCCAGCATGGGACGTGGACGGACAAAACCTGTCATGCGGCGGGAGGCACCGGAGGACTGGGACCCCGCCGACCCTGATCCACATCGTTCGATCGGTCGCGCAATGCATGCCGTGCTCGCGCGCGTTCAGGTGCCCCAGGACCTGTCAAAGGCCATCGCCGATGAAGCACCCCGTTGGGGCATGCTTCCCGCTGAACAGGACGACCTCAGGATCCGCCTACACGCGATCTTGGAACTACCCGCCGTTGCACCCTTCTTCGCTCCCGGACTCCGGGTGCATGCCGAAGCGGACCTGATCGATGCCAACGGCCAACTGCACCGCCCCGACCGCATCATCAGCGATGGCAGTACCCTGCGGGTGATCGACTTCAAGACCGGTGCCCATGCCACAGAGCATGAACAACAGGTGCGGACCTATGCAGGTCTGTTGCGCAACATCGGCCATGCTCTGGTGAGCGCGCATCTCCTTTACCTGCGTCACGGCGTTCTCATCGATGTAGCCCCATGAGCCACACGCCGGAGTGGAAGTGCCTGCCGTTCCCTGCGCTCAGCGTGGATGAACTGCATGCGATCCTGCGGTTGCGCGTGGATGTCTTCGTGGTGGAACAACAATGCCCCTACCCTGAGATCGATGGCCAGGATCCATCGGCCATCCATCTCTTCGCGCGTGGGCCCGATGGCCTGCTGCTCTGTTACGCCCGATTGTTACCGCCCTCGGCGGACGGACATCCCCACATCGGACGGGTGGTTGTGCAACCTGATCACCGCAGGGAACAGCTTGGACGGGCCGTCATGATCGAAGCCATCGCCCGCTGCCGGGCGCTGTTCGGCCCGGTCCCGGTGGCGCTTTCCGCACAGGCGCATCTCCACGACTTCTATGCTTCGCTCGGGTTCCGCCGAACGAGTGAGGCGTACATGTGGGACGGCATCCCGCATATTGACATGCTGCTTCCTTAGTGCGGACCTTCACGGTTGAAACCCGACCTCCGGTATGATCGTTCAAAACTGACCGGCCATCATCCTGATGTTCCGGATCCGTTACTTAACTTTCCAAAACTGAAAGCGATCAGATCACAAGACCAACACACCTGAACATGGCAGTAGAAGCATATTGTGTGAAGTGCAAAGCAAAGCGCGACATGAAGGACCCCAAGGAGAATACCATGGCCAATGGCCGCAAAGCGATGAAGGGCACGTGCCCCGTCTGCGGTACAGGCATGTTCAAGATCATGGGGAACAAGTAATCGTTCGTTCGCCAATACGGCCGTTGTCTTCTCTGCCTCTGTTTGCTCCTGTTGAGCAGGCAGGGTGATTTGCTGTGTCTTGATCGCGGACGAGTTCCTGCGAACATATGAGCAACTCCGGTCCACCGCTCAGAATATCCGCCTCGCGTATTCCTAGGGTGCTTCTGTACACGTTGGGCGGCCTCGTCGCCCTGCATCTCGTGGTGGTCTTCGCTCACCTTGTCCTGGAGTACAGGGTACAGGCGATGACCGAACTGTTCGACCTCGACCTGGAGTCCAATCTCCCCACCGACCTCAATGCGCTCCTGTTCTTCATGGGCGCCTTGTTGATGGCCATCATTGCCCGGAATAACGAAGGCGTCCTGGCCAGGGGGTGGTACACCTTGTGCGGCGTGTTCATCTTCCTGGGCATCGATGAAGGCTCGCAGATCCACGAGAAGTTCATGTTCGTTACGCTCCGGCTCCTCAACCATGGATCCACCTCGGGCACGGTGTTCGGTTGGCTCTACTACGCGTGGGTGATCCCTTATGGCATCGCTGCCATCGGCCTGGCGCTCTGGCTTACCCGATGGTTCATCGCACTGAACGGCGACCTGCGCGTCCGACTGGTGGTGAGCGGAGCCGTGTACGTGTTCGGCGCGGTGTTCCTCGAAATGCTCAGCGGCAAGATCGCAGAGCCCCTTCAACCGTCGATCATGACATCGGCGCAGATGACCTTCATGCCCTGCGGCGCATACGAGGAAGGCACCTGCCACCTGTATGTGAGTCCGCTCTACATCGCCGTGTACACGCTGGAGGAGATCTGCGAGATGCTCGGCCTCATCCTCTGCATCGATGTGTTGATCGGTAGCCTGCGGACCGCCTCGACCATGGTGGAACTAGACTTTGTCAGCCGCCCGGAACAGGACCGAGTCCCGTACATCGTCCCAGAAACCGGTGCGGATGATCTTGCCGGAGGCCGTACGCGGGATATGATCCACGGCGATGAGCCGTTGCGGTAGTTCCTGCCGGCCGAGCTCTCCCCGTAACAGGCCACCCAGTTCATCGACCAGTTCAGGAGCTGGACGATCGGAGGCCACCACCATCAATACGCCTTGTCCGTGGCCCTGCTCCTCGTAGGCCGCGAAATAGTGTGCGTAGGGAATGATGCCTGCGGTGCGCGCCTCCAAAGCTTCCGGATTGATCTTCCGACCGCCGCTCAGGATCATATGATCGTACCGGCCCAACCACCGGAAATGACGTTCATCCCTGAGCTCCACCAGATCGTTGGTGACATGCCTGCGAACGCTGAGGTGTGGGGTATTGATGATCAAACAGCCGCGAGCATCCTCGTCGAAAGTGATATCGCCAATGGCGTCGAGGACGGGTGTTGCACGTGCACCGCTCAATTCGCGGATGGCCACATGCGTCAAGGTCTCCGTGCTGCCATAGCTGTGGAATACCCGCACGTTCAGACCTCGGATGTCCTGCTCCAACGCAGCGCTCACCGGACCTCCGCCCAGAAGGATCGTTCCGAACTGGCGCTCCACCCGTCGGCGGTCATCCTGCAACGCCCGATGCAACTGTTGTGGCACCATGGCGGTGAATTGGTATCGGTCCGAAGGGTCCAGCTTGTCGAGCACGGGTCCGGCGGGGTCAACGACATGCAGGTCCAGGCCGATCACGCACGCGCGCACCAGCATCATCCGTCCGGCGATGAAATTGCACGGCAGGCAGAGCAAGACCCTATCCCCCTGTCTCAGGCGAAAGGTGTGACCGGTCAGGCGAGCGCTGGCCCGGAGGTCGGCGGCGCTGAAATGCAACTCCTTGGGTTCCCCGGTAGTGCCGCTCGTTCGCGCGGTGATCGAGCCATCAACGCTGGTGAGCATCCGCAACACATTGCGCAGTTCCTCGCTCCAGGGAGCACCGTGTTCGCGCCGCACCAATTCCTCGGCCCATGCAGTGATCTCCGCTCCGTGAAGCGTGCGACCATCGATCGTGAGCGTGTTGAAGGGCGAGGCCATACGCGCTCCTTATCGTAGTAGCGATGACAGGTCCCACTCCACCTCGGGTCGATAATGCAGCAGACCACGGTCCGCTTCCAAGGGCGACGGGATATTGTTCGTGTACACTCGCCCCGTGCCCAAGCCTTGCGCGATGCTCACGCCCAGCGTCGCGGTGTATTGCGCGATCGCGTTCAACCCAATGCTGCTCTCCAAGGCCGAGGTGATCCACCACCCGATGTTGCGCGCCCCGGCCAGGTCTATCCACTGCTGGGTGGCCGCCCACCCACCCACCAGGCTCGGCTTGATGACGATGAACTGGGGACGGATACTCTCCAGCAGATCCACCTTGGACCCCGGAGTGTTCAGGCCGATGAGGTCCTCATCGAGGGCGATGGGCACTGGCGAGGTGGCACAGAGGTCGGCCATGACCTCGTAGAGCCCTGGCGCCACCGGCTGTTCAATGCTGTGGACCCGCAGGTCGGCCAACTGCAATAACACGCCAGGAACCTCGGTCGGGGTGAATGCACCGTTCGCATCCACGCGCAGCACGAGGTCCTGTTCGCTGAACTCCGCCCGCACCGCGCGAAGCAGGTCCAATTCATCGGCGAGCCCGATCGCCCCGATCTTCATCTTCACCGTGGTATGCCCGCTTTCGATCTGCTCGCGGATGCGCTGCTTCATGATCGACCTGTCCCCCATCCACACCAGCCCATTGATGGGTATGGCGCTGCGACCGATGGTGAAGTCGGAGGGGAACAGGTTCTTGGATCCGCCGACCTGCAGATCGCGCAGGCACTGTTCAACCGCGAAGCGAACGCTCGGCACGTTCACCAGATCGGTGTGCAACCGCAGTTCCCAGTCGGAGGTGTCGGCGCACAGCTCGAGCAACTTCGCTTTCACATCGGCTGGGTATTCCTTGCTGTGACCGGGGAAGAGCGCAGCCTCGCCGATGCCGACCACCTCCGGCCGATCGCTTTGCCAGGCCATGAGGTACCATACCGTGCGGTCGGTGATCACGCCCTTGCTCGTCCCCAGTTCGAAGCGGGGATGCAGGACATGTTCGATCCAGCGCGCGCGGAGCATTCACCAAAGGAATAAGCCGAAGGAAAAGAGCAAGGCGATGAGGAAGGTGCTCAGTGCGAGCACTTTCAATTGCGGATCCAGGTCGCGGGGCTCAGCCGTTCGCCACACCATGACGAGGTGTACAAGTGGAAGAAGTAATGCGGGCAGGTACATCCATTGCAGCGGACATCGGGTCCGCAGCGTGAACGCAACGAGACAGGCGACACCGCCTACTACCAGGAACGTGTGATAGATGCGAGCGTTGGCGCTGCCCATGCGCACCACCAGCGTCCGCTTTCCGCTGGCCGCATCGTTGTGGATGTCGCGCATGTTGTTCACGTTCAATACGCCCGTGCTCAACAGTCCGAAGGCCACCGCGGGCAGGAGCACGGCCGGATGCAAGCCTCGCGTGTGCAGATAGAACGTACCACACACGCCCACAATACCGAAGAAGAGGAACACGCTCGCGTCGCCGAGCCCGGCATAACCGTATGGGTTCTTCCCGAAGGTGTACTTCACCGCCGCGCCGATGGCCGCAAGACCGATGAGAAAAAAGGCCAATGTCCACATTGTAACGCCGAGCGCCACGGTGATCAACGTGCAACCCGCGATGAGCGCCAGCGCTCCGCAGATCAGCATCGCACGTTTCATCGCCGCCGGTGAGATGGCACCGCTCTGCACCGCCCGCTGAGGCCCAACACGCGCCTCATTGTCCGTGCCATGCTGGTGGTCGCCCAGGTCGTTCGCCAGGTTGCTGAGGACCTGCAGGAGAATGGCGGTGAGCAGCGCAAGGACAAGGATTGCCGGATTGAATTGCTGGACACCGTTGTAGCTATCCGCCACATGGGCCAACGCACTACCTACCAGGATGCTGCTCACGGCCAAAGGCAATGTGCGCAGGCGGAAGGCATGCAGCCAGGGATTCACGAACGCAGTTGTTTGAAGTAGTCGCGCAACACTTTCGGCGACAGGACCGCGTTGGTCACCACGTGCAGGACGGCCTGTCGATCATGCGCGGCATACAGCTTGTCCAACGCATCCGCGAGTGAAGCCGCATCGTGCGCGCGGTAGTACGGCAGGTCATAGCTCATCACCAGCTTCTCGATGTTGCGCGTGTGCGGTGCTTCGAAGTAGGGCAGCAGCTCCGCGTCGGTATCCGGTCCCTCGATGTAGCGGAAGATGTTGCCACCGCCGTTGTCGATCACGATCACCTTCAACTGCGCGGAGAGGTGCGCGTTCCAGAACGCATTGCTGTCGTAACAGAACGCGGTGTCACCCGTTATCAGCGTCGTGGGCCGTTGGGTGGCATGCGCTGCGCCTACGGCGGTGCTCGTGCACCCATCGATGCCGCTCGTGCCGCGGTTGCTGAACCAGCGCTGCCCGCGAACACGATCGAAGATCTGTGCATAGCGGGCCGGCGTGCTGTTCGCCAGATGCACATCGCTGCCTGCAGGGATACGCTCCATCAACATCCGGAACACCGTAAGGTCGCAGAAAGGCGCCTGGGCCAGGATGCGATCATGTGCGGCACGCGTGCGTTGGTCCAGCATCTTCCAAGCTTCGCCATAGATGCTTTCCACGCGATGGGTGGACGCTACCACGGCCTCGGCGATCTGTGCGAAGAAGACCTCGGGCGAGACGGCGATGTCGTGCGTGAGGCTCTGGTAGGTGTCGTAATGCCGCTGGCCCAGGTCGATATGCCAATGTTGCGCTGGCCGCCATTTGCGCATCAGCGTTTTCACCCGCTTGCTCACGATGGCGCCACCGAAGGTGATCAGCAGGTCGGGCCGCAGGTCCTGCTCGTTCGCATCGTTCACCCCTTCGATCACACGGTCGATGCACGCGATGAACGCGGGATCATCGAGGTTGGAGGTGGCTTCTGTGTGCACCGTGACCTGCGGAAGCGACGCGAGCTGCAGGAGCTGCTTCTTCAGTCCCTCGCTCCATACGCCCTGCCCGGCGAGCACCATCACCTTGCGGGATGTGGAAAGCTGATGGATCAGCCAGCGCGCATGGTCAGGAAGGATGAAGGCCTCGCTCATCACCGGGGCGATCAGCCGTGAATCTCCCTGATCCTCGGTATGGCCATAAAGGGGCTCGGCGAAGGGCACGTTCACATGCACCGGACCGGGGACAGGCAGCAGCGTGGCATCGATCGCCTCGTTGATCAACCGTCCACAATGCCAACGCGAAAGTTCATCCGTGAAGGTTCGCGGAAGTTGCACACTGCGCTTCATGTGCAGGGCGAGCACGCCTTGTTGCCGGATGGCCTGTCCTTCACCCTGGTCCACCCATTCCTCGGGACGGTCCGCGGTGATCACCAGCAGCGGTATGCGCTGGTAGTAAGCTTCGGCGATGGCGGGTCCGTAGTTCAGCACCGCACTTCCGCTCGTACAGATCAAGGCCACGGGCGCATGCAGTTGTTGCGCCATGCCCAGGGCGAAGAAGCCGGCGCTGCGCTCATCGATCACCTGCAGGCATTGGATCTCCGGCTGCCGATGGAACGCGATCACCAGGGGCGCGCTGCGGCTGCCCGGACTGATCACCACATGGCGCACGCCTTTCGCCGCGCAAATACGCGCCAGCTCGGCTGCGGAAAAGTGATCGCTCGTTTGCATCCCTCGGGGCCTTGCCCCGGCTTGCAGGGTCTGTGGCTGCGCGAAAGTATCCTTCAGCCCTCCAGCGACATGATGGGCAGCAGCCACATCGCCGCCTTGTGTTCGGTCTCGTCCCATTCACGCTGCGGATCGGAACCCGCTGTGATGCCCGCTCCCACATACAGCAAGGCCACTTCGTTGAACACACGCAGGCAGCGGATGTTCACGTACAGCTCGGTACGACCATCCGGATTCCATGGACCCCAGAAGCCCGCATACAGGCCGCGATCATGCGCTTCGTGCGACCCGATGAAGCCACGCGCCTTATCGGCTGGCATACCGCACACCGCTGGCGTGGGATGCAGGGCCACCACCAGATCGCTCAGGGTGCTCACGCCCAGGTCAGCCTCGATCCGTGTGCGCAGGTGAGCGATGTTGGCGCTGGACAACACTTCGGTGGGCCCACGCTGGATGTTCTGCAGATCCAGCCGTTTGAAGGTGGCCAGCACCGCGTCGGCCACCACCGCTTGTTCGTGTCGCTCCTTGGCGCCCCAGGCCTGGTGGTCCGAGGGAGCCAGTTCCTTCTTCATGGTCCCCGCCAACGCGTCCACGGTCACGTGGTCCTCTTCCTCGAGCACGAGGCGCTCGGGGGTGGCGCCCAGCCACAGGCCGTGGTCCGGGGTGTTGGCCATGGCCACAAAGGCCTGCGGTTGCTCACGTACAGCGCGCAGGAACAGGTCCACCGCATGCGCCGCATGCATCGGCGTGTGCATCACGCGGGAGAGCACCACCTTCTCCATTTCACCGCGCACGAGCGCCTCCCGGGCCTTGGTCACCTGCCCTTGGAACGCCGCAGCGTCCGTGATCGCAGGCAAGGGCCACGTGCGTTGGTCGGCACCCGCGCATTCCTTCAAGGGATCGATGTCCGGTCCGAACTCGCCGAACTCCAGTTCCACATCCGATCGGATGAAGGGCACCTTGGTGGCATCGAGTTGGAATGGAGCGAGCACGAACACCTCGTTCAGTTCCCACATCAAGGCCCCATCCACGGTCTCCAGGTCCGGCGTGCGCTGCGCCCAGATCTGAACATGCTGATCGGGCGAGCGGAAGGCTGCGAACGTGAGCCGCTGTTCAATGCACCACCGCAATGCGGTGTGCAGGGTCTCCTCCTTGCTCATGTCCGTTTCTCTATGATCAGGTTGGTCAATCTACACAACGCCAGCAATTCGTCCGTGTCATTCGTCACGCGGATGTCCCAGACATGCGTGGTCCTCCCCTTGTGCACCAACGTACCAGTGGCTTTCACGAACCCACTGCGCGCCGAACGCAGGTGGTTGGCGTTCACCTCCAGCCCCACCACGGCCTGCTTCTCGCGGTCCACCAGCATGTAGCTGCCAACACTGCCGAGTGATTCGGCCAGCGCCACCGTGGCTCCACCGTGCAACAGGCCCATCGGTTGCAGCGTACGGGCATCCACGGGCATGGTGGCCGCGATGGTGCCTTCAGGCGAAGGAATATAGCGGATGCCCAGCGTCTCCATCAAGGTTCCCGCGCTGAAGGAATTGGCCAGTGCCAATTGTTCCTCGTTCATCATCTGCGACGAAGGTATCCTCAACGATCTTTGCACACCGATATGGAAAGCAACAAGCGACTGCTCCTGGTGGAGGATGAGGAAAGCCTGCGCTCCACCCTCCGCCTCAATTTTGAGCTGGAAGGGTATGACGTGACGACGGCCGTGCGTGGCAGCGAGGCCTTGGACCGTATCCGGGGCGCGCGTTTCGACGGCATTGTCCTGGATGTGATGTTGCCCGATGTGGACGGTTTCACCATTTGTGAAACGATGCGGCTCGAAGGGAATTCCACCCCCGTGCTCTTCCTCACTGCCCGTTCCCTGCCCCAGGACCGCATCCGTGGATTGCGCAGCGGTGATGATCACCTGGGCAAGCCCTTCGAACTGGAGGAACTGTTGTTGCGGGTGGGCAAGCTGATGCAGCGCAATGGTGCCAGCCCGAATTCCCTGGGTCCCAGCAAGCGCAGTTTCGGCACCAATCAGGTGGATTTCGATTCCTATGACATCAAAGGCCAGCGAGGTCTGGAGAAGCGATTGACCCAGCGGGAGATCATGCTGCTGAAGCTGCTGATGGACCGGGAGAACGAGGTCGTGAGCCGGGAGGAGATCCTGCAGAAGGTCTGGGGCTATGACGTTTTCCCGACCACCCGTACCATCGACAATTTCATCGTCGCCTTCCGCAAGTATTTCGAGTATGACCCTCAGAGACCCAGGCACTTCCATAGTGTTCGTGGCGTGGGATACAAGTTCGTGCCCTGATCTTTGCGCCCCGGCTCAGGCAACCCCTCCGGGGACCCATCGTCTTATGGTTGTCAGACCCGACGGGTCTTCCTTCCCGAGGCTGACGCTGGTTCCATAATCCTTGCAGGTTAACCACGCAGGGACCTCTTGAAGAGGTCCCTGTTTGGTTTTTATACCCCCTCGCCAGCACCCAGCGTTGGAGATCCGTCGGCTACGGAACGGTGTTCATGGAGCTGTTGGACCTTTCCGTTCCCTCCCATTGCCGAACGCAGGAACATGCGCTAACTTCGTGGCTGCTGCACCCTTGCGGCACGTACCCTAAACCAGCAGAACATGGCCCTTTCATCCTCACGCTCCATTGCACTTCTGGCATTCTTCGGTCTCTCTGCCGCCCTGTTCGCGCAGGGAACGATGGACATCGGGCTTTTCAACAACGGCAACGGTGCGCTGGAAGTGAAGGTGCGACCCACGTCGGAGTTCAATGGCGTGTTCAGCAGCGTGGTGTTCTCGCTACGCTGGGATAAGAACACGGACATCACCTTGGGTGATGCTGTGGCTGCGGAGAACGCCCCCGTGAACACCCATCGCTCCGGCCAGGTGCGCGAGGATGGCACGTTCAATTACATGGTCTTCGCTGGTTTCGGCTTTGATGAAATGGCGCAGGCCGGCATGAACTGGACCGCTGGAGAAGAGTACACGATCCTGAGCATTCCCGTTTCAGGGGTGGGCACCGTTGAGCTCGTGAACGACGAATGGACCGGTGGCCTGCACAACAACGGCGACTTCTACGTGTCGCTGGGCGGGATGGATAAGACCGGCGTCATCTACAAGAGCCTGGCCGCCACGACGGACCTCGAGGGTACGGTGACGATCAAGCCGAACCCGAACCAGGGCCATTTCGCCTTCTCGTTCATCAGCGAGGAGCCTGTTGATCTGCGCGTGGAAGTGCTGAACACGCTCGGCCAGACGGCCTTCAACGAGAACCTGCGCGGCTTCTCCGGCACGTATGTGGAGGTGATGGACCTTACCACCATGAGCGAGGGAATCTACTACCTGCGCATCACCCGTGGTGACAACACCAGCGTGCATAAGATCGTGTACCACTAGACCTTCTGATATCGCGTTGAAAGAGGGGCCGTGGCCCCTCTTTCGCATTTACATCCCGCTGTTGCTACCCGGCCTCGGCGCAGAACGCGCAGTAAGCGCTGCCCGGTTCATGCTCGAAGCGTGTTGCAGGATCGACCAGCTGGGACACCACTTCCTGCAATAGCAGGGTGATCTGGGGTAACTGTTCCCGCGTGATCAGGTCGTCGTCCTGAATGCTGAGGTACAGTCCACCGCTGCCTGATGTGTGCTGCAAGGGCAGCAGGCCTGAACGCACCGCCTTCACCTCCGGATGGTTGGTCATGTACAACCATGCATACATAAGCAGCTGTGCCGCGTGGCCTTTGTTCTTGCGCAGGTCCTCCACCGCGATGTTCTTCAACCGCAGGTCCTTCATGTCCACGCGACCGGTCTTCAGGTCCAGGATCGTCACGATCCCATCGCGCCGATCCACGCGATCGATCCGCCCGCGGATGAGCACCGGACCGGATAGATGGGGGGAGGCCATGGGCAACGTTGCGCGCAGCTCGTGCTCCAGACCCACCAGCGCGATCCGTTCACCGGCATCGATCGCCCGCGCCTCCCCTTCGAGAAAAGCGAGCGCGGCATCCGTGGCCATGGCCACTTGCAGCATGGGTTCGCCACGGTCCAGCGGCACATCGGGCTGCTCCGAGAGCAGCCGATCGCGAATGGCGCTGCCCAGGTCCTTCCGCGCTTCGCGCAGATCACTGCTCTTCAGGTCGTGTTCCAACCAGGGTGCGTAGCGCTCCTCCAGGACCTTGTGCAGCGCGCTGCCCAGGATATCCGCGCCGATGCGCGGTCCTGGAGCGTCATCCTGTTCCACCTTCAACACATTGCGGATCCAGAAGTCCAACGGGCACTGCAGCCAGTTGCGCAGCATGCTGGGCGTGAATCCCCTGGCCAACCGTTGTAGGAGCAGGGGCCGCGTGCGATCGTCCATGGCCACGGCGATGTGCGCCGCTGGGTGCATGGACACGGGGATCACGGCCCGTTCATCCTTCAGATCCTCGGGGCGGGGATGAAAAAGTTCGTGGCGCAACTGCGCGATATAGCGGCTTGGACCTGCGGAGGTGCCATCATCGGCGTGCACCAGGGCGGCATGCTTCGCGCGTTGCAGCATCCGCAGGAAGTTGTACGCCTGCACGGCATCCGCACTATCGCGCATGGGCAGCTCGTAGGCGCGCCGGAGTTCGTACGGGATATAGGATCGGTCCGCCGTTGACGCGGGCATATGGCCTTCGCTCGCGCCCAGGATGATGATGCGCTCATGGTCCAGTGCACGTGCTTCCAGGAGGCCCATGACCTGCAGTCCGCGGAGCGGTTCGCCGAACATGCCCACACGCGCGCTGCGCATCAGGCGCGGCAGCACGGCGGCCCATGCCGAGGGCGTTCCGGCATGGCCATACGCACGCATCAACCGATCGATCCTACGCAGCACGATGGAGGCCTGATAGATCTGCTCCGTGGCGAAGTCATCATCGGCCATGGATCCCTTGGCCCAGCTCAAGAGGCCCAGCACCTGCGCGTGCATGCTGGCGTCCGCCGCGAGCCCCAAGGCCTGGCCGATGTGCTCGCCGAGCGATGCATCCACTTCGGCCACGGCGGTGCGCAAGCGGGTCAGCGGAACAGCCACGGCACGATCGCGGCGCACCGCATCCAGCAACCGATCGATGATGCCGGAAGAGGCACCATGGTAGAGATAGGGATGCAGCAACAGGTGTTCGAGGTCCGCCGTGCGATAGGCCCAGGGCGATGCATCCTCGGTCGCTCGTGTCAGCGGGCGCAGGCGCAACAACGCCTCCACAAGGGAGCCCACGGGCAGCGAGGCGAGCGGGGATCCCATGGTAATGTTCAACGGTCCCGTATCGGCGGGGAGGGCCTCGAGCACGGCCGGCAGCAGCCCTTCATCGGCCAGCACCACGGCGGTGCGGGCACGCTCCTCCATGCTCAGCTCCGCGATCAAGGTGGAAGCGCACCAGGCCTGCGCCACCGTGGTCGCGGCCTCCACCACCCGCAGCTTCAGATCACCACTGCGAAGGCGATCCACCACGGGCACCACGCCTTTGCCGAAGGTGCGGATCGCGGTGCGCAGATGTTCGCCGGCCTCCTGGGTGCGGTCCTCGAGGTAGTACGCATCGGCATCCCAAGCGAAACGGGCGATGCCCGCGCCCACCGCTTCATGCAACACGCGCGTTTCCGCGCCTGTGAACGCGTTGAGGCCAGCGAACCAAACCCGTTCCCATGGCCAGGGGCCAGCGGCCTTTTCCGCTGCACGCCGTTCCACCAGGCCCACCGTTCCCGCGTTCTGCGCCAGGAGGCGCTCGTTCAGCGCCGTGTGCAACAGACCCGTCTGCGCCCAATAGCGCACCATGCGGCGCTGCCCTTCGCTCAGCGGATCGGTGTTGAAGCTCCACTCCAGGTCCTCCCATGATCGCAGATCACGATAAAAACCCTGCAGCGGAAGCATGTGCGCATCGGCCTCGCTGATGTCCGCCAGCGTGATCGGTGCCCATTGCATGAACTCATCGAACCCACGGGCCTCGTTGCCGGAGATCGTGCGGTAGGCTTCATACGCTTCGAAGAGCAGTTCCTCCATCGATAGCACACGCATGCCTGAAATGCGCTCCATGAGGCTGGGCAGCGTGAAGAGCTGCGGGCTCCAGAGCGCGCTGCCCGCTTTCGCCGCCAGCGCATGCCGCAGGTGCAGTCCTGCGCGCTGGCTGGGTAGCACCACGGCTACATTCGCCAGCGATGTGCCATGTTCGGCCATCAAGGCCTCGGCCACTTGTTCAAGGAAGGTCGCCATCGATCTTCGCCGAATGTAACCGCCATGCACGAGCCCGAGGAATTCCCCTGTTATCGCGAGCTGACCAACCGCCACAGCCGATACCGCATTGCATCGCCCACCGCCTTCACCGAGGTGCAACAGGTGGGCTCCCGGTTCCTTGTGCATGAGGTGAGCGCCACCACCTACCCCGAGCTGGTAAGGATCGCGGAACTGATCGCGGCCACCGACGGTTCGGTCAGGTCCATACCGGCAAGCGACTTCGAGGCCTGGTTGCATCGGGCCGGCCATAAGCGTTGATCCTGCACCAGGCAACGCGTTTCCGTATCTTGGGGTCTTCACACCGCATGCGGCCCCTGCTCCTGCTCCTCTGTTCGGCCCTGCTGGGGTCGGCGAGCGCCACGCACATCATCGGTGGGGAACTCTTCTACACCTACCTGGGTAACGACGAGTATGAGATCACGTTGAAGATCTACCGCGACTGCGGACCCAATAACACCAACGGCACCGGGTTCGACCCCACGGCCGAGATCGCCGCCTACACGCCAGGGGGCGCCTATCTGTCCAGCATGTTCTTCAGCCCCACCACCATCGTGCAGGTGCCTGTTGTGCTGAACAACCCCTGCCTAACACCGCCGAGCACCATCTGTGTGGAGGAGGCCACCTACATCAGCACGATGTTCCTGGCATCGGGCACGGGGGGGTATGTGCTCAGCTATCAACGCTGCTGCCGCTCGCCCAACGTCACCAACCTCTTCGACCCCCAAACGCAAGGGCTGACATGCACGGTGAACGTGCCGGATGTCCTCGTCACGGGCGACAACAGCAGTCCCCACTTTGCCACCTATCCTCCCATCGCACTCTGTGTGGGACAGGCCATGACCTTTGACCATTTCGCCACCGATGCCGATGGCGATGTGCTCGTGTACGACCTCGCAGCACCCTATGTCGGCGGAGACCAGTTCAATCCCCTGCCCAGCCCGCCGGCCGGACCTCCCTTCTCCACTGTTTCCTGGGCCAACACCTACTCCGCGAGCAATATGATCGATGCCTCCCCTGCGCTCGCCATCGATCCCGGTTCGGGTGTGATCACGCTGACCCCCACCCAGATCGGTTCCTACGTGGTGGGCGTGCGCGTGAAGGAGTTCCGCAACGGTGTGCAGCTAAGCGAGGTGATCCGCGACTTCCGCTTCGATGTGGTGCCCTGTGCCGTGCAGGTGATCTCCGCCATCGCGGATCAGGATGCCGCCACCCTCTGTTCGGGGCTCACGTTGTCCTTCGAGAACAACAGCACCAACGGCGACTTCTACCACTGGGATTTTGGCGTGCCCGGTATAATGAACGACACCAGCGCACAGCAGGAACCCAGCTTCACATTCCCACAGGCAGGTACCTACACCGTTACCCTCGTGGCCAATCCCGGCTGGCCTTGTGCGGATACCAGTGTGAACGTCTTCGCCGTGTCCCCACCCGTCACCGTTTCCTTCACAGCACCGCCGATCACCTGCATCGATGAGCAACCGGTGACGCTGCAGGCAACGGGGGATTTCACCTCAGCCGCAAGTGTGCTCTGGGACCTTGGTGCCGGGTCCGCAACGGATGCCGACCAGCCAACCACGCATCCTTCGTTCCTCACCACCGGCACCTTTGCGGTGAACATCACTGTTACGGAGAACGGTTGTACGGGCAGTTACACGGACAGCGTGACGGTCCACCCGCGGCCGGTGCCGCTGTTCACGGCGGATAGCGCGGGCTGCATCCCGCTCGATGCGCACTTCACCAACCTCAGTTCGGCATGGACACCGATGAGCTACCTCTGGGACTTTGGTGATGGAGGTACCAGCACGGATACCGATCCCGTACACAGCTATACCACGGAAGGCTTTTTCGATGTGCGCCTTTCCGTGAGCACCAGCAGCGGCTGCATTGCCACGGAGACGCTCACACGCCAGGACCTTGTGCAGGTGTGGCCCCAGCCCCTTGCCCGCTTCGCTGTTGACCCCACCGTGGCTTCGTTGATGCAACCGGTCATCGAGGTGAACGACCTCTCCTCGGGCACTTATCAATGGGACTTCGAGCTGGACGGCCTGCACTTCGACACCACCCACTTCGCATACACCTTCGATGACGCCGGCTGGCATACGATCACCCTGGTGGCCACAAGCGGGCTCGGCTGTTCGGACACGGCGAGCCTTCCGGTGTTCGTTGGCGGGCATTTCTTCTATGCACCCAATGCCTTCTCGCCGGATGGTGATGGCGTGAATGAAGTGTGGCGTCCCAGCGTACGGGGAGCCCGCTTTTACCGCCTCGAACTCTTCGATCGGTGGGGACAGGTGCGCTTCAGCACCACGGACCCCAGGGACGGATGGGATGGCGAAGGACTACCGCCCGGTATTTATGCCTACAAGGCCTGGCTGAGTGAATGGGGGCCCTTGGAGCATGAGTACAACGGCTCGGTGATGCTTGTGCGCTGATCTCGCCTTCCGCTATTGTTGTCGAGCGGTACCGGCAGATCAGCTCAACAACCGCCGTGCTCAACCATCACCTTCGCTCGAAGTACAGGTCCTCGCCGCGCGGTACGTTCGTCATCCAGTCGGTCTGCACGTACGCGATCCGGTCACCGAAGTACAGAACGCGGAAATAGATGATCGGGTATTCCATGCCCGGCGCATCACGGTGGCGGGCCAGCTCCGCGAGCTTTTCCTTAAGCGTGACCTTCTCCCTGGCCGACCGGATATCGCTGTCACGCTCCAAGGTGCCTTCGTTGAAGCTGCTCCACATGAGCACATAATTCTCCGTTCCTGCCGGATATGCGGAGGGATCCAGTGATGGCAACGGTGGTGCGAACGGGGAAGCCTGCGTTCCGGCCATCCGCATCCGCACGTGCGCAAATGCGATCCCGTCGGATATCTGAGCTTGAAGTGCGGCAGGTGCCAGAACACATAGTAGGAACACCGAATGGATCAGTGCGCTCATCGTGCGCATCCGTACACGGAACCAGCGAGGCGGTTCAATACCCACCACCCCCCCCCTGCCCCCGCTCGATCGGGTGCCAGGTGGTCTTCACTTCCTGCGTGTCGAGGATGAAGTAAGGTGACTGGCCTTCCTCCTTGGACCAGTCCGTCTCGACTCCGCTCGACGTGACAGCTTTCCGATACACCACGCGCTTCAGGTTGCACGTGGCTTCCACATCGAGCATGGCGCGTTCCTCCTTCGTGGCATCGGCCACCGTGATCGCGTTGATGTCCATGTGCGTCACCAAGGGCTTGAGCAGTTCGCTGCGCATGCCGGTGAGCAGGTTCACCACCCCGCCGGGCAGGTCGCTGGTGGCGAGAACTTCGGTGAAGGTGACGGCGGGCAAGGGCATGCGTTCGCTGGCAACGACCACGCATGTGTTCCCACCGGTGATCACCGGTGCGATCATGCTCACCAACCCGATGAGGCCCGTGGTATCGGGGCACATCACACCCACCACGCCGGTGGGTTCCTGCACACTGAAGTTGAAGTGCGAGCTGTTCGTGGGGTTAACACTGCTGAAGACCGCCTGGAACTTGTCGCACCAACCGGCGTAATGCAACCAGCGATCGATGGCGGCGGCCACTTCGGCCTCAGCCTGCTGTTGTGTGGAACCGTGCAGCATAAGCTCGTGCACGAACTGTGCGCTGCGGCCTTCCAGCATTTCACCGATGCGATACAGGATCTGTCCGCGATTGAACGCGCTGCGTCCAGCCCAACCGCTCACAGCTCCACGCGCCGCGCCAACGGCTTCACGCACGTCCTTGCGGCTGCTGCGGCAGATGTTCGCCAGCGGCTTGTCATCGCTGCCCATCGGCTGGTAATAACGGCCGCTCTCGGTACGCGGGAACTTGCCCCCGATGAAGATCTTGTAAGTCTTCATGACGGGAACACGAGCGGCTTTCACGGGGACGCCGTTGGCGTGTCCGTTGCCATTGATGGATGGCTTGGCAGCGGTGGGCTTGGCGAGGGTCTTGCTCATGTGGTGGACTTGCGTAGCCAAAGCTACAACCGGACGCACGACCGCTTCAACCCATGTTCATCCCCAACACCTGGCCTTCCGCATCCATCTGCAGGAAGGGGTTGTGCGCGATCTCCCACAGATGCCCGTCGGGATCGGCGAAATAGCCACTGTAGCCGCCCCAGAAGACCTTCTCCGGCATTTTGGCGATGGTCGCCTTATGCTTCACCAGGACCGCGAAGAAGGCATCCACTTCCTCCGCCGAGCGCAGGCATTGTGCGAGGGTGAAGCGCGAGCCTGTAGCATCCGGTCCCACCTGCGCATCAGCCGCCAACTCGTGCTGCGGGAAGAGCGAGAGGATGAGGCCGTTGAGCTTGTACATCACGATGCCGTTCGCATCGTGCATCGGTTGCCAGCCGAGGACATCGGTGTAGAAGCGCTTCGCGCGGTCGAGGTCGGCGACACCCAGTGTGATGAAGGAGATGCGGGATTGCATGTGATCAAAGCTATCCGTCCTAACTTGGCGTGATCGAACTACACCCCATGTCCCAACATGTCACAGGTATCGGCGGATTCTTCTTCCGCGCGGACGATCACAAGGCGTTGGCCAAGTGGTACTATGAGCACTTCGGCATCAACGATCCGGACCATGGCTGGACCTGGCAACAGGATGCCGGCCCCACGGTGTTCTCGCCCTTCAAGCGCGACAGTGACTACTTCGACGCCAAGCAACCCTTCATGCTGAACCTGCGGGTGCACGACATGGATGGCCTGCTGATGAAACTCGAGGCCGATGGCGTGCGCATCGACCCCAAGCGAATGGATGAGGATTACGGCCGCTTCGCGTGGGTGTACGATCCGGAAGGGAACAAGATCGAATTGTGGGAGCCGAAGTAGGATCAGCGTACATGACCGTAGAAGCCCAACTTCCCATCAACGCCACCAAGGCCGCGGTCTGGGCCGCGACCACCAACATCGACCGCTTTGCTGAATACCTCAGCGGCGTAGAGAGGATCGAGGTGATCACAAAGCCTGCGACCACCGACAAGTCGGGGCAAGCCGGTCTAGTGGGACTAAGATGGAAAGAGACGCGGATCCTCTTTGGGAGTTCCGCCACCGTGGAGAAGTGGATCACCGAGGCGAAGGAGAACGAGTACTATAAGACACGAGCAGAACAGGATGGCTATGTGTTCATCACCACCAACCGCCTCTCCGGAACCGATGGTAGCGTTACGCTCACCGGCATCCACGAAACGCAGCCGCAGGGCTTCGCCGCCAAGTTGAAGGCACTGCCGATGGTCTTCTTCAAGGGCGTGATCAAAAAGGCGATCATGCAGGACTTGAAGGATATCAAAGCGATGGTTGAACAAGGTTGAACAGTATGAGCACCGAGAAGATCCATTGCAAAACCCATGGCGAGGCAGTCGCAGCCTACGTATGCGAGCACCTTGTCGGAGCGTCGGGTCTGTCTTGGCACTCGCGACGACCAGACGATGAAAGCCCATGGCCAGATGCGTGGTGTGGTAAGTGCCACATGGCATATGAGCGCGAAGGAGAATGGAATGATACCACGGAAGGGGAGGTCAACATCCAACTCATCTGTGATCAGTGCTATGAGCGGACGAAGGTTGAATGTTCTGTGCACTACATCTAGCGCCCAACAAGCCGTTACTATTTACCATACTTGCGACCACTGAAGTTCTCCGTCAACGTCACCCTGGACGGCTGCTACGATCATACGGTGGGGATCCCGGACGAAGACCTGCATCGCAACGCGATGGAATACATCGCCGAATGCGATGCCCTGCTCTTCGGCCGGGTGACCTACGAAATGATGCTGGCCGCGTGGCGCCTGCCGGCGCAATGGCCGATGCCCGATTGGATGATGCCCTTCGCGCAGACCATCGATGCGGCGAAGAAGTACGTGGTTTCGGGCACGTTGAGAGCAGTGGACTGGAACGCAGAGCTCGTGCAGGGCGATCTGGCAATGTTCGTTCAACAGCTCAAGCAGCAGCCGGGTAAAGGGGTCGGCGTGGGCGGTGTGCAGCTCGCGAAGGCCTTGACGGAGCTGGGCCTGATCGATGAGTACCAATTCGTGGTGCATCCGCGGCTGGTCGGTCGCGGGCCGACCTTGTTCGCCGGACTATCGAAGATGGTGGACCTGAAGCTCGTGGGCCGGGAAGAGTTCGGCTCGGGGGCGGTGGCGATGCGGTACGAGGTGAGGAGGTAGGCCGTTCGATCCCTCAGGACACGGCGGTCAATGCCTTTCGTGCTTTCGCCTTCCTCCGGAACCGTACGACCATCCTTACCACGAACCAGAGCACGAGGGCCGTAACAAAGCCCATCACCATGCGCACCTTCCCCGAAAGGGAATCCGCACCCAGCTGGCGAACGTCCAGCAGCCATACGCCCTCACGGTGCACCCAGACATCCGTGACCTGCACATTCGAGCTGATCGGGATGCCGATGCCCATGGTCACCTTGAAATCAAGCAAGGAGCTGACCACGGCGACATCGCCGAACACGCGGAAGGCCAGGTTGTGGAATGTGAAGCCGCTCCACTTCATGCCCACCGCATTATCGATCCATTCCGCACGTGGCACGGATGCCGTATCCCCTGGGGACTCCAGCTTGAATTCGTCCGTCAGCATGCCATCCAGCGCGGTCCGGTCCTGTCGCTCAACAGCGTTCATCAACTCGTTCGATCGCGCGATCAACTCCTTCTCGACGGCGCGGTCCGACTGGGCGATCGACGCGAGATGAACAAGACCGAATACCGATACGAAGAGCGATCTTATCATGGCGATTTGTGGATCTGGGGATCACTGGGGCAGTGGCGACAAGGTTAGTTCTTCTAATGCTTCCACGTCGACCAGAGGGGCGGGGGCGCTGGGTATGAGATAGAGTTGGGCCGCTTCCTCCGGCCCTCGTCTTGACCTCCACGCTGATCACGCGCAGTTCGGTGGTGCCCATGGTCTCCAGTGAATGCGGAGGCAGCGGATCACCCCAACGAACGATGTCGTTCTCGATCATGATCCCCGCTTTTCGTGGATCGAGGAGGACCTCGCCGTTCGCATCGAAGCGAACCACATGGGACGTCTTCGTTCTCGAAGACCACAGCGTGATGCTCGGGTGCGGCAGCAGTGCGACAAGGATCAGCGGGCTACGACCAGTCGTGCATATCGCGGAACAATTCCAGTGGCGCGAAGGATGTACACCCCTTGGGCAAGGTTCTCCAATGGCACATTCACTTGTGCTCGGCCTCGCGTTGCCATTTGGAGAAGTACCGCTCCTTGCGAACTGACCACCTCGAGTTCATCGGCTTGGGCCCCAAGGTTGACCAGGCATCGGTCGGACGCGGGGTTCGGGAACGCTGAAAGGAAAGCTTCCGCGGAAGGTTCCTCCACGTCATTCCAAACCGTGCAAAGCCCCGTTACTTGCACGGGAACATTGCTGGGTGTGTTGGTACCATCTCCCAATTGGCCAGCGCCATTGGCTCCCCAGGTCCAGACGGTGCCGTCATCTTTCAGGGCAAGAGAATGGCTCCATCCCGCGGCAATGGTGCTGAGACCTGTGAGCGAACTTACCGGTACGGGCACATTGCTGTTGGCGGTAGTCCCATTCCCCAGTTGGCCAAAGGGATTGTATCCCCACGTCAAGGCCGTGCCGTCGTTCTTCAACGCAAGTGAGTGGTACGTTCCAGATGCGATCGCGGTGATGTTCGTGAGCGAAGTCACGGGCACCGGAACATTGCTGTTGGTGGCGGTCCCGTTCCCGAGTTGACCATAGGGATTGTACCCCCAAGACCAGACCGTGCCGTCGTTCTTCAATGCCAGGGAATGGTACTCGCCTGCTGCGATGGCCATGATACCGCTGAGGGAGTCCACGGGGACATACACCGCGCTGCTGATATTGGTCCCATTCCCAAGTTGACCATAGTTGTTCCAGCCAGCGGCCCAAACCGTGCCGTCATCCTTCAGGGCAAGCGAATGATACGTGCCCCCGGCAATGGCGGTAATGTCTGCGAGTGAACCGGCCTGCACGGGTATGTTACTGTTGGCGGTGGTCCCATCCCCGAACTGGCCATAGCCATTTATCCCCCACGCCCACACAGTACCGTCGCTCCTCAGCGCCAAGGAATGGTCCGCTCCTGCTTCCACCGCGATGATGCCGTTGAGCGCGTTCGCCTGCACAGGCACATTGCTGTCCGCATTGGACCCAATGCCCAGTTGACCAAAAGCATTGTCTCCCCACGTCCAAACAGTACTGTCATTCTTAAGGACGAGGCAATGTGCCCCACCTCCGGTCATGGCGCGGATACCTGAGAGCGCATCGACCGGAATGGGAACATCACTATCCGTATTGGTCCCGTCCCCGAGTTGGCCATCGATGTTCGACCCCCAAGCCCTGGGGGTGTTGTCGAGGCAGACGGCTACGGAAAAATCTCCTCCTCCCGCGATCGTTTGCGCATGAGCGGGTGTGAGACCGATGAACGCGAGTGCACTTAGTGTTAGGATGTGGGTCATGCGGGTTGAGCTTTTGCTTCGTCGGTCACTATCAATAATACGACATCGGCGGTTGCTGACCAAATCAAGATCGAATACTTCACCGGCAGAGCGAAAGGATCCGCGGAGCGTAGGTTAACGGACCTGCGCGCCCGCAGGACGGTCTGCGATCAGCGAGTCCCTGATCCTTCCCACGCGATAGCCACAGCACCGCTGCGGCTGATCAAGCCGTTGATCTTCGAGACATTTACTGCAATGGCAGACCCGACCCATTCGCTTCCTTAGGATCCCGTCTTGACCTCCACACTGATCACGTGCAGCGTGGTGGTCCCCACATTCTCCAGTGGATGCGGAGGCAGCGGTTCGCCCCAGCGAACGATGTCGTTCTCCAGCGTGGCGTAGAGTTGACCAAGCCCACGTTGCACGAACGAGTACACGCCGTTCACTTCAACCCGGTCGAACACTTCCTTGCGGCCCCAGCATTTCCGCACACAACGGAAGTCGCCGTCGTAGTAGAAGCTGAAGTAGAGGTCGATATCGATGTCCGCCCCGCAGGTACACTGCCAGACCAACTACGGCGCAGTGAGGAGCAACGTGCTATCCATCACGATCGGCTGGTAGACCTCGATGATCTCAGCAGGACATCCGCCGGGCGGTCGGATCGTCCCACGATCGATCCGCACCAACTGCGCATTGACGACAGTGCTCACTGTGCATGCACAGATGAACACTAGGATGTTGCGCATTCCCATGGCCACCTATTGAACGTGCTCTTCGCGCGTCATTGTGAAGAAATTCACGCACGTGGTATCCTGTTCCACGCGGCGAAGGACCAACTCGGTCTCTGTGAAGTTGGTCACCTCCAATGTATCCGTACCAAAGAAGTTGGTGACGAGCAAGAGGCCGTCCCGCAGCTGATAGGTGTCATGCGAGGTGATGTCCGCGCCGATGCCAGAACCATGCACATTGGTGCATTGGCCATCAGCAGTGAGATCCAAGGAGATCGGCAGTGGCCGGTAGCTGGATGGCAGCGGATGCGAGCATTTTACGGTCATCAGCCCGGACCATTTTCCGATGATAGAGGGTGCGTGCTTGCTACAGCCAAGAACGGAGCCAACGAGCAATGCAGCAGCGATAAGGTGAGGACGCCCACTCATTTTCGTAGGATCTTCTCCATGGCCCTGCCCTTGGCCAGTTCATCCACCAGCCTGCCTGTATTCTAAGACCTGTGCAAGTCAGGCCGCGAACTTGTGAAGGTCCAGGTAAGGCTCCTGGCGGTTGACCGCTGCGAAGACCCGGCTGACCAGCTTGTTGCGGATGATGTTGAGGGTGGACATGTGGTGTTTG
>JANOAK010000008.1:0-50387 GCA_031411095.1 Flavobacteriales bacterium | reverse complement strand
CAAACACCACATGTCCACCCTCAACATCATCCGCAACAAGCTGGTCAGCCGGGTCTTCGCAGCGGTCAACCGCCAGGAGCCTTACCTGGACCTTCACAAGTTCGCGGCCTGACTTGCACAGGTCTTAGAATACAGGCAGGTGGCCTCGAGCGATCTGCGACAACGTGTGGCCGCGAAGCGATCTTTAATTCCCGCATTCGCGAGGATCCGCGCTCTGGCGGAGCCGAAGCGATCTTTCATTGACTGTGTCACTTAAGGACCAAGGCCAACGCAGCGACCGTGTCACCTGAACCTGAAGCCTGTGGCCTGACGCGGAAGGCCAGCGCAGCACCTGTATCATCCGCCGAAGCCTTCGCGCAGGCGGGCGGCAACTACCCACCGCATTCGCGAGGATCCGCGCTCTGGCGGAGCCGAAGCGATCTTTCATTCACTGTGTCCCCTGAACATGAAGCCCGTGGCCTGACGCCGAAGGCCAGCGCAGCACCTGCGGTAGCTGAAAAGCTTCGAGGCCAAAAAGCCCAAAGGACCTCAGCCAGCGCAGCCACTGCGTTGCCTGAGCCTAAGGCTTGAGGCTTGAAGCTCGAGGCCAACGCCGGGCCTGCGGCAACGGAAAAGCTTCGAGGCTCAAAAGCCAAATTGCACTTTTGCCAGCGCAGCCACTGTGTCACCCGAGCTCAAGGCTCAAGGCCAACACCGAGCCTATATTATCCGCCGAAGCCGTGGCGCAGGCGGGCGGCAACTGAAAAAGCTTCTAGGCTGCAAAGGCTTTTTGGCCTGCGGCCACTTCTTAAACCCAGCGACCGTGCGGTAGCATGATTTGAACACCCTCCGGCTATATTGCTTGCCGATGGAACACACGTTGACCAAGAACGAAGAACGCCTGCTGGACCTTTTGGCCGAACACGAAAGTCTCGGGCCAGTGGCGGCAGCCAGCACCTTAGGGCTGGACAAGGAAAAGGTGGTGAGCCTGAAAGAACGCCTCAAGGCCAAAGGCCTGATCACCACCGGCAAGGGGGGTAGTATGCAACTGGCTGAACCCAATGGCCACGGATCCAATGGTGACCTGTTCGGTGCTGAAGCACCCAACGGTGCGCCTAAACGCGGACGAGGACGCCCACCGAAGGCCAAGGACCAAGCGACGGTGAGCCCGGAGGGATCCGAACCCGCGACCAAGGGGAAAGCCGCTAAAACCAACGGCACTCCCTTCGAAACAGCCTTCCGCAACATCGACGATGCCCTGTGGAAAGACCCCGGCTGCACCAGCGAACTGGACTACACCGAGCAGACCAGCTGGATCCTCTTCCTGAAGTACCTCGACGACCTCGAGACCGTGAAGCAGATGGAGGCCGAGCTACAGGGCAAGAAGTACACGCCCATCATCGAGGCGAAGTACCGCTGGCCGGTGTGGGCCTGCCCGAAAGGCAAGGATGGGAAGATCGATCACGGCAAGACCTTGGTTGGGCCTGATCTGGTGGATTTCGTGAACCAGCAGCTCTTCCCCTACCTCCGGGGCTTCAAGCAAAAGGCCACAGGGCCCAACACCATCGAGTACAAGATCGGCGAGATCTTTTCGGAGATCAATAACCGGGTGCAGACCGGCTACGCCCTGCGCGATGTGCTGGAGCATGTGGACGCCCTACACTTCCGCAGCCAGGAGGAGAAGCACGAGCTGAGCCACCTCTACGAGGCCAAGATCAAGAACATGGGCAACGCCGGGCGCAACGGCGGCGAGTACTACACCCCGCGCCCGCTCATCAAGGCCATTGTGCAGGTGGTGGATCCGCAGATCGGCGATACCGTGTACGATGGTGCCGTGGGCAGCGCGGGCTTCCTCTGCGAGGCCTTCGACCACATGAGCGCCAAGGCAGAGGGCACGAACGACGCCAAGACCTTGCAGGAAAGGACCTTCTTCGGCAAGGAGAAGAAGAGCCTGGCCTACGTCATCGGCATCATGAACATGATCCTGCACGGCATCGAGGCGCCCAACATCATCCACACCAATACGCTGGCGGAGAACCTCGGCGACATACAAGCGAAGGACCAGTACAACGTGGTGCTGGCCAACCCGCCCTTCGGCGGCAAGGAGCGGCCGGAGGTGCAGCAGAACTTCCCGATCAAGACAGGAGAGACGGCCTTCCTTTTTCTCCAGCACTTCATCAAGAGCATGAAGGCGGGCGGCCGCGCGGGCATCGTCATCAAGAACACCTTCCTCAGCAATACGGACAACGCCAGCATCAGCCTGCGGCGCAAACTGCTGGAGGATTGCGACCTGCACACCATCCTGGACATGCCCGGCGGCACCTTCCAAGGCGCGGGCGTAAAGACCGTGGTGCTCTTCTTCGAGAAAGGCACAAAAACGCGCCGCATCTGGTACTACCAACTGGACCCCTGCCGCAACATGGGCAAGACCAACCCACTGAACGAAGCCGACATGGCCGAGTTCGTGCGGCTGGCGAAGACCAAGAGCGACAGCGCGAACAGTTGGAGCGTGGATGTGAGCGCGGTGAAGACCGACAACTATGACTTGAGCGCAAAGAACCCCAACGGCGCCGAAGAAGCTCCGTTGCGCGACCCCAAGACCATTCTGCACGAAATGCGCGACCTGGATGCCAAGACCAAGGGCTTGTTGGATAAAATCATGGTGCTGCTGCAATGAGTTGGGAGGTGAAGCCGCTGGGTGAACTCAGCAAGATCATGTACGGCTACACGGAAAGCTCTTCCATTGAAGAAGTAGGGCCACGCTTTCTACGGATCACTGACATTCAAGAGAATGGTGTTGAATGGTCATCGGTCCCTTACTGCAAGATCGCCGCGGATGACCTGAAGAAGTACCGACTCAATTCTGGCGACATCGTGTTCGCAAGAACGGGAGCGACGACTGGTAAGAGCTTCTTGGTTGCTGATCCTCCTGAATCAGTCTTCGCTTCTTACCTCATCCGCGTTCAGATCAATAAGCCTTCTGTCTTGCCGGAATATCTCAACCTCTATTTCCAAACACCACAGTACTGGGAGAAGATCAACGCGGGAACAACCGGCAGTGCACAAGGCGGTTTCAATGCGACGAAGCTTGGTGAACTTGACATTCCCATTCCGCCCCTCCCCGAACAGCAGCGGATCGTTGGGAAGTTGGATGCGGCCTTTGCGGCACTGGCCGAGGCGCAGGCCCACGTGGAGCGCAACCGGGCCAACGCGCGGGAGTTGTTCGAGAGCAAGGCCGAGCAAATATTCGGGGCACAGAATGAAGAGTGGCCAAGCAAGCTGCTTGGTGAGCTTTGCCGCATTCGGACTGGAAAGAAGGATGTGAATCAAGGAAATCCCAGCGGAGTTTACCCCTTCTTCACTTGTGCTGCACAGCACACCTACAGTGATGTTTTCTCCTTCGATGCCGAGGCACTGCTAGTCGCAGGCAATGGAGACGTCGGGCATGTCACCTACTACAAAGGGAAGTTTGAAGCTTACCAAAGAACCTATGTCCTGACCGACTTTGCAGGTGTAAGTGCGCGCTATCTCTATCAGGCTCTTGACGGTCGCTTGAAAAGATCTGTTGCGAGAAAGAGGCTTGGCAACACCATGCCTTATATCAAAGTTGGAATGCTCTCCGAGTTCGTCGTTCCTCTACCTGACTTGAACGAGCAGAGTAGAATTGTCGAGTATCTCGAACAACTCAAAGCCGAAGCACTGCAACTCGAAACCACCTACCAACTGAAGCTGTCGGAGCTGGCGGGTTTGAAGAAGGCGGTGTTGGGTGCGGCGTTCAGGGGGGAGTTGTAACCAGTGTATAAAGGACCGACAAGTTCAAAACAATCGTAAACAACCAAACACGCGTAACATGAAAGCCCATTTGAAAGAGGTAAAGGACAACAACGGCAAAGTGATGATTGCCACCGTCTTGGTCACAACACCTGACCTGAAGCCTAACACGTTAGCTGCCGGCCGAGCGATGCTCAACACGGACTTGGGCACGTACATCGGCAGCAGGCTGCATACCACATATCACCATAGTGAATCTGACACAGTTGGTGCGGTCGTAACATTTGATATGGACAAGCATCCTGGACAAGACGTTGAGATCTAAGCACCGCCCATGAAGGCAGTGGTGTAGGCGACACACAAGGACAACAACTAGGACTATGCACTTCTTCTACATAGATGAGGCTGGTTGTAACCTGAGGGATCTGGACAACCCTGAGTCACCCATCTTCACATTGGGCGGCATCGTTGTTAAGGACAAGGGTTGGAATACGACCCATACAGAGTTTGAGCGGATCATTACCCACTATTTCAACAATCAAGTACCGGACGGTTTTGAGTTGCACTCGCACGAGCTGTTGTCCCCACGTGGTAGTGGCCCCTTCAAAGAACATGAAAGAGGCCGACGCAGTCAGCTTGCCGTTGACCTCTTGGAACTGCTACAAGAACGTGGTCATCAAGTGTTACTACTTGCTATCGATAAGCGCAAGTTGAAGGCCGCTGATACCTCCAGCATAAAGGGAAAAGAGCACGTGGAACTCTCAACACCCTATCTGCTTTGTTATGACAATGCCATCACGCTGATCGAGTGGTACACTAAGGAGAAGCTCGGGAGTACGGCGCGGGCGATGGTCATCATCGATCAGAAGGATGAATTGCGAGGGGAAATTGAAGCGCACACGAAGCTCCGCCGGTTTCATCCAGTTGCTGCACGTCGGATCAAATGGATCGCTGAGTTCAGCTACCCTGTTGACTCGAAGAAGAACCCCATGGTTCAGCTCTCAGATCTGGTTTGCTTCGCCGCGAAGAAGTATCTCGGCATTGAGAACGGCTACTACGACAACTACCCGCCGGATGCGAAGAATTTCTATCGACAGCTTTACGCGATCATCGATGAACGGAAGGTTCGCCAAGGTCATGTCCCAGAAGAAGGACGATACGCTGAAGAATTCAACGGGTACATGAATGATGTGAGCTCCAAACCGAAGAGCGGGTGGAAAACTCGTGTGTATGACAGCTTAGACTAATGATGAACGAAGCCGAAACCCGCGCAGAGCTACCATGAGCACCCCGCCCTTCATCCTGCACATCCTTGTGGTCGATGGCGACCCGGATGGGCTTTGCGAAACCACCTACCAACAGAAGCTGACCAAGCTGGCGGGTTTGAAGAAGGCGATGTTGGGGGCGGCGTTCATGGGGGGGGTGTAACCACACCAAGACCATGACAGAAAAAGACGTTGAGCAACAGTTCTGTCAGTTCCTTATCGGGAGCAAGAAATTTCCTACAACGAGCTTGCTGCGCCAAGCACCATCCTATGCATTTGGCAATGGCGGAACTCTAAGGGTTGATCTTCTTTTATTGGATGTTAAAATCGGCGAGTACATCGGGGTCGTCGAATTCAAGGACGGCATTAGCCCTCCGGTCAAGGCGTCAGCGGCTAGACTACTTCAACGCTACCGCGAAATCATCAAATCCCCTGACCTTCCCTCGTATCTCGTTCACCCCTATGATGAGAAGGATTTCCAAATCCAAGTGTTTAGCGAGGGTGTTTGGTTAGCCATCACCAAGGATGAGTTCCCTGAGTTCGAAACGCTCTCAGCGAAGAAGAAGATTGAGGAGAAGGTGATTGAGAAAGAGGTGCAAGAACGTCTTGTAGTCGAGAGTCGCAATAAGGTTGAAAGGACGAAGTCGTTTTCTCTGTTGACTCTCGCGAGTCTCATCGTCGGTGTTCTCACAACGGTCTTGGTCTTCAATCAGTCTGTTCACTTCGGCGAAGGTGCTGACACGAGGAGGTTCGAGATGCAAGTGTCTAGACTTAACGTGATGGAAGACTCTCTGAGCGTGTTATTACAAAAGCAACGGCATCCATCATCGGTCGTGGACACTTTACACATAGTTGATTCAAGTGGAACGTTCCACATCTTGGAGAAACGACTGGCTATTATTGAAAAGGGACTTGTTGATGAACCAGACGAGGTTCTGGCGATTGCAAACGTCAACAGTGACCTGAAGGTGTTGCGTGAGGAAGTTCATGGACAAGAGAAGCTTCTATCTGCTCGCTATGAGAATCTGTTGACTCGAATTGAATGGCTCAACGCCTTGGTCATTGGAATGGTTGTTTCCCTGTTTGCGGCTGCGATCGGCTTTGTGATCACTAGTTATAGCGACAAGAGGAAGGCAAACAAAGCCCCATGAACGAAGCAGAAACCCGAGCTGAACTGATCGACCCCGCACTGCGCGCGGCGGGTTGGGGCGTGGTGGAAGGTAGCAAGGTGCGGCGCGAGTACATCATTACGCTGGGCCGCTTGCAAGGAGCTGCTGGGAAGCGCAACAAGCAGGACATTGCCGACTATGTCCTCGAATACAAAGGCCGCATGGTGGCCGTTGTGGAAGCCAAGAAGGCCAGCGAGGCCGTGAGCCTCGGTCTTGGCCAAGCCAAGAAGTACGCGGACAAGTTGAAGCTCCGGCACGCATACAGCACCAATGGCAAAGGCATTTATGCCGTCGATATGCTTGTGGGCCGGGAGGGCGACATAGCTGCATGGCCGACGCCCGATGAGTTGTGGAACATCCTGCATCCGATCGCGGAGAGACCTGCACCCACCGTCATCAATTGGGAGGACCGCTTCGGCACCGTACCCTTCGAGGACAAGAGCGGCAGTTGGCAACCGCGCTATTACCAGGACATCGCCATACAACGCGTGCTGGATGCCGTGGCCAAAGATAAGGACCGCATACTGCTCACTCTCGCCACCGGCACCGGCAAAACGGCCATCGCATTCCAAATCGCGTGGAAGCTGTTCGAAAGCCGCTGGAACCTGAAGCGTGATGGCGAACGCCGTCCGCGCATCCTCTTCTTGGCCGACCGCAACATCCTGGCGGACCAAGCCTACAACGCCTTCAGCGCCTTTCCGGAAGATGCGTTGGTGCGCATCGATCCGAAGAGCATCCAGAAGAAAGGCAAGGTGCCCACGAACGGCAGCATCTTCTTCACAATTTTCCAAACGTTCATGAGCGGGCTGGGCGACACGCCCTACTTCGGCGACTACCCGCCCGACTTCTTTGACATCATCGTCATCGATGAGTGCCACCGCGGGGGCGCCAACGATGAGAGCACGTGGCGGGATATCCTGAAGTATTTCAGTCCCGCCGTGCAGTTGGGCCTTACTGCCACGCCGAAACGCGATGTGAACATCGATACCTACAAGTATTTCGGAGACCCGGTTTACACGTATTCCCTGAAGGAGGGCATCAATGATGGCTTCCTTACTCCGTTCAAAGTGCGGGAATACCGCACCAATTTGGACCAGTACACCTTCGTTGGCGACGATACGATCATCGAGGGTGAGGTGGAAGCCGGCCAACACTTCGCCGAAGATGAGTTCAACGTGACCATCGAGATCGAAGCGCGTGAACGATACCGTGTGCTCGCCTTCCTCAGCAGTATCGATCCCCGGGAAAAGGCCTTGGTGTTCTGCCAGAACCAAGCCCACGCGTTGCTGATCCGTGACCTCATCAACCAGGAGAAGACCATTCCGGATGCGAACTATTGCCACCGTGTAACAGCGGACGATGGAGGGATAGGCGAACAGCACCTGCGCGACTTTCAGGACAACGAACGCAGCATCCCCACCATCCTGACCACCAGCCAGAAGCTGAGCACCGGCGTGGACGCGCGGAACGTGCGGCATATCGTGCTCTTCCGCCGGATCAAGAGCATGGTGGAGTTCAAGCCGATCATCGGGCGCGGCACCCGCCTCTATGACGGCAAGGACTATTTCACCATCCACGACTTCACGCGCAGCCACGAGCTCTTCCATGATCCAGCTTGGGATGGCGAGGAGTTGGAACCTTCAGAGCCCCGTGCAAAGAGTACGACAGGGGGAGATGAACCGCCTTTGCCTCCAGAACCGCCCTTGCCTCCGGATGAACCGCGCCGCATCATCAAGGTGAAGTTGGCTGATGGAAAGGAGCGCCATATCCAGCATACGGTGGCCACCAGCTTTTGGAGCGCCGATGGCACACCGATAAGCGCCACTGAGTTCATCAGGCAACTCTTCGGTGAGTTGCCGCGCTTCTTCGGTAATGAGCAAGAGTTGCGCACGTTGTGGAGCAAACCCGATACGCGTCGGAAGTTGTTGGATGAACTGGCTGAGAAAGGCTTCCCACTGCCGCAGCTCCACGAACTCCAGAAGATCGTCGATGCGCAGAACAGCGACCTGTACGACGTGCTGGCCTATATCGCTTTCAAGACCACTGTGCAATTGCGCATTGACCGTGCCACAGCGGCTCGTTCACACTTCGACCAATACGACGACCGCCAGCGAGCCTTCCTGGACTTTGTGCTCCAGCAGTATGTGAAGGACGGTGTGCAGGAATTGGACCAGGAGAAACTACCGCCATTGCTCTTGCTCAAATACAGGTCGCTGCCTGATGCCACCAAAGCGCTGGGCGACATCGCCCACATCCGCAATACGTTCGTTGGGTTCCAGCAGTGGTTGTATGGGGCGGCCTAAGCGACCAACAGATCCATTGGACATGAAGCACGGCCAGAACGACGAATGCTATGGTACTTCGGCTGAATATGTCCGTTCGTTGAAGACTGTAATAGGTGCGGGTGTGCACCCACGCCATCTGGAAATGCTACTTGAGCATTACAGATCGCCCAAGCACACTACCACTTGGGAATCGTTAGCGGGTAAGGTGGGCTACCGTACAGGCAACACAGTCAACACCCAGTACGGCACCTTTGCTGGTCGTGTAGCTGCAGAGTTGGGCATCAGCGAAAAGCCCGAGGACTTCTGGCTCTATGTTTTGGTAAAATGGGCAGGCAGGAAGGATGCAAAGGGGCACACCCAATTCGTTCTGCGGAAGCCTGCCTGCGAAGCGCTGGAGCAGTTGGGTCTGGTCTGATCTCAACTCCATACGCAAGCGTTACGTAGACGAACGCTGCGCGTGATCCTTAGACTGGAAAGGAGGGCTAACTCACTTATTCCATGTAGAGCAAATCCATGTAATAGTCATGGAGGTCTTCAGCTCTTTTGCGTGTGATATTCGCTATGTCTGCTTCCATTACGTCCCGCATTGCAGAATAACCACTTTCAAAAAAGGTGCGCTTTAGGTCTGCCTCCTTGTCCCTAAATGATATCCAAGCCCGCTGTGCGGCTTTCAGGGATACTTGGCTTGTGCTATCCAGTTGTGTGATCAACGCCTTGTACTGTTTGTTCAGCTCCTTGTCCCACATCATTCCCAGCGCAGAGCCACAGCCCCCTCTCATATCCAAGCAATCTTGATTGATCCGTTCAATGCGAGCGACTGCAGTATCCCATTCCGCCTTGGCCGCCATGATCTGCGGTGATTCTGGCTCAGGTGGGGCGTTCACAGCTTGGAGTATAGACTCGATGAATTTATCATCTGTCGTGTCTGTTTGTGCGGCAACCCAACTGGCTGAGGTCATAGCCAGGAAAAGACTAATCGCGGCTTGTGAAACCTGATATTTCATGGGACATGGGTTGGTTTTGGTTTGTTGATGAATGCTCCGTTGTTCAAGGCCCTTGTTGCCGTTGGCAATTCGAAATAAAAGAAATTCCTTCTCTGGGTGATGTCCGTATCCCCATTTTGTAGATGATCTTTTGGCCGCTAGGCTCTCGCCATTGCTGCCATGTGCACACCCTCCCTACCTTCGGCATCCTACCATCCACCTGCTGTAGCATCCCCTCAGAACTCCACCCGCACCCGCACGCCGCAGCCGCAGGGTGTTTCGTCGCGGGCCACGGTGCGGCCGCCGAGCAGGTAATCGGGTGTCCAATGCCGGTGGGCCACCCAGCGCACGTGGTGGAAGGGGTGGGGCACGGGATCGCTGCCGCGCAGGTGGAAGAGGACGGCATGGTGGAACATGGGGTCGTAGAGCTCCACATATAAATGGAGTGCGAGGTGGCCGCGCAGGCTGCCATCGGGGAAGAGGAGGCCCTTACCGGGCAGGCGCAGGGTGTAGAAGGCGTAGGGCCAGGGATCGAAGCGGCCCAGGTGCAGGCGGCGCGGGCGGCGCTCGCCGCGTGCGCGGCGATCGAGGTGCAGCACGGCGCGGAGGTCCGGGGTCAAGCCGCAGGTCCCGGCGAAGTCGGGACGCAGTTGGCAGGCCGCAGGTCCCGGCGAAGTCGGGAGGAAGTTGCTGCGGCGCATGGGGGAGCTGTGGACGGGTGTGCCATCGTACAGCACGGTCATCTTCACCCAGGGGCGGGTACCGGCCATCAGCGGCAGGTGTGCACCTATCTCCTTTAGACACATGCACGGCGAAGGAGGTGGACGGCGAGTACGCATACAATACCCGGAGCTGGGTATTTTGAGGAAGGGTACGCGCGGGCCGATGAGCGCTCGCAACGCCCGCATGGGTGGTGGGCGGATGCGGTGCGCATTTACCGGCGTACCACCCGATCTGGCCAAGAAGGTGGCCGCCTGTGCCGACCGGGTGAACGCTGTTGCCGACATGAAGGCGGCTTGCTTCCCTGCGCGATCGGCCGTTGTGCAGGCGTGAACGGTGGACAACTTGATATGGGCCACCTGCTGCTGCGCAACAGCGCCGATCACCTGCGCATGCGCCGCCACGCTGCGCATGTGCGCGACGATAGGCTACAGGATCGCCGCGACCATCCTTGCCCGTGCGGCCATCTTCCTTGCGGGCGCCGCATCCTTCTCCACAGCAGCGCGTACCTTCTCTACTGGTGTGATCCCCATCCTTGCGTGTGTGGTCATCATGGCCGCACCGGCCACGTCCTTCTTCGCATGCGCGGTGAACCCCTCTGCCCGTGCGGTGCTTTTGTCCGCATGCCTGTTCACCATCTCGGCAAGAACGGACCGCACGGTGGCCTGCGGGGCAGGCCTGAGCACCCGCCCCGTTCGCGCGGTTGTGTTAAAGTCGGTAGAACAATGGATGGCTGAAGTGCAGGCCGGGCAAGGGAACCCGGGCGTTCGGCGTTTTCAACAGCAAATGGGGCCGCAACCGCGCAAGGAGACGTTGCGAACCAACCCCTGCCAGCCACAACCGGACAGACCATGGGGATCGCCTCGGCGAACCTCCTGGTCGGAGTCCGGGGACGGCCGAGGCAAGCGTCAACCAACGGACACGGAATCAGCGGGTAACAAAAACAAGAGCAACATGCAGATCGTAAAAGCAGGACTGAAGAGCGCGAAACCAGCCGACCTGGTGGGTAAGAGCGAGTACATTGAGGCAGGTATGACGGGGAATGCGAATTTCCCGACGCCATCGCCGAAAGTGACCGACCTGACGGACGCACGCACTGCCCTGGTGGCCGCCATAGCGGAGGCCCAAGGGGGCGCGCACGCGGCCATCGCCACCAAGAATGCCGCTGCCAGAACGTTGGCCCAACTGCTCACCAAGATGGCGCGCTATGTGAATAGTGTAGCCGCCGGTGATGTGGAGAAAGCCGTTAGCAGCGGGTTCGAACTGGCCAAGCGCCCCGACCCCATCGATCACCTGGACGCTCCCACCCAATTCGAGGGCCGCACCGCCGCCATCGCCGGTCAAGTTGACCTGCGCTGGAAAGGTGTGCACGGCGCCCGGATGTACTTCGTGTACATCGAGGAGAACGGGGTGTGGAAGAGCATCGGCATGGTCAGCAAGGCCCGCTTCACCGCGGCCGGGCTGATCACCGATAAGCAGTACTCGTTCCGAGTGGCCGCCGTAGGCCGCATCGGCGAGGGTCCGGTGAGCCAGGAGGTAACGGCCAAGGCGGCGTAACGCACGGCCCCTACTTCGCACACGCACCACATGGCACCGCCCTCCGGGGTCCCGGATGAACCTCCGGGGAGAACCGGGGGGCGTGTCATGTTCGGGCGGGCCGGGTTGCATCGTGAAGAACTGACCGGTCGGCGGACCGAAGCCCGGTTCAAGCGTGCGAACGAACACGCGGGGCACGCCTCCGGATCCACACAGGGCCATAGTTTTGTAGTATTGTAAGTGTGGTTCGCATTCGCTCGTCATGAAGTCCATCAAGCGGTTCAGAACATTCGAGGAGCTGAAAGCCTGTGAAAGCAGCGCGGAGGCACAACATGTCATCCTCAGGAGGCATCTCGCGTTCGAGAAGCTGGTCGCCTTCATTCGCTCCCATGTGGTGCGCAAAAGCGGTACAGCGAAGTCCTGAGATGGAAGAGGAGCTGAAGAATAGCCTGCTTTCCAGAAGGATGAAGAAGATATCAAGCACCTGAGGCGGCAACGTGGGGAAGAATGGACGGCGCCCTTCTGGCGCAAGCACATGCGTATGCGCTCGTGCCTTCCCGCACTCAATTCACCTGCCCCGCATCCACCCCCACTTCCAGTAGCCCTTTGTCCGGTACCCAGCGCGTTCAGCACATCCAGTCCGTTGCTGAGCCTCGATGGCATCTACACTGGCGCGGTAGTCATACCACTCCAGCGCATTGGCGCTTTGGGTGTTGGGCATGTCCACGGCGATCACCCGTGTAGCGCTGTTGATGCGCGTGAGGTCATCCTCCCCGAAGGGCAGCACCACCAGCACCTTCCAATAGCGGGCGGGTACGGCGATGTTGCCCCCGGATATGCTTGTGGTCAACCCGCCGTTCCGGACTTCCTCAGGGTCCCGTGATCGGTCTTGAAATGCGAAATGGAAACCACCCCCAACCCCTCCTTGTATAGCTGATCGCGTTCGCTCACCTCGGCTTACCGCCGGGCCTCGCGGCGATCATCAAGGAGGGGAGAACAACTAAGTATTAACCTGGTGTTCTCCCCTCCTGCGCGGTGTCCCGCAGGGGCATCGCCGCGCGGACAAGGAGGGGTAGGGGTGGTTTCAACATCTACTCTGTATGAAGTAGTTGATGATGACCGGGAGTGGTTAGAACTACCAAAAGAAAACCACTCATGGTCACTCCTTGTACAGCCGATCGCGCCTGCTCGCTGCGTCGGTGGACTGGGCATGGAGCGCAAGGGACGATAGGGTGAGCAGGGTGTTGATGAGCGTGCGCATGGAGCGTGTGGGGGTGAAGCCCCAATGTGCGCAGGGCTTCGCTCGTGCGGCCGCACAATGCCCGGCAAGGCGGCGTAACGCACGGCCCCTACTTCGCACACGCACCACATGGCACCGCCCTCCCGGGCCCCGGATGAACCTCCGGGGCGAACCGGGGGGCGTGTCATGTTCGGGCAGGCCGGTTTGCGTACCGGGGCGAACAACAGCGAATGTTGAATGCGGATGACCCTTCGGTTGCGGGTGCGCCGCTTCAGGAGCACTAATGGCCGCTCTTGCGCCGCGGCAGGTCAGCTCGCCCGGCCTTTCAGGTCCCAATGGTCCTTGATCACGCGGCCATCCGGGTCCAGCTTGTAGGTGCGGACATACCGCTCACCACGGATCCGACCAGAGGTGTCCAACTTACCGAGGAAGAGCTGCCACGCCAGGCCGTCAGGTCCGATGCGGATGAAGGCATCGAGTCCGTGGAAGTGAAGCGGGACCATCGTGTTCGACGGAAAGGTGCCTGCGAGCTTCTTCAGGAGTGCGGGTTTCAGGGGCATCGCCTGTAAAGGAACAAAGCGTATTCCGTTCGGCACGCGGATGGTACCGGGCCAGGAAAACTGAAGCGTCATGCCATACAGGTCAAAAGCACAAGCGCGTTGGGCGCACACCCCGGCGGGCAGGAAAGCGCTCGGCGGCTCTGAAGCGGTGAAGGAATGGGACCGCGAGACCAAGGGTAAGAAACTGCCGGAACGGGTGCGCAAGAAAGGCAAGTAGACACCGATCGGTGTCGGCGAACATCCCCGATCCGGCCTGGGGTGGCACAGTGCTGGCAGCGCATGGGTCATGGCAAAAAAGACATTCGACCTGGCCGAACACTGTAGTGGATGGATGGCCAAGTATTGCAGCGAGCAGAAACGAAAGGGCTTTGTGATCGGGGTGAGCGGGGGAGTGGACAGCGCCGTGGCCAGCACCCTGGCCGCCATGACAGGTCGCCCCACCCTTTGCATCACGCTGCCCATCCACCAAGCGGCCGATGAGTTGGAACGAGCCCGCGCGCACATGGCGTGGCTGAGGCGCAAATTCCGCAACGTGGAAGTGCAGGAAATGAGCCTCGACGCACATTTCATTGGCCTCGCGCGGATCTTCCGAACCGCTGCGCCGCGAGGCAAGGTCCCGTTGGCGTTGGTGAATACGAAGTCGCGCCTGCGACTGGCTGCCTTGTATTACTGCGCCACCGTTCTGGACCGGCTGGTGGTGGGCACCGGCAACAAGGTGGAATATTCCGGGGTGGGCTTCTTCGCCAAATACGGCGATGGTGGCATGGACCTGAGCCCTTTGCAGAACGTGAGCAAGAGCGAAGTATGGGCGTTGGGGAGAAAGCTGGGCATTGACCGACGCATACTGGAAGCCCCACCGACGGATGGCCTGTGGCCCGATGGCCGGACGGACGAGGAGCAGATCGGCGCAAGCTATCCGGAGCTGGAATGGGCCATGGACCTTCGCGAGAACCAAATGGACCCGGGAAGGCAACGCCTCAGCGCACGTCAACGAAAGGTGTTGCGCATTTATGACAAGCGACACATGGACACCCGCCACAAGGTCGAACAATCTCCCGCATGTCCGGTGCCTCAGGGCACAGCCTGGCCCCGGGGTCGTGCGCGGGGGAAGTAGCCGGGAGGCCTTCGGAAATGTCCGCGCACCGTAACTTGAGCGGACGTAACCCGGACCTGCGGGAAAGTTGTGGGGGCCATGTGGAAAGGAATGGAACGCGTGTGGTGCGGTTTTCACAGACATCCTACGGGAACTTCCCATCCCTTCGCATGGCATCCGGATTGCCGCGATGCAGGACCAAACCTTACCCACATGAAACAGCTTTCCTCTTTCCTGGTGTTGGCCATTACCGCAACGGTCAATGCGCAAACCACGCATGAGATCCATGTGATCGATAATGCGTTCGTTCCCCCAGCACTGACCATCGAACTGGGGGATGCGATCCATCTCATCTTCGACGATGACGGTCATACGTTCACCCAAGTGTCGCAGGCGACCTGGATGGCCAATGACAATACACCGCTTCCTGGTGGTTACAATTACGGAACGGACACCCCGAACCCTGGTAATGATTTCACCTTCACCCCCGACGAACTGGGCACCATTTACTATGTGTGCATCCCACATGCGGATGATGGTATGAAAGGCACCATCATGGTTACAGGGCCCAACATCATTGCAGAGGGTCAGGACGTGCCCCGCTTCCGGACCACCCCGAACCCTGCGCAGGACCGTATCACCTTCCTGGAAGAGTTCAGCGTCCCCGTTGAAGTCGAGTTCTATGATGCGACCGGACGGCTGGCACTGACCACCGTTCCTGTAGCGTCATCGGTGATCGATGTCAGCTCCCTACCCGCAGGCCACTATCAAATGCTGGTGCGTGATCGCGAGCAGCGTCCGATCGGCCGTGCGTTCGTGGTCGTGACCCACTGACGGTCAATTTCAGATGAGCAGGAGGGCCCGGATAACGTCCGGGCCCTCCATGTTTTCGGAGAGGGGCGTTCGCACAGGAGCATGGCCCCGCAGCATAGGAGACCGGGACACGCGGATACGGTAGATGGTTCTCGAGCGATGCCATGGAAAGATATCATGGCCGACGAACAACCCAAGGTGTGGTAGAGCGTCACGATCATGGGGTGCCTTCACCACATCGGATCACTGGTTCTTCCGATCCTCCGGGGGTTGCGAGGACCATCAGCAACGGCACACCATCTGTTCCATGGTCACACATGGTCAATATCGGACTAGGCAAGTTCTGGTCCCGCATCAAGCGGACGGCCGGGGAATTCCAGAAGGCCGACCCATTCACGGAAGCGTCCTCGCTGGCCTACACCACCATTTTCGCGATCCCGGGTGTGCTCCTGATCACCTTGCTGGTAGCATCCACGTTCTACGATGCGGAAGCCGTGCAGAAGGCATTGTACGCTCAAGCGGGTGGCTTCATCGGGACGGAGACCAGCAAGGACCTGCAGGCCATGGTGGAGAATGCGGGAAGGGCCAAAAGCGGCCTCTTCGCCAAGATCATGGGGATCACCGCTTTGGTCATCAGTGCGACCGCGGCCTTTGCTTCGTTGCAGAGCAGTTTGAACAAGATCTGGCGTGTGGAGCCGAAGCCGGGTCGCGCGATATGGCGCTACCTCGCTTCGCGGCTCCTGTCCTTGGCCTTGATCGCCGCGTTCGGGTTCCTGTTGCTCGTATCCATGGTGCTGGACACCGTACTGGTGGCCATAGCGGACCGGGCGGGGGGAGCGGAAGAGGAACGCACCTGGTTCTTCGCCACCATCGCTTTCCTGGTCTCCTATGGCGTGATCACACTGGTCTTCGGCCTGGTCTTCAAGTTCCTGCCGGACGTCCGCATCCGTTGGCGGTCCGTATGGGTCGGTGCCATCTTCACGGCGGCCCTGTTCACGGTCGGCAAATTCCTCATCGGCCTGTACATCACCAGGACCGGTGCGGGTGATAGCTATGGGGCCGGGGGGGCTGTGATCATCATCATGCTCTGGGTGTACTATTCGTCCATCATCCTGCTCTTCGGTGCGCAGTACACCAACGTTACCGCCCTCGAGCACGGCGATCGGGTGGTGCCTGCACCCCATGCGGCTCCGAAGGACCCGAAGCATTGATGCGGTCAGCCCCCGGACCCGATGCCCGTTCGACCTTCCATAGCGGAAACCGGCAGGGAGGCACCCCAGCCCACGTTGTTCGATACCTCCGTGGAGATCTGGCGCTACCTGCTCATCATTCGTCCGTCTGCGAGAACGGTACACGAGGTCGCCCGAGTGAAGAAGCGCATCGCCGAGCATATCGGGACCTTCAGGGGGGAACATGCGGTCGCTCACATCACACTGCTCTATAACTACCTGCCTTTGGCATACGAGCGCGACCTGTGCGATGTTATTCGCGCTGGTGTTGCCGGGCACACCGCCTTCCATCTGTCCTTGACCGGCCCGGAGCACTTCCCCGACCAACGTTCCGTTCATTTATCCGTTGTTGATCGGCAACCGCTCGTTCAATTGCGGAAGAGCATCATGGCACGCTCGCGCAGCTATCCTCGGTTGAAGGAACTTGCCGCCCATGCGACCAAGGCGGATCGCCTCATCATCGCGTCCCATCTGGCCCCGGGGCAATTCGAAGCGGCGATGGACATCTCCCGCACGTTGACACCAGGGAGGTCTGAACGGATCACGCGCCTCTGGTTGCTGCGCGGAGCGCAAGGAAAGCCGGGCCCTTACGTGGAGGTGGACAGCTTTCCACTGGCGACCTGAATCACCGCCACGTGGGCAGCCCTTTCCTCATCAGTGTGTAAGCCGTTACCAGGATCAAGGCGAGGTTCACCACCAGGAACGGATATGCGGCGTTCAGCCACGCGTTCGCCACGAGCAGGGCGGCGGCCGCATTGCTCAGGGCCATGTACCGGCCGGAACTCGTGTCCCACGAGCGCACGACGGTGAGGTAGAAAGCGACAAGGACGAGGAGGGCCCCGCTCCATCCGGTGATCTCTGACCAGTCCATGGTGTGTTACAGCTACGGTGAAGAAAGAAGAGTGCGCGCGGTGTTTGGCTACGAAGCGTTGGTGGGGCATGTTATCCGTATTCCGGCGAACCCAATACCCAGATGAAGGATTGGATATCGATCATATCGCGTGGCTCCAGATCCGCGAGGTCCAAGAAGAGCTGATCAGCGAAGTCCAAGAGTTGGTGATAGGTCGCCCAATTCGGCCGTGACGCATAGGTGAAAGGGAATGCGTAAGCAGCCGCCGCGACCTTGGTCACTTGGGGCTTCAGGAAGATGTGCTGTTCAGGCTGTGCGATGAAACCGAATACGGTGACCAAGGGCCAGGTGAGCACCCTGGTCTGCTTGCGCGGCAGATGCCCGATGGCCTCCACGAATCGCTCGAACCGCCGTTCCGGATCACCTTCGCCATGAAGCCAGGTGTGCAAGGCCAGCGCGAAGGTGCGTGCCCCGGTCTCTTCCCGCACCGCATCACGGGCCGCCATCTTCTCGAAGGAGAACAAAAGGTTGGTCCGCGACTCCACGCTGGCGGCGCGCTGTGCGATGGCATGGAATTCCTTCCTGGCAAGAAGCTCCTCGAACACCTCCGGCTTGAGCAGTTCCATCCAACGCTCATGAGCGTCCCATTTATAATCCCGCTCCCAACCCAGGTATTTGGGGTCCTTGAATCCTTTGGGGAAATGCCGGAGGAACTTTCTTCTGCACCGCAGGCGCTGCGCGATCACAGGGTCGGTCCTGGGTTGACGTGTCGTCGTTGTGTTCATCGGCCAGGGGAGAACAGATCATGGGCCGTTGCGGCCGCACAGGCCGTTTCACTTCCTCTTGCGTAACAGGTCCAGGAGATGCATCGCATTGGGAGCAGCAGCCCCGGCAGCGGTATTATCGAACATCACCCACACGGTCCTCGCTTTCAGGGCATGGTCCCGTAAGGGATCCACCAAGGCGGACAATCGTTCCTGCGAATAGGCCGACCAATAGGTGCGGGGTGACCCATGCAGCCGGTAGTACACATGATGAAGATCGCCGTAAGGAGCGAGCCGATCGAAAAGCAGCACGGGGTCGGCCGCCACACCGCCGATGCGCAGGTCCCTCAGCATCTTCAGCACGTCCGGCGCGTTCCAGGAGGGGTGCCGTGCTTCAACCACGAGCGCACCGGTGTATGCGTCGCGCAGGGCCTGAAAGAAGTGCTCCGTTTCCGCGCTCCATACGAGGGATGGCGGCAATTGCACCAATACCACTCCCAGTTTCCGGCCTAACCCTGTGATCCCTTCGAGGAATAGCTGTGCCGATCCCACCTGCGTCAACCGGTGCTCGTGCGTGATGGCCTTGTTCATTTTCACCGCAAAGCGGAAATGGTCAGGGACCAGTTCAGCCCACCGGCTGAAGGTGGCGGGGCGATGGATCCTGTGGAAGGTGCTGTTGATCTCCACGGCGTTGAAGTGCCGAGCATAGCGCTCGAGCGCATGCGCGGCTTCCACACGTGGCACGGTCGGGGGCAATTGCCATCCCGCTGTTCCGATGAGTAGGGAAGCGGGCCCCGCTTCGCGGGTCCGCTTAGCCATGGCGAATGGGGCTTGAGCGGCGTACCGACCTGCGCGGAGCCCGCTGGCAAAGGGGACAGAAATGGCTCATGCGTTCGCGTTCACCGGTCTTCATGTGCGTGACCGGTCCACCACATTCGGGGCAGTTGCGCTGCCGATGGATGCGGAGGTTCTTCTTCAGTACAAAGGCTTTGCGCCATGCGAGGAACTGGCGTGAGAAGGAACGGGCCCGGGCCACCAGCGCGCGGCGCTTGGAGTGCGACAGGTCCCGCACCAACGTGGCCGGATGAACCCCTTCCAAGGACAGCACTTCGTTCTTGATGATGTTGCCCACACCGGCGAACACCTCTTGGTCCAACAGGACGTCCGCGATCTCCTCCGCTTCGTGTTCCTTCAAGCGCTTAAGCGCGTTCGCTGGGTCCCATGCGCGTGAAAGCACATCCAGGCTGAGGTCGTAGGCGCGCCGTACACGTCGGCCTTCAATGAAGCGAACGGAGCAGGCGTACATGCGCAGCTCGCCGTTCCTGAAGGTGAGCGCGAGCCGCGGCGAACGCGTGCGCTTGTACTCCCCAGAAACGCTCACCCCTTCCACGTCCGCCTCATAGGATCCGAACATCAGGAAGTGGACGCGCAGGGCAAAGTCCCCGCACTGGAGTACGAGGTGTTTGCCCCAGGCGAACACCTCCCGCACCGTTTCATCCAACAAGCGCCCTTTTGCAAGGGTGGTGTTACCGCGCACGGCGCGGATCCGTTGCCCAATGAAGGGCTTCAGTTGCGCGGCTGCCAGATGGATCGAAGGACCTTCCACGGCTTCGGGATCGACGGGGACCATTCCAACGACATGCCGACATGCGCCCCTGGTCGTCAGCCTTTGTTCAACGTGCGTGGCCCATTCAGAGTGAACGTTGCGCACCTGGCCGATGAGGTGATCTCCTCCACAGGATCGTGGAATCGTTGTCGCGGATCGGCATCATGGATAACGGACCGCCCACTGGCACCATTCGGCCCGGGCACTGATAAGATCCGTTCGACGCCCCGTCAGGAACGTGATGCTCATGTGTGAACAACGGCGCCCTTCGTGCGTTCTTTGGGCCCATGACCTCCAGTGCAACCATGCGCAAGATCTACCACCTGGCCACCTGCGGCACATGCCAACGCATCCTTGGAGAGATCCCCAAGCTGAAGTCCTTCACCCTGCAGGACATCAAGACCGAGCCCATCACGCCAGCGCAACTGGACGGGATGAAGAAACTCGCTGGCAGCTATGAGGCGCTCTTCAGCCGCATTGCCCTGAAGTATCGTTCACTCGGCCTGAATAACAACAAGGCGCTCACGGAAAAGGACTACCGCAAGTACATTTTGCAGGAGTACACATTTCTGAAGCGCCCGGTGATGGTGGTGGGGAATGAGATCTTCATCGGCAACGCGCCGAAGGTGGTGAAGGCCATGGTGGAGGCGGCGAAGGGCTGAGGCAACAGCTCATGCCTTCCGTGTGTAGTGGATCGCCCACTTCACCTCCCACGTCACACCTTCATCGGCACTGCGTTTCCATTCCCACTCCATCGAATCGGCGGTGAGGTTGAAGAAGACCATGCGCCACAGGTAGAGCTGCCCTGTCTGCTTGTCCGGCTCGTGGCGGCTCAGTTCCATGCGGCCGTCTGCCATACCGCCCTCGAAAGTCATGTAGGCCCCCTGGCTGTCCACCCACGTCTGTCTCCACATCCTCGCGTTCGGGTCCCACACGCTCCAGCTCTCTCCCAGGTACTTGGTACCCGGGTCCGCGGAGTGTTCGTGGATCACCTTGCCATCGAGTTCCTTGGTGATCTGGTTGGTGCCATGCCCGCCATCGGCCCAGGTGAGGTCCCAGGCGCCAAGCCAGAAGTCGAATTGCGTGGCCGGGTCCAAGGATGGGGTTTGTGCGCGGGCACCGCACGCGGCGAGCAGGGAAACGAAGAGGATCGTTGTGCGCAAGGTGAATGTTATTGGCTGAAGATCGGCCCCGCACCAACGCCATCGGTGCCGATGATGTCCTGCGGTTGCCTCTGTGATGATACGTTCAGGGACGTTCCTTCACGAAACGCAGCACGTTCCGTGTGCGATGGCCGGTAAGTTCCAGAAGGTACACGCCGGGTGGCAGTGCGGAAACCTCGATGTTCCGCGATCGTATACCCGTTGACCAGGTCGTCCGAATCACCTCGGTCCCGGTGATGGAGCGGATCACGAGTTGTTGAAAGGAGTTGTTCGCGGGAAGCTGCAGGGTGATGCGGTCCGTGGCCGGGTTCGGAAGGATGCTGAGCCCGCCATCAGCCGGATCGGCGATGCCCTGTGGCGAGGCCACTACCAGCTCCGAGGTATTCGTGCGTACGGGAGGATTGAAGTCGAAGTAAATGTCCGCTGTATTGGCCAGCACGTTGCCATAGGTCAAGCTATTCGACGGGCGCAAGCGGAAGCTGGCGAAGCCATGGCTGGCGGGCTCGTTGGTGGCGCTGTCCGGCAGCTGGATGTTGGGGAACGTGAACTTCAGGACGTTGGTTCCCACGAGGTCCACCGTGAACGGATGGGAAGCGCCGAGTATTGCCGGAACGGTAGGCAGGTAGAGCGCGGAAAGCGTATCCACAAGCACCACTTCCTGCGCCGGTGCGTTGCCCGTGTTCTGGAAGTTGATGGTGTAATCCACGTACTGATCGGTGCCCAGGTAGTACTCCGTATTGCTCAACCGTGAACTGGTGAGCGCACGCTTATCGTTTGGGTCGAAGGAAGAAACGATGCTGTCCAACGTGGAGAATGTGTTGTTCGTCGCATTCCCATCGAGGGGCGTGAAGCTGGTGGTGAGGGTGGCGTTGAGCATCGTTCCGATAAGCCCCGTATCTGCAGGAACCGTTACAAGCAGGTGGATCTGTTCAGTGCTGATGATGTCAAGGGTGGGTATGGTCCAGCTGATATGGCCGGGTTCGTTCACGGTGGGAATATCATCGGAAGAAGAAAAGATCAGCAGGGGATCATAGGTAAGATCCACAACAAGGTTGGTGCGAGGGATGTATGGGCTAACGTTCAGAACGTTGATCCAATAGCCGCCTTCGAAGCCCGGCACGAAGGTCCAGCCCGTCATGAAGGCCTGCACATCATCGCAATCCGCAGCGTCGTAACACGTGGAGCCCAGATGAAGGACCGTTGTTTCGTTGAGCAGCACATCGTGCATGGCGGTTCCGAATGTGTCTGGAACGAGGACCACCGGTATGGTCACCAGGTCGCCGAACGATCCGACACCCATTTCGATCGGTGCACCGGGTGTGTTGTTGATGATCACTATCGCCACAGCGCCTGCTTCCTGCGCCAGCTTGGCCTTCAGCGAAAAGTTGCAGGTGCCCCGGTAGGCGACGGCGATCTTGCCCGTGAGGTCGGCGAGACCCGCGATCGAATCGCATCCGAGCGAGTCGGCGGGGGAACCATCGTTCACCACCATGGCCGTGTCGGTCACCTGGTTGAAAGGAAAGATCAGATCGGGAGTTTGCGCCCAATTGGCCCAAGTGCAGCCATACGTGGCCACTGAGGCAGCGGGTTCCAGTACTTCGGTGAAGACCTGTGCCTGGGCGGTGAGGGAAAGCAGGAGGAGAGCCGCGGAAATTGACCTCATGGGACATGAATATCTGATAAAGTTAGGCTTGCCACCGGTCCTGGAGCTCATCAGTCCTGATGACCAGAAAGCCAGTCCGGTATGCCCAAGAGTAGAAAGCCGATCGGTGCTTGAATGATCGGCTTTCACACGAACGAATGGCCAGATCACTTCCGTGCCGTCATCATCTTGCACTGTTGGAACAGACCAAACTGGTTCCTCACGCTGATCTGGTACACGTAGTTGCCAGGCTCAATGCCCAGTTGGCCCATGTCGATGCGCATGGCGTGTTCGCCCGCCGGCAGGTTGTTGTTGTGCAGCGTGGCCACTTTCCGACCGCTCACGTCGAACAGTTCCATGGTCACATCCGACGCATTGGCCAGTGAAAAGGGAATGGAGGTTCCGGCCTCATACGGATTGGGGAAGTTCTGGCGCAGCTTGAACTGGCCTCCGGTCTCCGGCTCCAAGGCCAGCAGGCCGGTGTTCACCTGGCCACTGCCCTGAATGGTGACCTCGATGAACGACTCGTATTCCCCCGTGGTGTCGTTGTATGCGAGTGTGGCCAACTGGTATAGGTAGCCATCGGCGAAGACGCCGTCGTTCGCCGGGTCCACCGGATCGGCGCCCCATGTCGTGTACGGCGGCTCAGAGGTGAGCAGGGCGTTCTTTTCGGCGGTAGGATAGCAGAATTGTGAGGTGGCCTGGAGCATCGAGTTCAGGAACACCTGGAAGTGGATGTGCACCGTACGGCCTGGGTACCAGCCGGGGAACTTGGTGAGGAACTCCACCTCGCCGTTGGCATCGGTCATCTGGATACCCCGCAGGAAACGGGCGGTGGTGTGGTTCTGGGTGCCCAGGTGGGCGGAGGTCGTGAATCCGCTGTAATAGCCATCCACATTGCAATGCCAGGCATCCACCCTGCAATTCGCCATGGGCAGGCAATTCGCCTGGCCGATGATCCGCATGCGGAACCGATGGTCCACCCCGGTCTGCGCTTCGCGGATGTCCGTGCGGAAATAGGTGGCATCGCCGCTGAGGTTCAAGGGGAACGGACCGGCCGTTTCCGAAGGGATCAGCACGCAACCACCCTCTGGCGGAGGAGGCGCCGGGACCTTGGGGTCATCCGTGTGGTCCTCGGCATGTGCAGCGCCAGGGATCATGCTGGCCAAGCCGGCAGCCCCGGCCATCTTCAGGAATTCAGTGCGTTTCATGGCGGCAGGGTCGTTCAGCAGCCTCCAAGTTAGCGTGTCCGCCTACTTCGCTGGAAGTCCGGAAGTTGGTCCACTCTTGCACTTACCGGGCACTCCACCGGTAAATTCGCCCCCGTAGACCTTCCCATGCTCAAGCAGAACCTATCCTTCAAGCTTCAACAGAAGCTCAGTCCACAGCAGATCCAGTTGATGAAGATGCTCCAGCTCCCGACGGTGGAAATGGAGGAGCGCATCAAACAGGAGATCGAGGAGAACCCTGCCTTGGAGGAAGGGGAGGAGGGCGACAATGAGACGGACGTGGAAACGGAGTTGAACACCGAGGCCGAGGCGGACGCGAACGATGCCGATGACGACCGCAACGACATCGACCTGAACGACTACTACGACGATGACACGCCGGACTACAAGCTGCAGGTGAACAACAAGGGTCGCGACGATGAGGAGCGCGAAACCCCATTGGCCGGTGGCAGCACCTTCCAGGACAACCTGCGCTCACAACTGGCCTTGCGCGATATCGACGAACGGGTCGAAGAGCTGGGCATTCAATTGATCGGTAACCTCGACGAGGACGGCTACCTGCGCCGTGAACTGGACAGCATCGTGAACGACCTGGCCTTCACGGCCAACATCATGACCACCCGCGAAGAGCTGGAAGTGGCGTTGAAGGAGGTGCAGGGCCTGGATCCTGCCGGCGTGGGCGCGCGCGACCTGCGCGAATGCCTCTTGCTCCAGCTGGACCGCCTGCCGCATTCGGTGGAAACGCTCACCGCCCGCGCCATGCTCGACAAGCACTTCGAGGCCTTCACGAAGAAGCACTACGACAAGGTGATGGAGCGGCTGGAGATCGACGAGGAGGCCCTGCGCTCGGGCATCGACGTGATCACCCACCTGAACCCCAAGCCGGGCAACACCGAGCGCGGTTCGGACAAGCCGATCCAGGAGATCATCCCCGATTTCCTGGTGAACACCGTGGACAACCAGCTGGAACTGCAGCTCAACAGCCGCAACGCCCCGGAACTGCGCGTTAGCAAGCAGTACCGCGAGATGATCGCCGAGTACCAGCGCAACAAGAAGGACAAGGATGCCAAGGAGGCGCTGGTCTTCATCAAGCAGAAACTCGACAGCGCCAAGTGGTTCATCGACGCCATCAAGCAGCGGCAACACACTTTGTTGGTGACGATGGAGGCCATCATGATGCACCAGCGCGACTTCTTCCTCACCGGTGATGAGACGAAGCTGAAGCCGATGATCCTGAAGGACATCGCCGAGAAGGTGCACATGGACATCAGCACCGTAAGCCGCGTGGCGAACAGCAAGTATGTACAGACCAACTTCGGCACATACCTGCTCAAGTACTTCTTCAGCGAAAGCCTGACCACCGCGGAAGGCGAGGAGGTGAGCACGCGCGAAGTGAAGAAGATCCTGCAGGATGCCATCGAGGCCGAGAGCAAGCGCGATCCCCTGACGGATGAAGAGTTAACGGACCTGCTGAAGAGCAAGGGATACAACATCGCGCGCCGCACAGTGGCGAAATACCGCGAACAGCTGAACATTCCCGTGGCACGTTTGCGCAAGGAGCTGTGAGGAATGTTCAGTTCCCGCTGTTCCTTAAGCCCTGATCAATGGTCAAGGCGCGCATCACATGACCATTGCTCAGTGAGCATTGACCATTGTTCATTGACCATTGAACATTGACCGATGCGCGCCCTGGCCAAGCTCGTTTCGCTGCTGCTGCATCCGTTGTGGATGCCCACGGCCCTGGTGGCGCTCTGCTTCCTCTTCGATGCTCACCTGTCCTTCAACTTCGCCCCGCTCGGTGTGTGGATCATTGTGGCCATGGTGTTCATCATGACGGGCATCTTCCCCCTCACCAGCGCCTTGCTGATGCTGCGAAGTGGCATGATCGGCGATCTCACGATGCCACTGCGTCAGGAAAGGATCCCCGTGTACATGCTCAGCCTCATCTACTACGGCATGGGCTACTGGCTGCTGCGGCGTACACCGAACCACCCCGAGCTGCTCTCCCTGTTCTTCGGCGGAGCGCTCGCGCTCCTGTTCACCCTGTTGATCACGCTCCGCTGGAAGATCAGTGCGCACATGGTGGGCATCGGTGGCGTGTTGGGGGCCATCATCGCCATCCAACTCCTGCACGGCGCGCCGGTGGTGGCGCTCATCGCCCTCCTGTTGCTGCTGACCGGTGCGTTGGGTTCGGCACGCTTGCTGATCAGCGATCATACACCGGCGCAGGTGTACATGGGCGCGTTGCTCGGGTTGCTGCTGGTCCTGGGCTGCGGACTGGTCGGGCTGGCGCCCTGAACACCGGCAGTTGCCGGTACGCTGCACTGTACCATCTTCACGCAATGATCCCGCCCAGTGGATCCCTGCCATTCATGTACCACGAACGCCGACACTTCCTTCGCCAGGCCGGGCTCGCGTCCGCCGGCATGCTCTTCCTGCCGAACTACTTGAAGGCCTTTGCGCCGGAGGAGATCACCACGGTGCGCTTGGGCATCATCGGCGTCGGCCTGCGCGGACAGTCGCACATGGCCGAGCTCCTCAAACGTGGCGATGTCTCCATCACCGCGATCGCCGACCCCGATGCCGCCATGGTGGAGCTCGCCCAGAAGTTGCTCACGGACGCGGGCCGAAAGGAGGCATCTGTCTACGGCAACGGTCCGAACGACTATCGTTATCTGTTGCAGCGCGATGATGTGGATGCCGTGCTCATCGCGTCACCGTGGGAATTCCATGTGGCGCAGGGCATCGCTGCGCTGAAGGCGGGCAAGCCCGTGGGCATGGAAGTGTGTGGCGCGAAGAGCGTGGAGGAGTGCTGGGAGATCGTCCGGATGAGCGAGCAAACGGGGGTGCCCTTGATGATGATGGAGAACGTCTGCTACCGCCGCGACGTGATGGCCGTGCTGAACATGGTGCGGCTGGGCATGTTCGGTGAACTGATCCACGCACAAGGCGGGTATCAGCACGACCTGCGCGGGGTGCTCTTCAACAGCGGGACGCCGGATGGCTATGGCGATGGCGTGGAGTTCGGCACGAAGGGATGGAGTGAGGCGAAGTGGCGTACACAGCATTACATCGATCGGAACGGCGAGCTCTATCCCACGCACGGATTGGGTCCGGTGGCGGTGATGTTGGACGTGAACCGGGGCAATCGGCTCACGCGACTTTCGTCGATCGCGACCAAGGCACGCGGTGCACACAAGTACATCGTGGAGCATCCGCAGGGTGGCGCCGGGCATCCGAATGCGAACGTGCTTTTCAAACAGGGCGACATCGTGAACACGCAGCTCCAATGCGCCAATGGCGAAACGATACTGCTCACGCACGACACCACGCTGCAACGCCCGTACAACCTGGGATTCCGTGTGCAGGGCACCGAAGGCCTTTGGCAGGACACCGGATGGGGCGACAACGATCAGGGCATGGTGTACTTCGAAAAACGCCAGGAACAGAAGCACCGCTGGGAGAACAGTGCGAAATGGCTCGACGAGTTCGACCATCCGATCTGGAAGCGCCGGAACGAAGAGGCGAAGACCTCAGGCCACGGAGGAATGGACTTCTTCGTGGACCACGCCTTCATCGAATGCATCAAACGGAAGCAGCCGTTCCCGCTGGATGTGTACGACATGGCCACCTGGTACAGCATCACGCCCCTGAGCGAGAAGAGCATCGCCGAAGGTGGACAGATGCAGGACATCCCCGACTTCACCCGTGGGCGCTGGCAAACGCGCAAACCCGTGTTCTGTTTCACGGACGAGTACTGATCAGACAATGAGCAGATCAGAAGATCAGAAGATAGCTGTTGGGCGACAGCCCACGGGTAGCCGCATCGCGTGCTTGGCATTCCATTTTCTGATCATCTCATCTTCTGATCTTCTGATCGCGCAGTCTCCCTATATCCCTCCAGCGGATCCGTTGGTCAGAGAGAAGCTCGCGCAGTGGCAGGACCTGAAGTTCGGTCTGCTGATGCACTGGGGCCCGTACAGCCAATGGGGCGTGGTGGAGAGCTGGAGCATCTGTCCGGAGGATGAAGGGTGGTGCCGCCGGGACCCGTCGCACGGTGCAACCTACACGGACTACGTGCACAACTATGAAGCGCTGCAGCACACGTTCGATCCGGTCAGGTTCGATCCGGCGAAATGGGCGCGCGCAGCGAAGGAGGCCGGGATGAAGTACATGGTCTTCACCACCAAGCACCACGACGGCTTCTGCATGTTCGATACAAAGACCACGGACTACCGGATCACTTCGCCGAACTGTCCGTTCCACGATGATCCGCGTGCCAACGTGACGAAGGGGATCTTCGACGCGTTCCGCAAGGAAGGGCTGTGGACAGGCGCCTACTTCAGCAAACCGGATTGGCATAGTCCTGACTATTGGTGGCCCTACTTCCCGCCGAAGGACCGCAGCGTGAACTACCTGCCGTCGAAATATCCCGAGCGCTGGAAGGCGTTCCAGGACCACACATACACGCAGATCCAAGAGTTGATGAGCGACTACGGCACCGTGGACATCCTCTGGCTCGATGGCGGTTGGGTACGGCCTTTCAGTAGCATCGACACGAGCGTGAGCTGGCAGAAGGCGATCACCATCGAACAGGACGTCGACATGAAGCGTATAGCCACGATGGCGCGATCACATCAGCCCGGCTTGCTCATCGTGGACCGCACGGTGGGCGGCGAATACGAGAACTATGTGACACCCGAAGGCCACGTGCCCGATGCGGACCTGGGCGTACCGTGGGAGACGTGCATGCCCATGGGCACGAGTTGGAGCTGGGTGCCCAACGAGCGATACAAGAGCACGGAGGAGATCATCCGCACGCTGGTGCAAGTGGTTTCGCGCGGAGGAAGTCTTCTGCTCAACGTGGCGCCTGGACCGGATGGGCAACTGGACTCCGCAGCCAATGTGCGACTGAAGGAAGTGGGGGAATGGTTGAAGGTGAATGGAGAGGCTGTGTATGGGACGAAAGCTATGCCCATTGAACGGTATGGTGATGATGTACTCGGTGCGACAACCAATTCCGGTGGACAGATCATTTACTTGTTCGGAGAACCTGGTGAACTTGGAACGTGCTTGTGGTCTGATGGTCGCAAACCCATAGCCACATTACTCGGGTCAGATAACAAGTTGAGGGTTACTTTGAAGGATGGTAAACTTCGTTTTGACACGTCCAATGTCTCGGGCAGTGTGAAGCAAGGAAGCATGGGCGTCGTTAGGCTTGTCACGCGATGATCTGCATGGGAACAATTCCGCGGATCCGCGTGTGGCTTTGCATTCCTTATCTCGTCTGAGGATCAGATGACCTTTGCGCTCGCGTTGCGCTCGTCGCGCCGTGGTGGTTCATCTCGCCTTCTTTGCGGCCTTCGCGTCCTTTGCGGTACAAACCTCGCGTTCCCGTTGCGCTCGTCGCATCGTTGCGGTTCAACCTCAGAACCCTCCCTCCCCCCGATACAACTTCAGCTTCCCGTCCAGCTTCACCTTCAGTACCGGCATCCAGGGATCAGCCGCTTCTTCGGGCACATCGATGAACACAAGCCCGGGCACCTTGCTCCAGCTGATCTTGCCTACCACGCGATGGTCGAGTGTCACGCCGGGCCCGGACCCGGCATCGCGGAGAACCTCCACCGACAGGATCTTGTTGTCCAGCCCTTTGATCTCCGCGCTTCCGCCCACACCATGCGGCAGGAAAAGAAAAAGCGTGGTGCTGTCCGCGCTCAGCGTTGATGGCCCGAAGAAGTGACCGTTGGGCAGCCCGGCGCGTGTGGCATAGATCGCTTCGGCGTGCTTGCTCGTCCATTGGCCGATCTCATCCAGCACCTTGACCTGTCCCGGAGGGATGGTGCCATCCTCCTTCGGGCCGATGTCAAGTAACAAGTTGCCGCCGTGGCCGATCACATCGGCGAAGATGTGGATGATATCGTGTGTGCTTTTGTACACCGTGTCCCAAGGCTGCCAACCCCACTGTGATCCGACGGTCATGCACACTTCCCATGCGGAGGCCTTCGGCGTTTCCACCGGGATGTTCTGCTCTGGCGTGGCGTAGTCGCCATGGCCCGCGAGCCTGCCATTGATGATGGCCCTCGGGTTCTTTTCCAGGATCATCGCGCGCACCTTGGCCGCTTCCCACTCCTCGGCGGTATTCTCCCAATCACCATCGAACCACCAGAGGTCGGGGTTCAATTGTGCGGCGATCTCGCGGATCTGCGCTTGGAAGTAGTTGCGGAATCGTTGCCATCGCGATGGATCGTCCTTGATCCTGTAACGCGTACTGTCCTTGGTGAACGCCGGATAGTCGAAGTCCGTCCAATCGATGAGCGAATAGTAGGCGCCGCATTTCAGGTCGCGCTTTCGCAGCTCAGCGAACAAGGGAGCGATCACATCGCGTGTTGCTGGCGTGTAGTTGACTATTGATAATGCGGCTGGAGAGAAGACCGTATTGAATCCGACCAATTCCGGGATTTCCGAGTTCCACATCGCCACCCCATCATGGTGCTTGGTCGTGATCACCGCGTACTTCGCCCCGCTCCTTTTGATGAGTTCCGCCCACGCAGATGGGTCGTAATTCCGTGCCGTGAAGCCATCGAGCTGCTTCATGTAATCGGCGTGGGTCATCTTCCGGTTGTAGAAGGCCCAGCTCTCATCTACGCCGTTCACACTGTAGATCCCCCAGTGGATGAAGATGCCCAGCTTGGCGTCATGGAACCAGTGGAGATCCTGACGCACGGGGCGTTGTGCGATCAGAGGAACGGAACATGACATGAACAGGAGCTGGAACGCGAAGCCTGCGACACAACGCGATGCAGCTTGGCCTGAGGAGAGGTGCCCGCGTGTAGAGTGAAGATCCGATCTCATTATCCTATTGTCACAGGGATCAACGCATCGAATTCATCCTTTGTTACCTCATCAGATGCGCGATCCTCGCGGTGAGCTCTTCCTTTTGCGTGGTATAGGCTTCCAGCAAGTGCAACTGGTTCTTTGCACGGTCCAGGTTGTGCTCGGGGCGATCGAAGTGGTAGTACACATCGTTCTCGAGGAAATCCGTGAGGAAGCGGATGGCCTGTTCGTACATCAACATCTGGCCGCTCCAGTACATCAAGCTCTTCTCCTGGGTACTGAGCAGTGGCCCCATCTCGCTGCACCAGCCCGCCACCAATTGCTCGAACACATCCGCATCGATCAGGATATGCAAGGGGTCGGGATCATCCTCCTTCGCCGGGCAGATGAAGGTGCGGATCATATCGCCCAGGTCGAACAACGCCTTGCCGGGCATAAGCGTATCGAGGTCCACCACACAGATGGCCTCGCCGGTGGTGCGGTCGAACAGGACGTTGTTCAGCTTGGTATCGTTGTGGGTGATGCGTGTGCGGACCGCAGGGTCGGCCATGGCGGCACGGTACTCCTCCACGATGTGGGCGTGGGATACCACCATGTCGCACTGTTCAGCGGCCATGGCGCGACGATCCAGTTGGGCCAGGTCCGCAGCACCCGTGAAGCGTGCATAACGCCGGGCCAGATCGTGGAAGTCAGGCAAGATGACCTTGAACGCACCGACGTACACCCCATCGAGGTGATGCGTGAGCCGGCCGAACTGCTGGGCTGCGCTGAAGGCCTGAGCCGGGGTCACCGCGCCATCATAGCTCACGGAGTTCTGAACGAAAGGGAACACCCGCCACGCGCCGAGCTCCGGGTCGATCAGGAGGTCCTTCCCCTGCAACGTGCGCCGGCCGCTCATGAACAGATAACCGGGGTGATGGAGGCGCAGGTGGTCGGCCGCGAGGTAGTTGTTGTAGGCGATCAGTTCCGGATGCCTGAACACCGCCGTGTTCACCTCCTGAAGGATCCAATCATCCGAACCTGTATGGTCCTTCAGCAGGTAGGTCTTGTTGATCAAACCGTTGCCAAAGGCGGCAAGGTCGTGGTCATCAGGGGTGATCCCGTAGGCCTCGCAGATGGTCCGGAGCGCGTTCGGACGGAAGGTGATCATGGTGGTGACGACAAATGACGCCGTACAAGGTCAGCATCTTTCGGAAAGGTGAGCCCCATCCAACGGCTTTGGCTTGGGATCACACGGACACGCTCTCCCGTGGCCATGATGTGCGTGCACATGGCAGCGGGAAGCATGAATTCGGTAAGGCGCGATGCACCGCCCTCATGTACCTCGTAGGCGGTGCGCAACGGGTGCTGCGCGGCGCCCCCGATGACCCACATGTTCATGCTCACGAGGTGCACGTCATCATATGCGCATCCGTCCACGTCCCGGATGGTGCCATCGCTTCCGCGCACCAGTCCGCGTACTTCGTGCAGGGCGGACAAGGAACCATCCGGGGACAGGGTGCACATCGCCCGGTTCACCGGACCGTTCGGGCTGAGCGTACGCCCCAGCTGAAAGGCCACGAGCGCATGTTCCTGCGGCGCGCCGCGCAATGCTTGCGCACAGGCCAATTTCATGGCCTGGTCGCCATACAGGTCATCCCCGTTCACCACCACCCATGGCGCTGCTCCGGATCCCATGCCGAGCAAGGCGGCATGGCCCGTGCCCCGCGCATCGGATTGCACGACCACCTTGATCCTAGGGTCGGCTTCGGTGCGTTCCACGAACAGGTCGCGGTGCTCGGGCCGCACGACCAGCACGACGGATGAACAACCGCAGGCGAATGCATCGCGCAGCGTGATGTCCGGAATGGTGGCCCCGTCAGGTGCCACGGGCTCCAGTTGTTTAGAGCGGCCGAAGCGGGTGCTTCCACCGGCGGCCATGATCACGAGCGTGGCCATGTTCGGGTGCGTTCAGCCGATCGCCTGTTGCCAGCGCCACGCATCGCGTAGGGCATCTCCCAGGTCGTGTTGGGCCACCCAGCCAAGCACATCCCGGCTTTTGGTGGTGTCGGCGAACACGCTGGTGGTATCGCCTGCACGACGCGGACCGATCACATAGTGCAGGCTTACTCCGGTCTGCTGCTCGAAGGCGTGGAGCACTTCCAGCACGCTGTTACCGCGGCCCGTGCCGATGTTGAACACCTCGCACACCGGGGCGGAGCGCTCTTCCATCCATGCCAATGCGCGCACATGCGCCTCCGCCAGGTCCACCACATGGATGTAATCGCGGACGCAGCTGCCATCGGGCGTAGCGTAGTCGTTGCCGAAGACAGTAAGCTGCTTGCGCAGGCCTGCCGCCGTCTGCGTGACGAACGGTACCAGGTTGTTGGGAACGCCCAGGGGCAGTTCCCCGATATGCGCGCTGGGATGTGCGCCGATCGGATTGAAGTAGCGGAGCAGCACGGCCTTGAGCGCCGGGTCGCTCGCACTGGTGTCGCGGAGCAGTTGCTCGCAGGCGATCTTGGTGAAGCCGTAGGGCGACGTGGCGTTCCGGTCCGGCGCGGTCTCGTTCACAGGCAGCTGTTCTGGCTGGCCATAGACCGTACAGCTGGAGGAGAACACGATGCGCTGCACCCCGTGCTTCGCCATCAGCGCCAACAGGACCGCGAGCGAGCCGATGTTGTTCCGGTAGTACTGAACAGGCTTCGCTACGCTCTCGCCCACGGCCTTGTCCGCAGCGAAGTGGATCACGCCATGGACCGGTCCCACCGTCCGGAACACGTGGTCGAAGGCGGCCTCATCGCCACAATCGATGCGGTGGACCTGGAGGGGCCGACCGATGATCGCAGCGATGCCCGCAAGGGCGCGCTCCTCGCTGTTCCGCAGATCGTCCACGATGATGGGCTCATAGCCCGCTGCGACCAGTTCCACGCACGTGTGGCTGCCGATGAAACCGGCCCCGCCGGTGACGATCACGTTCTTCATGCGGAGGCGAAAATACCCGCGGATCCCCACCGGTCATCTCCTTTGGTCACCTACGTTGCCCGGGTCTTCGCACTTTCGCGGTCGCATGTTGCGCCGATCATTCACGCCCAGTGCCCTTGCCATCGCCGTGGTCATGGTCTTCTTCATGACCATCACCGTGCGGTGGAGCTGGAACCTGGGGCCGAGCATCATCCGCAGCGATGCGAAGGGTTATTACGGCTACCTGCGGGCCGTGTTCATCACCAAGGACCTCGGTCACGAACAGCCGGACGGCACCTACCTGCATGAACTTCCGGAAGGCACACTGAACAAGTACTTCGCTGGCGAGGCCGTGATGTTGCTGCCCTTCTTCATCAGTGGGCATGCCGCGGCCCATCTGATGGATGCGCCGCTGGATGGGCTCTCGCGGCCCTACCAACGAGCCGTGTCCATCGCGGCCTGGTGCTATGCATTCCTTGGCCTGTGCTTCTTTCGATCGGTGCTGCGCCGAATGGGTGTGGGCGAAGGGCCGGCGGCAGGCGTGATCCTTGTGCTGGGCTTCGGTACGCAACTCGTGCAGTATGTGAGCATCCAGCCCGGATGGTCGCACGTGTATTCATTCTGCGCCGTGAGCGCTTTCCTCCTGGTCACGCAGTTCGTGGCCCACGGACGTTCGATGCGCTGGGCCTTGGTGTGGGGAGCGCTCTTCGGACTTATCTGCCTCATTCGCCCGGTGAACGCATTGGTGATGCTGGGAGTGCCCGTTGTCCTTGGACCGGCCACAGGGCACTTCATCGGGCGCTTTCTGCAGCATCGGGCCATGGCGTTGCTGGCCGTGCTCTCGGGGGCCTTGGTGCTGAGCGTTCAAAGCGCCCTCTGGTATGCGCAGGTGGGACACCTGATCGCCGATGGTTATCGCGGCGAAGGCTTTTACTGGGACCGGCCGGCAGTGTTCCAGGTGCTCTTCGGTGTGCGCCGTGGGTTGTTCGTCTGGACGCCCGTGTTGTTGGCCGCCGCATTCGCCGTGCTCTGGCTGTGGAAGCGTGATCGCTTGCGCAGCATGGCCGCCATGCTCTACTGGTCCGCGAATTCGTATCTCATCAGTTGTTGGTGGATCTGGTTCTACGGCAGTGGCTGGGGCCAACGCGTGTACGTGGATCACTATCCCGTGCTGCTCCTTCCGCTGGCGCTTCTGTTCGAGCGTGCGACCGGTCGCTGGGTCTGGCTGTTGCGCGGTTTCCTGGTGATGGCGTGCATGCTGACCATGGCGCAGTTCTACCAGTTCAACCATCGCCTGCTGCATGTTGAGTGCATGGACCGTGTGAATTACGCGTATGCCTTCCTGAAGTTCGATGATGCCCATCGCGACAGGCTTGGAGGCAATTATCGCATCGCACCCTTCAACCCGAACGGCATGGATACGCTGTTGCACCAGAAGTGGGATTGCGAGGCCGAAGTGGAACATTGGCGGGGCAACATCATCATATGGCCCGACCCGCCCAGCGCACAGCATGCGGTGGAATGCTCGCCGAAGGACACCTATGGTCCTGAGTTCTCGATGGCCGCGAAAGAGCTGCCGACAGGTCGTGAACTCTATTTGGCGATCGGCTTCGAGCGACATGTGCGTTCCGTGGAAGAGAGCCGCACCATGATGGTGGTGGCGGCGGTGGAGAAGCCACAGGGCGGGCAGGCGTTCTACGAGCCATTCCCCATGGAACCCCTGCCACCGCGATCACCGGATACATGGGAGCACATCGAATACCGAATAGCCATACCGGCCCTGAAAGCCGGCGAGTACCTCAAGTTCTATTTCTGGAACCAACAAGGCAACGCGTCCTTCCGCGCCGATGATCTGGACGTGACGCTGATGGCCGTGCGACCATACTGAGGCGCCGGGACCTGCGGCCTGCCCCGCCCTGCCTACTGCCCCTGCGCCTGCCAATTGAAAAAAGTGGGCCCAGCCCACCTTCGCGGCGCCACTCCCCATGTCCAACGCACCGCTTCGGTGGGCCCAGCAGGATTTGAACCTGCGACCAACGGATTATGAGTCCGCTGCTCTGACCGCTGAGCTATAGGCCCTGAATGAATGGGGCACGAAAGTAACGGGAAGCGCGAGGTCCGGTAGCTTTGCGCAAGCATGTTGGACACGATCATCCTCGACCTCGGCGGTGTGCTCATCGATGTGGATTACCAGCGCACGGCCAAAGCGTTCAATGCGCTGGGTTTTGAGCGTTTCGAGGAAGTGTACAGCAAGGCCCAGCAGGATCACCTGTTCGATGGGTTCGAGGTAGGTGCCCTGTCGCCGGAGGAATTCCGGGCGCGGATCCGCACGCTGAGCAAAAGCCCCATCCCGGATGCCGATATCGATGCATGCTGGAATGCCATGCTGGGGAGCATCGCGGCCGAGCGCATCGAGATGGTGGAGCGATTGAAGGAGCGTTACCGCGTGCTGCTGCTCAGCAACACGAACGCCATCCACGTGCCCGCCTTCACCGAGATCGCGCGACGCGAGAATGCGATCGCGGACTTCAAGCGGTTGTTCCACGGGGCGTACTACAGTTGCGAGATCGGCCTGCGCAAGCCGCACCCCGAGGCCTTCGATCATGTGCTGGCCCTGCATGGGGCCTCGGCGACCACAACACTGTTCATCGACGACAGCATACAACACGTGCGCGGTGCGCGCTCCGCCGGACTGCAGGCCGAGCATCTGGAACTCGAGCAGGAGGACCTGCCTGGCATGGTGCACCGCTTGGGGCTGCTCCAATGAGCTGGCCAGGGCCTTATACCTTCTTGTTCTTCTTCTTCTTGGGCAACGGGAGCGTCTCCGCCATGCGCAGCAGCAGCTCGGGGAGTGTGTGAAGGCGCGTGAGGTCCTCCTCGTTGATCAGGTAATAGGGCTTTGCGCCGGGGAACGGGGGTGCAAGTTCGCACACCTCGGAGAGCACTTTACTCGCGGGCACGGCTTTCACATACAGGTGGTCATCGCATACCAAGGCCACCACCTTGCCGTCGGCGTAGAGGGCATATTCGCCGAACATGGCCTGCGTGGTGAACCGTTCTGCATGTCCCAGCCGACCCAGTATGTGCGCCAGGGTATCTTTTCTTGTGGCCATCGGGTTCAGCGTACCTCCTGCGTGAGCTCCACAAGCACGCCATTGGCGCTTTTCGGGTGCACGAAGCACACCAGCTTGTTATCGGCCCCCAGCTTCGGTTCTTCGCTGAGCAGTTGAAAGCCTTCCGCCTTCAGGCGTGCCATCTCCGCGCGGATGTCATCCACCTCGAAAGCGATGTGGTGAAGGCCCTCGCCGCGTTTTTCAATGGCTTTGGCGATCGGGCCATCGGGCCGTGTGCTCTCCAACAGTTCGATCTTGTTGGGCCCGGTGCGGAAGAAGGACGTGATGACGCCTTCACGCTCCACCACTTCGCGCTTGTAGCTCGGCGATCCCAGGAGCTTTGCGTACACCTCTTCGGCCTGGGCCAGGTCCTTGACGGCGATGCCGATGTGCTCTATGCGGATCATGGGGCGGTATTGAAATAGGAAAGCCTCGACGAGCGAGGCTTTCGGAAGGTCTTCAGAACGAGGTCAACGTTTGATGAACGTTTCGCCCATTTTGTTGTCGTAGTTCAAGTAGTAGAGGTCCTTCTTCAGCGTGCTCACATCGATCTTGTTCGCGTATCCGCGCTTCACGATGTTGCCATATTGATCGTACACCTCGTACAACGTGCTCGTGTTGAAGATGATCTCTTCCTTCGGCTTGCTCGGCCCCCAGGTCACAGGCACCACGCTTGGGTCGGAATAGGTCACCGATTGGCTCATGCGCGACTTCTTCGTCATGTCCACCTGCTTCACCCGGAAGGTGTTCTCTGCGCTGTGCGGGGTCACCTTGAATTCATAGTTGTGCTCGCCGGGGGAGCCCATACCGGGCACCTCGCCCACCTTCACCCACTTGTTCCAGCGCTTCTGCTCAACGATGAAAGGCAGTTCGCCGGTCTCGTTGTTGGTGGTCCATTTGTACAGTCCGCCGGGCACGATCTCCTGCTTCACGATGTCGAAGGTGCTTTTTGGGCGCAGTACTTCAGGGTTGAGCACAAGCGGCGTGCACCCGTCCTTGTGCTTGATCTTCACCACCACCTTGTCACCGATCTTCAACCCGAAGTTGGCCATGTCCACCTCGAACGCGCTGGAGTTGATCTCGTCGGTGGCGACCATATCGTTCACCGTGACCTCATATACGCAGAAGCCCACGCCGGCTTCCGAGAACGGGTTCTGGATGAAGAGGTTCTTCCCTTGATAATTGCCCTCAAGTACCAACGTGCCCGCCCAAGCCGGCAGGCAGAACAGTAACAGGGCTATGACGAAGATCGGAGCACGCATCCAGGTCCGGGATTTCGGGGTGGCAATGTTAATCATTCAAGTTCGGTTGACCTAACACCTTCCCCCCATGGTCAAATGGCTGATTTTTAACGGGTAGCATCCTGCGGTTCAAGCTGGTGGTCGGGTACCGAGGCTGCCGACCATGCGCTGGATGTCCTGTTCGTTGAACCGGAGGTCCTGCACATCCTGCGCCACGAATGTCCGGTCGCCCGCTTTCCGCACTTGGTAGAAGTGGACGAACACGAGGGATGGATCGTCGGGGAATTCGCTCCGGTAGATGAGCAGTTCAGGGGTTTCGCTGATCACGATGTTCTTCTTAAGCAGATCCCGCTCCAGATCCGCTTTCAGTCGGGCCAGGTCCCCCGGTTCCTCCATGATCTGCATCCCGAAATGGTCGCCCACCCGTATCTCGAGCACGCCGGACTCTTCCTTCCAGATCACCGTGGGATCCATTCCCCCCGTGAGTTGCTTATCCGGCGGGGTGAGCAGGAGGGGGACATCATGCGAGGAAAGATCCAGGACCGTGGGAGCAGCGGTACTGTCCCGTTGTTCCGCCTGTTGTTCTGCAACGTCGACTTGGCCATCGCCACAGGCGACCAAGACAACAAGGGGCAAGGCCCGGAGGAGGTGCTTCATAAGAGGTCAAAGATGTCGTTCGGTCAGCCTGTCCGCCGTTGTAAGCCCCCGGAGTTGCTGACGTTCGACCGTGGGATCCATGAACGGCGATGTTCGGACCAGCGGGGGACACTCACAAAGGGGGCGCGCTTCCGCTGATCACGGGCAAGCCGAACTTGGCCAGCACCAGGATCGGCAACGCCATGGCGATCATGGCCCCCACGAGGCATAACATGATCACCAGGATCCGTCCGGCGATGGACCCACCCCCCTTGCCGAAGCGACGGTAAAGCCAGAGCGTAAGCACCATGAAGCCCACCAGGTACGCCAGCATCATGAGCACGGACATCAGGGGTGAACGGACCGGAAGCAGGTGTGCGACCGCGCCAATGGCCACAGCGATCCCCACATCGCGCAACCAATTGCGGGGAGTGCCGGAAGGGTCCTCCTGTGCCGTACTGGCGAAATAGCGCAAGGTGATGAGCGCCACCAAGGCCAGGTAGAGAGCGGTGGGTTGGAACATGCCGGGGACCTCAGATGGTGGCGATCACCTTCAGTTCGATGGCGATCGGCGTGGGCAGGCAGTTGATCTCCAGCGTGGTGCGGCACGGCGGGTGATGTTCGAAATACTCCTTCCACAGCCGGTTGTAGGTGGGGAAGTCATCCTTCATGTTCGTGAGGAACACCGTCACATCAACGATCTTCTCCCAGCTGCTACCAGCGTCCTCCAGGATCCATCGCACGTTCTGGAACACGCTCCGCACCTGCACCTCAATATCGTACCCGGTAATGCGACCCTCCGCATCGAGGTCCACGCCGGGGATCTTCTTCGAGCCCCGCTCGCGCGGTCCTACACCGCTGAGGAACAGAAGATCGCCCACGCGCCGTGCATGTGGGTAGTGGCCCACGGGTTCGGGGGCTTTGTTGCTGTCAATGCTGCTCATGCGTTGAGGGTAGGGCGGACAAAGGTGTTCGATCGTCGCGTACCGTCAAGGGTCTGTGTGATGCACCTTTGGCATCCATACCACCCACTACCCATGCGTTACCTGCTTCTTTCCCTCCTGATCATCGGTCCGCTGCTGCATTCCACCGCGCAGCTTACCTGGGTGCCATGCACCATGCCCACGAACACACTGACCTTATTGGCCATGGGACCCAACGGAGAACTGGTCGCCTTGTTACCCACCGATCCGGCACAGCCACGTGTCAGCACGGACCAGGGTCAGACCTGGTCGGACCGGAACGGCATTGGAGGTCCCAACGGCATGTTCCTCAGCGATGCCCGGTTGCATCTGAGCATCAACGGCACCATGCTGTTGTGGGGCACGGCGAACGGCGGCGCGAGTTATAACCTGTGGCGCAGTGCTGATGGCGGCAACACCTTTACGCAGCTGGTGGAGGCGAACGGCATTCCCGCGGCGAGGTTCTTCATGGGTTTCTGCTCAAGCCCCAACGGCGATGTGTACCTGTACGGCGAAGGTGTGCTGCACTCCAACGACGACGGCCAAAGCTGGGCCAGCATCGTGCCCTCGGCCACCTTCATCGACGCCATGACGGCCAACACCACGAGCATCTTCGGCGTGCATCTCGGTGCCATGTACCGCGGAGGCCTTGATGGGTCGGGCTTTTCCGTGATCTCCACCGGCGGTGCGGAGGTAACGGACGGACGGGGGCTGGCCCGGGGGCTTGACCAGCGGATCGTGGCGGTGGGCGGGACCGATCGCGTGATCACGACCACCGATGATGGCAGCAGCTGGCAAACCGCGAATGCAGGACTGGGCGCCACGCCTGCGGAATTCCAGCATGTGGCCGCTTCGCTGATGATGGCACGTTGGGTGATCGGTAAGCAGATCAGCGTACGCTACACCGATGATGCAGGTGCATCCTGGCAGGTGGCGGAGACCGGGCTGGGCCTGGCGCCCAACGAGCCGATCCAGGCGATCTTCTGCGACTCCACGGGGACCTTCTACCTCTACGGCTATTTCCACCTCTATCGTTCGGAGATCTCAACCGGGTCGGATGAACCCAGCGACCCCGCAGATGCGGTCCTTCATCCCAACCCCACCACTGGAACGGTGTGGGTCACGAGGAATGCCGCTGGCCAGGGCATGCGCGTGTTCGACATGGCGGGACGCGAAGTACTGCGCCCCACCGTTGACCGGAGCGGCGGCGTGGACCTGGGCCGGTTGGAGAACGGTCGATATCTGCTGCGTTCCATGCAAGGCCAGCGCCTCGGCACGGTACACATACAACATTGACCACGCGAACCACCAGGGCGTTCCATCTGTTCCGCTGAGCGCAGGTGTGAGAGTTCACCTCCCACCTCGACCATTCCACATCCATCCCGTCCCATCACCACATGCGCTACCGTCGTCTCGGCAACTCCGGTCTTCAGGTCTCCGAACTTTCCCTCGGCTCCTGGCTCACCTTCGGCAAGCAGATCACCGACCCCATGGCGGCGAAGCTGATGAACGTGGCGTATGACAATGGGATCAACTTCTTCGATAATGCGGAGATCTACGCGCGCGGTGAAAGTGAGCGCGTGATGGGCAAGGTCCTGAAGAAGACCAAATGGCCCCGCGATACATGGATCGTCAGCAGCAAGGTCTTCTTCGGTGCAGGAGGAAAGCTGCCCACGCAGGTGGGGCTTCACCGCAAACATGTGGTGGAAGCCTGCAATGAAGCATTGAAGCGGTTGCAGGTGGACTACCTCGATCTGTATTTCTGCCATCGCCCGGACAAGAACACGCCGATCGAAGAAACGGTGTGGACCATGCACCAGCTGATCATGAGCGGAAAGATCCTGTACTGGGGCACCAGTGAATGGAGCGCACAGGAGATCATGGAGGCGCACATGGTGGCGAAGCAACATCACCTGATCGGTCCGGTGATGGAGCAGCCGCAATACAACATGTTCCACCGTGACAAGGTGGAAGTGGAGTACGGTCAGATCTACCGGACGGTCGGATTGGGAACCACCATCTGGAGCCCGCTCGCCAGCGGCATCCTGAGCGGCAAGCATTCGCTGGAGGGCGACACGTCGAGCAGACTGCGCATGGCGGGCCTGGATTGGCTCCGTGAACGCGAACTCACCGCCGAGCGACTGAAGAAGGTCGACCGATTGAAGGACATCGCGAAGAAGCTGGACCTGTCGCTACCCGTGATGTCCCTGGCCTGGTGCTTGAAGAACCCGAACGTTAGCACGGTGATCCTGGGCGCCAGCAAGGACGCGCAATTGAAGGAGAACCTCGGAGCTGTGGAAGCGCAGGACAAGCTGACGCCGGAGGTGATGTCGCGCATTTCCAAAGTGCTGGACAACGAGCCGAAGCGGCCGCTGTTCTGAGAACAGCCACGGCAACGCGCGCTGCCGACATGTACCGCGCGTTACAACCGCACCAAGCGCTGCGTGCTGCGTTCACGCCCTTGTGCAACGGTCACGAGGTAAAGCCCGGGCTTGTCCACCATCACCTCCACCTCCCCGGTGTTCGACGTGAACTCGTGCACAAGCCTGCCCATGGCATCGCGCACGGTGATGTGGCGCTGGGCCGGTCCGCCCAATTGGAGTCGGAAGACATCGTAGGAGGGATTCTCCCGGACGATGAAGGGGATGCTCTCCGCATTCTCGCCGACCCCCGTCTGTAGTTCGCTCAGCCGGTAACGACTGAAGAACCGCCAGATCTCCACGCTCGCATCCATGTCCTGGTTGGTGATGCCAATGGGGATCGCGCCGGGCCATGTATGTTCCCCGCCGATGATCTTGTACAGTTCCACCACACTACCTGCATCCCCATCGCCGTACACATAATGCTCTGCCGTGCAACCGTCCGTGGTCACGATATCCGGCACGGGTGTCATCACCGGCGTGGGTTCGCAGCTGTTCACCGCGGCCCAATGCGCCATCAGGTCCACCACGGGCACAAAGGCCGCATTGCCGTTGTAGGGCACGGTGCCGTCACTGGTGCCATGGATCTGCATCACGGGGGTTGGGTGCGCTGCTGCACAATTGCTCATGCGCGGCAGGATCATGGAACCGGTCACCGAGGCGATGGCCGCGATCCGATCACTGCGGAAGCAGGCCAGGTCGTGGCTCATGAACCCCCCGTTGCTCATGCCGACGCTGTACACGCGATCGCCATCAATGGTGTAATGCGCGCTGATGGTGTCCAGCAAAGCGGTGAGGTAACCGAGGTCATCCACCGTGGAGCCGCCAAAGGTGTTCCAGTACCGATCGCCATTGCCGTCCATCGTTCCGTTGGGATGCACGATGATGAAATTCGCTGTGTCCGCGATGGGGCGGAAGTCGCCATAGAACTCCTGTTGCACATTGTTGCTGGTGTACCCATGCAGGTTGAGGACCAGGGGCGCCGGGGTGCCTGGCGAGTAGATGGCCGGCACATACAGGCGGTGATCGCGCAGGATGCCATCGTGGATGAAGCTGCCGGTGATGGTCTGGGCGATCAGGCTGGCCGGAAGCATCACGCTGAGAGCAAGGCCTGGTACGATGGAAGGACGCATGTTGTGGGGGACAGGGGATGTTGCCGGCCTTGGACGGTCGAAAGTACGTGGTGGCGAGGCCTTCTGTACGTGCCGCCCTGCAGCGCGCTGCGGTTTCCGCCGCCGAGGCCAAGCGGCATTGCGCAAGGGATCCTCCCCTGGAAGGGGTGGTCGGGTGCCTGGTCATGCGGACGTGCCAGCATTGAAATGCGTGCATCATGACTTACTTTCGGAGCAGTGCCCGGGCGCCTCACAGGGGTGAACGGTAGTGGTACTCAAAACGTTATCCCTGACACATGGAACTGCGAACACTGCTCTTGATCATTCCCGCCATGTCCTCATCGCTATCGTTCGGACAGTTGAGCGGTACCTATACGGTGGGGGGCGACACGCCTGATTATGCGACCGTCACCGATGCGGTGGATGACTTGCTTGCACAGGGTGCGGCAGGGGATGTGGTGCTGAACCTCCGCCCGGGGACCTATTCGGGTCAATACCACATCACCGCCATCCCGGGTACGCCGGGGTTCATCACGATCCGGAGTGAAACGGACGATGCGAACGATGTGATCTTGACACATCAGGCGGCTGGCGCAGCGGACAATTACATATTCGAAATTGAACAACAACCGAACGTCAACCTGCGCGCACTGACACTGCATCCCTTGGGCGCCGATCATGCCCGTGCCGTTCATTTCTTCAATAACTGCGACGGGCTGAACATATGGAGGTGCATCCTTATTGGAAGCGCGGCCACAAGCGGTACCGACCTGGCGGAACGCATACTCATCCGATCGGACCAGTCCGCGCAGACCAGTGCCGAGAATTCGGACGAGGTCGGTATCCTGGATAATACGTTCGACGCGGGCAGCAAGGCCATTGTGCTTGAATTCCAGAACACAGCAGGTGTTGCCCAAGGATTGCAGATCGCACGCAACGTGGTCGCTGAACAGACCGCAGGGGGCATATCCGTGGTGAATGCGAGCGGTCGTATCAGCAACAACCGGATCACAACGAACGCTGGAGAAGGCTATGTGGGCTTGGAGACCTCGAATTTCGCGGGCAACGTGCAGGTCATGGGTAATGTCGTCCAGGCCAATGCCTCGGGCGATTGCACCGGGCTCAAGTTCGGGAATACCCCTGCGACCTCCGGCAATCTGCTGGCCAATAACATGATCAGCGCTAGGGGTACGAACAACGTTCGAGGGATGGTGCTGTATGACCTGAAGGGAACCCAGGTGTTCCACAACACGGTCCTCGTCGCGGATGGACCGGTATTGCAGACCATCACGTTCGAGCATACCAGCGTCAATGCCGACGCGCAGGACACGGAGGTCCGGAACAATGTACTGGCCAATACGGCGGGCGGTACGGTGCTCTTCTCCGTGATCGCCGGCAACCTGGGAATCGAGGATTACAATGATCTGTTCACCACCGGTCATCCGCTGGCCGATCTGGAGGGGATCCAGTACGATCAGCTGCCGGAATACCAAGTAGGAACTGGTCAGGGAGCAGGTTCCGTCTCCATCGACCCGGCCTTTCCGTTCCTGCCCGACCTCCACCTGGCCACCTGCGCGTTGGATGGTCGTTGTCCTGCGATCCCGACGATAACGGATGACATCGATGGGGAGCCGCGCGACCTCGTGGCCACCGACCCCGGGGCCGATGAATACGCCCCCTTGACGGTATCGTTCCTTGGACCGGATATAACGATCCTGGACACTGACCTGCCGTGGACGCTCAACGCATCACAGTTCGTTACCTATGTGTGGAGCACTACGGAGACCACACCCGGCATCGTGATCTCGTCGGGTGGCACCTATTCCGCCACGGTCACGGATATGCACGGTTGCGTCCTGCAGGACAGCATTGTTGTTCAAGTGGACATCAACACCGGAGTTATCGCTCAGGCAACTTCCAACGGCCTGCTCTTTCCCAACCCGGCCCGCGGATACTTCGCCTTGGGAGCTGCCAACGGCATCATCGTGGGTGTATCGCTGATCGACACCGGAGGGCGTATCGTACGCCAATGGCCGAAGGGGTCCGTCTACTCCGTGGCTGGCCTGCCCCCGGGTTCATACATCGTGCAGGCACGCTGTGCTGATAGAAGTATGGTCCGCAACAGGTTGGTGGTGGAATAGGCAGCGTGCGTTGCAGCGCTGCGTGAGCGTTGTTCACACGTAGCGTTGAAGAGCCGTGTCCAGTTGCGCTACATATCCGCCACCGAACAGGTTCACATGGACCAGAAGCGGATAAAGGCTGCACAGGTCCGTGCGTTCGATCCACCCCCGTTCAAGCGGCCATGCGGCGTTGTATGCTGAATAGAAGGCCTCGTCAAAACCACCGAAGAGCTTGGTCATCGCGATGTCCATCTCGCGGTGGCCATGGTGGACCGCAGGGTCGATGAGAACGGGCTCGCCTTCCGGGCCAACGAGGAAGTTCCCTTTCCACAGGTCGCCGTGCAGCAGGGCCGGAGCCTCGCGCGGGAACAGGTCCCCCAGGCGACCGTACAAGCGCTCGAAGCGCAGGACAATGGCATCGTTCAGCTTGCGTTGGTCGCGGGCCATTTTCACCAAGGGCTCCAAGCGGTGAAGCTGGAAGAAGGTCGCCCAATCATCCTCCGGGGTGTTCACCTGCTTCAACGTGCCGATGTAGTTGGGCCGGACCAGACCGAAGTGCGGCTGCGTGACGCGATGGAGTTGAGCCAGTGATCGCCCGAAATCCGCCCAGAAGTCCGGACCTCGCGGACCTGGCGGGATGTGTTCCATCAGCAGGTAGCCATCGTCATGGTCCTCGCCGAAGGCGATGACCTGCGGCACCCGCAATGTGTTGGCCTGCCGCAGGCGTTCAAGCCCGTCGGCCTCCGCCTCGAAAAAGGAGGGAATGGCATCGTGCCCATTGACCTTCACGAAGAAGGTGCCCTCGTTGGTGTGCAAACGGTAGGCATCGTTGATGCTTCCACCCCCAACAGGCCGTTCATGCTCAATATCCACCGGGCGCCCGACATGGTCGCTCAGGTGCTGGGCCAGGCGTTCAATGAGGGATCCGGACAGGGCCATGGATGAAAATGGGAAAGGCGGCCAGATGGACCGCCTTTCAGTGGAGAATACCGGAGTCGAACCGGTGACCTCTTGCATGCCATGCAAGCGCTCTCCCAGCTGAGCTATACCCCCGTATCTACTGCGTTTCGCTAACATTTACATCACCTGTTAGCGAGGCGCAATAATAAAGAGGGGATAGCTTATTGTCAATGACTTTCACGGTATTTTCTTTAAAATTTACTGAATGTACGAACAAAGCAGTTTTAAAGTGTAATCTTCACCAAGTTTTAGCCACGTGTATTTGATTGACTATCAAATGCTAGTAAATCTACCCGTGGTAAAGGTTGCCATCCTGCCTGGCGGTGTTCAGCAATCACATTGGTGAATATCCCACCACGCACATAAAATTTTGCAGTGACTCGCATGAATTTAGGCTGTGTTGCTGTTACTAAATCATCTAAGATGCGATTAGTAACTGCTTCATGGAAGCATCCTTCATTCCTAAATGAAACGGTGTATAGCTTTAAACTCTTCAGTTCTACACATTGTTGATCTGGAATATAGTCCAAATAAATGACAGCAAAATCAGGCTGGCCTGTTTTTGGGCATAAGCAGGTGAACTCTGGAATTTCCATATGAATATGAAAATCACGATTTGGATTAGGATTTGGGAACGTTTCTAGTGTTTTAGAGGGTTTCGCGTCTAAATCACCTAATAAAGTAACGTTTTCATGTAAAGGTTTGTTCGACATATTGGCATTCATATAAAATATATGGAATCATTATAAAACGCTGAATGTTAAAAACTAAATTAAGTTTTATTAAAAATACAAAAAAGTAACCAAAATCTTAACTTTATAGAATATTTACTTGCGTCTCACCCATCTAAAACTCGCTGGTTTTAAATCGTTTGTTGATCCGACAACGTTGCACATTCACGGTCAACGCGTGGGTGTCGTCGGCCCTAATGGTTGCGGTAAATCGAACGTCATGGAATCTGTGCGCTGGGTGCTAGGTGAATCATCTGCCAAAGAAATGCGCGGCGATAGTATGGATGCGGTGATTTTTAACGGCTCTGGCAATCGCAAACCAATATCACGTGCCAGCGTAGAGTTAATTTTTGATAACAGCTTAGGCGGCGCTGCAGGTGAATGGTCACAGTATGCCGAAATCTCGGTTAAACGGGTTATAGAGCGTGATAAAGGCTCTACTTACTACATTAACAACTCAGTCGTGCGCCGTCGTGATGTAGCTGATTTGTTTTTAGGCACAGGGTTAGGCGGCCGCGCTTATGCCATTATCGGTCAAAATACTATTAACCGTATTGTAGAAGCCAAACCTGAAGAATTACGTATATTTTTAGAAGAAGCCGCTGGTATTAGTAAATATAAAGAGCGACGCCGTGAAACAGAATTACGTTTGCGCGATACGCGTGAAAATTTAACACGGGTAGAAGATATTTTACGTGAGCTGGATAAGCAAATAGCTCGCTTGCAATCCCAAGCAGTCGTAGCCGAAAAGTATCATCAGCTACAAGCTGCTTTGAATGTGGCTAAAGGGCAAGTTTGGTTGCTTAAAAAACGTGATGCAAGCACTCGATGGGAAAGTGCGCAACGGACGGTAGAAAAGTTAGTGAATGAGCTAGAAGCACAAATGGCTAGTTTGCGAAGTAGCGAAAGTGCCTTGGAAACTGCTCGGCAAGAGAATTTTGTTGCGACTGAAGCCGTTAACCAAGCGCAAGCTAGTTATTATGAGGCGAATGCAGAAGTCTCAAACCTTGAAAACCAAGTCAAAAATACGGCAGATGCGCGTGAGCGTATGCAATTGCAGTTGCAGCAATTAACGGCTCAATTAGATAAAAATACCAGTCAGCAAAATAGTCATGCGAATGCGTTATCAATTGCGAAGGCTGCATTAGAAGCGGCTAACACTGACTTTACTGCGGCCGAATCATCAATCGTAATTGCACGCGCAGCTTTACCTGTACATTCACAGCAATTTCAGCATGAGCTTAGCCTATTTAATGCCAGTCAAGCCGCGTTAAGTAATGCTGAACAACGGTTACGACTTGAGCAAGCAAATATTGGGCATATTGCACGAACAATCAGTGAAACCGCTGAGCAACTGCAACGTCTACAACATAATTTAGATAATATTCAATCAATTTCAGTTGATATCCTGGAAGAAAAAGAAGCGCTGTTTAATAGTGCAGAAGTTGAAGTTACAAATATTGAGAAATTAATAGCCAGTACATTGCAAAACGAGCAGAGGCTTAATGCAACACTCAAAAACAGTAGAGAATTACAACAAGCTCAGCAGCGCGAACTGCATGTACTAGAAGCTGAAATTATTTCTTTAACTAAAATTCAGCAAGCAACGAAAAGTGGTAATAACGAAGCGACCTTAGTTGCTTGGCTAAAAAATACTGGTTTAGAAAGTAGCGCGCGTATTTGGCAAGGTGTCCGTATTAAATCTGGCTGGGAAACGGCGTTAGAGGCTGTATTAGGCGTTAAGTTAAATGCGATTGTGCACAGTGAGTTAAATTATAAAAATAAGCCGCCAGCAGCATTAACAATTGCATTAACAGCGCCTGATAATCTCATTCAGCTTGATAAAACAAAAAACACTTCTTTGTATCACTTAATAGAGAAAGTGAATTCAAATTGTCAGGCAGTATTGCAAGATTGGCTGGCAAGCGCATTTTTGTTAGAAGATGGCGAGGATGTTACTTCGGCTAGACTGAAACTAAACAATGGTGAATGTTTGGTCAATAAAGCGGGTGATATTTATACGCGGCATAGCGTTACATACTTTGGCGCGCAATCATTAATGCATGGTGTGTTGGAAAGGCAGGCCCAGCTTGAAGCTTTGCAAAAACAACTGCCAAACTTACAACAAAGTTTGGCCAAGGTAAACCAAGATATAAGCCAGCAAGAGCACAAATTACAAACGTTACATACAGAACATCAGACACATAACTTGCAATTAAAAACTGCAACTCAACAAGCACATCAACTTAATTTAGCGCTACAACAACTCAAACAACAGCAAGCTAACACTTTGCTACGACAAAAAACATTGCAGGCAGATGTTAGTCTGGCAAGTGAAAAGTTACTAAAGCTTAAGGCAGAGCTTGCCGCTAAAGAACAATCGGTGAATGAAATTTCACTGGGTTTAAGCCAATTACAAGCTGAAAAGTCATTAACAGAAACCAACAAGCAAGCAGCAGAATCCGTCTTTAATGAAGCGCGTAATGTATTGCAAACACTAGAACGCACCCATCAAGAAAAGACATTTAATTTAAAACTAAATAACAACAATATCAATGAATTAAATAATAAAATTAATAATTTACTTGAAGAAAATATTAGCCTTAAATTGCGCTGTAATGAGGTTGAAGCTACATTAGCTGCAACTAAAATGGAAACGCTAAAGACTAATTTACAAGATGCTCTAAACCTTAAGCAACAACATGAGCAACGATTAGTAGAAGCCCGCAATAAAATGAGTGAATGCGAGCAAGCGCTGCAGCAGCATGAGCGCATGCGTATGCAAAACGAACAGTTGTTGCATCCTCTGCGCGATAAACTTGAAGCAAGCCGTTTGGCTGAACAAGAAGCACGTTTGTATTTTGAGCAATGCCAAACTGAATTAGCGGCATCCAGTATTAGTGAGTTGCAGCTCGCAGAAAATCTTGAGTCATTAAAAGTTAATAATGCTGATGGTTTTTACAAAGTTAGTGATTTAGAAAGAAAGAGAAACAAACTTACGCTAGATATTGAAGAGTTAGGGGCGGTGAACCTTGCGGCAATACAAGAGTTAGAGACCGAACAAACCCGTAAGCAATATTTGGATAGCCAGTGTAAAGACTTGACTGATGCAAGTGAAACGCTAGAAGACGCGATTCGTAAGATAGATAAAGAGACCAGAGGGCGGTTGCAAGCGACGTTTGATGAGGCAAACCGACATTTTAATGACTTATTTACCACTTTATTTGGTGGTGGCCAAGCACGCTTAGAATTGCTTGGAGAAGAGATTTTAGACACTGGCATGCAAGTATTTGCGCAACCGCCGGGCAAGAAGAATAGTACGATACATTTGCTATCTGGTGGTGAGAAGGCATTAACTGCACTGGCATTGGTATTTGCCTTGTTTAGATTGAATCCGGCGCCATTTTGCTTGATGGAT
>JANOAK010000007.1:0-338424 GCA_031411095.1 Flavobacteriales bacterium | reverse complement strand
GAGGTGCGCCATAAATGCGCACCCAACGGATCGCTGGGGGCAGAGAGGGGAGGGTTAAGTTAACTCGAGCAAGGAATTGTTGGTTCCTTTCATGGCACGAACATCAAAAGATTTGCCAAAGTTGTTTTGCATGAACCTGAGGGGAGCATCGCTTGTCGCATAGGCAAACTTAACGGCCTGAGAAACCACAATTCTGTTTACGTCTCTGACATTTGAGTCTGGCTTGGTGGACAGGAATCGATTGATATCTTCTGACTTTTTCGACGCAATGAATAAAGAATGGGGGCCGACGGGCAAACACAGCGTTCCATCTTCGTCCCCTAATGGCCTAAGTACGAACAAGGGGCGATCCGAAAGAAACAATTCAAATTTTGACTTTGCAAGGTCAATAATATGCCAATTCATTGAGTTTAGTAAATTTCCAGTAAGCTCGGAGTCGTTGAGGTTTACTAGAAGTTCTAGAGCCTCCTGCTCAAAGACATGATTCGGACGTGCATGAATGAATTCCCGGAATGTTTCTGGATCATTCGGTTGTCGACGTGCTTTGTAGTCCGCCTCCGCGTCGTCGGAGACGTCGAGCATCGCGTTGCGCCAACGCTTTTTTAGCATGGCGACGTCTTCTGGCATCCTGAGCATTAATGAGAGCAAGAAACGCGACCATGAAGAAACTTGTGAAATATTCAGATCAATTTTTTGAGTGCCCGACAATAGAAGGCTCATGGATTGTGCCGCCTTGCTGTCGGCAGGGCTATAAAAATCTTCTTCAACTCTATGCTCAAGATCCTCAGATGCGCCATCAACAGAATAGAGTCGATTTAAAAATCCGGTTTCGGACGGAAACACGCGGCGAGTAAATATTCGATTTCCATGCACTTTGGAATATTGGCAAAGCTTTCGGTCCTCCCCTGCCCATTGTTTCAGGTAGAACTCTGGAAGATAATGGTGTTTCATTGATCTCAAAACCCCCCCCTCACACCAACCTCTCCACCTCTTTCGCCGCCCTGACGAAATCCGCAAACAGTGGATGCGGCGCAAACGGTTTTGACTTCAACTCGGGGTGAAACTGCACGCCGATGAACCACGGGTGGTCCTGCAGTTCCACGACCTCCACCAGACTGGTCTGTGGATTCATGCCCACCGGCAGCATGCCCGCATTGCGGAACTGGTCGATGTAGGCGTTGTTGAATTCGTAGCGGTGTCGGTGGCGCTCGCTGATGGGGCTCTTGCCGTATACCGCCTTCACCTTGCTGCCGTCGGTCAGTTTGCAGGGGTAGGCGCCCAATCGCATGGTGCCGCCCTTGTTCTCGATCTTCTTCTGCTCCTCCATCATCGCGATCACCGGGAAGGGCGAGTTCGCGTCCATCTCCGTGCTGTTCGCCAGCTCCATGCCCAGCACGTTGCGCGCGAACTCGATCACCGCGCACTGCATGCCCAGGCAGATACCGAGGAAGGGCACCTTGTTCTCCCGCGCGTATTTGATCGCTTCGATCTTGCCTTCGATGCCGCGGTGCCCGAAGCCCGGCGCTACGAGGATGCCGCTGAGGCCACCGAGCTGCTTGGCGATGTTCTTCGGCGTGAGCTTTTCGCTGTGCACCCAGCGGATGTTCACCTTCACCTCGCTTTCCGCACCCGCGTGGTCCAGCGCTTCCTTGATGCTCTTGTAAGCGTCCTTCAGTTCAACGTACTTGCCCACCAGCCCGATGTTCACCTCGCCCTTGGGTTCCTTGTAGCGGCGCAAAAAGCCGGTCCACTGCGTGAGGTCCGCTTCGGGATAACCCACGATGCCGAGCTTCTCCAGCACCACCACATCCAGGTTCTCCTTCTGCATCAGCAGGGGAACGTCGTAGATCGTGTCGGCATCGGCGCTTTCGATCACGGCGCGCGGCTCCACGTTGCAGAAGAGCGCGATCTTCTCCTTCATGCCCTTCACCATGGGATGCTCGGTGCGGCAAACAAGCACATCGGGCTGTACGCCCAGGCTCAACAGCTCCTTTACGCTGTGCTGCGTGGGCTTGGTCTTCAGCTCTCCTGTGGTGCTCAGGAAGGGGAGAAGGGTGAGGTGGATGCTCAACGCGTCCTTGCCCTTTTCCCACTTCAGCTGGCGGATGGCTTCCACGTAGGGCAGGCTCTCGATGTCGCCCACGGTGCCTCCCACTTCGGTGATCACGAAGTCATAGATGCCCTTCCGGCCCAAGGCCTGGATGTTGCGCTTGATCTCGTCGGTGATGTGCGGGATCACCTGCACGGTCTTGCCGAGGTATTCACCCCTGCGTTCCTTGCTGATGACGTTCTGGTAGATGCGCCCGGTGGTGACGTTGTTGGCCTGCGACGTGGGCGTGTCCAGGAAGCGCTCGTAGTGCCCCAGGTCCAGATCGGTCTCGGCGCCATCCTCGGTCACGTAGCATTCGCCGTGCTCATACGGGTTCAGCGTACCCGGGTCCACGTTGATGTAGGGATCCAATTTTTGGATGGTGACGGTGAAGCCACGGGCCTGAAGAAGCTTTGCCAGCGAAGCGCTGACGATGCCCTTGCCCAGGCTGCTGGTAACGCCGCCGGTAACGAAAATGTACTTGGTGGAGCCCGTCATCGCTTGTGAGAGGGGCTCATGGACGAGCCGCGATCACGGGGCGTAAAGGTAAGCAAGTCCGACCGAGCCGGTGGGAACAGTTTTCAAGACACGCTGATAACTGCGCCGTTCATTCGGATCGTTGGCAGCATGCAGTGGCGGCAGGCAGCAGCATCCGGAAGCGGATGGCCTCAGTCCGACTCCCCGACTAGAATGTGTACGAGAAGCCCACGCTTGGCAGCAACGGCAGCTGATCCCTGCGCTGGCTGGTCACGCGGTCGTAGTAGAAGATGTTGCGGCGGTCGTACACGTTGGTGGCGCTGAAGTCCAACTGCACCACCTGGCGCTCATCCAGCTTCCAGGTCTTTGTGAGGCCGATATCCAGGCGATGGTAATCGGGCAGGCGCTTGCTGTTGAGGTCGCCGTAGAGCACGCCCAGATTGCCGTTGGTGGTGCCGAGGTTCTGGTCGATGCCTTCGTTGAAGGGCACCACCTCGTAAAAGCCCTGGGTGGGGGTGAAGGGGAAGCCGCTGCCGTAGTTCCACCGTGCGGTGGCCTTCCAACTGCTGAACTTGCCGAAGGAGTAGCTCGCTACCAGGTTCACGTTATGCCGGCGGTCCCAGACCGGATTGTAGGTACGGATGCCGTCGTAGCGGTCCACGAAGTTCAGCGAGTACACGGCCCACAGGTACAGGTGCTCCTTCTCGTAGGTGAGCAGCAGGTCCGCGCCCTTCGCCGTGCCCGTCTCCAGCACGAAGTCCTTCTTCAGTTCGTCGGGCTGTGCAGCGAATTCCTGGGTGTCGTCATACAGCTTGTTCCGGTTCAGGTTGGTCACCTCGCGGAAGTCCTTCACGTAGCCTTCGATGTTGGCCTTGAAGTTCTTGCTGATGTCCACCTCGAACCCCAACACATAGTGGTCCGCCCGTTGGATGGGGTCCTTGATGTCGCGCACCGAACCGTCGGACTGCGTAAGGGTGGAAGGGATGTCCTCGGGCGCGGTGAGGAAGCCGTAGAAGAGGTTCACCACGTCGCGATCGCTCTGGGCGGCCACCAGGTTCTGGCTGTATCGACCGGCAGCGCCCTTGAAGCGGAAGTTGTCCGCCACGTTCCACTTGAAGCCGAAGCGCGGCTCGAGGCTCATGATGGCGGGAGTGGCATAGTAGTGGGCCCGTACACCGGGGTCGATGACCACCTTGCCGAACTTGAACTTGTAGTTGAGGAAGCCCGCGATCTCCGTGCTCACCTTGTCCTGCGTGATCTTCAGGCCGGTGCTGTTGAAAAAGTTGAAGGCGGTCTTCACACCCACGATGTCCACACCGTACTTCACTTCGTTGTCGCCGATGAAGTACTTGAAGTTGAGGCCGGCGTTGAAGCTGTTGATGGCGCTGGTGCGTGCGGGCAGGTCGCGCTCGGTGAGGCTCACCTTGTAGTTGCTGAAGGCGAACACACCATCGATCAGCACCGCGCTGCCGCTGGGGGCCAGCACGAAGTTGGCGCCGGCACCGCTGTTCTTCCAGTCAAGGTCGCTCACACCCTTGTACCGCACCCCGTCCGTGAAGCGGAAACCGAAGAAGTTCACCTTGCTTCCGTTGGCAGCGTTCAGGCTCACCTTGCCGTAAGCGTCCGTGAACTTGAACGGCAGACCGGCCGTATCCACGAAGCTGTACAGGCTCTTGCTCGTCTGGTCCAGGTAGCTATGCTTGAAGTTCAGCAGGAAGGAACTGCTGCCATCGCCCGGATTCACTTGCTTCTTCAGCGGGCCTTCCAACAGCGCCTTGGCCGCGAAGGTGCTGGCGGCCACCTTGCCGCTCAGGCGTTGCTTGTTGCCGTCGCGCGTGGTGATGTCCATCACGGAGCTGATGCGGCCGCCGTGCTCGGCGTTGAACCCGGCCGTAAGGATCTCGGCGTTGCGGATGATGTCGTTGTCGAACACGCTGAACAGGCCGATGCTGTGGAAGGGGTTGTACAGCACCATGCCGTCCATCAGCACCTTGTTCATGATCGGCGATCCACCGCGGATGTAGAGCTGACCGCCCTGGTCACCCGTGAAGACCACACCCGGCACCACCTGCATGTACTGCGCAAGGTCGGCTTGGCCACCGATCGCCGGCAGGCGCTCGATCTGCTTGGGTGTAAGCTTCGTAACACCGATGCGCACCTGCCCTTCAGCCTCTCGGCGCTCGGCGGTGACCTCCACCGGACGCATCTGGATGGCGCCTTTCTTCAGGTAAAGCTTCACGGTTTCGATGCCCTCGGCCCGGATCGTCACCGTCTGCGTGAGTGTATCGTAACCGAGATATACAATGCGGATGGTATAGGCACCGGCCGGCACTTTACTGATGCTGAAGTAGCCGTCCACGTCCGTCTGCGCGCCCATGGTGGTGCCCACCAGGCTCACCGGGGTGAAGATGCTGGGCTCACCTGTTTCAGCCTCGTACACGAAGCCGCGCACCGTGCCGTTCTGGGCCACGGCTGCAAGGGGGAAGGCCAGGGCGCTCAGCAGGGCCACACGCATAAGAAGGGATCGCATCATCACAGGGGTCGGTCGGAAAGGGGTGCCAAAATAGCCGGATGCGGCGTACCCCCGGCCGAAGTTCCACCAGCGGTTGATGTGGAACGGGGAGCGGACACGTTCACGAGCGGCATTTCCGTCTTCGCGAGCGGCAAGCCGGGTCTGCGATCGCTGTTGCCGCGAAGCGATCTTTCACTCCCGTGTTCGCGAGCGGCCCCGTTGGTCTGTGATCCCTGTAGCCGCGAAGCGATCTTTCATTTCCGCGTTCGCGAGCGGCCCCTTTGGTCTGGGATCTCTTTAGCCGCGAAGCGATCTTTCATTTCCGTGTTCGCGAGCGGCCTCGTTGGTCTGTAATCTCTGTAGCCGCGAAGCGATCTTTCATTTCCGCGTTCGCGAGCGGCCCTTTTGGTCTGTGATGTCTGTAACCGCGAAGCGATCTTTCATTCCCGTGTTCGCGAGCGGCACCTTAGGTCTGTGATCCCTATAGCCGCGAAGCGATCTTTCATTTCCGCGTTCGCGAGCGGCCCCTTTGGTCTGGGATCCCTGTTGCCGCGAAGCGATCTTTCACTCCCGTGTTCGCTAGCGGCCTCGTTGGTCTGTGAGCCCTGTAGCAGCGAAGCGATCTTTCATTTCCGCGTTCGCGGTGCCACCAAGCAGGCGCTCGCGTGCATTGCAAGCCGCAGCCTCGGGCGTAGGCTTTGTCGGGAGTGACTTCGGCATCTTGGTCCATGTAGTAGAACCAGTTACTGGGCGGGCCAAAGGCGCTAACCTCAAAGTCAAGGTCGTAGGTTCCCCTTAAACCTGATCCACGATCCCTGCCTTCCCCCTACATTCGGATCGCCCAACCTCCGCCCCCATGAGCAGAACCGTTACGCTCCTCGCCACCTGCTTCTTCACCTTCACCCTGCAAGCCGCCATCGGTGGCCCCGATCAGTATGGCTACATCTGGAAGGACAGCGATGAGGCCGATGGGCCCGTGTATGAATGGTTCGACATCACCGGATCAGGCACGTTAATCACCGGCCTGGGCGACGACAACATCGTGGGTCCCGTGATCCTTGGCGAGAACTTTCCCTACTACTGGTACGGGGTGAAGAAGGTGTTCATCGGCTCCAACGGCTACATCACCTTCGTGGCTCCCGGCAACATCGCCGCGCCCTTCCCCAACATCCCCGCTTCGGGGGAAACGGACAACTACATCGCGGCCTTTATGACGGACCTCAACTTCGCCGGCGCCACCAACCCCGCCGAGTGCTGGGTGGATGACAACCTGGAGCGCACGATCATCTCCTACATCAACGTGCCGTACTGGGATTTTTCAGCGCCCGAGCTCTGGAGCGGAAGCAACACCTTCCAGTACGTGCTGAACAAGCTGGACAGCACGATCACCATCAACTACATGAACACGCCCTGTTGCAGCGGCAGCAATGGTCCCATGTGCGGCATCGAGGCCATCAACGGCGACATCGGCCTGCAACAGAACTTCGGCAGTTACCCGCTGAACGGCTTCGCCGTACGCTTTTATGCGCCCGTTGTTCCCCTGCTGGACATCACCGACGCCACGGTGGAATGGGTGACGGATGAGACCAACGGAGCACGTTCCATCGCGAAGAACGGCACACCCTTCCCGCTGCACACCTTCATCCGCAATACAGGGAACCAGCCGATCACGGACTTCACCGTGACGAGCCAGATCCTCAACTCCACGAACCAGGTGGTGGCCGTGGATGCCACCAATGCCGGACCGCTCACCCCCGGCCAGGCCGCGGACATCCTCTTTCCCAATTCATTCGTGTCCTCCGCCACAGGCACCTTCCGTTCCCTCACCACGATCAGCGGCATTACCGGGGAAACGGTAACGAGCAACAACACCCTGGTGCAGGAACTCGTGGCCTACGACACCACCTTGCTCAACAATGACGTGGATTGGGCCGGTACCCAGGACGATGGCGTCGGCATCGGTTGGAACGGCGGCGATGGCGGCTGCGGTGCGTTGATCCTGCCACCCTTCTACCCGAGCTACGTGAGCCACACCACCTGCCGCATCGCCAGTAACTTCGGCAATGTGGGCTTCACCATGAAGGTGTATGACGACAACGGTCCCGGTGGTACGCCCGGTGATCTGTTGGACAGCGTGTTCGTGAATGCGCTCGACGCGCAGCCTGGGGATCACGTGTATCCGCTTGTGCAGCCGTTCATGGTGGACAGTGGAGGTGTGTATGTGCAATGGTACATGCAAGGAGCGAACGTCAATCTGGCGCAGGACATCCAGGCGCCCTTCAGCCTGCGCAGCTATGAGGTGATCCAAGGCACCTGGGCCGATTACCGCGATCGCGAGATCGCCGACTTCCACCTGGGCCTGCGAATGGGACAGGTGCCCAGCCCCGATGCCGGGTGCCTCACGCTGGATGCCCCAGATAACGGTCAGGTCATCGGGTCCAGCACCGCCGTGCGGATGTGGCTGCGCAACTTCGGCAACGTGCCCATCACCGGCATTCCATGTAACTACCAGTTCGCGGCCAACAGCGTGGTGTCGCAGACCTACAACGGCCCCGCGATCAACCCGGGCGATTCCGTGCTCTTCATGTTCGCGCAGCCCTTGGTGCCCCTGCAGAACGCCACGGGCGATCTGTGCGTGTGGACCGCGCTGAACAACGATGTGGATGGCCTGAACGACACCATCTGCGTGAACATTTCGCTCACCGTGGGCCTCGAGGAGAACAGCCTGCAGCCGCTCCGGCTCTGGCCGACACCGGCCACCAACACCCTTCATCTCGAAGGCCTCAATGCACGCGTGGCGCGGCTGGAGGTGATCGACATGACGGGCGCGTTGCGATCGGCCAGGAACCTGCGTTCGGTCGGTGGCGCCGCCACGCTGGATGTGTCCTCCCTGGCGGAGGGTGCCTATGTGCTGCGGGCCATCACGGACCGGGGTACGGTCCTGGGTCGATTCGTGATGCAACGCTGACATACCCGCATAGCGCGCTCCCCGCAGGCCGTTACATTCGCGGCCTCAATTGCTTGCGATGTCGAACAAGAATGTCCTGTTGCTGGTGCTTTGGAACATTGTGCTTACCGGCGTGCTCGGCTGGTCGCTGATGCGCAAGCCCGCCAGCCCAGGCACAGCGGTCTCCGATGCTCCCGCCGATGGCGCCATGGTCGATACCATGGTGGTGAACAACCTTCCCGCCAAGGACACGGCCGCGCTGAAGAACGCACCGATCGCCTTCTTCCAAATGGACAGTATCCAGGCGCAATATGAGCTGGTGAAGGAGAGCGCCAAGCGTGTGCGTTCCGAAGGCCAGCGCTTGGAAGGGAACCTCGCCCGGGAGATGGAAAAGGCCGAGAACCGCGCCAAGGAACTGGCCGGGAAGGACCACACCTACAGCACGCAGACCGAATTGGAGGCGGATGAACGGGAGTTCCAACAGCTTCAGGGCAGGATCCAGGAACTGCGCGCCAAGAGCCAGGAGCAGATCGACGAGATGCAGATGCGTGCGTTGCAGCACATCACCCAGGAACTCCAGTCCTTCCTCGAGGAGTATAACCGCACCGCTGGTTTCGATTACATCATCGCCGTGCAGGAAGGCGGACAGGTGTGGGTGGGTAACAAGGGACTGGACATCACCAGCGATGTGGTGGCCGGCCTTAACGCACGCCACCGCGCGAAAAAGGCCGCGGCCCCGGCTCCCGCCAAGTAGGGTGATCTACGCCGCGTTCTGCGCGATCAGGTAGCGCAGCCAACGGTCACGCACCGGGAAATCATACAGGCCGTAGCGCGGGGTTACCGGTAGGCCCGTCGGCAATGGCCTCAGCGCCAGGGCATCCACCGCGAGTTGCTGTGTGAAGCCAACGCTGCCTGCCGCCCGGACACTTTCATCACCATAGGAACCCGAAGGCCAGGCGAGGAGGGTGGGTGCTACGCCGGTAAGTTCCGTGACGTAGTCGTGGCTTTGGGCAAGCTCACTGGTCACCTCCGCCACGGGAATGCGCCCCATATCGTTGTGCCACCAACCATGCGAGCCCAAGGTGACCAAGGGATGCCGGGCGAGGCGGCGCAGGTCGTCGTCGCTCATCAGCTCCCAGAATAGGCGGTCAGGCTGTAAAGGACCGTCCACCAAGGCGCCCAGTTGGTCGTACAGCTCCTTCTTGGGGCCCCACACGCCGCTCTGCTTGATGTGGTCGCGCAGCAGCCGGCCATTACCGCCTTCCGCGTAGCGGCCTTGCGCGTTCTTGCGCCAACTGCGGCCGCTCACGATCAATGCATGGTCGACATGCCGCTCGCCCAGGTCCAGCAGGTCGCCCCAGAGGAGCCGCAAGCCGCAGCGGTTGGCCCCGGTGATGAAAAAGGTCGCCGGAACGTTGTACTTCTCCAATAACGGCAGGGCATGCGTGAGGTTGTTGCGCAAGCCATCATCGAAGGTGAGGGACACTGTCAACTTGTCCGGATCGCGTGTGCCGTTCAGCAATTCCAGCAGGGGCACCACATTGAAGAACGACGTGAACAGTTGCAGGTGCCGTTCGAAGAGTTCGCGGGACAGGTGCCGCGCATTGACGCGATGGCAGCCCGCATCGCCGATGCCGTGGTACATCAGCACCTGCGCCTTTCCTGCGCCCCCTGTGCTCATCACGCCCCATTCCACCGAGGCGCGGCGCAGGCGATGCAACAAGGGCTCTGACATGTGCGCAAAGTTGGGGCTTGGCCCGATCTTCGCAGCCTGTCCGCCATGCGCAAATTCCGTTCGCTCCTTTTTCCACTGGCCATCGCTGTGGGCCCCGCGGTTTGCGCACAGGTGGAAGGGGGACCCGGACCTGAAGGAGCCAGGGTGGAGATCCTGGGCACCGACGCGCTGGAATATGACCGCACGATCAGCGGTGCACAACGGCTCATCGGCCATGTGCTGCTGAAGCACGCCGATGCATTGATGCGCTGTGATAGTGCGCACCTCTTCGAGGACCAGACCGTGCATGCCTTCAGCCGCGTGGCGATCGATCAGGGGGATACGTTGCACATCACCGGCGACCGGCTGGAATACAGCGGACGGACACGGTCCGCCACCATCACGGGCAATGTGCACCTTACCGATCCGGGCATGGAACTCACCACCACGGCCCTTACCTACGATCTGGGATCCCGCACAGCGCGTTACACCAACGGAGCCACCATCGTCAGCCGGCGCGAGCAGAACACGCTCACCAGCCGCAACGGCGCCTACCTGGCCAGTGCTCATCGTTTCATCTTCAGCGGAGCGGTGCAGCTGCGCCATCCGGAACGCACCATCGACGCGGATACGCTGCACTATACCACCAGCAGCGGTGTGGCGGAGTTCTTCGGGCCTACCACCATCACCCAGGGCCGCACGCGGATGTTCTGCGAACGTGGCAGCTACGACACGCGCAAGGGTCGGGGTCGCTTCACACGCGCTGCGCGCATCGTGGATGGGCCGCAGGAACTACGCGGGGACAGCCTGCATTACGACAAGAACAGCGGAATGGGTGAAGCCTGGGGCCATGTGGCGGTGATGGACACCGCCAATGATCTGCTCGTGCGTGGGCACATCGGCCGACATTGGCAGAACGACGGGCGATCCATGATCACGGGGCAGGCCGAACTGGTGATGCTGATGAACGGGGATTCCCTCTTCCTGCATGCCGACACGTTGTTCGCGAGCAAGGACAGCTCTGGTGGCAAGCGCATCCTGGCGCGCCAGGGCGTGCGCTTCTTCAAGAGCGACATGCAGGGTGTCTGCGATACCCTCACGTACGCCGAGCGCGACAGCCTGATCACCATGCGCGGAGCACCCTACCTCTGGAGCGGTACCGACCAGATCAGTGGGCGTACCATCTCCATCACGCTGAGCGATGGCAAAGCACACCGCTTGCTGGTGGAACGCGATGGCCTGCTGGCGAGCAGCGTGGACAGCGCCCACTTCGATCAGGTGAGCGGCATCACGATCACCGGGGAGTTCCTCAACGACCAATTGCATCGCATCGTGGCCGAGGGCAACAGCCGCACCGTGTACTTCGTGGAGGAGAAGGGCGCCGATGCGGTCGAACGGATCACCGGCATGAACCGCGCGGACTGTAGCCGCATCGATGTGCGGCTTGACAGTGGGAAGGTGAGCACGGTGAGCTTCATCACCAAGCCCGATGCCGTGATGTATCCATTGGATAAGGCGCCACCCGACCAATTGCGCATGAAAGGCTTTGTGTGGAACGAGGCCGCACGTCCACGCGAAAGGAGCGACATCTTTGTCACCGGGGAATGATCCGACCACGTATCGCGTTCACCTACAGGATATGCTCCGTTCACTTGTGATCCTCGCCTGTTCGGCCGCCCTGGGTGCATCGCCGGATGCTCCGGACGCTTCCCATGAGGCCAGGGCCGAGTACCATGCATGCCGCCTGCAAGGCCAGTTGAGCGAACGGGTCTTCATGGCCGCCTATCGCCGCGCCCTACGGCAAGGTCCATTACCCCGGGTACTCGCCATCGCCGACATGACCCAGCCCAGCACGGCCCAACGCCTGTACGTGGTGGACCTCCGCCGGAACAAGTTGGTGTTGCGAACATGGGTGGCGCATGGCAAGGGCAGCGGGGAGGAACGCTGTGTGCGTGTGAGCAACGAACCGGGATCGCTGTGCACCAGTGCGGGCCTGATGCGGGTGGGGGACCACATCACCAGTCCCAAACATGGCGATGCCTTGTTGTTGCATGGGTTGGACCGTGGTGTGAATGACCGCGCCGCGTCCCGTGAGATCATCATCCATGGCGCTGCGTATGTGAGCGACCGCTTCATCCGCGCGGAAGGTCGACTGGGCCGGAGCTGGGGTTGTCCGGCCGTGGCACCCGAGGTGATGAAGCAGTTGTTGGAGATCCTGCCCAAAGGTTCGTTGTTGTACATCCACGCCCGGTGATCGTCGGCACGGCCGTGGATCCCCGGAAATTTGGATGGTGGATGCGTCCGCGATCCCTCACACATGCATAAAGGCTTGATGATCCCCGGCCTCGCGGCCATTGTGCTCGGCGGGTGTGACCACGTCCCTGATCAGGCCGCACCTTCCGTGGCCGAACGTGCTGATAGCATCCAGCGGGTGTTCGAAACGCCCGTGCCATACACCTCCCGAACGCTGGACAGCTCGCTGGTGTTGGAGTTCCTGGCGGAACATCCCGAGTTCCAAGCGGATTCAGCCGGGGTGATGGGCTTCTATCGCCGGCGCGAATTCCAACCGGCATGGTTCCATGGGGACAGCCTCGGCGAAGCGGCCATGACCTTCCTTCAACTGATCGGATCCGTTGATACGACCGGGCTCAAGAGCGGTGCGGAGGTGCGAGCGCTCGCGCGTGAGGTGAGCGCCTTGATCGAGCGGGCGGATACGCTGGCGTGGACGGACCGGACGATCGCGTTAACGGATCTTACCCTGACCGCCCGCTTCTTCCGCGTGGCGGAGACCAAGTACGGGGGCGTCGTTCAGCGGGACCTGCGCGAGCTTGAATGGTACATCCCTCGCCGCAAGAAGAACTACGAACTTCTGCTCGATTCCCTGGTCGCTGGTGTATCGGACCTCAGCCCGATAGAACCCGTGCATCCACAGTATCGCTTGCTGAAGGAGCAGCTCAAGCTTTACGCATCCCTGGATACCCTGCCGTGGCCACCGCTGGACATGCGGTTATGCGATCGAAATCGCCCCGAGCCACCCGACAGTTCGGGGCGCGCGCTGCGTGAGCGCCTTTACCTGCTGGGCGACCTGGCCGTGAACGACAGTTCGAACGCCCTCGACAGCACCTTGCAGGTGGGTATCCGGAGCGCACAGCATCGCTTTGGACTGAAGGATACGGGAATGCCCGATGAGGCGCTGCTCGCTGCGCTGAACGTGCCCATCGCCCAGCGCATGCGCACACTGCTGCTGAACATGGAGCGCCTGCGATGGATGCCTCCGCGCCCCGAGCCGGACCGGCTCGAGGTGAACATCCCCGAATTCCGCCTGCATGTGCATGAGCATGATTCATTGGCCTGGGGGATGGACGTGGTGGTGGGAGCAGAGGCCACGCACACGGTGATCTTCAGCGGCATGCTCACACAGGTGGTCTTCGCACCGTACTGGAACATCCCACAGAGCATCATTCGCGCGGAGATCCTCCCGGCCGTGAAACGGGATCCCGGATATCTATCCCGTAAGCGGATGGAGGTGGTGGTGGGGGGCAAGGTGGTGCCATCCCGTTCTATCAAGTGGAGGTCCTATACCCAGGGTGTGCCCTTCGTCATCCGCCAGCGGCCCGGAATTGGTAATGCCCTGGGTCAGGTCAAGTTCCTGTTCCCGAACCAGCACAGCATCTACATGCACGATACGCCGGCCAAGGACAAATTCTCCCAGCATGAGCGGGCCTTCAGCCATGGGTGCATACGGCTAAGTGAACCCCGCCGATTGGCGGAATACCTGCTTCGTAGGGATACCACTTGGACAGCCGGGAAGATCCTTCAGGCCATGAGCGGGAAGGCTGAACAGGTGGTCCAACTCACCCACCCATGGCCTGTTACCCTGGGGTACTTCACCGCGTGGGTGGATGCGGGAGGCCGCCTTCAGTTCCGCAAGGACGTGTATGGCCATGATGAGCATCTCGCACTCGAGATGTTCGCACCATCCGATCATGAAGAGGTGACCGACGTCCGCTGAACCGTTGTCCGTGAGCGTGGTCGGACGCGGTCATTGGTTCAATTGGTCCACAACTCCACAACGGCCAGCTTCCATCCGGCCTTCTTCAACCAGGCCCGCATGGTGCTGTCCTTCGGGTACTGGTCCTTGCCCAGCAACACGCGGCGGTTCATGATGGTCTGCTTGCTCAACTTCAGTTTCTTCCAGATGTTGGGCTGCGAAACCATCTTCTCAAAGGCGACCGGGAGAGGATGTCCTTTTGTCTTCTTCATGATCTTATCACTTAAGGGGTCGGCCGTGTTAATGCCATTTACCGAGTACCACGCAAAGTTTACGACGAAACACACACCAATGTGTCACAGTTCGTACCATTTTGCGAATTCGATCCATGGTTTCCGGTATCCCTTCGGCCATTCGGTCGCTGGATAGCCTATGAAGAACAGCCCCAGGCAACGGTCGTTCGGGCCCAATCCCAGGAAGTGTACCATGCCTGGTCCGGTGAGCGGTGCGCCGGTGCTCCAGAAGCCTCCCAAGCCGTAGGCGGTGCAGGTAAGATGCATGTTCTGCACGGCACAGGCCATGGCCAATTGTTCCTCCAGTTCGCTGATCTTGCCCTTTGGGTCGCGCTCCAGCCCCAACGCGATGGCCACCGTGGTCTGCAGGGGGCGTTGCGTATGGTTGTCGAACTTCTTCTGGAGGAACTTCTCCGGTGGGGTGATGCGGCGGTATTCTTCCCCCAGAAATGCGGAAAGGCGTGGAAGGGCCTCCCCAGTGAATACCGTGAACCGCCATGGCTGGGTCATGCCATGGTTCGGTGCCCACGTGGCGTTCTGGATCACCCGCTCGATGATGTCGCGGTGCACCACACGGTCCGTATAGTCCTTCGGATAGATCGTCCGCCGGTCGCGGATCAGGTCGCTCAGGTCACTGACACTGTATTTCATGGAACCGTTTCTGGATGCAAAGAACATCATCCCGATCAAAGGGCAGGCAGCGTTCTTGCTAACATTGTCGTCCTGCTTTCAGATCCCATCCCCAACCAACCCATGCACATTCGTTACGCTTCCCTGATCCTGGCTGCCTCAACGCTCTCCGCGTTTGCGCAGCCCACGTTGAACAACGTGGACAACCTGCCGTCCATCGGCCAGGTGTTCCCATATCATGTGGCCGCCTATGCTGCGCCCCCGGCGTCAGGTGTGGGTATGACCTACGATTATTCCGGCCTGGTGGAAACGGGCCTTTCCGGCTGGCAATGGATCAGCCCCTCGGTCTATTCCAACCCGGCCGCCTTCCCAACGGCCACCATTGCCGCTACGAATGGCACCGACACCCTATTCTTCAATGTCACCGCCAATGGGCTGGAGCGCGTGGGTGAGCGTCAATCCGTGATCGGCGGGTTCGATGCTGAGGTACCGTTCACGGATGCATCGCTCAATTTGAAGCTGCCCCTCAGCGTGGGACAGACGTGGAACGATAACATCGCCGCCAACTTCATGGTGGATGCCTCACCCGGCACCCGCTCGGGTACGATCAACGGTGTAGCCGATGGTAGCGGACTCCTCACGGTCCCCGGCGGCGGGCCGGCTGTTGAGGTGGTCCGGGTCTACACCTATACCCAGGAGGTGAACACGATCACGCAGGTGCCCGTCTTCGGTACGGTCACCGTGATCCACAAGCGTGCACAGTACGACTACTATGCCCAGTTCATGAAGACACCCTTGGTGCGTGTTTATACAGACAGCCTTTCCTCCTCCATCGGTGTTACGGAGAACACCAGTGCCATTGAGTGGTTGGATACTGCGTTCGTGGGCATGATCGAGCAAGAGGAGGCCGCCGACCTGCAGGTGTACCCCAACCCCGCTCAGGATCAGGTGAACGTGCGTTCCACGGAGCCTGCCACGGGTCGGATGACCTTGGTGCTGCGCGATGCCACCGGCCGCATTGTGCTGAGCCAGCGGGCCATTCCCGGCGTGCAGGTCCAAGTGCTCGACCTGGGTGCCATTGCTCCCGGCGCTTATCTGCTTTCATTGATGGAGAACGGTAACGTCGTTCGGTCCGCGCGGGTCGTGCGCAACTGACCTAACTCATCATCGTGCACGAAAGCCCCGGGGTCCGCTCCGGGGCTTTTGCCTTTCCACCGAACCCAAGGCCCTTCGCAGGCGTTACTTTCACATCCCATCTCCTACGCCGACCCCGGCGGCTTCCATGCTCGGTCATCGCTTTGCCAAGTACATCCCCGTAAAGGACGACAGGACGCCGTTCGAGCAGCTCCTGCCCCTGTTCCTTGAACTGCTCACGCATACCAGCGGCGATGTGGAGGAGGCCTTGGAATGGATGAAGGAACTGGACAAGGAGCAGGGCTTCTTCACCAAGGACTACACGCTGGAGGACTTCAAGGCCGACCTGCGGAAGCATGGGCTCATCGGTGACCGTCCGACCAAAGGAGGCAAGACCCCGTTGACGGGCAAGGCCGAAAAGCTAATCCGCGAACGCGCGTTGGAGCAGGTCTTCGGAAAGTTGAAGAAGACCGAACGCGGGAGCCACGCACTGCGGCGCACAGGCCAGGGCGACGAGGCCACCAGCGATCGCCGCACGTACCGCTATGGCGACCGGATCGAGCAGGTGGCCATGAGCGACAGCATACGCAACGCCCAGCAGCGCGGCATCGACGACCTGCGCATGAGCGAGGATGATCTGGAGGTGATCGAGACCGAGCACCAGAGCGCCTGTGCCACCGTGCTCATGATCGACATCAGCCATAGCATGATCCTCTACGGGGAGGACCGCATCACACCGGCGAAGAAGGTGGCCATGGCACTGGCCGAACTGATCAGGCGGCGCTATCCAAAGGACACGCTGGACATCGTGGTTTTCGGCAACGACGCGTGGCAGGTGAGCCTGAAGGATCTGCCATACCTGCAGGTGGGGCCGTTCCACACGAACACCGTCGCGGGCCTCGAACTGGCCATGGACATCCTGCGCCGCCGCAAGCTGAAGAACCGTCGCATCGTGATGATCACGGATGGAAAACCCAGCTGCATCAAACGCGATGGCGAGTATTACATGAACAGCTTCGGGCTGGACGACTACATCGTGGCGCGCACCCTGGATGCGGCTGTTCGTGCACGGAAGGCCGGCATCCCCATCACTACCTTCATGATCGCGCGGGACACCTACCTGCAACGGTTCATCGAGAAGTTCACCGAGGCCAATCAGGGGCGCGCCTTCTACACCGGCCTGCAAGGCTTGGCCGACATGGTGTTCCGCGATCACACGACCAGCCGAAAAGCCTCCTAGCCATCCCCGTTGATCCCGCCGGAAGGGTGGGGAACATCCTGACCGAACATGACCAGACCCACCACCCTCGGAGACCTCAAGACATCGGGATACGTGTCGCGCTCCGTGAAGGAGGAGCTGCGCGCCAACCTGATCGCGCGGATCCAGCAGAAGCAACCGCTGTTCGCCGGTATCCATGGCTACGAGGACACCGTGATCCCCGCGCTTGAGCGCGCCATCCTCGCTGGTCACAGCATCAATCTCCTCGGCTTACGCGGGCAGGCCAAAACGCGGATGGCGCGCGCATTGGTCCAGTTGCTTGATGAATGGATGCCCATCGTGGAAGGCAGTGAGATCAATGACGATCCCCTCGCACCCATCTCGCGCTTTGCCAAGGACCTCATCGACATCAAGGGCGACCACACACCCATTGCCTGGGTGCACCGCGATGAGCGCTACACCGAAAAGCTGGCCACGCCCGATGTCACCGTAGCCGACCTCATCGGCGACAGCGACCCCATCAAGGCCGCCAACCTGAAGCTCGACTACAGCGATGAACGCGTGATCCACTTCGGCCTGATCCCGCGCAGCCATCGCGGCATCTTCGTGATCAATGAGCTACCCGACCTGCAGCCGCGCATTCAGGTGGCGCTGTTCAACATCCTGCAGGAGGGGGATGTGCAGATCCGCGGATTCAAGCTGCGGCTGCCCCTCGACATCCAGTTCGTCTTCACGGCGAATCCGGAGGACTACACCAACCGCGGTGCCATCATCACCCCGCTGAAGGACCGGATCCAGAGCCAGATCCTCACCCATTACCCCGCGTCCATCGAACTGGGCATGAAGATCACCGCCCAGGAAACGCGCAGCCCTCAGGACCAGGTCCAGCGCGTGCAGGTGCCGGACCTGCTGCGTGTCCTCATCGAGCGCATCGCCTTGGAGGCACGGGAGAGCGAGTTCGTGGATCCCAAGAGCGGTGTAAGCGCACGGCTCACCATCACCGCCATGGAAAGCCTCGTCAGTGCTGCCGAACTGCGTGCGCTGCGGTGTGGCGAGAAGCGTACCGTGGCCCGCATCGGCGACCTCTTTGCCGTTACTCCGGCCATCAACGGGAAGATCGAACTGGTGTACGAGGGCGAACGCGAAGGCCCTGAAAAAGTGGCGCAACACCTCCTGGACATGGCCCTGCGGAACGTGTTCCTGGGCCTTTTCCCCGACCCCGAGAAGGCACGCAAACAAGCCCGCGCCGATGCCAAGGGTCGCGTCAAAGCGGATCCCTATGCGCCCATCATCGCGTTCTTCGATGAACAACACCTGGAGCTCATGCTCCAGGCATCGGATCAGTTGTACCGCGATACGCTGGACCAGGTAACCGGCCTGCGCGATCTGGTCATCACCGACCATCCCTACCTCCCCGCCGACGAGGTGCCGTTGTGGATGGAATTCGTGCTGCACGGCCTGGCGGAAAAGAGCAGGATCGGGCGGAGCACGCTGGTGGATGCCGTGCGTTTCACGGATGTGATGGGCAGTGTGCTGATGGGTGAGGAGGACGAGGAGGACAGCGCAGAGGAGTAAGGCGGCGACCTGATGAGCTAAGTCATTGACCTGGCGTTGGAGGGGACGGGTAGCTTTAGGTTGACCTAATGCCTTGACCCATGAAAACTCATTTCTCTCCGGTGCTGCTGATCCTACTGGGTGCGCCGCTCAGCGCTCAACCCGTGCTCAATTTCATTGATGTGGGTACGGTCCCGGGTGATGCGTTCACTTACCACGATTGTCCCTGGCAGACGCCGGGCACACCCGGTATGGAACAGACGTGGGATCTCACCGGGTTGACCACGGACAGCGTGATCGAGATCTCGTTCGTGGACCCCGCCACCACCCCGGACGCGGCTTCATTCCCCACGGCCACCATCGCGGCCGATGACGACAGTGCCATGGCCTATTCCATGTTCAATTCCGATGGCGGCCAGTTCCTCGGTCTGAGCCTTACCGGACTGGGGACCATTGTGTACAGCGACCCCATGCAGATGGTCGTGTATCCTGCCACCTATTTGACCACTTGGACGGATGATTTCGCAGCGAACTTCACGATCGGCGGCTTCCCCATTTCCAGAACGGGCACCATCACGGCGGAGGTCGACGGATATGGAACCCTGCTCATGCCTTACGGCACCCTGACCGATGTGCTCCGGGCCACCTACGTGGAGGAGCATACCGATGATAACGGCTTCGGAGCCACCACGCTTCATCATGAATACACGTACTTCCTCCAGGCAGGCACCCATTATCCGGTGGTCGACATCTACACGCTGACGGTAACACCGGCGTTCGGATCCCCCACCACCGTGCAAGGCACGCACTGGCTCGTTGTAGGCCCTCAATCCACAGAGCCGGCAGCCCAGGATCCGTTCGGGTTCACCACCTACCCCAACCCCGTGACCGATCAATTGAACGTCATGCTGGACCAGGCCGAAGGCGCGACCACATTGGAACTGATCGATGCCTCGGGTCGAATGGTGGAACATCGAGCGCTGGGGAACGTGGCGAAGACAGCACGCCTCGAGCGATTTGACCTGCGTTGGACGCAACCGGGTATCTACTTGCTGCGTGCCAGCGTGAATGGCCGTTCGGTCCTCCGCAAGGTGATCGTGGAATAGCCCAGATCACCCCGCTTGGGATGGCCTTAACTAGCTCCGGATCCGATCAATACGGACGATCGATCGAAGGTTGACTTCCGTTGATCCAACGATCATCACCGTGCTTGGGCCGGCTTAGTCCTGCGAGAACTTGTGCGGGTCGTGATGATCATCCTCGATCTCGCGTTTCACCTTGTTCATCTTCATACTGACCACGGCCAGTTCCTTATGGCCGTGCTTCATCAGCCACTCGAAGGCCTCGCGATCGCCATCGCCCGCCAAGGCCATCTGTTTCAACACGCCGAACTTGTGGTGCTCCAACCATTGCAAGGCTCCTTGGTCGCCTTCGATCCCGGAGATCAGGGCCATGAGGTGGGGGTGCCCTTCCTTCAGCAGCCAGGCCCGGGCATCCTTCTTGAGGCGGAGGGCGTACGTGAAGATCCCCAGTTCCGGGTACCCATGCTTGATCAGCCAGTCGCGCAGCGCCGTGTTGCCCGCGATGGCCTCTCCCCAGGCGAGCAGGACCTTGGCCGGATAATCAGTGCGCATGATGGAGCCTGCGAAGTTACCAGCATCGGCCAGCGAAGTGGACGAAGGGTATCTTCGCAGCATGCGTTCGATCATCCTGTTGGTCCTTGCCGTGTGGGTGCTGCCCCTGTCCGCACAGGACAAGGCCACGGAGAGGAAACTCGCGACCGCGCGGGCCTTCCTGGTCCGCAACAAACCGTATAAAGCCATCCGCGCCAGCGATGCCATGCTCGGGCGCAACCCACGACAGCAATTCCACATCATCCGCGCGGAGGGCAACAATGCCATCGGGGAATACGCGAAGGCGCTACGCGATGTGGCCGCGTATCAGCGTCTGGTGAGGGTGGATGCCGAAAGCTGGTTCCAGGCCGGTGTGGCCCATGCCGGCATGGGCCAGCGTGATAGTGCCCGGATGTGTTTTGCCCGGGTGCTGGCCCTCACCACCGCTGCCACCAGCTACGCTGCCCCGGAGGCCGGCACGCGGCGCGAGTCGTACTACCGCATGGCGCTCATGGAACAGACCGATGGCCGACCTGCGCAGGCGATCCTGTGGGTGGACAGCGCGCGGGCGCTGCAGCATGAGGCCACCGATGCGCGGTTCGATCGCACCATGGGCGAGTGCCACGCCCTTTCGGGCGATTCGGCCCGTGCCGGGCAGTCCTTGCGTAAGGCCTTGGACATGGCACCGCGCGACGCCGTAATGTGGAACAGCCTCGGCTATTACCGCCATGCCCTCTTCAATGAGCATGAGCGGGCCATCGCCTGTTACGACCGCGCCATCAAGCTGAACCCGAACTACAGTTATGCCTTCAACAACCGTGGATGGAGCCAGTACCGGCTCGGCCGCAAGGATCGTGCGTTGAAGGACATCGGCCTGGCCAAGCGCAAGAAGGTCTTCAATCCCTTCGTGTACCGCAACCTTGGCCTCATTGCGCTGGCGGATGGTGATACCCTGCGCGCCTGCGGGTCCTTCCGTCGTGCGGTGGACTATGGATTCACCGCTTTATACGGCGATGAGGTGAAGGACCTGATCGCTGCGAACTGCCCCGAGGCAGAGAAGGGGAGGGTGCCGCTGCAAACACCCAATGCCCCGCTCGACCGGCCCGTGACCAAACCACCTGCGCGCACCAACGCGCCTTAGTCCCAAGCCCATGGAGAAGTTGATGTTGCGCGATGACGCGCTGAAAGGAAAGACCATCACCGTTACGGGTGGGGGGACAGGTCTGGGCCGTTCAATGGCCGAGACCTTCCTGCGGCTCGGCGCCAACGTGTGCATCACCAGCCGCAAACTGGAGACGCTTGAGAAGACCGCCGAGGAACTCGCGGGCTCCACGGGCGGCCAGGTGCTTCCGGTGGCCTGCGATGTGCGCCAGCACCTGGACGTGGATCGGATGGTGAATTCCGTGATCGAGCGCTTCGGCAGCTGTGATGCACTGGTGAACAATGCCGCGGGCAACTTCATCAGCCCCACCGAGCGGCTCAGCCCGAAGGCCTTTGAGGTGATCATCGGCATTGTGCTGCAGGGTACGGTGAACTGTACCCTGGCCTTCGGGAAGCATTGGATCGCGAAGGGCGAACGCGATAAGGCCGTACTGAACATCACCACCACGTATGCGTGGACCGGCAGCGGTTACGTGGTACCCAGCGCCTGTGCCAAGGCCGGTGTGCTGGCCCTCACCCGAAGCCTGGCCGTGGAGTGGGCCAAGTATGGCATCCGCCACAATGCCATAGCGCCCGGACCGTTCCCCACAAAAGGCGCCTGGGATCGCCTGCTTCCCGGGGAAATGATGGAGCGCTTCGACCTGAGCAAGCGCGTGCCCTTGGGGCGCATGGGGATGCACAACGAACTGGCCGACCTGGCCTCCTACCTCGTGAGCCCGTTCAGCGGGTATGTGAATGGCGAGGTGGTGACCATCGATGGGGGAGAGTGGCTGAAGGGCGCGGGGCAGTTCAGTCAATTGGAGGCCGTTGAACCCCCGATGTGGGATGCCATCGAGCAGATGGTGCGCGGCGCGAAAGGAAGTTGAGCCATGGACCTGTACACGATGCTTCTCCTGTTGCCCGGTGGCATGTTCATCATCGCCGCCGTCATCGTCTTCGCGCTCCCCGATCACTTGCGGCTGCGGCTGCACGGCCGGGTGCACAAACGCATCGATGGCCAGGTGGTCGAATGGCCGGAGGCGGACCGCTACATGGGCTGGGCCTTCCTCCTCACCGGGGTCATCAGCCTCAATGCGGCCATCTCGTGCTGGTTGTTGGCCCTGTCCGTACGCACCTCGGCCATGATCGTGCTAGGGATCACCCTCGTGTTGTCCCTGACGGCCGTGGTGGTGATCGAGCATCTGTTCTCGGGGCCTTTGCCACGAGTTCGTAGATCCCGTCGATGAATACTTGGTTTTTGTCGGCAGGAAGCCGAACTTTGGGTCATGCTCACAATGAATGAAAGGTCACCGGACCAGATCATCCGCGAGGATGAACATGTCGTGGTGAAGCTGAACACGCTGGAAAGCATGATCAGCCTGCAGTGGAGGGGTTACGCGCCCAGCCCCATTTTCCGCTCGATCCTGGAGGATGGCCTGTCCAACGTGAAACTGCATGATCTGCAGTTCTGGCTGGCGGACCTGCGCGAAATGGCAGCGATCCTCCGTCAGGACGAAACGTGGACAGTGAACGACTGGTTCCCGCGGATCGCCACCTCCGGCCTGCGCCGGATGGCCATCCTGATGAGCGACGACTTCTTCAATGTGACCAGCGTGGACCGCATCATGGACGGTGCCGCACCGAAGATCGCGTTCGAGGTGCGCTACTTCCGCACGCCCGAAGAGGCGATGGAGTGGTTCGCGATGGATTGATCGGCCCAGCCCTTGGCATGACTTTCGCTCAACCTATCTTTGAACTCCAAACACAACCATTCATGAACGCATTGAAATTGATCGCAGGTCTTGCATTGGCTTGCATGACCACGGGTTCCTTCGCCCAATGTTCCGGCCATGCCAAGGCAGGCGCCAAGGCTGAAATGAGCAACGCTGGCATGACCATGCTCACCAACGAACTCGGCCTGAGCGCTGATCAGCAAACGGCTGTTTCCGCCGCGCTGAACGCTTGCCACAAGGATTGCAACGACCTGGCCTCCGCCAGCAAGGACATGACCACAGAGGCATTGGCGGAAAAAAAGGACGCCCGTTTCGCATCTGCCGTTGAGGCGATGAAGACGACCTTGACCCCTGAGCAGGCCGCGAAATTGGACGTGCTGAACAAGAGCGGCAAGTTGGCCGGTCTCTGCTCCAGCGACGCAAAGGGTTGCGGGGGCAAAGCTGCGAAATCGGCCTGCTGCGCTGGCGACAAGGCCAAGACGGCCGGTGTTGAGGAGCGCAAGCCCATCAAGGGCGAAGGCACCGTGACCCCGACGATGCAATAAGCCACCACCCATCAATGAAAAGCCCCCCGACTTCGGGGGGCTTTTTCGTTCCAGGTCGATCCTTCGTCAATCCGCCTGGATCACCAGGTATTTGCTTACGCTCCAGAAGCTGGTCGGATCCGTGATGCTCAGTTTTTCCGTGCGACCTTCCACGGTGTCCATCTTGTAGCTGCCGGCCGGGTGGCTGGTGATCAGTTTGGCCTTTTTGGCGTTCACAGGGATCTCGATCACCTGGGTGATATCCACTTGCTTGAAGTACTCCAGGTTCATGCCCTGGGTGTTCAACTTGTTCACCTTGCCCAACCCGATGAACCCGCCTTCCTTCGTTAGCACGCCATTGGCCGTGAGCTCCTTGGCCGAGCCTACACAGTAGTAGGCCTTGTTGAGCTCCGAGCGCTGCATGGTGGCCAGTTGGTCCTTGTCCTGGTACATCGCGATCATGCTCGCCAGCGAGGCGTTCGTGCTGGTCAACTGCTCCTTCAGGCTGCCGATCTCCACGTCCTTGTCAGCAATGGTCCGCTCCATGCCGGCGATGGCCTTTTCCAGTTCGCCGATCTTGTTCTTGTTGGCCTTCGAATTGCGGCGCATGCGCTCGATCAGCTTCTTGTTCTCCGTAAGCAGCGAGTCGATCATGTAGAGGTCGTTGGCCATGCGTTTCTCCATGTCCGGCCCGGTCTCCACACCGCCTTCCTCGTTCTTGCCCAGCAAGCCCTGCTTTTCCTTGATCATCCGCAGGTTCTCATTGATGCGGTTGAACGCACCGAACATGCTGTTGATCGTGCTGTCCTTCATGCCGCTTTCGGCCGTGACCGCCTCGCGATCCTGCTCCAATTGTTTGTATTGTTCGCTCTGCGTCGGGTCTTCCTCCTTGCACGACCCGAGCAAAAGCAGCCCGCTGAGGGCCATGATGGCATACTTCTTCATGTTGGTTCCGTTGGTTCTTGGTACGAAATAACGCCGAGTGGGACCTGTGCCGTGTGCGCCGCTGCGAAATCCCATGAACGTGTTCGTCCGAAGAGAGGCCCGAGACGGCGAACACCACCTGTAGCAGGATGAAGGGGTGTGCCGGTGCCAACGGATGGAACCAGGAGCGCGCAAGCACCGTATACTGTGTTCGGTACGTCCTAGCCTCGTCCCATGTTCCGCCCACCCAGCGATCGCCTGATCACGTTCACCACCGTCCGGAACGGCTTGGCCTGCGCCATCCTGCTGTTCTGCTTGGTTGTGGACGTACGGGCCCAGGATTCGACCCGCAGCCTCACCAAGGAGTTCCCCAAGTTGAGCGCCAAGGAACGCGCACGCATCGCTGCGCGAGAGGCCGATGAGGCCAAACAGGATCAAGTGTACCAAGGGGTGATGGGCTCCGGGGAAAAGGCCTTCCAGGAAGGACATTACGAGGAAGCCGTGCGCCTCTTCGAACAGGCACGCGGGATGCGACCCTACAATGTCTATCCCAAGGTGAAGATCGAGGACCTCAAGGCCTTGATGGCCAAGCAGGCCGCCGCTCCCAACGAACCTGCGCCCGGGGATCCGGTGGCAATACCCACCACAAAGGCGGCGGACAGCGGTTCCATTCCACCGGCCCTTTCACCGAACGCCCCCGATGCGCCCTCCGATAGGTTGGAACCGCCTGCGGAGACCACACAGCCAGGACCACGAGGCCCGGTTGCCGACGGACAGGGCATCCCCGTCCAAGCGGGTGCGCAGGCCAGGTCCCTGAAAAAGGCAGATGGACTGATCGAACGGCGGTACAAGGACGGCAGGGCCTTCGTGATCGAGCGCATCGTCACCGTGGAAGGCCGCGCGGTCACATACAAGCGCGTGTATCACCCGTTCGGACAGGTGTTCTACTTCGAGGACGGCCTTTCCGTGGATGAACGCGTGTGGAAGGCCAGGTTCTCGGGTCGCTGATGACTAACGCTCGATCATTTTCACGGGCATGTCCAACAGCCCCATGAAATCCTCACCGGCCTCCTGCATGTCCAGGTCCCCTTCGTCATATTCCCATACCAGTTCCACCTGCGTAAGGCCACGCACATGGGCCTCATCCAACATTTTCAGCACATCCAGCAGGTACTTGGCGCTGCTGCTGTTGAAATAGGTGAGCGCGAACCGCACCGATGTGCGGTGCGCAGGGGTGGCCGCATACGCCTCCATCGTGTCCAACAGCGGCCTGAAAAAGCGGTCCGCATTCTCATGGATACTGCATCCCATGATCTCCAGGACCCCCTCCTTCGGACGAAAACGGATGGCGGGGGTTTTATCGGTGGCGACGAGGTCGATCACTTCCATGTGGGCGGTCGAATGTACGGCCCGACGATCCCCCACCTAGCAAGCGTCAATTTGCATGTAAGCGATCCTGTGTTAATTTCAAGCCGTAACGGAACACCCCCACCGCCATGGCCATCAAGAACATCCTTGTACCCTATGATTTTTCGGATTGTGCCACGGATGCGCTGCGGGTGGCCGCCAAGATCGCGCGACTGACCGGCGCCTGTATCGATATCGTCCACGTGTACGAGCAGATGACCGATTTCCACCCGAGCAACCAGAAGCTACGGGACGAGATCGAGGCCAAGCTGGAACTGGTGCCCGCCTTGCCCTTCCTCGCGGGCCTCGAACTGAAGAAGTTCATGTTGCGCCAGCTCACCATCACCGAGATGTTCAAGAACGACCGCCTGGCCCAAATGGACCTGGTGGTCATGGGCAGCCACGGGGCACGCGGCTTTCGCGGGGTGGTGGGTTCCAATACCCAGAAGATCGTCCGCATGGCCCCGATGCCTGTGCTGGTGATCAAGCACCACATCGATGATTTCACTGTGAAGGACCTGGTGTTCGCCTCCAATTTCTCCGAAGCGGATGTGAAGAAGTTCGAGGCCTTCCTGCCCGTGGTGGAGATCTTCGACCCCAAGGTGCACCTGGTGAAGATCAATACACCCAAGACCTTCGAACGCAGCGAGGATACCTACAAGGCGATCGACCGCTTCCTGCAGCATCACGAGCTCCGCAAGTTCACCACCACCATCTACAACGACCTCAGCGTGGAAGAGGGCATCCTCAATTTCGCGAAGGGTATTGATGCCGACATGATCGCCATGGCCACACACGGTCGCACCGGATTCTTCCATGTCGTGAACGGCAGCCTTACCGAGGACATCGTGAACCACACCACCTTTCCCGTCCTAAGCGTAAAACTTTGACCGGCCACCCTCGGCAACCACCCTCCCAGCCTATACATTCGCCCACATCCAAGGCCAACAGCATGAAGTTCCTGCACGTGAAGTTCCAAGGGAAGAAGAAGGAGATCTTAGAGGTCTCGCTGGACCGACCTGCACGCGTGAAGTTCATGACCGCCAACGAGTTCAAGAAGTATGGCAGCTCGCGCACCCACACCTATTTCGGCGGGCGGTTCGAGGACCGGACGATCCACTTCGTTCTGCCCTTCGACAGTGTATGGTATGCGGTGGTGGAGAAAGGAACGGCAGCGGAACCCAATGATGTGAAGGCCTCCTGCCGACTCCTGCCCCCCGACCGGGAGGTCCGCAGCACCATGGCCCTCGATGCCCCGGCCCATGTATTGGCCCAGGCACGCCTCGACGAGTCAGAGGTGGAGGCCATCAGCGCCGGCTCCCGCAGCGAAGGCTGAACAAGGGGTCACCTCACGGTGTTATCTTCATAACACATCATGGACCGGCTCCACGCCAACGACGAACGCCTTCGGGAGATCCTGCTCGGACAGGAGGCGGTGTTGCGCGAAGCGGAGGCGGTGTTGCGGGAGGAACAGGACAAGGATGATGTGCTGCGTGCAGCCGTCCTCAGTTCAAACGGGGAGGCCATCAATCAGATCCATCGCCTGGACCCCAAAAGGGTGTTCACCACCGAGACCATCCGCAACATGTGCGTGCAATATCGCCTGCGCTTCCTCGATGCTGGCCGATACAAAGGGAAGATCCCTGCCCGGGCGCTGTATCACCTGCGTACGCTCGAGGGCCGCTCGGCGACACCCCTCAGGGGATTCAAGATCATGGCCCCCGCCGATCGGTTCAACCTGTGCGACTCCAATTCGGATCCCCTGTTGTTCGTTCCCGTGGGGCCACGGCATTATTACCTCGTGCACAAATGGGGCGCCCATCTTTCGCCGGTGCGCGCACTAATGGCCTGGCCGTTCCGGGGTCCGGTTGAACTGGCGATCACGGTGCTGTTGCTCGCGGCCATTGCGGCCGGTCTGCTCCCGAACCAGGTGGTGGGCGCATCACCCGACCTCCCATGGTGGGGGGCGCATAGGGCATTGGCGATGCTGTGGACAAGCATGGTGTTCGCCAGCTTCACGGTATTCGCGTGGTTCACCTTCTTCGGCAAGTTCAGCCGGGATGCGTGGCGCGATCCCCGCTTCAACTAGGCCGTCCCGGTCCCTGTTCCCGCACGTGCACCCACTGTAGTTGCTGGTCCATGTGCGCCGGTCGGCACAGGCAGCTCGTGCGGAACCATTGCTTCAACGCTTCACGCTCCTCTGGGAGGAGGCGCTTGAAGGCCTTGCGCAGTTCCTTGCGGAACACGGCCCTGTCCGCAAAGCTGATCCGGCCCAGGACCTCCTTGTAATAGGTCAGGGCTTTCGTACTGTCGATCATCGGCATGGGGTGGATTGGGCTTTCTCCTACGCGCCCGGACCGAAAAGGTTGCAACTGTGCGAATAAAAAGACCGCCCCTTGCGGAGCGGTCCTTCCCTAATCACGACCGGCCTTAGTTGATGCTGATCTGGCGGGTCGCCGGCTTGCTGGGCTCAGCTTTTGGAATGTTCACGCTGAGCACGCCATTGTTGAACTCGGCCTTGATCTGCTCGTGCTTCGTGTTCTCGGGAAGCCGGAAGCTGCGCTTGAACGCGTTCAAGGCATATTCGCGACGCGTCCACCGCTCATTCTCCTCCAGCGATTCGTGCTTCTTCTCGGCGCTGATGGTGAGCACGTCGTCCTCCACGTTCAGCTTCATGTCCTCCTTGGTGAATCCCGGCGCCAACAGGTCCAGCTTGAAGCCATCCTTGCGCTCGCTGATGTTCACACTGGGGGCTGTGCGTTGAAGGTCGTCCCCGCCCATGAACTGGGCGATATCACGACCGAAGAAACCGTTCACGAGCTCATCGAACGGGCTTACGAGTTGTCCCCCGAAGGATCGGGACGGGGACGCTTGTGGGCGGTGCTTTACGATCGACATGGTTGTGGTGTTTTTGATGTTGATCCTCACTTGTTGATCAGCTCCCATCGAATGGAATGCCGATGCCCGGAACAGGACAAAATGAGCGGTCCGGTACTGCCAGGAATGTCGAAATGTCCGCTCTGGTGGCGGGACGCAGGTCAATTTGACCTACTGCGCGAGGAAGATGTAGGTGATCCGTCCGCGCTGGGCATTCCCCACGCCCGCGAGCGAAGTGAAGCGCGCATCGCTCGCCGATGCCAGTGCATTCTCGCGCATGCATTCGTCCGCCGTACTGGTCGCGTCGAGTTCGGCTTTGGTCACACGACCGGATCCATCCACCTCGATGCGGATCAGCACCCGCCCCTGGCCTTTGCACAGGTATGCGGGGACCTCCAGGTGCACATCCGCCCGTTGGGCGCCGTCGAACTCATAGCTCACCGTGGTGAGGCCCTCGACCTTGGTGGGCTTGGGCGTATGGTCCATGTACTTCTCCTTGTCCCATTTTGTGGGATCCAGCTCGGGCATCACCACTTCCTTGCCCGCCGCTTTGCGTTCCTGTGCCAGGCGATCGAACTCCGCCGCCTCGAATTCCTTGAGGTCCGATTCCACATCCTCACTGATGCGTTCCTGTGCTCGACTGCTCAGGAATGGGGCAGGGCGCACCTCTGCGCGGCTGTTGCTGGTGAGGTTCTTCACTTCCACCGGGGCCAATAGAGGTGGTTGCAACATCGGGTCCAGGGGCAGGTCCTGGGGAGCCAACATCTCCAAGGGGATCTCCTCTTCCGCAGTGGCCTCGTTCTTCGCGGGCAGCTTGCTCATGGCCAAGGCGAAGAGCACCAGCGTGTGCAACATGAGCGTGCCCACCACGCCGAACTTGTGGCGTTCGAACCAGTCCATGAAGCGGTCGAACATCATTCTTCCGAAAGGTAATCCGATGCCACCATCAGCGCATGCGAATGCGCCATGCATTGGGCCAGCCATTGTTCCAGCGATCCCCCGCGGCATGCAACCAACCCAAGGCATGACCGTCGTATCGCACGAGCCGTACACGTTCCCCTGAGGTTCCGTTCGATCGACCGCTCGCAACAACCGGCAGTTCGCCCCGCAGGAAAGCAAGGGCATCGCGCAGGTCAACATCCACAACCGGGACGGAGCGCTGATCGAGCGCGGTGCTCAGTGCCAACGCAGCGTGCGGCCGCCAGCGCTCACCTTTTCGCTCGGAATGCGGTTGGCCCGGGGCCACGGGCCGCAGGTGGTCAGAAATGTTACGCAACGCGCTCGACCATCGCATCGGCACGGCGAAACGCGTGTGTTCGATCTCCAATAACGTGTACGGCTCCTGCGCGCACCACCCTTCCAGCACTGTGGCGACCTCTTCCGCAGTAGGAGCTTCAGTGGTGAACCCTGCGTGTGTTCCAGGTTTGCGCACCACCGCGATGAAGAAGCCTTCACCCTTCACGCGATGCGGGTAGCAGCGATGGCCGAGGTCCGTGGTCAGCACGCCCCAGGCTGGATCCAGTTTCAATGGCAATGGTTCTCCGCCTTTGGCCACGAGCCGGATGACCTGCTCCTCATTCTCTGCGCGTTCCCATGTGCAGGTGCTGTAGATGAGCACGCCTCCGGGCGCCAGGGCATGCCACGCATGGTCCAGTATGCGGCCTTGCATGCGCGCACAGGAGATCACCAGGCCTTCGTTCCACTGTTCCCGCGCGAAGGGGTCCTTGCGGAACATGCCCTCCCCGGAACACGGAGCGTCCACCAGGATCAGGTCGAAGCGGCCTTCGAGGGCTTCGAACCGTGCGGGGTCGGCGCCGGTGATGGCCACGGATGGCCGGCCATGCTTCCATAGATTCTCGCAGAGCGCGCCCTGGCGTGCGCTCACGGGTTCGTTGCACACGAGGAAGGAGCCGGGTGAGAGGAGGGAGGCCAGGTGTGTGGACTTCCCTCCAGGCGCGGCGCAGAGGTCAAGGGCCAGTAGATCCCGATCATGCAGCCCGCTTTGCATGAACGCTTGTTCAAGCAACATGCTGCTGGCTTCCTGCACGTAGTAGCATCCGGCATGCAACAGTGGGTCCAAGGTGAAGACCGGGCGCTCCGCCAGGTATCGGCCGTAGGTGCACCAAGGCACCGGTTCGCCCCGCATGGCGCCCGCTTTGAACGGGTTCAGCCGAATGCTGATCGGGCTTGCCTGGCCCAATGCCTCCAGCAAGGCAGGTGCTTCACCGCCAAGCGCTGATGACACGGAAGGCGGAAGCGAAAGGGGGACGTTGCTGCTTCTCCGCGAGCTGCGTTTGGCCACGGCGTTGGGATCAGGACGCGGCCATGGTGCTCTCGCGCACCAGCGTCTCCGCGCGATCCGGGCCGATGCTGACGATGCGGACAGGGACACCCACGGCCTGTTCGATCCGGTGGATGTAGGTAGCGAGCGCTTCAGGCAGCTCCGCGTCCGTGCTCAATCCGTTCCAACCACGCATCTGCTCGTACTGGGGCGTAACCCCGGCGGTGATGTCGTAAGGAACGCGATCCGTGAGCTTGCCGTTCACGGTGTAGTGCGTGCAGATCGCCACCTCGTCCATGCCGCTCAGTACGTCGGCCTTCATCATGGCCAGCTCGGTGATGCCGTTGATCATCACCGCATATCGCAGGGCGGGCAGATCGAGCCAACCGCAGCGGCGCGGCCGCCCCGTGGTGCTCCCGAATTCGCGGCCCACCTGGCGGATGTGTTCGCCGGTGGCATCGTTCAACTCGGTGGGGAAGGGGCCACTGCCCACACGCGTGCTGTAGGCCTTGAAGATGCCGATGACCTTGCCGATGCGGCCCGGGGCCACACCCAGGCCCGTACACGCCCCAGCGCAGATGGTGTTGCTGCTGGTGACGAACGGATAGGTCCCGAAGTCGATGTCCAGCAGGGTCCCTTGTGCGCCTTCGGCCAACACACGATCGCCCGCGCGGAGCCGGTCGTCCAGCCAATGCTCGCTGTCCACCAAGGTCAGTTCGCGCAAGCGCGAAGCGGCATCCTGCCATTCCTGTTCGGCTTCCTTCCACGCCGTGGCGGAACTGTACAGCCCCAGCAAGCGTTCGTGCTTCTTCACCAAGGTGGCGTAGCGCTCGCCTCGGTCCGCCTGCTCCAGATCGCCCACGCGGAATCCGTTGCGACCGGTCTTGTCCATGTACGTGGGACCGATGCCCTTCAAGGTGCTGCCGATCTTCTCCTTTCCCTTGTCCGCTTCGCTCGCCGCGTCCAACGCTCGGTGGGTGGGCAGGATCAGGTGCGCACGACGGCTGATGAGCAATCGCTCGGTGACCTCGACACCCGCGGCGTTCAGCTGGTCGATCTCGCGCATCAGGATCACCGGGTCGATCACCACGCCATTACCTACCAGGTTCCAGGTCCCCGGACGAAAGACCCCACTGGGGATGGTGTGCAGTACATGCTTCTTGCCATCGAAGATCAGGGTGTGACCCGCGTTGGGCCCGCCTTGGAAGCGCGCGATCACGGCGTATTCCGGCGCGATCACGTCAACGACCTTGCCCTTGCCCTCGTCGCCCCACTGGGCTCCGAGCAGCACGTCCACACGGGCGGTCATCCTTATTTGTTCAGGGAGGCCAGCGCGTCGTCCACGCTATCCTTGATGGTGAACACCGTGTCCAGCTTCGTTACCAGGAAGAGCTGGCGGACGCCGGCGCTCATGCCGCTGATCAGCACATCGCCCCCGGCCTTGCGGGTGCGGGTGAGCACGCTGATGAGGATGTTGAGCCCCGTGCTGTTCATATACTGTAGCTGGCTCATGTCCAGCAGCACGCTCATGTCGCGATGGTCGCCGAGTTCATGCTCCAATACCTCCATCATGTGGTCGGCCTCCTTCTGGTCCATCAGGCGGCCGGTCATGTGGAAGATCTTGCAGCGGTCGCGCTGGCTAACGGTGAGACCGAAAGGGGGGCGTTCGGTGGTTGTGCTCATGGCTGGTGTGCCGAAAGTACGGATGACTTGGTTGACTTCTTCGCCGCCTGGCATTGGGGGCAGCGACCGTAAAGGTGCAACGTATGGTGGCTTACCTCGAAACCCATCACCTCGGCCACGGTGTTGCGCACGGTCTGGATGCGGGGATCGCAGAACTCCATCACCTTGCCACACTCGGTGCAGATCACGTGATCGTGCTGCCGGAAGCTGTGGGCCCGTTCATACTGCGCCTGCTGCGTACCGAACTGGTGTTTGCGCACCAGGCGGCATTCCATCAGCAGGTCCATGGTGTTGTACAGGGTGGCCCGGCTCACGCGGTATTTGGCCTGCTTCATGCGGCCGTACAGCCGCTCGATGTCGAAATGCCCTTCCAGCGAATAGATCTCCTTCAGGATGGCGAAGCGTTCCGGCGTTTTCCGATGGCCGCCTTGCTCCAGATAATCGCTGAAGAGGCGCTGTACGTTCTGCTGGATCTCCTGTGCGGGCATCGTCACTGCGCGCCATTCAGGTCGCGAGCGGTGCAAAAATAGCGCAGCAAAGGTGAGCTGGTAGGCCTGAAGGACCGTCAATTGTGAACGATGCGCATCCACCCATCTGCAATTGCCACGCAGCTTTTGCATTCCGCTGTGCGGCCCCCTGTTGAAGCCATGAGGTGATATGGACCAAGGGGAATTGGCGATCGGAGCACCTACTGTTCCTCCAGCGGGACCACCTCAATAGTTGTCCACCCGCTCCACCAGGTTCACGCTGGGCACCCGGCGCAACTTGTCCATCAGTGAACGCAGGTGATCCGCATCATGCACGAAGGCCATCACCTTGCCCTCGAAGATGCCGTCGTGGCTTTCGAAGCTGATGGAGCGCATGTTCACGTTGTGCTCACGGCTGATGATGGAGGTGATCTTGTTCACCAACCCCACGGCATCGAGGCCGCTGAACTTGATGCCTGCCAAGAACTCCATGCTGTCCTTGCCCTTCCACCGCGCCTTCACGATGCGGTGTGCGCTGTTGCTCATGAGCTGGATGGCGTTCGGGCAGTTCACGCGGTGCACGCGGATGCCATCATTGGCCGTGATGAAGCCGAACACATCGTCGCCGGGAATGGGATTGCAGCAGGGACTGAGCTTATAATCGATCCGCGTGAGCTCGTCGCCCAACGTGAGCGCGCTGCCCTCGGATCCGCGGATCTCCTTGATCACTTCCTCCAATGTCCGCTCGTCCTTGGGCCGTTCCACTTTGGGCAGCACCAGCCGCCCGTTCTTCACCACCAGTTCCTTCAAGGCGCTCAGGTCATACCGGCCCCGGGCCACCTGCCAGAAGAGGTCGCTGCTGTTGCTGGAACGGAAGTGATCGCGTAGCGCGATGATGTTCTCCGTGTCGAACTTGGCCCCCCAGCCGCGCAAGGCCTGTTGCACCACCTCGCGGCCCACGCCGGCCAGCTTCTTCTTCTGCTCGCGCAGCGCCTGCTTGATCTTGTGCTTGGCCTTGGCCGTTACCACGTAGGTGAGCCATTCCTCTTTCGGCTGTTGCTTCTTGCTGGTGATGATCTCGATCTGGTCGCCATTGCGCAGGGCTTGACTGAGCGGAACGAGCTTGTGGTTCACCTTGGCCCCGATGCACTGGCGCCCCACCTGGCTGTGGATGTCGAAGGCGAAGTCCAACGCCGTGGCCCCTGAAGGCAGGTTGATCATGTCACCCTTCGGGGTGAAGACCATGATCTCGTCGCTGAAGAGGTTCAGCTTGAAGTCGTTCACGAAGTCCAGCGCGCTGCTACCGGGGTCGTTCAGCGTTTCGCGGATCTTGTTCAGCAGGTTGTCCAGCGCGTTGGCGTGCTCTTCATCGCTCTTGTAGCGGTAGTGCGCGGCGAGGCCCATCTCCGCGATCTCGTCCATGCGCTTGCTGCGGATCTGCACTTCCACCCAGCGGCCACCCGGGCTCATCACGGTGGTGTGCAGGCTTTCGTAGCCGTTGGCCTTGGGTGTGCTGATCCAATCGCGCAATCGGTCCGGACTGGGCTGGTAGTGGTCCGTTACGAAGGAGTACACCCGCCAGCAATCGGCCTTCTCCAGCTCCTGCTTGGTGTCCACGATGATGCGGATGGCGAAGACATCGTACACCTCCTCGAAGGTGACGTTCTTCTTCAACATCTTGTTGTAGATGCTGTGGATGCTCTTGGGCCGGCCCTTGATCTCGTATTTGAAGCCTTCCTTGTCCAGGCTCTCGCGGATGGGCAGGGTGAAGCGGCTGATGAAGCGCTTACGTACGGCTTCCCCCTTCTTCAGTTTCGCCGCGATCTCGCTGTAGATCTCCGGATCCTTGAATTTCAGGCTGAGGTCCTCGAGTTCGCTCTTGATGTTGTACAGGCCGAGGCGGTGGGCGAGGGGGGCGTAGAGGAAGAGGGTCTCACTGGCGATCTTCAGCTGCTTGTCGCGCGGCATGTTGTCCAGCGTGCGCATGTTGTGCAGCCGGTCCGCCAGTTTGATCAGGATCACGCGCACATCCTGCGCCAGGGTGAGCAGCACTTTCCGGAAGTTCTCCGCCTGCAGGCTGTCGCTCTGGAACTGCACCCCGCTGATCTTCGTAAGGCCGTCCACAATGGTGCTCACCGTGGGACCGAAGAGGTCCTTCACCTCCTCCAGGGTGAGGTCGGTGTCCTCCACCGTGTCGTGCAACAATGCGGCGGAAACACTGGTGGCACCCAGACCGATCTCGTCGGCACAGATACGCGCCACTTCGATCGGGTGGTAGATGTACGGTTCGCCGCTCTTCCGCCGCTGTTCCTTGTGGGCCTCAACAGCGATGTTGAAGGCCTTCCGGATCATGCGTGTATCGTTGGTGGTGCGCTCACCGCGCAGGCTGCGCAGCAGGGTCTTGTACCGCGCAATGATCTCGTCCCGCTCCGTTTCCGGATCGATCACATAGGGCGCGGGTTGCACGGTGCTCATGGCCAGCAAAACTACGTCAGTGCATCCGGCCTATTTCGCCGGCAGGATCTCGCCGCTGACCTCGCCGAAGCCGATGCGCACGCCGTTCTTCTCGCAGTGCCCACGGATGATGAGCGTGTCGCCGTCCAACAGGAACTTGCGCTCGCTGCCATCGTTCAGCTTCACGGGCTTGGTGCCTTTCCACGCGAGCTCCAGCATGCTGCCATAGCTGTCCGGCGTGTCGCCGCTGATGGTGCCGCTCGCCATGACATCGCCTGCGCGCACGTTGCAGCCGTTCACGGTATGGTGGGCCAGCTGCTGCGCCATGCTCCAGTACATGTGCTTGAAGTTGCTGTGGCTGATGGTCGTTTCCGCAGTGCCTTGGGGTCGCAGCGCCACTTCCAACGTAATGTCAAAGTGCATGTCCGGCGCCCCTTTCAGGTAGGGCAGCACCTCCGGTTCCTGCTTGGGGGAAGCGATGCGGAAAGGCTCCAAGGCGTCGAGTGTGACCACCCAGGCGCTCATGCTGCTCCCGAAGTTCTTGCCCAGGAAGGGGCCGAGCGGCACGTATTCCCAGGCCTGGATGTCCCGCGCGCTCCAATCATTGAAGAGCACCAACCCGAAGATCCGGTCCTCGGCTTCCGCCGTGCTGACGCGATCGCCCAGCGCGTTGCCTTCGTAGGTGATGAAGGCCACCTCCAGTTCCAGGTCGAGTTGGCGGGACGGACCGAACTCCGGCGCGGCATCGGGTGATGGTTTGTATTGGCCCATTGGACGGCGGATCGGTGTGCCGCTCACCACGATGCTGCTGGCCCGGCCGTGATAGCCCACGGGCATGTGCAGCCAGTTGGGCAGGAGCGCATTCGCCGGATCACGGAACATGCACCCCACGTTGTAGGCGTGCTGGCGGCTGCTGTAGAAGTCGGTGTAGTCGCCGATGTTCACCGGCAGGTGCATGTGGACGGAGGCGATGGGCAGCAGCGCTTTCGCACGCCATGCCCCATGGTCGCGCAGCTCGGGAATGACGCCGGTCAACAGGTCGCTGAGCCGTTGACGTAACCGCCGGGTGCCTTGCCGTCCGTGGCGCAACAATGGGTTCAGCACTGGCGCCTTGAAGCAGGCCAGGTCAACGTCGATGCCGTTCAGCAGGCCAGCGTCGGCAAACACACTGAGATCGATCGCCGTGTCGCCGATGCGGGTGAATGGCCGGGCTGGGCGGTCGGCTGTGGAGGCGATACCAAGCGGGAGGTTCTGGACCGGGAAGTCGCTGTTGGCGGGTACATCGATCCAGGAACGGAGGGCAGGGTCGTTGGCGGGAATGTTCATGTCGAAGGCATCACGGATGTGCGCCGCGAAGATGAGGAGTCCCAGCCGTCAGCGATGAGAGCAGCGTTCCCCACGGCACATCCACTCGGTCGTCATATGCGTGCCGTGCACCCTGCACGTGGCCGGGGTCTCACCACGCGAACAAGGGACGGGTGCGCATCATGCCGTTCACCTGGAACCGGATGCGGTCCAGTTGGCTCTTGTCCTCCTTGCTGGTCAGGGTGGCATCGATCAGCTCGGCCACCTGCTGGCAATCGCTCTCCTTCAGCCCACGCGTGGTCATGGCGGGCGTGCCTACACGGATGCCGCTGGTGACGAAGGGGCTTTGCGTGTCGAACGGCACCATGTTCTTGTTCACCGTGATGTCCGTGAGGCCCAGGATGCGTTCGGCCTCCTTGCCTGTGAGCGCTTTGTTCCGCAGGTCGATGAGCATGCAGTGGTTGTCCGTGCCGCTACTTACGATGTTGTATCCTTTGGCTGTAAGCGCCTCTGCCAGCGCGGCCGCATTGGCGATCACTTGTTTCCCATAATCCTTGAAGGTAGGGTCCAATGCTTCGCCAAAGGCGATCGCCTTGGCGGCGATCACGTGCTCCAGCGGGCCTCCCTGCGTCCCGGGGAACACGGCACCGTCCAATACGGCGCTCAGCATGCGGATCTCTCCCTTTGGTGTCTTCACGCCCATGGGGTTCTCCATGTCGGCGCCCATCATGATCAGTCCACCGCGCGGACCGCGGAGGGTCTTGTGCGTAGTGGTGGTAACGATGTGGCAATGGGGCAGGGGATCGGACAGGAGCCCGGCGGCAATGAGCCCGGCCGGATGGCTGATGTCGGCGAGCAACAGCGCACCCACCTCATCCGCGATGGCCCGGAAAGCAGCGTAATCCCAATCGCGGCTGTACGCGCTGGCACCACAGATGATCAACTTCGGTTTTTCCTTTCGGGCCATGCTGGCCACACTGTCCATGCTGATGCGCCCGGTCTCTTTTTCCACTCCATAGAAGGTGGCGCGGTAGAGTTTTCCGCTGAAGTTCACCGGGCTGCCATGGGTGAGGTGACCGCCATGGCTCAGATCGAAGCCCAGGATGGTGTCACCGGGTTTCAGGCAGGCCAGCATCACGGCGGCGTTGGCCTGGGCCCCGCTGTGCGGCTGCACATTGGCCCAAGCGGCACCGAAAAGCTTCTTCACCCGATCGATCGCGAGGTTCTCGGTGGCGTCAACGAATTCGCATCCTCCATAGTAGCGCTTGCCCGGAAGTCCTTCAGCGTACTTGTTGGTCATTACGGAGCCCATGGCCTCCATCACCTGGTCGCTCGCGAAGTTCTCGCTGGCGATCAGCTCCAATCCTTTCGTCTGCCGGTGCCGTTCCTGGTCGATGATGTCGAAAACGGCCTTGTCTCGCTTCATGGTCATGTGGCGAAGGTAGTGGGGCACGGCCTCAAGGCCTCCGGAGGTATCCCTGAAGTTCGAGCGAATCGATCAACCGACCGTTGAAGATGGCGACCCCGGCCTCGTTCAGGTGGTTATGGTCGCAGAAGTGGTCCGTGTCGCTCAGGGTATGTTGGTAGGCCATATCGAAATAGGTCAGCCCACGACCGGCAATGATGCTGTCCACGGCGTGCACGAAGGCGGCATGCCGCGCATGGTCGCTTTGCTTCGGATAGAAGTGCGTGGAGAGCACCACAGGGATGCCGCGCTCATGGCATAGGTCCAGGCAATCGGCAAAGCGTTGCAGTTGCCGGTGGTTCAACTGCAGGCGCCGGCCCACATCGTATTTGACCGGTTTCCGGATACTATCCGGCTTCACCGCAAAGCCGCGACCCTTGTAGTTCTGATCGCTGTACACGGCCGGGTCCTTTTTCGTGAGCATGCGGAGCGTGTACATATTGATGCCACGCAGGTCGCGCAGGTCGGCCGTAAGCTCCAGGGCAGCTGCGTCGGAGGTCATGTTCCGCGATAGATCGCTCACGCTCTCCATGCCTTCCTGGTCCATGGTGTTCTCATACAGGTCGAATATCACCAGCTTGGTGTTGGCGTGCTGCACATAATGCTTCAGGATCACGTGGCTGCTCAGGGGGGTCTGTGCGGAGCTGCCCAGGTTGAAGACCTCATATCCGCGTGCCTTGAACACGCGCGGATCATAGCCGCGGTAGGCATGCGATGATCCGATCACCACCGCATCCCACTGCCGCGCAGGGTCCCATTCCTTGAACTTGGCATGGGCCACACCCCCTTTCCATTGGTAATAATCCGACGTGCGGTGCACCGGTCTTCCGCCCCTTACGCGCACCATGGTGAGCAGGCCGAAGCACACCAGGTAAAGCACCAGGGATACGCCCATGAACTTCACCCCCTGTATGATCGACCGGCCCATCAGAACTGGAAATAGATGAAGCTGGTGGAACCGAAGTATCCGAAGATCACGATCGCCACAAGCAGGATGGCAAAGACCATCATCCCTTGGATACCGTGGGGTGAAGGTCGTTCGCGCTTGATCCACCGATCATAGATGGGGTCGATGACGATGAAGATCAGCACGAGCAGGAGCGTAACATCCACCAGGCCTGTGTTCATCTCCTTGTGCAGCTTCATGAGGTCGGCCAGTTCCCATTTCGTTGTGAAGAAGCGGTGGAGCACGAGGAAGGCATCCTGCACCTTGGTCGCACGGAAGAAGACCCAGGCCAGCACCACGAGGTGGAAGGTGATGAGGATATTGGCCTTGTGCCTGACCCAGTTGACCATATCATTGGTGGAACGCGGCAGGAGGCGATCCCAGAGCGGAGCGAGGACCAATGCGGCGATGAGGTACATACCATGGATGCCGCCCCACAGGATGTATGTCCAGTTGGCCCCATGCCAAAGTCCGCTCACCAGGAACACCAGGAGGAGGTTGAAGTACCAGCGCCATTTCACCACCCGGTTGCCTCCCAGTGGGATGTAGAGGTAATCCCGGAACCAACTGCTGAGGCTGATGTGCCACCGGCTCCAGAATTCGCTGATGCTCCCGCTGCGGTATGGCGTGCGGAAGTTCACCATGAGGTCGAAGCCCATGACCCGCGCCGCTCCCAGGGCAATGTCCGTATAGCCACTGAAGTCGCAGTAGATCTGGAACGCGAAGAGGTAGGTGGCCAGCAGGAGACTCAGCGCTCCGTACTGTCCGATGTGCCCATACACTTCACCCACGACCTCCCCGCACCGGTCCGCGATCACGAGTTTCTTGAAGAAGCCCCAAAGCATCTGCTTCAACCCCCACACCACGCGGTCGTGATCGTAGGCCGAGCGGATGCCATGGCCTTCGGCGGCGTTCAGCTGGTTCAGCAGGTTCGCCGGACGCTCGATCGGGCCGGCCACCAGCTGCGGGTAGAACATCACATACAAGGCGAACACCCCAAAGCGACGCTCCGCCTTCTGGTGTCCCCGGTACACCTCAATGGTATAGCTCAACGATTGGAACGTGTGGAACGACAGGCCGATCGGAAGCACCATGCCGGCCGGCAGGAAGCCGAAGAAGGTCCATTCGTTGAGCTTCGGCAGGTGATATTCGAGGCCGATTGATCCGAAGAACGAGGTGAGGTTCCCGTTGAGAAAGTCCCAGTATTTGAAGACGGCCAGCACGCCCACATTGGCCACGATACTGGCGATCAGGTATAGCTTCCTCCGCCTACCAGCGGCACTTTCAATGGCCAGGCCGGCCAGATAGTCCACCCCGATGGTGAAGCCGAGGATGAGGATGAACAAGGGCACGAAGGCCATGTAGAACCAGCAGCTGGCGATGAGCAGCAGCAGCCAGCGCCACTTGTGCGGGAGCACGAAGTAGAGGCCCGTGACCAGCGGGAAGAAGAACAAGCAGAATTGAGCGCTGTTGAAGAGCATGCGTCAGGACCGTTGCCAGGCCATCGCGTGGGACCCGTGCCGGTGCGCCGAGAGGAGGGATGCGTGGATCAGCCACATGGTCACGCCAGCAATCGTTCAAGCAGCGCCCCGTGCACCTCCTCCGCCTGGAAGTTGGCCTGCCAGAAGTTGCGCACGTGCACACGGGTCTCCGCATCGTACCATGCGCTCGCGGGGAAGTTCCGCAGCACGTCGGCGAGCAGGCCGGCATTGAGCTCGTGCGGAAGCAACTTCCCCGTGACCTGGGTCACGATCTCGCGCACACCGCCGGCATCGGCCGCGATGAGGGGTATGCCGAAGCTCGCCGCTTCCTGTAGGGCCACGGGGGCACCGCCCTCCGTTTCACTGGTGTGCACGAACACGTCGACCGCATGGGCCTTGTACCATTCAATGATCTCGGTGTTGGGGCGGTTCCCTTTCAGGTCCACCTTGATGTGATGCGGGAGCGACTGCACCAACGCCTCGATGCCGGGGCGTTCGGGCCCATCTCCGAAATGGGTCCAGTGCACGGGTTGTTCGATCGAGGCCAGGGCCTGGGCGAGCAGGTGCACGCGTTTGAGGGGGACCAGGTTCGCACAGCTCATAATGCGCAAGGTCGCCGAGGGCGCCCATGGTCCGATGCCATGGTCCGTGGTGGCCAGGTAGCTCAGCTGGAACTTGTGCGAGTGCGCCGGGAAGCGGGCCCGCATGTGTTCCTGCCCGGCGCGGGCGATGGTGAACACACGCTCCACCTGTTGCACATGGAAGGCCTGCAGCATCTGCCAGCCATCGGGTGCGCGATGGTCGTACATGTCGAAGCCCATCATCCGCGTGGAGAAACGCACCTCCGGATCGTCCAGCTTCCACAGGCCCAATACGGTGGCCCAATCGCTTGTCCAATACGAATACAGCACCACCCGCGAAGGATCGTACTGGCTGGCCATCCGCGCGCTCAGCACGCGCTCGCGGTACAGGGCCTGGCGCAAGCGGCTCATCAATGTGCGCCGGTGACGGGTATAGATCTCCGGACCTGGTGACGAGTCCTTGCTGGTGCGCATCACGTGGTTCCATCGGCGGAGATCCGTGAGCACCTGAATGGGGGAGGCCGTCCGGAAGGCATCATCGCCGAAGAGCTGGATCACGTCCACGTTCTTCGGCGTAAGGCGTCGTTCACCTTCAGGCATCAAGGGGAAGATGCGCACCTGTTCGAACCCGCGCGCAAGGATGGGCAGCTCGCTTTCCAGAAAGCTCTCGCCGTTCCCGAAGGGGAAGCGGATCGTGAAAAGCCAGAGTTCCCTGCCCATGTGCTATCCGTTATCCACGCGGCCCAGCAAGGCGTTCACGCGGTATTTCATCATGTACGTCACGCGGTCGAACGGCCAGGAACGGCTCAGCCGCATGTGTTCCATGGCCACGCCCGCACCATAACGCGGTAGGTAGTGGAACAAGCCATCCCACAAGGCCCACACCCGGTTGGAGAAGGCCTCGCGCGGGAACAGCTGCCGCTCAGTGTTCATGGCCAGAAGGCGATCGTACCACGCCCGCAAGGATCGCACACGTTCCTTCGTGGGCTTGATCTTGAACATGTAGAGGCCCATCAGATGAAGGTCCAGCTCGTCCTGCGTATGCTTGATGCCATAGTAGTTGAAGACCTCGCGCTGCAAGTAGGTGAAGTCAGCGAAGCGGTCCCGACCATGGCTGATGTTCTGCTCGCCACGACGGTAGAGCGTCATGGGTTCATTGAGGTTGGCGAAACGCGTGACGGCCCCCATGCGGATCCAGAAGAGCCAGTCCTCGCCCACGCGGGGCCACAGCGGATCGTACCGCAACCTGTGCTCCTCGATCACGCTTCTGCGCAGTATGCTCGCGCCTTGCGACACGGGTACTCCGAAGAGCTGCTGGGCAGCGCAATCGTCGGACGCCACGGGGAAGACCCAGGACCGGTCGCGCGCACCGAACAGCTTGAGGTGCCCACCGCTCGCACCGATCTCCGGATGCGCATCCATGAAGGCCACCTGCTTGGCGAGCCGGTCCGGGACGGCGATATCATCAGCATCGAGCCGAACGATGTATTCGCCGCTGCAGGCGTCGAAGCCTGCGTTGGCCGCGCCCGCGGGGCCCAGGTTCTGCGGCAGCTCTACGATCCGCACGCGGGGGTCGGTGATGGACCGGAGCACCGCCAGGCTGTTGTCGGTGCTCTTATCGTCCACGCACACCACTTCGAAGTCGTGGAAGGTCCCCTTCAACACGCTGTCCACGGCCTCTTGCACAAAAGGCGCCTTGTTGTAAACGGGGATGAGCACGCTGACCTTCACCGGAACAAGTTGTGAAGTTTTCGCTTGGCGCGGTACAACGTCCAACTGCTGGCCGCGACCAGGTGGCTGGCCTTGCGCCACCGATCCACCATTTCAGGTAGCAGTTCCGCCTCCTCCACAGCCGAGCTTGCGTGCAGCTCTTTGATCATCCGGAAATCGGCTTCGTGGTGCAGGTGACCATGCCACTTCAGCACGAAGTGGAGGGCCATGGTGCGCACGATGGGACCATGCTCCCGGGCGTTCGCCGGAATCCCGCGGAGCGGACGACGATGGGGATGTCCGATGGCCAGTATCCGCGCGAGGTCAGGGTGCCCGGTCCGTTCGCACAGGCCTTGGATCAGGTCAGCCAATTCGTCCAGGAACCCTGTATGCTGGCTCACCGTTTTGCTTTCCTCGTGCAGGCGGAACATGGCCAGCTCGACCGGCTCGAACCGCAGATGTTCCGTGCCATGCCGGAAGAGCACCTGCCACCACAGTTCCACATCCATCACATAACGGAGGCCTTGATCCACACCGCCGATGGCCTTCACTGCGTTCAGGCGGTAGTATGTGGCCGGCTGGTTGATGATGGGGTCTACGTACAAGCGGCGCGTATCCCGCTGATCGTTCAGCCGTTCGAACACCCGCTCGCCTTGTGCATCGCGATGGGTGACCCGGCCGCCGAATACCAATAAGCCGGGATCGTCGCTGAAGGCGGTCCCGACCCGTTGCAGCGCACCTGCCTTCAGGGCGTCGTCGCTGTTGATCCAGGTGAACACATCGCCCTGTGCATGCACCAAGCCCTTGTTGATGGCATGGCTCTGTCCCCGGTCCTTTTCGCTGCACCACCAGGTGAACCGGTGCGCGTGCTGCTGGATGATGTCCTTGGACCGGTCGGTGCTGCCGCCATCCACCACGATGTGCTCGAACGCCGGCCAGTCCTGCTCATGCACCGAGCGGATGCACTCCTCCAGATAGTCCGCCTGCTGGTAGCTGGGCGTGATGAGCGATATGAGGGGAGGGGTGGCCATGCCGTCCGGTCGGCTGAACCGGATCGGCTTCAGCGCTTGACGGGCGAAAGTACCGAGCGATAGACCTCCAGCACGTCCGACGCATATCGTTCCACGTTGAAGCGCTCCGCCGCGCTGTGCATGGCGTTGATCCCCAGTTCCCTGGCCTTGGTCCGATCGGCCACCAGTGCCGCCATCCGTTCAGCCAGGACCGATGCACCACCGGGATAAAGCAGACCGGTCCGGCCGTCCTCCAACAGTTCCGGGGTGCCGCCACTGGCATGGCCGATCACGGGCAGGCCGCTGCCCATGGCCTCCACGGTGACACGTCCCATGGCCTCGTTGCGGCTGCACATCAACAGCGCATGGCTGCTGAGGAACAGGGGCCGCAGGTCCTTCACGAAGCCAGCGAGCTCCACGTGCCGACCCAGGCCGAGTTCGCTGATGAGCTTCACCAAGTGTGCGGCCTTCCCATCCCCCGCGATCAGCAACCGCACATCGGGATTCGTTCCACGCAGGATCGCCATGGCCCGAATGGCCTCCTCCTGGCCTTTGCTCGCGTGGATCAGGCCGGCCAGCAGGAAGGTGAACGGGGAGGGCGACCGCCAGCGACCTTCGCTTTCCAAGGCGAGGGATGTGTAGTCGTTGAGCCTGAGCACCCCGTTGTAGATCACCACCGGTCGCACGGTGTTCCCCGCGTACCGCAGAATATCCATGCGCACGGCCTGGCTGATCGCGATGAGCCGGTCGGCGGCCCGCAGGCAGCGAGCGTAGGTCCTGCGCCCGATGTCGATGTGCAGGAGGTATTGGTGTTCGGGCAGTTCGCGGATGTGCCAGATGAACGGGACGGTGGATCCGCGTTGCAGGCCGGGGACAATGCCTACTGCCGCGCTGTTCACATGAATGGCATCCACCTTCCACTGCACCAGCTTGGCGAGGACAGCGGGCATCTGACGGGCGTTGTGCGCGTTGCGCTCACGGGCGGCACGCTCGTAGCCGAGGTACTGTTTCAGCCGGTGGTGGAAGCGACCCATGTACTGGCGCTCGCTCATCCACGGTTGCCAGGAAATCACCGCATGGGTGATGCCTTCAGCGGCAAGGCGCTCTGAGAGCGGACCTTCGCGCGGGAGCAGGACATGCGGCTCCACCTCACCACGCCTGCGCAGTTCGAGCATCAGGTCAAGCAGGCTGCGGTTGGCGCCGTACAACTCCGGATAATGGGTCACATAGGCGATGCGCATGCTCAACGTGCCCAAACTCCGCGGATGATCGTGTGCAGCCTGTTCAAGCTATCCTCCAGGCGCAGGTCCCGTTCGGCCTTCGCGCGACCGGCGCGCCCCAGCTCACCGGCAAGGGCAGGATCGGATGCCAGGCGCACCATGTTCGCGGCCATCGATCGCACATCCTGTTCTGCGCACAGCAATCCGGAAACACCGTCCTCCACCACATCGGGAATGCCGGCGTGCCGGGTGGCCACAATGGGTACACCGCAGGCCATCGCCTCCAGGATGCTGAGCGGCGTTCCTTCGTGATCATTCTCAGCGGTCACCACACTGTGCTGCACGAACGCCCGCGACCGTTGCAGGCGGTCGGCTACCTGGTCCTGCGTAATGACCCCCGGGAGGTCAACTGCCCCGTCCACGCCGAGCGCCTTGGCCAGGGAGATCGCGCTTTCGCGCAAGGGACCGTCGCCGGCCATCGTCAGCTTGATCTCCCGATCCTGTTGCCAGGCCAGGTGTAACGCTGCGATCGTCAGGTGCGGGGCTTTCTTGTCCACGAACCGGCCCACCGCCAGGAAGTGCTTGCCCGAGCGCTCGGGTGCCGAGGGTCTGAACTGCTCCACATCGATGCCGTAGCAGTTGTAATGCAACTTCGGTGACGGGCATCCCAGCGATCGCAATTGCTGCTCCATCTCGCGGCTCACCACCACGATCGCCGACGCTTCGCGCATGATGGAAGCATAGCGCGCGTTCTCCTTCAACAGTTTCACATGGAAGGCATCGATGCCGTGGAAGTGCACCACCAGTGGGATCCCCAGTCGCTGGCAGATGGGCAGCATGGCCTCGCCGGTGGGACCATACTCCGCAAGCACCACATCGATGCGCGCCTTGCGGATGCGCGCGGCCACGGCGTTGCGAAGAACATCGTCCTGTGCTTTCCGCGCGATGCGCTGCACCACACGTTTCAGCAGGGTGGGGTGGACCAGTGGCGCACCCTCGACATCGCGTTTCGGCAGGTGGCCGTCGGTCAGTACGAGTTCAACACCGGGAAGATGGGCGATGTGATTGGCGATGAAGGTCTCGCTCCACACATTGCGGTTGGGCGATACGATGCAGAGGCGCGGTGTGCGGCTCATGCGGCGGGCTTGATGGCCGTTCCCATGAGGCCGGTGATCATCGGGCTGCTCCGCGGGTCGGGCACGTGATCATGCTTGATGAGGTACTTCACCACCGGAAGGGTGAGGTGCTTCATCACCTTCCGCTTCCACGCAGGCATCGGACGGCGCAAGGTCCACAATCCGATCATCTGGGCAAGGCTTGCATCCCAGCCACCCAAGGGACGAATGGCCACGTCGTTGAAACCAGCACCCCTGACGATGCGGTCCAATGCGAATGGGGTGTAGCGGTACTCGTCATAGGGCACGTCATGCAAGGGCCACAGGAAGGGCACGGTGAAGAAGAGGATCCCGCCGGGTGTCAGCACGCGATGGGCTTCGCGGAGGACGGCGCCCGGATCGGGGCAGTGCTCCAGTACCTCCGTGGCCATGGCGCTGTTCACACTGGCATCGGGCAGCGGCATGCGCATGCCGTTCCATTCCACATCGGGCGGTACGGACCTGTACGTGCCCACCATGTTCGCGGCCAGGTCCATACCGATGTAACGCTCCACCCGCGATGGCGCCGATGTGATCATGCCCCGGTAGGGCTGCACGCCACAACCGATGTCCAGGAAAGTGCCGTGAAAACGGGGGAGCTGTGAACGCAACGCCTGTCGGATGCTGGTGCGCACCAGGTACAGGTCCTGTGTGTCCGCGTTCAGCGGCAGGTCCAGATAGGGATCGTGATGGCCCATGGTGTGTGCTCCCCGCCTGGTCAAGCCGGGCGATTACGTCCCGCAAATGTGCGCAATGCTCAGGGATACCGCTCGCCCACCAGCCGCGTGCGGGTGGTGCGTGCAGGCGTACCAACGGCCACATGCAGGTCCGGCACATTCTCGATCACCGCCGCGCATGGCCCTACCACACAGTGCGTGCCGATGATGATCTTGTTGACCAGCGCGGCATTGCTGCCGATAGCGCTGCCACTGCCCACGTGGCAGCCGTGCCCCAGGCTCGCACCCGGACCGATGCTCACGAAGTTGCCCAGCACGCTTTCCGCACCGATGCAAGCGTTCGCCGCAATGAGGTTGTGGTCGCCGATCGTGGTGCCTGCATCGATGTGCGTGCCGGCCATGATCACGGTGCCCGAACCGACCGACACGGCCGAGCCCAATACGGCCGACGGATGCACGACTGAAACGAATTCCATCTCCGGCACCATCCGGGCGATCCGCTGTGTCACGTTCATCCGCGTGCCCACATCCTCGATGGCCACAAGCACCTGGCGTGCGTCCATGCGAACGAGCACATCCTCAAATCGGTCGAGATGGCCAACGACCGTGATCTCCATGACCGATGTGGCATGGGTCTCCACCGGAACGGTTCCGATCACGTTGTGCGTTCCGATCTGGTGGATCAGATCGATAACGGACCTGGCGTAGGGTCCATCCCCGATGATGAGCACGTCCATGCCCCAAAGATGCGCCTTTCTTTCAGCTGATCCCTATAGGGCGCATACCCTTCCACGGTCCGCGGACGTCCGTTCGACCGCAGGCCGAAATGCACGTGGGCATAGGACCGGGCCAGCGGGCTATTTGCCGGTCCTGGCCCGATGTATGCGGCGGCCAAGCGCGGGAAAATGAACCAGGATCATGTACTGGGCGATCTCCTTCACGCTCATTCCGCGACGGATCCCTGAGCACATGATCATGTCCTTCAAGTACCTGGCACCCTCTTGGGGCCGGCCCATGTCCACGGCCATTCGTATGGCCATACGGTCCAGTTCTGCACGCCTGCCCAGGAGAACGGATGCGTAGTGCCCCGAGGTGATCTCATCGATCTGCCGTAATAGTTCCAGGTTCAGGTCGATCTTCACCAACAAGCCCTTCTTGCTGATCACCCCTCCCTCGTGCACCCGCCGTACAGCGCTGATCCGGTCCAGGAAAGCGAAGGGTCCCGTGGAGGCAAGTGCCACGTACATCAACCAGTCGAATGCCAGTGTCGTTCTCAATGGTTCAGGAAAGCGCTCCAGCCGCTCCCGGCGATAGACCACACCGGCCGTTGGAATGAAGTTCCTGGCAACGATGTCCTTCTGGGTGAATGGACCGGGCGGGATCTCAGGTCCCAACCAACCGCGTACATAATCCTCGCGCCTTCCCCCGTCATATTCGTTGTATGCGTTGGTGAAGCAGAAGGACAGTTCCGGTGCGGCCCGAAGCACATCGACCTGTGCCTGCAATTTGTCGGGGTCGATCCATAGATCATCCCCCTCGCAAAGTGCCACGAACTCTCCCCGGATCGCGGATCGGATGATCCGGGTCACCCTGCCCTTCTCGAGACGGTATTGGTTCTCGGTCTGATAAATGCCCCGGATCAGGTGTGGGAAACGTCGCTCGTAATCCCGTACGATCTCGGCCGTGCCGTCCGTCGATGCATCATCGTGCACGATGATCTCGAACGGAAAATCCGTCCGCTGGGACAGGAACCCATCCAGCGCCTGGCCTATGTACGCTGCGTGATTGTAGGTGATGCAGGAGACGCTGAGGACCGGGGATTCAGGCATTGATCAGTTCGCCCTGCTTTTGAGGATGAAGATCGGCCGGTTGCGGAATTCGCCGATGGCATTGTTGCGGGGAAGGTTCCCTTCGTTGGCCTCCACATATCGGGTCGTGCCGTCCGGGGCGACTTCCGCAATGCCGATCGCTACCACATCCCAGTGGTCCTTCACCCCCTTCGTGACCATCTCGATCATTTCAGCCTTCGATCCGTTCGGGAAGAGCGGAAGGTCATAGTTGGTCATCCAGCTGAATCCGATCTGGAAGATCACATACTTCGTCTGGTCGGCGAAATAGTTCAGGTTCTTGATGATCAGTTCCTTCGCTTCGGCCATGCTGATCTGCTTGTCGCCGAAGTCCGATCCCACGTGGTGCAGGACGTTCAGGAGCAGAACGATATCACAGGTGCCACCCGGCATGTCGCCGTGGAATTGCAAATACTCCTCGCGCACCTGGAGCTGCACGCCCGCCAGATCCGCAGCGGTCCTGATGAAATCCGCATGTTCCGGGTTGCCCTCGAAGGCCAGGACGTTGCGGGCGCCGGCGCTCAACGCCTCGAACGAGAAGTACCCCGTATTGGAGCCGATATCCACCACCGAAGCGCCCGCAAATGGTACATGGCGCTTGAAATAGTCCATGCGCTCCCGATCATACCGGGAGTGCTTCTTGTTGTGCTCGGCGGGATCCAGGAATTCGCTCAGACGGTCCGGCATGATCTGGTAATGCGAGTGCTTCGTAGTGCTCGCATACAGGCTCCTCAAATGCGCGATCTTTTCGCTCCTGCTGTTCACGTGGCTGAGTGATGTGTGTATGGCCACGGGGCCCTTCCCCGATCGGCTCGTTCGCTAAAGTAGTGTTCTCCTCCGGCAAGCGCCGACCAGCGCCGCTCTCCCGGGAAGGTCCGGCCGGATATCCGTTACTTTGGAGCCTTGGTATCCACCTGACAACTCCCGGATGAACATCAAAGGCCACAAGGTCAGCTTGCGGGCGATCGAGGCGGAGGATCTGCCGTTGCTCAATAAATGGGCGAATGATCCGGAGATCCAGACAGGCTTGGGCGGTTGGCATTTTCCCACCAGCATGTCGGACCAACGCAAATGGTTCGATGCCCTCGATGCGGGCTCACGGCATCAACGGTTCGCCATTGAGAGCCCCGAACTGGGGTTGATCGGCACGGCGAACCTGGTGGACATCGACTGGAAGAACCGCAATGCGTTCCATGGGCTCATGCTCGGGGATAAGGATATCCGGGGCAAAGGATTCGGCTTGGACGCGGTGATGGCCATCATGCGCTATGCGTTCGACGAGCTCGGTCTCGAACGGCTCGATGGTTCCATGATCGCCTACAACGAGGCCTCCCTGGGACTCTACGTTGGAAAATGCGGATGGAAGGAGGAGGGTCGGCAGCGCAACTGGTACTATCGCAAAGGCCAGCATTGGGACCGCATCCTGGTCGGTATCACCCGTGCCGATCATGCAGAACTGCTCGCGCGGACCAAGTATTGGGACCGTTGATCCGCTGGCGTGGATAGCTCCATGGACACCAGCGCGCAGTCCGTTCGCGAACACTTGCTCGGTGCCTTGGAAGGCCGGAAAGGACCGGTGGATGCGCTGGAGCTGGCCTTGTTCCTGCGAGGTCTCCCGCAGCCCGAAGTGGCCATTGCCTTCCTGAGGGAGCGAATGGATCAGGGACCGGACGATCCTATCGCCGGCCTGCTCCTCATCCAACTATTGTGTTGGGCAGGCCGCTCGTCCGAGGCGGAGGGCATCCTCGATGAACTGCTGGCGCATGCCGGGGATGACGTGAAGGAACGGATGATGAGGGGGATCATCGCCGCGATGGGCGCGGATCAACGCCACCTGGGTTCACGTTATATCGGATCATCGGGGGCTGGCCTGCAGAACCTTGGATTCTTCGAACACCGCTTCGCCGGCCCGGCAGGGGAACGCGTGCTGATCACCAAGATGATGTTGGATGAGCAGAGTGGGAATGAGGTGCTGTATTACACGCGCATCGCTCCCATGTTCGAGGCGGATGAGCGTTTTTCGCCACCCTTCATCGCGCATGTTCGCTGCCATCGCCTTCCGATCGTCCTCCTCACCATGGAGAAGGTGCGTGGTGAGGTCCCGGATATCGCGGGTATGGATGATCGGGCCCTGGATGGGCTGGTGGCCCGCTATGCCCCGGTGGCGTTCCTCCCACCAGGGCGCATTGTCCCGGTCATGACGCCGTTACCCTTCGCGTTCGGCCTGAGCCATGGCTACCTCGTGCAGTCGTTCCAATGGATGCACGATGGGGCCTGTGCCGGAAGGATCCATGCCGCCACCGAAGAGGCCCTGTCGCAACGCGGGTATCGCCCCGTGATACAGGAGAAGGCCTTGGCCGCGATCGATGCGCTTCGTCGGGCACAGATCCACCGTCACGTGGACCCTGCCACACATTATGCGTTCCTGCATGGCGATCTGCACCGGCATAACCTGCTTCAGCAGGGTACCACCCATACCGCGCTGGATTGGACGCGCTGTGCACTGGGCCCTCGCGGGATCGATCTGGCCGTTCTGCTCCGACGGTTCGGACACCAGCGGGTGTGGCGGCTTGTCGAACGGCACGGCATCATCGGCGCGCACGACCGCATTCCTCGGATCATGTTCAATTATGCATTGATCGTCGTGAGCGTGATGCTCGATCTGCCCGCCATCAAGGAAGAGGATCCGGACCTTCTGTTCGCCCCGGCCAGTGACGCCATTCTGCGCGACCTTCAGGCCTCCTGACCGATCCTCCGGTGCGGGCGTGCACAATGGCGCGTAATGCCTCACCTCAGCCAACCGACGATCCTCAAATAAGCTCGTATTCCTCCAACTGTGCGTGGATGCTCGCCATATCACAATGCATCAGGACGTCGATGATCGACAGACCCGGTACGAAATCAGCTGTGCCCTGCTCGTAGAAGGGCAGCCTGCTTTTCAGGAATTCCAACCCGATGCCATTGTGTTCGAACTCCGCGCGGTCGTATAACGCCTGGCCCCCGAACGCGTTGATGTACACGTCGGCCTTTTCCTGCTTGCAGATATCCAGGATGCGCGCGGCGGAACGCAGTTCCTTGTTCCTGTACACGGAACTGCCTGGCACGATCTCGCAAGGGATCCCCAGTTCCGTCCTCAGTCGCTGCAGGCTTCCACTGAGCAGACCGGAAAGGCCCGCTGGTTCCTCCGCAAGGATGTCCGTGATCAGTGCGATCGTGCGGTCCTTGAACGGTGCTTTCCCATACGCTTGCGCCAGCGTCCGCAGGAATTTGGTCCTCCAGCTGGCGTACAAGCGTTGATCGAACCGTATCTGATCGATATCGACATTGGAGCCGGCGTTCATCACCGGCATGGTGAAACTGTGCGGCGCTCCATTCACCAGGATCCGGTTCCTGTTGATCCACCCCTGCTTGATGTAGCTCACATCGTCGTACACCACGAACTTGTCCGATGCGGCCATCAGTTGAAAATACCCGAGGTACGGGAACAGATACGGCTGCATGATCGACAACCTCATGCCAATGCCCGCTTAATGCCCTGGATCACCCGGTCCTGGTCATTGATCGATAGCCCTGTGTACAATGGAAGGCACAGGACCGATGAGGCGATCCGCCGTGAGATCGGGCATACATCCGTGTCCTTCAGATAGGGAAGCGCGTCGAGTGAAGGATAGAAGTACCGTCGGGCCATGATGTCCTCGCCCAGCAATTCCTGTTGCGCTTGCACCATCAGCTCGTGTGATCCGAATATCAACGGGAAGTAGGAGTGGTTGTGCTCAAGGTCCTTGGGCGGCATGGGGAACGTGCAATCCCCGTGGCCTTCGAATGCCTGGGCATACCGCCACCACTGGTCCTTGCGATCGGCCATGATCCGGGGGAAATGATCAAGTACGGCGAGGCCCATGGCAGCGTGGAATTCGCTGTTCTTGCCGTTCACACCTACTGTATAGTGGTCATCACCGATATGGCCGAACTGGCGCATCAAATGGATCTGCTGGGCCACCTCAGCATCGCGTGCGATCACGCAACCACCCTCCACCGAATGGAAGATCTTGGTGGCATGGAAACTCCCGGTGGTCACATCCCCGAAGGTCATCAACGAACGCCCCTTGTAGGTGCTACCAAATGCGTGGGCACCATCATAGATCACCTTCAGACCGTGCTTCACGGCGATCCGCTCGATGGCGTCCACATCGCAGGCAAGCCCGTAAACGTGTGTGGCCAGGATCGCGGACGTGTGTTCCGTGATCCGCTCCTCGATCCGCGCAGGATCCATGTTGCAGGAGCGCGGGTCGATCTCCGCGTATACAGGCCTGCACCGCTCCCAGAGGATGCTGGTGGTGCTGGCCACATAACTGTACGGCGTGGTGATGATCTCGCCCTGCAGGTCCAGCGCGCGGATGGCCAGTTGCAGGGCGATGGTGCCGTTGCCTGTGAAAAAGAGGTGCTCCGCGCCCAATGCATCCTTCAACCGGGCTTCCAAGGCCTTCACCAAGGGACCGTTGTTGGTGAGGTAATGGCTTTGCCAAAGACCATCCAGATACCGATCGAACTCCTCTCGAGGCGGTAAAAAACTGCGGGTTACCAGGATCGTTTCTCGCACGACGTTCGGTCTAGGTGGATGTTCACGGTATCGGAGCTCCGTACGGTCGCGTCCATATGTTCTTCAACACGGATGCGCTCTGCCTCATGCGGAAGAGGAGATCGTGCTGGGCGCCACGGACCCTGTCGGAGGGCTGCAATATCCACCAGTCCTTCTCCGCATAGCCAAGTTCGCGCAGCAGGCCACCGCCGATCCGGTCGAACGCATATCGTTCCGCTGTGGCCAGTTTCTGCTTCCAGATGGCGCCGGGGGTGGAGCGCAACTTGTTCAGGCTGCTGTCGCCTCCGCTGACCTGTCGCACGTTGATGTTGTTCTTCGCAGCGATCTGCTCTACGAACGCCGGAGTGGCCTCCAGTTCGCAGAAAGCGAACACCCGTTGCACTTGTGCGGCGGTGCCTGCCATCAGGTCCTCATAACGCACTTCCAGGTACTGCCCGCGTCCTAAGGTGGATCCATAGGCGCGCGCGTTGGTTATGCACCGCACCCATTCCTGGGCGGCTCCGCGGATCTCACCCGGACTATGACCTACGCGCTTGGCAGCGCTCATCATGCTCACGGCCACCTCCCGGCCGTCGCGGATGATGTGGACGAAACGGCTTTGGGGTAGCAAGCGATGGATGAGCGGCAGGTGGTTGCTGTAGTTCGGGTGCTTGTCCAACAGGTGTGATGCGCCCGGGCGGCGTGCGAGCACCCTCGAATACACGTCATCCACCACCGAACGCATCAATTGCTCGAACTCGTCATCGGAGAACAGCACCGGCAGGCCCTGCGACCAACGCCCCGCATCGATGTCCTGCCTTTCGCTCTTGAAGTTCTTGGCCCAAGGGGAAAGGTACCGGCTGAAGAGCGTGAGTTCCGTGGAGCCAAGCCCCGCTACGGCGGGATGCTCGGACAGCATCTGATGCAACCAGGTGGTTCCGCTCCTTGGAGCACCGATCACAAAGGTGAACGGCAGGGCCAGTGTGCTCATTCGCCGCGAATTCGTTCCAGGGTAGCGATCAGGTCCATTCACGCCACTGACCGATTGCGGCCGCTCATGGGCGATCAATGGCCAAATGTAGCGCTCAACGTCGCGGTATCGCATCTTTGCCGGCGTTCCCCAACAGGCCATGAACCCTCCGTCCCGCTTGACCTATGGTGGTTTCCTCGGATTGGGTTCCTGGACCGACAGGACCGAGGATCCATACCCTCAAGGGCTGTTCCTGGCCAATGGTCGAAGTGGGTTCGCGCTTATCCTGGATGCCTTCCGACCCGCGAGGATCCGCGTGCCGTTCTACACGTGCGACAGCCTTTTGGAGCCGGCCATCGAGCGCGGTATCAACGTGGAGTGGTATGCGCTGGATGAGCACCTGGCACCGATGGGCCTGAGCATACCTGGTAACGATGAGCTGATCGTCCTGGTCGACCACTTCGGTGTGCGCAGCACAGCCACCAGGGCCTTGGCTGTGGAACTTGGACCGCGTGCGATCCTGGATGAAACACATGCCTTTTACGCCGGCGCGCCTCCCGCAGGCCTTTGGTCATTCAATTCCGCACGCAAGTTCTTCGGTGTTCCCGATGGTGGATATGTCTTCGGGCCACACGCACTTCCGCCGCCCGGCCAACGGAATACCAAAGGCTCTGCGGATCATCTGGTGCTTGGTGCATTAGGCGAGACCACCGCCGCGCTGGAGGCGTTCCGTGCGAATGAGGCGGGAATGATGAGCGATATCGTGGCGGGCTCGGTGCTTGGAAAGGCCTTGTTGTCCCGGTACGATCATCGGGCCATGCGCGCGCAACGGGCCATGAACGCGGCCCGGGCCCATGAGGTGCTCGGTCATCTGAATGAGCTGGATATCGAACTGGACGCGAATTGCGCTCCCTTGTGCTACCCCTTGTTACTGAAGGAGCCCGTTGCACTGGCACCGCTTCATGCGGCCGGCCTGTTCATCCCGCGCTACTGGCCCGAGCTTCAGCAACGGAGCCGTCGGGCGGAGTTTGCGAAGGAGGTGGAACGGGCGGAGCGCCTCATCGCGTTCCCCATCGATCAACGCTATTCGGTGGAGGAGGTGGAACAGTGGGCGGAACGGTTGATCGCGTTGATCAACGGCGGACCGAGCCCTGTCCGTTGATCAGGTCAGCGGTCCCACGACCCGATCGTCCACGAACGCCGTGCGCGTGTCAGGAAGCTTCCGCTCCCCACACCAACTGCGGACTGAACACGCCGCGGCGCTTGCCGAACCAGGCCCCGTTGCGTTTCACGTCGTGCAGTTCAAAGGCAATGGTCTCCTCCACCTGAAAGATCACCTTCGCGTTGCGGTGGAAGTTCACCACCACACGGTAATCGCCCGGACTGAGCAGGTCTGCAGGAATATCGCACCAAACGCTGCCCGGCCCGCTGGCCACGGGGCTGTTCGGGTCAGCCGCACGCCATCCGCTCACAAAAACGAGGATGTCCTCTCCATTGTAGAGGTGTATCGAGATGTTCAGGTCGTTGTCCGCGATGGCCAGGTTGTGATACCGGATGCGCACACGCAGGGCTGTTGCGGTGGTGAGCACCTCGGTCACATCGCCGCGTTCCAAGGTCACCCCGGTAAGGCGTACCAGGTCATCGCCCGGAGCATCCTCACCCAATTGCCAGGTACGCGACTCGCCATGTTCATTGTACGTGCTCAGGTACTGGCGTACCACCTCATTCGTTGGACCGCTCATGCGGATCCGCCCATCGTGCAGCCAGATGACGCGCGAACACAGCGAAGCGATGGCCGTCATGTTGTGGCTCACGAACAGGATCGTGCGGCCTGCACGTGACACGTCCTTCATCTTCCCCAAGCACTTGCGTTGGAATTCCGTATCGCCAACGGCAAGCACTTCGTCGATCACCAGGATCTCCGGCTCCAGGTGTGCCGCCACGGAGAAGCCCAGGCGCACCTTCATGCCGCTGCTGTAGCGCTTGACAGGACTGTCGATATGGTGCTGGATCCCGCTGAAGGCGATGATGTCGTCGAGCTTCTGTTCGATCTCCGCTTTGCGCATGCCCAGGATGGCACCGTTCAGGAAGATGTTCTCCCGGCCGGTGAGTTCGGGGTTGAATCCCGTGCCTACTTCGAGCAGGCTGCTCATCCGGCCTTTCATACGGATCTCGCCCGTGGTAGGGAGGGTGATCCGGGAGAGCAACTTCAACAGCGTGCTTTTTCCGGCCCCGTTGCGCCCGATGATCCCGAGCATCTCACCTTGATGAACATCGAACGAGATCTCGCGCAGGGCCCAGAAATCCGTGCCAACACGCTGGCCGTCGACCTCCTTACCGATCGGGATCCGGGGATCGGGCCTACCGCGGAACCGGGCGAACCATGCGCCCACATCCTCGCTGAGCGTTGCGCCGCCGGCCTGCCCAAGGCGATAGCGCTTGTCCACCCCTTGTACTTGGATGACCCGCGGCGTTCCGTCCTGGCTCATACCACGTCCGCGAATGAACGTTCCACACGCTGGAATACCGCCAGGCCGGTCATCAGCAACACGAGCGACGCCAGGGCGGCATACCCCAGACCATACCAATCCAGCGCACCGCCGAAGAACATGGTCCGCATGGAATTGATCACCGGTGTCATCGGGTTCAGGTTGAAGATCATCTCGATCGTACGGTTCCGCGAGACCATCTCCGGGGAGAAGATCACGGGGCTGGCGAACATCAGCAATTGAACACCAAAGGACACCAGGAAGCCCAGGTCGCGGTATTTCGTGCTCATGGCCGATACCAGGATGCCCGCGCCCAAGCCCAGCAGGGTCATCAAGAGGATCACGACCGGGAGGAACACCAGGTTGAGTGACGGTGTCCAGTGGAAGTCAGCGAAGAACGCATGACCACCGATGATCAGGATCAACAGCCCCAGTTGGACGAGGAAGGAGAACAGCGTGGACAGCGTAGTGCTCACCGGCATGATCAGCCGGGGGAAGTACACCTTGGTAAGGACATTCGCATTGCTGACGAAGGTGCGTGAGGTCTTGTTCACCACACCCGCGAAGTAGGTCCAGGGAACAATACCGCTCAGGTAGAAGAGCATGGCCGGAATGCCACCTGTGGGCAGCCGCGCCATCAGGCCGAACATCACGGTGTAGGTGATGGTGGTGATCAGCGGCTGAAGCACCAGCCACGCCGGGCCCAGGATCGTCTGCTTGTATTGTGCGGTAAGGTCCCGGCGCACCAGCAACCACAACAGATCACGGTAATGCCAGAATTCGCGGAGATCGGGCTTCCACCAGGCCTGCCGGGGTTTGATGATGATGTCCCAATCAACGGATGCGTGCTGTTCCATGCGGCGGGGAATGGTTCAGGAATCCTGGTTGCGGCGCTGATCACCCTTCTGCTCCTGACTTTCCTGCTTCTTGCTGCGACGTGCACCGTATCCGTAACCGTAGCCGTAGCCGCTGCCATATCCGTATGCGTACCGGTATCCGTATCCGTAGTTGGTGTTGTAGTAGTACTTGCTCTTCTTCATGCGCACCCCGTTGAGGATGAAGCCGAAGTTCTTCGTTGCGCTCGCCTGTGCCGATTCAATGGCATTGCGGATGTGGTCCTTATTGGCGAATCGCGTGTTGATCACGAACAGGGTGGCGTCCACATGGCGCATCATCAACAAGGCGTCGGTGATCAGGCCAACGGGTGGTGTGTCGACCATCACATAGTCGAAGTGCTCCCGACCCCATTCGAAGAGCTGCTGCAGGTGTTTGCTCAACACCAGTTCGCTGGCGTTGGGTGGGGTGGGACCGCTGAGGATCACGCTGAAGTTCTCGATGTGTGTGGGTTGAACACATTCCGCAAAGCCGGCCTTGCCCACCAGGATGTTGCTCAGCCCCTGGTTCGAATTCATGCCCAGGCCCGTGGCCACCTTCGGCTTGTGCAGGTCGAGTTCCAGCAGCAGCACCTTCTTGCCGGCCTTCGCCAGGATTGCGCTCAGGTTCACCGAGCAGAAGGTCTTTCCTTCATTGGGGCGGTAGCTCGTGACCATCACCACTTTGCCCTTCTCCGTGGAGGGCAGGTACTCCAGGTTGGTGCGCACCGTGCGGAAGCTCTCCGAGATGGCGCTCTTCGGATCGCTGTCCACCACCACGTAGTTCTCCTGGGCCTTCTCGCTGGCAATGATCTCCCCGAACACCGGCAATTGTGTCGCGCTCCGCAGCTGGTCGGCGTTCTCCAGCCGGTCGTAGAACAGCACCCGGATGAAGATCAGCACCATGCTCAGGATAACGCCACCCACCATGAAGGTGTACAGGATCTTCACCTTGTCGGGCCGAACCACCCCCAGGGAACGCGCCCGTTCGATCACCTTGGTCTGTGGTATGATGCCCGCCCGGGCGATCACCGTGTTCGCACGTTTTTCCAGGAGGAACTCGTACAGCTTCTCGTTGACGTTCAGTTTCCGTTTGATGTTCAACAGGCCTCGCTGGTTCGCCGGCACGCCCTTGATCATCCGGGTGTAATCGTTGATCTGTACCTCCACATCACCGATCTTCTCCTTGATCGCCTTGCGCGTGTTCGTAAGGTAGATCAGCAGGTTGGCGCGGTTGAGGCGCAGCAGCGAATCCTGTTTGCCCACGGCCGGGTTCATTTGCGTGGCGTCGAACAGGCTCCGGTTCGTGTTCATCTGGGAGTCGTAGAGCTCCGATAGCATCCCCTTCAGGAACACGTCGTCCTCCAGGATGTAGAAGGAGGGGGGCAGCAGCTTCTGTTCGCCGTTGCTCAACACATAGTTCTCCAGCGAATTCACGCTCTCGATCATCAGTTCCAGCTTCCGCTTCTCCGTGTCGTAGCGCACCAGTTCGTTGTAGTACTGTTCCTCCTCCTTGTTCAGGTCCAGGATGTTCTTGTTGGCCATGAACTGCTCCAGATCATTCTCATATTCCCCCAACGTCACGCTCACCTCATCGATCTGCTTGTCGATGTATGTGATGGTGCGGTCGTTGATATCGTACTCGCTTTTCAGCGTATAATCGATGTATTGCTGGCTCAAGGTGTCCAGGAACATCTTGCCCCGTTCGGGGATCTCATCCTCCACGGTGACCTCCAGGATGGTGGTGAACTCGAGGTTGTTCACCGTCATCCGGTAGTTGTACTTGCTCACCAGCCAGCCCCGGCTGTGGCACACGAAACGGTAGTCGCTGGCCGTGAACTTGTCCAGGTTGTTGGGCGTCACCGCAACGAGCTTCTCCACCCGGAGCGTGAAATCACCGTCCTGGTTGTCCGCGATGTCCGTGTTGAACGGGAAGACCTTCTTGATCACACCGGTCCCCCGGTCGTAGCTCAGCTCGAAGTGCTCCGGGTCGATGATGTGCATGTCGAACGGCTTCTCGTACAGCTTGTCGTTCAGCATGCGCATGCTCACCGTGAAGGGCAGCTTGTTGTACACCTCACTGGTCTTGAACCGACCGATGATGTAGTAGGAGATGTCGAAATCCAGCTTGTCCAGGGTCTTGTTCACCATGTCGTAGCTGGTGAGCACCCGTTTCTGGTTCACGATGTCGCCATAGGCCGCCACATAACCGATGTTCTGGTACACGGCCGATTGGTAGTTGTACGTCTCCCGGTCCTTCAGCAGGATCTGCGTTTTTGAGCCGTAGACCTCGGGGATCTTGTAGGAATAGAGGTAGGAGAGGACGGCGGACAGGATGATGGCCACCACCACGAAATACCAGTTCTTCGAGAAGATCCGCAGGAAGTAGCGCAGATCGTTCACATCGATCACCCCTGCCTTGGGACCTGCCGCTGCTGCCATGTGTTGTTCCGGACCTGGGACCGCCGTGCCTGGCCTTCAGGGGCGCAGAATGCGGAAAGGGCGGCGAATATACGTATTCGCCCCCCGGGCCTGGGCCTCCGCGCGGTCCCGGGCAACTCCCTGCGCTGGGCGCCTACTGCCAGCGCTTTCCCCTTTCCGGGAGGGTCGGTGTGGACGCGTTATATTCGTCCGCCCCATCCGATCGTTGAAAAGATCGGCCACGCTTGGTTTCCTCCAGAGGCCGAAATCAGGCTATGTTTGTGCTCGTTATTCCACTGCTCCAACGAATGAAGGTTCTTTTCCGCATTGCCCTGATCGCTTGCGCGGTCCTGCTGCCCTTGTCCGGCGGGCTTTTCGCGCAGGGTGGTCCGCCTCCGTGCTGGCCGCCTCCTTGCATTCCCATCGACGGTGGCCTTTCCTTCCTCATCGGTGCTGGTGCCCTCTTGGGCGGTAAGCGTGTCCTCGACCTTCGCCGGCAGCGCTCCAACGCCCGAGGATGACCAACCGCGCTCCCGCCTTCGCGGCCGGGCGTGATCCACTCTTCCGGTTCTTCGCACTTTCCGCAGCCCTCTTCACCGGCTGGTACCTGCTCTACTCCCTGGTGCTGAAGCCCAATGGCGCCCTGGACCATTGGGTCATCGACCAAGTGATCGCTTGGGCCACAGCCATCCTGCGCATCCTGGGCTATCGGTTGATCCCCGAACCCGCCAACGTGGAGCAGATCCGCACCATCGGCGTGGAAGGCGGGCACCTGCTGTGGATCGGTGATCCCTGCAACGGCGTGGGGCTCTTCGCCGTGTTCAGCCTGTTCATCATCGCCTACCCCGGACCATGGAGGCATAAGCTCTGGTTCATCCCGTTGGGCGTGATCACCATCCACCTGATCAATGCCATCCGTGTGGCCGCCCTGTGTATCGTGGTCACCATCGACTACGAGCTGCTCAACTTCAACCACGACTACACCTTCTACGTGGTGGTCTATGGGTGGGTGTTCCTGCTCTGGTACATCTGGGTGCAACGCTTTGCCCGGCTGGCCCCCACGCCAACGGCGGCCCCATGATCCGCCGCTTCGCACTGCCCGCATGCCTGGCCATCTCCGTGGTGCTCGGTGCGCTCCGCGAGTTCGTGTTCATCAACCTGAACTACCAGCTGGACCATGTGGCCCGGAACACGCCCATGTCCTATGCCCATAGTCAGTTCCAGTCGTGGGTATCCGGCTGGTCCCTCCGGTCGCTGATCTTACTGAAATGGGGCATGGCGATGGCCTTCGCGGCCGCCATGTGCGGGCTGTGCGTGCTGCTCGCCCGCGCCCTGTTCGCCTCACGGCGCTATGACAAGGTGGTGCTCATCGCCTTTGCCGCGCTCGGATCGCTGGCCGTCGTCCTGCACCTCCTCTCCCCGTTGAAGCCCCCGTTGGAACTGGTGTCCGTGAAGCTGCTGCACGCACTTCAGTACCCGGTACTGTTGATGTTCATCTGGGCGGCCTCCTGGCTTCGGCGAAGCCCTGCGCGACCATAAGCCCCTGCATGGGGCGAGGCCGCCGTTGGTAGCTTCGCCGCCCCCATGCGCGTAGCTGTCGTCATTCCCTGCTACAATGTCCAGGACCACCTCCGGGCCGCATTGCACACCGTACTGCACCAATCCGCACATGACCTCGACATCGTATGTGTCGACGACGGAAGTACGGATGGGACCTCTGTCGTGCTCTCCGAAATGGCCGCCCTACACCCCCAGAAGATCCGCATCCATAGCCAGGCCAACCTGGGTGCCGCGGCCGCACGGAACCAAGGGATGAAGCTGACCACAGGCGATTATGTGCAGTTCCTCGATGCGGATGACCTGCTCCTTCCCGATAAGATCGAAGCACAGGTCCGCCTGGCAGAGCAGCAGGGCCTGCCGGACGTGGTGGTGGGCGACTTCGAACAGGTGATGCCCAACGGCCTGTTGCTGCCCGCCTTGGCCGAGTATGATCGACCGTGGATGGGCGTGATCAAGACACGCATGGGCACCACCAGCGCCAACCTCTGGAAGCGGACGGCTTTGGGAGCGGTGGGCGGCTGGCGCGAGGACCTGCGCAGCAGCCAGGACTATGACCTGTTGTTCCGCCTTTTGAAGAACGATGCGCGCATCGCTTGGGACCGCCGCATCGCCACACAGGTGCTCAAGCGCGCATCCGGCTCCATCAGCCAGAGCTCCGTTTCGGCGAACTGGGACCGGTACTTGGAATTGAGGATCGCCATCAAGGACCACCTCACGCGGATGGACCCCGTGCGCTTCACGGAGGAGATAGACGCCCTGCGTCAATACATCTTCATGGCCTTGCGCATCGTGGCCGCCGAGGACCTGCCCAAAGCGAAGCGCCTGTACGATAGCGCCATCGGACGCGGCTTTCGGCCCCAGGTGGGCCGGGCCATCACCGAGCGCTACGCCCTGCTGCATAACTTGCTCGGCTTCGGCACCGCAGAGCGACTGCTGCGATCGTTGAACCGACCACGCCCCCAGGACCTATGATCCGTTCACGCGAAGACTTCCTGGCCTATCTGGAGGCGGACCGCATCGCCCTGCGGCGTGAGTTCTCCTCGCAGATGATGTTCGACGAGGTGTGGAAGTTCCAACGCCTGCTCCGCCGTGTGGAGTACCACCTGAACTGCCACAAGAACAGCGGACTGATTGGAAAGCTCCGTTACAAGTACTGGTCCATCCGCTTCCACAACCAGTCCGTGCGCTGCGGATTCGATGTTCCGCCGAACGTGTTCGGGCCGGGCCTCAGCATCGCGCATCGCGGCACCATCGTAGTGCACCCCGACGCCCGCATCGGCAAGAACTGCCGCATCCACGTGGATGTGGTCATCGGCACGCGCCCCGGCCCTGTGGACCTGGTGCCCACCATCGGTGAGAACTGCTACATCGGGCCCGGCGCCAAGCTCTTCGGCGACATCGTGATCGGTGACTTCACCGCCATCGGCGCCAACAGCGTGGTGAACGCGTCCTTCCCCGAAGGGCACATGACCATCGCCGGTGCACCCGCCCGCAAGGTGAGCGACACCGACAGCCGCGAGTTCATCGTGGCCACCCGCAGCCACAAGAAAACCCTCGGGTAAGGCCGCGATCCTTGATGAAAACTACACCCGGTCGTTCTCCCCTCCTTGCGATGCCGCTTTCGCGGCTCGCTCATGCACAAGGAGGGGTGAGGGGTGGTTTCCCTATTCCCTGTCCCCATGGCTGCTAGGAAACTCCTTATCGTGGTGGGCACCCGGCCCAACTTCATCAAGGTCACCCGATTCAAGAAGGTAGCTGCGGAGCGGGGTTCATTGGATGTGCGCATCGTGCACACCGGCCAGCACTATAGCGCCAACATGGCCGATGTGTTCTTCGAGCAGTTCGGGTTGGTGCCGGACATCTTCCTGAACATCGGCGGGGGCAGCCCCAACACGCAGATGGCCGCGATCATGAGCGGGCTTGAACCCTTGATCGCGGACGAAAAGCCGGATATGGTGATGGTGGTGGGCGATGTGAACAGCACACTGGCCGCGGCTATCACGGCGAACAAGATGGGCGTGCGCATCGGGCACCTTGAAAGCGGCCTCCGCAGCTACGACCGCACCATGCCCGAGGAGCATAACCGCGTGCTCACCGATCAGCTCACCGATCACTTCTTCGTTACCGAGCAAAGCGGACTGGACAACCTGCGGAAGGAGGGAAGGCTCGAGGAGGCGATCCATTTCGTGGGTAACACCATGATCGATACCCTCGTAGCCTTCGAGCCGCAGGTGCAGGCCTCACCGGTGCTGCATGAACTGGGCCTGGGCGATGGTGGCCATGTGCTCATGACCATTCACCGGCCCGCCACGGTGGATGTGCCCGAGCGCCTCAGCGAGTTGCTTGACCTGATCGCCGATGTGTGCCGTACCCGGAAGGTGGTATTCCCCATCCATCCGCGCACGGTGAAGAACATCGAGGCCTTTGGGCTGAAGTCGAAGTGCGATGCCATCAACGGGCTGGTGCTCACCGAACCGCTGGACTATTTCGCCTTCCAGAAGCTCATTGCCACCTGCGCCTTCATCCTTACCGACAGCGGCGGTATCCAGGAGGAAAGCACCTTCCGCCGCGTGCCCTGCCTTACGCTGCGCCCGAACACCGAGCGCCCCAGTACCGTGACCATCGGAAGCAACGAGCTGGTGCCGCTGGACATGGACGCTGTGCGCACCGCCATAGCGCGCATCGAGAACGGCACGTTCAAGAAAGGCGAAATACCACCGCTGTGGGATGGCCACGCCACCGAGCGGATCGTGGAGGTGCTGGAGCGGATGCTGTAAGTAGCGCGGGACGGTGCGGTGGCACGGTGCTTCCTACCTGCGTTGTCATTCGCAGTTGGACGCTGTTGCGCCGCTCTGGGCGCAATGGCGTTCAACGTTTTGCAGCTACAAGAAGTTGGCGATTTCGAAGCACAAAACTGTCTGCCAGCACTGCACTTGATACGAAGCACAAAACTTCATTTAACCACTGAACCGCCAATTTCTTGTAGGTGCTGTTATGTGCTGCCCTTCTTTCGGTCATTTGTAGTTTGCTGTAAATCCTGTTGTCAATACACCCGTGTTGTTGTCCCGATAATATTCAACTTGTATTTGATAACTTTCATTTTTCTTTAGTTTCGGTGTCTTTACGATTATAGATTGTAGTCCAGTTGCAGTAATTTCTTGCTTGTGAATTGGTTTTGTTTTGTCGTCCTTGCCATATAGTAAAGCTGCGATGCTACAAGTTTGAGCAAAATAGATGTCAAGTTGAACTTCTTTTCTTGATAAGCAAGTGATTTTCCTAATATTCGTTTCGTCTGTCTTAACTGTTGGTTTTAATTTTTCTCCGTATTCTTTTCCGTCTTTTTTGATGTAGGTGATAACACCGTCTATTCCAGGAAAAATGTTGAACATAACTGGAAAGTAGGGAAGGACATAGTTTGTGTAAGGTGAATTGGTTTGCTGATAAATTACTCTTGGAAAAGCAACACCACCTAAAGTGTCATAAACATAGGCTGAAAAGCTAAGGAATATTTTCTTTGCTTCCTTTCTGTATTCTTCAATGTATTCCTTTTGGATTTTACTTTCATCCATTTTTAAGCTGTCAATTTTGAACACAGGTTTAAAGTTCTTTGTCGGAATAAATTGTTGCCCATTCATATAAAAACCGCTGTCTGCCATTGTTACGAAAACTATTTGCGGTTCTTTTGTTCTACCGCTTAGAAAATTGTAGTCATTGTAAGTTATCATTAACTGTTTCTGCTTGTCAATAATAGTGTCGCCACTATAAACCATTGAGATAATTTGTTTCTTTTCAAACTCAGCCAATCTTGTTGTGTCATTGTAATTTCGTCTGCGATAATGTAACTGAACTTCATCGCCTTTGGTCAGTTCAAATTGAGAGTTGATTGGAGTTGTGTTTTTTAGTCCTTGCGTTAGTTCTTTGAACACTTCGCCTAAACAATATTTTGTCGCTGACTTACAATTTTCTTCAAGTTCCATCACATTGAGTTCTGGTCGGTAAGTCAATGAATACTTGCAGTTTTCGTCAATGAAAAACTTTATAGGAGTTCTATCGTCAGCAACCAAACTATCTCTCGGATAACTTCTCCGTAAATCAATGTATTCAGATTTTATTTTTCCTGTCTTGCCGAAAACTGTTCCTTGTTGCTCAAGGTTAGCGATTAGTTTAAGATTATGAATAGTCTGTAAATTGTGGTCAAGTCGGATTAGTTCTTTGTTTGTGAAGTATTCGTATTCAATGTAATTTGTCTTTGCTCCATCACTATCTTTGAATTTTGTCCAACGTATTATTTGAAATGTTTTACCTTGAATAGTCGTGTCGCCAAGAACTTGTTTGGTTAGAATGTAATTGTAAACTGTTCCCGAGTCATTGTCGGTAAAGTTCATATATAGAACTGATATTTTCAAGTCAAACCAGCTTTCTTGTCCAAAAGCGGTCAATGAAAAAAAGGTCACAATAAATAAGGTAAGTATTTTCGTCATATTATTTCTCTGTTCTCGTAGCACTGTCGGTCTGTTAGGGTTGCACATAACCGCACATTGACGCCATTCTTGTCGGTCATTGAGTTACAAAATAGTGCAACGCCTTCAAACCACCACCTTCGCCAAGCCTTCCTTCCTTGGCGCCTCAGCGCCTTTTCGGCCCAACAACCCCCGATGCTCCTCTACCTCAACTACAACGATCAGCCCAGTGGCGTGTACTGGAACTGGTGACCGAGGCGGTGGAGCACATGAACACCTTGGGTCTACCACGCCCAAGAGCATATCTTCGGCAACCATGAGCAAGCTCGTGAACAAGCGGACCGCCCGCAAGAGCAAGCTGCGCCCGTCGCTCCCCAAGCGGCCGAAGCGCAAGTTGCCTGAGGTGCGCAAGTTCGCCGGTGCGGTGCCTGGTATGGCCGATTGGGCGCTTGAGGAAGTGAGGCGTATGCGCAATGAGTGGTGAGCGCATCCTTGCGGACACGAACATCCTGATCCGGTTGTTCTCCAACGACGGTGCAGTGGTCGACTTCCTGGATGGTGCTGACATCCACGTTTCGTTCATCACGGAGATCGAACTGCTGGCCACCTCGCGCATCACCCGGGCCCAGGCGCAACGGATCCGGGCCTTCCTCGATCAATGCCTCATCATCGGGGCAGAACCGGAGGTGCGCCGCTACGCCATCGACTTCCGGAAGCAGACCGGCCTGAAGCTGCCGGACTGCATCATCGCCGCTACGGCCGCCTACCTCAACATGCCGTTGGTGACCGGGGATAAGGGCTTCGATAAGCTACAGGACGAGGTCGCCTTGTTCAGGCTATGAGCGCTGGGTTGATCATAGGCGCATCCCTTTCTGGACGGAACTGCTGACCGGGTATTCATTCGTTGCATGCTCCTATACCTCACCTATAACGACCAGCCCAGCGGCGTGTACTGGAGCCAGGTGACCGATGTAGTGGAGCATCTCAACCTGCCTACCGGACAGGCAGGCACACTTGATAGGGCCAATGTGAAGCTGGTGGCGTTGGTGAGCGGGCGAGACTTCCTGAGCACACGGAAGAAGATCAAGGCCCATTCGCCTTCGGCCTGGGTTATCCCGATGGTGCCGCAGATGAAGCGGTGGCGTTCCAACACAGCGATACTGGCGTGGGTGTGCCGTCTGCTGCGCCCATCCGGCATCATCTGCCGCGGGCCCTTCGCCACATGGATGGCCCTGCGCATGCGCGAGCGAGGCCTCACCAAACGCGTGTGCTTCGATGGCCGTGGTGCCTATGCCGCGGAGTGGGAGGAGTACCGCATCATCGACGATGATGCGCTCATCGCCCAGTTCCGTCCGCTGGAGAACGAAGCCGTGAACCAAAGCGACTTCCGGATCGCTGTTAGCCAAGCCTTGGTGGACCATTGGCGCGAACGCTATGGCTACACCGGAGAGGCCCATGCCGTGATCCCGTGCACCCTGGGTCAGGACGTGGAACATGCGGCACCTGTATTCGGGGATCGTCGCGATGAGGCCGTGCGGCTGGTGTACAGCGGCAGCACGGCCGGCTGGCAGTCCTTCGATCTGCTGAAACCACTGCTCACGCGGCTCTTGGACGAGCAGCCCATGGTGCAGGTGCTCTTCCTCAGCAAACGCGATGCGAACAACAGCGCCTTGGAAGCAGCGTATCCCGGTCGGGTTGCGGTGAAGTGGCTGGACCATGCACATGTGGCCGCGGTGTTGGCCGGATGCGACTTCGGCATCATGGTGCGCGAGAGGACCATCACCAACCGCGTGGCCAGTCCCACCAAGTTCGCCGAGTACCTGAGCAGTGGGCTGCGCGTGATCACGAACGCCGACCTTGGCGATTTCAGCGAGCTGGTGGCCGCGCACGACCTGGGGCTGGTGGTGGCGGAAGGCACGGCCTTGCCCGAATTGAAGCCGGTAACCCGGGATGAACGTGCGCGGCTGCGGGCCTTCGCGTTGTCCCACTTCACCAAGTCGGCGTTCCTTCAGCAATACACGACCTTGCTTCAGGCCATGACCGCCTGAGGCCAAGACCCTACTTTCGCGGACCTCCCGTTATCCCGGGACGAAGAAGCATGTCCAAGAAGGTCCTACTTACCGGCGGCGCAGGCTTTATCGGCAGCGCGCTCAGCAAGCATCTGCAACAGCAGGGCCACGAGGTGTTCGTGCTCGACAACCTGAGCTTTGGCCGCAGGCACCTGGCCGGCGTGCCGGACGATCGCTTCTTCGAAGTGGACATCCGCGACAAACAGGGCACCCAGCGCGTGCTGGACGAAACCCGGCCGAACTGGGTGCTTCACCTGGCGGCCATCCATTTCATCCCGTACTGCAACGAGCACCCTGCCGAAGCGGCGGACATCAACATCAACGGTACCATCAACGTGCTGGAGGCCGCGGGCAGCAAGGGCAGCGTGGAGCAGGTCTTCGTGGCCAGCACCGCCGCCGTGTATCCCATCGCCGATGGGGCCATGGACGAACAGCACGAGCTGGGGCCCATGGACATCTACGGCACTACGAAGCTCGCCACGGAGAAACTGGCCAGCGAGTTCCATCTGCGCACCGGCATGCCCGTGGTGGTCGGCCGCTTCTTCAATGCATTCGGCCCGAACGAGACCAATCCGCACCTCTTCCCCGAGATCCAGCGCCAGGTCCTCGGCGGAGCCCGCACCCTGAAGCTCGGCAACCTCGATCCGAAGCGCGATTACATCCACACGGAGGACATGAGCCGCGCGATGCATGCCTTGTTGAGCAAGGGCCTCAAGGGCTACGATACGTTCAACATCGGGCGTGGCATCGAGTACAGCGTGCGCGAGATCGTGGAGGCCTTCGAACGCCAGTTGGGTGAGAAGTTGACCATCGAGGTGGATCCGGCGCGCGTGCGGAAGGTGGAACGCATGCACCTGCTGGCGGATGTGCGCAAGTTGAAGAGCACGACCGGTTGGGAGCCCACTTGGGGCATTGATGAAGGCGTGGCCACGTTGCTGAAGGAACAGATCGCGTGATCTTCTGATCCCATGCATGTGGTTCTCTGCACCGACGGTATCTATCCGCAGGCCATGGGCGGTATGCAGCGGCATTCTCGGTTGTTAGCCGAGCACCTCGCGCGTACCGGGGAGGTGAAGCTCACCGTGATCCATCCGCACGCGGGTTCCGTCTTCGATCCGTCGCTGGGGATCACCGAAGTGCGCATCGCTGACATCGACAAGGACAAACTCTACCTGCGGGAACTCTGGCGGTACAGCGAGCGGGTGGGAGAGAAGCTCATGGAGTTGAAGCCGGACGTGATCATGTCGCAGGGCTTTTGCGTGTGGAAGGGCATCGACCGCTTCAGCGACCGGTTGATCGTGCATCCGCACGGGCTCGAAATGTTCCAGATGCTCACCCGCAAGGAACGTATGCTGGGCTGGCCTTTCCGCGCGGCTTTGAAGCACATTGCGCGCAACAGTACAGCGGTCATCAGCCTCGGCGGCAAGCTCACAGGCATCCTCCTCAAGCTGGTGAAAGGCTCGAACTGCCGCGTGGTCGTACTGCCCAATGCGACCGAAGTGCCATCCGCACCGCCTCCTTCCGCCTCCACAGGTGTGCTGTCCATGCTCTTCGTGGGCCGCTTCGCCTTCAACAAAGGCCTCGACGTGCTGATGACCGTGGCCCAGCGACTCGTGAAGGAGGGCAAGGCCGACCTGGTCCGCTTTGACCTGGCCGGGGATGGACCGTTGCTCGCGCATTACCAGCAGGCCGGTCTGCCCTCGAACGTGCGCCTGCTGGGACGGGTGAACGATGACCAGCTCCATGCACTGTATTCGGAATGCAGCGCATTCGTGCTCCCTACTCGGTTCGAAGGAATGCCCACGGTGGTGCTGGAGGCCATGGCCCGCGCCAAGCCGATCATCGTGAGCGACGTGGGCGCCTCCGGCGAACTGGTGACACCGCACAACGGCTACCTGCTTCCCCCCGGTGATGCCGACGCGTTCTACCACGCGATCATGGCCTTCTGCGAGCGCGAGCCGGAGATCCACGCGAAAATGGGGCGGTTCTCCTACGATCGGGTGGTGGAACGTTTCAGTTGGCCGGCCGTCACACAGGGCTACGTGCGACTGTTCGATACGTTCAAGGCCTGATCATACGAGTACCTCACGAACCAGCTTGTCGGTAATGGGGCCAAGCAGGTGATCACTGAGGTCCACGTTCGGGTCGATGGTGATCGGGCGTTCCCCCCGGATGATGCGCGGCAGTTCCACGGCCACGTCCTCCACGCGAACGGAATCGCCCAGCCGTCGTTCCGTGATCGTGCGGCCTACGCGCCCCGGCACGCCCACATGCAGCACGGGCCTGCGCAGGTAGAAGATCTCGTTGAATTTGGTGCCCAGAAAATCCTTGTTGGGGCTGGGGATGAAGATGATCACCAGGTCGGCCGCCGCAAGGCGCGGGAAGATCTCGCGCGCCGGCAGGGGGGCATGGAACCGGATCCGCTCCTCCAATCCACGCGCTTTCACCTTCGCCCGGTAGGCATCGGTGCCATGTCCAGTGATGTAAAGGTCGAGGACGCTGCGCGCGAATGTGGCCGCATCCTGTGTGCGCAGCTTGTCGAAGGCGGTCAGTACTTCCTCGAAATAGGCTTCAGCCTCCTCGGCCCCATACAGACTGCCCGCATAGATCATCCGGAATGTGCCGTCCGGCTTGCGGGTTGCAGGTGTGCCCATTTCCTGGGGATCGATGGCGTGGGGGATGAGGACGTACTTCTCGTCCGCTCCCTTGTAGGTCTGCTTGAGGTGGGCGATGATGTCCGGGGCGGGGGAGATGAGCTTGTTGAAGGTGCGTGCGACCAGCGCCTCCTGTGCCCGCTCCTGCTCCTGGGCTGCGGCGCTCAACAGCTTCTGCCCGTAGTAATGGCCCCATGTCCACGGATCGCGGAAATCCGCCACCAGGTTGAGTTCCGGATGGGTCCGACGCAACCCGCACGCATGGGCCATCAATCCGAAAGGCGCACCGGTGATGATCACGTTGCGGATCCCGTGCTCTGCGATGAGCCGTTCGCTCAAGGCCAACAAGGGTTTCCGCCAGAGCACGGCCTTGTCCAGCCAGTTGCCCTTGGTGATCAAGGGCAGGACGCGTTGCCACACGCGGTACATGACCTTCTCGGTGATCGAGATCAACGGGCGTTTGAACAGCACGGTGGGATAGCGCTGGGGAAGCGGATGGGCGTGGATGTTCGGGTGGGTCACATCGGCGGACCAGAGCGAGCCCTTGAGGTCGTCGCTACCAGCGCTGTGGATAACATGTACGGGATGGCCGCGTTCCGCCAAGGTCCGGGCGAATTTCGCCCAGCGCCTGCCGCCGATCCCCTTGTATGGGGGAAAGGTGTGGCTGACGATGAGGATGGGCTCTCCGTGGCGCATGGGCTGCGAAAGTGGCAAAAGCGATGATGCCGGAGACGTACTTTCGGCGTCCTTTTCCATGCGACACGCGATCATCACCGGCGGCGCCGGATTCATCGGCAGCCACCTTGTGGAACGGCTGCTGGCCGAAGGCGGCTGGTACGTGACGGTGATCGACAATTTCGATCCGTTCTATGCCCGGTCGGTGAAGGAGGAGAACAGCGCCGCCTACCGCAAGGATCCGCGGGTGCGGTTCATCGAAGGGGATATCCTCGACGATGCGTTGCTGGCACGTGCCTTCAGCGCTGCGGACAGGGGGCCGGTGGAGATGATCGTGCACATCGCGGCCAAGGCAGGTGTGCGCCCGAGCATCGCCGATCCCAGCGGCTATCACCGCGTGAATGTGACCGGTACGTTGAAGCTGCTGGAGGCCGCTCGTCAGGCGCGCGTGCCGCATTTCGTGCTGGCCAGCAGCAGCAGCGTGTACGGGGTGGATCCTGAGGTGCCGTGGAAGGAGAAGGAGCAGGGGATCATGCCCATCAGTCCATACGCAGCGACCAAGCTGGCCTGTGAACAATTCGCGCAGGTGTATGCCCGCCTGCATGGGATGAAGGTGACGGCCCTGCGGTTCTTCACGGTCTACGGCCCGCGCCAACGACCCGATCTGGCTATTCACCAGTTCTTCCGCAAGATCGCTGACGGGGTGCCCATCCAACAGTTCGGCGATGGCACCACGCGGCGCGATTACACCTTCGTGAACGACATCATCAGCGGTGTGCGCGGGGCCATGGACCGGACCCAAGGTGCGCCGTTCGAGGTTTACAACCTGGGCAATTCGGACACTATCATGCTCCGCGACCTGATCAGCGCCATCGAGTCCGTTGTCGGAAGAAAGGCCATCATCGAGCGCAAGCCGGAACAACCGGGTGACGTGCCGCAGACCTTTGCGGACGTGAGCAAGGCCGGAGCCCACTTCGGTTATCGGCCCACCACCTCGATCGGGGAAGGTCTCCGCCATTTCGATGCGTGGATGAAGGACGGTCGCCTCCTGAAGGCCTGACCTCACCTGCACGCCCATCGGGTGCCGCTCTAACTTCGCCGCCATGCGCGTTATCGGCATCAGCAACAAGACCCGGTACTGGCAGCATTACTGTTTCAGTAATCCGCCGGACGGTTACCGCTATTCGCGGGGGCTGGACATTCCGTGGCATGTGCTGAAGGTGAGGAACCAGTTCCTGGCGCACACCAAGCTGTTCCTTCCGCTGAAGCACGCGGACCTGTATCACACCTACAACAGCGTGGTGGCGAATTGCCGGCCCTGGGTGATCGAGGTGGAGAGCTACCTGCCACGCTACAAACCCATGCGCGAGTCGCATCCGTTGTTCCGCTGGGGCCTGCGCAAGCTGGCCGGCGACCATTGCAAGCAGCTCATCTTCACCAGCGAGAACACGGCCCGCATGAACCGTGACCGCCTTGTGGCCGAGGGTGTGGACCCCGCCAAGATGTCGGTGGTGTACCGCGCCGTGGAACAATACCTGCCCGCGGAAAAGGATCCCGATCATTTCACCATCCTCTTCGCGGGCAACGGATTCTACCGGAAAGGCGGTATCGAACTGCTGAAGGCTTTTCAACGCCTGGGAAGGGCGGATGCCAGATTGTGGATCGTGAGCACGCTCGAGGTGGACTGGGGCGTGATGCCCAAAGCAGAGGACATCGCCTGGGCGGAGCGCACCATCGCGGAGGACGCTCGGATCACACTGCATCGCGGATTGCCCCACGGCCGCCTGCTGCAGTTGATGCGCCGCGCCCACGTGTTCGTTAGCACCACCTTCAGCGACCCCTTCAACAACACCGTGCTGGAGGCCATGGGCGCCCAGTTGCCCGTGATCTCCTCACGCGTGAGTTCCATCCCCGAGATCGTGCAGGACGGACGCAATGGTTGGCTGCTCGCCGTGGAAGGCCGGGCGAGCGATGATATCGCCGGGGAGATCACCCAGCGCCTGGACCAGTTGATCAGCGATGGGGAGCTGTATCGCAGGATGTGTCAGGAGAGCCTGTCCGTGGTGCGGGAGAAGTTCGACCTGCGGGTGAGGAATGCACAGATCAGGGCGATCTATGACAAGGCCTTGGGCTAAGGCGCCTAGCGCCTGAAGCAGCAGCGGAAGAAGCGGTTGGCCACGTCCCACCCGTTCGTGGTGGCCGCATGGGTACAGGAGCTCTGGCCCACCACCCGTGCCTGGATGTCGGAATTGGCGGGGCTGTTCGTCCACTCCCAATTGCCGATCATGGTCTGCAATCCCAATTCCGAAGCGCGCGTGCAGGCCACGTACCACTGCGACCAGGAACAGAGTTGCATGTTCTGGCCGCCGCATGCGATCGACGCGGTTGGATAGTCGGTGGAATCGTGCTCTTGTGTTTCAATGCAATAGAGCTCACCAACAGCGGCAGTGCCAGGAGGGCAGGGCTTGCGGTCCATGCGTCGGGAGCTGATCAACTGGAACACGCCACCATCGAACACCAGCGAAACGGTCTCACCAGGGGCAATGTCGCCAGCATCCAGCGGCCTTGAACCATCCTTGCGTACCGGCAACGCGCCTAGGCCATCCACGTTCAGAGTGGTCGGACCGGTGGATCCGCCCTGCACTCGCAGGAGCAGTCGCATACCTGCGAATAAGGAGGATATGGAGGGAGAAAAGGAGGCCAGCCATTCATCACCGCCAAGCACTTCAGCGTATTGATAGGAACCATACTGCAGCGAACGTGCGTTCAGCGCATCGCCCTCCCCAGCAGGGTCGCGCAGGCCGCTCACCTGCCGTGAGGCACCATCGGGACCTTCCAACAGGATGGGCTTGTCCACCTGTACCTGGGACACCCCGAGCTGTGCGATCAGCATCAACGTTCCGATGGAGCAGAAGCGTGCCATTTGTCTCATCGCAGGGAATAGCAGCACCGCACGCGTGCGTAGTTGTTGTCGTCCTCCAAGGCACCCCAGCTTCGCTCCGAGCGGCAGGCGTAGCGACCGGCCTGCACGGCGGTATGGGTGTGATCGGCGGTGCCATCGATCCATTCCCAATCATCGAACATGCCTTCCAATTGGCCTTGAACGGCCGTGCATGCGCTGATATATTCATCCCACGAGCACAGGCGCGCACCCCGGGAATAGCACCAGTTGGTGGCGTTGTAGATCGACATGTTCAAGGTGTCGTTGCGCATCAGGCAGAACGAGGTGTTCACGGGCAGGAATCCCGTGGGACAAGCGGCAGGGGCGCGTCCTTGGAGGAAGAAGGCACTATCGGCATAGATCGCTTCCACGATGCTGCCGGGTTGGACCTGACCGACCGTAAGGCGAAGGCCATCACTCCTGTACACCGGCTTTGGCCCCAGGCCATCCACATTGAAGGTGACCACGCCCGCCGCTGGTGCCGTGGGTAGGAACCGGACCCCGAGCCCGTTCACATAGGCCGTGGCTACCGGGTCCACTGTGAGGTTGATGTTGGGTCCCGTACCGGAGGCCTGCGCCCAATGATAGAAGCCGCTTCGTGCATCACCCAACGTGATCAGCGCGTCCGCTGCATCCGCGCGGGCAAGGCCCGTGACCATGCGCTGCGACGTGTCGGGTGCGGTCAGGATGATCGGTCGATCAATATGCACCTGGGCCGCGCAGTGGGCTGCGAGCAAGATGTGGAGAAGGAGAGGAAGGAGGCGTCTCATCGATCGTAGCAACAGCGGAATCGTTGAGGGGAGGTGGGCACGCGATGTCCTCCGGCACGGCAATCGGGTGTCAGGGTGGCCTCATTTATGCCCATCAACTTGGCCAGGTTCGTGCTGTTCGCAGCCTCGTCCACCCATTCATAATCCAGTATGGTACTGAAGATGTTGTCCGCCTGCAGGCAAGCCTGGATCCAGTCGGCGAAACCACAGAGCCGCAGACCGTCATTCGCACACAGCGAACCGGCCGAATACCAATTGGCCGGTGCACGGCTGGTGGCCTCCACGCAGACCGTGCGGCCCACGGCTTTCATGCCGGGAGGGCAGGCGGGATAAAGCTGGGTGGCCACTTGGAAGGCGGTTCCATCGAAGACGAGCTGAACGGGGGATCCGGGCCGTAGGTCGGCGCTGTCCAAAGGAGCATTCACGTTCTTCAGGACAGCGCGTGCGCCCAGGCCGTTCACATCAAGTGTCACAGCTCCGGTGTTGGCCGTGGCAGGGCGGATGATCAACCGCATGCCCGGGACCAACGTCGCAGGAGCAGGCGTGAGGGAAAGCGCAAGGTCGTTGACCCCCACGGCATCCGCCATCGATACCGTGGCGCTCCGGTCCGCTTCCACATTCGACCCGTCCGTTGGTGTTAACGGGGCCGCGAGGCCATGTACCTGACGGTCGGATCCCGTATTTCCATCCAGTTCCACCGTGGTTGGAACGGTCCACTGCGCCGAGGTCCCGATCCCCGTGCATAGCGCGAACAGTAGGGCGATGGTGACCTTCACGGACATAGCACCGGAATTGAGGTGGAACGGTTCACGCGCAGCACGTACGATCCGTGGGCGATGTGCATCGATCCGATCGGATGCCAGCCAGCCTCCAGGGTCATAGCGCTCGAGGCGATGCATCGACCTGTGTTATCAAAGAACTCGAGTGAACGGACCTGTTGACCCGCAGGCACGCGAAGCCAAGGCGCTCCATCCGGGTCCATACCCACCATGAACACGCCCGGCCCGGTGGGTTCCACCACCGCATTCGGCAGGTCCTGGTCGAACGTGGTGAAAAGCCCAAGGCTATCCAGGCCGGTGGTGGTGACCGTATTATTGGTCGCGTTCACGGCGGCGGGAAGTGTCCACCAGATGTTGTCCTCCGCCCGGATGTGCAAGATCTGCGCGAGTTCGGGCACGGCATTCAATTCGTTCTCGTCATAGCGCAGGCTGAAGGTCGCATTCAGGCCACTGTTCACCGCGGGCAGCACGTGGATCCAGCGGGCGATGGAAACGTGCCCGGAATAATCGGTGTAGGGAAGATGACCCCGAATGAAGGTGGTGGGACCGGGCGCCAACGTGGTGGTCAGGATCCCCCCAAGTCCCCCAGCATCAAGCGCCGTCGGGGGTGCGGCCAGGGGTAACTGGATGCGTTCCGTTCCGTCGCCCGTGATGGCCGCCCCGGGCGATTCGCTCAAGGAGGCATCGCTGCCGAGGACCACACTACCGTTGTTGATCACGCTTGCGCCAGCAGGGATCTGCCAAACGAGCGGGGCGTTCACGCGGAGGCCGGTGCCCGCATCCAATACCATGGTAGTGCCCGTGCCCGTGGACATCTGAGCCTGCGCCATGGCCGTCAACAGCAGGGCGGTGCCAAGGGCTTTGAACTTCATGCTTAGTTTGCTCGGGCAATATTACTCAGAGGCGCATCCAACACCTCTACATTCGACCCCAACAATTTGTTCGAACATGGACCTGAAAGCACTTGTGGCCGACCAGATGGGATACTTCACCCCACCGGATATCGCCACCGCGCTGGTGAGCATGCTGGCTGCTGCGTTGTTCGGGTTCCTGGCGGCCTTGGTGGCGGGTGCCCGTACGGACCCCGGAGCGCGTGAAATGGCCGTGTCCGCCGCCGTGGTGGCCTTTGCGGTGAACATGGTGCGGGCATCTGTACCGCTGAGCATCGCGTTGGTAGCAGTGGCCCTCCTGTTGCGTGGCGAGGTGCGGTCCACCTCTGCACGCGGCCTTTTGACCCGCCTCTTCGCCGTGGCCATCGGCGTGGGCTGCGGCAGCAGCGCATCCATCATGGTGGCCGCCATGGTGCTGCCGTTGGGTCTTCTGCTGCGCTGGGGCACCGCTGAAAAGAACTGATCCCCGCCATGTCCCGCGGCGATCTGCGCTCGCTTGTTGTATTGCTCCTCGCCCTTGGCCTGGGTTGCCTCCTGGCGTCCCTGTTCCCCCACCCGACGCTTCACCGCAAAGGCACCGACGCCCCCGCCCCTGTGATCAGCATCGCACCCTCCGGTCTGGTGAGCATCGCCAGTGAAGGGGAGGTGTACTACAGCCTGGATGGCTCCGTGCCCTCGCGCACTGCGAGGCGCTATACCGGGCCGTTCATTCCGCACACCAAGCGCACCACCACCCGGCTCGCATCCATCCCTACTTCCATCCAATGGCGACATCCGGCTGGTACACAACCGCACGGCGCCGTGATCCGGGCCTGTGCTGTGGATGCGAGAGGCCGCCGAGGCGGAACGGCCACGGCCGCAGTGCTGCCCCCGGTGCACGGCCCACTTCCCGTCCTGGGCCTGGTGGTGCCTCCGCAGGCGTTGTTCGATCCGGACACGGGGATCTATGTGGTGGGTAATGCCATGTTCCACACCACGGAGGACTTTGTGGAACGCTTTCCAGAGGACCAGAAATGGTGGAAGTATCCGGGCAATTTCCATTTCCGCGGAAAGCGGGGTGAACGCACCGGTCATCTGGCCTATTACGGTCCGCACCCCGCGCCGGGCAAGGATCCCGTGTGGAACGCGGATGTTAAGCTGCGGATCAACGGGAACAATACCCGGGGATTCCCCCAGCATGCGCTACGCGTGATCTTCGAGCCTCCGCTCCAGCAGGACCTGTTCGGCTCACCTGCGGCCGGTGGGTATCAGCGGATCATCCTGCGCAGTTCCGGCAACGACCAGGACCGTACGTTCTTCCGGGATGCCCTGCAACATCGCTTGTGCAGGGGTCTGCCATTCGAGACCTCCGCTGCCGTGCAAAGCGTGCTGTACATCAACGGGGCTTACTGGGGATTGCATAATGTGCGTGAGCGGTTGGACCAGGAGGAGCTCGGCAGGCGCTATGGCATGCGTCCCAAGGACATCACCATCCTGGCCGACCGATTGGAATTGTACGAGGGCGATGCGATCGAAGTGAAGCGGTTCGCTCGCACGCTCACGATGTCCGAGCGTTGGGATGCCTCTGCGCCATCCTTCGTGGACAGCCTCGAGCAGGCCATGGATGTGACCGGATTCCTCACCTACATGGCCGCACAGATCATCCTGGGCAATACGGACTGGCCCGACCAGAATGGCAAGTGGTGGCGATATACAGGAAGGCCGGACCCCACCAGGTCGCACGCTGATGGCCGCTGGTACTTCATGATGGGGGACAGCGACCTGAGCTTCGGCATGACCACAGGACCTGAGATGGACATGTTCCGGCATATCGACGGGCACGCGGCAGCGCCGCTAAGTCGGTTGTATACGGCCTGCCTGCGGAACGACATCCTGCGGGAGAAGTTCCGGAACATCACGCTATCCCTCCTGACCGGTCCGTTGTGCGAGGAACGGATGACCACGGAGGCAAGGGCCATGCGCGACGCCATCTCCGGAGAGATGCCACGCCACATCGATCGCTGGCGGCGACCGGTGTCCATGGCAAAATGGACGGCCCACGTGGATGTTCTGCTCACCTTTGCGCGGGAACGGGTCCGCCATGTCCGGGTCCAACTGGACGAACACGTGCCCCTCGTCCGCCAGCACTGATGATCGAATTCCTCCAGTCACGTAGGCAGCTGTTCTTCCTCATTTTCCTGTGGGTGGGCATAACGGTGTATTTGACACCGCTGATCTACGTGGTGCTGCCGTTGTCGATGTTCTATTACCGCAGTCGCGATGCCTGGCCCGACCTGCTGCTCAGTGTGCTGATCATCCTGGTGCTCTCGGACATGGACCCGGGTCTGGTACCGTTCCGGGCCATCAAGAGCGCGAAGTATGGGATGATGATCGCCATCTCCATCATCTACTTCCTGGATTCGGCCCGCTTCACACCACAGTCCAACCTCTTCAGTTTCTTCCTGCCCTTCTTCATCTACGCGTTCTTCCCCTTGATGAAGAGCAGCGAACCACTGGAGGGAATGTCCAAGACCATCTCGTATGCGCTCCTGTACATGGTGATCCCTAATTACGTGCTCATGATCTTCAGGCGCGAGGGGTGGCGCTTCTTCCGGCATTACTTCTTCTTCCTGGTCGTCATCCTCACCGTGCCGTACCTGTTGCGTTATGTGCAGTATTGGTGGGTCTATCTCGCCGGGCGATACCACGGGTTGTTCGGGAACCCGAACGGTCTGGGCATCTTCAGCTTCCTCAACTTCATGCTTTTCTCGGTGTGTTTGCACCTCAACGGGAAGTTGTTCACCTTCCGCGAGAAGGTGCTCATCTACGGCGTGTTGATCTGGAGCCTGTACATGGCCGGTTCCCGCACCGCCGTGGTGGCTGCGGCCATCTTCTTCTTCTTCGGTCGGTTCTTCGCCGTATCGCCCTTCCTCGGCTTCATCCTCTTCCTGGGCTTCGCTGCCTCGATCGAGTATGCGCAGAGCAACCTCGTGGTGATCGTGAACGCGTTGGGCATGCAGAAGTTCTTCCGCGTGGAAACGCTCGACGACGGTTCGGGGCGGTATTTCGCTTGGGCGTTCGCATGGGAGAAGATCAATACCGAGGGCTTCTTCCTCACCGGAGGCGGCTTCGGGAATGATGAGTGGGTGATGCGCCACAACTATGATTACCTGCGGTCCCAAGGACATGATGGAGGAGTGCATAACAGTTACCTCACCATGTGGTTCAACACCGGCATCATCGGCATCCTCATTTATTTCTACGGGTTCTTCACCGCCTTCATCACCGCCAACAAGAAGGCTCCCATCGCCTTCGCGGTGATGTTCGCCACCCTCTTCTCCGTGTTGTACGAAAGCTGGCTCACCGGATCGCTCAACCCCTATTCCATCGTGCTCCTGACCATCCTGACCATCCTTACGGAGGACGATATCGTCCTGTGGGAGTCCAAGGAACAGGAACGACTGGAACAGGGACCCGCAGTGGAGGTGGAGGAGGAGGCCATCCCCCGGCTCATCCTGCCTGCACGTTGAGCAAGCCCGTACTTTCGCGGACCGCTATCGCCACCTCCGTCGATGGCCCCCGAACACCGATGAAACGACCTCTGGTCCGCTGGATCCTCCTGGTGCTGCTAGTGCTCGGGATCGGCGGGGCATGGTTCGCCAACACCCAGCTCAAGGAACGCGGGCATCCCGGGTTGCGCACCTTTCTCAAGCAGTGGTGGACGAACTATCCACGGAGCTTCGCGATGGAGCCGCCGGTGATCTCCATCACGGTGGATGAGGCCGGCATGGAGCAGTTGCAAAGCGTGGTGGACCGCGCCTTGGACCGGGGCGTGATCGAACAGGAAGGCAACGACTATGTGAAGGGAGAGTTCCACGTGGAGATGCCCCTTGCTGGCGTGGGCAGCGGTGATTTCAAGGGCAAGCTGCGGATCAAGGGGAAGATGACCGACCACGTGGAGGGCCGGAAGTGGAGCTTCCGCGTGATCGCGAAGAAGAGCGGCGGATTCCTGGGTATGCAGCGTTTCTCGCTGCAACACCCCGGTACGCGCAACTACCTCACCGATTGGTTCTTTCACCAGTTGATGAAGGGCGAGGGCCTCATCGCGTTGCGTTATGGCTTCTGCAAGGTGAAGTTGAACGACGAGGACCTCGGGGTGTATGCCTACGAAGAGCATTTCGGCCCGGAGCTTCTGGAGAACAACGGAAGGCTTCCAGGTCCGATCGTGCGCTTCGACCCCGGACTGTTCTGGCTCCACCGCACTCAAGGCCTCGACGGTACCGCAAAGGTGGCCGACGCCTACGGCGCTTACCAGGCGGCCAGCCTCGACGCGTTCGGGAGCGACGAGCTGGTCAGGGATCACCAGCAGCGCATGTACTTCGAACAGGCCATCGCGTTGATGCAGGACTTCAGGACCGGAAAGCTGAAGGCCAGCGATGTGTTCGATGTGGACCGCACGGGGAAGCGGCTGGCCATGCTCGATCTGGTGGGAGGCCACCACAGCATGGACTGGAGCGATGTGAAGTTCTACTTCGACCCCGTGGCGCAGCGCTTCGAGCCCATCAGCTATGAGAGCTTCAGCGCCCAGCGCATCACCGAACTCGCTGGGGCGTACAAGGCCACCGGAGCATTCAAGGAGAGCGATGAACTGCACACGGCCCTCTTCAAGGACGACATGATCTTCGCTGCCTATGTGAAGCACCTCGAGCGGTACAGCCGAAAGGACTGGCTGGATAGTGCCTTCGCCGCGCTGAAGGGGCCCCTCGATACGGCGAGCGCCACGTTGTACGGTGAGTTCCCATACAAGGAATTGGACCGGTCGATCTATTACGCCAACCAGCAGGCCATCCATAAGCTGCTCGACCTGCCGAAGGGTGCGCACGTGTACCAGCAACGCATCCACGCCGATACGCTGGTGCTGGCCTTCGTGCCCATCGAGAGCGTTCCCGTGAAGATCGACAGTTTGATGCTCGCGGATGGCAGGCGCATTGCGCCGATCGAGCGGATCGTGATACCCTCCCGTGAACGTGGTCGCACCGGCGTTGCCGTGGAGGGACGCTTCCTGCTCGCCGAAGGCCGGGGATCCGAACACCCCAACGACAGCCTGCTGGCCAAGGGAGCGGAACTCACCTATCGGGTGCTTGGGGCCAAACGCCGGAAGATCATGCCCGTGTTCCCGTTCTCGATGTCCACTTCGGCCATGCAGGATAGGTTGCTCGCCGGGAAGGGACCCAACCCAAATGAGTTCGCCTTCCTCGCTGTGGATGATGAAGCGAGGACCATCACCATCAAACCAGGGGTGTGGACGGTGGACCGCACGTTGGTGCTGCCCAAGGGCTACCGTTGCATAGCCCGTGGACCATTGCAACTGGACCTGGTGAAAGGCGCTGAGGTGATCAGTTATGCTGCGGTACACTGGCGTGGAACGGAGGACGCGCCCATTGAGATCCTCAGCACGGACAGTTCATCGCACGGCGTCCACGTGATCGGTACGGATGGTGCATCCACGTTGTCGTACGTGCACTTCAGCGATCTGACCCGGTACGCGTTCGATCAGGAGCGCAGCGGCGATGTGTCCTTCCATGCCAGCGCGGTGGTGATCGATCATTGCCTGTTCACTGGTCATGGTGCCACCTTGCTCGATGTCTCCTCCGGCGACCTCACCATGTCCTACTGCCGCTTCGATCGCGGATCCGATCAGCTGGAGACGCATTTCGCGAACGTGAGGCTGGAGGAGGTCACGTTTGAACGGGCCAAGGACGATGCGATCAGCGTGGAAGGCGGCGTTGCGGACCTGAAGAAGGTGGTGATCCGAGGGTCCGATGCTTCCGGCATTGGCGTCAAGGGATCAAAGGCGGCCCGCATCCATTGCACGGACATTGACCTGCGGAAGATGTCGGTGGCCTTCGAAGGGCGCGAAGGGGCCAAGTTGTTCATCTCCAACGGCAGGGTAGAGGACGTTGGCAGGTTGGCGGAAGCAAAGAAGGCCGAGATGCGCTACGGCCCCGTGAGGATCGAGGTGAAGAACGTGAAGGTGGCCGGCGCGAAGGAGGAGGACAAGTGCGGTGCCGGCAGCATCATCACGATCGACGGACGTAAGGTGGGCGAAACGAACGTGGCTGCGGGGACATGAGGAGCATGGGTCGCAGATATTGTTTCGGCTGCGAGCTACGAGCCACGAGCCTCGAGCGCAGAGGCTCAAGCTCGTGGCTCGTGGCTAAAGGCTCGTGGCTGGTCCTGGCATTCATCTGTTCGACAACGGTACAAGCCCAGCGATCCCCGTTCAACGGTCTCGAAGTAATGCCTGCTGACAGCACCGGGCATTACCGCATCCTGATCGGCGGGCACTTCCACGGCGAAAGCACCAACCGCAGCGGTTATCCGGCTTCCACCTTGCTCGCCAACATCGATACGATCAACGCGCTTGGAGCGAACCTGTTCCTCAGCACGGGTGATCTCTTCATGGACCCGGTGAAGGATATGCCGCGGTACCAGCGGTCGTTGTTCAGCAGGTTGAAGATGCCCTTCTTCAATTCGCCGGGAAACCACGATCCGCGTTCGGGGCAAGTGAACGAGCTGCCAGGGTCGAAGTACTTTCCCGTTGTCAGTGACCAGTATGTCATTATCGATACGGAAGCGGATGATGGTTCTTTGGATGAAGCACAGCTCGATATGCTCCAGGGATACCTTGATCCACGGAATTCGTTCGTTGCGACCCGTGTCTTCATCATCTCCCACCGTCCCATTTGGGCCGAGGACGATCCGCAGTACAGCTCGCTCTTCGAGGGCAACACGCGGTCGCTCACCGGCACCAACTTCAAAAAGGACGTGTATCCGTTACTGGAGAAGATCGCCGAGCACGCGCATGTGTACTGGATCAGCGGCAGCATGGGCGGCTTCGCGCCGAGCAGCATCTTCTTCCAACAGCACGCGAAGAACATTACGTACATCCAATGCGCCATCCGCGATGAAACCCGGGATGCCCTGCTGATCGCCGACGTGTATCCCGACTCGGTGAAGTGGAGCGGCCTTTCGCTCACTGGCCAGAAGTTGCTGGCACCTGAGCAGTACGATGCCGCCTGGTGGCGCGAACACTTGAAGAAGGACAAGCCCGGCTTCAACTGGCGCCTGTTGCCTTATCTCATCAAGACCACCGTGTTGCGCCGCGAGTTCTGGTGGGGCGTGCTGGGCGGAGCGTTGGCCCTGATGCTCCTGCGCAGGTTGCTGTGGCGTTGAGCGCTCGGTGACCGCGCGGGACTTACTTTCGCGTGCATTTTCAAATAACCATGGCCCGGATCCTAGTTACCGGCGGCGCTGGCTTCGTGCCCAGTGAACTCGCTGCCCGTCTCGCCCAAGACCCTGCGAACGACATCATCGCGGTGGACAACCTGCTCACCGGCGACGTGCGCAAGCTTCCCCTCGCCGAGCATACCAACCTGCACTTCATCAAGTGCGATGTGAACCACTTCGAGGACATCAGCAGCGTGTTCTACGCCTACCGTCCCGAGTACGTGTTCCACTACGCCGCCGTGGTGGGGGTGAAGCGCACCACGGACAATCCGGTGATGGTGCTGCGCGACATCGATGGCATCCGCAACGTGCTGGACCTGTGCAAGAACACCGGCGTGAAGCGCGTGTTCTTCAGCAGCAGCAGCGAGGTGTACGGCGAGCCGGTGGAGATCCCGCAGAACGAGAAGACCACCCCGCTGAACAGCAAGCTGCCCTACGCCATCGTGAAGAACATCGGCGAGGCTTTCCTGCGCAGCTACCAGAAAGAGTACGGCCTGGAATACACCGTGTTCCGCTTCTTCAACACCTACGGCCCTCGCCAGAGCCGCGATTTCGTGGTGAGCAAGTTCATCCGCGCCGCGTTGAAAGGGGAGGACATCACCGTGTACGGCGATGGCAAACAGACCCGTACGTTCTGCTACATCGACGACAACATCGATGCCTGCCTCAGCGCTTTCCGCAACAACAAGGTGATCAACGACGTGGTGAACATCGGCAACGACCACGAGATCACCGTGATCGACCTGGCGCGTTTGGTCATCGAGCTCACCGGCTCGAAGAGCAAGATCGTTCACCTGCCACCCTTGGAGGAAGGTGACATGACCCGCCGCATGCCCGACATCGGCCTGATGCGCCAACTCCTTGGCCGCGACCTGCTGCCCCTGCGCAACGGGATCGAGAAGGTGCTCGCGGACACCCGCTTCATCCTGAGCTGAACCCGATCAGATGATCACACGCCTACGCGAAGATGCTATGGCGTCCAATGGACGATCAGACGATCAGATGATCGCAGCTCTCTGATGTGCGGTATTGCTGGCATCGCCGGGTTGAAGGGCCTCGATGTCCCCGAGGCGCTGGTGAAGCGCATGACCGACGCCATCGCACATCGTGGTCCGGATGCCGAAGGCGTGTGGAACGGCGTGGACGTTGTGCTCGGCCATCGCCGCCTGAGCATCATCGACCTCAGTGCCGCCGGCAACCAGCCGTTCCACAGTGCCGATGGCCGTTACCACATCGTGTACAACGGCGAGATCTACAATTACCGGGAACTGCGTACGTCGCTCGAGGCGGAGGGTCTGCTGTTCCATACGGCCACGGATACCGAGGTGTTGCTCGCGGCCTTCGCGCATGAGGGCATTGCCTGCCTGAGGAAGTTGCACGGCATGTTCGCCTTCGCCCTGTGGGATGCACAACAGGAGGAGCTCTTCATTGTGCGGGACCGCATGGGCATCAAGCCGGTTTACCTGCACGAAGAGGAAGGCCGGCTGTTGTTCAGTTCCGAACTGCGTGCCCTGCTGGCCACGGACCTCGTGCCCCGTACCATCGATCGCGATGCGCTGGTGGATTACCTGCGTTACGCCACGGTGCACGCCCCGGCCACGCTTGTGAAGGATGTGCGCATGCTGATGCCCGGCCATTACCTGCATTGGAGGAGTGGACGCTCCACGATCCGCCGGTGGTGGCACCTTGTTGCCGATGCGCGTTCCGAAGCGGCGGAACTGCCCATGATCACCGTGAAGCGCGAGGTCCGCGACCGGCTCGCGCGGGCCGTGGAGAAGCGCCTGGTGAGCGATGTGCCCTTCGGCGCCTTCCTGAGCGGAGGCATCGACAGCAGTGCGGTCGTGGGCCTGATGGCCGAGGCCAGCAACAGCGCGGTGCATACGTTCAGCGTGATCTTCGACGAGGAGAAGTTCAGCGAGGAGCGGTACGCGAAGCTGGTGGCGAAGAAGTTCAACACGGAGCATACGGCGATACGCCTGAGGCCCGATGACATGTTGCGGATGCTGCCGCACGCGCTCGAGGCCATGGACCATCCGAGCGTGGATGGGCCGAACACCTACGTCGTGAGCAAAATGACCAAGGAGGCCGGTATCACCATGGCCTTGAGCGGACTTGGCGGCGACGAGCTCTTCGCAGGTTATGATGTGTTCGCCCGCACCCTCGGCCTGTTGAAGAAGAATTGGATCACGGTGTTGCCCACATCGCTGCGCGCTGCGGCCGGGGCAGCGTACAAAGGAGCAAGGCGCACCGCTGCCGCGAACAAGGCCGCGGAGTTGATGAAGGCGCGTTCCTTCGCCATTGAGGATACCTATCCGCTCTCGCGGCTCACCTTCACCAACTCAGAGCTGCGCACCTTCACGCGCCTTCTGCAGTTGCCCTCGAACGCCGTGCAGCACATCATCAGCACGTTGCTCCACGAGGAGGAGGGGTCCTCGCTACCCTTGCTTTCGCAGGTGTCGATCGCCGAACTGGGCACCTATCTACAGAACGTGCTGCTGCGCGATACGGACCAGATGAGCATGGCCCATGCCCTGGAAGTGCGTGTGCCGTTCCTTGATCACGAGCTGGTGGAATTCGTGCTCGGCGTTGCCGACGCGCACAAGTTCCCCCATACGCCGAAGCAGCTCCTTGTGGATTCGCTCGGCGACCTGCTTCCCCGCGAAGTGGTGGACCGCCCGAAAATGGGCTTCACGTTGCCGTGGGAGCACTGGATGAAGAACGAGCTCAAGAGCTTCTGCGAGGCGCGGCTCGCACGGCTCGGCCAGCGGCCCGAATTCGATGCCAAGGGCGTTCAGACCGTTTGGCAACGCTTCCTCGGTGGCGACAAGCGCATCACCTGGAGCCGGGTGTGGTATCTGGTCGTGCTGGCGGATTGGATGGAGCGGAACGGCCTCGAGGGCTGAGTCCCATGTATGGAAAAAGGGGACCGAAGCCCCCTTTTTCGTTCAGTGCCTTGTTCTTCCTAGAACTTCGCGCGGCTCTTGCGGCCGACACGTTTCTTGCCGCGCATCCAGCTATAACGCTGGCGATAGAAGTTCGACTGGCCCTTCAGCACATAGCTGTACGTGAAGCTCATCGTGAGGTAGCTATCGTTGTGCGTGGGATCACCGCGCTTGTTCTCACCTTGGGCACTGGGACCAAAGCTCTCCCAATAGCCGTACTGATACTGGCTCGGGATCGGGCCTGGACCATCATCCACCCAGCTGTGTTGGTCAGCAAGGGCTTCGGCGGTGGGGCGGATGGCAGGGTCGAGCACGCTCAGGTCCTTGTACGTCGTACTGGCATCGTCCAGGTAATCACTGAAGGTGGTGCGCCAGCCGAAGTCCCATCCAATGCGATGGCGGCGCTTCATGGTGAAGTGGAAGCCAACACCCACGGGAACGGCCACGCCCAAACTCGAATACGACTCCAGTTCGGTGGTGTAGTCCTGGAGGTTGTAGAATTCCCCGGTCCGGTTGATCTGCCCCTTGGGCTTGCTGTAGTACAACGCACCCCCGGCATAACCGAACAGGCGGAAGTCGGTGCGATAACGGCCGCGACCACCGAGATCGTTGGCCTGGAAGATGGTGACCTCTCCGCGGAGGTACCACTCCAACATGTCGTTGCGGAAATTCAGGTTACGACCCACACGAGCGGGGTTGGTGCTCAGCGCGTCCGCGCCTTGCAGCCGTAAATACATCAGGCCGCTGTTCACGGAGAACTGGCGGTTCAGCTTCCGACGGGCAAAGCCACCTACAGCCCATCGGGTCTGGTTCATCTTCAGGTCCCAGATGAAATCCTGGCGGGGTTTCTCCTTGCCCCCCATCTCACCAAGGTAGTTAGCCCCACCCAGGTGGATGCCAAAATCCCAAGCGTATTGGGCATTGGCTGTGTTGGCCGAGAAGGCCAGCACGGTAATGAGCAGTAGGGTGTTGAGTAACCGATTGGACATGAGCAATGGCGTGCGGGTTCGAAAGATCACGCAAACCTAACAAACTTCCTGCCCTTTGTACGTGGAGGACAGCCTATTGGATATCAACGATCCCCCGGGCGATCCCGCAGATCCTATTTTCGCCGCCCCTCATCCCATGTCCAATCCAGTCACAGCCTTGTTCGGGATCCGGTATCCCTTGGTACAGGCAGGCATGATCTGGTGCTCCGGTTGGCGTCTGGCCTCGGCCGTGAGCGGGGCGGGTGGGCTTGGCCTGCTCGGGAGCGGCAGCATGTACCCGGACGTGCTCCGGGAACACATCCGGAAGTGCAAGGCCGCTACGGATCGCCCGTTCGGGGTGAACGTGCCGCTCCTGTACCCCAATGTGGAGGACCACATGCGCACGATCGTGGAGGAAGGTGTCCGCATCGTCTTCACCAGCGCGGGTAATCCGGCTACGTGGACCCGCCACCTGAAGGACCAGGGGATCACGGTGGTGCATGTGACGGCCAGCGTGAAGTTCGCCCGGAAGGCCGTGGATGCCGGGGTGGACGCAGTAGTGGCCGAAGGCTTCGAGGCCGGAGGGCACAATGGCCGCGAGGAGACCACCACCATGGTGCTGGTGCCCTTGGTGCGCGACGCGGTGCAGGTGCCCGTGATCGCCGCGGGGGGCATCGCCGACGGCCGCTCCATGCTGGCGGCCATGGCCTTGGGCGCCGATGGGGTGCAGATCGGCAGCCGCTTCGTGGCCAGTGAGGAGAGTAGCGCACATGACGCCTTCAAACACCATGTCGTCTCCAGTAAAGAGGGAGATACTGTTCTGACCTTGAAGGAATTAGCTCCTGTTCGCCTGATGCGCAACAAGTTCTTCCAAGAAGTGCAGGCCGCCTATGGCCGGTGTGCTTCCGTGGAGGAATTGAAGCAGGTGCTCGGCCGTGCCCGCGCCAAACGGGGCATGTTCGAAGGGGATCTGGAGGAAGGTGAACTGGAGATCGGGCAGGTGAGCGCGGCGCTGGATGGCATACTGCCCGCGGCCAGCATCGTTCACCGGATCATGGAGGAATATGCACGCGAGAAAGTTCGCCTCTCCGGGACCGATGCATGGTGATCGGCTTGCCCGCACGCGGCAACAATGGGTGACCTTTGCGCGTCTTTGTGAAGTGTTCCGGACACACATGAGCCGCCTCCATGCCTTTTCCGCGCTTATTGCGGTCCTGTTGACCCTGGCAGCAGGCGTAACGGCACGGGGTGCCGTGCTTGATCCACCTTCTCTTCGTTGCGCTTCCGTCCTTCCGAACGGCGATGTTCAACTCACCTGGGTGGTTCCACCGGATCCCACGAACATCTTCCAGGGATACGTTGTGTATGCCGCCAATGACCAAGGCGGCCCTTACGCCGTGGTGGGCAACATCCCTATCTACGGCCTCAACGGTTACCTGCATGCCGGAGCAGGGGCGCACGTAGCTCCGCGGTTCTACTTCATGACCACGGTCTCCGTGGATCCTCCACCGAACGAGTCTATTCCAAGCGACACACTATCCACCATGTTCCTGTCCGTGGGGCAGAGCTCACCGTTGGGCAGTGCCCTGCTGGACTGGTCGCAATTGCATTCACCTCCGCTGGGCACATCCGCTGCGCAGCTCCAAGTGGAACTCGAGTATCCCCTTGGCACGTGGACCCCGGTGGCCGCCATCGACCTGATGACGCATGCCTTCGAGCAGGTGATCGACATCTGTGAGGATTCGCTCACCTATCGCATCAGCTTGAGCGACCAATTAGGCTGCGTGAGCTACAGCAACCTCGCGGGTGACCTATTCGCGGACGTAACGGCCCCAACACCGCCGGTGATGGTGACGATCTCCGTGGATACGGCGACCAACCAGGCGGTACTGGACTGGGACCCCAGTCCTGAAGCGGACACGTATGGATACATCATCGTGCTGGCCACGCAAGGCGGCAACCAGATCATCGACACCATCTACGGACAGAGCAACACGAGTTACCTCTGGGCGCTGAGCGATGCGGGCGTGGGCGTGGAGTCCTATACCGTGGCGGCGTTCGACACCTGCTACCACGGAGGACCACCGCCGGCACCGAACACCAGCGCCACGAAGCCTCCCCACAGCACGGTACATGCGGTCACGGTCTACAACAAATGCCTCAACACGATCGACGTCATCTGGACGCCCTATGTAGGCTGGCCAGTGGTGCTCCAGGAGTTATACGTGCAGATGGACAATGGGCCATTGGTGCTGCTGGGCACCTTTGGTCCTGGCATCACGAGCTTCCTCGATGACCAGGTGGAGCCCTTCCGGACCTATTGCTACGTGGTGCGCAGTACAGGCGCAGCCTCTGGTCAGATCGCATTGAGCAATCAGGTCTGCCGGATCACGAGTTATCCGCCCGTACCGGGCTACAACTACCTCTCCAACGTGACCGTGGTGGCTCCCGATCACATCCAGGTCACCGACCAGGTGGATCCCTCCGCCAGTGTTCATCGCTATCGCATCCAGCGCTCGTTCAACGGTGAACCCTGGCAGGAGATCGCATCCCTGCCTGATGTGAACACACCCAGCTTCACGTACGATGACCTGGACGTGGAGACGGACGTTCGCAGCTATAGCTACCGGATCATCGTGGAGGACAGTTGCCAGAACGAGGTGCTCACGAGCAACATCGGAGGGTCCATGCTCCTGATCGCCGAGGTGCAGCCGAACGGCATCAACCATTTGCGCTGGAACGGATACGGCGACTGGGCCGGGTCCGTGAGCGGATTCGAGATCTATCGCAGCATCGGCGGCGCACCTTTTACACAGATCGCCTTCAACGCCGCCACCGATTGGGAGCTGTACGATGACGTGAACAACTACCTCACCAGCAATGGTCGCTTCTGTTATCGTGTGGAGGCCTTGGAGACCGGGGATCCCTCCGGTGTGAACGCCATCAGCGTGAGCAATGAGGCCTGCGCGGTGCAGCCTGAGGCCGTTTGGATCCCCAATGCATTCATCGCTGGCGGCGTGAACAACAGCTTCCGCCCGGTGGTGGCCTTTGTGGATGTGGATGGCTACGAGCTCATCATCTACAACCGCTGGGGGCAGGAGATCTGGAGCACCACGGACCGCGATGAGGCCTGGGATGGTCGCGTCAATGGCAACTACGTCCCCCAAGGAGTGTATGCATACTATTGCGGCGTATACAACGGTACGGGCAACAAGTTCGAAGAGCGCGGTACCGTGACCTTCCTCTGTTGCCCTGACCAGTAGGTGGATCGGAGGGGGCACATCCGAACGCGATGATCGTTACTTTTGTGCATGGAACGATCCTCTGCCCCCGCCCTCCGCACAAGCGCCGATCCGCATTCTGCCAACGGCCATGCGCTTTCGGACCGCTTTACCACCGAAGGGCTTACCTACGATGATGTGCTTTTGGTGCCGGCGTACAGCGAGGTGCTGCCGCGTCAGGTGAACATCCGCACACAGTTCTCCCGCAACATCACGCTGAACATCCCGGTCGTTAGCGCCGCGATGGATACAGTGACCGGTTCAGACCTGGCCGTGGCCATCGCACAGCAAGGTGGCATCGGGGTGATCCACAAGAACCAGCCCGTGGCCGAGCAGGCCAACGAAGTGCGCCGTGTGAAGCGCAGTGAGAGCGGCATGATCCAGGACCCCGTGAAGCTCCTCCAAGGGGCGCTTGTCGGTGATGCGTTGCGCCTGATGGCCGAGAACCGGATCGGGGGCATTCCCGTGGTGGACGCAAGCGGCCTGCTCGTTGGAATCGTCACCAACCGCGATCTGCGCTTCGAGAAGAAGATGGGGCGACCCGTGGCCGAGGTGATGACCAAGGAACGGATAATCACCGCCAAGCCGGAGACCACCATGGCCGAGGCCGAGGACGTGCTGCAGGAACATAAGATCGAAAAACTTCCGGTGGTGGATGCCAGCGGCAAGCTCGTGGGGCTGATCACCTACAAGGACATCCTGAAGTTGAAGCAGCGCCCGAATGCCTGCAAGGACAAGCTGGGCCGCCTGCGGGTGGCCGCAGCCATCGGTGTCACAGCCGACACGATGGAGCGCGCTGGGGCCTTGGTGGAAGCGGGCGTGGATGCGGTGGTGATCGACACCGCCCATGGCCACACCCGCGGGGTGATGGACATGCTGCGCGCCGTGAAGAAGGCCTTTCCGCAGGTGGATGTGGTGGTGGGCAACATCGCCACCGCCGAAGCCGCCCGCGCCCTTGTGGAGGCCGGTGCCGATGCCGTGAAGGTGGGCATCGGTCCTGGTAGCATTTGCACCACCCGCGTGATCGCTGGCGTGGGCGTGCCACAGCTGTCCGCCGTGCATGATTGTGCCAGCGCCATCGAAGGCAGCGGCGTGCCCGTGATCGCCGACGGCGGCATCCGCTATACCGGGGACATGGTAAAAGCCCTTGCCGCTGGTGCGCGGACCGTGATGATCGGCAGCATGTTCGCCGGGGTGGAGGAGAGCCCGGGCGAGACCATCATCTACGAAGGCCGCCGCTTCAAGTCCTATCGGGGAATGGGCAGCATCGAGGCCATGCAGATGGGCAGCAAGGACCGGTACTTCCAGGATATGGAGGACGACATCAAGAAGTTGGTGCCCGAGGGCATCAGCGGGCGCGTGCCCTTCAAGGGGCCGTTGCAGGAAGTGACCCACCAGCTCGTTGGCGGATTACGCGCGGGAATGGGGTATTGCGGAGCGGCCGATCTGGAAGCCCTGCGTACAGCCCGGTTCGTTCGCATAACCAGCGCAGGAATGAAGGAAAGTCATCCCCATAACGTATTCATTACCAGGGAGGCACCGAACTATAGCCACCTGTAGAAAACCCCACGCGACAGGCAGCGCCCGATGGACTCATCCGTCGGGCGTTCCTGTGCATTGGTCGGTCACTTCGTGTAACTCATCGCCTGGATCATGCGTAGGACGCCACCAAATGTCCACGACCATGCGATCGCTGTCACTCTCAGCGCCGCTCAGCTTCTTACTCGTCGTTGCTGCACCGGCTTATTCCCAATTCGGTCCACAACATCAGTACTTCTGCGATGCGCCGCGCAGCGTGGACCTTACCGATGTCGATGGTAATGGTACCCTGGACCTGGTCGTGGCCTCGCGACAGGGTATAGGGCTCTACCTCAATGCCAGTGGCGATGGCGCATTCAGCCAGCCCAGCTACATGGGTACGGAGGAATCCGTGGCCGTATGTGGCGATGTTACCGGTGACGGGCAGCCTGACGTGATCGGCAGCCGCGAGGAGAATGGGGGCATTTACCTGTTCACCAACACCGGTAACAGCACGTTCTCCGCTCCGCAGACCCTCGCCCCGAACGTCAGTGCCAACGAACTGCACCTCGCCGACCTGGATGATGATGGGGATCGGGACCTGTTCTTCGCCACGCCGGAAGGCAGCCTCATGGTGGTGATCAACGACAATGGCATGGGTGCGTTCGGCACAGCCTACACCGTTGCGACATTGCCACAGCTCGCCTTCGCCCAGGCCGTGGATATCGATGATGATAATGACCTCGACCTGGTCTTCTCCTCCGCCGTGGTCGACCAGGTGGATGCCTGCCTGAACAACAACGGCGACATGGCCCCCGCCCAACAGCTCACGGTGTCCGGTCATGGTTTTGCACAGGACCTCGACAGCGATGGTTTCGCCGACCTGATGGTGGCCAACACGGCGGCCAGTTCCGTCAGCTGGCAACGCAACATCGCCGATGAGGTCACCTTCGATCCACCGGAGTTCCTCGATCAGGCCTTCAGCAGTCCCGAACACCTGACCGCATCCGACCTCGACGGCGATGGCGATGCGGATGCCATCATCACCTCCTCGGTCTCCGATGAAGTGGCTTGGTACGAGAACGTGGACGGCATGGGCAGTTTCGGACCCCGGCAGACCGTGACGTTCGGTGTGCCGGCTTCCGCGCTTGCCACGGGTGACGTGGATAATGATGGCGATCACGACCTCTTCGTGGCCAGCAACGACCTGAACAAGGTGATCTGGTATACCAACATGAGCAACGCCAACGGCAAGATCATGGGGCGTGTGTTCAATGATATCAATGGCGACGGTCTCTTCAATGGCAATGACCATGGACTGGCCAACCGCCGCGTGGAAGCCACCGATCTGGGGGCCACCTATACCAATGCCAGTGGGTTCTATTGGTTCGATGCCGTGCCTGCCGGCTACAGCGTGTCCAAACCCGCGGAAGAGAATTGGACCTTCACTACGCCTTCCTCCTACACGGTCACCGTGCCTACCCAGGGCGTTTCGCAGAACAACGACTTCGGCCTTCAGGCCAGCGGCGTGGTGAGCGAGTTGGAGCCGGAACTGGGCAGCGCTCCCATGCGTTGCGCCACAGCGATCTCCTACTGGGCCAATGTGACCAATACCGGTAATCAGGTAAGCGATGTACAGCTCAGCCTGGACCTGGATGACCTGAGCTCCTTCGTAGGTGCCGATCCGCAACCGGACCAGATCAGCAACGGCGTGGCCACATGGACCTTCCTGAACGTGCAGCCCACGCAACAGCGCAGTGTGCATGTGATCGTGATGCTCCCCGGCAGCGATCATGTGGGGGAGGTGCTCCATGATCATCTGCATGCCACGGCCCTGATCAACGGCTCGCCGATCACCACCGATTCCCGGGAATACATGCCCGTGCTCCTCTGCGCTTATGACCCCAATGACAAGCAGGTGCTGCCCGTCGGCATCGGCGATGACCATCTCACGCTCGTAGGGTCGGAGCTCGCCTATCACGTGCGCTTTCAGAACACGGGCAATGCTGAAGCGATCAACATCACCATCCTCGACACGTTGGATGTCGACCTGGATCCCGCGACGCTCCAGGTCCTGGGTAGCAGCCACCCATGTCGCGTACTGCTGCAGACGGATGGTGTGCTCCGCTTCACGTTCGAGAACATCCACCTTCCGGACAGTGGCAGTGACCTCCTCGGCAGCCAGGGCTACGTGCGCTTCACCATCAAGCATGTGAACGGGCTGCCCGAAGGCACCCGCATCCACAATACAGCGGAGATCTATTTCGACAGCAACCCGGAGATCGCGACGAACACCACGCTGAACACCCTGACCTACGGCATCATGAACGGGTTGTCGGAGGAAGCGCCCGTGCTGGATGACGCCATCGCCGTCTATCCCAACCCCGCTCAAGGCAATGCCACCCTGCACATGGGTTCGGCCTTCACGGGGCGTGTGGATGTGAGCCTCTTCAATGCCGCCGGTAACCTTGTCCAGCAGGTCTCACGCCGCAGCAACACCGTGCTGATCGACGGAGCGTCCCTGCCCGAAGGGGTCTACATCCTGCGCGCGGTGGATGAACGGGGAACCGAGCGCACCACGCGCGTGGCCTTCAACCGCTGACCACCGGCCTCAACACCGAGCCCGAACAAGGCGATATCGTATTTGATCGGATCCACGGGATCGAGCTTGCGGAGCTGCTCCGTAAGCTCGATCACGCTTTTCCAGTCATCCTGCTTCCGTGTCAGCAGGCCCAGCTCGCGCGCCACACGGCCAGTGTGCACGTCGAGCGGCACATGCAGGGCAGAAGCAGGGATCTGCGTCCACAGACCCATGTCGATCCCGCGGTCCGCGGGCCGCACCATCCAGCGCAGGAACATGTTGATGCGCTTCGCGTTGCTTCCTTTTGACGGATCGGCAACGTGCTTCTCGGTCCTCGGTTGATGCACGGGTTCAAAGAAGCGCTGCTTGAACCGCGCAATGGCCGCGGCCATGTCGTCGAGATCCCCGTTCAGCAGGAAGGCCTGTTCCATTCCGCCATGCGCGATGTTCAGGTGGCGCAGGCCGCCAATGAAGTGCCGCAGATCCACGCCATTGAACGTCCGGTGCACGAACCTCTCCAGCTGCGTCAGTTCGCGGGCCGTGGCGTTCATGACGAAATCATATGGTGCTTGGTCCATCAACGTGACCAGTTTCCGCGCGTTGGAAATGATGGTCCTCCGCTGGCCCCAGGCGATGGTGGCCGTCAGGAAGCCGATCAGCTCTGCATCCTTTCTGTCCGCGAACGAGCGGGGGATGTGGACGGGATCCTCAGCAATGAAATCCGGACGCGCCAAACGTTCGTAGGCATCATCCAGGAGTGCCTTCACATCCAACTCCGAAGAGCGTGGCTTCACGGCCACAGCCCGAGGATCAAACCGTACAGGGTGAATTGGACCACGTGGTATCCACCGTCGATGAGCAGGAGCGCCGTGGGCTTGTTGGCGAACTGGTAGTTGATGCCGAAGCTGGTGGCTGCTATCCCCAGACCGCATACCAGACCGTGATGAAGGCAATACATCAGCCCATGCTCACCGAAGCCGAGCACGATCGCAAAGGCATAGGCGGCCATCCACGCGAAAATGAAGGCCAGGCCATAGACCCGCGCAGGATGCTTCGCGCCTTCGGGCCGGGGTGCATCGGGGTCGATCCCGTTCGCCCGCGCCCAAGGACGCAGGAACATCGCTTTGGAGTACCACGGGCCGCCGATGAGGAAGATGCTGACGGCGCAGGTGAGAATGGCCAGGTGGTTCATGTGTGGATGAAGTTGATCGTGTTGATGATCACAAGCGTCGTGTACAGCAATGCAAAGAAGCAGAACAGCAGGTTCATCCCGTAGCCACCCCATTTGAAGAGCGCACCGGGCGGGATCTGGTACATGGGGTAGTAGGCGAACTGCGTGATCACCTTGCCCACCCAGTAGGCCGCGATCAGGCCGGTGATCGCCACGGCCAGCGCTGTTCCGTTCTTCAGGTCAACAGGTAACAGGATCGCGATGAGGCCGAAAGCGAAGTTCAACCCCACGATGTACCAACCGTAGGTCTTCGCGATCTCCTGGTTCAAGGGCTTCAGCTTGCGCACATCGGTGTACCAATCGAACACCCGGTGCCGGATGTACGGGTACACCAGTGCGGTGAAGATCTGGCCGACGCCACCGGCGATGATCAGGGCGTTGGGAATGACGAGTGTCTTCATCGGCGTACGTCGGTCCTTCGACGGTACCAAGATGCTTACAAACCGGATGGGACCGTCAAGTCGTGCAGGATCAACGGTGCTTCACCCGGATCTGCCACCCCAGTCCGCCGTAGAGCATCAGCTCATCCAACGCCACGGACCCCTCTGGCACGCTTGCGTATCGTGCGTGCACGTAACGCGCGTTAAGGAAGAAGTGCATGTGGTCCCACACGTAGAACGTGACGCCGCCGCTGATCGACACATGCGGGAGGAGTCTCACCTGCGCGGCAGCAGCGTCCATGGTGGCATTCGGTCGGGACAGGGAAAGCCCCGGCGCAAAACCTGCGGAAAGGTCGAGACGGCCGTTCATGTGATGGAACTGCGGGCCGAAGGAAAGTTGGCTGTTCTGCTGGAGCGGCGCGTTCCGCTGCTGCCCATCGAGGAACCAGAACGTTTCGCCCTTGAAGCTGATGCGGTCCTCCACAAAGTATTCGGCGCTGCCGCCCGCATGGATGTTGGTGGTGCCCGCGTCGAGCAACAGGGCTGGGCAGATCGTGGCCGTGAACTTCAGCAGGCCGGCGCGCACGAACGGTTGCTCCGCCTGTGCATGAACGCGCGCGACCAGGAGCGGGAGGTACAGGAAGATGATCGCGCTCCTCACCATGCGTTGAAGAGTTTGTAGTTGTATCTCACGTGAAAAAGCAAATGACCTTCGAGGCTCACCCCATTCTCCTGTTCGAACGTGACGCCCTCGCCATCGTCATGCGCATGGAGGTCGGTGCCCAGGTGGATCATGTACTGTGCGACAAGCGAAACATCCGATCGGTCGCCTACCAGTAAGTGGGAACCTACGCCCGCCTGCACGGCCGAGCTCCAGCGCTCTGCGCGGACGTTGGCGTCGGTGTTCGATGACAGCCGTGCGTTGTCGAAGCAATGGCCGGCCAGGATGTAGGGATTGACGTGTCGCGTGGCGGCGGGGTCAAAGGGATAGTAGAGCACGCTCCAGCCGATGTGCAGGTCCTTGCGATGCCCATAATTGCCGCTGGTGCCCGACAGAAAGTCGAAGTACCAGTCGGTGTTCACGCGTTCGCTCAGCTGCACACGCACCTGCCCGCCCGTGCCAAGGCCCACATCATTCCAACGGCCATCGTTGAAGAAGCTGAACGCGGACCGCACGCCCAGCGATACCGAGCCGCCACCAGCGTAGGCGGAATCCTGCGCTTGCGCAGGGAGCAGGGTGGAAACCAGGCACAGCGGAACGAGTAGGCAGCGCATGGGAGTACAACGAAGGACCGTCGCCCGGTTATTGTGGATCGCGTCGAACGATCACGATCACCCATTATTCACAGATCCTATCCGTGGGTCTGCGGATCTGGGTGCACCGGGATCGCGATCCAGGACCCTCTGGTAGAATGCCTCCAGTTCCTCTGCGACCCTGTTCTCCGAGTAGCGACGTTCGATCAATTCACGAGCGTTGCGACCGATCCTGGCGGCGGATCCCGGGTCCTGCACGCATCGCGACATCAGCCTTGCCAGATCCTGTGGTGTGGAGGCCAGTAGGATGTCGTGACCGTCGCGGCAATCGATGCCGCGTGCACCTTCCGGGGTTGAGATGATCGTCTTCCCAAGACGCATGCCTTCGAGGATCTTCACCCGAACCCCGCTTCCCGAAAGCAGCGGTACGACCATGATCCCGTGATCAGACATGAACCGGACGGGGTCGGCTATGTGATCGCTTACATGGATGGATGCGCTTTGCAGCGCTTTCAGATCGTCCGGCATTCCCGTTCCCGCCAAATGCAGTTCAGCATCGGGGCACACCCTCTGGAAGATCGGCCATACGTATTCCATGAACCAACGCACACCTTCACGGTTCGGTAACCAATCCATCGCGGCCAGATGAAAGAACGACCGCGGTGCACTATTCACCGCCGATGGTGGAGGGTCCGGCAATCCGATCGGTATCGACGAGATGTGCGCCGAGGGTGTCACAGCCGAGAACCAATCAGCATCGGTGCTTGTCACGGTCATGATATGATCGACATCACGGCACCGGGTGCGCTCAAAGCGTTCGATCCGCTCAGCTTGCTCCCGGAGGTACCAGGCTTTCGGGCCGCCGCAATTGGATGCCAGACCTTGCCATATCCGGTGTTCAACGTTCTGCGCGCGCAGGACGACAGGGATTCCCGGCGCGGCCTTTCTTACGGTATGGAGGTAGTTCAACAAGTAGATCGACTCGAACTGGACGACATCATAGGCCGCGTCCATCAAATGCTCACGGATCAGTCTTTCCATCGCCGGTTCCCAATGGCGGACCACATGGTAGGGTGCCGAGGAGAACAACAGGTTCCGCATCCCGCCAACGATCGAGGGGCTCGTATCCACAGGCACGGTGATCCTGCTCACACCTGGTTCGTACGATGAACCATGGGGGTCAACGGAAAGGGACTGCTTCGGGGATCGTATCGCCATCTGCGTGATCGCATGCCCCCGGCCTTCCAATAGGTTGGCAAGGTTCATCATCACCACCGAGCCACCATCGCGCGGAGGCCAGGGGACCTTAGGGCAGATCTGCAACAGCCGCAATGCTCTTGTCCTTCAGGATGAATGCGCCGAGTTGCCGTCCCGCTTCCTGAGCGCCATGGTCGTTGAGATGAACACCATCGAAAAAATGTTCGGGTGCCAGGTCGAACGCGAACATGCGAAGTCCATGTGCGGCGACGATCCTGCTAATGATCCTGTTGTAGCCGTCGATCAGGTCGTTCATCCCGGGCAGATAGGGATAGAGCATGCCAGGCATCAGTCGGGGAATATCGATCGCGATGATGTTCGCATGGCCTGCGAGAAGACGGCTCTTGATGACCACCTGTTCATACGCTACGGCGAACGCTTCGTCCGGGGTCCCGTTCTTGGCATCATTCGTACCGATGAGCAGGCTTAGGATGCCGGGTCGTGCCGCGTGAAGATGCGCGTGTGAAAGATCCATGGAACGCGCAAGATCGATGGCCCGGTATCCGGCGGTGGCGAAGTTCACAGCGTTCCAATGCTGTCCGAGCTCCTTTCCTAACAGTGCGCTGCACGCTTCCGGATATCCCAGGTAGCTCCGCGATCCTATCGTGATGCTATCTCCCAGGCTTAACAAGGTCTGCCAATTCATCGCGTTTGGATCTTGGATAGTCCTTTTCTCTCGGCAATGGCCCCTTCGATGGCTTCGTCGAGACTAAATGAGGATCTGAAGCCCAACGCGCGAATGCGGGTCATATCCGGCACACGTGCCATTGGTTCAATGTGACCCGGACAGAAAGCGTCGGCTTTCTCCACATGGCGGATGGTTGAACGCGAACCGGTCAAGGCGATCACTCGTTCCGCGAGGTCGAGCATGGTGATCTCCTGTGTACCTCCAATGTTGTAGACGCCACCATCCTCATTCGCGCCGATCACCAGAACCAGTGCTTTCACAGCATCCAGCACATGTATGAACGTACGACGCTGCAGACCATCTCCATGCACGATCAATGGCCTCTGGTCCAGGGCTGCTTCAATGAAATTCGGTAGCACGTGTCCGTTCGTCGGCTGTTGACCGGCCCCGACGCAATTGAAGAACCTCACGATCTGTGCACGCAGTCCGTGTTTTCCGACGAAGTCGTTCACCAGGTCCTCCTGGGCCAGTTTGGTGAGAGCATAGTTGACGGATGGCCCCATGGCCCTTTCCAGCACACCCCGATCGGTCTCCCGTATGGGCCTTGATGTGTGCGGGAATCCATAAATGGCCGAGGAGGATCCCAGGACCATCCTGACACCGCGTTCCGCACACGCTTTGAGCACCTCGCGGGTGGATAGAATGTTATTGCGCCACTGTTCATCCGGATGGTCGATACCGTATTTAATGCCCAGCGTTGAGGCCATATGCACCACAACGTCAACACCTTGCAGCAAAGGAGCCAGTGGCCCATCGCACAGGTCCATCCGATGGAAGGTCACATCAGCGATATCCGGATCGGCCGATGATCGGTCAACGATCACAACATCGTCTCCCCTCTCACACAACGCACGACCCAAGTGTGAGCCGATGAAGCCGTTCCCGCCGGTGATCAGAATGCGCATGGTGATTGTGCGGAACGTTACCGAATATACGGGTGCGGCCTCAGACTTCGGAGTCCCGGCTTGTCGGGATCACCCCATCCCGCATCACCAACCGCCGGTCCGCCATCTCCGCCAACTCCTCGTTATGCGTGACGATCACGAAGGTCTGGCCGAGTTCCTTCCGCAGGTCGAAGAAAAGCTGGTGCAATTCCTTGGCGTGGCCTGAATCGAGGTTGCCGCTGGGTTCATCGGCCAGCACCACGCTCGGGTTGTTGAACAAGGCCCGTGCAACGGCCATACGCTGTTGTTCACCACCGCTCAACTGCGAAGGCTTGTGCTCCTTGCGGGCGATGACGTTCAACCGCGTCAGCAGTTCTTCCGCCCGCGGGGCACATTCCGCCTTGCTCTTCCCGGCGATCAGCCCCGGCATCATCACGTTCTCCAGCGCACTGAACTCCGGTAGCAGATGATGGAACTGGAACACGAAGCCGATGTGCCGGTTGCGGAAGGCCGCCAGTTCGTTGGAGCGCATCGTGGATACCTCCTGGCCCCCGATCGTGAGCGTGCCGCTGTCCATGCGCTCCAGGGTGCCCAGGATCTGCAGCAGGGTGGTCTTCCCCGCGCCGCTGGCGCCCACAATGCTCACCACTTCGCCTTGGGCCACGTTCAGGTCCACGCCCTTCAGCACGGGCAGGTCGCCGAAGGTCTTGCGGATGCTTTTCGCCTGGATCATGTTCTGCAAAGGAAGCAGCCTCGGCGGTTATCGATCGGGCTTTACTTTCGCCCCCACACTTTTCACCGCACATGAACCTTCACGAGTACCAAGGCAAGCAGATCCTCCAGCAATTCGGTGTCACCGTTCAACGCGGCATCGTGGCCTACAACGCCGATGAGGCCGTCGACGCCGCCAAGCGCCTCACCGCCGAGACCGGTACCAAGTTCTGGGTGGTGAAGGCCCAGATCCATGCCGGTGGACGCGGAAAGGGCGGCGGTGTGAAGCTCGCCAAGAGCTATGACGAGGTGCGCGAGAAAGCGGGTGCCATCGTTGGCATGATGTTGAAAACGCCCCAGACACCGCCCCAGGGCAAGAAGGTGAACAAGGTGCTCATCGCCGAGGATATGTACGGCCCCGGCGCCAGCGAGATCAAGGAATACTACATGAGCGTGCTGCTGGACCGCGGCACCGGCCACAATGTGATCGTCTACAGCACCGAGGGCGGCATGGACATCGAAGAGGTGGCCGAGCATCACCCCGAAAAGATCCAGAAGGAGTTCGTGGACCCGCGCGTGGGCCTGCGCCCCTTCCAGTGCGCCAAGATCGCCACCAACCTCGGCCTTTCGGGCACTGCGAAAAAGGAGATGGTGAAGTTCGTGGCCGCGCTCTACCGCGCGTACGAAGGCTGCGATGCCGCCATGTTCGAGATCAACCCCGTGCTGAAGATGAGCGACGACCGCGTGGCCGCCATCGACGCCAAGGTGCGCCTCGATGGCAATGCGCTCTACCGCCATCCGGACTACGCCGAAATGCGCGACAAGACCGAGGAGGATCCGATTGAAGTGGAGGCCGGTGAAGCCGGACTGAACTACGTGCGCCTCGATGGCAACGTGGGCTGCATGGTGAACGGCGCTGGACTGGCCATGGCCACCATGGACATCATCAAGCTCAGCGGTGGCGAACCCGCCAACTTCCTCGACGTGGGCGGCACCGCCGACGCGGCCCGCGTGGAAAAAGCCTTCCGCATCATCCTGAAGGACGAGCGCGTGAAAGCCATCCTCGTGAACATCTTCGGTGGCATCGTGCGCTGCGACCGCGTGGCGCAGGGTGTGGTGGACGCCTACAAGAACATCGGCGACATCAAGGTGCCGATCATCGTTCGCCTGCAAGGCACCAACGCCGTGGAGGCCAAGAAGCTCATCGACGACAGCGGGCTGAAGGTGCTGAGCGCCGTGGCCCTGCAGGAAGCGGCCGACCGCGTGAAGCAGGTGTTGGCCTGAGCGCAGCAACCGATCTGAATGGAACGCCCGGAGCTCCGCTTCGGGCGTTCTCGTTCAGTCCACCAGCCTGCCGACGATCGTACGCACCGGCTCCACCGCCTTGGTGTGCGCGATGCTCGGTCCCGCCACCCATACCGTCTTGTATGTAGCCTGCTGAGCGGCCTTCTCGGTGGCCTTCATGCCCACGTAGAAGCGGATCATCTTCACCCACTTCTTCAGGCGGCGGTTCTTGTTCAGCTGCCGCTCCAGCCAGGGCGAACGCGTACCGATGCGCTGCACATACGGCGTGTTGATCACCGTGCACGGCGTGCCGCTGATCCGTTCGGTTAGCACGATGTCCTCTGCGCCAAAGTCCACGCAGGCCTGTTTGTACTCTTCGGTGATCGGCGCTTCCGTTGACGCGATGAACGGGCTGCCCACCGAAACACCTTCGGCACCCCAGGCCAGCATCCGGTCAATTTCGGCCTTCGTGCCTACGCCACCGGCAGAGATCACCGGTATGCGGCAGTTCGCCCGCAGCAGTTCGATGAGCGCCTGGGGATCCAGTTCGCCGCGGTGGCCGCCCGCTTCGTTGTTCACGGCGATCACGGCATCGGCGCCTAAGGCCTCCACCTTCTGCGCGAAATGCAGGTCGGTGACATCGCAGAAGACCTTGATGCCCACGTTGTGCGCCTTGCCGATGGTCTGCTGCGGGCTGCCCAGCGAGGTGATGATGAAGTCGCAGCCCTCCGCGCAGATCGCTTCGAGCTGGGCGGCCGCCTTCGGATTGCTCTTGTTCACGATGAGGTTGAAGCCGAACGCTCCCGTGCCGATCGCCGCCTTGGCGGCCTTCAGCTCGCGTATCGCGGTGCGCAGCTCATCGATCGTGCGGTAGTGGAGCGCGGGAATGCAGCCCGCCACGCCGCAGCGCATGCCCTCGATCGTCATGGCCGTATTGCTGACCAGGAACATCGGGGCCATGATCAGCGGGTGCTCCAGCCGGAGCATGTCGGTAAGGCGGGTGCGCATGGTGAGCGGTGGGATAGGGGCGGGCGCAAGATCGCTTAAGCCGCGGTGCGGACCAGCGAGTTCGGGCCCTGCCTCATATGAGCCCAAGCCTTCGCATCTTCGCGCTGCCCTCCGGCAACCCTAATGGCAAACAAGAAGATCCGCAAACTGCTCGTCGCCAACCGCGGCGAGATCGCCCTACGCGTGATGCGCTCCGCCCGCGAAATGGGCATCAGCACCGTGGCGGTGTATTCCGAGGCCGATCGCAACGCGCCTTTCGTGCGCTTCGCCGATGAGGCCGTGTGCATTGGGCCCGCCGCCAGCAAGGAGAGTTACCTGGTGTTCGACAAGATCATCAAGGTGTGCACCGATCTGAAAGTGGACGCTGTTCACCCTGGCTACGGCTTCCTCAGCGAGAACGGCGACTTCTGCCGGGCCCTGGAAAAGGCCGGCGTGATCTTCGTCGGTCCTTCGCCACACGCCATGAAGGTGATGGGTGACAAGCTCGCGGCAAAAGAGGCCGTGAAAGGCCATGGCGTGCCATTGGTACCGGGTACCGAGGGCGCCGTAACCGGGCTGGACGAAGCGATCAACGTGGCGAAGACCATCACCTTCCCGATCCTCATCAAGGCCGCGGCCGGAGGCGGGGGGAAGGGCATGCGCATCGTGGAAAAGGAGAGCGAACTGAAGGAAGGCCTGGAGCGCGCCATCAGCGAGGCGCAGAACGCCTTCGGCGATGGCAGCGTGTTCATCGAGAAGTACGTGGCCGGGCCGCGCCACATCGAGGTGCAGATCATGGCGGACAGCCATGGCAACACCTGCTACCTGTTCGAGCGGGAGTGCAGCATTCAGCGCCGGCACCAGAAGGTGGTGGAGGAGGCCCCCAGCGCCGTGCTTACACCAGCATTACGCAAACGCATGGGCGAGGCCGCCGTGGCCGTGGCCCGCAGTGTGGAGTACACAGGCGCCGGCACCGTTGAGTTCCTGCTCGATGAGCAGATGCACTTCTACTTCATGGAGATGAACACCCGCCTGCAGGTGGAGCATCCCGTGACCGAGATGATCACCGGGCTTGACCTGGTGAAGTTGCAGATCCGCGTGGCGGAAGGGGAGAAGCTGCCCTTCACGCAGGACGAGCTGAGGATCGTGGGCCATGCCATCGAGGTGCGCGTGTACGCCGAGGATCCCGCCAACAATTTCCTGCCGGACATCGGCACCCTCACCACTTACCGCCCCCCACAAGGACCGGGTGTGCGCGTGGATGACGGATTCGAGGAAGGCATGGCCATCCCCATCCACTATGACCCCATGATCGCCAAGCTGATCACCTACGGGGCCACGCGTGAAGAGGCCATCAGCCGCATGGAGCGCGCCATCGACGACTACGCCATCGCCGGAGTGGAGACGACCTTGCCCTTTTGCCGCTTCGTCATGGGGCATTCGTCCTTCCGCAGCGGCAAGTATGACACCCATTTCGTGCGGGATCACTTCCGCCCGGAGGTCCTGCTGGGCACGGATACGGGGGAAATGGAGGCCGCGGCAATGGTCGCGGCGCACCTCCAGGCAGCACGTTCCAACCGACCCGTGGCGTCGCCCGTACAGGCAGGCGGGATCTCGGCTTGGAAACTGAATCGGCGATAAGCCGTTCAAGGGATACTGAACACGCCCTTCGGACGTTGCTAACTTGCATCTTCCGACCCACCAATATGCGCCGTATCGCACACGCCCTGTTGCTCGGAGCCGCACTGCTCCCTGCCCGCGGTGTGTTCGCTCAGGCACCTATCCTGACGCCCGTGGCCATCGAGGGTGTGGATACCATCCCGATGTACACGCTTCCCGAGGTCACGGTTGAGGCCAAGCTCACCGGCAAGGCCAAGCGGCAGGCCGAGCGCATCGACAAGCTCACGCGCAACGTGCAGAAGGTCTTCCCCTATGCGGTCACCACGGCCAAGCTCCTCGATCAATACGATCACGACCTCACCACGATCGAACGGGAACATGACAAGGAACTGTACCTCAAACTGGCCGAGGCTGAACTGCGGGCCGAGTTCGAGGAGGAGTTGAAGAACATGACCATCAGCCAGGGCCGATTGCTGATCAAGCTGATCGACCGGGAAACAGGCCATACGAGCTATGACCTGGTGAAGCAACTGCGCGGATCGTTCAACGCCTGGGTATGGCAGGGGGTGGCGAAGCTGTTCGGCAACGACCTCAAGGACGACTACGATCCCGCTGGTGATGATGCCGTGGTGGAAAGCATCGTGAAACGAGTGGAGAACGGTGATCTTTCCTGCACCCCGCGACCAGCGCGAACCGAGCGCGCCCAGGCCCGCCTTGAAAAACGCAAGGCCCGCCTGTATCGCAAGCATGGTCTGCCGCCGATACCGGTAAGCATGAACTGAACCTCGCGTGCTGAGCGGGACTAACGGAGCGCCCGTTGTTGGGCGTCGTACGTGATCCCATAATCTCCTTCCGGTGCTCCTCCGTTCCGATGGATGTACCACATGGAACCGACCGTGATCAGCAATTGGGCCAGCATCAGCCCGATCAACAAGCGTCGATGGTGCTTCAGTACCAGCGCAGCGAATACATAGGTGAAGGGAAATGCACAGATGAGGTAGTGTTGGTAGATCGTTACACCGCTCAACGGCATCATCACCCCCAGGCCGAGGAGGATGCCGTGGAACTGTAACCGGGTGTCGCTCATGTTCGTGCAATAGTCCTTGATGCTGCCCGCAGCGCGCATTTGGGAGAAGGCCCTGCGGATCACACCGACCAGTTCCTTCACGTAGATCACTGTGATGCCAATGATCGCCAGATGCAGCACGGCCATGAAGTATGTCGGGACGCCGGAAATGACGGGTTCGCGAAGGAGATCCCAGAACTCATCACGCAACGAGTACATGGAATCCAGGCCCATGGCATCAATGATCCAGTAGAAATAGAAGTTCAACTGGAGCATGTTCCATGGGCTGGCGGTGGATGGCTGTGGATGCTGTGCCAGATGGACCAGCCAGGCGACCATGGTAACGGCCCCCAATCCACTGCCGGCCAGCCAGGCGACCCAACGGAACGATAGACCCCTCACGCGGTCGTGGACCACCGTCACCGCGAACAGGCCGAAGGCGAAATAGAATCCGCTCATGTGCACCTGTCCCATCAACGCACCGGCAAGTCCCCAAAGGAAGGCTCCCCATGATCGGTCGCGATGGCCGTGCGCCAGGATGATCACGAAGCTGATGGCCGGCAACAGGTCCTGCGCCCAGATCTTCCGTGCGAACAGGACGGCCAGCGGGCTCACCGCGGCCAATGCCATACCGTTTAACCAGATGTCCCGTTCGACCCCGCGGGACCGATACCACGCCGACGCCGCAAAACCCAGTAAGGCCAATACGTTCAGCCATTGCACCAACTGCACCATGCCTACCGGGTCCTTGGTAAAGGTGGCGAACAAGGCGAAGACGCCCACGCTCAAGCCGGGGTTCACGATCCCGCCACCGCTCTTGATCCCCACATCCGGCAGGGCCCGCGCCTCGGCGGCTTGGTGGGCAAGTCCGTAGATGAGCTTTTCATCGGTCTTCCATTCCATATCCCCTGGCCATACCAGCCGCAGCATGGAGCCGGCCAGGAGCATGACGAGCAGGAATTGTTGGTGCCGGGTGATGCGCATGGGCTGGCATCAAGGGGCGCCAGCTCCCACGGCCAGCATTGGAGCGTTCGCCACTATGCGACCGTTGATGAGCAACAGGGCCCGATGCAGTCCCGGCGTGCCGTTGTGGGTGTAGGGGATGACCGCCCCGTCGGGACCGGACCGTATGGAAATACGGGCCGCCACACGGCCCAAAGCGTCGATGATGATCAGCGACATGGCGTCCGCGGTGTGGGGGGGGCCGCTTATGCGGATCATGGTCCGCTCGGTGAACGGGTTGGGCTCTGCGCTCAGGGTGAACCGGTCGCGCTTCGGGGAAAGTTCCGGCTGGCCGATCGAGGCGCAATTGATCCCGTAGGGCAGGTCATCAACAGGAGCGGGCGGGGTGACGGCGTCGTTGCTCTTGCCGTACTCACGGCTGAAGGGGCTCATGATGCCTGACGCGTCGATGGTGGCCGCACTGACGTAGTACAGCACTCCCGCCGACAGGCCCGGGATCGTGAAGCTGGTGTCGGTCGTGCGGTACACTGCCGTGAAGTTGGGGTTGGTATTCCCTGCGCGAACACCGATGCGATAGGCGATGGCACCGGCCGTGGCCGTAAAGGACACCCGCAGGCCGGTGGGCTCGTCATGGACAACGAATGCGGGAGGCTCAGGGCCCAGCGCGAGCAACGACGCTGTGAGCCCGTTGATCACCGTGTTCCGCTGCAGATAGTTGAAGTCCACGAAGAAGCTGTCCACCACCAGATCGCCATCGGTGTCAACCCCGAGGATGTCGTTGCTGGTGTGCTGCCGGTCGTGGTAGGTGCTGTCCTCCACATTGGCATTGCCGTGCTCGTTCGCCGAGGTGAAGCGCACGTTGCGGAAGTCATCCACCCGGAAAGGGATGTGATCGCCGCCGCGGTCCTCCCGGTCCTCCACGTTCATCACCTCAATGGTCATCGGCACCGCCACCTGCGATCGGAGCTTCTCCTCATAGTACATGTTGATGGTGCGTGCGAAGCCCCGATAGGTGCGCGTGATGGATCCGTTGGAGAACAAGCGCACATGCAGGCTGTCCACATCCCCTTCCGCCGGGCAGCCCGGCTCCGAGGACGTGGTGCCGCACCAGATGCCTCCAACGATGTCGTTGTTCTGCACCCCCTTGATCGCGATGCCATGGTCCACGCAGAACGTGGACATCGCCGTAGCGCCCACGAGCCCTTGTTCCTCACCAACGGTGAGCATGAAGACCAGGGTATGGTTGAAGGTGTACCGGCTGAGCACACGCGCCAGTTCGATCACCAGCGCGCTTCCGCTCGCATTGTCATCGGCACCTTGCGCCGGGCACGTGGGGTCGCAGTTATCCTCGCAACGGCTGTCCAGGTGGGCCTCGATCAACACGATGCTCTTGTTGCTGGTATCCCGTCCGGGAAGCACGGCCAGCACGTTGCGTAGGTCCTGCGCGGGATCGCACACGTCATCAGCGAAGTCGAACCGCAGGTAGGCCGGTACGAGTCGCCCATCGTTCGCGGCGCCGATCCCCTGGAACCGGCTGAATGCCCAGCGTCGCGCGGCACCGATGCCTATGATGGATGACAGCGTATCGGAGTAGGTGTGCCGTGTCTGAAAAGCGACCAATTGCTCCATGTGCGCTTTCAGCGAATCGGGGGAGACGAGGGTACGCAGTTCGCAGATGATCTGGTGATGATCGTCGATCACCGTCGAGGCCGCATGGGCCGATGGATCATACTGTCCCTGCATCAAGCCCAGCGCCGTGGGATCGCTGATGCTGATGTTGGTGATCGCCTGGGCGGAAAGAAGGGAGGTCGCCAGAACGGCGGAAAGGGTCAGTAGGGAACGCATGATCAACTGGGCGGTTGAAGGTAGCGAAGACCTACGAGCGGAAGCTTCAGGTCCGTGAAACTGAGCGCCGATATGGCCGATGAATGGTTCCAAAATGCTCCGATCCCGCCTGTCGCATGTGAAGGTCTGGAGCATCAGCGGGGTCACCGCCGCGGTCGGAAGATCCCTTTAACGCCATGCTCAGGGCCTGGTCCACCGGTCCGCGCCTTGGCCCAGCAGCACAATGGAGGTGCGGATCACCGGCATCCCATGGCGCAGCCCTTGTAGTACATAACTGCCAGCGGCCAGGCCGCCAAGGTCCAGCAGGTTGGGTACCGGAGCGCTTTGCAGCATCACCTCACGCCCGTTCACATCGCACAGTCGGAGGGCTTCGATACCGACAGGCAGTGTCACGGTCAAGGGCCCGTCAGTGGGATTTGGGAAAACGGTCAAAGAATTGACCTCCGGCGTTTGTACACCCGTGATGTTATCGATGACCGCGGCCTGGGAGGTTGTACAGCCTTGGGCATCAATGATGCCGACCTGATAGGTGCCCGCATCCATTCCGGTGATCGGCAGCGAGGTGGGTTGTCCGTCCAGCGTTACCGCGTACGGAGGGGTTCCTCCGAATATGAAGAGGTTGATCACGCCATCTCCACCCATCTGTGTGGGGATCGTTTCGATGATCACCTCCAGCGGAGATGGGGCGATGAGTTCAATGGTCCCCGAATTCGTGCATCCGTTCCCATCCATATATGAATATGAATAGAAGCCTTCTTCAAGTCCGGCGATCAGCTCGCCGGACATCCCATTGCTCCAGAGCACCTGCTGAGCGGGGATGCCCGCAAGATTCACAAGGCTGATCGAACCATCCTGAGCGGCGGAACAGGAAGGATGTAGAACGGCGTCTGCGATATAGGGGAGGGGTGAGACCGTCACGGTGACGGGCGCGCTCTCCACAACGATCCCCAGCGCGGTGGTGATGGTCACGGAGTACATACCGGAAGTGCTGACGGTGATCGTCCGCACCGTGTCCCCTGTGCTCCATAGGTAACTGTGATGCTCACCGGCATCGAGCACGACCTGGTCACCTTCACACATGTTCGTGGCACCTAATGGTGTGATGGACACGGTGTAGGTCTCACCTTCCGTAACGTGCAGGTCCTGGTCCACCGCAGGAGCATAGTACCTATCGATATGCCCGCTGAGGTATTCCACCTCCACGGAGTCGATCACTGTTTGGTCCCCCAGTCCGAAGTTGCGGTGCTGTGAGTTCTGGCCGATGTGATCCTCCCCACACAGCGTGTATTGGGTCTGGCATATTCCGCCGCAATAAACGCGGATCCACGTGCCAATGGCCATGCGGTTGGATAAGGTCCCATGCGGTGTGATCCGGATGTGGTGGTTCGCTCCACCGGAGTTGAGCCACAGATAGCCGGGGTGTGGCGCCATGTTCTGTACGAAGAGGTCCGAGTAACCATCGTTGTTCAGGTCTCCGCGCGCCACCGTAAGACTGAGCGCTTGATGACCCCCCGGGAACGTTCCCGGTGCTGGCTCGAAAAAGGTACCGCCCATATTGCGTTTGAAGGTGATCTCCGTTGAATTGTTCAACGGAGGGCCCGTGGCCACGTAGAGGTCCTCATGCATGTCGTTCTCCACATCCACCCAGTTCGACCCCCATGAGTTCTCCTGGATGTCCAGACCGTATTGGGCCCCCTGATCCAGGTACGTACCATCCCCTTGGTCCACCAGGAATCGCCCTGGATTCTCCACCGTTCCTGTGTTGGTCATGAAGATGTCCAACCCCCCATTATGATCGACGTCACCAACGGTGAGGGACATGGGAAATGAATTCGGGACGAGGCTGCCATTGGCTGCTGCGATGTCCGTGAAGGTGCCGTCGCCATTGTTATGGTAGAACGCATTGTTGTTCTCGATCCGATCGTTCATGACGTACAGGTCCTGCCACCCATCATGGTCCGGATCGAACCAGATGGATTGGAATGTCGGGCGGATGCCATTGCCCACGCCGGCCTCAAGGGTCACATCCGTGAAGGTCTCATCGCCGTTGTTGCGGTACAGATGGTTGAGCTTTTCGAATTCACTCTCATCGCCGAAGATCTCATACGTGCACACATACACATCCAGGTCCCCATCCCGGTCGTAATCGCCCCAGCTGGCCCCATAATTATCGGCAGCTTCGGTGGCGAACCCGGCGGATACTGAAATGTCAACGAAATGGCCATTCCCATCATTCCGATGGAGCTGGGCCGTACCCGATTTTGTCAGGGTGAACAGGTCCATGGCCCCATCATTGTTATAGTCGACCCAGAGCACATGACGGGTTGCTCCTGGGCCGTCAACGAACGATGGGATCCTGACGAGTTGACCTTCGTCATTATGATGGAACTCGATACTGTCGTTCCACATGCCTACGGTAACATCGTCCCACCCATCGTTGTCAAAGTCGTAGAAGCTGACCCCGGTCCCCTCCATATCGCTGTTGACCAAAAAGTCCATGCCATGAGCAGGGGCCACATCCGTGAACGTTTGACCATGCGAGCGGTGCGTGGTGCCGATAAGTAGGCACGTGAACACCGGTAAGAGGATGCGCAACCCCTTCGTGGTCTGACGGATGTTTGGTCGAGCCATGTGATCGGCGGTTTGCATATCAGTTCACCTATGTGCTTCAGAAAGCCGGGCGGGGGTCAGGAATAGGTGCTCACCTGCCCAGGACCACCCATTGCTGGGAACGCCGGGAAATGGTGCTTCCGGTGAGTTCCACGTGGTAGATACCGGGCGCGAGTTCGGGAAGGTCAAGTGCCATGGGCTCCGCAGTTGGTCGGTTGATGCTTGTTGCGAAGACCAGCGCACCACGTGGATCCAGGACGCGGAGGTCCACGCGCGAGCCTCCCGCAGGTAGGATCAGCCTGCATCCTGTGCCGGATAGGGAGGGGTTCGGGTACAGAAGGGGATCGGCCCCGTTCACATTCTCCTGCACGGTGGTACCGAGCAGATCAACGGCGAAGAGTTCGCTCTGATCAGAGCTGGCTTGGATGTTTCCATTCACATCCCGGCCCATGGTGAGGGAGATGTCCGCGGCGGGGATCAAGGCCATGATATCATTCACGGTGAACACACTGGAGAAGGTGGAGTCGTCGATCCATTGCGATGAACCTGGCAGGTATGTGAGGACCGCGTTCAACACCGGCGGGGAATTGAACGTCACCAGCGGAATGGATCCAGTGTCCATCGTCTCATCGAACATGCTGGTGATCTCAAATTGGCCGACCCCGATCTGCGCATTGGTGATCGGATCCGCATTTGGTGTCACGGAGGCCGCCAGCGGGTTCCGGGTATCCAAAGCGAACACATCCGCGGATGACGCGTCCTCCTGCGCATTTCCTGCAAGGTCAGTTGCGAGATCCACCGAAATGCTGATCGCGTCCGCTTCCAAACCCGCATCCGTCACATTGAACAGGGCATGGAACGTGGTATCGTTCAACCATGCACTCTGTGATGGACTGAACTGCAGCGATCCACCCAAGGGATCGGGGCTGGAAAGTCCGACCAATGGAATTTGCGAATTGCTCATCGCCTCGCTGAAGACGATGTCGAGGAAGAAACCGCCAACTCCAACATGCGCATCCGCGACCACGGGCACCGATGGCGTTATTGCAGCAACTGTTGGCCGATGCGTGTCGATGAGGAAAGGACCGGGGACCTCCGTTTGCACCAGGCCATTACCTGTCACATCGCGGATGTTGTTGAGCGTGGCCTGGATGTCCATCAGTTCCTCGTTGGCGTTCGCCAGGTCGTACGTCATCCGCCAGGTGTGATCATCGAGCCACCCTGTCAGGAAAGGGTTCAAGGAGAGTGACGATGCCAGCGGATCATCCTGTGTGAATTGCAACGCAGGCAGCCCGTTGGTGTCGAGGGCCTCGTCGAATGTGAATGTGATCACCAAGGCGGCCGAGCCAAGGTCCATGAGGTTCAGCACCGTGTCGCTCACATCAATGGCCGTGATGGCTGGTCCTCGTGTATCAATGACGAACAAGCTATCCGCCATGGCGGGTTGCATCGGATTGCCTACTTCGTCGAATACGTTGGTCACGGTCACTCCAATGTCGGCCAATTCCAACTCCGTGTCGACGACCGTGTAGACCGCCTGATAATGCAAGGCATCCGTCCACCCACTGTTGAGCGCATCAAGTTCGAGGGCGGCCAGCACATCGGAGCCCCCCGTGAAGGCGAGAAGTGGGGTCTGCAGGATGTCGCACGCCTCGCTGAACGTTACCGTGATGTGATACGTCCCTTGCGCCGCAATGGTGTCATTCACCACAAGGGTCTCCGGGGTGACCAACAGCACGGTGGGAGCTTCGGTGTCGATGAGGAATGCATCGGCTGACAGGTGTACGTTCTGTTCCGATCCCGTAGCCGCTCGTGCGCCGCTGATGCGCATATGGATGTCATCGAGGCGGAGGGATGTGCCGAGGAGGGTGAATGTCAACGTGAAAGCATCCGGACCGGTCCATGCCAGGCTCATGGTGGAGATGGCATTCGACGCGACCGGATCATCGACCACGAAGGCCACCTGCGGAATGCTGTCCAACAACATGGGGCGATCGTATGTCACTGTGACCGTGACCGTATTCCCGATGTCGGCTGCGCTCAGTTCGGGGTCCGAACAGATCACGGATTGCACCACCGGCCGGTCCGCGGTCAGCAAAGCGTTGGTCTCCTCCACGGCATCGGGCCCGATCACCTGACCCAGCAGTCGTCCCGGGATGTCATCCATAGGGGGGTGGATCCCCCCCCAGATCCGCGACAGGCTGCATTGGTCGCTGGCATCGCGATACGTGGCCCACTGAAGTATCACATCCTGTGAAGGCCCGTTCTCAAAGACCAGGAAACTGTCCTGCGGTGCAAGGAAATTGCTCATGCCTCCGGGGAAATACGCGTCTCCCGTGATCAAGGTCATGACCTCGGCAGCCGACCGCGAGTAGGTCGAGTGACCTGATATGTATCCTGCGAACGGTGGCGTTACGAAGGTGGGGCGTTGATAGGGGAACCAGTTCTCGGCCAGGATCCACCCCACGCCTGCATGATCCGTGTTCGCATTGGTGATGTATGAAGGGCCACGCCAGGTGTATAGTTTCACCTTGCCGATGTGCTGGCCCGAGTCACCTTCGAGCGGGTCGCCGGCTTGCACCAGATCAACATACCCCGGTATCAGTGGCAGGCCGGCCGCATGATAGTTGGGTAGTTGCGGGTCGGAACATTGGCCACGATCAGCCATGTACCTCACCGCCGATACCGGGCGGGATGAGTCATACCACCCCTTCATGCTCCATGCTGCGATGGCCGCGTCGTGCAAGGCTCCGCCCAAGGCGAAGTACGACTTGATGTCGTATTCCATCGAGCTCAACTCCGCGCCCACACCCATCCATTTGCGAACGAAAAGCGGGTGCTCACTTACGGTGTGCAAGATGGAGAACCAATGACCGGGCGGGGTTTCCGAATTGGGGCCATCCGCCCAGAATTCCGCCAACACCCGGGCATAGTCGCCCCGCTTCACATACTGGGGTGCATAGGGTTGCCCCGTAACGGGGTTCACTGTGCGTCCCTGACCGGAATCATTGCCATCCAGCAGGTTGTAGAAGTTCGCGTATTCAGCGGGTGTTGTAGGGTAGGTCAGGTTGTTCCCCATGGAACCAGGGGAGATGTCCCACAACGTGGTGTCATCCGGATCCAGATGCGATTGCCACACAGGTACCAGGAGGTGATTCCATTTGAAGAATGAATCCAGGCCGCCCGCATCCATCGTGTCCAGGTACGTGGGCGGCCCGGGGTCATGATACACCTTGTACGAATTGCCATCGCGCTGGAATTGGGTTGCGTTGGCCTCGGTCATGGCGAAAGGCAACACGTTGCCCCACTCTGGCGAGATGAAAGGCCGGGTGGCCTCCACGGGATTGCCTTGTTGGTCGATCGCCGTGGTCAGCGTAACGGGCTGCCACCGGTTGGGATCGATCATGCTCGGGTTCCCAGGCTCCTCCACGCGGAGTGGTGGATTCACCGGGGCGTAGTATTGATAGGCATAATTGCCGGATTCATTCGCCCCATCCTGATAGCCCAAGGCGATGTAGGACGCAGCGATGTAATTGCCCAGTTCAGCGGGCCCGCCCCTAACATAGTCCAGCGAAGTGTTGGTGCGGTCATACCCGAGACTGTCCATCAGATCGTCCAAGGGCGGTAGCGTGGTGGCAGCGCCTGGTGAATTCTGAAAGCGATGACGGATCAAGCGGAAGGCTGCAAAGCTCACGGCCTCCGTACAGGCAGCATCGATGTCATTGGGTAGTGCAACACCGTCAAAACCGCAGGTATATCCGCCACGCGTGCGGCCAAGCAACCAGGGATCCACATTCGGTGAATAGGCCGCCCACGCGTCATACATCGCGGCGGACACATGGAAGAGGTTGCGCGCTTGTATGGGTGGACGGGCGAAGTCCTTTTTGATGTTGGCCAGAAGCGCGTCATTCCACCGTCGCGCAACGGAATGCTCTTGTGCATTCGTTGTGGACGCGAGGAGCAGACCGATCAGCACAAAGGTGTTGCGGCAGCTGGTGTAGGGAACCATCATGGGAGGAAGATCGGGCTACGCCATCCCCAGCTCCTTGCGATCCCGAATGAACAGGTGGTCGGAGCGGAGGGATGGCAGGTCGGTGTGTGATCGGTCTGGCTGGACGTGCGGGCAGGAGGCAAGCTAGGGGGCTGGCGCGAATTGGCCAAATCTTCTCCCCGGGTACTTTGTATTCATCACCGACCGTAACAGCCCCCGTCACAGCACGCCCCTTACCATCACATGGTCATCCATCACATACCCGCTCCCGATGTCCAGCACTTCATCGCGTTCCACCACAAAGCCATGGCGCTCGTAGAAGTGCCTGGCTGGATTCCGCTTGTTGACGTTCAGTTCCATGGCCACCGCGCCCTGCTTTCCTGCTTCGGATAGCGCAGCCTCCAACAAGGCATGCCCCACCCCGCGTCCCTTCACCTCCGGCAGGACGTACAGTTTGTGCAGGCGTGTGTGCTGGCCGCCGAGGTACCCATGTTCAAACCCTGCGAATCCGATGGGGCGTTCATCCTGCTCCGCCATCAGGTAGCGGTGACCTTTCGGCCCGAACTGGGCCTCCAATGCGAGCGTGCCATACATCAGGTCCAGCATGTACGTGATCTGCTCCGGGGCCAGGATACCGGCATAGCACACCGGCCAGGTGGCCTGCGCGATGTCCTGGATCAGGGGAATGTCCGCCCGTGTGGCCGTGCGGATCGTCACCGGGTGAAGGCTTTCGCCACCACCAGATCCTTGCTTCCTGCCGTGTACTGGTGGAAGCCTTCGCCGCTCTTCACACCCAGCTTTCCGGCAGTCACCATCTGCACCAGCAGTGGGCAGGGCGCATACTTCGGGTTGCCGAAGCCTTCGTGCAGCACACGCATGATCGCCAGGCAGGTGTCCAACCCGATGAAGTCGGCCAGTTGCAGGGGGCCCATGGGGTGCGCCATGCCCAGCTTCATCACGGTGTCGATCTCGGCCACGCCGCCAACGCCTTGGAACAAGGTCTCGATGGCCTCGTTGATCATGGGCATCAGGATGCGGTTCGCCACGAACCCCGCGTAGTCGTTCACCTCCACGGGCACCTTGCCAATGGACGTGCTCAGGTCCATGATCGTCCGGGTCACTGCATCGCTGGTATTGTAGCCGCGGATCACCTCCACGAGCTTCATCACAGGCACAGGGTTCATGAAGTGCATGCCGATCACATGGTCGGCCCGCTTGGTCACCGCCGCAATGCGCGTGATGCTGATGCTGCTGGTGTTGGTGGCCAGGATGCAACCCGCCGGAGCGTGTACGTCCATGTCCTTGAAGATCTTCAGCTTCAGGTCCACATGCTCCGTCGCGGCCTCCACCACCAGCGCGGCGTTCTTCACCCCGGCGGCCATGTCCGTGGCCGTGGTGATGTTGCCCAACGTGGACTTTTTCTGCTCCTCGGTCAGGGTGCCTTTCGCCACCTGCCTGTCCAGGTTCTTGGTGATCGTGGCCATGCCCAGGTCCAACCGGTCCTGTGCGATGTCGATGAGGGTGACGCTGTGCCCGCTTTGCGCAAATACATGGGCGATGCCGTTGCCCATCTGGCCGGCACCGATGACGGAAATGTTCATGGTCGTTGAAAATGGGCGGCAAGGTAGGGGCGGGAATTTTCCCGCCCCTACTTGCCGTCGCCACGCAACACGATCAATGCCGTGTAGGCCAGGATCTTCAGGTCCACGGCCAGGCTCATGTTCTCGATGTACAGGATATCGTACTTCAGGCGCCGCAACATCTGCTCCACGTTCTCGGCGTAGCCGAACTTCACCTGGCCCCAACTGGTGATGCCGGGACGCACCTTGTGCAAGTGGCGATAGTGCGGGGCCACCTTGGTGATCTCGTCGATGAAGTGCTGCCGCTCCGGACGTGGCCCGACCAGGCTCATTTCGCCCTTCAGCACGTTCCAGAACTGTGGCAGCTCGTCCATGCGTGTGCGGCGCAGGAAACGACCGATGGATGTGATCCGCGGGTCGGTTGTGCTGCTCAACTGCGGACCGTCGCTCTCGGCGTTGGCCACCATGCTGCGGAATTTGATGATGCGGAAGGGCTTGCCAAGCAGCCCGATCCGCTCCTGGCGGAAGAACACCGGACCCGGCGATGTGAACTTCACGAGCACGGCGATGATCATCATGGGGATGAACAGCAGGACGATGGCCACGATGCTGAAGGTGATGTCGAAGGCCCGTTTGATCGCGAACTGCCAGGCCGGCATGATCTGGGGGTTCACCTCGATCAAGGGCGCGCCGAAGATGCTCGTCATCTTCACGCTGCCGCTGAGGATGTCGTACATGTCCGGTATGATCTTGATGCGCACCGGCGTGCCTTCCAGCTCGTTCACGATGCGACTGATGTGCTCGTGCTCACTGCTCTCCACGGCGATGATGGCCTCTTCCACGGCGTATTGCGGGATCAGTGTGCGCAGGTCGTGCCATTTGCCCAAACGCTGAAGACCGGCGCCTGCCAGTTGCTGATCGCCGCCGTTCACGCTCACAAAGCCAACGAACCGGTTGCCGGGGCTCTTGCGCATGCCTTCGATCTCCTGGTAGATGCTGACGGCCCGCTCGTTGCCCCCCACCAGCAGGGTGTTGAATCCGATCTCGCGGTTGTGCACGCGGCGCACGGTGCGACTGGTGAGGATGAAACGCAGGATGAAGGTGATGCCGAAGTGCAGGCCGAACAGGACCATGAACGACTGGTAGTAGTAGCGGTAATTCGCCACCACATCATCGAGCAGCAGCAGGAAGAAGATGACCATGGTTCCGATCAAGGTGATCAACAAGGTCTGCCCCAGTTCCTTGATCCGGAACCGCCGAAGGATGTCCGCATAGCCGCCGATGATCAGGTAGAGACCCACCCAGAACAAGGGAATGAGCGCAAGCCCGATCCAGTAATTATTGTCCAGTTCGACCGGTACGGCGTATCCGTATTTCCGCGGCTCCAGGTACGCCTTGCGGAACAGGTAGAACATCGTCCAGGCCAGCGCCGAGCCGAAGAGATCGGCCAGCACGTACAGGGCTACCACCAGGCGCTTGTTCATCGTTCAGTACACCACCTTCACATTGTCCAACGTGATCTTCGCGCTGGTGGCACCGTTCTCCAACACCGCCTCGATGTAGAACTGGCGCAGGACCGTTCCGCTCGTTCCCCAGGCCGAGCCCAGGTCAACATAAATGTGTTTCCACGGCAGGGTACCATCGCCCAGCTTCGTGGGACTTACGTACACCAGGGGAATAGTGTATGTCTGACCGCCCAGGACAAAGCGTACACCCACCAGAAAGCGCGTATCGCTGCGGTAGTCCACCTCGAGGAAGGCGTTGAGCGAGCCGTTCGGGAAGTACTGGTCCGGCGTGCTCACAGCCCGGAACAGATCGTGTGCGGGGTCCAGGAAGATGCCGCCCGACCGCTGGCCTGTCAGCACCTCCTCTGCTTCTCCTTCAACAGTAATGTTGAATTTGTAAAACCCGGTATCGCTTTCGGCAGTAGTGAACTTGATCCCGTCCTCCTCGAATCCTTCTACGAACGGGAACGCCTCATCGAAGTAGTTGAACACCGGTTGCACCAGCACTTCGGCGCCTTCCTGCAGCGTGATGTCCTGGTTGAAGGTGGCCAGGAACGGGTATTGGATCCGGTCGCTCGCAATGCCGTTGCGGCGCACGCCGGCGATCACCTGAAGCGATGTGATGCCTTTTTCCAGCACGGGGATACGGCGGTCGGCCTGCCACACGCCCAGCGGTGCGCCGTTGGCATACACCCACATGTCCGTGATGTTCGAGGGGAACTCCGTGAGGCCATCAGCCGTCTTCACCTTGGCAGGGGAGAGGCGCACGAAGCTGGGTACCTGGCCGTCCTTCTCGCAGGAGGCCAGGCATATCAATAGCACGGGGGCGATCCGCACAACGGCGGAACGCAAGGTGGATAACATCATTCCTAGGCGGTGATAACGCACGCTTTCCGGGATCAGTGCGTGGCTCATGCGTGTTGTACCGACATGGCGTCCAGCACACGATGCGCCGTGTCCAATGCCGCCAGTCCGTCCTCCAATGTCACTTCGGGCCGTGTGCCGTTCAGGATGCTCTGTGCGAAGGAGCGCAACTCCTCGCGGATGGCGTTGATGGCCGGGACCTCCGGACGGTCGAAGCCGATCTCCCGATGCCCGCGCCCGTGCCCCAGGTCGATGCTCACGGCGAAGGGATCCGGCGTTTCCACCCGCTTCATGCGCACCACCTCGGTCTTCTTCTCGAGCATGTCCACGGAGATGTACGCATCGCGCTGGAAGAAGCGGCTCTTGCGCATGTTCTTCAGGCTGATCCGGCTGGCGGTGAGGTTGGCCACACAGCCCCCCTCGAACTGGATCCGGGCATTGGCGATGTCCGGACTGTCGCTCACCACGGCCACGCCGCTCGCGCTGATCTGCTCCACGGGCCTGCCGACCACATGCAGTACGATGTCGATGTCGTGGATCATCAGGTCCAGCACCACGCTTACATCCGTACCGCGCGGATTCCACTGGGCCAGGCGGTGGATCTCGATGAACATGGGCGCATTGAACGATCCCAAGGCCGCCCGGAAGGCGGGGTTGAAGCGCTCCACATGTCCAACTTGTACCTGCACACCCTTCTCTCGTGACAGCGCCAACAGCGTCCTGGCCTCTTGCAAGGTGTTCGTCACCGGTTTCTCAATGAAGACGTGGCGCCCGGCCATCATGGCTGTCTGCGCGCACGCGAAGTGTGCTAGGGTGGGGGTCACCACATCCACGATATCGGCCAAGCCGATGAGCTGCTCCGGGCTTTCGAGGGCTGTTACCCCCATCTCGGCGGCAACGGCCTGTCGCTTTTCAGGGTGAGGGTCGAACACGCCGATCACCTCCAGTTCAGGGACCTGCAGGGCCTGTTGGGCGTGGATGCGGCCAAGATGGCCTGCACCCATGATCCCGATGCGAAGTGGTTTTCCCATGAAAAGCGTGCAAAAGTAGCCGGATGCCCCAACGAGGCAGGGCTCGGCCTCGGATAGTTTCGCCAGCCCCACCGATATGAGCACCACCCCCGACGATTATCGCCACCAAGGCTTGCGCCGAAAGCTGGTGGACGAGCTGCGCCAAAAGCGCATTGCCGACCAGGCCGTCCTGGCCGCCATGGCCACCGTTCCCCGCCACCTGTTCATCGACGACAGCGCGTTCCTGAAGCTCGCATACATGGACCAAGCCTTCCCGATCGCCTGCGGCCAGACGATATCGCAGCCCTACACCGTAGCCTTCCAGACCCAATTGCTCCAGGTGAGGAAAGGGGATAAGGTCCTGGAGATCGGCACCGGCAGTGGTTACCAAACGGCCGTGCTCTCCGCCTTGGGGGCCAAGGTGTTCAGCATCGAACGCCACAAGCCCTTGCATCTGGCCACCAAGCAGCGGCTCGAACGCTTGGGCTACAAGGCCACCCTCATCTATGGTGACGGATACAAGGGTCTGCCGTCCTATGCACCGTTCGACCGGATCCTGGTGACCTGTGGGGCGCCCGAGGTACCGCAGGACCTGCTTTTACAGCTGCGGGTGGGCGGAATGATGGTGATCCCGGTGGGGGCGGGGAGCCAACAGACCATGCTGCGGCTGGTGCGTAAAAGCCCCGTGGGCGTAGAGCGCGAGGAGCATGGTGCCTTCAGTTTCGTGCCGATGCTGGGAAACAAGGCCACGGGTTAGGCTTGGTGGTTCGGATCGAACTGCTACATTCGCCCCCGCTTCGGTCGGACGAAGGTGCTCTTTGAGGCTGTGAATGGATGTTCTACACACTGGATCAACATTTTTTAGTTGATATGTGTGTCAGATGTTCATAAGTTTGCCGCCGCAAGAGAATAGCTTCGCCCCGATTCGGGCACTAACCAAGAAAAACACGTCAAACCAAAACGTTCAACATGAAGAAGACTGTACTGTTCGCCGCAGCGCTCTTCACCGTAACGGCTGTATCTGCCCAGACGGGTGAGATCACCAGCGCGAAAGGTGAGAATTGGCTGTCACAAGACGGAGACTGGGGTCTCACGTTCGATGCTCAGCCCCTGTTGGGTTACGCTGGAAACCTGTTCAATGGCAACACCAGCAACGGTGGCGTCGCTCTGAACAACCTGTACAGCGCTGCCAATGGTTCCACCGTGATCATCGGTGGCAAGAAGCTGATCGATGCCAACACCGCTTACCGCGGCAAGCTGCGCATCGGTTTCGGCAGCAACAAGAGCACCGAAGTGGTGACCCAATCTGGCCAAGCTGATCCGTTGGTGACCGTTGAGGACGTGACCAAGGTCGGTTACTTCGGTATCAACCTCGGTGTTGGAATGGAAAAGCGTGTTGGCAGCACCCGCGTTGTGGGTATCTACGGCGCTGAGTTCAATGTTGGTCTGGGTAGCGGCAAGGAGACCTTCGAGGCCGGTAACGCCATCAACGCAGACAACCCGGTGAGCTACACCACGGAGCGTAAGAGCGGCAGCACCTTCAGCCTGGGCCTGAACGCCTTCGCTGGTATCGAATGGTTCTGCGCCCCCAAGATCTCCCTCAGCGGTGAGTACACCTGGGGCCTCGCCCTCAGCAGCACTGGCCTCGCCAGCACCACTGTGGAGTCATGGGATGGTGATTCCGTTGAGTCCACCACCGTGGAAGGCAGCGGCGCCCCCGGAGACGGCTATGAGGACAAGAGCAGCAGCTTCAGCCTCGACACCGGCGTAAGCGGTGCAAGCATCGGCATCAACTTCTACTTCCAGTAAGCAGAAGTTCAATCGCAACGAAAGCCCTCCGGAAACGGGGGGCTTTCGCTTTTTGTACCACTTCTTAGTTCAGATATGCCGAAGGCTCATCTGGACTTAGAAGTGGTAAATGCCGTGAGACAAGACGTTTCACCCGATATGCCGAAGGCGATGTCGGGTCATTACGTATTGCGAAACGGTATTGTACCACCCGCACTTCGATACCTTCGGACCCCACATGCTCCCCGTCCTCACTGCTGACCAGATGCGCCAAGCCGACCAGCAGGCGATCCGGGATGAACCCATCGCTTCCATCGACCTGATGGAGCGCGCGGCCCGGGCATGTTGCGCATGGATCGGCCACCACGTCCCCTTGGCCTCCCAACCGGTCTTCGCCATCCTCTGCGGACCAGGGAACAATGGCGGTGACGGACTCGCCATTGCCCGCTTGTTGTTCCAGGCTGGCCACACCGTGCGGGTATTCCTCGTTCCAAGCGAAAAAGGCCTCAGCCCCGAGGCAGCGGCTAACCTGGAGCGCCTGAAGACCACTGCGGTCCCGATCGTGCTATTGGAGGCCGAAGCCGTACTGCCCCTTCTTGCTGAACATGAGGTGGTTGTGGATGCCTTGTTCGGCACGGGCCTCGATCGGAAGCTCCAAGGCGCGTACCGTGCCCTGATCATGGCCTTGAACGCCTTGCCGAACAAGGTGGTCTCCATCGATATGCCCTCGGGCCTGTTCGCCGAGGACAATTCCACGAACGACCCCAAAGCGATCGTGCAAGCCGACGATGTGCTCACCTTCGAGTGCCCGAAGCTGGCATTGCTGCTCCCCGAGAACGCGCCGTTCGTTGGCCACCTGCACATCCTGCCGATCGGTCTGGATAAGGTCTTCATGGCCAGCCTGAAAAGCCCGTACCACTTGGTCGAAACCTCGGATCCACCCACGTGGATGCCCTTGCGCCACCGGGCCGATCACAAAGGCCACCACGGGCATGCCCTTCTGGTGGCGGGCCGACGGGGTTCCATGGGGGCGGCGGTGCTTGCGGCCAAAGCAGCCGCCCGCTCAGGGGTGGGCCTGCTCACCGTGCACGTGCCGAACGGTACCGAGGGGATCCTGCACGCCACCGTGCCGGAGGCCATGCTCAGCATCGATAGCTCAGCGGAGTGTGTTACCCAGCTTCCCGGAACAGGCCACTTCACGGCCACCGGCATGGGACCGGCCATCGGTCAGGATAAGGAAACGGCCAACCTGCTGAAGCGCCTCATCCAGGATCCACCCGGTCCATTGATCGTTGATGCCGATGCGCTTAACATCCTGTCGGACAATAAGACATGGCTGGCCTTTTTGCCTAATACTTCAATCCTTACCCCGCACCCCAAAGAGTTCGATCGGCTCACGGAAAAGGCCGCTTCGGGGTTCGAGCGCCTGCAGCGTGCGCGGGCCTTCGCCCAGCGCTTCGGGGTGGTGCTGGTGTTGAAAGGGGCGTATACAGCGGTCTGCTCAAGGGACGGTCAGGTCTATTTCAACCCCACGGGCAACCCCGGAATGGCGAAGGGCGGCAGTGGCGATGTATTGACCGGGATCATCACTGGTCTGGTAGCTCAAGGCCTACCGAGCCTTCCGGCCGCCCAACTGGGAGTGTACGTTCACGGGCTGGCCGGTGACCTGGCCGCCGAGGAACTGGGGATGGACGGCATGCTGCCCAGTGATCTGGTGGAGCGTCTTCCTCTGGCCTGGCAGAGGATCCGCGGCCGGGCTTAGAACAGCTCGTCGACCGGTCCCTTGCCTTGGCGCAGCACCACCGGCCCGGTCTCCGTAAGGTCGATCACGGTGGAGCCTTCCAGACCGCCCATGCCGCAGTCGATCACCAGGTCCACGGCGTGCCCGATATGCTCCTCGATGCGCTCCGGATCGTTGGTGTAGTCCACCACATGGTCCGGATCGTGCACACTGGTGCACACCAGGGCATGGCCAAGGGCTGCCACAAGCGCCTGCGGCACAGGATGATCCGGTACCCTGATGCCCACGGTGCGCTTGTTGTTCTTGAAGATCCGGGGGATCTCGCTGCTGGCCTGCACAATGAACGTGTAGGGGCCTGGTAATGCCTTCTTCATGGTTCTGAAGGCCGGGGTGCTCACTGCGCGGGCATAGGTGGAAAGCTGGCTGATGTCGGCACAGATCAGCGAAAGGTCCACCTTGGCGGGCTTGCTGCCCTTCAGCCTGGCCACCGCTTCGATGGCGCGCGGCTGCTCAGCGGAACAGACGAAGGCGTACACCGTGTCCGTGGGACAGACGATCACCCCGCCCTTGTTCAGCAGGTCCACCACTTGTTTGATCTTCCGCGGTTCGGGGTCGACCGGGTGGATGGTGAGCAGCATGCTTCAGGCCTTGGCCGGCTGCTGGGCGGCCTTCTTGTGGTCCGCTAGGAACTTCTCCAGCCCGATGGTCGTGAGCGGGTGATCGAACAGGGCCACAATGGCGCTCAATGGACAGGTGGCCACGTCGGCCCCCACCTCGGCGCACTGGATGATGTGCATCGGGTGGCGGATGCTGGCCGCCAGGATCTGCGTAGCGTAGCCATAGTTGTCGTAGATCCGCCGGATCTGGGCGATCAAGGCCACGCCATCGGTGCTCACGTCATCCAACCGCCCGATGAACGGCGAAACGTAGGTGGCTCCGGCCTTGGCCGCCAGCAACGCCTGGCCCGCGCTGAACACCAGCGTGCAGTTGGTCTTGATGCCCTTGCCAGTGAAATACTTGATGGCCTTCACCCCGTCGCGGATCATGGGCACCTTCACCACGATGTTCGGGTGCAAGGCGGCCAGCTTCTCCCCCTCGCGGATCATCCCCGCGTAGTCGGTGCTGATCACTTCGGCGCTCACGTCGCCCGTGGCGATGTTGCAGATGTCGATGTAGTGCTGGGTCACCCGCTCCTCGCCGCTGATGCCTTCCTTGGCCATCAGGCTGGGATTCGTGGTTACGCCGTCCAACACGCCCAAGTCCTGGGCTTCCTTGATCTGGCTGAGGCTCGCGGTATCGATGAAGAACTTCATGCGTGGTGCCGACCCCGATCTTTTTTCCGGTGGCGGTGCGCGAAGGTAGAGCGCCCCCCGCGTCCGCGCGTGAGGCCATGCACCGTGGATACCGCCTCCGGCGGCCCTCATTGTTGTTAACCGCAGATGAACGCAGATGGACGCAGATGAATGCGACATGCGTTTGAACCACGGATGAACACCGATGCACACGGATAAATACCCTCTGTGGCCTCGTGCCTGTGTGTGAGGCCCTGCCTTCCTCCGCGCTCCCCGCGCCTCCGCGTAAGGCCATCGCACGCCACACCCTCTGCGCGCTTTGCGACTTTGCGGTGGCCCTTGGCTCCTTCACTCGTAGTGCTTCCCTACCATCCGCTCGAACATCCGTCCGGGCAGGAGCTTCTTCAGCAGTACGCTCAGCTTCTGCTTACCCTCGGCCACGTGATATACGCTGCGGGGGTGGGGTGCGGCCATGATCTTGGCCACCACCCGCGCCAGTTCGTCGGGGTCGCGGCTGTAGTGCAGGCTGCTGCCGAGGATCTCCATGGCCCGGTCGTAGCCTTCTTTGTAATGCGCGCTCACCGCCGCCGGGCGCAGACGCGTGGTGGCGATGTTGGTCTTGAATTCGCCTGGCTGCACCGTGACCACGTGGATGCCGAACGGCTTCAGCTCGATGCTCAAGGCCTCGCCGTAGCGGTCCACCGAGGCCTTGCTGGCGCTGTAAAATGCGCGGTAGGGCAGGCCGAAGTTGGCCGCCAGACTGCTGATGTTGATGATCAGCCCGCTCTTCTGCGACCGCATGTGCGGCAGCACCGCACGGCACATCCGGTGTACACCGAACAGGTTCGCATCGAAGAGTTGTTGGGCCAAGGCCACGTCCACGTCCTCCGCAGGGCCTTGGATCCCCAGACCCGCGTTGTTCACCAAGACGTCGATGCGCTTGTGTTTGTCCAGGACCTGCTGCACCGCCCGCTGGATGCTGGTCTCGTCCGTAACGTCCATGGCCAACAGTTCCCAACCGTTGGGCTGGGCCATGGGCTTGCGGCCGGTGCCCACCACGTGATGCCCGAGGGCCGTGAGCCGCTGGCAAATTGCATGGCCCAGGCCGCTGCTACCGCCGGTTACCAGAACGACCTTGGGAGTGAAGGACATGGCGTGAAGGTCGGTAGGATCTGTGATCCCCACCAATTAGGAATTCGGAATTAAGAATCAGGAATGGGTAACTCCGGTCACCCCCAAAGAAGAGGGGCAAGCTACTCGCATCGCTCCGCTCAACCGCTTACCCTTGCTGTCTTCCGACCCTGGGGGATTAGGCGGGAGCTGGACGTACGAGACTTGCCCCCGGCGGCAAATGTAACACGATGCATGCTTCCGTCCTTGTGATCGGCTCCGGTTGCGCTTTGCGCGAAGGCACGGCAACCCTCACCCGGCCGCCGTAATGCCTGAGTTGAACGACGTTCCGCGTCCCGACTTCGCCTTTGCGTAGCCGCTACGGCAGAGCGAGGGGCTTTGCGAAGGGATCTCGGAATGGCGGTCAACGTATTCGGGCTTTTTGCGGAGGATCAGTCCTTGATCAACTTCTGCTGGAACGTCCCTTCGCGGCTCGTTGAGCGGATCATGTAGACTCCGGATGGTAGGCCACTGATGCCGATCGCGCTCTTGCCGCCCGTCACAGAGCGCTGCAGGACGCACGCCCCGAGCGCATTGAACACGAATAGCTGCGCCTGTTCCTGCTCGGCAAGTTCGATCGTGATCGTTTCCGAAGCTGGGTTCGGATAGATGCGCGGTGGCGTTGCGTTGGCTTGTTCAGTGGCTCCAACGTTCAAGTTCACGATCACGGTCGTGCTTTCTGCAGGACTCGCACACCCATTGACGGTCGCGACCACTTCATACACGCCGGCCATGTCAATCGTCGTGTTGGTGCTAACGGTCGGGTTCTGCTCGGTGGAGGTGAACCCGTTCGGTCCGGACCAGGCGTATGTAGCGCCGGGAATGGAGGAAGCCGTGAGGTCCAACGTATCGGCCAGCAGAACGGGGCCATTGTTCCCGGCTAACGGGGCCGGGGGAATCTCATGGACCGTTACGGTGGTTGTCCCGGTCACGCTTGTACACGCATTCACGGTCGTTGTGAGCGAATAGGATCCGCTCAAGGCGAGCGTAGCCGTGCTGCTGACGGTCGGGTCCTGCAGGGTTGAGGTAAAGCCGTTCGGGCCTGACCACAGGTACTGAGCACCTGGAATGGAAGGCGCGGAAAGGCTGAGCGGAGCACCTTCGCAGACCGGGCCGTTGTTGATGGGGTCGATGGCGCCTACCACAGTGCGTAGGATCGTGCCATTGTCCCCGACAATGAACACAGTATTCTCATCAGCATAGAGCACTGAATTCAATTCATGGTCCGACGATATGGACCGCACGGACCAGCTGTTCCCGCCATCGGAGGTGCTGTAGATGTATCCGTTCTGGTTGTAGTCGTACCCAACGGCATGGCCGTTGTCGGCATCGCTGAAGGCCAGCGACTTGATCACGCGGTTCAGATTATTCGATAGTTGGGTCCAGTTGGTCCCTCCGTTGATCGTTTTACGGATGTGTCCGGAGACACCGGACAGGTATCCTGTGTCAGGATCAGTGAAGTACACCGATCGTAGATCAAGCGTGGTCCCGCTGTACAGGATGCTCCACGTCGTTCCTCCATCGAGCGTTCGCATCAGCCTGCCGGAGGATCCAACAACGAAGCCGTTATTCGCATCAACGAAATGGACCGAGGTCAGTACTTGAGTGACACCACTGATCTGCGGGATCCAATTGGCGCCGCCATCGACGGTCTTCAATATGGCTCCGGAACTGCCAACCACATAGCCTGTGTCCTGATGCGTGAAGAAAACGGAGTTCAGCGCGGCGGTGAGCCCACTGTTCTGAGCGATCCACGTTGTTCCACCATTGGTCGTTTTCAGGATCGTTCCCGCGATCGAGACGGCATAGCCGATGGCGTCGGTACTGAAATGAACGGACGTGAGGTTCTCGGTCAGGCCGCTCGCTCCCAAGGCCCACGTGGCTCCTCCATTGGTGGTGCTCAAGACCCGTCCTTGGTCGCCTACGGCGTAGCCGACGCATGCACTGGGGAAGCTCGCGTCGTTCAAACCCGTATAGAACGGAGCCGTGGTGATGGGTGTCCAATTGGCTCCTGCATCACTTGTCTTGAGGATCAGGCCGTTCTCGCCCACCGCGTGGCCTGTGTTCGCATCGGTGAAGCAGGCCGACCTCAACGTTTGCGTCGTACCACTGGTCAGGAAACTCCAGCTGGTTCCGGCATTCGTGGTCTTCAAGATCTTTCCGGAACGACCGACCGCATAACCGGTGCTCGCATCCGTGAAACGAATTGAGTAGAGCTCATACGATTGGAAGATGGTGTAGTAGGACCACGATTGCCCACCGTTCGTTGTTCTCAGGATCCTCCCGTATTCACTGACATAGCCGTTATCGGCATCGGTGAAATGGACCGAGAGCAGATTCGTCGTCACACCGCTTGGTTGCTGCGTCCAGGTGGTTCCGCCGTTCGTGGTGCCAAAGATCCTTCCGGCTCCACCGACCACGAAGCCCGTGCTGTCGTTCACGAAATGCACCGCGTTGTAGATGGTGACCGTGCCGGTATGCTGCGTGACCCAGTTCAAGCCGCCGTTGGACGTTTTGAGGATCACACCAGCTGTGCCATTCGTGCCGACCGCGTAGCCGACGTCGGCGCTGGTGAAGAACAGCGCGGACAGGAGCGGTACCCCGATCGGGATCGGGACCCAGTCAGCTCCACCGTTCGTGGTCTTCAAAAAGGTCGACGATGAACCAGCTGCGTATCCGGTATCCGGATCGGTGAAGAACACGGTGCCGAGACTGTTCGCAGTACCACTGTTCACTGCGGTCCAATCGGTTCCGCCGTTCGTGGTCCGTAGCATGGTTCCATCCAGGCCCACGGCAAATCCCGTGTCGGTGGTCGTGAAGCACACATCGGTCAGCGTGAGTCCTTGCGGCAAAGGACTTTGCCAGCTCAGGTCCTGCGCATGGGCTTTGTTCAGGGACAGCAACCCGAGCAGCCCCACGATCATCGATCCGGTCCGAACCAAACGATGGAACGGCAAGCGCCCGCTGTTGCCCTCGATGGTGCTGGTGGTCATTGACCGTACGATCGGGCGTTCTGGGTAGCTCATGAAGGCGAATGGTTCAATCGTTGCGTGTTGCGCTAGACTGGATCGCCCAAAGTTCGGCCATTCATGGTAGGGGAGCCACTTGGCCTCAACGCATGTGCCGGATCATCTTTTCCGTCGCGTGCGGCCTCAGCAGTGCTCGTTCGAGGGGCGGTGGCGCGGAGGAGAAGTGAACCTCAACAGCGGTTGTCATTCCGAGAGTTGATCGGCGTTCAGCGTCCCGACTTCGCCTTTGCGTAGCCGCTACGGCAGAGCGAGGGGCTTTGCGAAGGGATCTCGGAATGGCGGACAACGTTCTAGCTATGCGCAGTGTCCTGTAGGGCATTGCGTATAGGTTTTGTTGGCACACGTTTTCTTAACTCTTCTACAAACTCATTGGTAAATATGTTCACCAATCTGGTTTGAGTTCTAGAAGAAATATTACCCATGCCTTCAGATCCACCTTGTCCATTCTTGTCGTATGCGTAACAAATGAAAATCCCCGAATCAAATGATTTGTTCCAATGCTTGTCGTTACCATAATATCTGAAGACAAATTTTACTCTGTCATCTTCGGTTTCAATGTAGATTGTCTCGAAGTTGATTGTGTCACGGTAGTATGTGTCCCAAATAGTGTCATTCTTCCCATCCGTTACGTCAACAAAACTATGTCTCTTGACTGTGTCGCGATAAATATTCGGGCTCGTATTGATAACCTCATCTATTACCATTTGCAAAGAATCCTTTGAAATTGGAAATTGGTAATTTTCAAGTGAACCATGGGTTCCGGCACCAATACAACTTGTTAGAGCCGAAAGGACAAGGAAGAAGGATACTTTGAATGGTCCGTGCATTTTAAAAATGTGTGCCAACTGAGGGTTTACGCAATTGCGTCAATCTCCGGACTTGTAAACGGGTGGTTGTTTCGTAAAGCCGCCCCAAACGGGCTGCGAAGCGAAACTCGCTTATTCGAGATCCAGATCGTCCAAGGGGCTGCGGATCTTACCAAGGGCCTTCGTGCTAACATGCGTGTACACTTCGACAGGCTCAGGGTGACAGTGTCAGTTGTTTTGCTGCTGGAGTGTCCCAACGGGGTTTGAATGTAGCGTAGGTCCGTGCCCATTTCCAACAGGTGGGTGGCGAAGGAGTGCCGGAGGGTGTGAACCGTCGCCGGACTTCACAGGACCAAGCGGTTTTACGGTTTCCAAGGCGATCGGTGGAACCCAAAATAAACTTTTCGCAACCACCCCAGCTCCCGACACGTCGGGGGGGGAAGCCCTGTGGATCAAAGATCGCGTCGCGCCAACATGGGTCTCAGATGAAGGGGGGCGGTCGCGAACACGGGGGGGCAACTCACACCGTGGTTTGGAGAACTATCATGGTCAAGCCGATGGTACGTGGTCGCCCACCGCTTCCTTCGTTCGCGATCTGATCTTCTGATCTTCTGATCTTCTGATCGACCCATGAGCCCCACGCTTCTCCTGTCCATCGTCTTCGGCTACTTCCTGGTGTTGCTGGGCATCGCTTGGTACACCAGTCGCGGGGCGGGGGAGCACGCCTTCTTCAGCGGCGACAAGAAGAGCCTGTGGTACGTGGTGGCCTTTGGCATGATCGGTACCTCGCTCAGTGGGGTCACCTTCATCAGTGTGCCGGGCGGGGTGGCGGCCAAGCACTGGGGCTACCTGCAAGTGGTGATCGGCTACGTGATCGGCTATTGGGTGGTGGCGGGTGTGCTGCTGCCGCTTTACTACAAACTGCAGCTCACCAGCATCTATGGCTACCTGAAGCAACGGTTCGGCGAGGTGACCTACCGCACGGGCGCCTCGTTCTTCATCCTCAGCCGCACCTTGGGCGCCACCATCCGCATCTACCTCGTGCTTCATGTGCTGCATCTGTTCGTGCTGGCCGAGCTCGGCGTGCCGTTCTGGCTGACCAGTGCCGTGGTGCTGCTGATGATCGTGCTTTACACGCTGCGTGGAGGCGTGAAGACCATTGTGTGGACGGACACGTTGCAAACGCTGTTCATGCTCGCGGCCCTGGTGGGCACGGTGGTCTTCATCACCCAGCAGGACGGAATGGCCGATTGGAGCCATGAGCTTTCGACCAGCGGCATGCTGCAGGTGTTCAACACCGACTGGCGTAGCGATGGCTTCTTCCTGAAGCAGATCCTCAGCGGCGTTTTCATCACCATCGCCATGACCGGGTTGGATCAGGAGATGATGCAGAAGAACCTCAGCGTGCGCACCCTCGGCGATGCGAAGAAGAACATGCGCGTGTTCAGCGTGATCCTCCTTGGGGTGAACATGCTCTTCCTGTTGCTCGGAGCGCTGTTGTACCTGTACGTGCAACACGCCGGACTTACCGCACCGGCCCGCGGCGATGACCTGTTCCCCACGCTTGCGCTGCAGCACTTTCCGCCGTGGCTGGGACTGCTGTTCATCATCGGCCTCATCAGCGCGCTCTTTCCCAGCGCCGATGGTGCCCTCACCGCCCTCACCGCCAGCACCTGCCTGGACCTGATCGGCACGCACGACCGCGGTTGGCCTGAAGCGAAGCAAAAGCAGGTGCGCCAACGCGTTCACCTGGGCTTCGCGGCGCTGTTCATGGCCTGCATCCTGTTCTTCGCGTGGCTGGACAGCGGTACGGTGCTCGACACCCTGCTGAAGATCGCCGGCTATACCTACGGTCCGCTGCTCGGGCTGTATGCTTTCGGCCTACTGAGCAGGCGGATGCCGATGGACAGGCTTGTGCCCTGGGTGTGCATACTGGCCCCTGCTGTCACGTATGTACTGGCCACCTACAGCACCACGCTCTTCTTCGGTTACCAGATGGGCTTCGAACTGCTCTTGCTGAACGCAGCCCTCACCATGGTCGGCCTGGCTGCACTTCCCCGTCAGGCAGCGTGATCCCGGGCGCCGCCGTGCGTCCACCCCCATGAGCAAAGGGTTGGCCACGGAAAAGCGTGATCAACGATCGGGCGTGGATGACCGGGTGACAGTATACCCTGATCAGTGTATTGGGAGGGTGAACGCGGGAGGTGTCCTTTGCGACCATGTTGAAGATCGGACCGTGCCGCCCCCTTTTCGTGATGCTGGCCAACCTGCTGGCCATTACGTTGACCGCCCAAACGGACACCATGCGGGTGCGCGAGCTGCGCGCGGCCGAGGTGATGGGGCCTTACCGCGCGGGTGTGCGCCCCATGGGCGACACGCTCGGGGCCGTGCTGATGGCCGGCAAGAAGACCGAGGTGATCACCCCCGCGGCGCTCGATGCCGACCTTTCCTTGAACGTGGCCCGGCAGGTCTTCGCCAAGGTGCCGGGGGTCAGCGTATGGGAGAACGACGGCAGCGGCGTGCAATTGGGCATCGCGGCTCGCGGCCTCAGCCCCAACCGATCGTGGGAGTTCAATCTGCGACAGGACGGATATGACATCGCGGCCGATGCGTTCGGTTATCCCGAAGGCTATTACACGCCGCCCATGGAAGCCGTGGAGCGCATCGAAGTGGTCCGTGGGGCCGCATCCCTCGCCTACGGTCCGCAGTTCGGTGGCATGGTCAACTTCGTGATGAAAAAGGGTGTGGCCGATCGGCCGCTGGCCTTCGAGACGCGGCAGACGCGTGGGGCCTATGGCCTGTTCGATAGTTACAACGGCCTCGGTGGCACCAAGGGGCGGTGGAACTACTACGGCTTCCTCCACCACCGCGGGGCCGAGGGCTGGCGGCAGAATAGCGCCTATACCACCACCACTGTTCATGGAGGTGTTCAATACGCCATGACCCCACGGATGAGGCTGAGCCTGGCCTACACGCGCAGCCACGTGGAGCAGCAGCAGCCCGGTGGCCTCACCGATGCGCAATTCGCCGTGGACCCGATGGGTTCCAGCCGCGCCCGCAACTGGATGGTGATCCCTTGGAACGTGGCTGCCGTGTCCATGGACTGGCGCCCCAACGTCCGCACGGTTGTGGATGCCAAGGTCTACGGCGTGATCGCAGAGGCCAACAAGGTGGGCTTCGTGAAACCCATCAACCAGCCTGACACCATCAACGGCATCACGAACCACTTCGCCGCACGCCAGGTGGACCTTGACCGGTTCACGAACATGGGCGTGGAGCTCCGTGTGCGCCGAAGCTGGACGGCGTTCGGTCACGAGGCTTGGCTGTCCACCGGCATCCGCGGTTATGGCGCGGATAACCATCGGCTGCAGCAGGCCACCGGGACCACGGGCAGTGACGTTGACCTCAGCACCACGGGGACCTTCGCCAAGGACCTTGGTCTGGGTACGCGCAATGCAGCGTTCTACGTGGAGAACCTCTTCCGGCTGACCAACAAGTTGAGCGTGGTGCCAGGTATGCGCATGGAGCACATCCAGAGCCATGTGGACGGGCGGATCAACAGTGACGGTAGCGGGGCCGTTGACAGCGGAGAGCGCACGCGCACCGTGCCCTTGTTCGGTGTGGGTACCCAATACCAGGTGACCGCCACGGCACAGGCCTATGCCAACTTCAGCCAGGCGTATCGCCCCGTGCTGTACAGCGACCTGACGCCCTCGGCCACCACGGACGTGATCGATCCGGACCTGCAGGACGCATCGGGATTCAACCTGGATGGCGGATATCGCGGCACGCTGGGCGAGGCGCTGCGCTTCGATGTGGGTGGGTTCTTCCTGCGCTACAACGACCGCATCGGCACGGTGGTGCAGGATGGGGTGAACTACAGGACCAACATCGGCACTTCGGTGAGCACCGGGGTGGAGGCGTACGCTGAATGCGACCTGCTGCATGTGGTGCATGGGGGGGCCACCCGAAGGCACCTGCGGGTGTTCGCCTCATACGCCTACGTGGACGCGCGGTACACCCGCTGGAACAATCCGGCCATCGCGGAGGACCCCACGCGAAGCATCGCCAACAAACGCGTGGAGTACGCTCCGGAGAACATCCTGCGCACCGGTCTCACGTATCGGGACAAGTGCATCAGTGCCACGGTGCAGGCGAACGTGATCGATGGAGTGTACACTGATGCCGCGAACACGGAAGCGCCCAACGCCGCCGCCACCGTGGGTTGGATCCCCGGTTACACGATCGTGGACGCGAGCCTCACCTGGACCGTGAGCGAGCACATCAAACTGACCGGGGGAGTGAACAACGTGATGGACGAGATGTACGCCACGCGTCGGGCCGGGGGATATCCCGGTCCGGGCCTGTTGCCGGGCATGGGGCGCAACGCCTATTTCACGCTCGGCGCGAAGTTCTAGGTGGGCTGTAAGAGGGGTACGCCGGGACCAGAGAAGGACCGACGGGAACCCACGGCCTGAACATTTGCAAGGTCCCAGGCAGCTTTTCGGCCGCACGCATCGTCATGTACTTGGACAGGCATTCCCAATGCGCCTCCGTCCGTTGGTTTTGGTTTTGCACGAAGGCCTGGATCCCGTTGGATCCGGGCCTTTGCGCGTTCGATGGGCGGTGGATCAGCGCCCGAAGAACTTTCCGATAGGTCCGATGAGCTCCGCGTGGATGGCTCCGTTGCTGGCCACGATCTCCTCGCCGAACAACCAGTCGCCGCCGTTGCGGAAATCCGTCGTGTTCCCACCGGCCTCGGTGACGAGCAGGCCGCCTGCGGCCACGTCCCACGGGTTCAGACCATATTCATAGAAGGCTTCGAACCGGCCACAGGCCACATAGGCCAGATCGGCCGCTGCACTGCCGAGACGACGAATGCCGCGACTGCTGTGCATGAGCGCCTTGAGCAGGTCCATGTATTCCGCTTCGCGACCGAAATCGTCATACGGGAAACCTGTGGCGAGCAGGCTTTCCAATAGCGTCTTGCGCGCCGATACGCTGATCCGCTTTCCGTTCAGCCACGCACCACCGCTCTTCCAGGCGCTGAAGCACTCCTCACGCGTGACCTCCAACACCACGCCCGCAAGCACGTCCGCGCCATCGGCGAGCGCCACGCTGATGCAGTAGCATGGAACGCCATGGATGAAGTTGGTGGTGCCATCGAGCGGGTCGATGATCCAGTTGAGCCCTTCCTTGCGTTCGCCGGTGCCTTCCTCCGCGATGAAGCCCGCTGCCGGAACGATCTTGCCCAAGCCTTCCACCAGGCGCTGCTCCGCCGCCTTGTCCACGTAGCTCACCAGGTTGTTCAAGCTCTTGCTTTCCACGCTGGCCTCGGTGAAACGTGCGGCCTCGGTGCGGATGAACTGGGCCACCTCGCGGCAGAGGTCGGCGACGCGTTCGGTGAGCGCAGGCAGCTCGAGGTGTGTGGTCGCGCTCATGCGGGCTGTTCCGTTGGAACGTGTGGGATGGATGCGCGTTGCCGGGCCAACCACCACCACAATGCAGCGCCCCCGATCACCAGTATTGAGCTGATCACTTCGGCCTGTGTCCAGCTGCCGAGCCAGGGCTCATTCACCCGGATCTTCTCGATGAGAAAGCGCTCCACGCCATCGAAGATGAGGAAGAGGCAGAAGATCGCGCCCGGCAGGTTGATGCGTTTTCGCAGCATCCACAGCACGCCGAAGAGCAGCACGCAGGCGACGGCCTCATACAACGGTGTTGGATATACACCAGGAACAAGGTGCGTGCAGTACTCCGGGAAGCAGGTCCCTTCGGTGATGCGTTCGCCCACATAACCGCCGCGGTGCGGACCCAGGACCGCGTTCACGTTGTTGGGGTAATCGTAGCTCCACAACCAGTTCGGGATCCACGATGGGGCAGGAGCGGTGTTGGCAATGCCCCAATCGCCATCGCCGGACACCTGGCAACCGATGCGACCGATGCCGTAGGCCAGCAGCACGCCCGGGGCAGCGCTGTCCACCGCAGGCCAGAAGGCCAGTCCGTTCTTCCTGAAATAGCGCATCACCATGAAGCCCGCGAGGATGAGCCCGCCGTACATGGTGAGGCCGGTGACGATGTCCTTCGCATCCGGGTTGCTGAAGAGGCCGATGAGGTCCTTCGGATTCTCCAGCCAATGGAAGAGCTTGGCACCGATGAAGCCCCAGACCGCGGCCGTCATGGTGATGTTGCCGGCATGTTGCACGGCGGACAGGGTGACGATACGTTCCTCGGGCTTGGGCAGCTGGTGTTTCCGTTTGTCCTTCCACAGCATGTATACGAACCACCCGCCCAGCACGAGGCCACCGATGAAGCTGCCCTTGCCGCTCAGCAGAAAGCCGGGCGGGTCCGTGGTGACCTCGGACAGGTTCAGCACCGCGTACAGGATCTTCCACCCGAAGATGAAGCCCACAAGGCCTTGCAGCGCCAGTTCCATCGGCTTCGCCGGTTCACCCACGATCACCTTGCGATGGGTGGGCTTCAGCAGCCCTTGGGACGTCTTGCGCCGCAGTTCCGCGGCCAACGTGAAGTGTGCTGCAACGAAAGCAATGGCCACGAAGAAGCCGAAGCTGTTGAGGAACTTGAGTCCGGGGAGGTCGATCCCGAAAAGGTCGAGGAAGGCGTGATATAGGGTGGGGTACATGCGGTCAGTAGGCAGTTTGCAGTTGGCACTGGGCAGCGGCCAACTGCACTACCCCGGGCTCGACGCCGCGCATGTGGCCTTCCCCGTTGATCGAGCTGAGCTGCACCTGGATCACACGGTTCGCGAGCGTAGCATCGAAGGGCATGCTCACGCGGATGTAGTTGTCCGTGTAGCCCATTAGTTCTCCATCAGGGTCTCCCGCAGGGGACCCTGAGGCTCCCGGATCACCTGACTCGAACAGAACAGGGCGCTCGGTCCCTACGTTCCGCTCGTAATGCGCACGTTGCAATTTGCTGCCCAGTATGCGCAGTTGCTTCGTGCGCTCGCGGCGAACCTCCATGGGCACCACCTCATCCATGCGCACGGCCGTGGTGTTGTTGCGCTCGCTGTAGGTGAACACGTGCAGATAGTCCACCGCAATGCTGCGCAGGAAGGCGTGGGTGTTCAGGAACTCCTCATCCGTTTCGCCGGGTGTTCCGGTGATCACGTCCACGCCGATGGAGGCGTGCGGCATGAGGCGCTTGATGAGCGCAACGCGATCGGCGTAGAGTGCCGTGTCGTACCGGCGTCGCATGCGTTCCAGGATCACATCGCTGCCGCTCTGCAGTGGCATGTGGAAGTGCGGCATGAAGGTGTTGCTCTGCGCCACGAAGGTGATCACCTCGTCGTTGCATAGGTTCGGTTCGATGCTGCTGATGCGGAAGCGTTCGATGCCTTCGACATGATCCAGCGCTTCGGCGAGTTGAAGGAACGATTCGCCCTGTGCCCTGCCGAAGTCGCCTGTGTTCACGCCCGTGAGGACGATCTCCTTCACTCCGGAGGCCGCTATATTTTCCGCAATGGTGACGGTCTCCGCGATGGTGCCACTGCGGCTTCTGCCGCGGGCCAGGGGAATGGTGCAGAAGGAGCAGAAATAATCGCAGCCGTCCTGCACCTTCAGGAAGGTGCGGGTCCTGTCATTCGCGTTCCACGAAGGAATGAAGGTCCTCACATCCTTGATGGGAGAGAAGATCGCCTGGCCTTTTCGCGATGCCAGCCCGGAGGGCGGGTCAAGCCCGGCATGGCAACGCTCGATGTGGGCCGCCAGGTCGAACTTCTCGTTGGCGCCGAGCACCAGGTCCACCCCGGGGATGGCGGCGATCTCCTGGGGTTTCAGCTGTGCATAGCAGCCGACCACCGCGATGAAGGCGTCGGGATTGATGCGTTGGAAACGCCGCACCCACTGGCGGCATTCCTTGTCGGCGTTCTCCGTTACGCTGCAGGTGTTCAGCACGAACACATCCGGCCGCTCCTCGGGCCTCACGCGCGCATAGCCCGCTTCTTCCAGCGAACGCGCAAGCGTGCTGGTCTCGGCGAAGTTGAGCTTGCAGCCGAGGGTGTGGAAGGCGGCGGTGCGGGCGTTTCCCATGCGGTCATGTGCCCATGCGGACATGTGCACATGGCAGCATGGTCCGTGAAGCGGGCTGCGAAAGTACCGAAGGGCTGGACACTTACTCCTTCACAAATCGTGCTGCGAGGCGGCGACCATCCTGCGCCCGTAACGTGAGCACATAGGCTCCTGCTGCGAGGTGATGCGTACTGAGTTGTACTTGTCCGCTACGGTTGGTCGGTAGGAGCAAGGGTATTCGGCGACCATCCAGGCCCAGCGCCCAGGCTTGCGCAAGGGTGAAACCTTCGGGTAGAACAGCGGTCAACGTGTTCTTCGCAGGGACAGGATACACCATGAGCCGTGCGGGTGTTACCGACGGGCGCACACCGGTCTGATCCGTTACCACTACGGTCGCATCAGGTGTACGGATGGGTTCGTTGAAGTCGAAGAAGATATCCGCCACGTTGGTGATCTCCTGTCCAAGGGTCAGCGGGAGGATGGGCTGGATGGAGAAGCTGACCATACCGTGGCTTGCTTGTTCGTTGCTTCCGCTGTCCGGCAGGTTGATGTTCGCGAAGGTGAACACGAGGTGGCCGCTGCCCGTGACCGTATAGGTGTACGGATGGCTGGCCGGGCCAGGTCGGAGCGTGAGGATGTCCACGTACAACGGAAGCGTATCGCGGATGACCACCGTTTCCGCGGGATAGGTGCCCGTATTCTGGAACCGGATCGTGTAATGGAGCTCATCGTCGTTCAGGATGTGATAAAGGCCTGCAGGTTGCACCAGCTTGTCATTGGGGTCATAGCTGCCCACCACGGTCTGGATGATGGAGGCCGTGTTGTTATCCAGGTCCACCTCGGCGGTATCCTGTGTGACACTCAGGGTGGTCTCCACTACCTGTCCCAATAACGCGGTGTCGTTCGGTACACTGAAGGTGGCGTTCATCCACCACGTGCCTATGTATCCGGTCAGCGCGGGCTGACCGGTCCAAGTGAGCGTGTTGCCCACCACGCTGGTGGGGCTCGGGTCGGCGCTCACGAAGGTCATCATCGGATCGAACGTCATGGTTGCGGTCAACGGGCCAGTGGACACACCACCCATATTGAGCGCCATGCCATACACCGTGTGCGAGAATCCCGGGCGTGGCGGTGCATTCTGACTGAATTGCACGGCAACGTCCGTCTGGGTCTGGTCATGACCTGTGACGGCAAGACCCCAGATACGTATGGAGTCGTCCACGCTGGTGAATGTGATCAGTTCGTTCAACGCATTCGGGATGGGAGAGGCTGTGCCCATCAGACTTTGTGAAGCACAGGATAGATCCATCCCACCCGGATCATGGATCCATTGTACGCTATCGGCACCACCGTACACGTTCTTGTTCACGGCCATGGATAGGGATCCATCGACCCCACGAGCGAGGTCTATCCGATCCATTACGGTATACCAAGTGCTCGGGACGAATGAGGTGCTCCCGAACGGCACGACCAACTCGCTGGACGCCGATCCATCACTCGAAACCTGGATGACCGCTGTGGAATCGATCAGGTCTGCTCCGGACCAGAAATAGACGTTGTTGACCTTGAGCGATGCCAGAAGATCTCCGTTCCCGGCCTCCACGATATCTCCTACCAGGAGCGGGTGGTCGTAGCTATTGGCCCAAAGCAGATCACCACTGGCCGATAAGCGGGCCAGCGCGGTCAGTTGGTCCGAGGAGAATGTGCCGATCCGCCCCCCCAAAAGGATGTCGCCGTTCGTAGCCAGCTCCACCAGTGTGCATGTAAACTCGATCCCGCTGAGCTTTCGCACCCACAACACGTCACCATTCGTATCCGTTTTCCAGACCAGGGTGGTGGTCGTATCGGCTGAAAAACCATCCGCATTCATCGGCGAGGTGGCGAAGATCATTTCGCCACCGGGGGTGATGGCCTGACCAGAGAGGGGTCCCGTATGACCTGAATTATCGTTGAAGTGTTTGCACCAGACCTGCTGGCCGGTGGCGTTCAACCGTGCCGTTACCAAGCCACTGCCCACAGGTACTGTCATCTGGTATCCACCGTCCAGCGTGGCAGAAACCATCGGGTTACCACCATAGCCTTCATGCATGCTGTAGGGTTCCATGTAGATGCTCGACCAGAGCAACTCCCCTTGTGCATCCACCTCCATTCCAAAGTAGTTCTCGTGCGAGGGACTGACCCGATGCCCTATGATCAGCATGCCACCACTTGCGGTGGCTAAGGCCTGTGTAGGGTAGAGTTTCACGAACGGACTTAATGCGGCCACACGGTAGGACCAGACGAGTTGTCCACTTGCATCGAACCGGGCGGCGATCGCATCACCGGTGCCATCGGCGGCAAAGAGCGCGGCCCAGGTATCCCCTTGTGCATCCGTGTAGCCATCCGCCCATCGCATGGGCAGGCCGGCCAGTGAGAAATAGCTGACCGTGCATTGGGCCTGTACCGCGGCGGCAAGAAGCAGGCATACAAGGGTGGTGATCGGTCTCATGTGCGGAACTGGTTATTAACAGAAAAGTACTGTTCATTTCGCGGGGAATGACCTGCTCCCACGAAGATCATGCTTTTTGATGATGGTCTCCTCCGGTTCCAGCTCGCTTGTCCGAACTTCGGTATGTGATCGGTCTGTGCTTCCCGCCAACCCGCATGGTGCGGTTACTTAACCTAGCCCCAGATGCCGACGATGCAGCGAACGTATTTCTCGCTTGCACGGTGGGGTGTTGAATGAATACCGATGTGCGGAAGGCATCAGCCCCGGGGTGCAACACGTCTTGCCCAAGAACTTTTGATACCGGCCTCGCATACTGCCCAGAACCCAGGACGATCCATCATCCAATGACCGTCATGATCCGATCTGTATCCACACCCCTCGCGGGCTGCGCATTCATCGGGGTGAACGCACTCACCTTGAACCTGCAGGTTCAGAACGAAACCTGCACATATGCGAATGGATCGGTGTACGCGGCTGTCTCTGGGGGAGTACCCCCCTATACCTACCTCTGGGGCGGCGAAGGTAACCAGGTGGTTTCCGCCGGGTGTTGTTCAAAGGACTTGCCTACCTTCAGGCATCCAAATTCCAAGGGGTCGTCTGCTATATGGCAGGGTGCCCAACCGGCCACCACCGAACCAAAGCCCATGACGCGAACCCTACGCGCACTTTCCATCCTTTCTACCGTCCTATTCACGGCACCAGCGCTGCACGCGAGCATCACGTTCCAGATCACGCACGAGCATTGCTCCGATGGCCTGGGCCAGATAGTGGCCTTCGTGAACGGCGGCGTACCGCCGTACACCTATAGTTGGAGCAATGGTCCGACAACGAATTACAACAACAACCTTGTCGCCGGGAGCTACACCCTTACGATCACCGACTTCGTGGGTGCGCAGCAGGTGAACATGGCCGTGGTGCAGAACCTGCCGAGTTGGGAATGGGATCCCGGCCAGGGTTTGGCCCAAGCGATACCCTCCTGCGATGGAAGCCCGGGTGGATTGATCCTCTTCGGTGGGGATATACCGTCCTATCCATTGGGGCCAGGCCCACATTCGAACGATGCAGGTTGCGTCATGGAAGTGCAGCCACAGAATTTACCAGCGGACCTCCAGTGGGGGTCAATGATCCGCACGATCTGCTATTGGGGTTCGCCGGGGCAGACCTATGCCGTGAACTACACGGACGCCAACGGATGTCCGGGATACATGGAAGCGATCGTGCCGCAACCGCCGCAGTTCTATCCGGTGACCGTGCTGGATATCGAAGGTTCATGTTCGGGCGGTGCAAATGGCCATGTGCTCTTCAGCATTCCGCCGGAAGCGGACTACATCTACGGACTGCATCCGCGACTCTGCAACGCGCAGTGGCAATCGGTGCCGGCTTTCGCAAATCTGGCGACCAACTGGACTGTTGGCTGGACTTACGATGTGCCCGACCTGGCCGCTGGCACTTACGCCATTGTGCGGCGCATGTTGCACGACATGGATTTCGACTTCGCGTTCCAAGGCTGCGGCGACACCACCTACTTCACCATACCGGACCTTGGCCCAACCTGCGGCAATGTCAGCGGCTCGGTACGGATCGATACCAATGAGGATTGCGCCGTTGACTTCTCCGATGCAGCGATCCCGGAGATGATCCTGGAATTCATGCCCGGCCCTTACTACGCTACCACCGATGTGCAAGGGGAATACAGCATCAACCTGCCGCTGGGAAACTACTCCGTGGCGCAGCAGACCGCGGTGGTGGATGAACATTGCCTGGGAAACCCCAGTCCGATCACGGTCACCGGCAACATGACCTTCGACCTGCTGGATACCGCCACGCAGGTGCTCGACATCCAGTTGAGCATGGCGAGCGGGCCAGCGCGGCCTGGATTCGAATTGCACTATGCCATTGATCTGGACAACCTCACGAGCGCCACGAGCACACCCAATCAAGTGGCGATGAACTTCGATCCGGCGCTCACCTTCCTCAGTGCCACGCCCAGCCAAAGCAACGTTTCTGGTAACACGATCACCTGGAACAACGTTGGGGCGCTGTACTACTTCCAGCACCGTGACATCACCGTACGCTTCCAGGTACCACCCGACGTAGGCTTAATAGGGACCGACCTTGCGGCGAACGCCACCCTCACCTTGAACCCAATGGACGGCAATGCTGCGAACAACAGTGCAACGCTGATCACCACGGTCACGGGCAGCTACGACCCCAACAACAAGACCGCAGCGACCAGTTCGCATTGGAGCAATGCGTTGTACTACATCGACGTGGATGAATGGATCGACTACACCCTGCGCTTCCAGAACACCGGCACTGACACGGCCTTCACGGTGGTGGTCACCGATACGCTTCCTGCAACGCTCGATGCTTCCACGCTGATCATTGGCGCGGGTTCGCATCCGTTCACGTGGGAACTGGAGGATGCTGGCACCCTGAAGCTGATGTTCGTGAACATCCTGTTGCCGGACAGCAATACGAGCGAACCGGCGTCGCATGGCTTCGCTTCGTTCCGCATCCGACCGCGGTTGCCTGTTCCAGTGGGCACGGTGATCGAGAACACGGCCAACATCTTCTTCGACTTCAATCCACCGGTGATCACCGAGCCGAGTGTGCTGACGGCGGAGTTCAGTACGGGCGTTGGGGAAGCGAGAAGAACCAATTTGCTGCTTTCGCCGGTGCCGGTCATCGATCAGCTGAATGTCGCTTCGCCCATCGAGATCCGATCGGTACGGCTCGTTGCCGCTGACGGGAGGGATGCGGGCCAGCGATCTGTGCGGGCAACTTCCGCCGCTATCGACGTCTCCAGATTGAATGCAGGCGCCTACCTGCTTATCGCTGAACTGGAGAACGGAACCACCTCGCGCGAGCGCTTCATCAAACAGTGATCATGAAAAACTTCTACCGTGCCTTAGCCCTGCCTGCGCTCATCGCCCCGCTCTTCGCGTGGTCGGTGCTGACCGTGAACGTGGAAGTGACCCACCAGACCTGCTTCTACGCGAACGGAGGGGTGCAAGCGCTGGCATTCGGCGGAACACCTCCGTACACCTACGAATGGAACACCGGTTCAACGAACCAGTCCCTTTTCGGGGTATCTGCTGGAACCTATTCGGTAACGGTGACGGACGCGCTCAGCGAGCAGGTCATCGGGCAAGGCGAGGTGTTCTCGCTGCCTTACCAGTTGGAGGGCGTCATCAGTGGCATGCCGTGGTGCACCTCGCCGCGCAATGCGTTCGAGGATCCCATGGTGAGCGGCACGACGAACACGTGGACGGTGAACGGGCTGCCGACCACGCTGAGCGGAGGCGGCTTCATTCAATTCGACACCAACCCGTTCGATTCGTTCTACTCGTATCCAGTGGATGACGGGAATGGCTGCACCGGTACGGTAACCGGTACGAACGGGCCGCAGATCACCAACTGGCCAGCGCTCACGCTAACGGACGTGGATCCATCGTGCGACATTGCGAACATCGGAGCGATCCAGGTGACCGCTACAGCTGCGGTCGACGGTGGGATATTCGGCCCCTATATCTCCATCGACCGCTTGGATGGCCCGCCTGTGTTCCAGGCCTACAGCGTCAGTTCCGGCGCTCTGGTGGTGGACTTCACCGATCTGCCACCCGGCGCCTATGCGATCCATTGGTGGCTTGGCGTAACCGGCGAGGACTTGGATCCAGGGCTTTGCGGATACGATTCGCTGCTTGTGACCGTGCCGAGCGTGGGTGCCAACTGCGGAAGCGTGCAGGGCATCAGCTACATCGACCTGGATGGTGATTGCACCCAGGATGCGAACGAAGCGGGTATTCCATACAGCCCCCTGCTGGTGCAGCCCGGCAATGAAGCGGTGCTCACTGACGGCTCTGGCCAGTTCGCCTTCGGCCTGGCCAACGGTAGCTACACGTTGGAGCAAACGGATCCGACATTGGTGCCCATCTGCCCTTTACCACAACCGTTCCCGTTCACGGTGAGTTCGAACATCAGCTCCATCGAGCTCGCGAACAGCAGCACCGAACCGCTGGACCTGCGCGTTGGTCTCGCAGGAACTGTCTTCCGGCCCGGCTTCAATACGCAGTATCACGTTTTTGTGCACAACGATTCACCGCAGCAAAGCGGTCCGGTAACTGTGACCTTGGAGTTGGACCCAACGCTGGTGTTCGTGTCCAGCACCGTCGCCGAGTCGAACGTGAGCGGGAACACCGTCACGTGGGACCTGCCCGCGTTCACCAGCTTCCAGGCGATGCAGTGGTACGTGACGGTGCAGACACCAGTGGGCACGGCCCTTGGCATCCTGCTTAACTCCACGCTCACCGTGAGCAATACGCTGCCTGAAGGGGATCTCGTGAACAACACGCATGTTGATGTTGATATCGTAGTGGGCAGCTACGACCCGAACGACAAGCGTGCGCAGACCAGCACCCGCGCGAGCAATGATCTCTACTTCATCAATGAGGATGAATGGATCGACTACACCATCCGCTTCCAGAATACCGGCACCTTCCCAGCGGAGTTCGTGGTGATCACCGATACCATCCCGGCGGAGTTGGACATGCTCAGCTTCGAGCAAGGCGTGGCCTCCCATCTCTTCATCGTTTCGTTCAAGCCCGGCCGCGTGATCGAGTGGCGCTTCGATGATATCCAACTGCCCGATAGCACGAGCGACGAACCGGGAAGCCATGGCCTGGTGAAGTTCCGGATGCGACCCGTGCTGCCATTGTTGGCCGGTACCGTGATCGAGAACGTGGCGAGCATCTTCTTCGACTTCAACCCGCCGGTGATCACCGAGCCGAGCGTCCTCACGGCGGAGTTCAGCACGGGTCAACAGCAGACCGAAGGTCCTGCGGAAGTTGCTGGTCCGGAGCAGTTGAGCGTGATCCCCGATCCTGCTATTGATCGTGTTCGGCTGTTATTGCCAGCTGGTCTTTCTTACCCCATTGCCGTGGAGGTCCTTACGTTGGATGGTCGACCGGCCATGCGCCTTCGGCTTGAAAAGGACGCCGAGTTCGATGTGAGCGGACTGGCGGCGGGAACCTATCTGGTCCGGGCGAAGTACGGTGCAGGTGTGACCGGCATCAGATTCGTAAAGCGCTGATCGATAGTCAGATACGTGGAGTCCGGGGGTGCTCATCACCACCTGGCCGATCCGACAGGCACTGCCCGAAGAAAACTTTGGGTAGCCGGAACCACCAACTTGTGAACACCACTGGCAACCCTCCCGTATCAGCGCCGTCTTCCCATTGCTCCAGATGAACCACACGATGCCACGCTCCACTTCGGCCAGCCGCTCCACGTTGATCTTGACCAGCGGTATCATCAGCGCCGTGCTCTCCGCCACACTCTTCCTGCTCGCGTACCTGGTCCTGTGACCTGATCGGTCCTGCTCCCACGCTATCTTGCGGGGGTGCGCACCGTTACGCTGGCATGCCTCTGGGCCTTTGCGCTTCAGGCGTGCACACAACCCACCCCCAACTCCCTGCTGTGGCGGATCACCCGCACGGGTTCGCCGGACACCTCTTACATCTATGGCACGCTGCACAGCCGTGATGCGCGCGCGTTCCGTTTGCAGGACAGCACCTTGTTCTTCTTCGATCGCTGCGAGCTGATCGCTGGTGAACTGGCGCTGGAGGATACCAAGCGCATGAGCCCGTCGTTGTCGAACGCCCTGTTCCTTCCGGAAGGCCGGTCGTTGGACGGGCTGTATACCAAGCGCGAGTACAAGCTGGTGGCCTCCAGCCTCAAGGAGCGCTTGGGACCCCTTGCGCCGCTCTGTACGAAGCTCCGGCCATTCTACATCATCGCCATGCTCACCGAGATGGAGATGAACGGGGACAGTGCCATGGTGTTGGATGCCTGGTTCCAGTCGCGCGCCGTGAAGCAAGGGAAGAAGGTCATCGGCCTGGAGACCGTGGCCGAGCAACTGACCGCGGTGGAACGGATCCCGTTGACCGAGCAGTCGCGGTTGCTGATGAAGATGCTCCGCGAGAAGGATACGCGCAGTTCCATCACGGCGGCGCTCGACGCATATGCGGCACATGACCTGAACGCCATGATGGCCTTGATGGAACGCGATGGGCTGCCCGAGCATGCGGACAAGGCGTTGCTGGAAGAACGCAACATCCTCATGGCCCAGCGATCGGATGAACTGATGCGTGGCGGCGGGCGCATGTTCGCAGCCATCGGAGCAGCCCACCTTCCCGGGGTCGGCGGCATCCTGCAGCTCCTATCCAACGGTGGTTACACGGTTGTGGCCGTGGGGGGCTCACCCGAGCATTGAGCGACCACCATCATGGTGTGGGGGGGGGGCGCATGCCCATCCAACAGGTGATCGGGCGGTGATCGCTCAACTCGTCCGGCAGGGTCTGGAAGGCCCAGGAACGCAGTTCGGGTCCGCACAGGATATGGTCGATGCGAAAGCTGGGGAAGGCCCCGATGTAGGTGTGTCCCATGCCGCTGCCGCTCTCAACGAAGGCATCCTGCAAGCCGAGTTCGCGCAGCAGGTGATAGCTGTAGCTCATGGGCGCGTCGTTCATGTCGCCTCCCCAGATCACGGGATGTGGGCTGGTGCGCATGTGGTTCACGATGGCCTCGGTCTGCGCAGCCCTGCGCTGGAATCCGTTCTTGAGGCGTCGCGCGATCCTTCTGCCCCCGGTGCCCAGATCGGGCTGGCTTTCACCCTTGCCCAGTTCCTCCATGAACCGGTAATCCGCGCGCCCGAAACGAAGGCTGGCCAGGTGCGCATTGTACACCCGCACCGTGTCCGCGTTGAGTTGGATATCGGTCCACAGGCATAGGTTGTTCAGGTCGTCGGGGAAGTGAATGGCGCCCTTCGCCACGATGGGCCTGGTGCTGAAGGTGGCAATGCCGAAATGATGGCCGCTGCGCGTGTGGGCCGTGTATTCCTCCGCGGAATGGATGAAGCGGTGGTCCTTCAGCAGAAGGTCGTGCACTGCGGGCTCTTCGCCTTGGTCCTCGTTCAGGAATTCCTGCATGCACAGAATGTCCGGATCTTCCACGCGGATGAGGTCCAGCATTTCCTCGCGCGTGCGCTTGTTGTGGTTCCAGTTGTAGAGATCGAAGATCCGTACGTTCCAGCTCATGAACTTGAAGGGTGCGATCACGTCCTTCGGCGGGTCGCGATGGCCCATGAGCTGAACGTATTCACCCACGCGGCCCCATCCCAACAGCACCACCACGAGGGAGGGGATCATGCGTTTGCGGCGGAAGAGGGCCCACCAGATGATCAAGAGCACATTGGCCATCAGGAGGTACGGATACGCCATGCCGAAGAAGGCGATCGGCCAGAACGTGCGCGGGCTGATATGCACGCTTAGGTAGGCCAGCAGAAGGGCGATCACCGCCAGGGCATTGAGCAGCCAAACGGGTCCGTGCCAGCGGCTCGGTCTCCGGTGGACGGGTGTTCCGTCGGACTTACCGCTCATTTGTCCTTGCTCGCCTTGAAGAGGAAGTCGCGCTCCTCCTTGCTCAGGCTGTCATAGCCGGAACGGGAGATCTTATCGAGGATGGCATCCACGCGTGCCTGCTTTTCCGTGCGAGGCACACCTTGGTCGGCATCCACCGTCACGCGGCGACGCACCGGCGTTACCACACGCATGCGTCCTTTTTTCCGGCGCGTGAAGATGCCGGTGATCCGTTCCAATCCATTGGCGAAGGACATGCTCCAATCGCGCCCACGATCAAGCCCGCGTGCCGCGAGGAAGCCATAGAGCGCGCCACCCAGGTGCGCGATGTGGCCGCCGCTGTTGTCGCCATCGCGCAGGAACACCAGGTCAACGATCACCAGGATGCCCGCGATGTACATCAACTTCACCGGACCGAAGAGCATGAGGTGCACCACCATCTGAGGGCGGTAGGCCGCGATGCACACCAGGATCGCCATCACACTGGCGCTGGCACCCACGATCCAGCTGCCGACGTTGTACATCGGCATAAGGTTGTAGAACAGGAGATACAGGAGCAGGCCGCTGAAGCCCCCGAGGACGTAGGTGCCCAGCAGCCGCTTGTCGCCAAGGATGTTCTGGAACAACTGCCCCGAGAACCAGAGCATGAGCATGTTGAAGAAGATGTGCCCGATGCCGCTGTGCGCGAACATATAGGTGACCACCGTCCACGGCCGTGTGATCAGCAGGCTGAGGTCCTGTGGGCATTCGATCCATTGCCGCATGTACACATGTCCCGCCTCGGAGGCGTGAACCTTGTCCTGCATCACGAACAGCAGCACCAGGTCCACCACGAGCATCGCCAGGAATACGGCAACGTTCACCAGGATCAGCCGCACCAAGGTGCCGCCGATGCGCCATTGGGAGGTCAGTTCACTGCGGATCGCCATGGTCGTTCTGCCGTCACAAGATCGTGGTGCGTTTCCAATAACGCATCAATAAGTACCCAAAGATCATGCCTCCGAGGTGGGCGTAGTGCGCCACACTGTCGCCGGCCATGGGACGCACCCCTTGGAAGAGCTCGATCAGGCCATAGATCGCCACCACGTACTTGGCCTTCATGGGTATGAACAGGCCGGGGGCATAGATCATTTCATTGGGCAGCATCATGCCGAAGGCGATGAGGATACCGAACACCGCACCGCTGGCGCCGATCATGGGGCCGAGCAGGTCGCCTGTGGCGGACATGATCTGGCTGCCCATCACATCGGCCGCCAGTTGATCCCGCACCCCGCTGCGATCGTACAGTTCCTGCAACCCGTTCATCATGAAGTCGTGGTCGATGGGCAGGCGGCTCAGGTTCTGGATATCGCCCACGGTGAACCCGTAGGGAGCGAGCTGTGCCATGTGCTGGTGGAATTCCCAGGCGTTCACGGCCTCCTGCATGAAGGCGGCCCCCAGGCCCGTTACCAGGTAGTAGAACAGGAGCCGTTGGGATCCCCAGAGCCGTTCGAGCGTATTGCCGAACATGAACAGGCCGAACATGTTGCCCAGCAGGTGCATGAGGTCGGCGTGCATGAACATGTGCGTGAACAGCTGCCAGGGCCGGAAGTTCGGAGAACTGAAATTGTACAGGCCCAGGTGCTGGTCCAATACCTCCGGCATCAGCGCGGCCTTCAGGAGGTACAACAGCGTGTTGATGATGATCAGGTTGGTGATCACCGGCTGCATCCCGATCGTAGATCCCGAACCGTATCCGCGCATCATCGCTGGAAGCGCTCGTCAAGTTCCTGCAGTGTCCAGGTGATCAACACGGGACTTCCGCCAGGGGTGAAGTAGGGCATCTCGCAGGCGAACAAGCGGTCGATGAGGTCGTGCATGGCCTCGGTGCTCATCCGTTTGTCGTTGCGCCATGCGAGGCTGCGCGCCATGCCGCGTGCGAGGGTGGCATGGCGTTCGGCCTTCAAGGTGCCGCGTTCGTTCTTCACCTGCTCCAGCAATTGTTCCAGCAGCGCAGCGGGATCCTCATCGCCGCTTTCCGTCGGCAGGCCGTTCACGGCAACGCTCCGGCCGCTCAAGGGTTCAAGCTGGAAGCCGAGGGCGGTGAGCTCCGGGATCAATCCCAGAAGCAGTGCGTGGTCCGCGGCGTTGAGTTCCACAGTGACGGGGAAGAGCTGGGCCTGGCTGCTGCCCTGGCCTTTTTCCAACGAACGCATGGCGCGCTCGTACAGGATCCGTTCGTGCGCCCGTTGCTGATCGATGACCACCAGACCGGTGCGTAATTGCGAAAGGATGTAGCGGCCGTGGATCTGGAACACGGGACGAGCCCCTGTGCTTTCCTGATCGCCCATGGGCATCAACCGGTCCTGCGGCACATTCCCCGGAACCGCCTCGTCATGCTGCACGGTGCGCGGGGCCTCTGGCAGGTCGAAGAGCTGTTGCCAGCCGCTGGCCGAGGCGCGTTGGCCCAGGTCGTACGGCCGCCAGTCATCGCGCGGGGCAGGGGTGATGGGCGCCACGGTGGGCACGTTCGGCATGCCGGCCGCCATCAACATGGCCGGCTCCGGCTCGAAGTCCAGGCTGGGGGTGATGTTGTGGCGTCCCAAGGCCCGGCGCACCGCTGCGTGCATGATGGCATACACCGTGCGGTCATCGCGGAACTTGATCTCCGTTTTGGTGGGGTGGATGTTGATGTCGATCCACGCCGGGTCGATGTCGATGAAGAGGAACCAGCTGGGGTAATTGTCGCGCGCCACCAGCTCGTTGTAGGCCGCGCGGATGGCGTGCTCGAGGTAGTTGCTGCGGATGAACCGGTTGTTCACGAAGAAGAACTGTTCGCCTCGGCTGCGCTTGGCGAATTCGGGCTTGCACACGAAGCCGCTCACCCGCACGAAGTCCGTGGCCTCGTCCACGGGCACCAGGCGCTCGTCGTATTTGCGGCCGAAGACATGCACGATGCGTTGCCGCTCGTTCCCCGCGGCCAGATGGTGCACCTCCTGTTCGTTGTGGATCAGTTGGAAGGCGATGGCGGGATGCGCCAGGGCCACCCGCTGGAATTCGTCGATCACGTGCTTCAGTTCCACCTGGTCGCTCTTCAGGAACTGGCGGCGGGCCGGCACGTTGTAGAAGAGACTTCGTACGCTGATGGTGGTGCCCGCCGCGCAGGCCACCGTCTCCTGGGCCTTCACCCGGCTGCCCTCGATCAGTACACGCGTACCCAGTTCGTCCTCATGCCGTCGTGTGCGCAGTTCCACCTGGGCGATGGCCGCGATGCTGGCCAACGCCTCGCCACGGAACCCTTTGGTGCGTATGGCCGAAAGGTCGTCGGCGCTGCGGATCTTACTGGTGGCGTGGCGCTCGAAACTGAGGCGCGCGTCCGTGGGCGTCATGCCCTGGCCGTCGTCCGTTACCTGGATCAGTGTGCGGCCGGCATCCTTCACCACCAGGATGATGTTCGTTGCCCCGGCATCGACGCTGTTCTCCATCAGCTCCTTCACCACACTGGCCGGTCGTTGCACCACCTCGCCTGCGGCGATCTGGTTGGCCACATGGTCGGGCAGCAGGCGGATGATGTCGGACATGGAGCGCTGATCCCCGGCCAGCAGGCAGGAGCGGCGCAAATATCGGGCTCAGGCCTGTTTCATCCTGCTTCACCCACCCATCCATGGGTGTACCGATGTGATCCCGGTCGGTGGTCGTCCTGCGGCCAGCCCGGGTAACGTGGTCAGAACACCATGACCTTGTTGCGGTCCACTGGCACAAGGCTGCGGTCGTGCGCCACCGCCAGGCAGCCGCCATCCTTGTCGAATCCGAGCGATCCCACAGGCCCCGGGTAGGTGAGGCCTCCCATGCGCCGCGCCAATTCCAGGATCACGGCGAACTTCACGTGGCGGGTCCTGCCATCGAAGCCGCCATCGTTCACATGGTGTGTATCCACCACCACCTCCTTGGGGAGGTGACCGGGCTTCTCGAAGCGCAGGATGGCTTCCACATCGGCCGGCAACGACACTTCGAAACGCCCGGATTCCGGGACGGTCGTGCTCTGGGTCTCCCCATTCACCTCGATGGTCACCACGGCACCGACCATGGTGAGGTCCTGCGTCTGCAACCACCCGGTGATCACCACGGCTTCATCGAGGGCGGAGGAGGGTGGGGCGGTGGCGTGGATCGGCGTGGATGGCAGCATCATCATCGCGATGATGAGGCCGGTGTTCAGTTGGAGGAGGTTCCCGTGCATGATGTTCATGGCTGCGTGCGTGATGGTTGCTGCAGGCGGATACGTGCAGCAGCAAGCGAGGTTCCGTATATCCGCCCGCATTTCGACGGAGGCGGTTCCCCCTTCGCGCAACGCACGGTTGAGTGGGTCGGATCCTGAAGGGCTGATCGTTCCGCAGGTAGGGTTCTTCCTTGCCCGGGGATCCCGCTCTGCATGGTACCGGTCCCGGTGGTGGCCACCTTGCCCCTTGCGCGGTGTCACCGCGAATCGTTCATTTGCCAGCAAACAAAACTCCCATGAAACAAACCCTTACCCTAGGTGCGTTGTTGACCCTGACGGGATTGCAAGCGCAAGTTGCCATCGAGTACAGTGACCTTTCCGCGACCGGTGTCGCGCTGGATATGTACATCTTAACGGACCCGGGCACAAGCAGTCTGCCCAGTGACGGTATCAACCAGACCTGGGACCTCAGCAGTGTGACCCTACAGCCATTGGGCACGTTGAACTTCACTGCAGCGGCCAATACGCCCTTCGCTGCGAATTATCCCTCGGCCAATTGGGCATGGGCCCAGACCATCACCGGGGTAGGCACGGACCACGTCTACCTGAACATCGGTACAACGGGCATCGAGGTCCTGGCCACGGGTGTGCCGAGCAGCACCAACGACTACACGGATCCCCAGCGGATCATGCAATTCCCCATGACCTATGGCCAAAGCTTCACGGACACCTATGTGAACATGGACGGTCCGAGCAGCATTACGTGGAGCTATACGGGCCACGGCACCGCGATCACCCCGCTCGGCACGTTCAACGATCTGGCCAAAGTGGTGAGCACGGATGATGACATGCTCCTGTGGAACACATCGCCCTTGTATCCGATGGTGATCGACGACGATTCAAATGTCCTGGTGTTCGTTCCGTCGGGTGTGGGCATGGGCGACGTGAATGCCGGTTCCGTCGTGCAGGTCTATCCGAATCCCTGCACGGACCGCTTGGTGGTGGATGGAACGGAGCGTTCCACCTGGCAGATAACCAATATGCAAGGCCAGGTCCTGGGAACGGGTGCCTTCAACCGCACCGGACTGCAGTCCTTGGATGCCTCCGCATTGGCCTCGGGTGCCTATATCCTCACGATCGGAACGGCCGGAGGACAGCGTTCGATCCGCTTCTGCAAGCAATAGCCTGAAGTATCGTCAAGGGCTATGCCCTGGAAGAAAAAGCCCCGCGGATCGCGGGGCTTTTTTCGTGAGGGGACCCGTTGGTTCAGCCCTTCTTCTTGTCGGCCTTCTTGCGTCCGGTGGTGCCAGCTGCGCGGCCTTTGCCGGCAGCTTCAGCGGCGGCGGCGCGCTTGGCGATCTTCAGTGTGGCTTTGCGCTTGGCGTTCAATCGGGCACCGCTATCCTGTGGCATGTCGTAGAGTTTGTGGTTTGCGCCTTGGCCAACATGGCAAAGGCGGTCGGGGCGCGAAAGTAGGGGGAAAGCCGGAAGACTGGTCATTGACCCGCAACCACGCCACGGCGCATCGGGAACGCAACGAACCGTCATTCCCCATCCATCTGCGTCCAGCAGCGTACATCGGCGGTTCAAAATCAGCGGGCATCTGCGGTCAAAGGATCCGCGCTGCCCCGCTATCCGTGCCCGGCTGTTCAAAACTGGCCCATGCCTTGCCGGATGCCCCGTACACCTGCCGGTACTTTCGCCGTTGTTGCCATAGGCCCCGGCCTGTTCCCAGAAATGAAGCGATTTCCCATCCTGCTCGGTGTCACCGCCGTGGCGTTGATGTCCTTTGGAGGCCGTACCCCGCTGGACGTTGAACGTCGCGAGAACCCCGCTTTCATGAACGGCCCCATGCCCTGGGCCGATAGCGTGCTGCAAAGTCTCAGTACCGAGGAACGCATCGCGCAGTTGATGATGGTGGCCGCGTGGAGCAACAAGGGCCGGGAACATGTGCGCGAGATCGAGGACCTGGTGCGCCAGCGGAACATCGGTGGCCTCATCTTCTTCCAGGGCGGACCAGCGCGCCAGGCCATCCTCACCAACCGCTACCAAAGACTGGCACGCACGCCCCTGTTGGTGGGCATGGACCTCGAATGGGGGCTGGCCATGCGACTGGACAGTACGATGCGTTTCCCCAAGCAAATGACGCTCGGTGCCTTGCAGAGCGAGGAGCAGATCGAGGCGATGGGCGGCGAGATCGCACGGCAGATGAAACGGCTGGGCGTGCAGGTGAGCTTCAGTCCCGTGGCGGACGTGAACAACAACCCGGCGAACCCGGTGATCAACGACCGCAGCTTCGGTGAAGGGCGTGAACTGGTGGCGCGCAAGTCGATCGCCTACATGCGCGGGCTGCAGAACGCCGGAGTGATCGCCACGGCCAAACACTTCCCCGGCCACGGCGATACCGACTCCGACAGCCACCTGGGCCTTCCGCTGATCGCGCAGACCCGTGCGCGCCTCGATTCGCTGGAGCTCTATCCGTTCGAACGCATGGTGGCCGAAGGCCTCAGCGCCGTGATGGTGGGCCACCTGGAAGTGCCCGCCTTGGACACCACGCCCGGCATGCCCAGCACGTTGAGCCACAACATCGTGAGCGACCTGCTCGAAAAGGAGCTCGGTTTCAAGGGTCTGATCTTCACCGACGCACTCAACATGAAGGGCGTGGCCAACGCCGACAAGCCGGGTGAGATCGAACTGCGGGCGCTGCTCGCGGGGAATGACGTGCTGCTCTTCCCTCAGGATCCCGTGAAGGCCATCGACCGGATCATGCAGGCCGTGGACAGCGGGATCGTACCCCGCGAAATGATCGATCACAAGTGCCTGAAGCTGCTGCGCGCCAAGGAGTGGGCCGGCTTGGCGAAGCTGAGGCCCGTGGTGGTGGCCAACATCGCCGACGAGTTGAACCTGCCCGCCGCAAAATGGCTGCGACGCTCACTCTACCAGAACGCGATCACCCTCCTGCGCAATGAGCACGTGCTACCCATCCGCCGTGTGGACTCCCTGCGGATCGCATCGCTTGCCATCGGCGACACGGCCCATGGGGTGTTCCAGCAATACCTCGGTCGCTACGCCCGCATCTCGGAATTCCACTGCGACAAAGTGTTGAACGCGGACAGTGCGGAGGTGCTGATGCATAGGTTGAAGGACTACGATCTGGTGATCGCATCGGTGCATGGCACCACCTTCCGTGCGGACAAGGAATTCGGCGTTCCGCAGATCACCCTGGACTTCCTGCGCAGGCTCGGGGATCAGCAACGCACCGTGTTCTGCCTCTTCGCCAATCCGTACCGCCTTTCGCAGGCCTACGGCGCACAGCGCCTCAGCGGCCTCGTGGTGGCCTATGAGGAGAACGATGATACGCAGGACCTGGTGGCCCAGATGCTCTTCGGTGCCATTCCTTCCCGGGGGCACCTGCCTGTCACGGCCTCCTCCTTCTTCAAGGTAGGCGATGGGCTGGCCCTTGAGCCCATGGACAGGTTGACCTACACCCAGCCGGAAGCGAACGGCGTTGTGACAACGGATCTGAAGCGCATTGATGCGATCGTGGAGGATGCGATCGCGAAGAAGGCCTTCCCCGGCTGTGAAGTGCTCGTGGCGCGCGGCGGTGATGTGCTGTGGAACAAGGCCTACGGCCATACGACCTACGGCGGTCGGCGTGTGCGACCCGATGACATCTACGATCTGGCCAGTGTGACCAAGGTCGTGGGCACCACCCTCGCGGTGATGAAACTGACGGAACAAGGGCGCATGGACCTGGACAAGGACCTGGGCACGTACCTGCCGGAACTCGCCGCCAAGCATCCTGTGCATGGCCGCGTACAACTCCGGGACCTGCTCACACATCAAGCGGGCATGGTGGCCTTCGTCCCCTACTTCCGCAGCCTCGTTCGTACGGGCTCGCTCCGTGCGGATGTCTTCGCGGACACTGTGGACCATGTGCACACGGTGCGTGTTGCGGAAGGTGTGTACATGAAGCCGGCCTATCAGGACAGTCTGTGGGCCGCCATGCTCGCCGCCCCCGTGGCCCCCCGAGGCAACTACCTCTACAGCGACCTCGACTTCCACCTGTTGGCGCGTGTGGTGGAGCGGGTGAGCGGCACCACGCTGGACGCGTACCTCGATTCCACGTTCTACCGTCCGCTTGGACTAGCGACCATGGGATTCCGTCCCTGGCAGCGGTTCCCGAAGGACCGGATCATGCCTACCGAGGATGATCACGCTTTCCGTATGCGGCTTATCCAGGGCGATGTGCATGACCAGGGCGCGGCCATGTTGGGAGGCGTGGCGGGACATGCCGGGCTCTTCAGCAACGCGAGCGATCTGGCGGTGATCATGCGTATGCTGCTCAATGGCGGCACCTATGCCGGTGTGCGATACCTGAATGACAGTACCATCGCGGAATTCACCAAGTGCCAGTTCTGCAAACCCACCGCGGCTGCGGGCCCCGGCGGCAAGGATAACCGCCGCGGCCTGGGCTGGGACAAGCCCCAGCCGCCCGGAAAACCGGGCCCGGCCTGCGAATGTGTGAGTTACCTCAGCTTCGGGCACACCGGCTTCACCGGAACGCAGATCTGGGCCGACCCGGCGGATAGTACCATCTATGTCTTCCTGAGCAACAGGATCAACCCCGATGCGGACAACAAGGGGCTGAGCGAACTCAACATCCGCACGCGCATCCAGGAAGTGGTGCATGATGCGGTGGCGGCCCGTGCACGGCCGATCCGGAAACCCAGCCGTTGAATCCGGCGGTGCCCCGGGTGGCGTTATCGATCGCCTCCGCGTATTGGTCGCGTCCGATCCGGGGTGTGCAGGGAAGGTCTACTTTGCGGGCAAACTCGCCAAGCGCATGAAACATCTTTCCGCACTCTTGTTCGCCATGGGGCTTGCCCCTTCCGTGTACGCACAATCGGAATGCAGTGATGGTCGCTACCTGGATCCGATGTACTTCGATTCGGTGATGGTGACCACCGCCGTGCCATACGGAAGCAATACGCCCGTTTCAGGCGGTGGTACACAGACCTTGCGCATGGACATCTACCAACCCATCGGAGATGCATTGACCGCACGCCCTGTGGTCATCGTGGCCTTCGGCGGTTCCTTCATCGGGGGTCAACGCAGTGATGTGGCGGACCTGTGTGAACGGTTCGCCCACCTGGGCTATGTGGCCGTGGCGCCGGATTACCGCGTCGGATTCTTCTTCCCGAACGCCCACACGACCCAACTGGCCGTGGTGCGCTGCATGCATGATCTGCGCGCCGCGATCCGCTACCTGCGCAAGTCCGCCGTTGTCGATGGCGATCCATACGGCATTGATCCCGAACGGATCATCGTAGGCGGGGTAAGTGCCGGGGGCATTGGTGCCCTTCAGGTCACCTACCTCGATCAGTCATCGGAGATCCCCGCGATCCTCTATCCCGACACCTTGACCATTGGAGGCATCGAGGGGAACAGTGGGTGGCCGACCTACTCGAGCGATGTGGCGGCCTGCTGGAGCATGAGCGGCGCGATCGGTGATACGTCGTGGATCCAGTCCGGCGATCAGCCGTGCATCAGCCTGCATGAGGTAGGCGATGGCGTGGTGCCCTATGGGACGGAGGAAGTGAGCGTGATCGGTATTCCCACCGGGTTGATCGCCTCCGGCAGCAGTGATGTGCATCACCGGTTGGACCACGAGGGCGTGGATAACTGCTTCGTGAGCTACCCAGGGGCACAGCATGTGGGTTACCTCACGTACGACACAGAGATCGCGTTCGGGGCCGTGGCCCGGTTCTGCGCCGATGTGGTGTGTGCGCAGGAGATCAGTTGCGGCCAACTGCCCCTGGCGATCAGGGATGAACTCGGACCGACACAGGCGGATGCCTATCCGAACCCCACGACAGGCCCCTTGAACGTGCGGATCGCGGAAGGTGGCCTGCTCTCCGTACTGGATGCCACGGGTCGTGCCGTGCTGCAGAGGAGCGTGGTAGCGGGATCTCATGCGCTGGACCTTTCCGGATCGCCTGCGGGTATATATACCGTTCGGGTCCATGGAGACTTGATCCGTGTATACCAAGTGGCGAAAGTGGACTGATGGCGACCTGCTGAAATGAGAACGCCGCCCGCTGATCTGCGGGCGGCGCTCCTTTTTCAGTGCGTTCGTTGTTACTGGGCGTCGTCGTCACCGAAGTTCATTCCGATGGTGAGGCCGTAGGTCATGTACTTGCTGTCCACGTTGCTCACGTTCGGGTCGTCCTTGAACACCTTGCTCAGCCCGAAGCTCGCCGTGGGGGCCAGGGTGAACAGGCCCATGTCGAATCCGAACCCGGCCTCGATATTGAAGGATCCGGCATTGAAGTCACCGCGGTTCCAGTCGATGTTGTTGTCCTTGCTGTCCACGCTCATCAGCACGTCGTAGCTCGGGCCGAACATGAAGCGCATGTCGAACTGGTAGGTATCGATGATGCGGTAACCGGCCATGGCGCGGAGTTTCAGGTTCGTGCGGATCAGATCGTCCTTCACGGCCACGGCGGTACCCTCGCTGACGCTCATGGTGGTGGCGTTGCGGCCGAGGAATATACCTGGCTGCAGGAACAGCCGGTCCCCGATGCGTGCATCCGCACCCACCGTCCAACCGAGGGCGGCTTTGAAGTCGCTACCGGGTTTCGGGTCGGTGATCTTCTGGAAATTGAGCCCGATCTGCGGGTTCACTTGGAATTGTGCGCTGGCGATGGCAGTGGTCGTTGCAAAGGCCAGGGTGGTCATCAGCTTTTTCATTTCGAATGCCTTTTTGCGGGCGGTGCGAATATGGCAACGGGCGTGCCGATCATAAGGAAGGCTTTGCCGATGACTGGTCCTCAGATCCTTACACCAACGTTCCGCACATACGGATCGACCTGTCAGCCGATGATGCGACCGTCGTCCATGAGGATCTGCCGGTCGGTGCGCGCCGCGAAGTCGTTATCGTGCGTGACCACCAGCAGGCTGCGCTTATGTTCCGAGGCGATCCTCCTGAAGATGTCGAACACGATGTCGCTGTTACGGTTGTCGAGGTTGCCTGTGGGCTCATCGCCCATGATGATCATGGGGTCGTTGATCAGCGAACGGGCAATGGCCACGCGTTGCTTCTGGCCGCCGCTGAGCTGGTTGGCCATCTTCACGGCGTGATCCTCCATCTCCAGCTCCCTCAACAGTTCCATGGCGCGTGTTTCCACTTCGGCCGCGGTACGATGGCGTAGTTTCAAACCTGGCAGCATCACGTTCTTCAGCACGCTGAATTCCGGAAGCAGGTAGTGGAACTGGAACACAAAGCCGATCTTCTCATTGCGGATCTCCGCCAGCCGCGCACCCGACAGTCCGCGCGTGGGCTCACCATCGATGCTGACCTCTCCCTGGAAGTCGGTATCCATGGTGCTGAGGATGTAAAGCAACGTGCTCTTGCCGCAGCCGCTCTTCCCCGTGATGCTCACGAACTCGCCGCGTGCCACATCCAGCGAAACGTCCTTCAGCACGGGCACTGTGACGGGATCATGGAAGGCCTTGTTCACCTTCCGCACTTCGAGGATGTTGCTGCTGGCGTTCATTTTCCGCGGATGATCTCCACCGGGTCCACTTGGCTGGCCTTGCGCGCAGGGAACCACCCCGCGATCCAGGTGGTGATGAGCGCGAAGGTGACGGCGATGATGTAGTACTTGGGCGAATAGTCGATCGGAAAGGTCTTCACCGTGGGCAGTGCGGCCGTGACGAAGGGGATGTTGTCGATGATGTTCTGCATGGTGAAACCGCCGATCAGGCCAGTGGTCCCACCGACCACCCCGATGATCATGCTCAACAGGAGGAAGATCCTGCGTACATCGCTTCCACTGAACCCTGTTGCCTTCAGGATCGCGATGGCATCAAGCTTCTCGTAGATCATCATGTTCAGGATGTTGTAGATCCCGAAACCGGCAACGATCAGCAACACGACCCCCACGGAGTAGCTGATGATGCTGCGAACGTTGCTTCCCGTCTCGAACTGGGCGTTGGCCGTTTGCACATCCAGCGCATCCACGTGGAACCGCGCGGAGAGTTCCCTGGCCATGGCCGGGGCCATCAGCAGGTCGTTCAGTTTCACGTTGATGTCCGTGTAATAACTGCTAGGGCGGGCGAGGAGCTTCTGCACCGTCCTGATATTGGCGTAACACTGCACCTTGTCGTAATCCGCAATGCCACTTTGAAAGATGCCCACCACGCGCAGCAGTGCGCGATCGCCCGTGGCCGTGGTCACCTGCACGGTCTCCCCGATGCCCGTCTCCATCATGTCCGCCAGTCCTTTTCCCAAGGCGATCGTGTTGTTGCCCAGCGCAAGGTCACGCGGTTCGCCCTGGGTGAGGTAGTCACCGAATTTGTAGTAGAGCACCTCCTGTGGTACATCGATGCCGTTCACCTGCCCATTGAGGTCCACGGTGCCTGAGTTGAAGAAGACCTGCGCCACGAGCCGTGGCGATACTGCGATCACACGGGGATCCTTCTTCAAGGCATCCATCATGGCCTCGGCATTGCGGAGGCGCGGGAGGTCGTTCTTCGGCTTGACGGAACTGATGAAATGGTGCGCGCTGTCCGCTCCGGCCGCCGAGTGCTGTGCGAAGGCCGCTTCGATCGGCTGCATAGGCGATGCCTTCATTTCGTTGTAAAGCCGGATGTGTGGCGTGCGGTTCAGGATCAACCCGTCCAACAGGTCGTTCAATCCGTTCATGAAGCCGAGCAACGTAACGAACATGGTGATGCTGAACATCACCCCCACGGCCGCAACGATGCTCTGCCGCAGCTTGGCCCGGAGCAGGGTGACGGCGATGGAAACGAGAAGCTTCATGCGCTAGGGGCCGCAGAGGCGTGGTGGCGCTGAGAACGACGTGTTGATGGTGCGCTCCGCGAGGATGATGGACCCTTGCCTGCGATGCCCCTGCGTCCCTGTGACTCTGCGGCCTTCATATCAGGGCTTGTACAGCTCGGTGTTCGCATCGATGCCTTCGAGCACTTCCACTTTTTCCATGTCGCGGGCTCCCAACTTCACGGGCCGTCGTTCGTCCGGGCCGGTGAGGACATATGCACCGTCCACCACATATCCCGCCGGTACGGTGAGCGCTTTCTCCTTCACCCGTAGCACGATGCTGGCTTCAGCGGTGAGGTTGGGGTAGAGGGTGGGAGGGGGATCAGTGAAGCGCGCCTCCACCTTGAAGGTGCGCGAGCGGGGATCCATCAAGGGGATCACCCGGGTGATCTCCGCGGCGAAGACCTTTCCCATATAGCTGTCCAAGGAGATGTAAGCGAGCTGGCCCGGCTTCACCTGGCGGATGTCGTACTCATCCACCTCCAGTTCCACAGAAAGGTCGCTTGCGCTGCCGATCACGGCCACCGCGCGTTGGGTGGTGGCCAGTTCGCCCGCCTCGATCATGAGGTCATACACCAACCCGTCGATCACACTGCGCGGAGACCGGTCGTTGTTCCCGACGTTGCTGATGGCGGCGTTGTTGCGGGCCACATCCAGTTCCGTTCGGAGGCGTTCACGCGTTTCAAGGAGCGCTTCCCGGGCGCGGCTGTAGTTGGCCTTGCTCGTGGTGAAGGCGAGTTCGCGCTGATCCAGGTCGTTGCGACTTCCGATCTGCTGGGCCCAGAGCGAGGATTGACGGGCGAAGTTCGTGCTGTCCAGCAGGTATTTGTCGCGCGCCTGGGCCAGCACATCCTTCAACTGGGCAAGCACGGGGCCGCTCTCGCCTGCATTGCGTTCCAGCAGGCGCACCTGCGCATCGGCGCTCCGGTTGGTCAGGCTGCTGCTGCGGTCGTCGATGCGAAGCAAGGGCTGTCCCGCTTTCACGGTATCGCCCTCCTTCACCAGCAGTTGCGTCACCGTCCCGTTGACGGTGGGAAATACCTGGTACTGCCCCTGTGCCTTGATCACGCCACTGGCGTAGACACTTTCCGTGATGGGGCCGATGGTGGGGGTGATGGTCTCCGTATGTGGCCTGCAGCCGATGAACAGGAGCAGGGACATCGCCCCGGTGAGCTTGAGTGGTTCCACGCTGCGAAACTACCCAAGCACGCCGTTGCCGACATGCGGTTCGTCAGTCCCCCCAGCTTAGGGCAGCATCAGTGTCTTCGCATCGCCCTTGTCCGTGATCCAGAGGTATTTCACCACTTCCTTCACCTCCTTTTCCGTGACATCCGGCGGCAGCTCGCACTGAATGATGAGGTTATACGTGTACTGCACCGGGGGTTCGGTGATCTCGGCATGCAGAACGATGTCGAAGTTGCCGTAGGGCACCTTGTTGTAGAAGAGCGTGTTCGGCTTGCGGATGTCGTTCACCAGTTGCCCCTTGCGTTTGCTGTTGAGGGAGGCTTGCGTGTGGCCCTGGTAAGCTGCATAACGGTCCAGCGGGAAATAGGCCCCGTTCTTCTCGGCCGCCCTGCGGTAGCTCTTTTCCACCTTGATGCCCAGTTTCTCGAAGTTCTCCAGCTTCTTCTGCAGGAGCTTCGTGGCGAACATGCGCAAGGTGTCATAGGCGGCGCTCTGCTGCGCCACGAAGAAATCCACCTTCACCAGGTCGTAGATCTCCTCGATGGCCGCAGCGGTCACCAACCTGTCCAGGATCCGAGCATCGGTGAAGCGTATGTGGATGTTCTTCTGGATCTCGAATCCGGCCGGTACTTCCTGGTAGGTGCGGCTGAACAACTTGCGCGTGGTCTCCACTTCATACACCGGTACGAACGAGAGCATGTCGGTGAAGACATCCTCCTCCTTCACACCATCCTTACGCACGCGGGACACCAACGATGCGATGCGGGAGCTCAACAGGCTGTCGGCCTCTTCCGCGGTCTGCCCCAACTGCGTTACGTTGAAGATCGCCAGGTAGCTATCGGCCTTCACGTTCATCATGGCGTTCACTTCCAGCGTGAGCGTGTTGCCTGTGATCGTGGCCTTCACGGCCTGTTCGGCCTGTTGGAAGAACATCCGGCTGTTGGCCTCATAGTACAGGTTGCCCATGGCCTGCGGCCGGGCATGCGTGGCGATGGTAAGAACGGATGTGATCAGCAGTGTGCGATGGAGGAGCATGTTCGGATTTTCGCCCCTGTACACACGTCCACGCGTTGCGTTCGATCGGGAGGGCGAACCGCACCGCACAAGCGGCAGTGTCTGCAACGGGCGAACGGAGACCCCGTGAGCAGCGCTGCGGGATCAAAGCCTATCCGCTCTACTTCTTCCTGAACTTCCCCGAGCGCCATGCCTGCATGAACTGCGCCCAGGCGATGGGGTTCAGCAAACCGATGGTGGGAGCGGAGCCCTGGTTGTACAGCCGAGTGTTCTCCACGGCCATGGCATATTGCTGGCTCAGTCCCGCGTCCGGAGGCATGTTCTCCATGCGCTGCAGTACTTCGGCCGTGCTCAGTCGCTTCAGTGCGGTCTGATAATCGTCATCGTTCAACCGCAGGTTCATGAACGCATCGGCGAATTGCTCCTTCGTGGGCCATGGATACACCATCAAGGGATCCAGCATGATGGTGTCCGGGTGCATGACGTGGATGATGGAATACTTGGACCCTTGAACACTATCGGGGATGGCATACCAGTCGCGCTTGAAGCCCACGGCGGCGAACTGGAGCGTATCGCCCAATTGTGCAACGAGGCTGAAGTACCCGAACACGTCGCTCACGGTGCCCCGGAAACTGCCCTTGGTCCCAATGCTCGCAAAGGGCACGGGAAGCAGGCTGTCGCCCGTGACCACCACGCCGCTGAATTGCACCAGGGGACGCGTCTCCTTGACCTGTGCAACCACGGAGATGGCACAGGTGAGACCGAGGACGAGCAGGAACTGACGCATGGGCGGCGAAGGTAATGGGGTGCTCGGTGCAGCTTGCAATAACGTTGCCACGCCATACGGGTGGCCCATCCTTGCGGGAACCCATGCCATTGCGCTGTCCCGGTACGATCCCCTTAGTTTCGCAAGCCCCCAGCCGCAACTCCCATGATCAAGCTCCTCCTGCCGCTGGCATGCTCATTTCCGGTTTTGTCCATGGCGCAGATCGCGATCGGATCGGGCGTCCGTATCGTTACGTCGAATAGGTGATGCGGCAGGTATGAGGCTCGTTGTCACTCAATGATCAAGTCGTCCGTGAAAACTGCCATGATCCTGCGCGTTCTGTTGGTCGGCACGTATTCAGCATGCCTCCTGTTGGCGGTGATGCTGGACATGCGGTCGCGCGTGCGGAGGACCTCATCGACCCATATCTCCAGCAGCATTGCTGATGCGCCCACCCGCTATACGGGCATTGTCCTGGGCTGCCGCGTGAACGGCGATGATCCATCCACCTGTCTGGAGGAACGCTTGAACACAGCACTTGCGCTCTACGGACTTGGGCGTGTGGAGCGGCTCCTGCTGAGCGGCGACCACGGTACCATGGGCTACGACGAGGTGAATACCATGCGGCAATGGCTGGTGGATCGGGGTGTTCCATTGGAACATATGTTCCTGGACCATGCGGGCTTCGATACGTACGACAGCATGGTGCGTGCGCTCAAGGTCTTCAACGTGCAGGAGGCGCTGGTGATCTCGCAGGCATTCCACCTTCCCCGTGCGGTGTATCTCGCCCGCAGCATCGGTATCGACGCCATCGGTGTTCCGGCCGACCCGCCTCAGGGGAGCAGTTGTCGGGGAAGTGCTGTGCGTGAACCGCTGGCCTGCCTGAAGGCCGTGATGAACGTGACCTTCCTTTCGGCGCCGCATTTCCTCGGGCCGGTGATCCCCATCACCGGTACCCCCGACGCCAGTTTTGACCGTTAGGTGAAGTGCGTTGGTCCTGCCTGTTCACGGTAGCGCGCAGATGCAAGCTGGAGGTGGTCCCGGTGGTGATCACACCAGGCCTTTACATCGTTGATCCGACCTTCGTGCACGGCCGCCACGAGCGAATGCTCCGCTCCGACCTGGCCCACCACTTCCCGCAATACCCATCGCCCCAGATCAGCTTCGATCTCCAGCGATGCGCCGTCGTGAACGTTGCCCTGGAAGGTGATCGCGCGCCAACCGTATTGCATGGCGAAGTGTGCCACGTACCGGGACCTCCCCCACAGGCCCATGCCATAGCGGTCCGCCTGCGACAGGTGTCCGACCTCATGCGCCAGGTGCTGCAGCCATCGCCATGTGCTTTCAACCGTGCCATCGCCGAAGCCATTCGCGGCGAACCATTTCCGCGTGAACCAGATCGTGCGCCCCACCGTGATCGCGCCTCCGCGATGGTAGCGGTACCATGGCGCGCGCATCCAGTTCTGGGCTGAGCGCCTGATGCGCGCCGCCTCCAACACCGGCATGGGCACGCCGCTCACCGCGTGCAGCACCATGCAGGCCAGCGGCGTCAACGCGCCCTCCGCGCTCACCAATGTTGCCGGCGCTGACACGACCGTTACATCGTCTTGATGCCGTGCAATTTGCACAGCCAGCCCAGGTGCCCGATGTGCGAACCTTCGTGCCGGATCGCATGGGTGATCACATCGCGCACCGTATCCCCGATCAGCGGAAGCTTCGTCAGGTTGGGACCGTTGAGCGCCTCATCGCTGAGGGTGGCGATGTGCGTGATGGCCTTCGCATGCACCTCCTTGAACATGGCCCACACGTCGGCATATGGAGGGCAGTCCACTTCCGGCAGTCCTTTTGAACCCAAGGTGAAGTGCTTCGCCCAACTGAACTTCTCGAAAGGGCCGCCCGTGGCCATGAGCAACAACCCGTTCTCGCTGGTGGCCAGGTGCGCCACCAACCAATACACGGTATTCAATTCCACACCTTCGCATATGAACCGGCGATGGACATCCACATCCTTCAGGCAGCGGAGGTAGTACAGGGTGTATTGACGGGTGCGGTCCAATACATGGGCCAGGACCTGGGATTCTGTAGGCATGGGGGTTGTCCTTCGGGCCACAAAGGAACGGCGGACGGGATCCCCTCCGCAGCATGGCCAAAGCACAATGATCTGTGGATAAGTGAAAGGGCATGGTACATGCAGGGTAGGGTAATGGAACCACTTTTGATCATCAACGTTCCTTGATCGAATGAAGAAGAAAGACCGCAAGATCTTCGTACTGGATACCTCAGTCATCCTATACGACCACTCGGCCATCGATTGCTTTCAGGAGCACGACGTGGCCATCCCGATACAAGTCCTGGAGGAACTCGACACGTTCAAAAAGGGAAATGACACGATCAATTTCGAGGCGAGGGAATTCATTCGCCATCTGGACGGCATTGGCAAGGGCGACCTGCTGACCGATTGGACCCCGCTCAACGGACCCACGAAGGGTCAGTTCAAGGTGGTGGCCAAGCACGACCTGAACGGAGTGGACGCCACCAAGGTCTTCCAGGATGGCAAGGCCGATCACCAGATCCTGAATGCGGCGCTCACGCTGCAACGCCAGAACAAGGACCGCAAGGTGGTGCTGGTCACAAAGGACGTGGCCTTGCGCCTGAAGGCGAAGAGCCTGAACATCAATGCGGAGGACTACCTCACGGGCAAAGTGCGCGATGTACGCGACGCCATGTACAGCGGCCGCACCGTGAAGGAGGACGTGGATGAGACCCTCATCGATCGCTTGTTCGAACAGGGCCATTTGCCCATCGCTGACCTTGATCTGCCCAAACCCACGGGCAACCACTTCTTCATCCTCAAGCACAAGAAGAAGAGCATCCTCAGCAAGTATGATCCGCGCACGGAACTGGTGCATCGCGTGGAGAAGCACAACATCTTCGGCATCAGCCCCAAGAACGCGGAGCAGACCCTGGCCATGAGCGCGCTGATGGACCCGGAGATCAAGCTGGTCACGTTGCAGGGTGCTGCCGGAACGGGGAAAACCCTGCTCGCTTTGGCCTGCGCGCTGGAGCTGCGTCGCGACTATCGCCAGATCTACGTTACGCGCCCTGTGGTGCCTTTGAGCAACAAGGACATCGGTTACCTGCCCGGCGACATCCAGAGCAAGCTCGATCCGTACATGCAACCGCTGTGGGATAACCTGAAGCTCATCAAGGGCCAGTTCGACAAACACGACGGTACGCCCAAGCGCATCGACGAGATGTTGGAGAACGAGAAGATCGCCATTGCACCGCTGGCCTACATCCGCGGGCGCAGCCTCAGCAACATCTTCTTCATCGTGGACGAGGCCCAGAACCTCACTCCGCTCGAGGTGAAGACCGTGATCAGCCGCGCCGGTGAAGGCACCAAGATCGTCTTCACCGGGGATATCCACCAGATCGACACGCCTTATCTCGATACGGAAAGCAACGGCCTTAGCTACCTCATCGACAAGGCGAAGGGTGATCCGCTCTTCGCGCACATCACCCTGGAGAAAGGTGAGCGTAGCGCGCTGGCCAACCTGGCCAACGACCTCTTGTAGCACCCGGTGCATGAATTGTACAGCGAGCGCGGCCTTCGGGCCGCGCTCATGCGTTCAGGACATGCGGGATGCTTCAGTCGGTCGCGGCGACATGCCGCGTTCGGACCTAGAACAGGTCCTTCACTTCAACGAAGTCGAAGTTGAGCGAGAAGAAGCTCTGGAAGTCCTTCCCGGTCTCGGCCATCTCCTCGTCCCCTGTCTCGTAATGCCAATTGACCTTCACGGGATGGCCACGCTCGTTCACGGCGTTCAACTTGTCGAAGATGTTGAAGAAATGCTTGCTGCTGCTGGTGTCCAGGTAGTCCAGCTTCATGTCCACCGTCGTGGGCTTCGGATGTTTCATATACTCCTCGAGCCAGCGGTACACACGCTCATAGAAGAGTTCGCTGTTGGCGGGCAGTGAGCGGCCGATGAACTCGAAGTGACCGTGCTCCAGGTCCATGTCGATCTCCGGACTGGTCTCTGTGCGGTCGATATGCAGACGTTTGGTGGCCATGGCGATCGGAAAGCGAGTGCCAAGCTACCAGCAAGGGGAGGCGGGGCCCACAACAGGGTCGCGACCGATGTGAACACCCCGGCGTGAATGACAAAAGCCCCGGGATCGGGGCGTTCGTCGTATATGAAATGTGTTCAGCGGTTGCGGTACTCCACCAGGATGTCGTGGTCGCTGGGCAGCAGGATCTCAGTGTCCTGCAGGCGCCGCGCCCAATACAAGTACTTGCCCGTGCCATTGCAGGCGAAGGCGAGCATCGTTTCACCGGCGGCCAGGGCACGGATGGGGAAGGTTCGCCATTTGCCGTTCATCTCCTGCATCGCCACCTTCACTTCCACCTGTTCACTGCAGGTGTTCTTCAGTTCGATCTGGTAAACGCCGGAGTAATCGCGCTTGTACACCTCGGTGTACGCTTCGCACTTCGCGCAGGGCTTGCCCCAGCTGCTGTTCGACTTGGTCACGCAGTCGGCGTAGCTCTGGTCCTGTGCGTGCAGGATGAGCGCCATCAGTCCACCGGCCAGACAGGATAGGATGCGTGTCATTTGCAGTTGTTGTTCTTCAGGATGATGGTTGCTTCGCCGTTCCCGAGTTTCTTGCTGGTCTTCCAATCCTTGCAGGCTCCTTTCAGGTCGCCCAAGGCTTTTTTGGACCAGCCGCGGTTGTTATAGGCCTCCTGGTCCTTGGGGTCCAGGGAGAGCACTTTGTCGAAGTCGGCCATCGCCTCGGCCTGGCGCCCCAACTTGTTGTATGCGCTGCCGCGGCTCGTGTAGGCCCACAAGTGATCTTCCTTGAGCTTGATCACAGCGGTGAGATCGGCTATGGCCAGTTCGTAATGCTTGCTCATGCTATGGTTGAAACCCCGCTGCAGGTAGGCGTTGATGTGCTGTGGATCCCGCTCGATCACCTGGGTGAACAACGCGATGGCTTTTTCGTGTTCCCCTTTCCGGCCGGCCAGTTCCCCCTCGTGGAAGATCTTCTCGGTCGATGGATCGGGCAGGTGGGCCAGTTCCTGGGCCTTTCCCACGAGGGCGGGAACGGCCAGGAAGCAAAGGATCATGGCGCGCATGATGGTCAATGGTGCTCTATTGGTCAGTTCTTACGGCGCTCGCGCGTGTTTGTTTCGGCCAGGCGCGTGAGCTCCTCGGATTGCTTGTCCTCCACCAGCTTCACGAGCAGGGCAAGGGCTTTCACCCCTTCGGCATCACCGGTAGGGACGGGCAGGTTCATGCGCCCGGTGGGACTGATCACACCGCTTTTCTGCACCTGCTTCTCGATGCATTTCGACCGCGGGTCCTGGCATTGCATCATCACGGTGCCCTCCTCCGCATTGAACGCGCAGCTGGCAGCATCAAGGAATTCGATGTACACCACATCGGTGCGCACCACGGCACCGTTGCTGAGATACTCCGCTACCAGGCGGTCGCGTTTGTCCAGTTTGAACCGGGCCTGACCGGCGAAGTGGGTGTTCAGCGATGCAAGATCGGTGCTCACCGCCGCGGCCAGGTCCTCGGCTGAACGGATGGCCTGATCGCTGTTCTGGGCCTGCGCGCCTACGGTGAGGAACGCGAGGATGGGTAGGAGGAACTGTTTCATGGGTGGAACTTTTGGTGACCCTGTTACGTATCGGCCATCAAATAGTTCGGGATCCACATGGGAAACAAGAACATGTCCGTAGCTGCGCGAACGCTGATCATGGCCGGTGCCCTTGTTGTGGGCATTGTGGCGGCCCTGGCCGCCAAAGGCCTGATCACCACGCTCGCGTGACGATGGCGTACCGGAACACTCTTCGGACTTGCGCATTGGCTGGCACACTGGCACTCGCCGGTGTGTCCAGCCTTTTCGCGCAGCGCAATTTCACCATCAACGGTCGCGTGAAGGTGGAAGGCGGAAGCCTCGATGGAGTGAAGGTCATCGTGTACAAGGCGGGACAGAAGCAGCGCACCCTGTCCAGTGGACTGAACAAGTTCTCACTGGAACTGGAGGTGGGCACAACGTATCAGTTGGAGTTCATCAAGGACGGCTTCGTTACGAAAAAGCTCGACTTCGATACCCACGCCCCGGCCGAGGCTGCGGCCAATGGCTTCACCCCGTTCGAGTTCGGCGTGAACCTGTTCAAGCAATACGAAGGCGTGAACACGGTGGTCTTCAATCAACCGGTGGGTATGATCCGGTACGACGCCACGGCCGACGATTTCGACTACGACACGGATTATACCAAGAGCATCCAGAGCGCCCTGTCCAAGACCATCGCCGAAGTGGAACAGAAACAGGCTGAGGAGCAACAGAAGATCGATGCCGAGGCGCAGATGAAGGCGGACGAGGAAAAGGCCAAGGCCAAGGCGGACGCGGCCAAGGCCAGGCAGGATGCAGAGGCCGCCAAGGAACAAGCCCGTGTGCAGAAGGAGCAGGAACTGGCTGCACAGAAGGAGAAGGAACGAGCGGGGGCCGAGGCGAGAAAGGCCGAAGCGGCCGCGAAGAAGGCCGAGCAGGAGCGACTGGCTGAGGAAGGCCGGAAGGCCAAGGAGCCACCTGCGCCCAAACCCAAGGCTGAGCCCAAGGCCAAGCCGGAGCCACCGCCCCCGCCCGTTGCCAAGTCCAAGCCCCCCAAGCCCAAACCCGAGCCTACCCCTGCACCCGCGCCCGTCATCACCCAAGTGAAAGGCATCCGGGGCGAACCGAAGGAAGGTGGCGACACCCGCCGAAGCCTCGCCCCCAAGGAAGAACAGGAGGCCTCGCGCATTCAACCCGCCAAGGTGAACGAAGGAGCCGAGCCCCGACCCGATGCAGTGGTGCCCGAGGTAAAGATCACACGCAAGCAGGAGCTGATCGTGGAGGCCAACCAGGTGATCACCAAGGTGGAGGTCGATAATGGAAAGAAGCGCACCGAGTACCGCCGCGTGGCCCACAAACGTGGACCGGTGGTGTACTTCAAGGATGGCCAGGCCTGCACCGAACGGGTGTATGAGACCGAGGCGCTGGCCGAGACGCGTTAACGGTCACCATTCCAATTCCATGGCGAGCGATAACGACTTGCCCCGTGCGTTGCCGCTCACCAGCCCCAAGGCGTTCTCCGCTGCCACCGTGGCCCGCAGCGCCTTGCAGAAGCGGTGCTCCCACGCAGCGCCCGCCCTCCATCCACCAAAACCGCCCGTGGACACATCGACCCGCACGCGTTCGTTCCGTCCGAATCGATGATCACCAGCGATCAATGCGCGTGGCAGGAAGCCGGGTAGGGCACGCACTTCCACCTGTGCCGTGATGCCGGAACGATCACTCGCCTCCACGCGCAAAAGAGCTCGTGCGCGCGACGGCAGTGGCCGCAGAAACGCACCGCGCTCGTAACCCAGGTCAAGCGTATCCTGCAGACCATCCTGCCCCACCACCAACCCTTCCAGATCGATCACGTTCCCCACACCGAGCCCATCGTACAGGATGGTAGTATCCTTCGGCACGCGAAGGGCAGCACCGTTCCATGCGATCGCGCCCAGGTCATACACGCCCACTGTGAAACGGGCTGGTCGGCTGCCGAACCTGAAGCGGTGATCGACCTCGGCACTGATGGCCAGTCCCAGCCCATTGGAGAAGGCACTGCCGGACGTATCGCTCTGTGCGAGATCACCGTTCAGGTCAAGTCGCAAGTAACGGCCGTCGGTGCCGGTGAACAGGTCCGCCCGGCGGATGTTCGCAGACGTGAGGTGTTCACCGTTCACCAGTTGGACCATGAAGTACGAGCCTGAACCCTTGTCCTCAAGGCCGAGGCCAAAGGTCTGGTAGCGCACCTGTTCCAGCGAGGCTGGACCCAGTTCAGCGACCCGGTTCTCATAGGGCGCGTTGCCGAAGAAGGTCACGTTGTACAGGTCGTCCGAGTAGCGAAGGCCCATTACATCGGTGTACGATACAGAGATCCTCGGGCGCATGGAGGGATCACCGAAGAGCGCATCGCCCCACGTATAGCTCATGCGCCCTTCCACCACATAGCCGACCCGGCAGGCCGGTTGGGTGGTCCGCGCTGAGCGCTGGCGTAGGTCGCGATCGAGGGCTTCGCCACGCCATAGGCCCATCACCAGTTCGTTGCGCAGCACGTTCGAGTCATACATGCCCAGGGCTTCGATCCGGAGGATATGACGGGCATGCGGGACGGCCATGGCCATGGTATCGCGACCATGGGAATGTACCGTGGTGCTGTCGGCGACCTGGGCCTGCAGCGAATGGGCCAACAACAGCCAACTACCGAGCAACAAGCGGCCGCACCTACTCATCCCCGTTCACGATGTAATTGCCCTCGAGCGACACCGTGATGTCCATGGTGTGCTCGTGCCGAAGTTGAACATGGTCCGGCTGGTCGGCCGTGTTGAAGGTGGCGTCGATGCGCAGGCGCGCACCATCGGCACCGGCGCTTGATCCGGGGTAGAACAGGTCCAGCTGGTCCGGTGTGATCGTGAAGTCCAATTGGCTTTCGGTCCCCGATGTCACCAGGCCGTTCGCATCCACAGCGGCCGAGGAAATGGTACCGCCAGGAGGAAGCTCTTCCAGCACGTTGTTGTCCAGGTCCACGATCACCAGACGCATGTTGGCCGAGAAAGGAAAGCGGTTGGTGGTGAACACGTGCAAGGTGCCGCTCTGCAGCGCGTGGTGTTCCAGCGTGCCGCCCAGTTCCAGCCGTGTGGTCTTCGATAGGGTGAGGTCGGTGGCGGCCAGGAGAAGGGGCACCTCCACCTCCAGGTCAGCCGACAGGTCGCTTTCGTAATAGAAGAAGTCGTTCCCGTTGCTCACATCGCCCAGCGGGGCAATGGTCACATCCAGGTCATAGGCGATGCGATCGGGCAACAGCTCCACGAACGGCACGATGTTGCTGTTCGATGAGGAGAGCGACCAATTGTTCAATGCGGCCTGGAACGTTGCACCCAGGTCCAGTGCACGGTCCACGTTCAGCGGTGAGGTAGTGATGGTGTGCGCAAGGTCCAACTGGCCGCCTGTGCGTGAGTTGATCCCACGGATGCTGTGGATGCGCGCGCGAACATCCACGCCGATGCCATTGCGCACATGCAGCCGCGCAGCGGCATCCTCGAGATCGAGCAGCCCGGAAACGCCGTTGAACAGGTCGAGTGCGACCGTGTCCGGATCGAGCTCGATCAGGCGGGTGCCGAAGTACCCGCGGGCATAGGCGGGAACGATGTCGGCGTAGCTGACGGTGGCCTCCACACTATCGGCATTGCTCATCACCACGGAGGGACCGTTCGGGTCGGTGGTGAGCGAAAGCACGGTGGCCAGGGTGTTCACTTCGTTGAAGTCGGGACCGCGGAGATCGAAATGGTACCCCGCCAGCGCAATGTTGTCGGTATGTACGCTGGGGAACTGCGCGCTGCCGGGGGGTACTGACGTCTGCAGGGCCAGGGCCGCTCCGTTCAATTCCGCTGCGGGCAGGGCGAAGCTGCACAGGATGGAAGTGCCCAACCGGTTCGTGAGCGTTATGGCCAGGTTGCCCGATCGCACCCGCAGCTCACGTAGCTCAAGGTCCTCCAGGTCGAAGCGGTTCACATCGTTCACGGCCTGGAACTGGGTGCCCGCGAAGATGTTCAGTGTACCGCTGCCCAGGTCGAAAGGTGGATACTTGTACCGGAAGCTGGTGTCGGGTGCCGAAAGGATGGTGTCCACCTTCAGGGCAAAGAGCCGGGTGGAATAGAGGAGGGTGACGTTCCCGTTGGCGTCCGTTTGCAACAGGCTGTCAGCGATCAGGTCCCCAAGGCCCAAGGTCGTATGCACCAGCGGAATGGCCAGGTCAACATCCCACGTCGGGCGGGCAGGTTCCTTCCGGCAGCTGGCGCCCAGCAGCAGGAAAGAGAGCAGGAGCGTGCAGGCAACCCGCCCCGGTCCGGTGCGTTCCTTCATGTGGGCAAGGTAGCCATGGTGGGCAACTTCACCCAGCAAAGGACGTTGGACGAACTAGTTTTGCGTCTCGAACGAGGTCATGGCCAGGTTACGCGAACGCCGCTTTCTGCTTCCCTGGATCGGGAGTACCCTGCTGATGTTCGGCCTTTCTTACGTGTGGCATGGCCTGGCCTTGAACGACCTGCGGGAGGTGCGGACACCTCTGCCCTTGTACTTCGCGCTCTCGGCTCTGGTCTATGTGCTGATCGGCCTGGGCATGACCGTGGCGATGCATCAGGCCATTGCACATGAATGGATCACCATCAGGCTCGGCTTCCCGTTAAAGGGCATGCTCCTAGGGGCCATCTTCGGGTTCGTGGTGTTCCTCATCGCCTTCATTTTCGGGATGTCGTTCACCGACAAGCAGGCCATCCACATCGTGGTGGACGTGTTGTGGCAGATGCTCGAACAGGGACTGGGTGGGCTGGTCGTCAGCTTCGGCATCATCTATGACCTGCACCAGAACTTCCTGGAGAACGAGCGCAGTCACTGAGGCCTTCAGCGCGAGCGACCATACCGGCCCTTCCAGATGCGATCGAGCAGCTCGGCGTACTTCTGCTCACGTGGGTTGTCTCCGGGTGAATAGAAGTGTGTGCCGTCGATCCCATCGGGCAGGAACTGCTGATCGCCGGCGTTCCCCGGTTGGTCGTGGCTGTACTGGTAGCCCTTGCCGTGCCCCATGTCCTTCATCAACTTGGTAGGCGCGTTGCGCAAGTGCAGGGGTACGGGCAGGTCGCCACTGCGTTGCACTTCGGCCTGGGCCGCGCCGATGGCCATGTAAGCGCTGTTGCTCTTGGGTGCGCAGGCCAGGTGGATCGCACATTGGCTCAGGATGATACGGCTCTCCGGCCAGCCGATCATCTGGGCCGCCTGCATCGCCGTGGTGGCCATCAGCAACGCGTTCGGGTCGGCGTTCCCGATGTCCTCGCTGGCCAGGATCACCATGCGGCGGGCAATGAAGTTGGGGTCCTCGCCGCCTTCCACCATGCGCGCCAGCCAGTACACCGCGGCGTTAGGATCGCTGCCGCGGATGCTTTTGATGAAGGCGCTGATGATGTCGTAGTGCTGCTCGCCCTGCTTGTCGTACCGTGCTGCGTTGTTCTGTACCACCTGCTGTACCAATGCATCGGTGAGCACCACAGGTCCATCACCTGACGCTTTCACACAGAGCTCGAAGGTGTTCAGTAAACGTCGCGCATCGCCGCCGCTGGCCCGCATCAATGAGTCGGTCTCCCTTAGCTCGATGGTGCGGCCCTTCAGCTCCTCATCCTGTTCCATGGCCCGATGCAGAAGCGAAAGCAGTTCCTCCTCGGCGAGCGGCTTAAGCACATACACGTGGCAACGCGAGAGCAATGCCCCGATGACCTCGAAGGATGGGTTCTCCGTGGTGGCGCCGATCAAGGTGATGGTCCCGCGCTCCACAGCGCCCAACAGGGAGTCCTGCTGCGCCTTGCTGAAGCGGTGGATCTCGTCGATGAACAGCACCGCGCTGCGTGAGAACAATCCTGAACCGCCCGCCTTCTCGATCACCTCGCGCACGTCCTTCACGCCGCTGCTGATGGCGCTGAGGGTATGGAAGGGACGTCCCAAGCGCTCGGCGATGAGCCGTGCCAGTGTGGTCTTGCCCACGCCGGGTGGCCCCCAGAGGATCATGCTCGGCAGCATGCCGGCGGCGAGGGCCTTCAACAGCACACCGTTCGGGCCTACCAGGTGTTCCTGGCCCACCACCTCGCCCAGGTCGCGCGGGCGCATGCGTTCGGCCAGTGGGGGAGCATCCATGCTGCAAAGGAAGCTCCTCGCACCGTCCGCGCGCTGCTCCAGGCTCACTATCATTGGTGCCGGTTCCTTAGGGAACCATCACCGATCATGGCCCGCATCCTGCTCCTCAACGGTCCCAACCTGAACCTCCTCGGCACGCGCGAACCCGCGATCTACGGCACACGAACGCTGGAGGACATCCTGGAGGATCTGCGGGAACGCTTCAAGGGGCACACGCTGATGCACCACCAGAGCAACGTGGAAGGGGAGTTGATCGACACGCTCCAAGCAGCGGATGGCGCATACGATGGGGTGGTCCTGAACGCAGGGGGGTATACGCACACCAGCGTGGCCTTGCGCGATGCCATCGGTGCGTTGCGCGTGCCCGTGGTGGAGGTGCACCTGTCGAACATCCACGCACGGGAGGAGTTCCGCGAACGCTCGCTCACTGCGGCGAAATGCGTGGGCGTGATCACCGGTTTCGGTGCCGAAGGTTACGCGATGGCGATCGCCTACCTCACGCGTTGAAGGCGCTCTTGTCGAGCTCTGGGAAGGTCTTTTGCCCCAGGATGAAGCGATCGTACGCCACGCTGCGCTGGTACTGACCCGTGAGGTCCACATCATGTTCCAACGCGGCCAGCCGCCGACGCTCACGCAGGAGGGCCGGAAGTCGGCCCAGGAAGTGGCGGTGCGCACGACCCACCATCCAGGCATGCGGTGCATGACCTTCCAGCAGGAACTTGAACCCCGCGAAGATGTCCAGTGTGAGACGCCTTGCGATCCGCGTCATGATCCACCGCGAACGCAGGTTCTTCGTGAGCACGCACAGGCTGTTCCGGAAGTTCAGGTAGGTCTTGCGCGGACTTCCATAGCCCAATGCACCACCCCCAACGTGATGAACGACGGCCTTGCTGGTATAGCCGATGCGCCATCCCGTGCGGCGCAGACGCCAGCACAGATCGATCTCCTCCATATGCGCAAAAAGCGACTCATCAAATCCCCCGGCCTCGCGGAAGGCAGCTGTGCGGATCATGAGGCAACAACCCGTTGCCCAGAACACCTCGCGTTCATCGTCGTACTGATGCGTGTCCGTTTCCGTGATCTCGAAGATGCGGCCGCGGCAGAAGGGGTACCCGTTGCGGTCGATGAAGCCACCTGCCGCGCCAGCATGTTCGAACCGCGTGCGGTCGGCGTGGCTCAGCACCTTGGGCTGGCAGGCCGCCATGCGTGGGTCGCGCTCCAGGTAGCCGCGGAGCGTACCCACCCAGCCGGAGGTTACTTCCACGTCCGAGTTGAGCAATACACAGATCCGCGCGTCCACCTTCGCGAGTGCGGCATTGTACCCACCGGCAAAGCCAAGGTTGCTACCCAGTTCGATAATCTCCACTTCCTGCATTTCGGTACGTAACCACGCAAGTGACCCGTCCGTGCTGCCATTGTCCGCCACGATCACGCGGGCCTCATCCCGCGAGTGCTGGACGACCTGCGGCAGGAATTCGCGGAGCCAGCGTTCACCGTTCCAGTTGAGGATCACCACCGCCGTCTCCATCCGCGTCATTGGCCGGCAAAAATGGACACGAAGGGCCGCGCCTAGTGCGGATTATTGAAATTGTCCTCCACACGCTGTCCTTCGATGGAATAGACACGCGTGCCATCCGACATCGATGCCGGACCCAGCGGGGCGCTCAGCATGGTCTGCCAGCGCGGGTTCTTCACCTCGCCAGGCATCTCCGAATGCAACAATTCCCAGCAGCCGATGCCCACGTTCTGCTGCCAGAACACGAAGCGGCGATCGCTGTACCGACCAGCTTTGTAGTAATGCCAGATCAGGTAGGGGAGCTGTTTGTTGTCGTTGCTGCCATCCACCACCGTGCTGGGCAGGCCGTATTTCAGGAAGGTGATCCCTTGGTCGGATTCATAGCCCCGCATGTTCCTGCAGCCGTATAACCGGTTGGCCGCCCTTACCTGGGTGCGGTACTTCTGCCAGGCACCTTCCGGATCGAAACCATCGCGGTTCACCCAGAAGGTGTAGAAGAAGCGTTTCATCAGCGTGGGGTCGCGGTCCTTCCAACGGTCGTCGATCATGCGCCGCTCCAGGTCATCCGCAATGGGACGCAGGCAGGCCACATTCTCGGCCAAGGTGTCGGGATCGGTTATCGCATCCACGAAGGTGCTGCCCAGTTCCAGTGTTGCCAGTGCGTTCAGGTCGTATTTCAACGGGTTGTTGCGCTGGACGAACTGCTCCTGCCGTGCCACCACCTGCCCGCTGCGGTCCACCGCCTCGATGGCCACCAGGTAGTTGCCGGAGGGAAGGTCGCCGATACCGAACTGCGCTGAAACGGGCACCACGGGCGCAGCTTTCATGCGTTGGGTGTGTTTGTACTGTCCCTTCACCTGGTGCGATTCATACGTCTCGATGGCATAATTCAACACGAACAGGCTGTCCTTGCCGAAGTGCTCGTCCGTTCCATAGAGTTCCGTGTAGAAGCCCAGCTCCTTCCGCTCCTCCGGAAAGTACGTGCCGGTGTAGGGCGCAGGCACTTTGTTGCCCTGCCCATCGGTGGTGGTCCCGGCCGTCAGGAGCACATCGGAGAAGTGGGCGACCTTGGGCTGTGCAGCAACGGGTAATGGGCCTCTCCACGTCGAGCGGTTCTCAGCTGGGCCGTTCACATCGTGCAGTTCCACGCTCATGGTATAATCCCCCACAGGCAGTACGAAATGCTCTTGGACGATGAAGTCGTTGCGCACTGAATCGTTGCGCTCCGGACCGAGCACCAGGCTCTTTCGGAAGTCCACGATGGTGCTGTCCTTCTCGATGATCGTCAGCGCCTCCACCTGGGCCTGCAACAGGCCGCGTTCATTGGGCTTCCACTGCGCGCTGGCACCCAGCACGGCGATGTTGATGTCCACCTGTTCGCCCTGACCGGGAACATGGAAACGCTTGGTCTCGACGATGGCGTCCAAGGTGCTCTGTGCCGCGGCCAAGGCCGGCAGGACCAGCAACAGCAGGGCGTGGATGGGGGAGCGGGTCATGTTCCAAAGATAGCCCGCCCCCCGGTCAACAACCCTCCGATGCTGCCGTGGAAAGCACCGGTGGTGCATCGCTTGCTACCTTCGTCGACCGTTTTTCAACAGGAGAGGTGGCAGAGCGGTTTAACGCGGCGGTCTTGAAAACCGTTGTGCCTTCACGGGCACCGGGGGTTCGAATCCCTCCCTCTCCGCCTTCGCTCGCCGAAGCGCGTAAGCGTAGGCGAGCTTCGCTTTTCAAAGGATCGAAGCATGATCCGAACCCTCGTGCCCGGCGAGCTACGGCGGACAAGGTCCGCCGACACAACTCAGTGCGCCGAAGCGCGTAAGCGCTTAGGCGAGCTTCGCTTTTCAAAGGATCGAAGCATGATCTGAACCCTCGTGCCTGGCGAGCTACGGCGGACAAGGTCCGCCATCACGTCAACTCAGTAGGCCTTCGCTCGCCGAAGCGCGTAAGCGCGTAGGCGAGCTTCGCTTTTCAAAGGATCGAAGCATGATCCGACCTCCCGCGCCCGGCGAGCTACGGCGGACAACGTCCGCATGTTCAAGCCCGGTTATTTTCGTACGCCAAGGCGAGTAGCCATAGGCAGTCTTTCAATATCAAACGGGCATGGCAGGTTCAGGATCATCGTCCTTGGCGATCAATGGTGGACGCGGTCCGCTTGAAAGTTGGTATGTGTATGTGCTGTTGTGTGCTGATGATGAGCTCTACACGGGATGCACGCATGATCTTTCAGACCGGAAGCAACGACATGATACCGGAGCAGTGCCAGCTACCTCCGGTAGGAGACCTGTGAACATCGTGTGGAACTGCGTTTTTCCGGATAAATATGTGGCGTACCGGTTTGAGAAATACTTGAAGACCGGCTCGGGAAGGGCATTCCTTTGGAAACACATTCTGGAGCGTAAAAAACCGGCTCCCTGAAGCCTCCCCCCAACGGGAAAGCGCGCCCCTCGATCCGCCGTAGCGCCTTCGCGCTTGCGCGCCATAGCGCTTCTGCGCGTGGAGGCGCGGAGGCGGAGTCGCGCAATCCCTTGTCCTTCCTTGTTCGCTCGCCAAAGCGACCATTAAAAAGGAAATCGAGCCGCGAAGCGGATCCGGGCTGCTTGAAGCCTCCCCCCAACGGGAAGGTGCGCCTCGCGCAATCCCTTGTTCTGTCCACCCGCATTCAAAAAAGGAACATTTGGAAAAGACGGGCCAAAGGCCCTAGCAGCCTATTCACTCGGCCCGTACAGCCCCTTGCACAGGCCAGCCGAGCGACAACAAAAGTTATTTCCACGAATACGAACCGCTTGTCATACCGATACCCTCGACGGGCATATCCTTGCCTGAATGAACGTCGATTAGAATTTCATCAGGATCACCATCCCCTTCAACGCTGCCTGCAAAAATGAATCTCCCGTCAGGGGACCAATGAATGGTCGCCACGTTTTCTGAATTCTCGAAGACGAACAGCAGCCGATCAACGTCATTATCAATGTCCAGGACACGTAACTCATTGTCTTTAATATATGCGAGAAAATTCCCAACAGCGGAAACAACGGGCAGTCGTGCTCCTGGCAAGAACAACGAGCTCCGGCCAAGGCGCATATCATACATATACACCCCAGCACCGGTTGGCCGATGTGGAAACACGTCTTTTCCTTGAGCGATCAACCGAGGTGCATTGGCAATGCTCCAAAAGAACCGTTGACCATCATGCAGCCAGGGTGACTCATGCATCTGATACGATGGCGGACGTCCAATACTATCAATGGTATGGAGAATTGCACCGGTGTTCATGTCCAGCACCTTTAATGTGAGCATGGGCATCAATCCTTCAAAGGGCTGCTTCTTTGGATCCTTAAGATGATGTGTGGTCATCAACAGAAGTCCATCGTTCCAGGAAGTAAATTCAGGCCATGCAATCTCGCCATCCTCTGCGTGATAAATTACACGTAGTGGCATTCCAACAGAGTCGAACTCCAAGATGTCGCATCGACTATCAGGCCTGCTAGTGCCCGAATAATACAATGCACCACCCAATAACACGTTCTTGCTATTGAGCCAACTGTAACCAGTATTAATTATTTCACCATCGTCTTTTTCTATAATACGGTCTTTTTGAATAATTCCATTCACATAAATACAATGGTACTTTGAATAAATACGGTGACAAATGATCTTTCCAGGTAAGTTCAATGGTGCATTTATTCCATTGCATGCGGTACAGATCAATATGAAAGCGGTAATCCCAACGATGAGAGGGCTCGGGTGATTCTTACCCCCTCTTTGGCGCGAGAGTGCCCCTTCCATTGTTGTCCATCCAAGCCAGCGGGTCTCCCGTACCATGTGATCGAATGTACTTGATCCGCTGTTCCAAGGAGATCCTGTGGTCGCATTCATGGAACATGTACCGCATCGACATGACCGCTCGTTCCTCCATCCCCGCCGGTGTCGCACCTTTGCCATCGTCCCACTTCCATGCGCATCACCTTCCTCGGCACCGGCACCAGTCAGGGTGTTCCCATCATCGGGTGCAATTGCGCGGTGTGCACCAGCACCGATGCCCGCGACAAGCGGTTGCGCGTGTCGGTGATCATCGAGACCGAAGGCAGGCGGATCCTTATCGATGCCGGACCCGATCTGCGGCAACAATTGCTGCGGGCGGGCGTGAGCGACCTCGATGCTGTGCTGCTCACCCACGAGCACATGGACCATATCTCGGGCATGGACGACCTGCGGTCCATCAGCTTTCAGCACGAACCGCCGCGGCCTATACCCATCTTCGCCGATGCGTCCACGCTGGATGCGGTACGGCGCGTGTATGCCTACGCCTTCCAGGAACGCAAATACCCCGGCGTCCCGGAGTTCGATCTGCACACGATCACACGCGAGCCCTTCGAGGCAGTCGAGGTGCATGTTCAGCCCATCGAGGTGCTGCACATGCACATGCCGGTGCTCGGGTTCCGCGTCGGCGGCTTCACCTACATCACCGATGCCAAGTCCATCCGCCCCGAGGAGAAGGAGAAGATCAAAGGCACCGAGGTGCTCGTGCTGAACGCCCTACGCATCCGGGAGCATTATTCGCATCTGAACCTGGCGGAGGCTCTGGCGTTGGTGGAGGAACTGCAGCCGCGTCGCGCCTACTTCACCCACATCAGTCACTGGATGGGCCTGCACGCCGATGTGGAGCCCACCTTGCCCCCGCATGTGCACCTGGCCCACGACGGTCTGGTGGTGGACCTCCAAGGTCCGTAGCATTTGATGTTGTGATCGGTGGTGGGACGGATCGTTCGGTGTACGATCTTCGTGGCATACCCTTCCCACCCTCATGCGCAGAACCATACTCCTTCCCGCCCTTTTTGTGGCCTCTTGTCTCGGGGTCCATGCCCAGGATATTCACGGCCACGGCGATGAGTTCGCAGTCACCTTCATCAAGGATCGCAAAAGCCTGCCCGATGAGCGCTGGCAGAGCGAACTGCGCAGTCGTTCGGCCTGGCGCCAGTTCGTGGCCCAGCATCCCGGCTGGTGGGTGGAGTTCAACGAGGCCAATGGCCTACCGCACCGCGCGGTGGGTGCGCCCATCAACACCACGGGCGCCACGCCAACAGAGCGTGCAGTGAACTTCCTGACCGCGGAGCTTGCCTCATTCAACCTGCCCATGCATGAGTTGCAGGTGCGCCAGGTGGCCAGCTCGGCCAAGCACCATTTCGTGCACATCACCCAGCGCCATGAAGGCCTCGAGGTGCTCTTCAGCAAGGCCTTGGTGAAGCTCGACCTGCAAGGTCGCGTGATCGCCTTCGGACTGGATGTGTACGCGGATATCGGTACGCTTTCCGCTCCGATCGCATCGGAAGCGCAATTGATCGCAGCGGCCAGCGCGGGACTTTCGGACATCACGGGGGCCGCTGTGGTAGGTGCCGATAGGATCCTGCCCGTGCCGGTGCAACACGCCGTGGAGCATCATCTGGTGCGCGAGGTGGAAGTGACCACCGACACGCGCAGCCTGCCCGGCCGCTGGATGTGCTACGTGGATGCCGTGAGCGGTGAGCTGCTCTATCGCCAGAACCGGATCGTGGCCGAAGGCGACCGCGCCGATGGTCAGGATGTCGGAGCCGATGTCACCGTGGAGGCCACGGTGCAGCTCACCAATCCGCTGAACGCCCCCACCGTGGCGGTGATGCGCAACATGAACACGACCATCGGCAACCAGGATTTCGTGACCGATGCCACCGGCTTTGTCGGCAGCGGCATCAATGGGCCTGTGGCATACACCGCCGAACTGTCCGGCCTTTGGAGCACGGTGGTCATGGGCTCCAACACGCCCTCGCTCTCCGGCACGCTGCAGGAAGGCGCGAACCTGGTGTCCTTCGATCCGGAGTCTTCCCTGGAGGAGCGCAGCGCCTATTACCACGTGAACACCATCCACGACCATTGCACGACCGTGCTGCCGGGCTTCACCGGCATGGATTTCAGCCTCACCACCAACGTGGGCCTCACCTCCGGCGATTGCAATGCCTTCTATGACGGCAGCTCCATCAACTTCTACCTCGAGGGCAACGACTGCTATTCACTGGCGCTGGTGAACGATGTGGTGTACCACGAATACGGCCACGGCATCAACGACAACTACTATCAGGTGAACGGCGGTAACTTCATCAACGGCGCCATGGGCGAGGGATACGCCGACTTCTGGGGCTTCTCCGTAACCCAGAACCCGGTATTGGCACCGGGCTACACCATCAGCGATCCCAACGCCTACATCCGCCGCTACGACCAGAACCGCAAGGTGTATCCGGCCGACATCACCGGCGAGGTGCATGCCGATGGTGAGATCATCGCCGGGGCCTGGTGGGATACCTACCTGCTTCTGGGTAACGATATGCAACTGACCACGGAGCTCTTCGCCCAGGCCTATCCCGGCCTGCAGGCAGAAACGCCCGGAGGCAATGAGGGCGTGGCCTACCGGGATGTGCTCATCGATGTGCTCCAGGCCGATGATGATGATGGCAACCTGCTGAACGGCACACCCAACGGTGATGCCATTGGCGAGGGATTCCGCTTGCATGGCATCACCCTGCTCACCGGATTCGACGTGGTGCACACCCCGGTGGAAACGTCCCCGGTGAACGACGACATCGTGATCCAGGCGAACGCCAGCGTAACGGGGGTCTTCCAGAACTACCTCCAGGGCGTGGAACTGAACTACCGCGTGAACCAGGGTGCCTGGCAGCAGATGATGATGACCAACACCGGCGGCAGCAACTACGAGGCCACCATCCCCGGACAGCCCCAGGGTACCGTGATCAGCTACTACATCGGCCTGCTGGATGTGAGCGGCGTGATCAGCGGCGTTACCCCGACCGGTGCGGCCGATCCCGACCCGAACCTGCCGAACTACCTGCTTGTGGGCTACGACCTGAAGCTCACCGAGAACGTTGACAACCTGAACGAACTGGGCGATTGGGACCTGGGTGTGGCGGGTGATAACAACACCACTGGAACATGGGAGCTCTTCGATCCGAACCCGACGTACAGCACGGTGGATAATAGCATCATTCAAACGGGCGACCAGCATACGATCGGGGGCGAGTTCTGCTTTTTCACGGGCAATGGAACCGACTCCGCAACGCCCGGCCAGGCGGATGTGGATGCGGGTTCCACCACGTTGCGCAGTGATCCGATCGACCTGACGTCCTACCTGAACCCAACGTTCACCTACTATCGCTGGTACACCAACAGCCCTCCCGGTGGTGCCAACCCAGGTGCGGATTGGTGGCAGGTGGAGATCAGCAACAACGGGACCGATTGGGTCTATGTTGAGAACACCAAGAGCGATGACCGCGCATGGCGCAAGGTGGCCTTCCGTGTGCAGGACTTCGTGGTGCCCAACAGCACCGTGCAACTGCGGTTCATCGCGAGCGACAGTACCCGCGTCGGACAGAACCTCGAAGGAGGAAGCCTCGTGGAAGCGGCCATGGACGATCTGCAACTCTGGGATAACACGACCGTGGGCATCGATGAGCCGACCGCGACCATCAACGCACTTTACCCGGACCCCGCCGATGCCACGCTCAACGTCGTGCTGGATGTGCCCGCTCAAGGCCGTGTGGTGGCCGAGGTACTTGACCCGGCTGGACGGCTGGTGCTCACACAGACCTTGGGCAACGGGGGCGGCATGCTGCGCTCCGCGATCGATGTGCGTGGTCTCACCGCGGGGGGTTATGTGTTGCGCGCGCGGTGGGATGGAGGCAGCGTGCAGCAGCGCTTCTCCGTGGTGCGCTGATCCGGCGTACAGGCGAGGAGGCCCCGTCCGTGCATATCACGGCGGGGCCTCTTCGCGTTCAGGGCACCACCACAGGGCGCGCAATGCGCCCTTCGGCCCCCTGGAGGCAGACCAGGTAAAGTCCCGCTGTTGTGGGGACATTGGCCGGGGTGGTACCGTTCAGGATGCGTTCATGTGCGACCGTCCGACCGCTCGCATCGATCCATGTCAGCTCGTTCCATTGACCTGGTGGGATCCAGAGGGAACCGTCCGGTCGCAGCATCGGACCCTGTTCGGTCATGCTCGTGCTCACATCGCCGACCACCAGTTCGATCACCTCCATGTCCGTGAGCGCGCTGCCATAGATGCGCACATCATCCAACTGGCCATAGAAGGGCAGTCCATTGTTCGTGACGTTGCCCATGGTGGCCGGTGCCTCCGGATGATAGCCCAGTGCTCCTGAAGCGGGCCCGCTTGCCGACACCCCACCGTTCATGTACAACCGCATGGTGCTTCCGTCGTAAATACCTGTAATATGGTACCACGTGTTGCTGAATATGCTGCTTGGCGGGATCTCCACGGTATGTACCGAACCACCGGCCAACACCCGGAAGCGGGCCCCTGTGTTGTTCACCAAACTTAGGCTCCACACGAAGTCGTCGTCAGTGGGCCCGATGGACTTGGCCACCAGGATACGCTCGGTACCGCTGACGATCTCCGGCTTGAACCAGCACGCCACGCTCAGCTGGTCGCCCGCACCCGTGGTGATGTCGCAGGGGCCCATGTCCACCCGCGCGGTATTGCCATAGAACCGAAGCGCTCCGGCATGGTGTCCACCATTCGGCAACCAAGTGCATTCGCCCGTGAGGAGTCCGTCGCTCAGGCCGTTCACCTCTTGGGCCACGGTGCCGGCGCCTTCATTCAACGGCCAGTAGTATGATGGAATGGCCTGTGCCAGAAGGGCCGAAGGGAGCAGCAGCGCAGCGTAGGCATAGTGGCGCATGGGGCGGAGGTTGGTGCGCTGCGATACGCCCCGGCCCACGAGAGGTTGCATGTATTCGACGGATGCCCCCGTCGGACGAATGGACCCGGCCCTGCCGATCGCCGTGAAAAGTCAAGTCCCGCGCAACACCGCCTCCAGCGAGGCATGTAGCACAGTGCACACATCGGCATCCATCACGTTCTTCTTCGCGAAGGCCTGGTTCACTTCCAGTTCGATGCCGCTGTATTCCGACGGTGCGAAGTGCTGGCGAAGCGCACGGGTGTAACCGTCGCTGTTTCCTTTGTAGGGCTGGTTCATGCGCACGCGCAGGCCGGGGGCCCGCAGGCGGATGGCATCGCGCCAGGCCTCGCAGAACCCTTTTTCCTGCGGACGGCTAGGGTCGTACAGCAGCCCGATGTCCAACTCGCGTATTTCGCCGTCGAGTTCCGGTGTGAAGGTGTGCACGCTGAGATGCAGCACCTGCCGCCCTTCGTCGAGGGCCTTGCGCATCTCGTCCCGGAAGGTCAGCCGATAGTGCATGTAGGCATCGATGAGCGGCTCCTTCAGGTGCGGAGGCAGTTCGCGACTGAAGGCCGAGAACCAATGGGGACTGCCCTCGGTGCGGTTGAATTCGATGAGCAGTCGGGTGAGGGTGTTGCTCACGGCCGCTTCGGCCAGCGGCTCCAGGCGATGGAAGAGGTCCATGGCCCCGATGTCGTACCCGCGGTGGCTGGCCAGCACTTTTTCGGCGCCCTTCATCCAGGCGCGGTAGGGCTCGGGCACGTCAATTCCGCCATGCTCGCAACTGAGGAAGAGTGCGGGGCTCATGCGAGTTGGCGGTCGTCCTGCAGGCATTGCGCCAGTTCGCGGTACACTTCCACGATGCGGGCATGGTCCGGCGATGCGCCAGTGCGGGCCAGGATGCGTTTCGCCAGGCACCCATGGTCCAGGATGTGGCCGATGCGGATGCGGGCACCATCGCTCAGGTCAGCGCGGACCTGACGATAGATGTGTTTCCACAGTTCGGTCACCGTGGCGTTCTCGCGCATCAGGCCGAACATCAGCAGGAAGTCCTTGTTGGTGATCAGGGTGTCACCGGCGTCCACGATCACATCCTTGAAGATCGCCAGCAGGTCGCCCTCATGCCAGGCACGCTGCAGGTAGTTGCTCACCCATCGGCCGGCCACCAAGGCCTTCAGCGCGGCCACGATCATCTCCGCGATGGCCAGGTCGGCGCTCGGGCACTCCTGGATGTCCACGACGCGGATCTCAATGGCCCCACGATCAAAGCGCGCAATGGCGCCGCGGCTGTTGGCGAAGTGGTGGTCCATCACCTGGTCCTTGTCGAAGGGTGCCAGGGCGCGTGCGATGGGTTCGAAGATCACGCGGTAGTAATCCTCCTGGTTGAACACGGCCTCCGGGATCAACGAACCCATCAGCTGTGGAAGTCGCTGCTGGTGGGTGAGGTAGTGGTGCATGCGCGTGTCCATCATGCCGGTGGGCCTTCCGTCGAGGATGGGCGAACTGGCGCTGAGGGCCGGGATGATCGGCAACAGCATGCGGATCGCGGTGTGCAGTTTGGCGAACTCATCGTCGTTGGCGAAGGGCAGATTGAGGTGCGTGCTCTGCAGGTTGCTCCAGCCGTGGCCCCGGCAGTCGAAGATGGTGTTGTACAGCGCATACACTTCGTTATGCTCGTGCTGCCAAAGCACCGATTCCTTCAGCGGGTCCATGAACGGATGGGCCGCACCGGGCAATAGCATGCGACCACGCTTCGCCAGCACTTCGTTCATCGCGCGCACCTCGGTGGCGAACTTCTTCTCGTAGCTGGCAATGCTCACCGTGGGCTTCGCGGTCTTCATCTCCACCACGTGGGCCGTGAGCTCGTTGCTCCACTCCACATCGCCGCGTTCCACATCGCTCACCACCTTTCCCACCACGTCCTTGAAGAGTTCGTCTACGGTGGCGCTCACCTTCAGCGTGTCGCGGTCCACCACCATGTATTCCAGCTCGATGCCGGTGACCTCGAAGAGGCCGTAGGGCTTTTGTTGGGCCATTGTTCCTGTGCGTTGGTAGCGATGAGGACGGCTTTCGCCTCCTTTATCGCGCTGTGTTATTCCGTTGCTGTTGTTGCCGATCCGATCTTCTCCTCAATGGTCTTCTTCAGGCTGCCGATGATGGCCTTGTAAAGTTCATCACCCAGCGCAAGGTCCTCCACGCCGTGATCGATGTTGGGGCATTCGTTCACCTCGATCACGTATGGCTTGCCTTGTGTTTCCTTCACATCCACACCGAACAGTCCTTTGTTCCCCACGATCGCGAGCACGGCCTTCACCGCCGTGTCGATGATGTAGGAGGGACATTCCTCCACGAGCATGGTGGCCGCATCGCCTTCCTGCCCCTTCTTGGTGCCGCTGGACCAGTTGTAGATCTGCCAGTGACCCGCGGCCATGAAGTATTTGCAGGCATAGAGCGGCTTTCCGTCCAGCACACCGATACGCCAGTCGAAGTCGCTCGGCATGAACTCCTGCGCGATCGCGAGGTCGCTTTCCTTCAATACCTCATCGAGCTTCTGCTCCAGTTCCTCTGCGGTCTTCGCCTTCACCACGCCCCGGCTGAACGTGCTGTCCGGCAGCTTCAGCACCACGGGCAGTCCGAAGTGAGAGGCCACCTCATGACGGTTCTCGCTATGCACGATCATGGTCTTCGGCGTGGGCACACCGTTCGCCTCCATCACCTCGGCCAGGTACACCTTGTTGTTGCACTTCAGGATCGCCTCCGGCGCGTCCATCACCGCCAGCCCTTCCTTCTGTGCCTTGCGCGCCATGCGGTACGTGTGGTCGTTCACATGCGTGTTCTCGCGGATGAAGAGCGCATCGTACTGCGGGATGCGGTCCATGTCGTTGGGCCCGATGATGTCCACGGCGAAGCCCATCTCCTCGGCAGCCTGCCTGAACTTCACGATCGCCCGCTTGTTGCTGGGCGCCGCCGTGTCCTCAGGGTTCACCAGGATGGCCAGGTCGTAGGCCGTGCGATCCTCACGCGCTTTGTCGTATCGCTTCTTGGCGAAATAGTCCGCAGCGTAACGGCGTACGAAGGGCAGGTGGTCCTCGGGGATGTCGTTGTACGGAATGGGCCGGATGGACCACAGTTCCCACTTCTCGCCCTTCACGAAACGTGCCTGCAGCAAGGGTGCCTGGAAGGCGAGGTAGAGCTCGTGCGCCAGCTTGTCATACTTGCGGTTCACATTGCGCCCGAAGTAGATGCTGAAGGTGAATTCCTCCTTCAACTTGTGTCCCAGGCTTTGCTGGATCAGCTCATCCAGGTCGCGGCTGAATACGCGCACCATGCCCGGGTTCTTCAGGTCCAGGATGTTCTTCGCGTCGGGGATCACTTTCTGCCCGCGCGCCTCGGCCAGCAGGCTTACATAGTATCCACGGCTCTGGTAGCTGTAGCTGCGGGCCAGGTTGAACACGCGCACGTTGCTCATGGTGGCAAAGCGCGGATGAGTGAGGTAGTCCTTGCTGCTCACCACCTCCACGCCTTTGACGCCGAGGTTGAATTCCTTGGGCTCGCGCACCACGATGATCTTCTTCATGCCGGCAGCTTCTTCGGTGAGATGATCAGCAGGTTGGCGTCGTACGTCACGATGCCCAGCATGATCGAGTTGATGAGGCGGCCCACGTGCACCTCGTATTCGCGTTCCTGACTGAAGGGGTTGCCGCTGTAAGGGTCTGAGACCAGCACCTGCTTGCCCTTCATCCCGCTGAGCACCACGAAGTGCCCCATGGGCTTGCCGCGCAGATCATCGAACACGCTGACGCCTGCGGTGGTGCTGTACTCGCGCTTGCTCCTGTACAAGTACGTTGCACTGAGGCCGGTGAGCACAGGAAGATCGTGGTCGAAATAGCGTTGCAACAACGCAAGGGTGGGGTCGTCGAACCGAAGCTCGCCGCCGAGCTTCAGGAAACGGGCATAGGCCAGGCATGCAGCGTGCAACCGCTTGCTTTCCTTGAACCGCGTCTGTGCCACCAGCTTCTTCCGCAGCATCTCGGGTGCCAGTCCTTCCCAGCTCGGATCGAATACCCGCAGGTTGTATGAGTGGATGCGCACGTGGTAGCCCTGCTTCAGGGCGTGAAGGCCGAGGAAGACGGCCAGTGTTCCACCGTTCTCCAGGTGGTACACCTCATCGATCACCTCCTTCAGGCTGATCTTCTCGCCGAAATACTCGTACACGGCCTGCAGCGCCGTGGCACCACAGGTGTCATCATCAGGCTGGGCTTGAATGTGGATGGGGCGCATGTGCGGCTCGGCTCCAAAGGTCGATCGCGCCCACCCCGGGCAATGCACACTTCACATCGCGACCTTCACAGTCGGGTGTTGACAGAGAACGGCCCTGTTCACCTGTGATCGTTGATCGCCGGGCAGACCCGGTGAACACAGGCCGACCCGTGCGGGTAACTTCGCCCCCTCATGCGCGGCAACAGCTTCGGCAACGTCTTCATACTCACCACCTTCGGCGAAAGCCATGGTTCGGCCATCGGTGGTGTGGTCGACGGCTGCCCGGCCGGGTTGAAGCTGGATCTGGATGCCGTGCAACGTGAGCTCGACCGCCGCCGGCCCGGAAGCACACCCTTGGGAACGGAACGCAAAGAAGAGGACCGCGTGGAGTTCCTCAGTGGGGTGATGGAAGGGATCACGCTCGGCACCCCCATCGGCTTCATCATCCGCAACAGCGATGCGCAGAGCAGCGACTACGATCAGTTGAAGGATGCCTTCCGGCCCGGGCACGCCGATCTGACCTGGGAACAGAAGTTCGGACTGCGCGACCACCGCGGCGGAGGCCGCGCCAGCGCCCGCGAAACCGCCTGCCGCGTGGTGGGCGGTGCCGTCGCCCGGCAATTGATCGCGGCCTCGGGCATGCGTGTACAGGCCTATGTGAGCCAGGTGGGTCACGTCCTGCTTTCGCGACCATACACGGAAATGGATCTCTCAAGCGTTTACAGCAGCGATGTGCGCTGCCCTGATCCAACAACGGCCGAACAAATGACGCAGGCCATCCAACAGGTGCGTGCGGAAGGTGATACGCTCGGCGGTCAGGTCACCTGTGTGATCTCACGCGTTCCAGCGGGACTGGGTGAGCCCGTGTTCGACAAGCTCCACGCCGACCTCGGCAAGGCCATGCTGTCCATCAACGCCGTGAAGGGCTTCCAGATCGGCAGCGGCTTCGGTTCGGCCGGCATGCGCGGATCGGAGCACAACGATGCATACGTCGCCGCCGCAGGCGCCATCCACACGAGCACCAATCGCAGTGGCGGCGTTCAAGGCGGCATCAGTACGGGCGAGGACATCGTGTTCGATGTGGCCTTCAAACCCGTGAGCACCTTGATGCGCCAGCAGGCCACCGTTGACCGGACCGGACAGGCCGTAACGCTCGAGGCGAAAGGCAGGCACGACCCTTGCGTGGTACCCCGCGCCGTGCCCGTCGTTGAGGCCATGGCCTGCCTCGTGATCGCCGATCATCTCCTGAGAAATGTATCCGTAAGGGCGGGAAATTTCCCGCCCCCATCCGATACTGTTATAGTGGGAAACTTCCCGCCCCCATCCGAAACCGTAAGGGCAGGATATATCCCGCCCCAACCTACGTAACCATGAAGTGGATCAAACGTCTCCTCGCCGCTGTCGGCATCCTGTTCCTGCTGCTCATCGTGGCCGCCGTACTCATCCCCATCCTCTTCAAGGATAAGATCGAAAAGGCCGTGAAGGAACAGGTGAACGCGAACCTCAACGCCACGGTCGATTGGGGCGAGTGGGACCTCACCATCCTCAGCAGCTTCCCGAACGCGGGATTTGAGGTGAAGAACGTGAAGGTGTGCAACGTTGCTCCGTTCGAAGGCATCTGCCTGGCCGACATCGGTGAATTGAAGGCCACGGTAGGCCTCATGAGCCTCTTCAGCGAGAGGATCCTGATCAAGCGCGTGGCGCTCGATCATCCCTTCATCCATGTAAAGGTGCTGAAGGATGGCCGCGCCAACTGGGACATTGCAAAGGCCGACAGCACAACAGCGGAACTGCCTGCGGATACCAGCGAAACCAAGTTCAATGTCAAGCTCAGCGAATACTCCATCACCCATGGTCACCTGATCTACGACGACGAAAGCCTGCCCATGCTCATGGACCTCGCCGGACTGGAGCACAAGGGCGAAGGGGACTTCAACCAGGACCTTTTCGTGCTGAAGACCACCACCCATAGCGACAGCGTGAACGTGGAGTACGATGGTGTGAAGTACCTGAAGAACGTGAAGGCCGATGTGAAGGCCGACCTCGACATGGACATGCCGAACATGAAGTTCACCTTCAAGGAGAACGAGGCCACCATCAACAAGCTTACGCTCGGTTTCGACGGTTGGCTGGCCATGCCAACGGACGACATCGCCATGGACATCACCTGGAACACGAAAAAGACCGACTTCGGAACGCTGCTCTCGCTGGTACCCGCGGAATTCGCCGGTAACCTCGAAGGGGTGGACCTGAGCGGCAAGGCCGAGTTCAAAGGCTTCGTCAAGGGCACCTACAACGAGAAGCAGATGCCTGGTTTCGGCGTGCGCATCGGCGTGGACAACGGACGTTTCAAATATCCCGACCTGCCCAGCAGCGTGGAGAACATCTTCGTGGACTGCGATATCAACAGTCCCGAGGGCAAGGACATGGACGGTATGGTGGTGGACCTCAAGCGCTTCTCCATGAGCATGGCCGGCAACCCCGTGGAAGCCCGCATGCACCTGACCACACCGATGAGCGACCCGAACGTGGATGCATCCCTGAAGGCCAACCTGGACCTGGCCAGCGTGAAGAAGGTGGTGCCCATGGGCAAGGATGACCTGAAGGGGATCCTCAACGCCGATGTGAAGATGGCCGGCCGCATGAGCGCCGTGGAAAAGGGACAGTACGACCAATTCAAGGCCGAAGGCACGTTGCAGCTGAAAGGCATGAACTACAAGAGCGACTCGCTTCCTTACGGCATCGGCATCAGCGATCTGTTGTTCCAGTTCAGCCCGCAGTTCCTGCAACTCACCAATTACGACGGCACCGTGGGAAGTAGCGATCTGCACGCCAGCGGACGAATGGACAACTACCTGCAATGGTGGTTGAAGGACAGCACGCTCACCGGGAACTTCAACGTGAGCAGCAACAAGTTCGACCTCAACGAGCTCATGGGTCCGACAACGGAAACGTCCGCTGCCGGGACCGCGTCGGACACCTCTTCGCTCAGCGTGATGGAGGTGCCGAAGAACATCAACTTCCGCGTGGCCGCCACCGTGAAGCAGGTGCTTTACGACAAGATGGAACTGACCAACTGCAAGGGCGGTCTGTACGTGCATGATCAACGTGTGGAGATGAAGGACATCTTCTTCAACCTGTTCAAGGGCAGTGCCACCATGAACGGTGCATACGACGCCACGAACACAGGCAAGCCCACGATCGCCTTCGATTACGATGTGCGCGACTTCGATATCGTGGAGACCGTGAAATACATGGAGACCGTGCAGAAGATGGCGCCCATCGCCAAGAACTGCAAAGGCGCCTTCAGCACCGACCTGAAGATGACAGCTGACCTCGATCAGCACATGATGCCCGTAATGCAGTCGCTCGCAGGTCAGGGAACGCTGCGCTCCAAGTCCGTGCGCATCGAAGGATTCAAGGTCCTCGATGAACTGAAGAAGGTGGTGAAGATCAAGGAGCTCGAGAACCCGACCCTGCAGGACGTGAACTTCAGCTACGAGTTCCGCGATGGAAAGATGATCACCAAGCCCTTCGATGTGAAGATCGATCGCCTGAAGGCACGCGTGGGCGGAAGCACCGCATTCGCCGATCAGGCCATCGACTATGACATGACGGCCAAGGTCCCCAGCGACATCTTCGGAGCTGGTGCGGCCGAGGCCGTGGCCGGACTGCTCGGCCAGGCGAACAAGGCCGTGGGCGGGAACTTCGAAGTGCCCAAGGAGATCGACCTCACCGCCAAGATCACCGGTACCATCGACAAGCCCATCGTGAAGCCCGTTTTCGCCGGTGGTGGTAGCAGCCTCAAGGAGACCGTAGTGGCCGCCGCCAAGGAAGAACTGAACACGCAGATCAATAAAGTGAAGGACGACGCCATCGCCAAGGCCAAGGCCGAACGCGACCGCCTCATCGCCGAGGCCGAGAAGCAGGCTGCGGACGCCAAGGCCCGTGCCCGCTCCGAGGCCGCCAACGTGAAGGCCCAGGCGTACAAGGCGGCCGACGATGAGTTGGCCAAGGTGGCCAATCCCCTCGCGAAAATGGCCGCCAAGGTGGTGGCCGACAAGGCGAAGAAGGAGGCCGACAAGAAGGAACAACAATTCATCGCAGAGGCCGACAAGAAGGCCGATGCCCTTGTTGGCGTTGCCCGGCAGAAAGGGGACGATCTGGTGAAGAAGGCTGAAGGGACCAACACCACCGTGAAGTAGAACACGGTGGAAAATGGTTCAGGTGGTCGATCGGAACGCGCTTTGCAGTTCGGTGACGACCATCTGCTGGAGCACGATGCCCGGTGACGTGTATGTCGGTCAAGGATGAAGAAGGAACGAAGCGCTATGCCCCTCATGAGGTTGTTGAATTCCATGCCGACCAAGGCCATCCTGTGTGTGGCGCTCATGCTGCCCCTTGCGGTAGGTGCTCAGGACGATCCGGGCCCCTGCGACAAGCCCCAGGATAAGAAGATCCTGAAGTTGCTGGCAGAAGCGGAAAAGGAGAAGAACCCCACCGAGCGCCATGCCAGGCTGAAGGCCACGCAGGAGATCGACGCGGAATGCACCGAATGCCTCTTTCAACTCGGCATCAGCGCCTTCGGGCGGGCCAGGGCCGGAGCGGGAAGCTTTAACACGGGCATCGGTTATTTGGAGAAGGTGAAGGACAAATGCCCTGACCACCACAGCGACCTGTACTTCGCCCTGGGCAGCATGTATTACGCCGAGGAACGTTTTCCCGATGCGGCCCAAGCCTTCCAGAAGTTCCTGAAGTTCCCCACGGATGACATGACCCGCTTCGCGCCCGATGTGGACAAGAAGACCGCCGAAGTGGAACGCGTCATGCCCGAGCTCGCCTTCTACGCCGAGTTCTATAAGGACCAGCGTCCCTTCAACCCCACGCTGTTGCAGGGAGTGAGCACACAGGCCGATGAGTACCTGCCCATGTTCTCACCGGACAATGAACTGCTCTTCTTTACCCGCGTTACCAAGAAGCAGGCAAAGGGCGATTTCATCACCATCGATGTCGAGGAGCTCACCGAGAGCCGTCGGGCAAGCGTGAAGCAGGACTTCGACAAGGGTGCGGCGCTGCCCAAGCCCTTTAACCTGGGCGACAACTACGGCGGGGTTACCGTGAGCCTGAACAACAAGGAGGTGTATGTCACCATCGGCACACCCATTCCCGGATCGAAAGCGAAGAACTTCGACATCTACCGAACACATTACGATACGCACGTCGACTTCGGCACGGGAAAGGTCACCTATGAATGGACCGAACCGGAGAACCTGGGACCGAACATCAACACGGCGGACGGTTGGGAAAGTCAGCCATCCTTGAGCGCGGACGGCAGGACGCTCTACTTCGCCACCGTGCGCCAGGGCAGCCGGGCCACCGACATCTACACCAGCACACGCAACGATCAAGGCGAATGGAGCCCTGCGAAACCGCTTCCCGCGCCGATCAATACACTGGGCGATGAGAAGGCACCCTTCCTACACACGGACAGCCGCACGTTGTACTTCGCCGCACGCCCGCCGAAGAACGACGAGGGCAAGGAGGACACCAGCCTCGGTCATCGGGGCATCGGGGGGTATGACATTTTCTTCAGCCACCTCGACGACAATGGCACATGGGGCCAGCCGAAGAACATCGGGGCTCCGTTGAACACATCGCAGGATGATCACGGGCTGATCGTCAGCGCGGATGGCCGCATGGCCTATTTCGCCAGCAGCCGGTTCAAGGGTGCGGGTGGGCTGGACATCTACGGGTTCGAACTGACCAAGGACGCCCGTCCAGAGGACATCCTCATCGTGAAAGGGGAGGTGAAGGACGATCAGGGCGAACCCGTGAAGGACGCCGAGGTGCGCATCACTTACATGGACACTCGGAAGACCGAGATCATCAAGGTGGATGAAGCGGATGGCAAGTACGCCACGGTCGTGCGCCTCCGCCCCGGATCGGACGTGATCATGACCGTGAAGAAGGAAGGGCACGTGTTCGACAGCAGGGCCTTCGCTGCGGAGGACACCGCGCGCGGGGGAGTGGCGGAGGTGGAGATGAGCCTGTCGAAGATCGAGGTGGGCAAGAACTACAAGGTGGACGACATCAAATACGCCACGAACAGTGCGGATATCACCAAGGGCAGCGAGTACATCCTCGACGAGCTGATCATCTTCCTGAAGGAGAATCCGCAGGTGCGCATCGAGATCCAGGGCCATACCGATAACGTGGGATCGATGGAGGATAACATGGCCCTCAGCCAGGACCGTGCGTTCACCGTGCGCGATTACCTCGAGGACCATGGGGTAGCGGGCACGCGCCTCACTCATAAGGGCTACGGGGCCACACGGCCCGTGGGCAGCAACGATACAGCGGCGGGTCGTGCACAGAACCGGCGCACGGAGTTCGTGATCACGGGGAAGTAAGCGGCCAGGTCATTCCCCTCCGCCCAGCCGTCGCTCGTTCCCGCGCATGCGCAGGTTCAGCAGTTCCACGAGTACGCTGAAGCCCATTGCCGCATACACGTAGTTCTTGTTCAGGTGGATGCCCAGGCCGTCCAGCGCCAGGGCCACACCCACGATGAAGAGAAAGGCGAGGGCCAGCACCTTCACGCTGGCGTGCTTGTTCACGAACGCGCTGATGCCATCGCTCGCCACCAACATGATCAGCACGGCGATGATCACGGCCAGCACCATGATCAGGACCTCGTTGCTCATCCCCACCGCTGTGATCACACTGTCCAGGGAAAACACGATGTCGATGAGGATGATCTGCATGATCACGAGCCAGAACTTCGAGGCGGCCCGGCGCTTGCCCGCGCGCTGCTCCGCCAGTTCAACCGTGCCGTGGAGTTCCGAGCCCGCCTTGTACAGCAGGTAAAGTCCGCCCCCCAAAAGGACCAGGTCGCGCCCGGTGACATCGTGCTGGAACAGCGTGAACAGCGTATCCGTCAAGCGCATCATCCAGCTTAACGAAAGCAGCAGCAGGATACGGGTGATCATCGCCAAGGCCAGGCCGGTACGCCGTCCCTTGCGCTGCTGCGCCACCGGCAGTTCATTGCTGAGGATGCTGATGATGATGATGTTGTCGATGCCCAGCACGATCTCCAACGTGGTGAGCGTCAGCAATTGGATCCAGCCGTGCGCGGTGAGGAACACTTCGGGATGGAGCTGGTCGAGTGAGAACATGGAGGGTTCGGAAGGGCGCGAAGATATCGGCCTCAGGATGCCTTCCTGCGCAAGGAGCTTTTTGGTGCGATGCTGAGCGCATGGGCCTGCCGGAGCCAGCTGATCATCCGTGCATCGATGTCCTCGATCCCATCCACGTGCACGCGATGCTCCACGCGGTTCGCGCTCAGCCGAAGCGTCTTGTTGATGGGGAAGATGTCCAGCTCCTGATCCAGGAGGAAGGACACCTGCACATCCCGTGCCCGCGGGCGAAATGCGGCGAAGGTGGAAGGCGCCTTGACCATGAAGGAGCCGGAGGCATGTTCGATCACCACGTTCGGCAGATCGCTTACAACGGCCAGCAACTGTTCCACCATCGGACGCAGTTCAGGCTTCAACTGATCCATGGCCTCGGTCGCCTGGCTGGGGTGGCATGCATGCGGCTGGTCGCGATGGCCGAAAAGTCGGCCACATGCGGGGCACCGCCAGCCGCCTTCCATGCCATTGGTCCTAGGGCTCATGATCGCGTGCGATAGATCAGGATCACCGCGTTGCGGTTCATCGGATTCAACCAGTGCAAGGTGCGGTCCAGGAGCCCCGGTTCGCCCATGCCGATGAATTCCAACGGCCCCAACGCACGCGTGGCCCGCATCACCCTGCGCTCCAGGTCCTCATCGCCCACGAAGGCAATGGCGTTGGTGTACACCGCATCGCCGCCCGCTTGGGCCAGTTTCCGCAGGTCCGTGGCCGGATCGGTGCAGGGGTCGTTCGGTACGCCCCACTTGCCCCAGTAGTACAGCGGCGCCATGGGCGCATCACTTTCCACCGTGTCCTCGATGATCACCCCCTTCACTTCGGGATGCCGGCGCAGCACCCGCATGGCCTCCAGGCGTTCCAGCTTGCTGCTGCTCACGGTGAGGGGCACGAGCAGCAACAGGTTGATGGACCAGGTGAGGACCATGGCCCCCTTCCACAGCGATGCATGCCGCTTCCACCAGCCACTGCTCTCACGCCATTGCTCCCACGCGCCGTATCCGAGCACGAAGAAGAGCGGCACCACCGGCAGCAGGAACCGTTCCTGTTTGTTCGGAAAAAGGGAGTGGAACAGGATGAACATCACCACGCCCAGCCACAACGCCAGCGGACGGGGCCTGCGGACGAAGCCGAACAACACCGCGATCGATAAGGGCGGAACGAAGATCAGGGCCAGGATCAGCACGTAGTTGTACCATGGCACGTTGATCCCGGTGTTCGTGGGATTGTCCAGGTTGTACAACAGGTACTGCATCATCTCCACGAAGGGTCGTCCCCAGATCATCAGGTCGATGCCCCCCTGCAGCACGACCACCGGCAGCAGCGCGCCCACTCCGAGGAGCACCGCCCCTTTCACATGGCGCTGCAGCAGCAAGGCCAGCCCGGCTCCGGCTGGAAAGAACAGCGTTTGGAACCGGATGTTGATGGCCAGCCCGGCGAACAGGCCGGCGAGTAAGAGAAAATAAGGAGCAGGGGCAGGACCAGTGGCAGGAGCAGGAGCAGGCCGCAGGTCCCGGCGAAGTTGGGAAGCAGGTGCAGGAGCGGACGTGGCACGAAGCAGGTACCATGCGCTGAGCATGAGCAGGGGGGCGCTCACCATCTCCACGAGGTTCCGCACGCTGAGGAAGGGCATGAAGAAGAACAACGCGAGGAAAAGCCCTGTGCGCCAGGCGATGGCGTCCCCGGCCAGGTGCCGTGCGATGCGGTAGCCCACGCGCACGGTCACCAGGCTCAGCAAGGCATGCAGCACCCGTACGCCGATCATCTTCACCTCAGGGTCGGTAAGCCCCAACCACTTCCAGAGGCTGAACAGGATGAAGTGGATGCCCGGGTACACCATCATGTGGCCGCTGGGCTTGGGAATTCCCTCTTGGTTCCAGGGAAGCCAGTAGTTGTAATCATGTCCGTCCACCCAGCTCTGGGCAGCCTCGATCACCAGGAAATGATCATCGTGCGCGAAGTAGCCTTCGCTGAAGATCGCCGCGATCAGGCGTGGCACTGCGGCCAGGACGGTGATCCAGGCCAGCGGATGGCGCTCCATCGAGCGTTCGGACCGGTCCAGCATCGGCGATTGTCGCCGGGAATGTAGCCATCGCATAAAGGTCACCGGCAGGGCGCGATCGACTATTTTCGATCTCTCTCCCGCTCTACCGTGCGTTCCTTCCTCCTCATCGTCCTTATTCATTTCTGCCGTGCCGCCCTCGCGCAAGCCCCCGTGGTGTTGCTTACGGATGCGGGCGACCTGCGGGCAAGTGTGGAGTTGATCCCCGCACTTCGACGCGCAGGCATGGATGTGCGCGTGGTGGCGGGCCCGGGCGCCTTCATCGGAACGGTGAGCTCCACTGCCGACCTGTACACGCCAGGGCTGCGCGCCTTCGGCACCCTCCACCGTGCTGTCGACCTCCAGCTTCGACCCGATGGGCTTCCCCCAGCACATCGCCTGGCCCTGACATACCTACGGGAATTACAGGATGGGCACTTCGAGTTGGATCCCGCACGACCGGCCATGGACTGGAGCGGACATCCCGAACACCTCATGGAAGTGCCACCGGATGCGGGCTTCACCGGCGATGCTCCTTCGCGCAGCGGCGCCGGTCCGCCCCCGGACTGGGCCTGCTCCAGCGATCACAACAGCGAGTACCTCCGGGGCATCGTGTGCGCCAGCGCTTTCTTCATCGAGAGCAACGGCAGCATCGACGCGAACACGTACACATGGTCCGCTGCGGATGTCACCCAGGTGGAACTGCAGCTCATCGATGCGTGGAGCATCTGGAGCTATACGGCATCACTCTACGGCGCGTCCGTGACCGCGGTGATGGACTTCAACGAACCCGCAGGGGGTGTTCCAGTGCAGGGGTACGAGCCGGTCTCACGCCCCAGCACGCAGGATGGGTTGTGGATCGATGCGATCATGACCAACGCGGGCATGACGGCTTCCGGTGCTTTTGGCAAATGCAGCCAGTACAACGCCCAGCAACGTACCGCGCTCGGTGCCGACCATGCCTTCTGCGCGTTCATCGCCTACAACCCTGCCGGCGCCCCCACGCAGTTCACGGACGGCAAGATCGGCTATGCCTACCTCGGCGGCCCCTACACCCAATTGCTGTTCAAGGCCAACGGCTGGTCCACGGCCGATGTCGTTCGCGTTTATGGCCATGAGACCGGCCACATCTTTCACGCCTTCGACGAATATTCCTCCAGTGGGACCGGCAATTGCACACGCAACTTCAACGGGCGGCAGAACGCCAACTATCAGGGCAGCACCTGCAACGGATCGGCCGCCTGCATGATGATCAACAATAGCTTCAGTGGCTCGGGGACCACGCGCAGTTGGAACCTCTGCAGCCACACGCCTTACCACCTCGGCTGGAGCGGACTGCTGACACCGCCCACCTGCACCTCGCCGATCAACGAGGTGGTGGTGACGGCCAACCCTGTTGTGCTCCGCTGGAACAGGCAAGGGGCTCCGGCCAGCGCGTATGGCTATGCGAAGGTCTTCGACCGTAACAGCGGTGCGCAGGTCTATTGCGGTTATACGGGGCAATTGGACAGTGCGGCGCTCAGCCTGGTCAACGGCCAGTACAGGTGGACCATCAGCCAGGGCAATGCCAGCGTGACCACAGGTTACGCCGGTGTGATCAGCACGGAGGGACTCTTCACGGTGAACGCCCCGCTCAACGCCGCCTTCACCCGCAGTCCCGCCGTGATCTGCGCCGGAGCCACGGTGAACTACACGAACACCAGCACCGGCGGGCCCACCAGCTGGAACTGGAGCTTCCCCGGCGGTACACCGTCATCCTGGTCCGGAAGTTCGCCACCCGCGATCAGCTACGCGTTAACGGGTAACTACAATGCCTCGCTTACCGTGGGCGATGGCACCGGTACGCACACCACCAACATGATCAATGCGGTCACGGCCACCGGCGGCGCGGCCTTGCCCTTCTCCGAGTCCTTCACAGGCGGCACCTTCCCACCAACTGGATGGACGTCCTACGGCGGTGGCGGACAGCCCGGAGGCGTTTCGTGGACGCAGGACCTCGCAGCCGCATGCAGCGGTGGATCCGCGGCCTTCGTGAACGCCTATGACATGACCAGCACGGCAGCTGGGCCGCAGATCGGTACGCCCCGGATCGACCTCACTACGGCAACGATCCCTTACCTCCGTTTCCGATACAGCTACGCACAGGAGAGCAGCACCGCTACCGAAGCGTTCCAGGTGTATGCGCACAACTGCTCCTATCAGGTGTATCAGACCTTGTTCCAACGCGATGGTGCGGCATTGGCGACGAACGGGGGGGCGTACGTGACCGGTCAAGGTTGGCAACCGTCCACATGCGACCAGTGGCGCGAGGTGATCCTGCGGGCCGATGCGCTCACCGGCCAGGTCGCGCAGTTCTGGTTCTATCTGAACACCCAGGGTGGACAGAACATGATCCTCGACGACATCAGCGTGTTCGATGGCTTCCGCATCAAGGTGAAGGCCCTGTTGCAAGGACCTTACGACAACGGCACCCAGCTCATGAACGATGGATTGCGCACGGCTTCGTTGTTACCAGTGCAGGAGCCATACGCTGAAGCTGGGTACGCCTATGTGGATGAAGGTACGGGGCGCCTGATATCGCCATCGGTGCTCACCGTTAGCGGCCCCGATGCCATCGTGGACTGGGTGGTGCTCGAACTGCGCGATCCCACTGATCCACTGAGGATCCGCTATTCACGCCCGGCCCTCGTGCAGCGCGATGGCGATGTGGTGGACCTGGATGGCGTGAGCGCTCCGCGCATCGGCCTACCGGCGGGGAACCACTACGTCAGCATCCTGCACCGCAACCACCTCGGGGTGATGACGGCCGCCCCCATACCGCTGGGCAACAACATGATCACCTTGGACCTCGGCGATCCCTCCACGCCCACCTGGGGGACGGAGGCGCGATACGTGGTTGCAGGTAAGGCGATGATGTGGGCCGGCAACGCGAAGGCCGATGGGAACGTGCGCTACACGGGGCAGAACAACGATCGGGACCCCATCCTCGTGATGGTGGGCAGCACCACGCCCAACGGCAACTTCACGGGCTATCGTGCGGAGGACATCAACCTCGATGGCAGTGTGCGCTACACGGGCACGGGCAACGATCGCGACATCATCCTGATCAATGTGGGCAGCACCATGCCCAACAATTCGCGCGTGCAGCAGCTGCCCTGATCCCATGCCATCCGCTTCCGATCGCGTGCTGGTCGCCCCACGCATCACCGAAGGCTGGCGCGATGCCTGGGCGCAACGGCCCTTTCGCCTCGGCCTGCTATGGGCCGTTGTGGTGGGCCTGCCCGTGGCCATCGGGCTGCCCTTCTTCTTCGCGCACATCGAAGGGGTGCCCGGCATCCTGCTGAATGATCCCGTGCTGCGCGCCGTGGGACCCGTGAACGTGTCGTGGATCACGTTCACCGTGCTGTACGCCACGGTGGTGGGAGCCGTGGGATGGATCGCCCGCAGGCCCTGGCTCGTGCTGCGTGGGCTGCATGCCTATGTGGCCGTGTTGGTCTTGCGCATGCTCACGATGAAGACCTTCACCCTGGAACCACCACCGGACATCATCCCCCTGATCGATCCCGTGACGTCGATCTTCTACCCCGGTGGTGTGCCCTTTTTGAAGGACCTGTTCTTCAGCGGACACACGGCCACACTGGCGCTGATGTTCTGCCTGGTGCATGGGAGGTGGGCACGGGTGCTCACGGGCCTTGCCACCGCGAGCGTGGGCATGCTGGTGTTGGTGCAGCACGTGCACTGGACAGTGGATGTGGTGGCCGCGCCCTTCTTTGTGTGGCTGGCCTGGCGGGTGAGCCGCTTTACGCTCCGCGCTTGCGGTGCGCCAGTCGCTTGATGTAGATGCCGCTGGCGATGGCCTCGTTGAGGGCCGTGGGCAGCCAGCCCTGCACGCGGCTTGTTACCACGTTCAACAGGCCGGGGATCACTTCCGCGCGCCCGCTCAGCATCGCGGCCACAGCGGCTTTGGCCACCGGCTCCGGTGGCGTGCCGAACTTCTGCGCCAGGTCGTCCATGGCCTGCATGCCCGCACGCGCCGTGAAGCCCGTGTTCACACTGCCCGGGCTTACGCAGGTCACGCTGATGGGCGTGCCCTTCAACTCGATGCGCAACGAACGCGACCAGCGCAGCACAAAGGCCTTGCTGCCGCTGTAGATGGCCATGCTGCCCAAGGCGTGGTGGGCCACCATGCTCGCGATGTTCAGGATGTAAGCGCGGGAAGCTTTGCGCAACAATGGCAGCAGGCGGTGGGTGAGGGAGACGGGGATGTTCATGTTCAGGTGCATCATGCGCACCTGTTCATCCAGCGTCAGTTCATCGAACATGCCCCAGAGCCCCTGTCCGGCATTGTTCACCAGGCAGGAGAGGGGCAACTGCCTCTCCTCGATGAAGCGGACCATGCGGTCCACGGCGCCCTCGGCCAGCAGGTCCACCTCGATGGCATGGGCTCGGCCGCCGTTCAGCTGGCCCGCCTCGGCGCATACCTTTTTCAAGGCATCGCCGCTGCGTGCGGTCACCACCACGCCAAAGCCCTGCCGGGCCAGTTCCAGTGCCACGGCGGCACCAATGCCCTGGCTGGCTCCGGTCACCAGCGCGTATCCGCGATCGTTGTTCATGGGATGTAGCGTTCGGCGATGGCCAGCCCCGTCACCAGGTCGATGCCGTGGATGTCCACGTACAGGATCTTCGGCCAGATCGCGCTCTCATCGGCCTGGATCTCCACGTGGTGCAAGCGGGCATAGCGGCCGTTGATCATCATGCGTGCCTCTGCCTGACCATTCGCGCCCACTTCCACGCGGAAAGGATGGCGCGCGCTGGCCACGAAGGCCATTTGCGCCACGCCCGCTTCGCTGCTCCGGTGCTTCACGCCGTAGGCCAAGTTGGTCTCCAGCAGGCTGATCGGTTCGCGCTTCCCGCCTTCGGTGTGGCGTATCCAGTTCACGTCCACCGGATCCTTCATGGCCAGCTGGCCCTGCCCATCGAAACGTGCCTCGTACACAATGGTGTTCGCGTTCTTGTTCCGCTGGATATAGAACAGCAGGTTCTTGCTCGAAGGGGGGACAGGGAAACCGTCGAAGACGGAAGGAACCCGCTCCTTGGGCTGCGCCGACAGCAGCACGCTGCCGACCATGGCCAGCAACAGGCCAACGCGGCGCAACAACATCACTTCACCAAGTGGCTGAAGCGATGGTAGAAGGGGGTGGGACTGTTGGCGGTCTTGGGGGAGTAGCTGCCTGCGATGATGGGGATGTACATCACGCGGCGACGGCTCTCCTCACCCACCAGCTTGCTGCGCTCCACACGGTGCCAGCAGCGGCCATCATGCACGGTAAGGTCACCGGCCTTGATCTCGAAGGCCACCTCGCGATCGTCCGGATCGTTGTTCAGGAAGTTCGTCTTGCGGAACAGCATGTTCCACAGGTTCTGCTCGTGCGTCCCCGGCAGGAGACGCAGGCCGCCATTGCGCGGGTCCTGGTCGTCCAGGTGGATGCCCACGTTCAACATGGGCAGGATCTTCTTGCCCAGGAAGATGTCGCGCACGCTGTCCGTGTGCCAGCCCATCTGCGTGAACTTGCTGGCGTCGGTGTTCACATAGTGGTTCACCACCAGACCGTCCTTCTCGTTGATACCAAGGCGGGCGTGCGGACCCACCAGGTCAAGCAACGTGGTGAACCGCGGGTCGCGCAGGAACTCGGCCAAGATGGGGCTGTGCTGGTTGGCGAAGGCGAATCGCTGTACGATGCGCTTGCCGTCCACGTCATTGCCCCATTTCACGGGGATGCCGTTGATCAACTGCTTGTCCTCGGCGATCCACTGCTCCTGAACGTTTTCGCAGGCTTTCCAGATGGCGGCCACGGTCTCCTTGCTGATGAAGCCCGGAAAATGAATGATGCCGTTCTTCTTGAAGAACTGCTTCTGTTCGGCCGTTAGGGTCAGGCCCAGGGGAGTACTTGCTTCAACGATCCTTGCCACCGGTGGTCTGTTTGGGACGGGCGAAAATAGTTCACTGCCGCTATACACATCGTTAACATTTGTCAGTCCCTTGTTCACAGGCACTTGTGCGCATCTTGGCGGCTACCTTTGGGCACTTTGCGCCCCACATGAACATCGTCGTCCTCTCCCGCGATCCCAAGCTCTACAGCACCAAGCGTTTGGTGGAGGCCGCGCTGCTTCGCGGCCACCATGTGCGCGTGGTGGATCATGTGAAGTGCGACATCGTCATCGAGCAGAAGAACCCGCAGATCTTCTACAAGGGGGACCCCATCACGAACGTACATGCCGTGATCCCCCGCATCGGGGCCAGTGTTACGTTCTATGGCACCGCTGTGGTACGCCAGTTCGAGATGATGAAGGTCTTCAGCACCACGGAGAGTCAGGCCCTGGTGCGTAGCCGGGACAAGCTGCGCAGCATGCAGATCCTCAGTCGCGCCGGGGTGGGCCTGCCGAAGACGGTCTTTACGAATTACAGCAAGAACGTGGCCTCCGTGGTGGAAAGCGTGGGGGGGGCGCCCTGCATCATCAAGCTGCTCGAAGGCACCCAGGGACTGGGCGTGGTGCTGGCCGATAGTGAGAAGAGCGCCATCGCCGTGATCGAGGCCTTCAATAGCCTGAAGGCCAGGGTGATCGTGCAGGAATACATCAAGGAGGCGCGCGGTGCCGACATCCGGGCGTTCGTGGTGCACGGACGTGTGGTGGGGGCCATGAAGCGCGTGGGCAAGGAGGGCGAGTTCCGCAGTAACCTGCACCGCGGTGGAAAGGCCAGCGTGATCGAGCTGAGCCGCGAGGAGTCCGAAGCTGCCCTGAAGGCCACCAAGGCCCTCGGACTGGAGATCGCGGGGGTGGACATGCTGCAGAGCGACCGCGGACCGCTGATCCTGGAAGTGAACTCATCCCCGGGCCTCGAAGGCATCGAAAAGGCTACAGGTCACGATATAGCAGGCGAGATCATCACCTTCATCGAAGGGCAGGTGTGAGGGGGAGGATAGGGCCCAAGTGCCCCACCTTGCTTATAAGCAGGTCAGCGCCGATCACGATGATGGGGCATTACGATGTCCCTTTTTCCCGTCCAAATATTTCCGTTGCTCCTCTTAATATCCACCACTCCGGTACCGCCAACATTGGAAAGTGATGATAAATAGGTTCCATTTACCAATGGATCGTCCATGAAAACCAGATCTGTGATCCATTCCATTTGGCCTGTGTTGGTTTTAATGGCCACATGAATGTGTGCAGGCATTGAACGGTCTGGATACGGAGCAGGTCGGATCGTCAGGATCTCATAATGCCCAAGTTCATCGGTCTTGCACCAACCATGCAGGCGTCCATGCCATTTTTGAACACCGGTCTCAGACCCATTTTTCGAATAATGACCTGTACTATCCGTGTGATATGCATAAAGGATGACATCAGGATATGGCGTTCTTCCGTCCGATCTGAAGAACGTCCCTGAGATGATGAGTTCTTCACCTGCCTCCTCCTCTTGGGCAATGCGCATTGTGCTCGTCAACTTCGCGGGCATATTCAAAAAGCAACAGCGAATATCCGCGTCCGGATCATCGCACGTGTCCTTTAGGTTGATAATGGTTTGTGGACCGTAATGTCGCGTTGAGGATGTCCGTCCACAGGAGATCAATGCCAGGACGAGGAACCCGTTGAATGAAAGGATCCTGATGATCTTCATTGCTTCCGGGTATTCATGCGTGGATCTATCATATGGCCGATCCGATCATGCCTGATCGCCTTGTCTCCTGTTCTTCTAGTTTGTCAACCAATGCATGATATTCAGCGCCAATTGTTTGTTGTCAGCATTATGGTTCATTCCAACGGGGTTATTGTCCCTGGTCTTTTGTGCCGTCAGCATTGCAGCTTCGCCCAAACAGACGATTCGGCCTTTCCCAAATTCCAGCGCCACCCCTTGGGACCGTCCTTTTGCTGATCGCGGAGTGTCATAGGTCACTTCAACCCGGGTATCATCCCCATCTCTAACAACATTTGTTCTCGGGGTCATATCGTATGCTGCATCCGAAAGGGTCAAAAAAGATACGCAGGTACTGTCTTTGCATTTGATCGATTGTCCGGTGAACGTTATCACTTGGTCCACTCCATCGGTAATTGTATGTGAGGCGAGCAGTTTATTCGCTTTTGAGAATACAAGCTGGCTATGGTCATTTGATCGTTGGTCGAAGAACATGCTGTCCTGTACCATGCCTTTTTGAAATTCGATCCCCAGTTCATTTGCTAGTTGTTCCACCGCACTACCAAATGGGAAATGGTCGGCGATCAAGAGCAATGAGCCACCATTGAGCACCCAATCTTCTATCGCGTCAATTTCGCCCTCGGTGAACGCGGGGGTATCATTGAGGTCGCCAACACCTTTCGCATTCGCGATGACATACACATGGGCCGGAGCGAGCAGATCCGCTGAAACCGGGGTTGAAAGAGGCTTCACCAGATATCCATCATTGTTCATGAGACGCGCGAACGGCTGGTACAAGCCCTGGCTTGTGTGAAAGTTATTATGGCCTTCGTCAAACAGGATCACGGGCTTATTTTCATTGAAAGCAGGAGTTTGGACGGAGACATCGAAATCGTCGTCGACGCGTTGCAATGGGGTTTCCGTGCAAGAAATAAACCCAGCGATCGAAAGTGCCAACGTGAATACGTTCTTCATGGTCCTTTCGGGGCTGAGATCATGCGCATGCGTTAACAGGTGGACCGTGAACGGCTGGTAATGCGATCAATGGATGGGACCAGCCTGTGATCGTGGCCAGAACGAAAGTAGGCGGCAACCGCAGGCATTTGCTTGCTCAGTTATTCACACCTGGGATCAAAGTCAGTGGTCAGGAAGGCTCCACTGCAAGCCGCGTACCCGCTGCCATTGATCAATACGGTGCCCCCCAATGCCTTTCGGTGAAGCCTTCTTGGTTCTCAGCTCCATCCACTTTTGATCGGCGGATAGGTGCTTAGAATAGCATAAGAAGGATACAGAACAGAATAATGGAGAGCATGGAATGGGGATCCAGCCTGTTTGATCTGTCCTTGATCCCATTGACATTCTTGACCAACTTCACTCTAACAACATTTTTGTCGGAATTTTCCAGGATCCACATATTATTATCTTCATCCAGCACCCCGTGCAAAGGGCCCCAGGTGCCTTCAGATGTATAGACATCGGTCATCGTGCCCATGGTATCAATTCTTATGACGGTTTGATCGCTGGTCACGGCCGCATAAATATTCTTCTCGTCGTCCGTCCAAACACCCCATATCATTGGATCGTGCGGGGACTTACCCAGTGAATTCCTTGTGGAAATATTCTTCGCTATTGCACGTGATTTACCTGATGTATTGATCTTGTATATGGTATTATTTGAGACATACAGTACACTACCATCGTCTTGTGGATGAAGCCAATTCACATCTTTGAAATGTCCGGTTGCGAATACCGTTTCTTTCCCTTCAGGGGTTCGTCGATAAATGTGGTTCGTGTCGGAATGTGGAACAATAAATCGCTTGAGATAGAATTCATTGCCTTGTTCATCTCTTGATATCGCAAAATCATGATGAATGTATGCTTCTCTCATTCCTATTACGGTGTCAATTGTTCCTGATGGTCGGAACACCCATAGATAATGATAGAATATATTGGCAGTGGCGTCATAGTAACCGTCCTCTCCGTAAATGTTGTCGTGTTGGTCAATATGCAATTCGTGTGTGTGAACATCGCGGACGACTATTGTTCTTTCTCCATTGGTAAGCCGCCAAACGTGTTTGAGATCGGAATAATAGATATTGCCTTTGCTATCCTTTATAATGCCTATTCCCGGGTGAGCATGTCCGACGATCGGCAGAAGCAAAAGGAGGAACCATTTATTCTTCATTTGGAGGTCTTCGTTAAACACCCGATCGACAGGGAAACAGGCGCGCGTAGATGCCGTACCGTAGGTTGAGCTAGGATGATCGATACCTGAACAATTCGCTGACCTTGTTCAAGTAACGGCAATAAGCGTATGTCGCCTTTCATTGAACAGTACGGCGCCCCCGATGGCCAGCCCTTTCAACACGCCTACCAGCGGCGCTTGCGCGCTGATCACCTGCACGTCCTGACCATTCACTTCCACCCGGCCGAGCCCCACGGCCACGTAGAACAGGCCACTGTCCGTACGCACCAGGGCGCCTTCGCCAATACGCGCATGTTCGCGGGTGGGATCGAGGCGGAGCAGAACGTCCTGCATGGCCAGCAGGTTGCCCAGCGAGACCTGCTGCTTCTCGATCTCCAGCTGCGCCATGGCCCGGCTGGTCTCGTGCTTGTCGCCGGCGCTGCTCTTGGTGTCGCTCTGCGCCGAGGCCCGAGCATCCGCAATGCCCGCTTCCACCTGCGCGATGCGTTCGCGCACCAGCACCAGGCAATGGGCGTGCACGGCCGGTTTCAGTTCAGCGAGGTCGTTCATCTGGCAGGAGGGGATTCAGCCCAGCATGTTCCTGCGGCTCACGTCCACCACGCAACGCCCGGCGAGGAAGGTGCGGCCCAACAGCACATGGTACTTCATGTCGCTGCGGTCAAACAGGGTGAAGGCCGTGCGCACGCTATGCTCGCCCAACTGCACGCGCGTGTGGATGAGCCACCGCTGGCTGCTCACGCCATTGCTGCTTTTCACCACCACCCGCTGGAATTTATGGAAGACCATGGTCACCCGTCGTCCCCCCATGCGGAAGCCCACGACGAGCTCTTTGCGGCCATCCACGGTGCGGGTCCGCAGCTTCTGGTAGTGCAGGGCTCCGCGGTAGGCTCCGGTGTCCATCTTGGCCTCCACGCGCTCCACGCCCAGGCCCGGCAGCCCGATGTGCTCGGTGCGGCCGATGGTGGTCTTTTCCGTGCGCTTCGCCATGGGCTGCGAAGATGGGGGAGATGGGACGGAGATGACGCTGATCGTTATGATGAGCACTGATGAAAGCGCATGCTTAGGAACCGCAGATGGATGGGATAAAAGGGATGGATGCGGAGGGCGCGGGGATGGTGCGGCTTGGTAGGCTTCACGGGGGGGACTGCTGGGCGCGGCTTTTTCGGCATCACACAGAGGCACAGAGGGCACAGGGGTTGTTTGGCCGTCCGCAGGCGCTCGGGGAGGAGGGGCTTCACGCAGAGCCGCAGAGCGCGCAGAATGTGCGGAGGCTTGTCTGGGCTCACACAGAGGCACAGAGGGCAGAGCGGGTTTTTATCTGTGTCCATCCGTGTTCATCCGTGGTTTTGCACCACCCCAGCGCCGGCCGGACTTGCCGGCGCTATCCCCTCCTCGTTGAGGAGGGGGGAGATCATCTCCGCATTCATCTGCGGCCATCTGCGCCCGCCTGCCGGCCGGCAGGTTCATCTGCGGTTAAAGACAACGCCCGGCTGCCGAAGGCGGCCCCTGCGGTGCATCACCCGACCCGTCGCGGATCCGCCTCTTCCGTGGTTGATGAAAATGACGGATCCAGAATGCGATCTTTGCGCCCTGAACAACACCATCCATGAACAAGTACATCCTGGTCCTGTTGGCCGCCACGTCCGTGATCGTTGCCTGCACCAATGAACCCAAGGGCAGCAGCGATAAGGCCGCTGGCACCGACACCACCGCCGCCGCACCGACCTACAAGTCCTACGGCGACACCATCAACGCCACCGGCGCCATCGACATGGCCAAGTTCACGGAACTCGCTGCCACTCAGGATTCCATTCCTGTGAAGCTCGATTGCGAGATCATCACCAGCTGCGTGAAGAAGGGCTGCTGGATGGATGTGAAGATGGCCGGCGATCAGACCATGAAGGTGCACTTCCGCGACTACGGCTTCTTCGTTCCCACCAGCGGACTGGAGGGCAAGGAGGCCATCATCGCCGGTTACGCGCTGAAGGAGATCACCGATGTGGCTACGTTGCGCCACTACGCGGAGGATGCCGGGCAGAGCAAGGAGGAGAGCGAGAAGATCACGGCCGCCGATACCAGCTGGACCTTCATGGCCGATGGCGTGTTGATCCGCGAATGATCACTGTTGGCGAACGCAATGCATCGCGGCCCGGGCTCTTGCGCCGGGCCGTTCTGCTTCCGGCCATTCTGTTCGCATGCCTCGCGCAGGGCCAGACCACGCTGGATCTGCGGCTCAGCCGCGAACTGACATTGACGGGGATCGGACTGGGTCTGAACGGCTTTGCGCTGTGGCAGTCCACGGGGTCGCACACACCGCTTGCGCTACCCGCGGATCCATTGGCCGTGAACGGCTTCGACCGCATCGCTACGCGGCAATGGGACCTGGGCGCGCATCGCGCCAGCAACGTGGTGCTGATCACCAGCGTGGTCGGTGCACTTTCCGCATCGGTCATCACACGCGCCGGAGACCGTCCCCTTATGCCGGTGGCGATCCTGGCCGAGGCCAGCCTCATCACCACCGGGCTCACTGGGGTCGTGAAGGAACTGGTGGGCCGACCGCGTCCGTACGTGTACAATCCGGATGTGCCCGAGCATTACAGGAACAGCGACGAGGCCTACGCGAGCTTCTGGAGCGGGCACACAGCGAACACCGCCTCGCTCACGTTCAGCTGCGCCACACTGGTGCAGTACAGCGATGCCTCCATCGGCATGAAGACGGCGACCTGGATCGGTGCCGCCGTGATCCCGGCCACCATGGGCTTTTTGCGGGTGAAGGCCGGCCGCCATTTCCCCACGGATGTGATCGTGGGGTATGTGGTGGGTGCTGCGGTGGGTTTTGCTGTGCCGTATGTGCACCGGTCTGTGAAGCCGGGTGGGCGGTGAGGGGGGCGTGGCCTCACGCAGGGGCGCAGAGCGCACAGAGAGCGGTGAGTTTTTGATCGACCTCAAGCGGAGGCGTGGGGGCGCGCCAAGGCCTGCCTGCCGGTCAGGCAGGCGCGGTTTTTTACCGCTGATGAACACAGATGGACGCGGATGAGTTGGGGGAATGGTTCATTGCTCACTTCACCACCCCGGTCGCCTGCGGCGACATCCCCTCCTCTGGGATGGGGGTAACCAAGTTGTCACCACCCCGTCGCCGGCCGGACATGCCGGCGCCTGCCCCTCCTCGTTGAGGAGGGGGGAAAACCAAGTCTGCATTCATCTGTGTTCATCCCATCCATCCCTTCCACCTGCCTGCCGCCAGGCAGGTCTGCGGTTAATGTACCAGGACCGGCTGCCGAAGGCGGTCCCTGTGATCCGCAACCCAGACCCGCCCACCATCCTACATTCGCCGCGCTTATTGCGAACTGTATGAACAACTACGCCATTGCCGTGCACGGAGGGGCCGGTACCATCCCCCAGGCTGATATGACACCCGAACGGGAAAATGCCTATCGCCAAGGGCTGGAGGATGCCGTGCGCCGTGGTCATGCCATCCTGAAGGAAGGTGGATCCGCGTTGGATGCGGTGGAAGCGGCCGTACGGGTGCTGGAGGACTGCCCCCACTTCAACGCCGGCAGAGGCAGCGTATTCAATGCCGATGGGCAGCACGAGATGGATGCCAGCATCATGGAGGGTCATCAGTTGCGGGCAGGTGCCGTAGCGGGCGTGAACAACGTGAAGAACCCCGTGGGCCTCGCGCGGCTTGTGATGGACAAAAGTCCGCATGTGCTCATCAGCGGCATGGGTGCTTTCGAGTTCGCTCATCAGCAGCGGGTTCCCCTGGAGGACGATCAGTACTTCTTCGATCAGTTCCGTTACGACCAGTGGATGAGGACGAAGGGCACCGACATCTACCAACTGGACCATTCCAATGATCCGGCGGAAGGGAAGGAGCGTAAGTTCGGCACCGTGGGAGCCGTGGCCTTGGACCAGCACGGTCACCTCGCGGCGGCCACCAGCACCGGCGGCATGACGAACAAGCGGTACCAACGCATCGGCGATAGTCCGATCATCGGCGCGGGGACCTACGCGAACGATGGTACCTGCGCGGTGAGCTGCACCGGACACGGCGAGAGTTTCCTCCGCGCCGTGGCGGCATACGACGTGAGTGCGTTGATGGAGTACAAAGGCCTTTCCCTGGCCGATGCCGTGCATGAAGTGGTGCACCGCAAACTACCCTTGCTGGATGGTGATGGTGGCCTGATCGCCATCGACCGGAATGGGAACATTGTGCTGGACTTCAACTGCAGTGGCATGTACCGCGGGCATTGCGGCGCCGACGGCATGGTGCATACGGCGATCTTCCGGTAGGTTCTCCGGCCTTCGATAAGACACCGCGATGGATGTGACGGCGGACCGATCGTGCTGCAGGCATCATCTGGGATCGGATCCATCGCTACATTCGGCATCATGAAGCACACCACCCTCCTCACCCTCGCGCTCGGACTTCTTCTGTGGACCAGCTGCGACAACGAACCCGAAGGTAGCAGCGACACGAATGGCAAGGACAGCACGGCTACGGCAGCCCCTGCCGCGGTTCCTGTTCTGGCAGCGTTGTACATCTGCCCGATGGATACGGATGTGGTGAGCAATACACCCGGCAAATGCCCGAAGTGCGGCATGGACCTGGTGGAGAAGAAGTGAGCTGAAGGGCCGTCGCCCTGTCGGCGATCAAATGTCCACGTGATACAGGTCGCGGCGGTTGCGCACGATGCCTGGCACATGGAAGCCGCCCGGCTGCGGGATCACTTCCACCAGATCGAACACCGAGCAGTCCCGCGGCAACGGGGCGAACACCAGGGTGAACTCCATCGGTGCGTTCTGCGGCACGCGCATCCATTCCGGCGCGTATGCAATGCCTTCGGCGTGCACCAGCTCGCTGCGATGGCCGGTGTGATAGCAGACCAGGAAGGTGGTGCGCCAGATGCGGATCAGATCACCGTGTTCACTTGTAAAGCGGCAACGCACAGTGACCTGGCCGCGTTCATCCACCTCCGCGATCAGTTCGCTGAGCAAAGCGGGATCTACGGGCTCAACGACGATCGGCATCGCAGGTGCTTCCACGGTGGATGCCTGTGCAGGGAGGTTTCGCATGGGTCCGCAAAGATACCCGGACCGGCCGCGACATCAAGTCCGGACCCGGCCGAACAAAAGCGTCCGTTGGGTGTTCCTCCGGCATGAAGATCCTCGCGATCATCCTGGTGGTCCTCCTGGCCCTGTTCATCGCCTTTCAGATCTATACCACCGTGAGCACGGCACGCACAGAGCAACAGCCTTACGCGGTGGTAACACAGCGCGGGGCATTGGAGATCCGCCATTACCCCGTGTCCGTGCTGGCCACGGTGGAGATCAGTGACACCGCGTATCAAAGCGGTTCGTCCAGCGGTTTCCGGCGCCTTGCAGGCTACATCTTCGGTGCGAACGTGCGGGCCGAGAAGATCGCCATGACGGCGCCGGTGCGAATGGAGAAGGGCGCTTCCGGTCTGCGCATGAGCTTCGTGATGCCCGGGGACCGCGATACAGCATCGCTTCCTGCACCGCGCGATCCCGGCGTGCGCCTGGCAAGGAGTGTTGATGAACATGCCGCCGTGTTGCGCTTTGGGGGCTTCCTCAGCGACGAGGTCATGGTTGATCGGAAGCAGGCACTGCTCGATGCGGTGGGTAGGGAAGGGCTCACTGTGACCGGGGAGGTGACCTATCTCGGATATGACCCACCCTGGCAGCTGGTGGGGAGAAGGAATGAGGTATTGGTGCCGGTGCGTTGGCCGGACTGAACCGTGCCGTGTTCCGGAACGCTGGAATTGTTCCGCAGGTCGCGTGGGGCGTCATGCCGGAAAAGAGCAAGGGGCCCAACGGCCCCCTGCTCCATTCCAACGGTCATACGTTTTCAGCGTCGCATGCTGTTCTGAACAACGAACAGTTCGTCGCGGTGGTAGGGATCCTCGAAGCTGTTCAGCTTCTTGAGAAAGGCCTTGCGATCGGCCTCCACGGGCCATGCGGCCGTTTCAAGCGCCTCGCGCTCTTCCGTATTGAATTTGTTGATGTCCTCCCAGGTCCCGAATTCCAAGGTGATGACCACACTGGCACCCAGGCTGCCCCAGGCATGACGGTAAATGGTGTAGTGTTTCAAGAGCGTGCTCTTCGCCAGCACTTTGTCGAAGTACTCCTGCTGCATCTTCCACATGTCATCCTCCGTGAGGCCGTCTGCCAGGATGATCTTGGCCGTGGTCTGCGTGATGTAGTTCACATCGGGTTTTGCGGCCATGGGCCGTGCCACTGCTGCCGCGGTGGGAGCGGTCTTCACCTGGGCCAAGGCGATGCCGGGGCAAAGCATCACGGCGAACAGAGTGGTGGATAGGACGGTACGCGTATTCATGATAGGGAGGTTTTGGTGAATGAAGATGAAGGTACGTGTTAGGATCCTTACATTCCGGTATTCCGGCGGAAATAACTCAGGGAACGACCAACGGCCGATCGGAGAACATCAGGTGAAGGTGTTGGCGTACAACGATGGGATAGTGATGTGCGTCAACGGTGTCATCGGCCCGCGCGATCTGTATCTTGCGGTGGAAGCCATGACAGCGACCCAGGTGAATTTGGTGCGTGCAGGTTGGAACCTGTTGCTGCCGCGTGCATTGAAGTTCACCGACGTTTTGTACGAGGAGTTCTTTGCGGCTGAGCCGCAACTGCGGATGCTGTTCGACACGTCCATGGAGGACCAGCATGTCAAGCTCGTGGGAGCGATCTCCAGCGCGATGGAGCGGCTGGACGACCAGGAGGCGCTCAAGCGTTCACTTCGTAACCTCGGCGCGCGGCATACCTCCTATGGCGTGAAGCTGCATCATTATCAGGCCCTGCGGGATGCCTGGATGGTCGCGATGGGACGCATGTTCGGTGATGGCTTCACCGTTGAGCTCCGGGAGGCATGGGGCGCGTTCTACGATCTGCTGCAGAACGGGATGACGGCAGGCGCCGTGGAGTCCAGCATCCCCAAGGGTTCCGTGGACGCTTGAACGAGGGGCCCCCAAGGACATCGCCCCCGCCCATGCCGCGGTGGACCGGGCGTGAACGAGGGCGATGATCGCGTGTTCAGGGTCAGCTCTTCACCAGCCGCTTCATGCCCACCGCGCCGGATTCATCCGTTACGCGCAGCAGGTAAGCACCCGCAGGGAGTTCACTGATGCTGAGGAACTCACGCTGGATCCCCGCCACCATCGTCTTGCGTGCCATGGTGCTCACCACCTGTCCCGTAAGGTCGAGCAGGTCGATCGTTACAGCGTGTCCACCATCCAGTCCGAACACCACTTCCACACGGTCGGTCGCCGGGTTGGGTTGCACATCCACACCGATGTCATGTTGCATCGCCTCGATGATCGCCACATCAGCGGAGCTGGCGTAGAAGGCCGAGGAATCACCGAAGGGGAAACCGAACACGGAGGCGGAAACGATATCGACCGAGAGGATCGGCGCGTGCACGCCCGGCTTGTACCAGGCATAAGTGTCGTTATCGAAGGTGGACGCAGGGTTGTATTGGTTGTCCACCATATGCTTGATGAGGTGCACACGAAGCACGTTGTTCACACTGCCCCAAGGCAACTGGAGGTCGCCCCAACCATCTGCGTTTCCGGTCACATCCGAGGTGCGCGCCCAGGTGTTGGTGCCATCGGTGACGCTGCACGTGGAGTTGTCCGTGTAGGTACCATTATAGTTCAACGGGTAGGAGATGTAGGTAAGGCGGTCAGCACATGTGCCGGTGAAACCACCCACGGCAAAGCCATCTTCCTCAAAGCTGGTGGCCGTTCCGCGGAAGAAAATGTAATCACCGCCGGTCTCATCCTGTGCCACCGTGGCATTGGGGAAGGTGCTTCCGAGCCCCGTCTGCGCAACGGAAACATAGGTCGCGGTGTTCGCGGCTGTGTTGTCCAACGAGGAGAAGTTCCAATTCTGGTCGGGACCGGCGGAACCGGGCGGGGTATATGTGCTTTGGATGAAGGTGACCTGGTCACCCGCGACCGGGGTTACCGAACCTGGCGTGAGGCTTGTCTGGGCCATTGCTGCCGTAAGAGGAACGATCAATGCGATCGAAAGAGCGTAGCGGTGTATCATGGGAGCTTTGTTTATGCCCCCCAATGTAGACCAGCGGTTTCCCGCGTTCCACTTTTGTTGTGAACAGGGAGCCGCCCTTCAAGGCTGACAATGGTCAGTTAAGTGTTCCCCCCGTGCCCAATGGTGCTCATGCCCTTTCGAGCTGGGAGGAGTGCGGGATGCGCTGACCGGCGAGTGCAACGAAGAACATCTCCAACGCCCCTTTGCCCTTGGCCTCCACCTTGCCCCGGCGCTCGAAGAGGAACGCCGCGTCGTTCTTCACCAGCTCGTAGGTGCTCAAACTGATATTCACCTGGCCATGCTCACTACTGCTCTCCATTCGGCTCGCGGTATTCACGGTATCACCCCAGATGTCGTAGGCGAACTTCTTGTCGCCCACGATGCCGGCGACCACGGGCCCGGTGTGGATGCCGGCCCGCATCGTGAACGCCGGAAGGTCCCGGGCCCCGCGTTCCTTCTGGTAACTCCGCATGAAGCGCTGCATCTCCAGTGCGGCCAGGACGGTGTTGCATGCGGAAGTAGGTGAGTTGCCGGAAAGTCCGCCGGCCGCCATGTACGAGTCGCCGATGGTCTTCACCTTTTCGATCCCGAATTTGGTGATGATGGCATCGAAGGCCTTGAAGCAATGATGGATCTCGGCCACGAGTTCCTGTGGTCCCATGTTCTGGCTCAGTTCCGTGAACCCAACGAAGTCGGTGAACAGGATGGACACGTTGGCGATCTCCCGGGCCTTTGCCTGCCCTGTGTCCTTCAGTTCCTGGGCAATGTGCTGGGGCAGGATGTTGAGCAGGAGCTCCTCGGATCGCTCCCGCTCGCGCTCGATCACCGCGCGCGAACGGCGCACATAGCGAAGACGGCTCCACAGGCCTGCCGCCAGCGCAAGGACGCCCAGGGAGCCGAACATCACCACGTTGCGTTGTTCGCGGCCACGCGCCAGTTCCTTTTGGTACACCAGTTCGGTGCGCAGTTTCTCGCGCCCGCGCTCCAGGCTGTCCGCCAATTGTTGCTTGGCGAAGGTGTGGCTCATCTCGATCCGCGTTATGCCTTGCGCGTTCGCCAGGCCGAACAGCGAATCGCGAAGCACGATGAACTTCTTGTAATAGGTCAATGCCCGGCCCTTGTCCCCCATGCGTTCGTATACCTGGGCAAGGCAGTCGCATCCCTTCTGCTGGAGCAGGGCGACCTTCATCCGGTCGGCGATCGCCAACGACCGCTTGCACCATTCCAACGCCTCGGTGGTGTTACCTGATATCAGATAATTCGTCCCGAGCCCGTTGTACAGCATGCTCAGGAGGTAGGGATTATCCCTGCCTTTGAGGATCGCAGCGCTTTTGAAGAGGTAGTAGCGCGCAGAATCGCGCATGGTCAATTGGTCATAACAGATCCCCAGGTGCATGAAGCTCACCGCCATCCAACCGCTATCCGCCAGGTGCTCCCAGATCGCCAGGCTGCGGCGATGGAGGCGGATGGCTCGCTCCGGCTGCCTGGTGTCCTCATATAGCGCCCCGAAGTTGTTAAAGGCCTTGCCCATCTCCCGCTCCAGGCCCAGTTCGGAATAGATGGCCAGGCTTCGCCCGTAGTATTCCTCGGCCTTGTCGTAGTTCTTCTGGTACTGGTAGAGCGATCCGATGTGGTTGTTCACTTCGGCAAGCCCCTCCATGTCCTGCAACCGCTCGCGTAGCGCCAAGGCCTCCAGTTGGGAGGATAGCGCACCGTTGTAGTCGCCCACCTTGGTGAGCACCTCGGAACGCCTCACCAATACGCGACCGATCTGGTCTTGATCATTGGAAGCCCGGGCGTGGGTCATGGCGGAATCCAACTGGGCCAGGGCCTGCACATGGTCGCCCTCCTTTTCAGCCAGAAGGGACAACGTCATGTATTTGTCGCACTCGCAATCCGTGGAACGTGGATCGCTGCCCGATGGCTGCGCCACCACGAGCGACAGGTGGAACAGCAACGTTCCGAGCAGCATGACGCGTCCGATATGGAACAACCGAAGATCCATTCCGCAACTTAGCGATAACAGGGTTGCGGGCTGTTGATCTTCTTCTCCAAAATGGTATTTCAACACATGGTCCCGCCTCCCCAACCTGACACTTGGTACGGGGGATCCCGCGTATGTTTATGATCCACCAACCCACTAACCACATGTACTCTACACAACTTCTTCTTCCTTTTGCACTCGGCCTTTCGTTCTGGTCCGTGTCCCACTCCACGGCACACGCCACCCTTCTTGCCGGCCCCGCCCCAAGTGCTGGGTTCACCGAGGCGGTCTTCGATGCGGCCACCTTGAATGAGATCATGGCCGATCGCGATTGTGCATCCCTGCGGTTCTATAACTCCATGCCGGATGGGAGCAGTACGGGTACGGTCATGGCCATCGGTGTACGTTCGGATGGTTCGGAGATCACGGGGGGGCTTTTTGCCCACGCCTACAAGGTTTCGGTGGGGGTGGCGGATGACCATGCGATCATCGATGGCCAGACCAAGAGCGGTGCCGGTAAGGCGTGTGTGAACATCACGTCAGGGGGCGGCGCGAGTTATTCGGCGTCGTTCGCCAAGGCCGATGTCGTGGCGCTGTTGGGCCAGTCGGGCTGCAATGGTGTACGCGTAACGCCGGGTGAAATGAACGGCAGCACCACGATGAAGCTGGAGTCCGTGACGATCGCACGAAGTGCGGCCACCGTGCTGGGCGCAGGTTCCGGCTTTGAGCTGATCTGCGGCGATCCCTGTCCGGCCTTCTGCGGAAGCCCGCTTTCGCACTACGTGAACGATGAACTGATCCCGAACAAATAGGCCGATTCGCGCCTGCGGTCCGCGCCCCACGCCTCCGCGTAGAGGGGCGGGTCAACGGCATTCCCCCGTAGCCGTTGGCATCGATGTTCATGGGGGGCGTTCTGGCCAGATCCCTTCCCGCAGACCAAGGCCGCCTTTGACGTGCGGAACTGAGGTGGCACGTCCGGGCGGCGATCCATGGAGCGTGGTGACCGCTCGTCACGCGTGGGGGTGTGAGGCTTCCCAGCATGCATCTTTGTGTCGCTTTAAACAACCCCAATATCCCGGCTTGCGTCGGACGAACACATGAAACGACTTCCCCTGTTCATCGGTCTTGGCCTCATCGGGATCATCATCCTGTGGGCCATCAGCTTCCAGCGCAGCACCACGGGCCTCAATGAGGGCGTGGCCGAGCAGTGGAGCAACGTGGAGAACGCCTACCAGTTGCGGGCCGATAAAACGAAGAACCTGGTGGAGATCGTGAAGGGATCCGCCGACTTCGAGAAGAGCACGCTGACCGCCGTGATCGAGGCCCGCGCCAAGGCCACCAGCATCCAGCTGAAAGTGGATGACCTGACGCCGGAGAAGATCGCGCAATTCGAAAAGGCACAGGCGCAGTTCGGTGGTGCGCTCAGCCGCCTCCTGGTGGCGGTGGAACAATACCCCAACCTGAAGACCACGGATGCCTTCCGCGACCTCCAGGCCCAGTATGAGGGCATGGAGAACCGCATCGGTGTGGAACGCCGCAAATACAACGAGGTGGCCCGCGCCTTCAACACCAAGATCAAGATGTTCCCCGGCAACGTGCTGGCGGGCCTGTTCAACTTCACGGAGAAGGGCTATTTCCAGGCGCAGGAAGGTTCGGAGAAAGCCCCCGACATCAGCTTCCAGTGAACGCCGTTTCCGCCGAGGAACTCCTCACCGAACAGGATCTGGAGCGCGTGCATGCCGCCATCCGTGCGGCCGAGCAACGCACCAGTGGCGAGATACGGGTGCATCTGGACGACGTGATCGTGGACGATGTGATGGATCATGCGGCCTTCGTGTTCCAGGAGCTCGCCATGCACCGCACACGCGAACGCAACGCCGTGCTCATATTCATCAGCGTGGCCCAACGCCGGGCTGCGGTCATCGGCGATGTGGGCATCCACGCGCGCCTGCCGAAGGGATACTGGAACGAGGTGCTCGGCGTGATATTGGAGCAGTTCAAGGCCGAGCGCTTCGTTGAGGGCCTGTGCATGGGGGTGGAGCGCCTGGCCGATCAGCTGGCACATCACTTTCCGCGGCAGGCGGATGATCATAACGAGCTGAGCGACGAGATCACCTTCGTGCGATGAAGCGGATCATCCTGTTCCTTTCGCTGGTGTTGGGTGGGTTGATGCCCTGCCAGGCCGCGGACGATCCGTGCCTGCCACCCAAGCCCTCCGACGAGTCGCGGCTGGTCTTCCAGCATTACCGTTGGCTTGCGGACCATGAAGAGGAACAGCTCAATGCCAAACTTGTCCGCTTCGCACAGGAGACGAGCAACCGCATCCTTGTGCTCATCGTGGATTCGCTGTGCGGCTATCCGGCGGCGGACTATGCCGCGTTGATCGGCCAGAACTGGGGGGTGGGAGGCAAGGAGTTCGACAACGGGATCGTGCTGCTGGTGAAGCCTACCGGATCGCCCGGCGAACGCAAGGTCTTCATCGCTACCGGCTATGGTCTCGAAGGGGCCATCCCGGATGCCATGTGTCGTCGCATCGTGGACAACGACATCATTCCGCACTTCCGCAACGGCGAGGCTTTCGCCGGGCTCGATGCGGGCACGGATGTGCTGATGAAATTTGCGCGGGGCGAGATCAGCCAGGAGAGCTACGGCAAGGCGCCGTTCCCCAAGGGGGCGATCGTCTTCATCGTGGGGCTTGTGCTCTTCATGGCCATTGCCATCATCGCCACCATCGGCAAGGCACGCCGCTATGCCCGCACCAACAACATCGACATGTGGAGCGCTTGGTGGTTGCTGAACCAGGCACAGCGCTCGCACCGTGGACAATGGGGAGGCTTCAGCGGCGGGGGCGGCGGTTGGTCCGGCGGTGGTGGGGGCGGCTTCGGTGGCTTCGGCGGCGGTGGGTTCGGTGGTGGCGGAGCGGGTGGAAGCTGGTAGCGCATGGGTTACAGCAAATGGATCTTCGGCAGCCTCGGGTTCGCATTGAGCGGAACGCCCCTTGGCGCCGTGCTCGGTTTCGCACTGGGTTCCATGGTGGACAATGCTACAAGCGCCGGGGTGCGCAGGACGCGCCCGGAGGCCGGTACGCATGGACCGCAGCGCACCCGTCAGCAGCGATCAACCGCCGGGGATGTGGCCCTGAGCCTGGTGGTCCTTACGGCGGCCGTGATGAAGGCGGATGGCCGCGCCACACAGGCTGAGCTTACCCAGGTACGCATCTTCTTCAACCGCCAATTCGGCCCTGCCCATGCGGCGGAGCTCCTGCGGCTCCTGCGCGAAACGCTTGATCGTCCGATCCCGCTGCACGATGTGTGCATGCAGATGCGCGCTCACCTGGCCCATGCGGAACGCCTTCAGCTGATGCACTACCTCATCGGCCTGGCCTGGGCCGACGGGCGCATGGACCGCGAGGAGCAGATCATGATCGATCGCATCGCGGGCTACTTCAACATCTCCGAGCGTGATCTGGCCTCGTTGAAGGCCATGTTCCAGAAGTCCGCGCCTTCCGTGGCCTATGAGATCCTGGAGGTGGATCCAAAGGCCAGCGACGAGGAGGTAAAGAAGGCCTATCGCCGCGCGGTGATCAAGCACCACCCGGACAAAGTGGCGCACTTGGGCGAGCAGTTCCAGAAGGATGCTGCCGACAAGTTCAAGAAGGTGCAGGAAGCGTGGGAACGTGTGAAAAAGGAGCGGGGGATCAATTGACCCAACTCCGCGCAGAGCCACCTATGGTCAGTGCATGGGGTGCACCCTGTTCCGCAAAGAGCTCACTTCGCCGCAGAATGGGATCCTGCCCCTTCGATACCTAGGACAGGTACGGCGATGTGCTAGGCGTCGTCGCCGTTCGGCACAACCGCCCGACCCACGCGCTTCAACGGCAGTTCGCGGCGTTGCTGAATGACCAGCGGTACCTGTTCGATCACCGTTACGTTCGGGTCGAGCCCGAACGCCTCCCGGTCCGTAAGGGCCAGGTGTTTCAGGCCGTAGTAGGCATCGAGGATCACGTCATCACGCATGGTGAACTCGTTCTCCACGCTGAGCACGCGCTCGGTGAGGACGTAACAGATATCCGTGTGGAAATCGTCCTTCTTGATGCTCTCGTACTTGCTGCGGAACTCGAGTTCGTGGTCGCTGTCCATCTCCTCCAATACGCGCCTGAAGAGCATGTTGATGCGTGGTTGTACCCGGAATCCCAGGTCGAAATCCACACGGATCACCTTGTCGTCGATGAGCTCGCGCACGCGGTATTCCATGGTGTACGGCTCGTCGGTGTAGTTCACGTGCACGAACCAGTAGATGTCCGCCCGCTTGACCTTCTTGGCCAGGATGCTGTCGATCACCTGCTTCTCCACGTTGCCCGGGTTGTCCGCTTTGGTGAGGTACACGAGGTGGGTGGCGAACTTGGGCACCTCCTTGTCGTCGCTCAGGTCCCGCAAGGACTGGGCATAGCGCCCCAGCTGCACGAACTCGATGAAGCGGTTGGTGATCTTGCGGGCACGGAACCAGATGAACATCACGGCCACCAGGGACAGCACGCTGAACACGAACCAGGGACGCTGCAGGATCTTCACGGTGTTGGCCACGAAATAGGCCAGTTCGACGCTGAAGAACACCGCCATCACGGGCAGCACCAGCCACAGGGGCCAGCGCCGTACGAAGCGGAGGTAGCCGAACATCAAGGTGGTGGTCATGATCATGGCCACCGTGATGAAGAAACCGTAAGCCCCTTCCATATGGCCACTTTCCTTGAAGTACAACATCACCGCCACGCAACCGGCCCACAGAAGCCAGTTCACGCTGGGGATGTAGATCTGCCCGCGGATCTCCGTGGGGAACTTCACCCGCACGCGCGGCCAGAAGTTCAAGGTGATGGCCTCGCTGATCAACGTGAACGAGCCGCTGATCAAGGCCTGGCTGGCGATGATGGCCGCGAAGGTGGCGATGATGACACCGACCAGCAGGAACCAATGCGGCATGAGCGCATAGAAGGGGTTGCGATCGTTCAGATGCGGATCACCTTGGGTCAACAACCAAGCACCCTGGCCCATGTAATTCACGATGAGCGCGACCTTCACATAGATCCAGCTCACCTGGATGTTCTGGCGGCCGCAATGACCCAGGTCGCTGTACAAGGCCTCGGCCCCCGTGGTGCACAGGAACACGGCCCCTAGCAGCCAGAAGCCTTGGGGATAATGGACCAATAGATCGTAAGCGTAGAACGGATTGAGACAGAGCAGCACGTGCTTGAACGTGATGATGCTGGACAAGCCCAGTACCAGCAACATGGTGAACCAGATCAGCATCATCGGGCCGAACGCAAAGCCCACCACCTTGGTGCCGAAGCGCTGGAAGAAGAAGAGCATGGAGATGATCACGATGACAATGGTCACCGTGGTGGCATTGCCAGGTACGATGATGTCGCGGAACGCCTTCACACCACCAAGGCCTTCGATGGCGGAACTCACCGAAATGGGGGGCGTGATGATGCCATCGGCGAGTAGCGTGGCGGCGCCTAGGATGGTTGGCAGGTAGACCCATTTGCCATAGCGCCGCACCAACGCATAGAGGGAGAAGATCCCACCTTCACCTCGGTTGTCGGCATGCAGCGTGAGCAGGATGTACTTGCAGGTGGTCTGTATGGTCAGGGTCCAGAAGACGCAGCTGATGGCGCCGAACACCAATTGTTCGGTGATCTCCCGTTCGCCGATGATCGCCTTGAACACATAGAGGGGCGAGGTCCCGATGTCACCATAAATGATGCCCAGGGTGACCAACATGCCCGCCCAGGAGAGCGGGTGTGAATGACTTCTGCTCATGATGCCAGAACGAAGAAAAGGCCAAGTGAATGAACAGCGTGCACAGTGAAAAGGTCGTTGGGGCTGTTCGGATAAGGACCCTCCGGGGTCGCTTGGCGGGGCGAAATAACAGGAACGCACGGATCGGGACGCAGGAATCGGTGGAATGGTCAACAGATTTTTTGGTCGGACCGGTGACCGGGGGTGGAACATTGGTCCCTGGTGAGGTCCGGATCATGGGGGCTGACCATAGCTTCGCGTGACAGAGCTAGATCATGAGCGGAAAGTGCAAGGTTGGTCCTTATGTGCTGGTGCTCGGCCTTGCATGGCCCTTCGGTGTGCAGGCCAGTGATGGCGATGCCGGGCCCGACCAGTACATCTGCGCAACACAAACGGCCATATCGGCCAGCGCGTTGACCACGGGCGAGACCGGTAGCTGGTCGGTGGTGAGCGGCGCTGCCACGTTCACGCCCGCGAACAGCCCCGGTTCCTTCGTGAGCGGCCTGGCCATCGGTGAGAACATCCTGCAATGGACCGTGCTGTTGAACGGGTCACCATCCTCCACCGACCAGGTGACCATCACGGTGTACGACCCGTCGGCAGCACCCGCCCATGCAGGCCCCGATATCACGGTCTGCGTGGACCAGCCGACCGCCGTGATGCAAGCAGCGCCTGTGGGCTTTCCGGTGCTGGGGAACTGGACGGTGATCTCCGGGGTGGCCACCATCACCTCCCCAACCACCGCCCAAACGACGGTGATCTGCAGCGGCCTCGGGCAGGTGGTGCTGCAATGGACCGTGTTCAACGGTCCCTGCGGGGAGACCAGCGACCAGGTGACCATCAGCGTGGAGGATTGCCAGACGGGTATGCTCGATCATGTGGACCAGCTGGCCATAGTGTGCGTCGATGAGCAGACCCGGGTGGTGAACATGACTCACGCAAAGGCCGGGGCGCAGGCGGTCCTATTGGACGCTTCGGGTCGGCGGACGATGGCGGCCACGGTTGATGCGTCGGGCGTCCTGCGGTTCTCGGTGGCCGCGTTGCCCGTCGGGTGGTACGTGGTGCACGTGGTCGGCCGCGATGGACCGCAACTGCTGCGCTTCCTGCTGTCGCACTGATCACCACCCGGTCACCAGCAGCCTTCGGGCAGCGGCCACACTGCATTTCTGCCATTTGGCATAGGCCCCTGCGGCCCGCTCGCGCACCGCACCCGGTCCCTCATGCTTGATCCAACCCTGCAGCGCGGCATCCAGTGTGTATGCCTCGGGGGCCATGAGCCCCGTGGTCCAGAGCAAGGGTGAAGCGCCCGTTGAGCTTAGTGGGGCGGCGAAGAAGCGTTTGCTGATGCACGCCAGGATGATCACCTCGCGACGGGCGTTGTTCGCCGGTCCACGGTCTGCGGGTGGCGCAAAGTCCATGAGACCATCGTGGCCGCAGTAAGCCACCAGATCGGCCCCGCCGCCCATGCTCAGCGTACGGCCTCCGCACGTGACCGATGTACCATCATGCCCACCCGCATAACTCAGCAGGTCCCGCGTGGCCAATTCTATGAACGCGCCGTCATATGCGTCCGCCACGAGGAACACATCCTCCGTCGCATGCTTCCAGATGATGCGTTCCAATACATGCGACCTCGGCGCGGCCGATCGGTCCATGCGCTTCCATTCCTTGCTCCGGTCGAACCAGCTGCGAACACCATAGGCGGCGCCCCAATACAAGTTGCGTTCGGTGTCCTGACCATTCCCCAACGTGGCAGGTACCGGAACGATCCCCTGGTTCACATTATCACACAAGGCCACCACCACGTGGATGACACGCTGCGCCGACACCGTAACGGTCGACAGCGTCACGAATACGATCATCCCGATGATCCTTCCGGGCATGTGCAGTGCTTATGGGCATGCAACGCTCGAAGTAAGGCACCTATTTCCCCTCCCGGAACGGGCTGGACGAGTTCCTGGCGTCCGATCCATCTTTGCCCGTCATATCACCGCATGCGGAATTGGCTTACTGACCTTCATCGGCCCGTTGACGGAAGACTGCTGGCACTCTTCAGGATCGTGTTCGGCATCGCCATGTTCTATGAAATGAGCGATTGGCGGTCGATCGGCCTGGTCCAACTGGGCATCGTCGCACCGAAGCTCCTGTTCACGTACGAAGGCCTGGCGTGGATAACGCCTTTCAGCGAGCACACGATGGACCTCATCCTGGCAGGTGCCGCACTGGCAGCACTGTGCATGGCCGCCGGCCTTTTCCACCGGATCGCTGCGGTCTATTTCTGGGCCGCGTTCACTTTCCTTTTCCTGCAGGACAAGGCGTTCTACAACAATCACCTGTACCTGTTCTCGCTTCTCGCCTTGCTGCTATGCTTCATGCCGGCTTCACGTGTCTGGAGCCTCGATGCCCTGCTGTTCCGCAAGGACCGTATGCCGCGTACCGTGCCGGTTTGGACCACCATGCTGTTGCGGATCCAGTTCGTCATCGTCTATTTCTACGGTGGGCTCGCCAAACTGAATTCCGACTGGTTGCTGCATCAGCAGCCCATGCGAACGGCGCTGGACAGTGTTGGGCCCGCGATGCATGACCTGGCCACCAGTGCCTTCAGTGTTTACTTCTTCACATACGGCGGCCTGTTGTTCGACCTGTGCATAGGGGCCCTGCTCTGGGCGAAGCGTACGCGACGCTATGCCATCCCCTTCGCCCTGGCTTTCAACATCACCAACCATTTCCTGTTCGATGACATCGGCGTGTTCCCCTTTGTCATGATCCCCTCGATCCTGCTCTTCTTCGACCCGGAGGAGTTCGCCGCCTGGTTGGATCGCGGCAAAGCCAAGGGGAAAAAGGCCCCCGGCATCGGGGAGGATGTGCTTCCGACAACCCTTCAGCGCAGCGTGGCGAATGTGTTGATCGTCTGCTATCTGGCCTTCCAATTGCTGTTCCCCTTGCGCTGGATGGTCCTTCCCGGCCATGTCGACTGGACCACCATCGGCCAACGGTTCTCCTGGCGGATGAAGATCACCAGCCGTTCCCCGCAGCGCATCGCTTACTATTTCGTTGCACCGAACGGTGAGAAGCGTGCCGTCGACGCCAATGCCATGATCAACTCACAGCAACTGATGTACACGGCAGAAGATGTGCGGATGGCCGTCCAGTTCGCTCACTTCCTGAAGCGGGGCGCTGCGGAGCATGGCCATCCCGAATTCAAGGTGACCTCGGAGATCGTGATCTCCTACAATGGGAGACCCGTACGCTATTTGTTCCCTCCGGACCAGGACCTGAGCGCGTTGACCATCGATCCATGGCATCCCGATGAATGGGTGCCTCCATTGCTCCCTCAGGATCCGGCTTATTTCCCTCGTTCCCGCTGACGGATCAGCCGCGCGTTGCCGCACCTTTATGGCGCTCATCCATTCCAACTTTGCCGACATGCGTTCCTTCCTCCTCTCCATTGCTACGCTCGCCTTCCCCCTGGCCCAGGCCCAGACGATCGGGCTGATGGACATCACCACGGGACACAGCGAAGGCCATGTGCTCTTTGCACCGATCCCCTCCACCACGACCTATCTGATCGACAAATGCGGGCACGAGGTGCACGCCTGGCCCAGTGCATACCGGCCCGGCCAGGCGGTTTACCTGCTCGATGACGGCTCGTTGATGCGCACCGGCAACTTGCCGAACAGTTCCTTCAACGGAGGTGGACGTGGTGGCATGATCGAGCACATCGCGTGGGACGGCACGGTGCTTTGGAGCTACCAGATCAGCGATGCCCTGCAATGCGCCCACCACGACATCCACGTGATGCCCAACGGGCACGTTCTGGTCATCGCATGGGAGAAACACACCATCGCTGAGGCCACGGCCGCAGGTCGCAACCCCGCCCTCATCGGCAACTCGGTGTGGAGCGAGAAGATCGTGGAGCTGGAGCCCGTGGCCGAACATGAGGCCAACATTGTATGGGAGTGGCACCTGTGGGACCATCTGGTGCAGCAGTTCGACAGCACCAAACCCAATTATGGTGTGGTGGGCGAGCATCCCGAACTCATGGACCTGAACTACGTGAAGCTGCCCGTAACGGCCGACTGGATCCATGCCAATGGGATCGACTACAACGAGGAGCTTGATCAGATCGCGCTGAGCACGCACAACATCAACGAGATCTGGGTGATCGATCACTCCACCACCACCGCGGAAGCGGCCTCGCCTACGGGCGGCGCTCAGGGCCGAGGGGGCGACCTGCTCTATCGGTGGGGTAACCCGCAGGCCTATGACCGTGGCACGGCGGCCGATCAGGTGTTCTACGGGCAGCACCACGTGCAATGGATCGATGCCGGCCTACCGCGTGCAGGCAACCTGATCGTGTTCAACAATGGACTCGGACGACCCGGGGGAGCCTTTTCCTCCATTGACATCATTGCGCCTCCGGTGGACAGCAACGGCTCTTATCCCATCGGTGCAACGGCCCCGTTCGGGCCAACCGCGCTCGAATACACGTGGACCGCGGACGTGCCCACCAGTTTTTACGCATTGAACATCTCGGGTGTGCAGGCGCTGGCCCATGGTGGTTTCATGGCATGCCACGGTCCTGCCGGAACCTTTCTCGAATTGGATGCCAATGGTGAAGAAGTTTGGCGATACGTGAATCCTGTGAACATCGATGGTCCCATGACGCAAGGTTCCCCGGCCAACGGGAACACCGTGTTCCGTTGCACCTACATCGCTCCCGATCATCCGGGCCTGGTGGGTCACGACCTTACCCCCGGTGCGCCGATCGAGCTACAACCATCGCCGGACCTCTGTCTTACGCTTTCCACCTCGACCATGGATGGCGTGCTGCAGGATCTGTCCGTGTTCCCCACGCCAGCGAGCAGCACGGTCCACCTACAACTTCCAGCGGGGACGAACAACATGCGGTTCACGGATGCCCAGGGGCGCGTGGCCTACACGGGGGCAGCCATGGGAGGCGAGGGACCTGCCACAGTGGACGTTTCTGTGCTAGCGAATGGATGCTACACCGTGCTCATTGAGCAAGGGGAGCGTCGGTATACGGGTCGGGTGGTGGTGTTGCACTGAGCAGCCCAGAAGGACCGCCCCGTTCAGCGCACGTCGTTCACCTCAACGCCGGGGAACTTCGCCTTGTCGAAGACGAACACGCTGTCATACAGGTCGACGTTCGGCGTGAACTTCTTCAGCGTATAGGTCACCTCGTTGCCATCCTTGTACAGCACCTTCACCACGCGGGCCTCCACCTTGGCCTTGTCCACGGTGATGATCACCGTGTGGTAGGGCTTCTTGCCGGGCTCGAGCGGGAACAGCTTGATCACTTGTACCACCGTTCCGTCGGCGTCCTTTTTCTCTTCAACGAAAAGGCTCTTGAACCCCTGCTCGTAGATGCTGAACAGCTTGCTCGGGTCGAGCTCCTTGTCCATGTCCGCAGGGTCGCTGATGGTGACCTCGTTGCTCTTCTTGCTGTAGGTGTAGATGGCCTTGCCATCGTTGATCACGGTGTTGTCCGTGAGCGTGAGGCGGAAGAGCTTGCCCTTCACCTTCACGTTGCCCTCCTGCTTCACGTTGAGCTTGCTGGCGGTGTTCACCAATGTGCTGGTGAAGTCGGCTTCGAAGCTGGTGTACGCACGGCTCTTGGCGATCAGCTTGTCCACGATGGCCTTGCTCTTCGGATCGTCCTGGGCCTGGCCGAGGGTGCAGAAGAGGATGGCGGGGAGAAGAAGGAGTTGCTTGAGCATTGAAGGTCGGAGGTTGATGCTTGAACGGGGCGAAAATAGCCTGCCCGTTGAAGGCAAGGCCCGTGCCAGTTCCCGTCCGACCTGCTAATGGGGTGCAGTACGCGCTGAGGTTCAGGCAGCTTTAGCCTTTGCCGTCTTCCTGGGGACGGCCTTGCGCGGCTTCTTCCACTTGAGCATGGTGCCCTTGCATTTCGGTGAGCCACAGTGACAGGCCCAGGCCTTGAGTTCGGCCTTGGTGGGAGGCTCGTCCAGCTTGATGCCGTAGTCGTAGGTGATCTCCTCGCCGGCCTTGATGTTGCGCTTGGCCTCGATGATCACCTTGTCCTGCGTGCGGTCCTTGCCCTTCGCTGTGTGCACGAAGGCCACGCCGTTCGGTTCGCATCCCGTGTTGATCCACTTCGCATCGTTCGCCTCCTGGTTGGCGTCGATCACCCAATCGTCATTCAGGATGAAGAGGAAGGTGTGGCCGGTTTCCAGGTCCACCGCATGCCGCTCGTCGGCCTCCTCGTGGGTGATGAGCTTGCCCTTGTACTCCATGATGGGTTCGCCCTTCTTGATGTCCGCTATGGCGAAGACCCCGTTGCCGTGGATCTTCGAACGACGCATGATGACCTTGCTCTTCATTGGTTGATATGGGGCCGCGAAGTTGCATGAATGGAACCACAGATGGACGCCGAGGCACACAGATATTGCACAGCCAGCCGCTCAGGCGTTCAGCACAACTCCTTCAGCGGTCAGAAATAGGCCGTGCACACGATCACCGCAGTGATCACGCAGATCAGGTCCACGAGCAGCATTACGCCCAGCGTATAGCGGCTGTTCTTCACGTTCACGCTGCCGAAGTACAACGCCACCACATAGAACGTGGTCTCCGCAGCTCCCTGGAACAGGCACGCGAGCTGACCCGTGAGGCTGTCAGGGCCATAGGTCTTCATGGCATCCAGCATGAAGCCTCGTGATCCGCCGGCGCTGAATGGACGCATCAAGGCCACGGGTATCGCGTCGATCACCTGCTTGTCCACATGGAGCAGGGTCATTCCGGAGGATATGCCGTCCATCACGATGTTCATCAGGCCGCTGTTGCGGAAGATGCTCAACGCGGCGAGCATGGCGATCATGTACGGCAGCACGCGCAGTCCCGTGGTGAAACCATCCTTGGCACCGTGGATGAACGAGTCGAACATGTTGGTGCCCTTCGCGGTGAAATACTTCTCGTAGAGGAAGGCGTAGCCCACGATCAGCGCGATGATGGTGAGCAGCATGCCGTTGCTCAGGTTGTCCGTGAAGTGGAACTTCTGCACGCCCGAGAGTTGCGTGATGTAGGCCATGAGTCCGCCGATGATGCCGCTGATGAGCAGCACGAACAACATCACCGGCAGGTTGAAGAGGTTGATCCGCTGACGAAAACCCACGATGAACAGGGCCGAAAGCGTGCCCACGAAGGAGGTGATGATCGTGGGGATCATGATGTCTGCAGGGTTCGCGGCGCCCTGCGCCGCGCGGTAGCCGATGATGCTCGTAGGCAGCAGGGTGAGGCCCGCCGCGTGCAGGCACAGGAACATGATCTGGCTGTTGCTGGCCTTGTCCTTCGTCGGGTTGGTCTCCTGCATGCTCTCCATGGCCTTCAGCCCGAAAGGAGTTGCCGCACTGTCCAGCCCCAGGAAGTTCGCCGCGAAGTTCAAGGTCATGAACCCATAGGCCGGATGACCTGCCGACAGATCCGGGAAGATGCGGTGGAAGATGGGGGAGAGGAAGCGGGCGAGCTTTTCCATCGCGCGCGAATCCACCAACAGGTTCAGCAGCCCGCAGAAGAAGGTGAGGTAGCCGATCAACGGCAGCCACAGGTCGGTAATGGTGCTGCGACAGGTCTGGAACAGCCCGTCCGCCGGCTGCTTGCCGATGTTCGCACTGAGCACGCCGCTCTTGCTGAGCCGGAAGAGCGTGTCGCCATGCTGCACCCCGTCATCGCCCGCCGCGCGGATCGCCGCCAGCAGCGGAGTGCCTTGCAACGCAAGCGTATCCTGTTCGGCCACCACCAGCGGCTCGCCCTGTTTGCCGTTGACCAGTGAGCCCAGCGTGTATTGACGGCCTATGGCGAGCATGCTCAGCACATAGGCGATGCTGAGCAGCAGAATGAAGGTCCAGAAGCGGCTGAGGGCCATATGGCGAAGTAGGGCAGGGCTGGCCTTGGCACTACTCCGGTCACGGATCAGTGGCGAACAAGAGGCTGTGGATGGACAGCGGCCGGATACATTGATACGGAGCAGCCCTAGACACTCAGCGCAGCGCTCAGCGCATACACCATGGGCAACTTGCCTTCCATGCCCTTGATGCGGAACATCCCGTCATCGCCACGCACCGTGTTCGCAAAGCAATCGTGGGGGGATGCGTCCAGTTCGGTGAAGCGATCGAACCGCAGGCCAACTGCCAGCAAGGAGCCCAATACTTCACCCAGGTCGTGGTTCCAACCATACGAGGTCAGCTTGATCGGTGCTTCGCGATCGGCGTAGCTGCCTTGTTCCTCCTCCACGATGGTCTCACGATTGAAATAGGAGTATTGCACATGCGTGAAGTGGTTATCGAACATCCACAGCGCCGGGTGGAACTCCACGAACACGAAGCGGCCACCAGGTCTGTCTGCCGCGGCAGGTTTCAGGTAGCGCGCGATGTTGGCGGCCCAGGGTTCCAGATCGGGCAACCAGCCGATGGTGCCGTAGCTCGTGTATACAATGTCGAACTGACCATCCAGCTCGGGGCGATGGTCAACTACGTTCGACAGCACCCAGTCGGCCTGCAGGCCACAGCGCTCTGCCAACGTGCGGGCCTCGGCCAGCGCAGCGTCGGAGATGTCGAGGCCGGTGACCTTCGCACCCATCCGCGCCAACGAAAGGGTGTCCTGCCCGAAATGACACTGCAGATGCAGAATGCGTTTGCCGCGTACATCGCCCAGCAGTTCCAGTTCGATCTCTGTCAGCGAATTGCGGCCGGCGATGAAGCTGTCAACTTCATACATCCGCGACGTGAGGTGATGTGGAACACGCCCGTTCCACAGCGCTTTGTTGGCTTCGAAGGCGGCTTGGTGTGACATGGTGGCTAAGGTATTGAAGCCTGAACCGCAGGATGCGTTGATCCCGCTGAGGGATGGTGCGGACCAACACTGCATCAAACATCATGCTTTGTATGCCTTATCCGCCACCCGAGGGGTGATGGCGACAGGTTGAAAATGGGAAAGCGGCCACGAGGCCGCCTTCCACCGGAGATCAGAACTGACTTGGCTGGAACTACATCTTGGGCAGCAACACACCGTCGATCACATGGATCACGCCGTTGCTCTGGTACACGTCGGCGATGGTCACCATGGCCAAGCCACCGTTGGTGTCCGACACGAGCACATCATCGCCTCTCATGGTGAACGTCAACTCCGTTCCGGCCACGGTCTTCATGGTCGCCTTGCCATTCCCGCTCTTGATCGCGGACATCAGGTCCATTGCACTGAAACTACCGGCCAACACGTGGTAGGTGAGCACGCCCGTGAGCTTCCCCTTGTTCTCCGCCTGCAGCAGTCCATCAACCGTTCCTGCCGGCAGCTTTCCGAATGCCTTGTTCGTGGGGGCGAACACGGTGAACGGACCCGGACCTGAGAGCGTCTCCACCAATCCAGCCGCTTTCACTGCGGCTACCAGCGTGGTATGGTCCGCGGAGTTCACCGCGTTCTCGATGATGTTCTTCGAGGGGTACATCGGTGCACCGCCGACCTGGACTGTGCGCTCCTTCTTCATTCCATCGCCCATTTGCGCCTGTGCAGCATTGCCCATCAGGGCTACCAGCAATAGCAAGGACAGTTGACTCGTACGTTTCATGGTAGTGTATGTTGGTTTGTGTGATGGATCTTCCACCCACATACGCGCTGACTGATCAACTTGGATCTCGCTCACGTGAAAAATAAGTTCCGGGTGACCACACCCCCGCGGCCGTGGATGCGGGCCGGGGCGCTACGGCGTTAATGCCTTGACCCCAGTGCATCCTCCTTTGTCCAGTTCATGAACGAGTCCCCATGCAACTGGTACACCCCGCTGGAAGTGCCGATCCACAGTTGCCCATTGGCATCGTCCAGAAGGCTTTGGACGACGCGGATCCCCGCCCCATCCTGTTCACTATAGCACGTGAATGTTGATCCATCGTAGCTGCACAGGCCCGTCCTCGTCACCACGATCCAGATGATCCCACCGGCATCCTGGTGCAACGCCCAGATGTCGTCGCCCTTCAACTCGTTCCTCCCGAATGTCGTGAAGGATGTACCATCGTATCTGCACAGCCCCCCGTGCCGCGTACCGAACCACAGGTTCCCGCCTCTGTCCTCGAGCAGGCTCTGAACGAAGTTGTCACATAACCCGTCCTTCTGGGAAATGTTCGCGAGCGCCTTTCCATCATAGCGGTATACACCACCGCCATTGGACGCGAACCAGATGTTGCCTGATCTGTCCTGGGTGATCGCATTGATCTGTTTGGGGTTCTCGTAGTAGGGGAACTTGCTGAGGTCCGCCGCCGGAACAGGGAAGGAGGTGAAGGTCCTGCCGTCAAACCGAGAGACCCCTTCATCCGTTCCGAACCACATCCCCCCGGACCTGTCGAGCAATATGCACCACACTTGATCGCTCGCCAGACCATCCTTGGTGGTGTATGAGGTGAAGCGTGTTCCGTCAAAACGCGAGACGCCACCACCTGTGGCGAACCAGAGGTCGCCGCGTACATCCTGCACTATGGCGCTTACCCACTTGCTGGCGAGGCCGTCCGCTGTGGTGAAATAGGTGAGCGATCGCCCATCGTATCGACACACGCCATCGCTCGTGGTGGCGAACCACATGTTGCCCTCGCGGTCCTGGAAGATCCGTCGGATGTACTGGCTGATCTGTTCGGTCGCGACGGGCGGGTTCTGAAGGCGGTCTGCGAGTGTGGCGCTATCGGGTTGCGCAGCTGACGCTGGGGCTGCGCCGCTATGCGGAGGAGCCTTTGTTTGTTCGTCGCATGCCACGGCCAACAACAGAAGCACCGCGAGCGCATGGAAGTACTTCATCGGTGGTAAGGTAGGGCGATGGACCATGTATGGAGGTGCTCGCGACACGTGAATACCTGCGGGTATGGAAGGACTCGCGACACGCGGGTACTTACGTGATGTAGCCGATCGCTTCAATACAGCATGGTCGGCTGGTGCCGACCGTATAATAGCAGCGCGGCTGGTGCCGCGCCGCTGCGATCGGTTACGCTCGCTGCGACCGGTTGCGCTCGCACACGGCCTCAGCCGTGTGCGCATTATTTGCGAGGCCGTGCCTCGCTTTTGATGGGCGCGTGCAGGGGTCTTTGTTTGTTCGTCGCAATGCCCCGGCCAACCACAGCACCAATGCGAGCGGATGGAAGCACTTCATCGGTGGCACGGTAGGGCGAAGGACATCAACCATCCACGATGGGGCACACACGCCCCGTTCCGTAGCCCGAACGCATCGATCCGTCGGCGGGGTAAGCGCATTTTGGGCGTTGCCCACCAATGGTCCCTGTTTTGTTCTCCTCTTGGAAAGCATACGACCATGTCACAGCAAGAGGACAAGAAACCCCGCCCGGCCCAGACGTCTTCCGCGGCAGCCAACGACAGCGGACAAACCAAACCCCAACAGGCGCCTCAGGGAAAAGACCCCGATGAATACGATCCAGTGGGCATGGCCGGAAAAAAGGCCGGTATCCTGCTCGAACTTGGAGCAGAGGCGGCTGAAGAGGCGAAGACGGAACAGAAGGATGGCAGCGCGAACGGGGATGAGGGGAAGGAGCTACCGGTTACACGGGATGATCAACGGTGATCGGTCAGACCGTCACTGGCTGGTGGTTCATTACAGACGTGGTCGGCTGGTGCCGACCGAATAATAGCAGCGCGGCTGAGGCCGCACCGCTGCGATCGGTTGGGGGCGCACACGGCCCCAGCCGTTTGCGCATTATTTGCGAGGCCGTGCCTCGCTTTTGACATTCGGGTGAAGGACAACCGAGATGTGTACCTCGCGGTTCAACAACCATTGGCCAGCCTCCAGGTTACCCTCCATGAAATGAATCAGGATGCTTGTGTCCGCAACCAAAGCGGGTTCACTCATCACGCAGATCCTTAAGCAACGGCAATGCCCAATCCGACATGCCCGGTAATGCGCCGAAAAGGCTCTTGTCGCTGAAGACTTTGCGCGCAGGCTTCACAGACGGAGCCTGCTTCTTCACCACACGTGCGCGCTTGACAACCCGCGTGCGACGGGCAACAGGTTTCACCGATGCTAACGTGCCTTTCTTCCTGCTCGCCATGCCGGAAAGATAATCAGGTCATGATCTCTGGCCGAATGCGAATTGGTGACATAGGTGTGTGGACTCTTGGATCGCCCCAAGAATGCAGACGTGCGTGGAACGCGCCCCTTCCGGCGCTGGATCTGCCGGGAGGGTAGGGGAGGGCTGAGAACAACGAAGGCCCCCGGATTTCCGAAGGCCTTCATGTCAGTTTTCCGTTGCTCGTTTAATATCCCCCCATCCCCGGGCCACCCACCGGCACACCTTGGTTCAAGTGCGCCGCCAGAGCCGCCTCGTTCGGGATCAGCACACGCCGCGCCTTCGATCCCTCAAAGCCACCGAGGATCCCCGCAGCTTCCAACTGGTCCACGATACGCCCCGCGCGATTGTAGCCGAGCTTCAGTTTGCGTTGGATCATGCTCGTTGAACCTTGTTGCGTTTGCACCACGATGCGGGCGGCTTCCTCGAACATGCTGTCGCGCTCGCCTTCGTCCACATCGCCACCGCCTTCGCCTTCGTCCGTGGGTACTTCAGGTAGGTTCAAGGCATCGGGGTAGCCGCGTTGGTTGCCGATGAACTCGGTGATCTTCTCCACCTCCGGCGTGTCCACGAAGGCGCACTGGATGCGGATCAGATCATTGCCCGTGCTCAGCAGCATGTCGCCGCGGCCGATCAGCTGGTCGGCGCCGCCGGTGTCCAGGATGGTGCGGCTGTCGATCTTGCTCGTTACGCGGAAGGCGATGCGGGCCGGGAAGTTGGCCTTGATCGTTCCGGTGATGATGTTCACGCTGGGGCGCTGCGTGGCGATGATCAGGTGGATGCCGATGGCCCGGGCCAGTTGGGCGAGTCGCGCGATGGGCGTTTCCACTTCGCGGCCCGCGGTCATGATCAGGTCGGCGAACTCGTCCACCACCAGCACGATGTAGGGGAGGAAGCGGTGGCCTTTCTCGGGGTTCAACCGGCGGCCGATGAACTTGGCGTTGTATTCCTTGATGTTCCGCACCTGCGCATCCTTCAGCAGTTCGTAGCGGTCGTCCATCTCGATGCACAGGCTGTTCAGCGTGGCTACCACCTTCTTGGTATCGGTGATGATCGCATCGCTGTCGCCGGGGAGCTTCGCCAGGAAGTGCCGCTCGATCTTGTTGAAGAGGGTGAGCTCCACCTTTTTCGGATCCACCAGCACGAACTTGATCTGGCTCGGGTGCTTCTTGTACAGCAACGAAACCAGGATCGCGTTCAAGCCCACCGACTTGCCCTGACCGGTGGCACCCGCCATCAGCAGGTGCGGCATCTTGGTGAGGTCGGTGACGAAGGTCTCGTTGGTGATGGTCTTCCCCAGCACGATGGGCAGGTCGAAGGTGGTGTTCTGGAACTTCTCGCTGGCGATCACGGCGCGCATGCCCACCACTTGGGGCTTGCTGTTCGGTACCTCGATACCAATGGTGCCTTTACCGGGGATCGGCGCAATGATGCGGATGCCCAGCGCGGCAAGGCTCAGCGCGATGTCGTCCTCCAGGTTCTTGATCTTGCTGATCCGCACACCGGCCTGGGGGATGATCTCGTACAGCGTGACCGTTGGCCCGATCGTCGCCTTGATCTTATCGATGCCGATGTTGTAGTGGGAGAGGGTCTCCACGATGCGGTTCTTGTTCGCCTCGAGTTCCTCCTTCGTTACCGTCAGTTCGCCGGTACCGTGATCCACGAGCAGGTCGATCGGGGGGAGTTCGTAGCTCGCGAGGTCCAGCTTCGGGTCGTACTCGCCGAACTCCTGCAGCTTGCGTTCGATCTCGGCCTCCGTGAGCACTTCGTCCGCGGCCGGAGCCTGAACGCTCATGCCGTCCACGCTGAGCGGAATGGCGGGGATGCTCGGGTCGATGGGGGCACTCTCAGCAAGCGCGCCGATGGTTTCCATCTCCAAGGGCACCTCCTCTTCGTTCTCATCCTCCTCATCGCTGGTCCCCAATTCCAGTTCCACGGCTTCGCTCTCTTCTTCCACCTCCTCCTCCGCCACAGGCTCTTCCACCTCCATCACCAATTCCTGAACAGGAGCGGCCGCAACAACAGGTGCAGGTTCGCGCACCTTGTTGGGCTTCGACCAGCCGTCAGCATCCTCGGCAACATCATCCAACGCAACGGCCCCATGATCGCTCACCGGCTTCCGCGCGAACAGGCCTTGCACCCAGTCGAATGATGGGTTGAACGTGAACACACCGAAGGCGGCCGCGCTGAAGAGGATCAGCGCGCCGGCGCCAAAGGACCCGAGCCACGCGCTGAGGTGTGCGTTGATGGAATAGCCGATGCCACCACCGAGGAACATCCATTCGCTCTTCGCAAAGAAGAAGCCCATGAGCGTGGGGATCCAGAACAGGGACATCAGCGACCAACGGAACGTCCTGTTGCGCGGCAGCAACCAGGTGCCCAGTAGCAACCGCACACCACCGAGGAAGCTCCACAGCACGCCCACGAAGGCCGCAATGCCGAACCAGCGGTAGATGAACTGATGACTGGTGAGCGCGCCGAGCTTGCCCAACCAGTTGTCCACATGAACGGCAGGGCTGAAGAGTTCTCCCCACGGACGGCTCATGAGGTCCTGGTCGATGCGCCACGTGAAGAGGTAGCTGGTGAAGGCCGCCAGCAGGTAGAGCGATGACAACACCAGGAACAGACCGCACACCTTGTGGAAACGCTCATCGCCGAGGAAGGCTTTGATGCGGGCGATACGACCCTCGGCAGGGGCCTCCTTCTTCTTTCTGGGCTTGCGTTCCTTCACGGGAGCGGACTCCTCAGGGATGTCCTCCTCTCGAAGGCGGTTCTGTTTGTCGGTGGCCACGGTGCAAAAGGATTGCGCCCGCGTTGGCGGGCACAGCGAAACTACCGGGGGGGCACCGGCGCGCAGGCCGCAGGCGCGGTCCTGTTATCAACGATCGTTTGTGGCCTCTTAGCGCGTGGCGGACCAACGCCGATCAGCTGCTGAAGGTGCTCAGCACCTCCTGCAGTTCGTGCTGAAGCACCGCAGGTTCCACCAGGTCGTGGTCCGGCTTGCGCACCAGGCGCTGCTCATCCATGGCGCCCGCGCTCACTTTGCAGGCCCGCAGCTTCATGCGCATGCCGTACTGGATCATCTCGTATTGCAGCAGAACGCCCGGCACCGTGCTGTACGGCCCGAACCAGTTCGGGCGGTCCATGCTGATGGCCGTGGTGTACCACAGCTCCACTTCGGGCTGCTCCAGTCCGCTGTAGATGGCGATCGCCTTCTTGCACGGATAGCCGGCAATGGTGTCCTCCACATCCGTGAAGATGATGGACATGGCCTGGGAATCCTTGTTGAACTGCACCAGGTCGCGGGGGCCCAGCTCGCTCACGAGCTTCTTGCTCATCACGCTCATGTGATAGTCCATGAGCTGTTTGGGGGTGTTCACGATCATGCTCGTACGGAACACACCCATGCCGGCGCTGAGGTCGGCCACTTGGTGCTCGGCATCGAAGTAGAGCATGGTCTTCTCCGGGAGCATTCCGGCCATCAAGCCGTTGGGATCGTAGTCGGGAAAGGTGATGTCGTATTCAATGGTGCCCTCGGTGATCCGGGTCTGGATCATGGAGCGGCCACATCCGCCCATGAACACGGGGGCGACCAGCAAACTGGTGAGGAGCATTGAACGGTTCGTCCGGTGGATCATGGTGTTCGCCCTGAAGAGGCGCCTGTTCATACGGAGAAGGAGATCCTTTGGTTCGGTGCCTGACTTCGGCGCGATCTTTGGCAGCGCCCGCTCCGCCATCCTGCCATGTCCACCGACCATATCCGCCTCACCCACCACCTTTTCTGGCGGGCCGGTCTGGGCCTGCCCCCAGCGGAGCTGATGGAAATGGCCGCCCAACCCTACGAACGGACGGTGGAGCAGCTGTTCAGGCCGTTGCGGCCGTTCGAACCGTTGCACACGGAACACCGCACGTTGACCACCGAGGCCTACCGCGCGCTGAAACCGCAGGAACAATTCCTGCTGCGCAAGGAGGGCCGGGAAGCCACCAAGCGGCTGAACGGCCTCTGGCGGCAGCGCATGATCATCACCGATGGTTGTCTCCGCGAGAAGATGGCGTTGTTCTGGCATGGGCATTTCGCATCCTGGAGCCAATGGTCGCTGAACACGGAACGCTACCTCAACGTACTGCGCGAACACGGGCTGGGCAGCTTCCGCACCCTGCTCAAGGAGGTGAGCCGCTCGGCCAGCATGATCGAGTTCCTCAACAATCATCGGAACCGCAAAGGCGCACCCAACGAGAACTTCGCCCGGGAGGTGATGGAACTGTTCACCCTCGGTCGCGGCCACTATACGGAACGGGACATCCATGAGGCCGCACGGGCGTTCACCGGCTGGTCCTACAAGCTCGATACGGCCGAGTTCGAGTTCCGGGCCGAACATCACGATGAGGGCGTGAAGACCTTCCGCGGGCGCACGGGCAACTTCAACGGCGATGATGTGTTGGACCTGCTGCTCGACGACCCGCTCACCGCACGCTTCATCTGCGAGAAGATCTTTCGCTGGTTCGTGGATCCAACATTGGATGAGGCTTTTGTGGATGGCATGGTGCGCCGATTCCTGGCCAGCGACCACGACATCGGGGACCTGATGCGACATGTGTTCCTCAGCGACCATTTCCGGCATCCGGACCGCTTCGGCGTGCGTATCAAATCGCCGGCGGAGCTGATGGGTGGGTTGGACAAATGCTTCCATATCAGCTTTGAGCGCGATGACAGCGCGGTGTTCCTCCAGCGCAGCCTCGGTCAGGTGCTGCTCTATCCGCCGAACGTGGCCGGATGGAAGGAGGGGGAGGCCTGGATCGATAGCAATTCGCTGATGTTGCGATTGAAGCTGCCGGCCGCGCTGCTGAACCAGGGCACCTTGAACTGGGATCAAACGGGGGCGAACGCCATGGACAATGACATCACCCCCGGCATGGCCATGGCCGATGCACCCATGCGGGAGGAGAAGAACCGCATCCTGAGCACCACTTCGCAAAAGGACAGCTATCTCGCGCAGATACCGGCCAATGCCAGCGACCAGGATCTGTTCCGCATGATGCTCCAGGTGGAACCTGCGGACGCCATGCGCCAGGGGTTGTCGCAAGGCCAATTGTGGGAGCGTGTGCTGGAAGTGCTCTCCTCACCCGAATACCAGCTGTGTTGACCATGGACCGCCGACGATTCCTACGCAGCACCAGCCTCGTAAGCACGGCCTTGCTGATGCCGCGGTTCCTGCACGCCATTCCGAACAGGCCCGGCGGCAAGGGTCGCATCCTCGTGGTGGTACAGCTGACGGGCGGAAATGACGGCGCGAACACCGTGGTGCCGTATCGCAACGACATCTACTACCGCGAACGTCCGGTGCTGGCGATTGGCAAGGACAAGGTACTGCCGCTGACGGACGAGCTGGGTCTCCATCCCGCCATGGCCGGGGTGCGTGAATTGTACGATCAAGGGCTGGTGACCATCATCAACGGCGTGGGCTATCCGCAACCGGACCGGTCGCACTTCCGCAGCATGGATATCTGGCAGACCGCCAGTGGCAGCGATGAGTACCTGGGAACCGGTTGGCTGGGGCGATACCTCGATCTCTCCGGGGCGCCACCACATGGTGTCATCGAATTCGGAGGTTCCCTGTCGCTGGCCAACAAGGGCAAGCGCATGAAGGCCATCGCCCTGAATGAACCCGCCCGCTTCCACGCCACCACCCGCGAACCCTATTTCGCCGCCCTTGCTCAGGAGCAACACCAGCAGGAACATGTCCAGCTGGGATACCTGTATCGCACGATGGCCGAGACCTACCGCAGCGCGGGATACATCCACGAGACGTTGCGTCCCCAAACGTCCACTGCTATCTGGCCCAAGCATGAACTGGCGAGGCAGCTCAGGCAGGTCAGCTCCTTCATCCGAAGTGGCATGGAGACCAGCGTGTACTACACCAGCGCCGACGGGTTCGACACGCATGTGAACCAGGCCGCGCGACATGAGAATCAGCTGGGTGCCGTCAGCTCATCGCTGGCAGCGTTCATGACCGATATGAAGCAGGCCGGCCGGGGGGAGGAGGTCCTGGTGATGGTCTTCAGCGAGTTCGGCAGGCGGTTGAAGCAGAACGCCAGCAACGGCACCGACCATGGTACGGCGAGCAACGTATTCCTTCTGGGAGGCGGGCTGCGCACTCCGGGGATGTACAACGAACCCACATCGCTGACCGCCTTGGACGACAACGGTGATCTGATCCACTCGGTGGACTTCCGCAGCATTTATGCCATGCTGGTGCAGGATTGGCTCGGCATGCGGACCGAAGGCATCGTGGATGCGCACGTTCCAACGATCACGTTGTTGAAATAATTTCCTCCTGGTGGCAGCGCCGCGCGAGCTTTCGCCGCGTCTACAGGCGCACGATCAAGAGGACCATGTGGACCAGTGCGAGCATCAGGTAGATCCCGATCAGCACGGTCGCCATCTCCTTCACGTCAATTACCATGGGTGTGCTGTTCACGTAACGCTTCTTGCCGTAGGTGGGGGGCATCAGTTCCACCACTTCCCGTTGTTCCTCCTCCGGCATGTCGTTCCAGAATCCCAGCAGCTTGCAATGTGCGGCAGGGGTGGGCAAGGGCAGGTCCTCCTGTACCAGATCCATTGCCCAAGTGGTGGTGGTGCCGGCCAGCGGTGCGTCCACCGCCCGCAGCCCGACGGGTTCCCTGTCCCCTTGAACGACCTTAACCGGGCTTGTGAGTTCCAATTCCATTCAAGTGCGCATGCCGGCGCAACGGGCCGAGAGCACAAGTTGGGAGATCTTTTAGCAAAATACAAGCGGAAAGGCCCAAAAAAGCCCTGACCTCAGCGATGGAAAGTGTACGTGAATGAACGGGTGTTGCCCCGCTCATCCCGCACATCGAGTTGCAGTTTATGCGGGCCTGAGGAATTGCTCACCCGGTCGAAGGCGTGGGTCAGCCGCTGCTTCTTATGGTCCCATTCAAAGAGGATCCATTTCCCGTCCAGTCGGCCTTCCCATTTATCCACCCCGCTCAGGTCATCGCCCACGCGGAACACCAGGCTGTCCTTGCCCGTCATGCTCGGTGCCAAATTCACCGGAACGAGTGTGGGCGGGGTGGTGTCAACCATCACGGTATAAAGACCAAAGGCCTTGATCTTGGCGGTCATCCAGCCGTCGGCATAGGTGCCCCCCATGTTCCGGGGCTTATGGTCCTTGTCCAACTGAACAACGATCAACTTGTCCTTGATGCCACGGGCCACGTTCTCATCGACCTGCAGCAACAAGCGGGCAGGTAGGTGCAGCGCCGTGGCAGGCTGGTGCACCTGGTAACAGGGCCCAATGGGAGCGGGTCCGTTCTTCCTGGCAGGCCGGTGGGTTACGATGCTCCACGTGATGCGCTCATCCTGGTAGAGGGCGTTCGTCGGAAGCTTCAGTTGCATGCCGTCGGCGGTCAGTTGACCGTCCTGATCATACGGGAACAGTTCCCCCTCGACGCTGGGTGCTGGCCACGTGCCGGCCTCCGCCAATGGAGCGCCGCGCAAGGGGAGGTCCAGGGTGCTTGTGTTCCCATTCGCGTCCACCGCCACCACCCGCACTTGATGCACCTGCCCGGGAACCGGCGTAAAGTGCCCCTGCGAAGGTTCGCCCCCATACACCTGCAGGCGGTTGTTCGGCAGCCGGTAGCAGCGGTGGTAGTTCATGTCGTTCTCCTTGTACAGCCCATAGTCCATGAACGCATTGGCATAGCGCTGCAGTCCGAAGTCCACTTCCTTCAGCTCGAAGCTCATCAGGGGCACACCATCCACGGATAGGCTCATGGACCGAATGCCGCAGGTGCTCTGGCTGCGGTTGTACTTGTCGATGACGTTCACCGAGAAGCCCACCGTGCCGAATGCGGCCACCCCTGCAAGCTCCTTCAACCGGTATTGCCCACTGGCCCCTTCCACCACCCAGCCCTTCGCATTTCCCGGATACGGAGCTGTTCGCCCGGCGGCATCCAGCGGATCGATCCGCAGGCCCAGGAAGGTGGGTGGTATGGTGTCCGGAACATCGATACCGTAGGCCTCGGGGTCCAAGGCGAACTGGTCAGTGGTCCGGCGCACTTCGAAGTGGAGGTGTGGACCGGAGCTTCCCCCGGAATTGCCGCTGTACGCGATGAGCTGACCAACGGTCACCGGCAGTTCCCCCGGGCCGAAGGTGAGGTCCACCTCGAAGCTGCTGGTCCTGTATTGAGCGGAGAGGACCGTTTCAGCGATGGCGCCGGTGAAGTTCCGCAGGTGGCCATATACCGTGGTTTGGCCGTTGGGGTGGTCGATGTAGAGCGCCTTGCCATACCCATATTGGCTCACCTTGATCCGGCTCACGAAGCCGCCTGCGGCGGCGCGCACGACCAGCCCTTCCCGGCTGTCGGTCCGCAGGTCCAGACCGCTGTGGAAATGATCGCTCCGCAACTCCATGAAGTTCCCGGAAAGCGTTATCGGAATGTCCAACGGGGCGCACAGGACATCGGTGGATGCCCGTTTTTGCGCAGCAGTGCTCACGACCATCAAGAGGCTGAAGATCAACGCACTGTTCCTGCTTGCTTCGATCGACTTATACATTGATCCAACACATGGGTGACCGGGGCTGTCAAAGGGTCTGCAAGCTATCGGGGCGGTGGGGCAGCAGCGGTTGATGCACGGCGACATCGATCAACAGGCTGAGGTTCAAACAAAGACCATGCTCGATCGGGGAGTGCCCTTATCTTTGGCCTCGGACCCTTACGGTCTTTGCATTTCCAAGCTCCATGAACGATCTGGCCACCCGCCTCAGGACCGTGCACAGCCATGTGCTGTCGCTGTTGCAGCAGCGGGACCGCCTGACCGCCAAGCTGAACCAGATCGAGGAAGAGTTGCGCGAGGAGAAGCGCAACACTGATGTGCTCAAGGCGCGGATCACGGAATTGGAACGCGAGAACGAGGTCCTCCGCGCGGTGAGAACGGCCCCGGCCGTTCCCCATCACTCGGGATCGAAGGAACGGATCGATGAACTGGTGAGCGAGATCGATCGCTGCCTGGCCCTGCTCAACGCATGAACAGCACGCCCGGAACCCACACCATGGACGAAGTATCGATCAGGATCGAACTGGCCGGCCGGGCCTACCCCCTCACTGTTCACCCCAGTGAAGAGGCGAACATCCGCGCCGCCATCAAGGAGATCAATGAGAGCATTGCCCGTTTGAAGGCGCATTACCCGATGACCGACAAGCAGGACCTGCTGGCCATGGCCGCGTTGGAGGTCACCACCCGCGCACTCAACGCCACTGCGCCCCAGCATACGCAAGAGGATAAGGATGCCCTTGCCGCACTGGAACGCCTCTTCATTGATCTCCCCAGCTGATCCGCCGTTCCCCGCTCCCCGGAGGTCCACAAGGGTCCACTGACATCTAACAACAGTGGACGAATGAACATACTTGAACTACTGATCGGCCTGCTGGCCGGAATTGCCGTGGGCGGAGGACTTGTGTACCTCCTGCTCAACAGCCTTATGAAGAAGCGCAGGGACAGCATCCTGAAGGAGGCTGCTGCGGAAGGTGAGACCATCAAGAAGGAAAAGCTCGTGCAGGCCAAGGAGAAGTTCCTCCAGATGAAGGAGGAGCACGAGAACGAAGCGCGCGAGAAGGAGAAGCGCGCCCAACAGGCCTTGGAAAAGAGCAAGCAACGCGAACAGCAGCTGAGCCGCCAACAGCAGGACCTGGTGAACAAGGAGCGACAGCTGGACAGCCTGAAGAAGGACCTTGAAGTGAAGCTTCAAGGTCTCGAGCGACGTCAGGAGGATGTTGAAAAGACCCATGCCAAGCAGGTGGCCCAGCTGGAAAAGCTGAGCAACATCAACGCCGAGGAAGCCAAGAAACAACTGATGGACAGCTTGCGCGATGAGGCCCGGACCGGGGCCATGGCGCACATCAAGGAGGTCACCGAGGAGGCCAAGCTCACGGCCAACAAAGAGGCCAAGCGGATCATCATCCAGACCATCCAGCGTACCGCCACCGAGCATGCGGTGGAGAACGCGGTGAGCGTATTCCATATTGAGAATGATGACGTGAAGGGCCGCATCATCGGGCGTGAAGGCCGCAACATCCGCACCTTGGAGGAGGCCACGGGGGTTGAGATCGTGGTGGACGATACACCGGGTGCCATCATCCTGAGCTGCTTCGATCCCGTGCGCCGCGAGATGGCGCGGCTCGCCCTGCACCAGTTGGTGAAGGACGGTCGCATCCATCCGGGTCGAATTGAGGAAGTGGTGGCCAAGACCAAGCGCCACCTGGAGGATGAGATCGTGGAGATCGGCAAGCGCACCTGCATCGACCTCGGGGTGCATGGCCTCCACGCCGAGCTGATCCGCATGGTGGGCCGCATGCGCTACCGCAGCAGCTATGGACAGAACCTGCTCCAGCACAGCCGCGAGGTGGCCAACCTCAGCGCTACCATGGCTGCGGAGCTCGGCCTCAACGTGAAGGCCGCAAAACGCGCAGGCCTGCTCCACGACATCGGCAAGGTGCCCGATGAGGAACCCGAACTGCCACACGCCCTGCTCGGGATGAAGATCGCCGAGAAGTACGGCGAGAAACCCGATGTGCTCAACGCCATCGGTGCCCACCACGACGAGATCGAGATGACCACATTGTTGTCGCCGATCATCCAGGCCTGCGACGCCATCAGCGGCGCCCGACCCGGTGCGCGCCGCGAGGCCATGGAACAATACATCCAGCGCCTGAAGGACCTGGAGAGCCTCGCCATGAGCTACCCCGGCGTAAGCAAGGCCTTCGCCATCCAGGCCGGTCGCGAACTGCGGGTCATGGTGGAAAGCGAGAAGGTGACGGACGCTCAGGCCGATGTGATCAGCATGAGCCTGGCCGAACGCATCCAGAACGAAATGACCTACCCCGGCCAGGTGAAGATCACCGTGATCAGGGAACGCCGCAGTATGGCCGTGGCCAAGTGATGACCTTCGGGTCCTCCTGAGGCGCGTCCATCATACAAGACGGTTGCATGACCGACACCTGGACGATAGCCCGGCTGGACAAGGCGCTGCTGGCCGATGTGTTCCAATGGGATGTGGGCACCTGGTCCAAGGCCCTGCGTGTCTGGGAGGCGGTACTGGCGCCGTTGCCGCAGGGCAGGGCATTGGCCCTTGGCGAGCGGGAAGGGGGCTTGAGCCTCTATCTGGCGATGCATGGCCATCGGGTGATCTGTTCTGACCTGTCCTCTCCTGAGCCATCGGCACGACCGCTGCACGAGCGCTATCAGGTGCATCCCCGGGTGGCCTATGAGGCCCAGGACATCACCAACATCCAACATCCGGACAACTCCTTCGATGTCGTGATGTTCAAGAGCGTGATCGGCGCGCTGAGCACCAAGGAGCGACAGTTGAAGGCGCTCGCTGAGATCCACCGTGTGCTCAGACCCGGTGGCGTACTTCTGTTCGCCGAGAACCTTGGCGGTTCCCGCTTGCACCGGTGGATGCGCAAGCGCTTTGTGGCTTGGGACCGGTATTGGCGATACCTCACCCTGCCCGAGGACATGGACCTGCTGAAGGCGTTCACCGTCCTGGGTACATCCACCTTCGGCACCTTCGCCAACTTCGGTCGCTCCGAAGGCCAGCGTCGCTTGCTCGCACTGCTGGATGGCCTGCTCTCACCGGTCGTTCCATCGAGCTGGAAGTATGTGCTGGCCGCCGCGGCGAGAAAACCCACGGAACCGTGATCCGGGGCCATCTACATTTGCTCGACCCCATGCCTGTTCCCCTCCCTACCATCCTGGTCACCGGCGGTGCGGGCTTCATCGGCTCACACGTGTGTGATGCCTTGGTGGCCCAGGGGAGTTCCGTTCGATGCTTCGATAACCTCGCCACGAGCAAGCGGGCCAACCTCGCCCAACTCGAGGGGCGGCCCAGCTTCGCCTTCGTGCAGGGTGACCTGCGGAGCCCGGCCGACCTGCAACAGGCCATGCAGGGAGTGGATGCCATCGTACACCTGGCCGCGCTCGGAAGCGTGCCGCGCAGCATCGCCGATCCGCTCTCCACCGAGGCGGTGAACCTCGCAGGCTTCGTGAACCTGTTGGAGGCCGCTCGGGCAGCTGGTGTGCAACGCATCGTATACGCCAGCAGCAGCAGCGTCTACGGCGACAGCACCGATCTGCCCAAGCGTGAAGGCACGGAAGGTCGCGCCCTTTCGCCCTATGCGGTGACCAAGGCCATGGATGAGGCGTACGCATACCTGTACCATCGCATGCATGGGATGGAACTGGTGGGGCTCCGGTTCTTCAATGTGTTCGGTGAGCGGCAGGATCCCGAAGGCCCCTATGCCGCCGCCATTCCCAAGTTCATCCGGGCGTTGTTGAAGCACGAGACCCCCGTGGTGAACGGGGATGGGGGACAGACGCGGGACTTCACCTACGTAGGCAATGCCGTATTGGCCGTGCAATGCGCGCTGACCGCGGGACCGGATGCGGTGGGCCAGGCCTTCAATATCGCCTATGGCGAACGGTGCGACCTGCTTTCGCTGGTGGGCCACCTGCGCGAACACCTTTCACGCATCGATCCGGACATTGCAGGCATCGGGGTCCAACATGCGCCGGAGCGCCCGGGTGATGTACGGGATTCATTAGCGGACATCACCAAGGCCCGCCGCATGCTCGGCTTTGCGCCGGCCTTCGACCTGAACGCGGGCCTGGACCGTGCCGTGCCCTGGTACGCCCAGCACTGGCGCTAAGCCCGTCAACCTCGCAACCATGAGCACCGACGAGATCATCGTAGCCGGCACCGTTGTCGGAGCGCTTGTGCTCTTCATCAGCGAGAAGCTGAGCATCGACCTCGTGGCCTTGCTCATCCTCATGGTGTTGGTGGGCACCGAGGTGATCACGCCCAAGGAGGCGCTCAACGGGTTCAGCGACCCCGCCACCGTTACCGTGATGTTCATGTTCGTGCTCAGTTCGGCCTTGCTGCGCACCGGGGCGGTCAGCACGATCGGACCGCGCCTGTCGCGGATCTTCCGCACCAATCCCACCATGGGCATGTTCCTGTTCGCCCTCTGCATCGGCGCCATCAGTGCCTTCGTCAACAACACACCGGTGGTGGCCCTGCTCCTGCCCGTGGTGGTGCAAATGGCGCATAGCAGTGGTCAGGCGCCCAGCAAACTGCTCATCCCCCTCAGTTACGCCACCATCTTCGGCGGGGTGGTCACGCTGCTGGGAACAAGCACGAACATCGTGGTGAGCGGTGTACTCACCAGCCAAGGCAGGCCCGGACTGGGCATGTTCGACCAAACCCCTTTGGGGCTCGTCTTTCTCGTCGTTGGCGTGCTTTACCTCACGTTCGTCGGCCGCAAACTGTTGCCGGACCGGAGGGAGCCGCGGGACCTGGGGGACAAGTTCAGCATGCGGGGGTATGTCACGGAGATCCAGCTGCTCGCCGGTGCGCCCGCTGTAGGGCAACGCATCATGGACAGCTCGCTCGTGAAGGAACTGGACATGGACATCATCGAGATCCTGCGCCATGATCAGCGCTTCACGCTGCCCAGTGGCGACATGCAGTTGGAGGCCGGTGATGTGCTGAAGGTCCGTTGCGACCTGGCACGCATACGGGAGCTGAAGGACCGGGCACACATCACGATCGAGCCAGTGCTGAAACTGGCCAATGATGATCTGCGCAAGCGGGGTACCACCTTGGTCGAACTGGTGATCACGGCCAGTAGCGAACTCGAAGGAAAACCGCTGGGGGAGGCCGACCTCATCCGTAAATACAGGGCGGTGCCGCTCGCGGTGCGACATCGCGAGGATGTTGTGCACGACCGGTTGAACGATCTGGTCCTACGCGCTGGCGACGTGATCCTGGCAGAGGTGAGAAGCCATTACGTGGCCACCTTGAAACGATCGGAAAGCAGCCCCGATAGTCCCTTCGTGATCCTGACCGAGCAGGAAGGGGTGGCCATTTTCCAGCGCAAGCGCTTCGCATTCGTTGCGCTCGTGTTGCTTGCGGTGGTCGTTCTGTCCAGCTTGGAGCTGGTACCCATCGCCATTGCCACGCTAGGGGCCGTGGTGTTGTTGGCCGTCACCGGTCTGATGAAAATGAAGGACGTATATGAAGCGGTCGAATGGCGGATCGTGTTCCTGCTGGCGGGTACGCTCAGCCTGGGTGTGGCCATGGAGAAATGCGGGCTGGCCGATCGCCTTGCACATGGGCTGGTGGATGTGGTGGGGCCCTTGGGTCCCCGATGGGTGATCTGTGGGCTTTACCTCGTGACGCTCGTGTTGACCGAGCTGATGAGCAACACCGCCACCGCGGCCCTGGTGACGCCCATAGCGATATCGACGGCGGACGCCATGGGCCTCAGTCCACTGCCGTTCATCATGACCGTGGTGTTCGCCGCGTCGCTCGGTTTCATGACGCCCTTCGGCTACCAGACGAACGCCATGATCTACGGCGCTGGCCAGTACCGAAGCACGGATTTCCTGCGCGTGGGGGCTCCGCTCAGCATCGTCTTCTGGCTGTTAGCGACCCTGCTGATACCCTTGTTCTATCCGCTTTGATCGGTGCACCCACCAGGGCGCTGGCCCCTGCACGTACCCGACGCGTTGATCAAGCGGCGACCGGTGCCTGCTGCGACCAGCGGATGATCCGTTTGTCGTCGCCGCAGGATAGCAGGCTGCCATCGGAACACCAACGCACTGCGTTCACGCTGTGCGTGTGTCCGCCAGCCTTCAGGTCGAACCTTTCCAGCACATCGAAGCTGTTGCCGTCCCAGAGCTTCACCGTTTTATCCCGGCTCGCCGTGGCGCAGAGCGATGCATCCGCATTGAATCGGATGCCGTAGATGTTGGCACGATGTGCCGGCAGCGACCGCAACGGGCGGAAATGATCGTCGCTGCGCCAGAAGCTCAACAGGCCATCGCGGCCAGCGCTGATCAATACCGGCTTCCGGGGATGCCAGGCCACGCTGGCCGCTCCCTTGGCATGCGCCTCGAGCGTATGGTGCTCATTGAGGTCCGTGGTATCCATCACGCGTACGCTTCCATCGCCACAGGCCACGGCCAACCACGCCCCCGTGGGGTCCACGGCCAGGCCTCTCACTTTGTCATCGCACAACGGGATCCGGCGCAGCAGTTCGATCGACGGCAGTTGCCAGAGGCTCAAACTGCCATCACCTGCGGCACAAGCGATGCGATCGCCCGGGAGTGCAAGGATGTTGAAGATGCCTTTCTGATGGGCCTGTAATAACCGGATCTCCTCACGCTCCACCAGGTCGATCACATGCAAACCGCCGTTCTCATTCCCGATGAGCAACAGCTTTCGCGCTTCGTCATGGTGCAGGCTGAAGATCGCGTGTACCGCATCGGCCAACAACTCACCCGTACCCGGTGAACGCAGGTCCCAGCGAACTACACGTCCATCACCGCTTCCGCTCAGGAACCGATGATCGTCGCCTAGCCCATCCAGTGCATAGACCGCACCGCGATGACCGGTGAACTGTGATGTACGTTGCCATGTCATGTGTTACACGCCTAACTGGAACGATGCCCGAACACCGTTCCGTATGGCCGGTAGGAAGATGGGACACCGTCCCTGGGTCAGATCAGACGGTTCGTCTGCGCTGCGGCCTTACGCTTGGGATCTTCAGGCATGGTGCCGAACACGTGGTCCCAGAACGGGCTGCTCACGCCAAAGGCGCCATCATCGCCTACGAAGTGGTGCAGGTTGTGGTGCTTCCAGATCAGGCTGAGCACGTTCTTGGGCGGCTTGTACATGTGGATGGCGTAGTGCGCCGCCAGGTAGGTGCTGTAGCCGAAGAGGAATCCGCCGCCGAAGGCGAAGCCATGCTCGCCCATGATCACGCGGAACAGGTAGATGAACAGCACCGCCAGCACAATGCTCACCACCGGAGGCAACGCCAGGCGGCTCTTGTCGCGGGGATGGTCGTGGTGTACGCCGTGAATGGTGTACTGGAACTTCTTCTTGCCTTCCGTGGCCGCCGGAATGTGATAGAGGAAGCGGTGCATCAGGTACTCGATGAGCGTGAAGAACAGCGCACCCACCAGGAACATCACCAAGGCGCTGCTCCAACTGATGCCCAGCCGGGCGATGGAGTACCATAAAGTAACGGCACCAGCGCTCCAGAAAAGGGTCAACGGCACGGCGATGTGCGTTTTGGTGAGCGCCTCGAGGAAGGGATTCTTGAAGATCCGGCCGGGGCCGGGCTTTGGGTTGGCCATGGTTCTGCTTACGCGGCGCGAATTTAACGCCTTGTGGGTGCCACCCGATGACCCCGGTCATTTCCCATGGCGAGACTTACACCGGCAAGGAAACTCCGCCCGGGTGCAGGGTTGAAATAGCGGCCCCCGGGGTCGTTCACCTGCACCCAGCTGCTGAAATGGTCATCCAGGAGGTTCTCCACATGTGCGAAGCAAGCGACCCGTGCCCCGCTGACCTTGAAGGAATACGCGATCCGCCCGTGCACTGTGGCGAAGCCAGGAACGCGCTCGTCATTCTCCGTGGACGCCCTGACCGCGGAAGCCACCCGGCCACCGAACTCCCACACCCACTTGGAACGCAAGGGAAGGGGTGCACGCAATAACATTCCGCAGCTGTAACCGGCGCTCCCCGGAATATCGGTAAGTACCTGCCCATCGGCGAGGTGAACTGTGGAGGGGTGGACACCAGCGAAGAGCATGGTGCGGATGAGCGCACCGACACCGGTGCGGATCGACATGTTCAGGCGGAGTTCAGCGCCGGTGATCACGGCCCGCCCGGTGTTCACATACGTCTGATCGGTGCCGTTAGCAGCCGTGGTGGACAGGATCAGGTCGCGCATCTCACGCCGGAAAGCCGTCAGTTCAATCCGCGTTGCGCTGCTATCCATGTTCAGCACCCCACCGATCTCCACCTCCTTCACGCGTTCGCCGCGCAGGTCGTTGTTGAAGTTGCCGCTGGTCCCCAGATACTCCCATACCGTGGCGCGGCTGGTCGCCTCGGCATAGCGTGCATGGAGTTCGATGCCCTGGCGCGTGACATGTTCCAACGCGATGGTCGGATAGGCCGCGAACACAGGTTGGGTGGACGGGGAGGTGAAGGAGAGCCCATCGCGATGGTCGTAGGTCGTTCTCTCCGCACCCACCCCGGCCTGTAGAACGGTCCGGGGGGCCAGACGCGTGGTGCTCATGGCGAAGGCGTTCAGGTTGAGCACGCGCGTGTCCGCATCCACCTTCAGGGCACCGATCTGTCCGTTCACATAACTGTTCTCGCGCAACCTGTCCCGTTCGGCCAGGGCCTCCATGCCCACTTCCCATGATACCGGAAGCCGCGCCGGACGTCCGTCGCCCGCGACCGAGAGCCGACCTCCCGCAGCGCGGATGACCTCATCCTTGTAACCGCAATTCGCCACGGTGGTCCCGTAGGGGTTCCGCTTGTCGATCAGTTGCGCGTGCAACGTGCTGCGCAACCTCAGGTGCGCGCCTAAACGCACATCGGACGCAGCTCCGCCCATGAGCTGATGCTTGTCGATGTGCGCATGGATGGCCTGCGAATAAGGACGGGCACTGCGGGGTGCGGTAGCTGCGGTCAGGCTGTCCAAGCTGCCTGGGAGGGCCCACCCCGCGTTCTGCCAGGTGAGGTACAACTGGCCGGTATGGCGTGGGCTGATGCGTTGTGCGGCCACGAACACCTGATCGCGTTCGCTCCATTCCTGTGCACGGTAGCCATCGCTGCGCTGGCGCACCAGTCCTGCTGTGAACGCTGAACCGGGACGGGAGGTGCGCGCTGTGGCCGAGGTCCTGTAATAGCCATACGATCCGCCAAGGACCTCCAATGCGGCATCCGCACCATGACCTGTTCGGAACGGCGCCTGTGCCAGCAGCATGCCACTGGGTGCGCTGCCGTAGATAGGACTGCCGATGCTGCGCACCACATCCACACTGCCCGCCATCATCGGGTCCAACAATTCCAACGGTGTGCTCCCGTCCGCCAGCGTGAGGGGAAAAGGCCCCCAGTACACTTTCACCCCCCGCACGCCGAACGCCGAGCGTAGGAGGCTTCCACGCATGCTCAGCCGCTGGCTTCCACCCGCCCCGCGCTGGTCCCACTGCACACCAGGCGTCCATTGAGCAGCAGCGCGCAGCGAGGAGCGGTCGAAGCCTGCGAGCTGCACACTGTCCAGAACGGAAACCGAGGCCAGGCCATGGCGGTCGCGCTTCCGGGGCCATGGTTCCACGGTGACCGGAAAAAGTTCGTTGACCCGTAGGAGTAGTGTGCCAGACCGGAGCAACTCGGCTGTGGCCAACCGCTGTGATGGATAGCCCGGCGCGCTTATCAACAGGGTGTCGCACGCTGATCCAAGGCAGAGCAGGCCTTCCGCGTTGCTCGTCCCGGCCAGGGTCCCATCAGCACATCGCGCCGTGACATTCCCCAACGGTGCCCTATCGGGAGCGCTGGCCACATGAAAGCAGGTCTGCGCTCTGCCGTTGAAGCACAACAATGCCGAAGTGATCAGCAGGCCTATGCGCACCATCGGCCCGAAAGTACCCGCCTGCAGGGCTATTCCTTTTGAAAGTCGAGGGCGGCGGAATTCATACAGTACCGCAAGCCTGTGGGGCGAGGCCCATCGTCGAACACATGGCCCAGATGCCCCCCACAACGGCTGCACACCACTTCCACCCGCACCATGCCGAAGCTCTGGTCACGTATTTCACGCACGGCTTCGGGGCGCATGGCCTTGTGGAAACTGGGCCATCCCGTGCCACTGTCGAACTTGGTGTCGCTGCGGAACAGTTCCTGGCCACAACCCGCGCAGGTGTAAAGGCCGTCCTCGTGATGATCCCAGTATTTACCGGTGAACGCACGCTCGGTACCATGCTGCCTCAGCACGTTGTACTGTTCCGGGTCGAGCTGTTCGCGCCACTCTTCATCGGTCTTCTGCACGGGAAGGACGGGTTCCATCGCTTTTTCGGTTTTTTTCTGCCCACATGCCTGGGTCAGGAGGCCCAAGGTACCGAGCAGGAGCAGGCTTTTTTTCATGGTTGATCGGGGTATCGGCCCAGCGGGGTTCAGGAACGAAATTCAACGGGGTATTCGTACTTCGGGGAAGGCGGTTACTTTCGCCCTCCGTTGAAAAAACATACGGGCATATAGCTCAGCTGGTTCAGAGCACTACTTTGACAGAGTAGGGGTCACTGGTTCGAATCCAGTTATGCCCACAGCGCCCGCCGCCGCGCAAGCGAAGGCGGGCGCACCGTTCAAGCGAAACTCCCCATGAAACCCGGCCCCATCATCCTCGTGCTTGCATTGCTGGCGGTGGTGGCCTTGTTGATGCACCGCATCAGCAAATTGGAAGAGCGGATGGACGGAGGCGTTCCCAAGGTGGCCCCGGGTGCTGCCGCAATTGGGGCTCCCATGGTGGAGGTGGCCCCGGCCATGATGCGCATGCAACACCTGGCCCATAAGCTGTGGTACTCCGGGCAGGCGGGCAACTTGGAACTCGCCAAGTTCTACCGCCATGAAGTGAAGGAAGTGATGGAGGAGATCGCGAACGCGGAGATCGAGGAGAAGGATATCCCCATCAGCGAGAACATGCGCACCTATGGCATCCGCTCCATTGAGGCCCTCAAGGTGCAGCTGAACGCGGATAGCTTGAAGGACTTCCCTGAGCGATACGAAACGCTCATCAACACCTGCAACTCGTGCCATGCCGTGTGCGGGCATCCCGAGCTGCGCATGAAGGTGCCGGAGACCAACCGGTATACCGACCAGGTGTTCGCTCCCATCAAGTAATCGTGACCCAAATGGAACTCTCCCGTCCCAAAGGTGTCAACTGTCCATACAGTTGTTCAAGAGCAGGACAAAGAGGGACCAGTCGCTGACCGACGAGGAACTGGTGTCCGCTCTCCAACAGGAGATGGACACTGAACGCTTCGCCGTGCTCTACGATCGCTATTCCACCAAGGTCTTCCAGAAATGCGTGGGCATGACGCGGGACCGTGAGCTGGCGAAGGACCTTACGCACGACATCTTCCTGAAGGCGTTCCTGAACCTGGCCAAGTTCGACCACCGCAGCAAATTCGGCACGTGGTTGTACAGCATCACGTACAATTACTGCCTCGACACCTTGCGCAAGGCCAAGCGCCATCGCGAGGAGGATATTGATGAGCGGACCGAGAGCGACACCCCCGCGGACGAAGGCAACGAGGCACAGCTACTGGGTATGCAGGCCGAACAATTGGATCATGTGCTCCAATGCATCGACCCCACCGACCGCGCGGTGCTGTTGATGAAGTATGAGGATGAACTTTCGCTCAAGGACATGATGGACGCCCTGTCCGTGAGCGAGAGCGCCGTGAAGATGCGCCTGATGCGTGCGCGCGAACGCGCCCTGGCCATGTACACCGAACTATATCCGGATGAACCATGAGCGATAATCCGTTCAAGCTCATCCGGTCCACGGACCAACCTCCGGAGACCCTCCGCAAGGAGGTGATGTCGAGCGTGAAGTTCGCTATGCTCCTCATGCGCTTCGCGCAACTCTTCGTGGCCGATCTCTCCGTCGCCATCTTCGACAAGGTGCGGCGGTCCGGCGACGACAAACCCACAACCCGCGATAATCCCCCCTCTCCTCATGGATCTTGAACTCCTGAAAGCCAGCCTGCAGAAGGCCTTCGAACAGTATGTGGTCGGCATCATCAATGGCCTGCCGGGCATCATCAGCGGCCTGATCATCCTGCTCCTGGGCTGGCTTGTTGCGAAGCTGCTCCGAAGCCTGGTGAAGAACGCCCTGACCCGGTCAGGCATCGATGCCGCCGTGGAGAAGAGCGGATTCTCCAAGATCCTGGGCAAGGTGGGCATCACCAAAGTGTCCGCCTTCCTGGCCGGTCTCATCTATGTCTTCGTCCTCCTGATCTTCGTGGTGGCCGCGGCGGACGCCATGCACCTCACGGGCGTTACCAACGCCATCAGCGCCTTCTTCGCCTACCTGCCCACGTTGTTCACGGCCCTGGCCATTTTCCTGGTGGGGCTGTGGGGCGGCGAACTCGTGAAAGGTGCGGTGACCACCATGATGGAGAGCGTTGGCCTGAGCGGTGGCCGCGTGCTTGCTTCCGTTCTGTTCGGGATCATCGTTCTGTTCACCTCCATCACGGCTTTGAACATGGCGGGGGTGGACACCACGTTGATCACGTCGAACATCGTGGTGGTGATGGGGGGCATGTTGCTGGCCTTCTGCATCGCCTATGGTTTCGCTGCCCGCGAGATCCTCACCAACATCCTCGGCAGCTACTACGGGAAGGACCGCTTCAAGCCCGGCATGCGCGTGCGCATCGGGCAGGATGAAGGGGTGATCGAGAAGATCGACAGCATCAGCATCTACATCCGTACCGGCGAAAAACTGGTGCTGCTGCCAACCAAACAGCTGGTTGGTGAGCGCATCGAGGTGCTGTCCGAACCCGTCGTGTGACCTTTTCACAACGTCGACGTCCATACTCGCGTAGAAGGCCACCCTTTTACACGATCCCATAACAGAACCAATCCCCACACAACCACCAAGTACCATGAAGAGAGTTTCCACCCTGCTGTTCGCAGCAACGCTGGTGAACCTGGCCGTAGCCCAGGAGGACAAAGCCACGCGCGATGCCGCAGCCGCCAAAATGACCACCCGCTCGGCGGCCGATACCACCGGCAAGATCTGGACCCGCGAAGGCCGATTCGGACTGAACCTCACCCAGGTGAGCCTCACGAACTGGGCCGCTGGCGGATTCAATACCATTGGCGGCATCGCCTCCTTCAATGGCTTCGCCAATCGCCACAAGAACAAAACGGTGTGGGACAACAGCATCGCCCTCGCCTTCGGTGGACAGATCCAGGCACCCCAAGGCTTCAGCTACGCCGAAGGTGCACCAGTGAAGACCGATGACCGCATCGAACTGAACAGCACCTGGGGCTATGAACTGAAGAAGCCTTGGTACTTCGCCTTTCTCGGCCAGTTCAGGACCCAGTTCACGGAGGGCTTCGACGGCACGGGCGAGCGCATCTCCAACCTGTTCGCTCCGGCCTATGTGCTGGTGGGGGCTGGATTCGATTACCGTCCGAGCGACAATTTCTCCTTCTTCATTTCGCCAGCGACCATGAAGCTGACGATCGTTACGGACAAGACGCTCTACAACGGTAGCACGGATCCCGAACTGCGCGTGTTCGGTGTGAAGAACGGCAGCACCACTGAAGTGGAGGTCGGCGGTTACCTCCGTGCCCAGTACAAGAAGGAACTCGCCAAGAACATCACCTTCATGACACGCGGTGACCTGTTCAGCAACTACCTCCGCAATCCGCAGAACATCGACGTGAACTGGGAGACCGCATGGACCTTCAAGGTGAACGACTGGTTCTCCGCTTCCTTGAACACGATGCTCATCTACGACCATGACATCGACGTGCCCCGCCTGAAGACGGTGGACGGCGTGAAAGTGCCTGATCCAGGTCCTGGTGTTCAGTTCAAGGAGGCCATCGGCATCGGTCTCAGTTACAAGCTCTGATCCCTCCTGTTCCACAGCCAAGGGCTCGCCGAAAGGCGGGCCCTTCCTGTTTCCTACCGGTATGTCCAATGTCCGACGATGGGCTCGTACAGGCCATAGAGCACCGGATCGCCTTCCCGTACTTGCACGCGCAGGGCGGAGATCATCGCTGCCCGACGCGCCGGGTTGTACAGGTAAGTCCGCAACCGCGATCCATCTCCATGCCGGGGTATGTCCGATAGCTTTACGGTGGTGATCAACGTAATACGGCCGTCCGCATCACGCAGTGCACCGGTCAGCTGGTTGCTCCGGTAGAACAGGCTTCGGTCGCCGTCCTTGAGTTCCACCACCAGGCCCAGGTCGCACGCTGCATCGGCCCGTTCTATCGTGGTGCTCACCTCGATCAGGTCGTTGGGCCCACCGACCAGCTTGTAGATGGGCTGATCATATACCGCACCATACTCGTGCCCGGTGAAGTCCCACACCTTCCGCGGCATGTAGTTCGAGGAGACCGTGTCCACGACCAGCAGGATCTTCGGATCCACGTCCCATCCCTCCCCTGTGAGCACCTCGGGCGTCCTCAACACCTGCGCGCGAATGTCCTTTACCACCTCGCCATGCGGCCGCGCAGCGAACACAAAGGTCTGGCCCTCCACGCGGTCATGGCGTTCCAGCATGAACGGAAAGCGCGATTGGATGCGCGCGATGTTCTCCGGTAGCGCTTGTGAGGTTTGTCCGTAGAACACCGCCGTGGCCGAAGTGGCCTTCAGTAAACTGTCCAGGGCATGGGCCGGCCTCCCGCGCAGGTTCACACTGGGCGCCTCCGATGGGTTCACACACCACAACTTGCGGTAGAATCCGACCACCTCCGGGGGCGCATCGATCACGGCAAGGCGACCGGTACGTTCTGCTTCCATGGTTCCCCGTACGATCGCCTCGTATTTGCTCTGATCGAAGAGTTCGTAATACTTCCTGTCGGTCACCAACGAGAGAACGGAGATCATGGCCAGCGCCACGGAAAGCCCGATCGCGTAGCGGTCCCTGAGATGGCGAAGTCCGCCGAGCATACCGATGAGCAGGTAGGGGAACGAAAAGAGCACCACGCTGTACTGCAGCACTGGCGCCCGCAACAGCGAGTAGATGTATCCCACGACCAGCGGCAACAGGCCCCACACGAGCGCGATGGTCCATAGCTGTGGTGAAGATCCCTTGTGACGGATGCGCAATGCCCCCGCGAGCCCGATCACCATCCCCAAGGCCAGGGCGAACACGATGGAGCAATGCGCGATCCACCAGGCGTAGCGGATCGTCCAATCAGCGGAAGGTGGCGTGAGCCATTCGTCCAGGCCTTTCCAACCGAGTTGCGCGAAGAACAGGGGCAGGTTGGGGAGGTAGCAGACAAGCGCCACCGCTCCGGCGACCAGGAATGCCTTGCGCTGACCTGAGCCCACCAACAGCAGGCCCGAGAGGTACATAAAGGCCGCCAGCATCAGCGCGAAGTGGTGGGTGTAGGCACTGAGGACGAGTCCCAACGTCATGATCGCCAGGCGAAGGCGCTTGCCCGTGGCGATGTACCGGGTGAGCTGATCGGCGATCAACGCCGTTGTGAAGAGGCCCATGGCGTATGGCCGCGCGATCTGGCCGTACATCACGGTGTATTGCAGCGTGGCCAGCAGGGCCGTGGACACCAGCGCCGCTGCTGGTCCGGCCCACGCGTATGCGAAGCGGTACAGGAAGAACAAGGCCGCAACGGACATCACGATGAAGGGACCTTTTACGGCGCCATCGCCAAAACCGAAGAGCTGGGTCCAGCACCAGAGGAACGCGTGCGTGGCCGGGGGATGCGTGTCGATGTTCCAGATGCCTTTCCGCACCGCATCGCCCAGGGTGGGGAAGTCCACCCGCACCAGTGCGCTGATCTCGTCGTGGGTGTACGGAATGTGTGGAAAGCCCCAGAAGCGCAGAACGAGAGCAAGGAGCAGAAGCCCCAGCAGTGTCCAGCGCTCCGCGATGGTTCCAGGAAGGACGGAGGCGGTAGTTGCGCGGAGCTGATCGCGCCAATGTGGTTCAGCCATGCTCGCGTGCAGTATCGCGCGCAACGTCCTTTTCCTTCAGGCTGTCGCGCTTGTCGTAGGTCTTCTTGCCCTTGGCCAACGCAATGTCCACCTTCACCAGTCCTTTGGCGTTGAAGAACACCCGCACCGGCACGATGGTCATGCCCTGGTCCTTCAGCTTGCGTTGCAGCTTCTTGAGCTCGGTGCGATGCAGCAGCAGCTTGCGATCACGCTTGGGCTCATGGGCGAAGTGCTTGGCCTTTTCGAAAGGCTGGATGGTCATGTTGCGCAGCACCAGTTCATCGCCCGCGAACGTGCAGAACGCATCCGTGATGTTGGCATCGCCCAAGCGCAGGCTTTTCACTTCGCTACCCACCAGCTGGATGCCGCATTCGTAATTCTCCAGAAAGAAGTACTCGAACGCGGCGCGCCGGTTCTTCACTTCGGGCATCACTAAGGCGGTCATACCATGGCCATGATCCGTTAGCTGGACCGTCCGGCGGGCCGTGAAGCTACGATCCATCGCGGAATGCGCAGGCTGAAGGCCATTCCGTGGTGCGGCTGACGCTCACGGTGGACCGCTCCTGCCGAATGGACTGAAGCTGACACCTTTTCAGCCCCGCACGCCCGGCACGGTCGTTGGGCCGGGTTGCGCACACCTGTTGAAAACGAGCGTCCACCGTGGGATCCGCAAGGCGGTACCTTCGCTGTGCGCCATTCTGGCACTGAACCGTGATGAACGATCGACTTCCTTCTGACAACCTCTTCATGACCTCGGACCAACTCGAGAACGAGACCGAGCTGATCCCGCTGATCACAGCCGAGGACGAGGAGCAGATGAACGCGGAGACCACTCCGCCCGAGCTGCCCTTGCTTCCCCTGCGCAACACCGTGCTCTTCCCGGGCGTGGTGATCCCCATCACCGTGGGTCGCGACCGCAGCATCCGCCTGATCCAGGAGGTATACAGGGGCAACAAGACCCTCGGCGTGGTGAGCCAGAAGGACAGCAGCATCGAGGACCCCCGCCCCGAGGACCTCAACCGCATCGGCACCATCGCCACCATCATCCGCATGTTGCGCATGCCCGATGGGAGCACGACCGCCATCATCCAGGGCAAGAAACGCTTCGAGGTGCTGGAAGTGGTAAAGGTGGATCCCTACTTCACCGCGAGCGTGAAGGAGTTCACCGAGCAACGTCCGGAAAAGGGCGATAAGAAGTTCGAGGCCATGGTGAGCAGCCTGAAGGACCTCGCCATCCAGATCATCAAGGCCAGCCCGAACATCCCCACGGAGGCGGGCTTCGCCATCAAGAACATCGACTCGCCGAGCTTCCTGGTGAACTTCATCAGCAGCAACATGAACGCCGAGGTGGCGGACAAGCAGAAGATGCTGGAAGTGGCCGACCTGCGCGAGCGCGCCAACCTGCTGCTGGCGCACCTCACCAGGGAGCTGCAGATGCTGGAGATGAAGAACGAGATCCAGAGCAAGGTGCGCACGGAGGTCGACCGTCAGCAGCGCGAGTACTTCCTGCACCAGCAGATCAAGACCATCCAGGACGAACTGGGCGGCAATCCCATTGAGCAGGAGATCGAGGAGATGCGCCGCAAGGCCGAAAAGAAGAAGTGGACGGCCAAGGTGGGCGAGGTGTTCGAGAAGGAGATCACCAAGCTGCAGCGCATGAACCCCGCCGGTGCTGAGTTCAGCGTGCAGTACAACTACGTGCAACTGCTGCTGGAACTGCCTTGGGGCGAGTACAGCACGGATAAGTTCGACCTGAAGCACGCGCAGAAGATCCTGGAGCGCGACCACTTCGGCCTGGAGAAGGTGAAGGAGCGCATCATCGAGCATCTGGCGGTGCTGAAACTGAAGGGCGACATGCGCGCGCCTATCGTGTGCCTCTACGGGCCTCCCGGCGTGGGGAAGACCAGCCTGGGCAAGAGCATGGCCGAGGCGCTCGGGCGCAAGTACATACGCATGAGCCTGGGTGGCCTGCATGACGAGGCCGAGATCCGCGGCCATCGCAAGACCTACATCGGCGCCATGCCGGGTCGCGTGATCCAAAGCCTGAAGAAGGCCGGAACGAGCAATCCGCTCTTCGTGCTCGACGAGATCGACAAGGTTGGAAAGGATGCGCATGGCGATCCCGCCAGTGCCATGCTCGAAGTGCTGGACCCGGAGCAGAACAGCACCTTCCACGACAACTTCGTGGATATCGATTACGACCTGAGCCGCGTGATGTTCGTGGCCACGGCCAACAGCCTCAGCACCATCCATCCGGCCCTGCGTGACCGCATGGAGATCATTGAGGTGAACGGCTACACGCTGGAAGAGAAGGTGGAGATCGCCAAGCGGCACCTGATCCCCAAGCAGCTGAAGGAAACGGCCGTGAAACCCAAGCAGATCAAGTTCGGCGTTGGCTTGATTGAAGCGATCATCGAGGACTACACGGACGAGAGCGGGGTGCGTGGGTTGGACAAGCGCATCGCGAAATTGGTGCGGTACCGCGCCAAGCAGATCGCCATGCGCCAGAAGCACGATGTCACCATCCAGAAGGGAGAACTGGCCACGATCTTCGGCCCGAGCCATGCCCGCGACAAGTACCAGGGCAACGACGTGGCCGGTGTGGTCACCGGACTGGCCTGGACGCCTACGGGCGGCGACATCCTCTTCCTGGAGACGAGCATCACCAGGGGGGAAGGCAAGCTTACGCTTACCGGCAGCCTCGGCGATGTGATGAAGGAGAGCGCCATGCTCGCACTGGAATACCTGAAGGCGCACAGCGAGATCATCGGATTGGAACAGGATGTGTTCAAGCGTTGGAACGTTCACCTGCACGTGCCCGAAGGGGCCACACCGAAGGATGGTCCATCAGCGGGGATCGCCATGCTCACCAGCATCGCCAGCGCGTTCACCCAGCAGAAGGTGCGCAAGGCCGTGGCCATGACGGGCGAGATCACCCTGCGCGGAAAAGTGCTGCCCGTGGGCGGCATCAAGGAGAAGATCCTCGCGGCGAAACGCGCCGGCATCAAGGAGATCATCCTCAGCGCGGACAACCGCAAGGACATCGAGGACATCGACGCGCGCTACACCAAGGGCATGCGCTTCACCTACGTCACTGAAATGATCGAGGTGGTGAAGCACGCCCTGCTGAAGGAGAAAGTGGAGCGGGCGTTGCAGGTGGCGTGAGCGGGAGCCTTATGGGGCCGTGTCGCAGTGGCGTTGGAGCGACCTGAACGTGATGAGTTGGACGTTGCGGATATCCAATGCGTACTTGTTCAGGATGGCCACGAGGGCGGCCTGGGGCACGTGGTATACGTTCCGCAAATGCCATTCCTCGGCAGACGCGTAGGTCATGTGCTGTTCGGAGAAGGCTCGGATGAGCGCTCGGCTGCTGTCGTCCCTGCACGTCCTGCTCGCGAGGTCGTACAGGTCGGTGAGTCCGTTGAACAGTTGGGCATTCAGGCCGTTCCGTTCGAGCAACGAGTCCCCGAAAGTGTAGTTCATCGGCTCTACGCCGGAAAGGCGGGACTTCGCCGTATCGAGGAGACCGACCAGGTCATTGCCATTCACCCATACCACTTCAGCTTCTGCTCGTTGTGCTAGGCAGGCTGGATCCTTCAGCGATCCAAGCTCCCGCTCCAAACTGTCCAAGCTTGATCGCGTTCTCTCCTCAAGTCCGTTCCCGGCTTTGCGGAACTTCTCCAGAACGCTGTCCCCGACACCCGACGTGCAGGAAGCAGCCAGCGCGCAGAACAACAAGGCGCACACCGCATGACCCATTCCACAAAGATGGCGGCTGCGATCGACGGATCGCTCAGAAATTGAACTGCGCTTGAATGCGCAACAGTTCGCCTTTCTGGTGGTTATCCCGCTTTACGTGGTCCTCGAACCGGCGGTCACCGATATAGTATTCGCAGACGAGCTCGAAGTTGCGGTTGGGTTGCCATTCCACCCCGAATTCGATGTCGTTCACACGATAACTGCGGGCATCCAGCTCGTGCTTCTTCCCACCGTCGTACATCTGGTACCGCACAAAGGGGAAGAACACATCATCCTTCACTTTGAAGCGATAGGTGGCCGTGGCAAAGCCCCCGCTCAAATTGCGGGTCTCCACGCTGTCCGTGGCAGGGTTGTATTCCGGCCCGCGGCCCACGTTGTATTCGGCGAGAAGACCGAAGGGACGCGGGTACAGGCAAACGCCCCCTAGCACACGGCTATCCTCATAATTCCATCCCTCTTTGCCAGCCACACCCGAACTGCGCTGATCAGCGGTGACCACATACTTACCGGAGAAGTGCGCCACGGAAGGCTCGATGATCTGGCCCCTGAACTCGAAAGGGTAGGATAGGCGGGCCACCACGTGCGGCTCGTTGTTGGCCTCGGCCCTGTTGGCGGTTTGCCCGTTGAAGGCACCCAGGGCTAGAACACCGTAGTCGCCGCTGCCCTTCAACCCTTCGTCCACCAGCATCTTGAAGCGATCACGGATGCGCTTCGGTGCCCAATAGAAGAAGATGCCCAGGTCCCGCTCGTTGCTTGCGGAACTGTTCGTGGGATCTGCACGGTCCAACGGCAACCGGTTCTGGCTGCTTTGCATGTTCTCAAAGCTGTAGGGCACCTTGCTCTGTCCGATGCGGAACCGGAACTCGTTCTTCCGGTCCACGCCCACATCCATGTACCAGTCGCGCAGCTGGCCTATATGTTGGGTGGTTCCTGCCGAACTCGCGAAGTCGGGTTGCAGGTAGATGTACACCTGTGGGTGCACGTATCCGCTGAAAATGATCCGCGCGCGCCGAATGAAGAAGCCGCCGTTCTCGCCCCAGCTTCTGTCACACTGCTCACATTTCAGTTGGTCGTTCGTCTCCAGCAGCCGGTTGTAGCGGACCTGACCGTAGCCCCGGATGCTGAAGGACTCGTACCACGGTTTCCTTACCGGCGCGGGTCGTGTACTATCTGCGGGAAGCGATGCCGTCTGGCAGAAGGCTAGGCTGCAGCACAGTATGGATGCGACGATGGTTAGGCTTCGGAATGGACGTGCTTCCCCCGAACGGCAAGCGGAATGGTGTAACATCTACGAAGCGTTTGGCGGGCCGAAGGTTACATTCTATCCCCGGTGAATGGCAACCAAAAATGAACAAAAGGAGGGACGACGGATAACATTCACCTTTCACCGCGCAAGGTGAGCGAGATGCCTGGACTGATGAGCGTCATGCAACCCGCCTTGGCGATCGGATCGTGGCACATGCTCATGGCAATGGCGTGGGCGGGTTAGCTCAATGTGACACCACTAGGTCACCACCCACCATCACTGCATGTGCGGCCATGTGGGCGATCATGGCCGCTTCGAGGCCCTTCCGCCAGTAAAGCCAGCCGAAGATGAGTCCGCCGATGCTGTTGCCGAGCATTACATACGCGAACAGCGAAGCACTCGGGTGGGCCACTGCGCTATACATGGCGGGCAGGTGTCCCAGGGCGAAGAGCAACGTGGACACGGCAATGCTCACCCATGCGGCAGTTATTGGTCTTGCCGGTACCGCCTTCAAGGCCAGCCAGAGCACAAGGCTCATCAGTCCGAAACGCAGGAGTAGTTCCTCGGTGATGCCACCGTACAGGAGCCGCGCGGCCAGGGAGGGCTGCAGCGCGGCCGACAGCTTTTCCATCTCCACGGCCAGGTCATCGCGGAACGTATGCCCCGCACCCACCATCAATAGGCCCCCGATCGCTCCACTGATCAGTCCGCTCCTCAGTTGCCCAGCGAACACCGTTCCCACTGGACGTCGGGCCAACAAGCCCGAAAGCGTGGGCACCGAAAGTCCAGCTCTAACGAAGAGCATGGTGCCCACGACCACCATGATGAGCAGCAGCACCGTCGGATTCGCAAGGATCAACCAGCGGAGCTGGTCGTCCGTGAACCGTGCGCGTGCCACCGGCGGAAGGGCATCGAACGAGACCTTGGCCGTGAGCAGGCTGAGCACGCCGATCATGCCCAGGATGAAGAGCCACAGGCCGAGCCGTAGTTTGTGGTGTTTCATGTGAGCTATCGTGCGCGCAGCTTCACCACCACCGGGAAATGATCGGACATCTGGCGACCATTCACCCGGGGATGCGGCACATCGAAGGAGGTGACATCGAACATGTCGGGCGAGAGCCAGATGAAGTCGATACGCTTGAAACAGTGATCGCGCAGCTTGAATCCGTTGAAGGTCCCTTGGGTGCGCGCGCCACGGCCGGCGTCGGCGAAGTATCGCCGCAGATAGCGCACCGGTTCGGAATGTGGCTTTGCGTTCATGTCGCCCATGAGGATCACACGACGGCCGCGGGCCATGATGGGTGCCAGCTGCGCGTGGATGAGCTTGGCACTTTCGACACGGGCTCGCCGACCTGCATGATCCCAATGTGTGCTCACCACCCACAGGCTGTCCCCGGTCGTTCGGTCCTGCAGGGTAACGATCGTGGCCACGCGGTTGCAGGTGGCGTCCCAGCCAAAGCCCGGCCTGTCGGGCGTTTCCGAGAGCCATACGGTGCGGCCGTTCAAGAAGGTGAAGGACGCGGTGTCATAATACACCGGGCTGTATTCGCCGCTCTTCAACCCATCGTCCCGCCCCACACCGAACCGGCGGTAACCCGGCCATTGCGCATCGAGATATTCGGCCTGGTTCCACAGCACTTCCTGCAAGGCAACAAGTTGCGGAGCCATCCGCAGGACCTCCTTCGCCAGAGCTTCCTTGCGCCGATCCCAGCGATCGAGGCTGTCCTGTGGCCGATCGTACCGGATGTTCCAGGTGAGCGCTGTGTAGGTCTGTCCCGGCACCGAGGAAAGTGTGAGGCAGGTTACCAGGGTGATCAAGGATCGAGCGGACGGGACCATGACAGCGAAGATGCGCGCCAGGTGCATCATCTCGCATGGGTGTTCGCCGCAATATCCACGGCGATGACGGAATAACCGATCAGCGGCGGAGCCCTATTGACCGCACAAGCGCACGGCCCGGCCGTTGCCCACGCGTTCGCCCTCCCTCCAGAGCACAAAGGTCAACGCACCGCAGGCCTCGGGTCGTACGTACTGCGTTCGGGCAGGGACGAAGCGATGTTCATCCACCTTCCGGCCGGTGATGTCGAACCATTGGATCGCATCGAACGCCTCGGCACTTTCAACGGTGAACAGGTCGGATGTGGGTGAGGGGAAGGCCCGTATGCATGTGGTGGCCGCGAACGGAGGGATCACAGCGGTATTGAAATCGCCGCTGCGGGCCACGAACAGGGCGGCGTTGCTGGCGTTGGCCAGGTCCATCACCGGCAGTCCGGGGAAGGAGAGTGAATCCTGGAAGCCGCCGGCGACATAGATGTTCCCGCCTTCATCGCGACCAAGCCCGAGCATACGGCGGGTATAGGTGTAACGTGATGCGTGGATGTTCAGCAACGCTTTGCTGCTGTCGAAACGCGCGAGGTAGAGGCCGTACGATCCGCCGGTACCCGGGTTGGGCACAATGCCGCCGATCTCGAAGTTGCCCCGGTGCCAACCCGCCACGAGCAAGGTTTCGTCGCCCTCCAAGGCCATGGCTTCGATGTCATGATCGTATGTGCTGTTGCCCAAACGCGTGCCCCAGATGAACTCGCCGTCTGCGTTCGTCTTCAGGATCACATTGCGGTAGATGCCCAGGTTGCCGGCGACCTCGATGTCTACGAGCCCGAGGTTATAGTCCGTCTCACGGTGCATGGCGATGTACAGATGGCCGTCGGCGTCCGCTTCCAGCGCCTTCACATCATCGTAACCATAGCCGCCGATCACGCGCGACCAGTGGTAGTTTCCATCGAGGTCGTACTTCGCCACCACGCCTTCGTGGGTACCCGCGCCGTTCCATGAGTTGAGCAGCGTATCGGTCTCGTAGAAGATGGTATCGCCGCGGATCCGCCAACCTGCGTAGAGCATGTTATCAGCCCCAACGGTGAGCACTTGTCCCTCGCTGGCGCTGTAGATCCACTGTCGTCCACAATCAGGCCGTCGGCTCCAGATGCCGTTGCCGTCCGTGTCCAGCTTCAACAGGAAGCTGTCGTAGTAATGGCTGCAGCCTTGCAGCTGGGTCAATCCGGCCACCGTGAAGTAGTCGTCGAAGCAGCCGCTCACATACACGTTGCCCGTTGCATCGCAGGCGATCGCCTTGCCCCATTCGCGTGCGTTCGCCTGGAAGTCGTTGTTGCCATAGCGCTGCGCCCATTGGAAGCTTCCATCCACAGCGCTGAGCTTCGCTACGAACACATCCATCTGGCCGATCAGCGTGAGCGTTGTTCCACCGAACACTGCATTCGGGCTTTCGATGGCACCAGTGATGAACACACCGCCACTGCCGTCAATGGCGAGGTCGAAGGGGTAGTCGAAGTCGTTCCCTCCAGCGCGCACGGCCCAGAGCGCAACGCCCTGGTTGTCGTACTTCACCACGAACACATCGCCTTGGCCAACGCTGGTGATCGGCGTGGTGTTCCCGAAAGTGGCCGTGCCGTAGAAGGTACCTGTCGCATAGCTGTTCCCCAGCGCATCGGTTGCGAAGCCTTGTACATCAGGAGTGGCCAGCGTGGCGGTGTCGCGCACGGACCATTGCCAGTTGAAGGGTTGGGCACCAGCAAAAGGCAGGTGCAGTGAAAGGAGGATGAGGAATGGCAGACGCATTGTACTGGAATTCGTGTGCAAGATGGCGCAAGGAGCCAGGACGTTGCCTGTGCGCATATCAGGATATTCGTTCACGCCCGGTGAAGGTCACAGTGGTATACCACTCGCATGAAGCCTCGCGGATCAAGTTCATCCCGGTCCGGAGCACGTAGGAACCCGGTCCGCTCGTAAAGCCGGTGTGCCGCCTTCATGGAGGGTTGTGTCCACAGGACCAGCCCGCGCGCCCCTGCCGCCTGTGCACGTGCCATGCAGGCTTTTACCAGCGCTTCACCCGCGCCACGTCCCCGGGCTTCGGGTGACACGGCCAGCATGCGGAATTCGCGCTCGTCGGCCTCGGCGATCTGGTGCAACGGACTGCCCGTGGCCAGCAGGATCGTGGCGCCAAGGATGCTGTCCGCTTCATCTACTGCAACGAGGAAGGCGCCTTGTCCATCCAACTTGGCGCGGGTCATCGACACTTGTACGCGTTCCCAGGATGAATAGGCCTCCCCTGCATAAACGCCCTGCAACAGCGCGAGCGCACGTTCCCAGTCAAGGTCCGAATGGGCTTCACGGACGTTGATCGTCATCCCCGCCATCGATCAATCCGCCAGGAACCCGAACTTCCCAGCCTTGTAGTCCTCGATCGCCTCGTGTATCTCCTCTTCGGTGTTCATCACGAATGGACCGTAGTTCACATAGGGCTCGTTCAGCGGTTCGCCGCTCAACACCAGCAGCGTACATTTCCGTTCCGCTTGTATGCGGATGCTGCCGGCTTCATTCTTCAGTTGCACGTAATGGTTCTCCGGTGCCGCCGTCACGTTCACGCTGATCGCACCATCCACCACCAGGATGCCCGTGTTGTAATTCGCCGGAAGGTCAAAGCTCACATCCGCACCGCCGTTCAGGTGCATGTCGTACATGTGGATGGGCGAGTAGGCGCTCGCGATCCCCTTCACACCCTGATATTCACCGGCCACCACGTGTACCGTGCCGGCGTTCTTCGGTAGCACCACCTTCGGCTTCGCGCCATGCTGAATGCTTTGGTACTTGGCAGGAACGCGCTTATGCTTCGCGGGCAGGTTGATCCACAGCTGCAGCATCTCAAAGGCGCCTCCCGTGCGGTTGAAGGTCTGTTCGTGATACTCCTTGTGCAGCACGCCGCCGCCCGCTGTCATCCACTGGATGTCGCCCGGATGGATGATGCCGTGGTTGCCCCGGCTGTCATGGTGCTCCACGCTGCCTTTGTAGGCGAACGTGATCGTTTCGATACCCCGATGCGGATGCACACCCACGCCCTGGCTGATGTCGCTCGGCGGGAAGTTCACCTCCGCGTTGAAGTCGAGCAGGAAGAAGGGGCTCATGCGCTCCTCGAAGCCTTTGCCGTTCGGGAAGAAGTTCATTACCTTGAAGCCGTTGCCCACCATGTGCGTATTGGTGGGGGAGAGCACGCCTTCAACGCCGCGCCCGCCTGCCGGCGAGGCAGGCTGGCCGGTGCTGGCGAGATTTTCCATGGCCTTGGCCGTTCCGCTCAGGGCACCGCCGATGAAGGCCAGGGTCGTTCCGAGGACGCCACGTTTGAGGAATTCCTTGCGTTCCATGATCAGGGGTATGGTTGAGATCGGGGACCTAAAGTTAGCCGGTCGTTGCGTTTCCGCCGATGCCCGGTTGACCGTGGTCAGGGATCATGGAAAAGCAACAGGCTAGCTTGGATCATCCACATGAACAAGCATCCTGGAGGAACGTTGATGGGAACTGCAGCCAAACTCACGGCGATCAAGCTCATCCACACCGCCGTGTGGGTCTTCATGAACGTGGTGATCTTCTATGCGCTTTATGCCGTGGTGGTGGACCGCATCGATCGATGGTTGTGGTTGGCGCTGGCGGTGATCGGCCTGGAATGTCTGGTGCTGCTCATCTTCAGGATGGCCTGCCCGCTCACCTTGGTGGCACAGCGCTATTCCGATTCCACGGAGCCCAACTTCGACATCTACCTGCCGCGCTGGCTGGCGAAATACAACAAGCACATCTACGGCATTCTCCTCGTGGGCATCCTTGCCGGGCTTGCGTGGCGACTGTGGGCCTGATGCATGTGCCTCAGCCCTGCATTGATGTGTCCCGATGATCACGCTGAAGTGGATCCATTTATCCGCGAAGCGCTAGATGATAGGGAACGGATCAGCCGACGGCGAGCGACCTGTTGGCATGTGTGATCGGATCTCACTTGATGCGTGCGCCTTTCAGCTTTTCACCCTGCGTGTAGGTCAACCGGTTGACCGTACCGTCCGCCTCGGGATGGAACTCGATCGTTGCTTCCACGATCTTCAGGTAGAATTTGTGCGGTGCTTCACCGAACACTTCCGCCTCTGAGTTCCGTGTGGGCAGCACGAAGAACCGGTCGCCTTCCGCCCGGAAGGTGAGGGTGAATCCCGGCATCACCTCATACTCCCCCACATAGGCTTGCAGGTCTGCATTCTTAAGCGCGAGTTCCGCGCGTGGGGCCGGAAGCGGCTTGTCGCTTCGCGTGAGCATCTGTTCAACACCATCCCTGCTCAGGAAGCGGGCGCCCACCACTTTACCATCGGCGCGCAGGAATGTGAGCGTAATAAGATCGCCTGCGTACATGAAGTGATCGTTGCCCCGGAACTGGAGGTCGAACATGCCGCCGCCTTTCCGTTGCGCATGAAGCCCCTGCTCATCAGCGGTGATGTAGCGTTCCACACTATCGGCGGTCACATACACACCGGGGTAGTCCTGCGCAGCTCCGTCGGCCAGTGGCAGCACGGGTCCGCCGTAGGGCTTGCCCAATGCGATGGCTGCGAGCTCGGGTGCGAGGCGCCCCACGTCGTGGCCCTCACTATTGGTCAGCGCCACCACGTAGATATCCTCTTTCGGGAGGTATATGCTCGCGCTCGCAAAGCCATCGATGCCACCATTGTGCTCGATGCTCGGGCTGCCCTGCACGTTCTGGAAACCCCAGCCGTAGCCGTATGCCTTGGTGCTTCCGTCGGGGAACACATACGGGGCATGCGCCTTTGCAAGCATTGCTGGAGGGACAAGTTTGCCTGCGAACACGCTGCTGTTCCACTTCAACAGGTCGCCCACGGTGCTGCGGATGGATCCCGCGCCGCGCGGCCAGGTGAGGCTGATGGGCCGGGCAGGTTCGTAACCGCTATCCGTCTTCGCGTAGCCAATGCACTCGTGCGGCAACGGGCCGCCAGTAATGGCCGCGCTGCTATGCTGCATGCCGGCGGGCTTGAACAGATATTCCGCAGCGTATTCCGGCCACGTTCGCCCGGATGCCCGCTCGATGATGGCCGTGATCAGGATGTAGCCACTGTTGCTGTAGTTCCACGAGGTGCCCGGCGCGAATTCCAACGGCAGGTCTGCGAAAAGCGCGATCAGTTCGGGCAGGGTCACGTCCTTGGCATACACTTCCGGGTTGTACGACGGCATGCCCGTGAAGCTGGGTATGCCCGAGGTGTGGGTGAGCAAGTGCTCGATGGTGATGGGGTGCTCCTTCTTCGGAAAGTCCACGTACTTCTGTATCTCGTCGCCCAGTGAGAGCTTGCCCAGCTCCGCAAGCTGCATGATCGCCACGGCAGCGAACTGCTTCGTCACGCTGCCCACGCGGAACTGGTTGCCGGTGGTAAGGGCGGTGGCCTTGCTCATATCGGCCATGCCCAGCGCGCGTTCATACATCACCTTGCCCCCTTGGGCCACCAGCACTGCACCACCGGGCGCATCGGCGGTGAAATATTGTTGCACTGCCGCTTCGTAGGCGGCGGCGGTCTGTGCCTGTGCGCTGGTGAAAAGGACGAGCGTGGAAAGGATCGAGGTGATGCGCAGCATGATCGTGTGTTTTTGATCGTTGACCGTACGAAGTAAGTGGTCTTGCTTGGTACTATGCAAGACAAAGTACCCGAAGAATGATGAGCGGCTCTTGAGAGCGGTTGAGCGGCGCTGTCCTGATCACTACTCTTCCGCAACCCGCACCACCACCTTGCCTGTATGCAAGCCCTCGCCGAAACGACGGATCAGTCGTGGCAATTCGTGGAAGTCGTACGGCCCATCGATCACCGGCTTCAGTGCACCAATGCTCAGCAACGGCGCCAGCGCATCCAGATGCTTGTTCGACCTCAACGCCAGGATGTGCATATTGCGCCGCCCCAACAACCGAGCGAGCAACAACGCGATCAACCGCCCCGGATCGCCGCCCACCGTCACATATCGGCCATTCGGCGCCAAGGCACGCGCCAGTTCTCGGGCAGAGCGTTTGGTCCGTGTGTCAATCACCAGGTCGAAGCCCTCATCGAGCTGCGTGAAGTCCTGTCGCTTGTAGTCGATAACGCGATCAAAGCCCATCGCAGTCATGGCCTGCAACTTCTCACCGGTATCCACGCCCCACACGGTGCAGCCCTGCCGCTTGGCCAGTTGCAATACGAAGGTGCCCACACCGCCACCGCCTCCATTGATCAATACACGCTCCCCATCCTTCAACTTGCCAAGGTCCACCACCGCTTGGTAAGCCAACTCCAATGCGTGCGGCAGGGCAGCGGCCTGCACGAACGAAAGCCCTTCAGGGATCCTCCGCAGCTCATCCTCCGGTACAGCCACGAACTCCGCGAAGGTGCCCAACCCGCCGTTCGATGTGTCGCCGTAAACCTTGTCGCCCACGCGCCATTTCGTTGCCTTCGGACCAAGCGCCTCCACCACGCCGGCGAGTTCCATGCCCGGTATGGGCCTCCGCGGACGGAAGAGGCCGAAGAAGAGACGGTAAATGCGTGGCCTGCCGATCACCATGCTCCAGTCGTAGTCGTTCACCGTGGTGGCCTGCACGCGCACCAGCACTTGGTTGTTCTTCGGCACCGGCGTGGGCACATCGCGCACTTGCAATTGCTCTGGTGGGCCGTAGCGATCGCATACGATGGCTTTCATGGTGCGAAGCAATCACATCATCCTGAAATGTCGCAATGCACCGGGCAGAGCGGCGAATGCGCGGGAGGGATGGCGCGCTCCGGAATGCTTGACCTCGGTGACCTTTACCAAATTCGCATCATGAACCGCAGGAAGGCCGTCCATAAGGCTCCGTCCACCATGCTCTCCGGCGGCATCCGCTTCGCCACGGTTCAGGCGTTGTTGGACTTCCTGCCGGATGATGAACGCGTGTTGATGGAGCAGTTGCGCGAGTTCGTCATCAGCGAGGTTCCCTACTTGAAGGAACGGCTCTCCTATAACGTGGTCGCCTACAAATTGCGCCGCGATATCTGCTTCCTCTGGCCAGCGTCCGTGCTGTGGGGCGGTTCCAAGACCTACGAAGGTGTGCGCTTCGGGTTCTCACATGCGGACCTGCTTACCGATCCCTCCGATTATCTGGCGCGCGGCAACCGTAAGCAGGTGTATTGGCGCGACCTGCAAGAGTTCAATAAGAGCGATGAACGTATGCTGCGGCAATTACTTGCGCAGGCCGTGGAGGTGGACCAGGAACGTGCGCAGGGGTTGCGTTGATGCATCCGCCTGGAGACGCCTGTTCTTAAGCGGTCAGCTTGTTGTGCAACAAGGCAAACAGCATCGCTGCTTTCACCGTCGCCTTGGTGAGGTCCTCCAATGTGCCCTCCGGGGACGGGAAGGCCCTATCCATTGGTGTGCAGGCAGGGTCGAGGAAGGGGTCTTGCGACATGGGGGTGGATAAATTGAACGGTTTTATTGAACCGGCGAATGCAACCCGTGCGAGCGCCCTTATCTTCAAACATTCTCTCGATGAGGAGGTACCGGTATCCACGGAACAGGGGGAAGTTGCCTTCAAGGAACACAATACAAATGGACTCGCCGGATCGGCCAATGGTCTCACAGGACGTTTCACACAAAAAGTCTAGCATCATGCAACATCATGTACCCGCTCTTTTCCTGCTGCTCTTTTCGGTGATCACCGCGCACGCACAAGGACCTTCGTGGCAATGGGCACAGGCTGCTGGTGGCGGCCACTCCGACAGCGGCCAGGGCATCTGCTCAGACGCCAGCGGTAACCTTTATGTTACCGGCTATTTCCAGAGCACTGGCATCGAATTCGGTACGTTCGATCTGGACAATGCGCAGAGTAATTTCACCAATGACCTCTTCGTGGTGAAGTACAATGCCGCTGGTGAAGTACAATGGGCGCAGCATGCGGGTGGGGTGGACGACCAGCGTGGGACGGCCATCGCGACCAATGCTGCCGGCGAGGTGATCGTTGTGGGCCACTTCGAGCTTTCCGTGACCTTCGGTACCACCACCCTCACCAGTGTGGGTGATGGCGATGTGTTCCTTGTAACGTACGATGCGAACGGCAATGTGCTCTGGGCACAAAGTTTCGGCGGCGATGATCAGGACATTCCGGAGTCCGTGGCCGTGGATGCCTCGGGCAATATCCTCGTCACGGGCTACTTCCAGGGTATATCGATGACCGTTGGCAGCGATGTGTTGCTGAATGCCCAGGACGGCACGTATGACGTCTTTTTAGCACGCTTCAGCCCCACGGGCGCCCCGCTCTGGGGGCGAAGGGCAGGGGGGAGCCTCGATGACCATGGGCGCGATGTGGCGACGGATGCAACAGGCAACGTGGCACTCGTTGGTAATTACGAGAGCGCTTCCATCACCTTCGGCTCCACCGTGCTCAACAACCCGAACGACAACTACAACGACCTCTTCCTGGTGAAATATGATAGCAACGGCAACGTGCTTTGGGGGAAGGATGCTGGTGGCATCCTGTCGGAATCCGCCTTCGCCGTGGATGCCAGCGATAACATCTTCATGGCCGGCCATTACATCGATGCAACGCTTAACCTGGATGGCACCGTGCTCACCAACTCCACTGCAGTTGATTTCTTTGACGTTTTCATCGCCAAGTACGATCCCGCCGGAACATTGCTTTGGGCGCGTAGCGGTGGGGGGGCATCTGATGATTACGCGGATGATCTGGCCATCGACGGCGGCGGTAACGCGGTACTTGCAGGCTACTCGAACAGCGGCACGGCCAACTTCGATACCCAATCGATCAACGGGGCTGGCAGCTTCGACCTGTTCGCTGTGAAGTATGATCCCACGGGCACCAGCCTGTGGGCCCGAAGCGCGGGTGGAGCCAGCAGCGACAGGGCTTTTTCAGTTACCACCGATGCGCAAGGCGATGTAGCCCTCACGGGATACTTCAACAGTGACCCGCTGGTCGTGGGCGCCACTACGTTGGACCATGCCGGGGATAATGATCTCTGGGTCGTGAAACTGGGCAACACTACCGGCATATCAGAGGATGAGGCAGGTATGACCGTTACCGTTCACCCCACGCTTGGCGATGGCCACCTGTTCATCACCGCCACCGACCGCATCTCTACTATCCGTGTGGTGGATGCCACCGGCCGCGTTGTCCATACCGCTTCACCGGCAAGCACAACGGCCGTGTTGAACATACCGACCAGCGGAACCTATGTGGTGCAGGTGGCCATGGGTGAACGCGTTCTCGCCAGACCTATTTTGGTACAGCGCTGATCGCGCCAGCCACAAGTAGGATCAACAAGAGGAGCATGTGCGCACCGAACGCGCCAATTACGACCCCGTGGTGAACCGTGACAGCCAGCGCTACCTACCTCCAAACTGAACAGCCCCCTAACTTCGCCCTTCATTCAGACCAGACATGTTCGAGAACCTCAGCGACAAACTAGAGCGCGCCTTCAAAGTCCTCAAAGGCCAGGGCCAGATCACGGAGATCAACGTGGCGGAGACCACCAAGGAGATCCGCAAGGCCCTGCTGGATGCCGACGTGAACTACAAGACCGCCAAGGACTTCACCGACCGCGTGAAGGCCAAGGCGCTGGGCCAGAACGTGCTGACGAGCGTGAGCCCCGGCCAACTGCTCACGAAGATCACGCACGACGAGCTGGCCGAGCTGATGGGCGGGCAGAGCGCCGGCATCAACCTGGGCGGCAACCCCACGGTGGTGCTGATGAGCGGTTTGCAGGGTTCGGGTAAGACGACCTTCAGCGGCAAGCTCGCCAACTACATCCGCAAAAAGGGCAAGCGCGTGCTGCTCACCGCGGCGGACGTCTACCGCCCTGCGGCCATCGACCAGCTGGAGACGCTGGGCAAGCAGCTGGAGATCGAGGTCTACAGCGAACGCGAGAACAAGGATCCGGTGAGCATCGCGAAGAACGCGATCGCGCACGCCAAGCAGCATGGCTTCACGGCCGTGATCATCGACACCGCCGGCCGCCTGGCCATCGATGAGAAGATGATGGACGAGATCGCCGCGATCAAGAAGGCGATCAACCCACAGGAGACGCTCTTCGTGGTGGACGCCATGACCGGCCAGGATGCGGTGAACACGGCCAAGGCCTTCAACGCGCGCCTGAACATCGACGGCGTTGTGCTCACCAAGCTGGATGGTGATGCGCGCGGCGGTGCGGCCCTTTCGATCCGCAGTGTGGTGGACAAGCCGATCAAGTTCATCGGCACCGGCGAAAAGATGGAGGCGCTGGACGAGTTCCACCCGGACCGTATGGCGGGCCGTATCCTCGGCATGGGCGATGTGGTATCGCTTGTGGAGCGCGCGCAAGAGCAGTTCGACGAGAAGTCCGCGCGGGAGCTGAACAAGAAGATCGCGAAGGACCAGTTCGGCTTCGACGATTTCCTGGAGCAGATCGGCCAGATCAAGAAGATGGGGAACATGAAGGACCTCATGGGCATGATCCCCGGCGTGGGCAAGGCGATGAAGAACATCGACATCCCCGATGACGCCTTCAAGGGCATCGAGGCCATCATCAAGAGCATGACGCCGGAGGAGCGCAAGAACCCTGCGTTGCTCAATGGCAGCCGCCGCGCGCGCATTGCCAAGGGCAGCGGCAACAACATCGAAGCGGTGAACAAGCTGATGAAGCAGTTCGACGAAACGCGGAAGATGATGAAGATGATGGGGGACAAGACGAAGATGAAGGCGATGATGCAGCAGATGCAGCAGGCGCAGGGGATGCGCCGGTAGGGGCGACGTTCACGCCGACCCGAACGACGCGATCCCTGAAGTAGTTCAGCTCATGATGTGATCAGGCGATCAGACGATCTGCGAATGAGCAACGGCATACATCCAATGGTCTGGGTAAAGCAAGCGCTGAATGTGTTGATCATCTTGTGCATTCCAGTAGGTTTGTTCTTTGGCTGGGGTGTCGTGAATAACCAGATCAGCTACAAGTACGAGGTGCAGGATATTGACTATCAGGAGAAGCTGTCCTCAGGGAACTGGAACGAGAATGATAAGCGGATACTTGGAAACATCGATTTCCATGGGAAGGCGGCTCGCACGACGTTCTATCTCTTCATCCTGTTGATCGTCGTTCGGTTGGGACTGAGCGTCGCCAAGAGTCATTCAAGCGCACGAAGAGCATAACCGGCTGCGCGTTGCGATCCAGGAGCCGCGGAAGATCACGGATGATGAGGGACAGAACGACGAAAGGTGCGCGCTCGACCATTAGCTTTGCTCAACAACGCACCGCCCAATGACAGCCCTGCAACTCAAGAGCCAGCTGATCGAGATGATCCAGAAGGAAGGCAATACGAAGCTGCTGGAGTTGGTGAGGTCGTTGCTGGACCAAGGCTCGGAGACAAGTGCCTACCGTAGCATGCTGTTGGAGGGTGCCATCAAGAGCGAGCAGGACATTGCCGCCGGGAGCGTGAATACGCCTGAAGAAGCCATTGCGAAGGCGAAGGCGGCCATCCGAAGGAACAAGGCGTGAAGCTGTTCATTACGGACTATGCGATCGCTCATCTCGTGGAGTCGGTCGAGTTGACGGGAAAGGACATGAGCCTTGAGCGGCGCGATGCCTTGATCGAGAGGGTGATCCGCGAGACCGATCGGCTGCTGGAGTTTCCGAAAGGTGGCCAAGTGGAACCACTGATGGACAGCCGACCATTCGAGTACAGGCGCCTTGTAGTTGGCAACTTCAAGATCATCTACCGGATCGACGGCGAAGTGATCTATGTGACGGACATCTTCGACGCGAGGCAGGATCCAAAGCGGATGCGGGGATGAGGTGAACATGAGACGCTGAAGATCACGGATGATGGGGGACAAGACGAAGCGGAAGGCGATGTGGCATGTTTAACAAGCAGTGGCAGCCAGGAGGTGGCGATAGGGTCTAAGTTTGAAGTGAACTCCACGGCGGGATCCCCGTTGTGATCAACCTTCGTCATCATGAGAATGCTACTGATCGGGTCCTTTGTCGCGCTGGCCTCCCTCTCCACGTTCGCCCAGACCGGTACACCGGGCAAGGTGACGATCCAGTTCGAGTCGGATCGTCCGGAGGTGCAGGTCACCTATCCCGATGGCGAAATGCGCACGTTGGAACTGACGGCGATCGATGGCCAGCAGGATGGCGATCGCTTGGGCAGTGCCCTGGCCTTGGTGAAGGCATATGAGTCCGCCGGATGGAGCTTGGTGAGCTCGGAGTCATGCAAAGGCGTTTCATCGTCGCACTATACGTGGGTGGTGGGAAAGGCGAAGCGCTGATGTGGTGCACGGCATAGGTGCTATGATGCAATGACCTGCCACGAACGCGGCAGCAGGAAGATCATCGTGCGCGTCCTGCCTTGCGCATCATCTCCACCCGGTTCTGCACGTGGAGCTTTTCGTAGATGTTGCGGATATGCGTGCGCACGGTATCCACGCTGATCGACAACTTTTCGGCGATCTCCTTGGCCTTCAATCCATCCGCGGACATGTGGAGGATACGGGTCTCCTGTGGCGTAAGGCTTTCGTTGTTCTCCAAGGGTCGCGCGCGGAAGCTCCCGACCACCTTGCGCGCGATGGTGCCGGTCATCGGACTTTCGCCCCGGTGCACCTGCCGAACGGCCTCGATGAGCTCCGGTAGCGGGGCCCGCTTGAGGATGTATCCGGACGCTCCTGCCTGCAGGGCCCGGAAGATCTTGTCCTCATCCTCATGCACCGTGCAGATGAGCACCTGGGTCGAGGGGTATTGGTGCTTGATCTCCCACGTAAGATCGATACCGTCCAATGTGCCTGCTGCGCGCTGGCCTTGCAGGTTGATATCCATGATGACCACATCGTAGGAACCTTGCCGCACGGCGACCAACGCGCTGTTCGCATCCATGGCCTCATCGCACAGAAGATTGCCTTGTGCCTGCAACAAGGTGCTCAACCTCCGCCGGAAATCGGCATGGTCCTCCACGATAAGTATGCGGATCGGCGTGGTCATTACGCGTTGTGCGGCAGGTGGGAAGATAACGGCTCCGCCATCACATCAGCCGTGGCGCGTAATGGGAATCGGATGGTGACCTTGGTTCCCAAGGGATCCAGTGGCTCTGAACGGAGGCTGCCGGACAATCGTGCGATGCGCTCCTCCATATTGGCCAGCCCATGCCCGCGGCGAAGCTTGTTGGCCGAAAGCATGGCCGCTGCCACGGGCTCGCCATTGTCCTCGATCTCGATCACCGCCGATCTGTTCGCGAGGCTGACAACGAAGCGCAGCTCGTTGGCATGAGTGTGCTTCCCGATGTTGTTCAGGATCTCCTTGACGATGAGATACACTTCTCGCCTGTCGGAGGTGGGGATACGGGAACCGCCCAGGTCGGGAAGCGCCTGCGTCCGGAATACCATGTTATGGGAATCGGCGAAGGCTTCCGCGTACGCTTGGATGAAACCCAGCGCATTGCCCCATTCATCATCACGTGGATCGAGGCTCCAGATGATCTCATCGATCTTCTGCATGACACCGCTGACGTTCGTCTCGATGCTGCGCAGGTTCGCCTGATCGACCTGGGCCAGGGAAGGGCTGGCAGCACTTTCACGCGTGAGCAGGAGCAGGTGGCTGATGTCAGCGCCCAGGTCATCATGCACGCCTGCAGCGATCCGCTGACGCTCCGATTGGGTGGCCATGGTGAGGCGCAATTCCGCTTCTCGGCGCATGAACCTTCGACGCGAAAGGCCCCAGGCCACCAGACCCCCGAGAGCAATGAACATGGCAAAACCCAGCGCCTTGAACCAGGCCGTACTGTGCCAGGGTGGGTCCACGGTGAGCCGAATGCGTTCCACTGGGCTCCATGGAGAACCCAATATCCTCGCCTTGAACTCGAATTGGTGTTCGCCGGCATCCAGTCCGATCAGCGACAGTTCGCTTTGCGCGACCGACCAGACGGTATCCGCATCCTTGCGCATGACGTACTCCATCATCGAGGGAGCTTCGAATTCCGGTGCACGCAGGTGGATCATCACGTTCGTGCCCAGCGACACGGTCCACTCTGCAGTGATGGTCGCGTTGGTGTCCGAAGGGGATTCGAGTCGAACTGTGATGCGTGGCGCATGTCGGCGGCGATCAGGTCTGTCCCTGGGCACCACGCATAGTCCGGATGAAGTTGCCAGGTACACATGGCGACCATCCGTGTCGATATCATATATCTCGTTCGTTGGCAATCCGTTATGGATGCTCCATGTCCGAACAACAACATCACCTAAGGAATGGTCCACTATACAGGCCCCTGCAGCCGTGGCGATCAGAACCTGATCACCGCGCACAACGGCCACGTTCAACCGGTCGCTCGGCAGGCCATCACTTTTGTTGAGCACCTTGAAAACCGTATCATCCCGCAGCAGCACCGCTCCACTACCTGAAGTTGCAATGACCATTGTACCGTCCGGTAGTTCATCGATGTCCGTGATGCGGGGACCAAAGGCTCCTGTCAAGGCTGGAAAGTCAGTTCTGCGCTCGTCCGCCCACCTATACAAGTGGTCATTGGTCTCGAACCAGATGCGCTCGTCGCGGTCCACGTAAGGTGCATAGATGCGATCGCGTCCCGGACGATACTTCTGTTGGAAGAAGAACATCTGCGTTCCCAACGTGTCGATGAGCCTGGCAATGCTGAACATGCTGGCGACCACCTCATCATTTGGACCGATGGCCAACGATTTGGCCGTGGCTTCATGCACCGGAATGGTCGACCGTGCGCGGTCGTCGATCGCGAGATACGGCCCTCGCGTGCGGCTGTGATCTTTGCCCGCCAAGGCGCCGATCCAGGAATCCGTGGCGAACCAGAGCGTTCCTTCACTGTCCATCTCCATGTCGCGAACGCGATCGCGCACAGCTTGGGATCGTGCAGGCAGCAGAAGTTCCGGACCATCGCTCCTGGAATAGCGATGTATGCTTCCGTTCATCGTTCCGAACAGGACCTCGCCGCTGTCCGGCACCACCAAGGCACTCACCGACCGTTTGCGGTACTCGTCCCCGACCCGTACCACCCGCATACCGATCTGGTCCGAGGTCACCATCAGCACGCCATTGCCATCGGTCATGAACCACATGATACCCTCATCATCCTTGTAGGTGCGCAGGGCCGTTAAGAAGGGAAAGAACTCTCTAAGGTCGGCGCTGCCATCCGCACGTGCACGTGCCCGGAGTATACCGCCGGTGCTGAGCCCGACCCAGATCTCATTGTCGGCAACTGTGAACGTAGCGGCAATGTCGATGGCAGTTGGCAGGTCGTCGTAGCGGAGGATCATATGTGCCGCTTGTTCCGTCAATTCCAAGAAACCCTCCGAGCCCATGGCGAACAATCGTTCCCCATCGAAATGAGCCCGGGGGTAGCCCTTCGCTTCGTAACGCCAGTTGTAGATGAACTCTGCATGTCCATCCTTAAGTCCGAACAATGCTCCGCCCATGATCGCATATGCACGTTTGGACGGTGACGCCATAACCTGCAGTTGGAGGCGTTCCCCGGAAGGACGTGCAGGGTCCTGGGGGAACTCCACCGAGAACCGGCCATCCTTCCAATGATAGAGGTCGCCGCTCAGGCTGGTGAACCAGATCCCACCCGAAACATCCTCCGCGATGGAGCTGCAGCCCGAGGACATCTGCATACGCCCGAATTCAGGGTGCTCCTTCACCCCATGGAACCGGCCATTGAAGTAATAGCTCAAAATGCCGTTCAGGGAGAGGAACCAGATCCTGCCTTTGCTGTCCTGATAGAGGCTCAGCACATCGTCATCGGCCAATCCATCCGCTGATGTGAAGTTCTCGAATCGTGTACCGTCAAACCGACTTACACCGGCATCGGTACCGAACCACATATAGCCTTCCGCATCCTTCAGGGCGCAGTACACCGTGTTGCTCGCCAGACCATCGGCCGACGAAAATGCACGGTAGGGAGGGTCTTGGGCCATGGAACGCATCGCCGCACTGATCATGCAGGAACCAGCGACGATCAGCCGCAAGCTGAAGGTCAGGAGCAGGAGGGGGGTGGAACGGCTCTTCATGCCCTGTGGGATGAAGCGCCAAGTTCGAGAATGTCACGATCCCTACCTCCAGTACGTTTGGAGTATTCCTTCGTCCCAACTTCGGTCCGAACCAATACCTGCCGCCCCAATGGCTCCTCAACAGCTTGAAACCCTCCAATACCCCACGGGCAAATTCGTTCGCGGCACCAAGGCGGATACACCGGAACGCCGGGCTGCTTGCATCGCCTTGATCGAAGCCTTTCCACAAGAACTATGGAATGCACTTCAAGCACTCGACGACCCCCAGCTCAACACGCCCTACCGCTCCGGTGGATGGACCGTTCGCCAACTGGTGCACCACATCGCGGACAGTCACTGCCAGACGCTTCACCGCTTCAAGCTGGCACTAACGGAGGAAAAGCCGGTCATCAAAGCCTATAAGGAAGCACTGTGGGCAGAGCATGTGGATGCGCGAACGATGCCGCTGGAACCTTCGCTCACGATCATTGCAGGCACGCATGCCCGTTGGGTGGTGTTGATGCGGGACATGGCTGCTGCGGAATGGGACCGTGTTTTCGTCCATCCTGAGCAAAAGCGTGAGATCAGCCTGTCCGAGGCCTTGGAACTGTATGTCTGGCACAGCGGCCAGCATTTGGCCCACATCACCGCGTTGAAGAGTCGCATGGGGTGGGAGTGAGCCCGACACAGCATCTTCGCAGTCAAGTTCTTCTCCGCTGTTCCTCCGTTCATCAGATAGCCCATGCCCCGCGTCCTGTTCATCGCCAGCCACCGTCCCGAGCGTTCGCCCGGGCAGCGCTTCCGCTTTGAGCAATACATGGGGGCGCTGGAGAAGGCCGGCTGGCAATGCGACCACAGCCACCTCGTGAACGAGGATGATGATCGCATCCTCTACCAGAAAGGCAACTACTGGGAGAAGGCCCGCTTCGTGCGCCGATGCCATCGCGTAAGGCAGATGGATGTGGCGCGGATGCACAACTATGATGTGATCTTCATCTATCGCGAAGCGCTGATGACCCGCGGCATCCGCTACGAACAGCGCTTCCGCACCAGCAAGGCCAAGCTGATCTTCGACTTCGATGACAGCGTGTGGCTGCCGAACGTGAGCGAGGCCAACAAACGGTGGAGCTGGATGAAGGACGCCAGCAAGACCAGCAAGCTCATCGGCCTCAGTGATATCGTGTTCGCCGGAAACGACTATCTGGCGGATTACGCCCGGAAGTACAATGCCAATACCCTTGTGGTGCCCACCACGATCGATACGGATGAGTACCTCCCCAAGAGGAATGACGATGTGGGCACTCAAGCGTCCACCCGAGGGGCGGATCGCGATCCGATCGTCATCGGCTGGAGCGGCAGCATCACCACCATACAGCATTTCAAGTACGCCATTCCCGCGCTAAGAGCCTTGAAGGAGAAATATGGCGATCGCATCGCCATCCGGGTGATCGGCGATGGCACCTACACCGAACCGGGCCTGGGCGTGCAGGGGCTGCCCTGGAAAAAGGCAACGGAGCTCGACGACCTGCGGGCCATGGACATCGGCATCATGCCCCTCCCGGATGATGAGTGGGCGCGCGGCAAATGCGGTTTGAAGGGCCTGCAGTACATGGCGCTCGGCATCCCCACGTTGATGAGCCCGGTGGGTGTGAACAGCGACATCATCCGCGATGGCTCGAACGGCTTCCTGGCCACCACCACGGAGGACTGGGTGGCCAAGACATCCCGCCTGATCGATGACGCGGAACTGCGTAGAACGATGGGCATCGCCGCACGCAAGACCGTTGTGGATCAATACAGCCTCACGGCCTGGCAGGACCGGTATGTGGGGTATTACAACGCGCTGATCGAGGCGGTCTGACGTGCCCGACAAGGGTGCCCGGCTGCCACCCGTGGGGTGCTGCAACGCACCTGTTCTTCCAGAAGGCGCATCCGATCCAACCGCATTCACGCCATCTTTGCCACCCTCACGCCATCGACCGCACCATGTCCGATACCACACTCGATCTCAAGCGCACAGCGCTCTCCTCCGTACACGAAGCCCTTGGGGCCAAGATGGTACCCTTCGCCGGGTACCTGATGCCCGTGCAATACAGCGGCATCAATGATGAGCACCATGCTGTGCGCAACGGCGTAGGGGTCTTCGATGTGAGCCACATGGGCGAGTTCATTTTGCGTGGGCCCGGCGCGCTTGACCTGATCCAGAAAGTGACCAGCAATGATGCCAGTAAACTGGCCGTGGGCAAGGTGCAGTACAGTTGCCTGCCCAACGCCACCGGTGGCATCGTGGATGATCTGCTCGTTTACCGCATGCAACATGGTGATGATCACCATTACGTGCTGGTCGTGAACGCCAGCAACATCCAGAAGGACTGGGACTGGATCAACAAGCTGAACACCTTCGACGCGCAGTTGGAGAACATCAGCGACCACATGAGCCTGTTGGCCGTGCAAGGTCCCAAGGCCACGGCCACGCTGCAACCCTTGTTCGATGTGGACCTGGGGGCCATGGAATACTACACGGCCCAGTATGCCGAAATGAAGGGAGTGGGGCTCGTGCTCATCTCCAGCACGGGATACACCGGAGCCGGGGGATTCGAGGTGTACATGCCCAACCCGCTCGCACAGAAGGCCTGGGACGCTGTGTTCACCGCCGGAGCTGCACATGGCATACAGCCGGCCGGACTGGCCGCACGCGATACGCTGCGCCTGGAAATGGGGTTCTGCCTCTATGGCAACGACATCGACGACACCACCTCGCCGATCGAGGCCGGCCTGGGCTGGATCACCAAGTTCACCAAGGACTTCACCAACAGCGCTGCGCTGAAGGCGCAGAAGGAGGCGGGGGTGCAGCGCAAGCTCGTCGGATTCGAGATGATCGACCGGGGCATTCCGCGCCATGGCTACAACATCGTTGAGGCCGCTGGTGCGGTGATCGGTGTGGTGACCAGCGGCACGCAGAGCCCCTCGCTCAACAAGGCCATCGGCATGGGGTATGTGCCCACCGCACACAGCGCGCCCGGCACCGAGGTGCTCATCGACGTGCGCGGCAAATCCCTCAAGGCCCGTGTGGTGAAGGTTCCGTTCTACCTTCAGCCCTCCGCACCCAAAGGCTGACCTCGCATGAACATGAAGGCCGTAAGCCAGAACACCGACTACAAGTTCCGCGTGGAGACCTGTTTCGTTCCAGGTCATTATCCCCTGTATTCGCAGGATATGGGCATCGTGGTGGTCATTGATATCCTGCGCGCCACCAGCGCCATGGTCACCGCCTTCGAGCATGGGGTGCGCAGCATCATCCCCGTGGGCACCATCGAGGAGGCGCGCAACTACATCGGCCGCGAGGGCTACATCGCCGCTGCCGAGCGGAACGGCGAAGTGGTCGAAGGGTTCTCCGTGGGCAATTCACCGCTGGCCTTCGCCGAGATGGATCTGAAGGGAAAGACCATTGTGATGACCACCACGAACGGTACACGGGCCATCAACCTGGCCAGCGGCGCCAAGAAAGTGGTGATCGGTTCCTTCCTGAACCTCACGGCCCTCACGGATTGGTTGTTGAAGCAGGACGAGAACGTGCTGTTGCTTTGCTCGGGGTGGAAGGACAAGTTCAACCTGGAGGACAGTGTGTTCGCCGGAGCCGTGATGGACCGTATGCTCGAGAGCGGGAAGTTCGGCGTGGAAGAGGACAGCAGCATCTCGGCCAAATACCTCTTCATGGCCGCGCGCGACAACTTCATGAGCCTGGTGAAGGCCGCTCCACGCCGGAAACGATTGGAGAGCCTCAACCTGTACGAGGACGTCAAGTACTGCCTCACCCCGGACCAGAGCCGTGTGATCCCCGTGCTGGAGGAAGGGGCCCTTGTCCGCATGGAACTTTGATGCGGATGCCACGCCTGTTCATCCGCGCCTTGGTGCTGGTCACGATCGGGGCCATGATGGCGCCGTTCATCAGCACGGAACCGGCGCAGGCGTGGGGTTTCTTCGGCCACAAGCGCATCAATCGCATGGCCTGCTTCACGCTGCCACCGCAGATGTTCGGCTTCTACAAGCGCCACATCGACTTCATCTCCGACCACGCTGTGGATCCGGACCGCAGGCGGTACGCCAATGCCGATGAAGCGCCGCGCCATTACATCGATATCGACCATTACGCGAAAGGAGGGATCGACCCCTTCGAATACGTTCCCCGCGAATGGAACATGGCCGTAACGAAGCTCACAGAGGATACCCTGAAGGCATACGGCATCGTGCCCTGGCATATCCAGGTGGTCTACGGGCGCCTTATCAAGGCCTTCCAACGGGGCGATGTGGACCGGATCCTGTATTACAGCGCCGACCTTGGTCATTACATCGCCGATGCACATGTGCCGCTGCACACCACCGAGAACTACAACGGGCAGCTCACCAACCAGGTAGGCATTCACGCCTTCTGGGAAAGTCGGATCCCCGAGCTCAGCGCTGCATCCTATGACCATCTCGTGGGCCGCGCCGTGTATGTGGATGATCCCTTGTCGGCCGCATGGAGCGCCGTGAAGGAGAGCAATGCGGCCCTGGACACCGTGCTGGGCTTCGAACGCACGTTGAACGCGCGGTACCCCGAGGATCAGAAATTCGTGTTCGAGGACCGCGGGCGTGGCAGCATGCGCTTCCCCTCGCAGGCATACACCAAGGCGTACGAGGAGAGCATGGCCGGCATGGTGGAACGCCGCATGAATCAGAGCATCATCACCTTGGGCAGCTTCTGGTACAGTGCATGGGTGAACGCAGGCCAGCCTGATCTGGACCGGTTCGAGCAGCAGGACGTGAGCGATAGCTTGAAGCAGGTCCTGGCGGCGGAGGAGGAAGCCATCAAGATGGCGCGGGAGAGCATGGGCCGCCCGGAACCGAATGAATAGGGGTGGTTAGTCTTGAGTCCTTTGGTCGTGAGTCTTGAGTCACAATGTGGACTGAAGGCTCGCGACTAAAGACTAAAGGACTCACGACTAAAAGACTCGCGCTTCGCCCTCAATCACACGTCATCGCATCATCCACTTCCAGGCCGTACGCCGTGATCCCCCCTTTCAGGTTGATCAGGTTGTTGTAACCGTAGCGGGTACTGAGGGCATTGATCACTGCGGAACTGCGGGCGCCACTCCGGCAATGCACCACCACGGGGATGTCCTTGCGGATCTCGGCCAGCCGCTCCACGATCTCGCCCATGGGAATGAGCGTTCCGCCGAGTGTGCAGCGTTCAGCCTCGTAGGGTTCACGTACATCGATCAACTGGAAGGCCTCGCCGGCATCCTGCATTCGCTTCAACTCCTGCGCGCTGATCTCCTTCATCGTCATTACTCGCTTTCGTTCACCTGTTTCAGCTTCGCCACCACTTCCTCCGGCAGGTGGTCGAAGAAGGTATCGCCGCGAAGGCCCAACCGCAGGGTCTCCAAGGATATCACTTCATCCGGTGGCACGTTGCCCAGGTTCACGTTCGGGCCGAGTTCCTTGATGAACCAGATCTGTTGCGCCTTGATCGGGGCCTCCCAGATGATGCTCTCCGAGGGTACCTTCGACACGATGCGATGCACCAACGTGGTGTGGGCGTGTCCGCTGGGCCGGTAGATGCCCACCGTACCGCTCTCGCGTGCTTCGGCGATCACCTTCCAACTGCCCGCATCGAGCTCCTGCAGCATCATGCGCACCCAGCGCTGCGGACTGATGAGGATGCCGGTCTCCTTGCTCCCCACCTCGCTCAATACCGTGATGTCGCGGGCCAGCGTGTTGATGTATTTGCACTTCTCCGCGTGAGGCAGGTTGATGGAGCCGTCGCTGACCTCCGCACACTCCAAACCCAGGTCGTCGAGCAGTCTCCGGTAGTCCTTGAACATGCCACGCGCGATGAAGGCCTCGAACAACGTGCCGCCGAGGTACACGCGGATGTCCGCGTTCTGATAGAGCTTGATCTTCTCCTTGAGGCGTGGGGTGATGTAGCTGGTGCCGAAGCCGAGCTTCACCATGTCCACCAAGGTGCCGCTACTGTTGACCAGATCCTCGGCCTGGCGGATGGACAAACCCTTGTCCATGACCATGCAAAGCCCGTTCTCCCGCGGCTTTTTCGTGCGCGCGGGGATATGCGTGAGGCTGTAGTTCATTTTCGGTATAGCTCCACAAGGTGCATCACCTGCGGCAAGGTGGCTCCTTCGGGATAGTGTTCCATGAATTGCGTGTGGTCCGCAAAATCGGCCGACAGGGCCTCTTCGAGTTCGAGGAGGGCCTGCTGTTCCTTGCCGCAGCGCAGCAGGTAGCTGGCCAGGCGATACTTGTATTTCGGATTGAGCTTATGCACCATCTCGCCCTCGCGGAACTTGGCAAGGGCGGCCTCGGGACCTTTGAGTTGCATCAGCAGGTCGGCATGGTCCATCCACCCTTCAAGGCTGGCGGGTTCAATGATGTTCAAGCGGGTGTAGCTGAGCAGCGCATCGGCGAAGCGTTCGCTGCGGGCCAGCGCGTTGGCGTAATAATACCAGCTATCCGGGTTATCCGGTGCGATGCGCGTGGCGTTCTCCAGGTCGCGGATCGCTTCCGGCAGCCGGTTCAGTACATCCTTCACCACCCCGCGGCCGATCCATGCGTCCACCCACGTAGGGTCGAGGTGGATGCTCTGGTCGTAATGGATGAGCGCCTGCTCGTAACGCTCCATCTTCTCGTAGCACTCGCCGATGAAGCTGAAGGTGATGGCCTGTGGCCCATCGAACACCAGCGTTTCCTCGTAGCAGGCGATCGCGTTCTCGTAGTCGCCGGCGATGAGCATGTTGCGGGCGCGGCTGAAGTAGGCGCTGGTGAACCGCTCGTCGATGGCCAGTGCCAGATCGAGCGCTTCATTGCTCTCGTCCATGCGCTCCAGCTTGCTCAGCACATTGCCCAGGCTGTACCAGGCCACAGCGCTATACGGTTGGTCGTTCGTGAACTGCTTGAAATACGCCACGCTGGCGTCATCGGCACCCGCCAGATCGAAGCAATAGGCCAGTTCGTGCAGCACGGCCTCGTTCTCCGGATTGATGTCCGCCGCCTTCTTCAGGCAGGAGATGGCCTCATCGTATTCCTCGAGGTTCTCATGCTCGAAGGCCAGATCGAGGTAGATGTCGTCCAGGCCTTCCTCGGCCAACTGCAGGGCGCGGCGGTAGTGTTCGATGGCCCGGCGGTAGTTGCGCTGCTGGCTGAAGATGCCGGCCTTGTGCAACTGGATCTCTTCGTTGAAGGGTTCCAGCTTCTCCAACGCATCCAGGATCTCAAGCCCCTTGTTCAGGCGGCCCATGCCCATGTGCACGAGGGCCTCACAGAAGGTGATGTCAACCGAGTCGGGATGCTGGGCCTTGGCGTGGTCCAATACCACCTGTGCCTTGCGCGCCTCATTGTTGGCCAGATAGTGGTCGATGATCAGTTCGAACTCCTCCACATCGAAGAAGCCGGGTGATCCTGAACTGGACATGGCCTCATACCGCTTAACACACGCAAGCTGCTCATCGCTGTGATCGGGGGTGTGCCGGAGGCCTTCGCTCATGCGTGGATCGATTGGGTACTGAACGCGAAGGTAGGCAAGGGGCACCGGTGGGTTCCGCATCATTGCAGGTGCTGAATGTCAACAGGCGATCGTGCGTGATCCCAGCGACTGAGGATCAGGCATTGAGGTACTTTTGCGCTCCCGTTCCGCAGACCCCATCCCCATGACCCTCATCCGCAGCATATCCGGTATCCGCGGCACCATTGGTGGTGCTTCGGGCGACAACCTCACCCCAATGGACGTGGTGCGCTACACGGCGGCCTTCGGTACCATGATCAAGGTGCGCTCCGGAATAGGACGTCCCACGGTCATCCTGGGCCGCGATGCGCGGCTCAGCGGTCCCATGGTGGCCGATCTGGTGCGCGGCACGTTGGTCGGGCTCGGCTTCGAGGTCATCGACCTGGGGCTGGCCACAACGCCCACAGTGGAGATGGCCGTTCCTGGCGAGAAGGCGGATGCCGGTATCATCCTTACGGCCAGTCACAACCCGAAGCAGTGGAACGCATTGAAGCTGCTAAATGCCCAGGGCGAGTTCATCAGCGCCGAGGATGGGGCAGAGGTATTGCGCATTGCTGAGAAGGAAGCGTTCTCCTTCGTGGCGGTGGATGAGCTGGGCACGGTACGGGCGGATGACAGCTGGACCCGCAAACACATCGATGCGATCCTGAAGCTGGACCTGGTGGATGTGCCGGCGATCAAGGCCAGCAACTTCAAGGTGGTGGTGGATGCGGTGAACAGCGTTGGTGGCGTGGCCGTACCGCTTCTGCTCGAAGCCCTTGGGGTGAAGCAGGTGGTGAAGCTGTATTGCGATCCCACGGGGCACTTTCCGCACAACCCGGAACCACTGCCGGAACATTTGCAGGACATCTGCGCGCTGGTGAAGAAGGAAGGTGCACATCTGGGGATTTGCGTAGACCCTGACGTGGACCGCCTCGCCATGGTGTGCGAGGATGGCAGCCTATTCGGCGAGGAGTACACACTGGTGGCCTGTGCCGATCACGTGCTCGCTACGCGACCGGGCGACACGGTTTCGAACCTCAGCAGCACACGCGCACTGAATGACGTGGCGGAGCGCCACGGACGCAAACGTCATGCAAGCGCCGTGGGCGAGGTGAACGTGGTGGAACTGATGCGCAAGGTGAACGCCCCGATCGGTGGCGAAGGCAACGGCGGTGTGATCCTCAGCGAACTGCACTACGGCCGCGACGCGCTCGTGGGCATCGCCATCTTCCTCACGCTCCTGGCCAAACGTGGTGGCAGCTGCTCCCAACTCCGCCGGAGCTATCCGGACTACTACATCAGCAAGAACAAGATCGAGCTGAAGCCCGGTATGGACGTCCAAGGCCTGGTGAACGCGATGCAGGAGCGCCACAAGGCCCAGCCGCACAGCACGGTGGATGGACTCCGCATCGAGTTCGGTCGCGAATGGGTGCACCTGCGCCGCAGCAACACCGAGCCGATCGTGCGGATCTATGCCGAGAGCGACAGCCCGGACAAGGCGGATGCACTGGCTAAGCGGATCATGGGAGAGATGCAGGAACTGGCCTTGCGGGTGGATTGAGCCGGTCGCACAGGACCGCACCAGGAACCCATCGACCAGGCTTCACGCGCTTGGCCTTGCGCGGTACGGCCTGCATGGATGATCAACTCCCCGACGTCACGATCAGCACGGGCACCTTCACGCGGTGCCGGACGGCATCGACCGTTGAACCCAGCAGGATGTCCTTGATCCCGCGGTGGCCGTGGGCCCCCATCACAAGCAGGTCGGCTTGGGCGCTGTTCACGATGTCGGCGATGGCCTTCACCGAACTGCCCTGACCCTGGCGGCTGGTGGCGGTGTAGCCCTGCTGGGTGAGCTGGTCGGCATAGCGCTGCAGGTTCGCCGCATCATCAAGGGCTTCCCGATCGCTGGCCAGTGCACCGAAATAACGCGCCACGGCCGATTCAGTGACATGGATCAGGATGTATTCCGCAGCGCGACCGCCCCGTGCAACGGCCGCTGCCACCGTGCTCTGATCCATGGAACTGAAATCCACCGTGATGCAGATGCGACGTGGTTCCTTCGGCACAGGCAGTTGCAATGCGCCCACCACTTCATCCAGATGGACCTTCGCCCGGCGGGTGCGCTGGAAGAAGGGTTTGAGGGTGATGTACAGCAGCAGCACGAGCGCCGCGACGATCACCGGTAGCACGCACAGTTCGATCCAGATGGCGTTGTCACCGGCCGAAGCCATCCACGCAAGCAGTTCCTGCATCACGAGCCGTACATTGAGCGATACGATGATAAGGGCCGTGAGCCAGGCCAGCACCTGCACCCAGGGCTTGATCACGAATTCCCCCATGCGCTCCCTGTCCGAGCAGAAGTGGATCAGTGGGATCACGGCGAAGCCCAACTGCAGGCTGAGCACCACCTGGCTCAGCACCAGCAGTTCGCCCAGGGACTCATCGCCGAACCAGAGGATGCATACAACGGCCGGAACAATGGCGATGAGCCGCGTGATCAACCGGCGCAACCACGGCCGTATACGCAGATCCAGGTAGCCTTCCATCACGATCTGGCCAGCGAGCGTGCCGGTGATGGTGGAGCTTTGTCCCGAGCCGATGAGCGCGATGGCGAAGAGGGCAGGGGCCAGTGTGCCGAACAGGTGATGGAGCAAGTTGTGGGCCTGGTCGATCTCGGCCACATCGTAATGACCGAAGCGGTAAAAGGCGGCCGCGGCCAGGATCAGGATGGCCGAGTTCACCAGGAAGGCCACATTGAGCGCCACGGCCGTGTCGATGAAGTTGAAGCGAATGGCGTCCTTCTTCCCCGCAGCGTCCCGTTCGAAACGCCGCGTTTGCACCAATGAGCTGTGCAGGTAAAGGTTGTGCGGCATCACCGTGGCGCCGATGATGCCGATGGCCAGGTACAAGGCCTTGCCCGACAACGCCGAGGGCACCAGCCCGCCCAACACGCTGTGCACTTCTGGTCGTACAATGAACATCTCGGCCAGAAAGGCCAGGCCGATGAGCGAGACCATGGACAGGATGAACACCTCCAGCATGCGCATGCCCTTGTTCATGAGGAACAGCACCAGCAAGGTGTCGAAAGCGGTGATGAGGATGCCTTGCAACAGGGGAAGGCCGAACAGGAGGTTCAGGCCGATGGCCATGCCGATCACCTCCGCCAGGTCGCAAGCGGCAATGGCCACCTCGGCGAGCACGTAAAGCGGGATGTTCACCACCGGCGGATACGTATGTCGCGAGGCCTGTGCCAGGTCGAGCCCGCGCACGATGCCGAGGCGGGCGCTGAGGCTCTGCAGCAGCAGCGCCATCAGGTTGCTCATCAGCAGTACCCACAACAAGGTATACCCGTAGGCGCTGCCGCCCGCGATGTCCGTGGCCCAGTTGCCGGGGTCCATGTACCCCACGCTCACCAGGTAGGCCGGGCCCATGAAGGCCAGCATCTTGCGCCATCCGCCCCGGTTCTGGTGCACGGGAACGGTGCTGTGCACCTCGCTCAGCGATCGGCGATCATCGTTCATGGGCGCGCAGGCTGTTCGATGAGCAGATGCCCCGCCACCAAGGCGGAAATGGCGCAGGTGGGGCCCTTGCCATACCGCAGTTCCAGGCTCCCATCAAAGGGTTCCCGTGCGACCACCTCCAGGACCATGCCGATGGCCAGACCTTTGGCATCGAGCAGTTGCAGCAGGCTGTCGTTGGTGTCGCTCACCGCCGCGAGCCGTACCCGATCGCCCACGGCACAATCGGCGAGGGGCCGCGTGGTGCGCTGTGGAAGCTGGCCGCTGCGGTCGGGAATGGGATCACCGTGGGGGTCATAGGCCGGATGGTCCAGGTACTCGTCCAACCGTTCAATGAGCTTTTCGCTGCTCACGTGTTCAAGCTGTTCCGCCACGGTGTGCACCTCGTCCCAGCCGAACCCCAGGCGTTGCACGAGGAAGGTCTCCCAAAGCCGGTGCTTGCGCACCAGCATCAATGCATGGCGGCGCCCTTTTGCCGTCAACGAGGCCCCATAATAGGGCGCGTGCTTCACCAGCCCCTTCTCGGCGAGCCGCTTCAACATGTCGGTGACGCTGCTGGCCTTGGTGTTCAGGCGATCGGCGATGTCCTTGTTGAACGCACTGGTGCCCGCGTGCTGCAGGCCATAGATGGCCTTGATGTGGTCCTCCTCGCTGCGCGTAAGTGTGCCCATTCTGCGACCAATGTAGAAAATAGTTTAGACAAGTCTAAATAACGGCCTACTTTCGTCCTATGTTCCGACAAGTCGCCGGGGTGCTGTTCATGTTGTTCGCGGGGGTCGCGAGCGGGCAGACGACCGTGGTCCGGGGCCGGCTGACCGCCGATTCGGATCCCATTCCGTTCGCCAGCGTGATGCTGCAAGGCACCCGGTGCTCCGCCACCTCCACGTTGGATGGGACCTTTCTGCTGACCGACGTTCCGGCCGGGCCACATCTGCTCGTGATCTCCTCTGTCGGGTTCGAGCGATGGGAGCGACCGATCACGGTGGTGGCCGGCGTTCCCTTGATGCTCGGGGATCTGCGGCTCATACCCGGTTCCGAGGAGCTGAAGGATGTGGTGGTCACCGGCACACTGAAGGAGATGAGCCGCAGCGACAGCCCCGTGCCGGTGGAAGTGATCACATCGGCCTTGTTCCGGAAGAACCCCAGCCCGGCGCTCTTCGATGCCATCGGCATGGTGAACGGGGTACGGCCACAGATCAATTGCAGCGTATGCAACACCGGCGACATCCACATCAACGGCATGGAAGGTCCGTACACGATGGTCCTGATCGATGGCATGCCGATCGTGAGCGGACTGAGCACCGTATATGGACTGAGCGGCATCCCCAACAGCCTGGTGGAGCGCGTGGAGGTGGTGAAGGGGCCCGGCTCTGCGCTCTATGGCAGCGAGGCCATGGGCGGGCTGATCAATGTGATCACCAAGGACCCCGTGCTCGCACCACGGTTCAGTGCCGATGTGTTCGGGACGACCTGGAACGAGTGGAACGGCGATCTGGGGCTACGCTTGGGCAAAGGCCGCACCCGGGATCTTCTGGGCATTAACCTGTTCCGGTACAACGACCCACGCGATATCAATAGCGATGGGTTCACCGACGTGACCTTGCAAGAGCGGTTGAGCGTGTTCAACAAGTTCGACCTGCAGCGGAAGGACCGCCGACTGGCCAGCTTGGCTGCGCGCTACGTTACGGAAGAACGATGGGGCGGGCAGTTGCACTGGACGGAAGCGGACAAGGGCAGCGACCGGGTCTATGGCGAGAGCATCAACACCGAGCGATGGGAGCTGATCGGGCAGTACCAGTTGCCGGTGACGGAGCGCGTGATCACGCAGTTCTCCTACAATAGCCACGAACAGGACTCGTGGTACGGCATCATGCCATTCCGCGCGAGCCAGCAGGTGTTGTTCGCGCAAGCGCACTGGGCCCACCGCTTGAGCATCCGGCATGACCTGTTGCTGGGGGCGGCCTATCGGAACACCTGGTACAACGACAATACCGTGGCCACCGATGGTGGAACGCAGCGAACGCCGCTGCCGGGCGTGTTCGCGCAGGACGAATGGGCCATCGATGAGGTGCAGAAGGTGCTGCTCGGCTACCGCCTGGACCATGATCGTGCGCATGGCCTGGTGCATTCACCACGTGTGGCCTATAAATGGGCCCCGAGCGGGCGGTGGGCGTTGCGGGCCAGTTTCGGCACAGGCTATCGCGTGGTCAACCTGTTCACCGAGGACCATGCAGCGTTGACAGGCGCGCGGCAGGTAGTGATCGCGGAAGAGCTGAGGCCGGAGCGTTCGGTGAACGGCACGCTCAACCTCCTGCGGAAGTGGCCCGGTGAGAAGCGCTTCTTCGGCCTCGACCTGTCGCTCTTCCATACCCGGTTCAGCAATCGCATCCTGCCGGATTACCGGTTGGACCCGAACCTCATCGTATACGACAACCTGCACGGTTTTGGAATTTCCCAAGGCATCAGTCTCAATGCCGAAGCACGGCTGGGAAAGAACGTGCGCTTGATGACCGGCGCGACGTGGATGGACGTGTTCACGGAAGAGATCGCAGTTGATGGGCAGCAACATCGGGAACAGGCCTACTTCGCGCCGCAATGGTCCGGGACCTTCACGGCCAGCCTGGCCCTGCCGAAGCGATGGAGCGTTGATCTCACGGGCCAATGGTATGGGCCCATGCGTTTGCCGGTGCTTCCGAACGATTTCCGGGCCGACCATTCACCCGCCTATGCCATCGTGAATCTGCAGGTGAAGCGGCCCTTCGGACAGCGGTTCGAATTGTATGCGGGGGTGAAGAACCTGTTGGATTTCGTTCCAAAGGATCCCCTGATGCGGCCGTTCGACCCGTTCGATCAGCAGGCCGGTGATCCCGTCTCGAACCCCTACGGATACACGTTCGACACGACGTACATGTATGCGCCTATCCAAGGTGCACGCGGGTTCTTCGGCCTGCGGTATACGTTGGCGGACTGAGCGTTGCCCAAGGGCTATTTTCGCGCACCCCGATGTACGCCTTGCTCAGGCCTTTCCTCTTCATGCTCTCCCCGGAGCGTGCACATGCCGTAACGTTCGCGCTGCTCGAAGGGGTCCGCCGGATCCCGGGTATCATAGGGCTCATCGGCGGTTCACCAGCGCCTGCCAGTGCTGGCGTGGAGGTCATGGGCCTCCGCTTTCCCGGCCCGGTGGGACTTGCCGCGGGAATGGACAAGGACGCCCGGCATGTGGATGCGATGACCGTGCTCGGGTTCGGTCATATCGAGGTGGGAACGCTCACCCCCTTGGCGCAACCCGGTAACGAACGGCCGCGCTTGTTCAGGCTCCGTGCGGATCGTGCGTTGATCAACCGCATGGGCTTCAACAACGGCGGTGTGGTGGCAGCCGTTGAACGCTTGCGCCAGCGCAGCCCGGGCATCATCGTAGGGGGGAACATCGGGAAGAACAAGTCCACACCCAATGAACAGGCCACGGCCGATTATCTGAAGTGCTTCACGGCCCTGTATCCCGTCGTGGATCATTTCGTAGTGAATGTGAGCAGTCCCAACACCCCGGGTCTGCGCGAGCTTCAGGAGAAAGGTCCGTTGCTGTTACTGCTGACGCAGTTGCGGGATGAAGGCCACAGGCTGCAGGCTTCCCGCCTCCACTTGGCTAAGGCGGACGAAGCAGGCCAGAAGCCCATTCTCTTGAAGATCGCGCCGGACCTCACGGACGGGCAGTTGGATGACATCGTGGCCGTGGTGAAGGAGAGCGGCATACAAGGCGTGGTGGCCACCAATACGACCATCGGGCGGAAGGACCTGCGGACGCCGCAACATGAGCTGGATAAGATCGGTGCAGGTGGCCTCAGCGGCGCACCGCTGCGTGAACGAAGCACTGAAGTGCTGCGTTATCTCAGGGCGAGGCTGCCCAAGCCGTACGTGATCATCGGTGTAGGTGGCATCGATAGTGCGGAAGCGGCGATCGAACGGATACAGGCCGGTGCCGACCTTGTACAGGTGTACACTGGCTTGATCTATGAAGGACCCGCGCTGGTGAAGCGCATCAATAACGCATTCGTGTCATGGAGAAGCCGTTCGTGAAACTCATCGAGTGCCCGCGGGATGCCATGCAGGGCATTGTGCCCTTCATTCCCACCGAACTGAAGATCGCGTACATCAACGCCTTGTTGAAGGTGGGCTTCGATACCATCGACTTCGGAAGCTTTGTTTCGCCCAAGGCCATTCCCCAAATGCGTGATACGGCCGCGGTGCTCGCGGGGCTCGACCTGTCAAAAACGCGATCCAAGCTCCTGGCGATCGTGGCGAACGAGCGCGGTGCTGCTGAAGCTTGCGCGCACTCGGCCATTGATCAGGTGGGGTATCCGTTCTCCATCTCCGAGACGTTCCAGCAGCGCAACACAAACACCAGCATCGAAGGCTCGTTCCATCGTGTGAAGCAGATCGCGGAGATAGCCGCCTCCACCGGAAAGGAACTGGTGGTGTACATCAGCATGGCCTTCGGAAATCCTTACGGGGACCCGTGGAGCCCGGAACTGGTGTTGCTATGGGCCGAGCGCCTGGCCGATGGGCTCGGAGTGCGCACCATTGCCCTCGCGGATACGGTGGGCAATGCCCATGCCGTGCACATGGATGCGTTGTTCCGCACCATCGTTCCCAGCTTTCCGGAGATCACTTTCGGAGCGCACCTGCACGCCCGTCCCGACGGCCTGAACGAGAAGATCATCGCCGCCCTCGAAGGAGGCTGCCGCCGGTTCGATACCGCCATCGGCGGGTATGGTGGCTGTCCCATGGCGAAGGATGAACTCGTTGGCAACGCCGACACCGAGGCCGTGGTGCGTTGCCTCGACCTGTTCAACTTCGAGCACGGCCTCGATCGTGAACAGCTTCAACGGTGTGTTGAGCTTTCGGGACGGGTGTTCCCGGCGGTTTGAACCGAAGAATGTAGAACGTTGAACCGCAGAATGTAGAAGTGCGGAACCAGTCAACTTCTTCGGTTCTACATTCAACGTTCCGCGGTTCTGCGGTTCCCTACGCCCTTCGCAACTCGATCACGGTGATCTCCGGGGCCATGCCGACGCGACCGGGGAAGCCGATGAAGCCGAAGCCGCGGTTCACATACAAGTGCTGGTCCCCCTCGGTGTAGTGGCCTGCCCACTGCTTATACACCCACTGCGCCGGGCTGTAAGTCTGCCCGGCGATGGTGATGCCGAACTGCGCTCCGTGCGTGTGGCCGCTCAGCGTAAGGTCGATACCCGTGCCCCAGACCTGCTCCTCCCAGTGCGTGGGATCGTGGCTCATCAGGATGCGATAGGTTGACGGGTCGGTGCCGTCCATGGCCTTCTTCAAGTTCCCATATTGCTGGAAACGCTTGCCCCAGTTCTGCACCCCGAGCAAGGTGATCATGGAGCCCTCCCGGGTGATCGTAGTATGCTCGTCCAGCATCAGCCGGAAGCCCATGGCTGCATGGTGCTGCGCCAGTTGAAGCATATTGGCCCTTTTGGCCGACAGGTTCTCCCATTGGACATAATCCGAATAATCGTGATTGCCGAGGATGGAGAATTTTCCCAAGGGCGCGTTCAAGCCCTTGATCACATCGATCCAGGGTGCGGCCTCATCGGCATAGTCGTTCACCATATCTCCGGTGAACAGGATGAGGTCCGGTCGCTCATTGTTCACGAGGTCGACACCACGTTGTACAATGTCCGTATCCAGCGAAAAGCTGCCGAGGTGCATGTCGCTGATCTGCACGATGCGCAGGCGATCGAACGCTTCCGGCAGGTTGCGGGCCGAGAGCGTAAGGCGTCGTGTTTGGAAGTACTTGCGTCCGTGTGTGATACCGTAGAGGACACCGCCGAAGGGAATGACGGCGAGGGCAAGTCCGGTCTGCGAGATGAAGCGAAGCCGGGAGATGGGTTCTCCCGCCAGATCAGGTGCTCCCGGAGCCAGCCGAACGAACAGCCAGCGAACCCCTTCCATAATATCCTCGATCAAGTGGAACACCACGATCACCAACTTGGGCAGGAAGAACAGCATGAACAGGGCGGCCAAGGAGAACACAAATGAGTAGTTGCGGGTGCCCCTTAGTTCCTGGATGCTGATGGACACCCACACCAGCAAGGCCAGCATGCCGATGGAGATGGCCCAGTAGATAAGGCGCACCCATCGTTTGCCGGTGGGACCAAGACCGTTCAAGGCCGTGCTGATGCCTTTGAATGCATAAACATCGATCAGCACCAGGATAGCGATGAAAATGAAAAAGCCGAACATGCCGCGGGAGATCATGACCCAAAGATCGTGCGGGGCCAGTTATGATAGTGATACAAGCATTGCACGCATAATAGGTTGCGTCGGGTGTGTGGCTAGTGAACGGGTGTTGGTACTTTTGTCAAGATGAGGAAAATGTTTCCGTTGGTGATCTTCCTGTTTGTTGCGTCTGTTGGTACTGCGCAAACCACATGGCGAACGAGTTATGGGGGATATGAGGTCGATCTGGCACATGGCATTCGTCAAACAGATGATCATGGTTTCATAGTTGCGGGTTCAACCGGAAGTTTTGGTGCTGGCGGTGATATCTATGTAATAAAGCTGGACTCAATGGGTTCATTGAATTGGTCTCACTCGTATGGAGGTTCCAATATTGAGGAGGCATGGAGTATTGAACGGGAAGTTGGAAGCTCGTTCGTGATCGCAGGAACGACCAATAGCTTCGGAATGGGAGGATACGATGGATTGATCCTGAGGATCGATTCCGTTGGAGCGATCTTGGAGGAGGCTCCTATTGGTAGCACAGATTGGGATTTTCTCTATTCCGCAGTTCCCTGCTCGGGTGGATATTTCGCTGTAGGCCAGACCTACGGCTTTGGATGTCCCAGCGGTGCGGCATGGGTCGTTCGATTGAATTCCGAGTGTGATACGATCTGGACAAGGACCTTTGATTCACCTTACCTAGACGAGCTGCGATGTGTTAGAGCAACGATCGATGGCGGTTGCATTGTTGCCGGGACGATCGGTGATCCAGTGTCATACGGTGATGCTGCTTTGATCAAGTATGATGGCAGTGGAACTTTACAATGGAGTCGGATATTCAGGGGTGATAGTGCTGATCTCGGATATTCGGTAACGCTTACCAACGATGGAGGATATGTATTGGGCGGCTATACAACCAGCTTCAGCGTTTACCGGGAGATGCTGCTAGCAAAGGCGAGCGCGACCGGCGATAGCCTTTGGTTGAACCATATTGGACAGATAGCCGACTGGGAAGGACGAGAGGTGCGAGAGAGACCAGATGGTGGATTGGTAATGTCGGGATACACAAAAGGGTTTGGTGGTGGGGATGCGGATATGTACTTGCTGCTGACCGATTCAAATGGCATATATCAAACCGGCCGCACCTATGGAGGCATAGAAGCGGAAGAAGCGTGGTCTGTTGATCTGACCGCTGACGGTGGATTTGTCACTGCAGGGCTAACCAGAGGCTTTGGCCCGGGAACCACCTCGGTCTTCGTCGTCAAAGGAGATTCGGTTGGCATGGCTCCGGACGAAAATGTGACCGTTCACTTCGACCCCCTCTCCATCACAGAGGCCTCCACCCTGAGCACCTCCTTCATTTATCCCAACCCCGCACAAGGGGGAGAAGTGGTGCGTGTTCAGTCACCATTAGGAACGCCTGCCACCGTGAGATTCCTGGACCTCGCCGGGCGGGAGGTCGCCCGGTTCCGGTTGACCGGACCAGATGCGGCCATCAAATTACCCGACATGCCCGGCGGTATGTATCTGTGTGAAGTGCACAATACGATGGGGGCGCTCCGTGGCGTTCGCTTCGTTGTGCGCTGACCATGCCTTCCTGAACGGTGGCCGGAGGGGACCGGTCTCTGCATGCAAATACGATCCCAATAACAGGGGTTCAGATGTCCATTCTTGATCACCCCTTATTCCAATTTTTGCTTTTTCACCATTTGTGGGTATTTCCAGGCGTTGACAAGGACCTATGTTCGCCTTTGAATCTGCGAGATGGACATTGATGAACAGATAGTTCCGTGGGTGCTGAGGCTTCACGCGATGGCGGGTACGGTGGCCTTGGTCATTGCTCCCCTGGCCATGATGGTGCAAAAGGGGGGCGATTGGCATCGACGATGGGGGAAGATCTACTTCGCCGCCATGATCGTTGTGGCCCTTTCCGCTGTGTTCCTGGCCGTGGTGCATCCGAAGAGCTTCTGGCTCGCCCTGGTAGCCGTCTTCAGTTTCCACATGGTGGCCAGTGGGTACAGGTCACTTTATTTGAAAAAGCTGCACGAAGGCCTGCGCCCCCGTGGGGTGGACCTCTGGCTGCATGGTATCGCCGGGTTGATGAACGGAGGCCTGCTCATCTGGGGCATTTCCCACCTGGTCATGGGCGTTCGCGACACACAGACCCTTCTCTTCCTCGTCTTCGGTGCCATCGGTTCGGGCATGGTGTTCGCCAACTTCAACAGGTTCTACAAACGCAAGCACGACAAACGCGAATGGCTCTTCGGGCACATGTCCGGCTTCCTGGGGGGGTACATCGCCACCTGGAGCGCGTTCAGCGCAGTGAACTTCGGCCGATGGTTCCCCATGATGCCTTCCTGGCTGGTGTGGTTGTGGCCAACGATCGTGGGGGTGCCCATCATTTTCCTATGGACGGCGCACTACCGCAAGCGATTCGCCAACGGCGAGCGCGTCCGGAACATCGCTGAGGTGCGCATCCGCTGAACCCGCTCGTTCCATGCCGTGATCGCCGAACAGCAAGTTTCAACGCGGAGCGTTATCGCTGACGGCGCCGGACCCGGGCTTTTTAGGCATCTTCACATCCCTATTCCATCCCCATGAGACAGATCCTCCTTTTCGTACTTGCCGGACTGCTGGTCACCATACAGGTCAATGCGCAGAAGACGTACGCCTATGTATCGGTCCCCGGTGATCCGCTGGAAACCCGCATCTACACCCTCGATAACGGATTACAGGTATGGATCAGCCGCAACACCGATGCTCCCCGGGTGCAGACCAACATCGCCACGCGCGCTGGCAGCAAGAACGATCCAGCCGATGCCACAGGTCTGGCACATTACCTCGAGCACATGTTGTTCAAAGGCACTTCGCATATCGCCAGCACGGATTGGGCCCGGGAACGTGAGGTGTTGAAGCAGATCAGCGATGCCTACGAGGAGCGGCGCCACGTCACGGATGAAGCCGTCCGCGATCGCATCTATCACCGCATCGACAGCCTGAGCACGGTGGCCGCATCGTTCGCCGTGCCCAATGAATACGACAAGATGGTGAAGAGCATCGGCGCGCGCGGCACCAATGCTTACACCAGCACGGAGCGTACCGTGTACGTGAACGACATTCCGAGCGATGAACTGGAGAAATGGATGAAGATCGAAAGTGAGCGCATGCAGGAATGCGTGCTCCGCTTGTTCCATACTGAACTGGAGACCGTGTACGAGGAGTTCAACCGGGCGCAGGACAACGACGGAAGGCTGGCCTACACCAAGAAGAACGAGTTGCTGTACCGCAACCACCCCTACGGAACACAGACCACCATCGGCACCGGCGAGCACCTGAAGAACCCCAGCATGGTGAAGATCCACGAGTTCTTCGACAGCTGGTACGTGCCCAATAACATGGCCGTGATCCTCGCCGGTGATGTTGACCATGACAAGGCCGTGGCCATGGTGGACAAGTACTTCGGAGGGTGGAAGCGCAAGCCTGTTCCAGCGTTCACGTTCAAACCCGAAGAGCCCATCGCTTCACCGGTCTCCGCCGAGGTCTTCGGGCCTGCCGCCGAATGGGTGGATATGGCCTGGCGCTTTCCGGGGTACGGTACGGATGATGCCGTAATGATCCAACTGATCGACGGTATCCTGAACAACGGTCGTGCGGGCATCATGGACCTGAACCTGATGCAGGCGCAAAAAGTCCTTGATGCCAGCAGCTATGCCAACGTGCAGACGGACTATTCCGAGTTCGCAATGCACGGTGAGGCCAAGGAGGGGCAGACCCTGGAACAGGTGCGTGAGCTCCTCCTTTCCCAATTGGAGGTGCTGAAGCGCGGCGAGTTCGACGACTGGCTGATCGAGGCCGTGGTGAACAACAAGAAGCAGGAGCAGATCCGCTTCTGGAATGAGAACAACAGCATGCGCGCCTCGGCCATGACCGATGCGTTCATCTTGAAAAAGGAGTGGAAGGACGTGGTGGAGCTGTACGACCGCATGGGACGCATCACCAAGCAGCAGGTGGTCGACTTCGCGAAGAAGAACCTGGGCAACAACCACGTCTATGTGTACAAGCGCACCGGCGAGAACAAGGATGCGCACAAGGTGACCAAGCCGAAGATCACCGCCATCGACATCAAGCGCGATGGAAGGAGCGCATGGCGCACGGAATGGGAGAAGCTGCCCACCGCCACGATGACGCCGGAGTTCGTAGACTTCAAGAGCGCGATCGATCAGCGCATGTTGGACCACGGCGTGCCCTTGGCACGGGTGAAGAACCCCTCCAACGACCTGTTCAGCCTGCGTTATATCCTGGACATGGGCACCAACAACGACCGTGAGCTCGGCATGGCAGTGGCCTACCTGCCTTACCTCGGAACGTCGAAGTACAGCCCATCGGACCTGAAGAAGGAACTCTTCAAGCTGGGACTTACCATCGACGTGTTCACGGGGGAGGACCGCTGTTACGTGACCCTCAGTGGCCTTGAGAAGTACCTGGACAAAGGGGTGGAGCTACTGGAGCATCTGCTGGCAGATGCCCAGGTGAATGAGGAGGCGCTGAAAGGTCTCGTGGCCGATACCCGCAAGGGGCGCCAGGACCAGATGAAGAACAAGGGGGCCATCCTGAACAGCGCGTTGTTCAATTATGCCCGCTACGGTGAGCGTTCACCCTTCAACGATGTGTTGACCAACGACCAGCTCGCCGCCATTTCCACCCAGGCCTTGGTGGATCGTCTGCACGACCTCACCTCCTACACCCACAAGGTCTTTTACTATGGCCGGAAAAGCGCGGATGAAGTGGCCACGCTCCTCAATGCCCGACACAGGACGCCGGCTACGTTGAAGGCCCTGCCCCCTGCCAGGGTGTATCCGGAACTGCCCACCACCAGCAACAGCGTGCTCTTCGCGGAGCATGACATGGTGCAGGCGGAGATGCTCCTGCTCAGCAAGGCAGGCCCGTTCGATGTGGAGAAGATGCCTTATGCTTCGCTCTTCAATGAGTACTTCGGCAGTGGACTCAGCAGCATCGTCTTCCAGGAGATCCGCGAGGCCAAGGCCCTGGCCTACGGGGCCAGCGCAGGTTATACCGTGCCTGCGAAAAAGGAGGATGCACACTACGTCCGTGTGTTCATCGGTACCCAGGCGGACAAACTGAACGATGCCATGGCCGCCATGATGGTGCTGATGAACGAGATGCCCACGGCCCGCGAGCAGTTCGAGGGGGCCAAGACGTCGGCCCTGAAAGTGATCGCCAGCACCCGGATCACCAAGGAGAACATCTACTGGCAGTGGGACGCAGCGCAGCGCCGGGGGCTGGACTACGACGTGCGTAAAGTGAACTATGAGCGCATTCCGAAGATCACCCTCGAGGACATGAAGATCTTCTTCGATAAGGAGATCAAGGGGCGTCCGTACACCTATTGTGTCATTGGCAAGGAGAGTGCCTTGGACCTGAAAGTGCTCGAGAAGCAGGGTCCGTTGAAAAAGGTCAGCAAGCGTGAGCTCTTCGGCTACGACGAGGAAAAGTGACTCCTGTGGAACGGCAGGCATACACGTACGCTTGATGTTCCTTTGTGATCACGCCCCGCGACCGGAATGAACGCCTGCGTCTTCTCCGTAGATGTGGAGGATTGGTTCCACATCCTCGACCTCCCGAACACCCCGAAGGTGGAGGAGTGGCCTGCGTTGCACAGCGATGTGGTGAAGAACACGCGGCGCATGCTCGCGATCTTCCGCCAACATGATGTCCGCTGCACATTGTTCTTCTTGGCCTGGGTGGCGGAGCGCTGGCCCGAGCTGGTGAAGGAGGCCGTGGGCGATGGGCATGAGATCGCGAGCCACGGCTATGCCCACGAACTGGTCTATTCGATCAGCCGCGAGCGTTTTGCGCAGGACATCCACAAGGCCAAGGACATCATTGAACAGGCCGGTGGGGTGGAGGTGAAGGGCTATCGCTGCCCGGGCTTCAGCGTAACGGTGGGATCGCCCTGGTTCTTCGAGGAGGTGCGCAAGGCCGGATATGTCTATGACAGCAGCGTGTTCCCCGGAAGTCGCGGCCATGGCGGGCTGCCGAATGCCATTGGCACACCGCACATGATCTCCACCGCACATGGCGATCTCTTTGAGTTCCCTATTTCACTCGGAGCGATGCTTGGCAGGCCGATGTACTTCTTCGGTGGTGGTTACCTGCGGTTCTTTCCGTACGCCCTGATCCGCAGCAAGGTGAAAGAGTTGTTTGCCCTGGACCGGCCTGTGATGTTCTACCTGCATCCGCGCGAGATCGATCCCGATCAGCCGCGCCTATCCATGGGCGCAAAGCGTCGCTTCATGACGTACGTGGGCATAAGCACCACCGAGCCCAAGATGCACCGACTGTTCGCCGACTTCCGGTTCTCCACCATCGCCGATGTCATGGAGGCCGGCACCGAGCACCTTCCCCGTACGAAGGCATGAACCCCAGCCCGCGCGTCCTCTTCCTGTACACCGAGATCGCGCCGTATTTCCTGGCCTGCGTGGACCAACTCGTGCGGTATCACGGCATGGAAGTGCATGTGGTGCGCTGGCCGGTGAACAAGGAAGCGCCTTTTGACATGAACGCGCATCCCGGCGTGATCCTGCACGACCGTGGATCGCTCGATGATAGCGCCCTCGCGAAGCTCGCCGCCGAGCTCGCACCCCGCGCCGTGTTCACCAGCGGATGGGTGGATAAGGGATATTTGAAGGTCTGCCGCGCGTTGCGTGCCACCGGCGTGCCCTCGGTGATGTGCAGTGATACGGCCTGGCGTGGGGATGCGCGACAGGTGGCAGCTACGCTTGCAGCGCGTTTCTGGCTCCACCGCACCTTCAGCCACGCCTGGGTCACTGGCGAGGCACAGGCTGAATATGCGCGCAAGCTCGGCTTCGAGCCGACCTCCATTGCCAAGGGGTTCTACAGTGCCGACGTACCGCGCTTCGCACCCTTGGCCGACCAGTTCGCCGCCGGAAAGGCCGCCCGGTTCCCACACCGCTTTCTCTGTGTTGCGCGGTACATCCCCACCAAGGGCCACCAGGTCCTCTGCGATGCGTTCGCCGATCTGTGCCGCGCGGGAGAGGCGGGCGATTGGGAGCTGTGGATCGCCGGCACAGGTGAATTGGTTGAGCAGGTGCGGAACTCGCCTTCCGGCCGGCATGAGCGCATACGACATCTCGGTTTCGTGCAGGTGGACGCGATGGCCGAAGTGCTGGCCCAATGCGGGGTGTTCGTATTGCCCAGCACCTATGAGCCGTGGGGCGTGGTGGTGCACGAGCATGCGTGCGCTGGCTTTCCCCTGCTCCTCAGCAGTGCCGTTGGCGCCGCGGAACGCTTCCTCGTGGATGGCGAGAACGGGCATCGCTTCGTAGCTGGTGACAAGGGCACGTTGAAGAACATGATGCGCATGATGATGCTCAGCACCGATGACGAACTGCGTGCCATGGGGCGCCGCAGTGCCGAACTGGGTCGTTATTGGGATCCGGTGAAATGGGCCACCACCGCCACTGACCTGATCGGGCGCCCATGAACCGTCCGCAGGTCCTTGTGTTCATCGACTGGTACGCCCCGGGGTTCAACGCCGGTGGACCGGTGCGAAGCCTGGTGAACTTGGTGGACCATCTACGGGACCGCATCGATTTCCATATCGTCACCTCCGACACCGATTACATGGAAAGCAGTCCCTACGCCGGCATCCGTGCCGATCAGTGGACGGTCCTTCCAGGTGGCGAACGCATCTGGTATGCTTCCGCTGCAGGCATTGAAAAAAGCACGTGGCGCGGACTGTTGGCGGAGCGGAAATGGGATACGGTGTACATCAACGGGATCTATTCGCGCTGGTTCAGCATCATGCCCTTGTGGCTTTTGCGGGGAAGCACACAGCGCAGGCTGGTGGCCCCACGCGGCATGCTGGCCAGCGGCATGATGAAGCATGGTGCGCTGAAGAAGCGGTTGTTCCTGCTGGCCATGAAGCTCACGGGTTGTTACAAGGGGGTCGAGTTCCAGGCCACCAATCCGGAGGAGCGCGCGGACATCGCGCATTGGCTGGCGGCGGATGCCCAAGTGCATCTGGTGCCGAACCTCGCGCGCAAACGGGTCGCGCACAACGCCCCCGGACGTCCCAAGTCGGCAGGCGAACTCCGGCTTTTAAGTGTGGCCCGCATCGCCGTGGAGAAGAACACGCTGTTCGCCATCGAGCGCCTGCGCGGGGCACAAGGCCAGGTGACCTTCGATCTATATGGTTCCGTCTATGATCCCGGATATTGGAAGAAGTGCCAGGAGGCCATCGCCACACTTCCCCCCAACATCCGGGTGAGCCATAAAGGGGTGGTGGCCACCGAGGATGTGCCCTCGCTGTTCGATGGCTATCATGCGCTGTTCATGCCCAGCCAAGGCGAGAACTTCGGCCACACCATGGCCGAGGCCCTCGCTGCCGGCCTTCCCCTGCTCATCAGCGATCGCACACCGTGGCGCGGACTGGAAAAGGCCAAGGCGGGTTGGGACCTCGCCCTCGACCGATCGGGTGACTTTCACCGGACCCTACAGGAGCTTGTGTACATGGATCAGGTGCAATATGACGCGATCGCCGACGGGGCCTTCGCCATGGGTACCCGATATTTGAACGATCCCACACCCATTCAACAGAGCCTATCCATGTTCACGCGATGAGCACCAGAGCCCGGGTAGACCTCAGTCGCTTCAACAACGCCCACTACAACATCGGGGCCGGCGTGGTGAAGAATACGCTCTGGTATTTCGTCAATGCCGTGTTCTTCATCAATCCCTGCTTCCCCTTCCGGGCGCCCAAACCGTTCCTGCTGCGCCTTTTCGGTGCCCAGGTGGGGAAGGGCGTGGTGGTGCACCCCGGCGTGAACATCAAGTTCCCGTGGAAGTTGCGCATAGGTGACCACGTGTGGATCGGTCAACGGTCCTGGTTGGACAACATCGATATGCTCACCATCCACAACAATGTCGTCCTCTCACAAGGCGCGATGATCATACTGGGCAGTCACAACTACAAGAAGGTGGATTATCCCACGATGCACAGGCCGGTGGTGTTGGAGGAGGGCAGTTGGGTGGGTGCCGGGGCCATGGTGATGCTCGGTGTCACGTTGAAGAGCCATAGCGTCCTCGCCGCGGGTAGTGTGGCCACCAAGGACCTTGAGGCCTATACCATTTATCAAGGCAATCCGGCCATGGCTGTGCGGGAGCGCGAGATCGATCCATCGTGAAGGTCTCCATCATCACCATTTGCTACAACGCCGCCGACCACATCGACGAGACCATGCGCAGCGTGGTGATGCAGGATCACGTCGGGATCGAGCACATCGTGATCGACGGGGGCAGCTCGGATGGCACACAGGAGAAGGTCCAGCGCTACCGCGAGGTGATCGCACATTATGTGAGTGAGAAGGACAAGGGAGTGTATGATGCCATGAACAAGGGCTTGCGGGTGGCCACAGGGGAGGTGATCGCCTTCGTGAACGCCGGGGATATGATCGCGCATCGGAGCTGTGTCTCCGAAATGGCGCAGGCCTTCGCCAACAGCGATGCCGAGGCCATCTACGGGGATGCCTACATGGTGGATCCGCACGACATCCGGAAAGTGGTCCGCTTCTGGAAAGGTGGATCGTACCGTCGCGAAGCGTTCCGGTCCGGCTGGATGCCCCCACACCTCGGCACGTACATACGCAAGCGCGTGTATGATCGCTACGGCCATTTCCGCGAGGATCTGAAGGTGAGCGCGGACTATGAGCTCATGTTCCGTTTCATGTACAAGCATCGGATCAAGGTGCAGTATATTCCTAAGGTGCTCGTGCGTTTCCGGCTCGGTGGTGTGAGCAACCGTTCGCTGGCCCATATCTGGCGCGCCAATGTGGAAGTGTACAAGGCCTGGGGCCTGAACGGGGAAAAGGTGAGTCCGCTGATCATCCTGCGCAAGCCCTTGCGCAAGCTGCTTCAATACCTACGACACTGAAGGTGCCCGCCTCCCGGCGGACGTACCGCTATCCGGGGGTGGGAACAGGTAGGACATGATACCTTGGTGAAAAAGCACCGCCATGGAAGTGCAGCACAACGCCATCAGTTGGTTCGAGATACCCGCCGCTGAATTTGATCGGGCGAAGCGTTTCTACAGTGCGATCTTCGACTATGAGATGCCTGAAATGACCTTTGGGCCGGTGCGCATGAGCTTCCTGTTGCATGATCGCGACAAGGGAGGCATCGGGGGGGCCATCGTGCACAATGCCGAATTCTACCGGCCTCATGCCGATGGTGTGAAGGTGTACCTCAACGGTGGCACGGACCTGGCCACCGTGTTGGACCGCGTTACCGCAGCAGGAGGCCAGGTCCTCATCCCGAAACGCATGATATCACCTGAAATGGGGTTCATGGCCATGTTCAAGGACAGCGAAGGGAACGTGCTGGCTTTACATTCACCCCAATAGATCCATTCCATGCGCACGCTGATCCCCGTTGTCATCTGGTCCTTGTGTGCGTTGGTACCGTGCGGGGCGCTGGCACAGGGTACGGCCGCCAAGCCTTACATACTGGGCGAAGTCCGCGAGTTGCGATCCGCGATCCTCCAACAGGATCGTGTGCTGAACGTTTATCTTCCGGATGGATATGCCGATAGCACGGCACGCTATCCCGTGATCTATGTGCTCGATGGCTCGGCCAACGAGGACTTTCCCCACATCGCCGGACTGGTCCAGTTCATGAACATGTACGATCTGCTACCTAAAAGCATCGTGGTGGGGATCGCCAACAATGGAAGATCGCGTTATCACGATTTCACCTCACCCACCAACGGCGACAGCGACCTGGTGTGGATACCGACCGCCGGCGGTTCAGCGGCCTTCATCCGCTATATCGCGGATGAAGTGCATCCGTTCATTGAGGCGAATTATCGCACATCGGGCCGTCGCACGATCATCGGTCAATCCCTGGGTGGGCTGCTGGCCACGGAGATCCTGTTCACGCGCCCAGAGCTGTTCAACGATTTCATCCTGGTGAGTCCGAGCCTGTGGTGGAACACAGGGGCACTCTCCTTATCCGCGGAGGCCTGGTCGAAGGCGCATGCCGCATTGCCCGTTCGGGTGTACATCGCTACTGCTCCGGATGATGCCATGATGCAGGTGGAGGTCGACCGGGTGGTGAATGCGTTCCGTGCGAACACAACACCCCCCTTCACATGGTGGACGGTGCCCTTCCCCGAGGAAAGCCACGCGACCATTCTGCATCGCGCCGTATACCGCGCATTTGAACTGCTGGGTGCAGCCCGGTGAACCACGGTCCTCGCCGGGAGGACATTGGCGCACCGCGTCCGCTATGCCTGACGAGCATGCGCGCGGCATATCGGTGTTGGGACCAGGGGCCTGGCATTGTATTACCGCCGTATCGCACCCATGCCGATCAATTCATCAGGCACCGGGCACTGTGCATCAGCGTCAGGCTGTTCGACCTGCTCAGCTCGCGTTCCACGAATTCATCGCCCAGCCATACGCGTATGGCGCGTACCTCTTTGGTCCGCAACGCAGCCTTCAGGTCCCGGCGGGCAAAGCTTCCGCCCATGCCAATGGGCACGACCCCCTTGCAATTATCGATGGCGTCGCTCGCGATCACATCGCGCGTACCATCACGGTAGTCGATCTCCACCTTTGTGTCCTTGCTCAAACAGTTCTTCACGCCGGCGCTGGTGAGCCGCAGGGTGGTGATGCGATGGTCCGGAGCTCCTGCCAGTTGCATTCCGATCCCGGTGGCGCCCCCATCGTAGCTCAACAGGATCAATTGCGAACTGAGGATCGGCTGACCGGAAGCTTCCGTGCCTGTGATGATCAGCGTGCTACAGGTCGTGTCCACGGCGGGACCATCACGGGGTTGGTCGAGCGCTTTCCATGTGCCGTCGGCGTTCAACATCACCCGTTCGCCATCTGTCGTTACCGCAGTGGTCTGTGCGTGTAAGCTCAGGGTAGCGCAGGATAGCAGGAACAGGTATTTGCGCATGGAATGAAGGTACACTATCCGTTCCTGGTGTGCGCATGACCATGGTCATGAATGGAGCGTGTGCGCGGAGAACCTGGGGTAGGTGCGCCCCGGATCGTGCATGCCACGCCACGATGGGCTGAGAGGTGAACGAACGCTCATGGGTCGTAATGATCCGGCATGGCAATGGTATCCCTGGAGTTGAACCACCTTGAACCATGAAGACCCGGATCCTCCCTGTGCTCACGACCCTCTGCCTGTGTGTGTGTTTCCAACCCACGGCCTTGGCACAACGCCTGTTCGATCTAGGCCCGAAGGCCGGGATCAGTTACGATGACCTATCCATCAGCCGGTCGCATGTGGCCGTGCTCGGCTGGCATGCGGGTGTCTTCGCGCGACTCAAGCCACCGTTGTTCCCCGGTGTCCAAGGTGAATTGTTGGTATCGAGCATGGGAAGTGACATCCGCCCTGCGGACGGTGGAGGCACCCAGGTACGCTCGCTGGCCCTGCAGATCCCTGTCTTCGCTGTGTTCAGCATCGGTCCTGCCGAGATCCATCTGGGGGGATACGCGGATAAGCTTCTGAACACCAACGCCGATAGCTATACCGATGCGGAGGGCAATGTGCACGAACGCGGCGACCTTGCCAATGGTGGCTATGGCCTGCTTCTCGGGGGCGGATTGCACTTGGGGAGTTTCTATGCGGGTATCCGATACAACTATGGGTTGAACAACATTGCCACCGGTGAAGGGTTCCTGGCCAGCGCACAGAACCGGCAGGCCCAACTTTACGTGGCGATCGGTCTGTTCAAATAGGCAGGCCGATCACGCCTTGGGCGGTGGCTGCCGGGTAGGCAACAGCCACTTCGGGGACACGTTCCGCCAAGCCAGGTCCATGGTGTACCGGAACAGCCGTTCGCTGATATGATCCATGGACACCTCGGTCCAACCATGCTGGCCCCATTTATTGGGAACGGGCGCAAACGCATCCGGGTATTCCTCGCCCAGGGTGGCCTGTTGCTCCAAGGTCAACTTCATCACGGCCCGGAGTTCCGTAGGCCATAACGTCATGTATATCTTCTTCTTGACGCTGAAGCTGGGGCGCCCGTGATGGTCCTTCTCCGCGGTGCCCGGCATATCCAAGGCCATGGCCCGTGCGGTGCGCGGATCCATGAAGCCTACTGCTTTTTGCGGGAATGCATGATCACCGGGCGGCGATGCAGCTGATCTCCACATTCGCCCCACGGGGCAGTTCCTTCACGCAGATCGTCTCACGAGCGGGTGGGTCACCTGTGAATTTGCTGAGGTATACGCGGCTCACTTCGGCGTAGAACTGAAGGCTGGTCACGTAGATGGTGCATTTCACAATGTCGTCGAAGCCGAGGTCGGCAGCGGCGAGGATAGTGCCGATGTTCTGCATCACTTTATCGGTCTCTTCGGTGATGTTCGCGGTATACATGCGGTTCGTGCCCGCCTCCGATGCGATCTGGCCGCTCACGAAAACGAATCCGTTCGCCTCCACGGCCGGGGTGAATGGAGTGGTGCCAGCGGTTTGACCAGGGAATTTGATCGATCGTTTCATGGTGTGTTGCGTGGCCGGTCTATCGGCGCATCGAAGGCCTAAGTTCTCAAGATCCCGGACATCTGGAACGCGTGTCGGGATTTTGTTCCGGGGGCGGGTGGCCACGGATGGCGTAGGAGCGTTCACGCGGCCTTGCTTTCCTGCACCCTGTACTTCACGATCTTGGCGATCAGGGCCAGAGGCAGGGGGGCAAGCAAGGGGAATTGCACAGACCCTTTGCCCTGCTTGTAACCGGACAGTTCGGCTTTGAACGCTGCGATGCCCGAAGGCACGGGATAGAACCCGATGTGATGTGCATAGGCTGCGTAGTGCACCAGGTTCCTGCCGCCCAGCTTGTAAGTGGGCATGCCGTACGAGATGGTCTCCACCGCCTCTGGTGCGGCCTCGTGGATGGTGGTGCGCATCTGTTCCAAGAGCACCTGGGTGCCGGCGGGAAAGCGCTTGATGTAGGCGTCGACGTTCGTGTGCTGTATGGGTGCCATTTGACGGTGGTCAGGTTGACCGGTTCTTACGCGCCAATATCAGCACATCCGTCGTCAAGGAACCATCGCGACCTGCATACGCCTTGCGATCCAGGTGGACCACGGAGAAGCCGTTCGCTTTCAATCCATTGGTCAGGAAGTATCCCTCGTAGTACTGGATGTAGGCCGACTCTCCCTGACCGCTGCTGGAGGGCGTGAAACCACTGCGCGCGGGATCGTCCTCCATCGTGCTCAGGAACAATACTCCGCGTTCCCGTAGCGATGCATGGGCATCAGTGATCAACTGCAAGGCCTCCGCCGGGGTGAGGTAGGGCAGGAGGAACCCACACATGATGGCATCAAAGGAGCGACCAAGGCCGCGGATGTTCCGCGCATCGAGCAATTGGAACGACGCATCGGGCTCGTTCTCCCGCGCCAGCTCCAGCATGTTCGGCGCCAGGTCCGTCCCGAGGATGCGCAGGTCCGGACGTTTGGTCAGGAGGTACTTCGTGATGTTCCCCGGCCCGCAGCCAAGTTCCAGCACTTCGGCATTGGGCTCCGCGATCGCCTCCCAGAACCGATCGAACAACGCATGGTACAACGATGTGTCCATGAACGCCTCATGGTATGCCTTCGCTGCGGAATTGAAGACCCGGATGGCGATGGGGTTGCGATCCATGTCCTTCATGGCCATAGGGACCTTCAGCGGGATATGGCAATGCCCAACTTGCCACCGATCCAGGCCATCGGCAGATAGGCCACACTGAGGTCAAGCACAACGAACCAGGCAGGTGCAGGGATCATGAAGGCTGCGGCAATGCCACCGATCATGTGCAGGCCGCCGACCACCAGCGCGAAGGTCATTTTGCGCGTCGCAGCGATCATGGCGGCCAGCATCCCCCCGGTGAGCGAGGGCAGCGCATGCGCCAAGAAGGGGGACATCAGGTGTTCGGCCCGCAACAGGCCGTAGGTCGAAACCTCATCCGGGTTGAATCCGTCCGGCGGTGGAATAGCCTTCATCATCAGGCCGAGAAGCAGTCCGTTCAGGAACACACAGGCGCCAGCGCCAGTGATGACAGCGAGGATATTGCGAAGGATGGGGCTCATGGGTATGCGGTGATCGGTCGGTGAAAGTTAACCGTGGTGGGGAGAACGCACCGAAGCGCGGTTCATGCCATCGGTGGTACGCCTTCAGCCGACCCACACGATGCCTTCATCCTCGATGCGCACCTTGCGCTCCTTGTACAGCGCACCCAACGCTTTCTTGAAGGCTTTCTTGCTGATACCGAACTCCGCGTAGATCGCTTCGGCCGAGCTTTTGTCGTTCAGCGGAAGGAAGCCCGTGCGGGTCTGCAGCCGTTTCGCCAGCATCTCGGTGTTCACGTCGTTGTATTGCCGGTAGCCGATGGGCTGCAAGGTGATGTCCAGCTTGTTGTCCGGTCGCACCTGTTTCACATAACCCGCTATGCGGTCGCCGATCGACCGTTGCTGGAACAGTTCATTGGCGTGCACCAGGCCCTGATGCTTGTTGTTCACGATCACCGACAGGCCGAGTTCGCTCTTGCCGAACACCACCAGCTCCACTTTTTCGCCCTGCTCCACGGTCAGCTTCGTGTTGTCCAGGAACTCATCGAGCCGTGTACTCCCGTAGATCCGGTCCGACCGCTCGTCCAAAGCCACCCGCACAATGGTCCATCGGCCTTCCTCCAACGGCTTCTTCTGGTCACGGTACGGTACGAAGAGGTCGGCGTCAACGCCCCAATCCAGGTAGGCGCCCTCATCCTCCACGGTCCTCACACGGAACTGCGCGAACTGGCCTGCTACCGCCTTCGGGATCTTTGTGGTGGCCATCTGTCGGCCTTCGCGATCGCGGAACACGAATACGCGCACGGAGGTGCCCGTTGCCTCCTTCTCCGGCCGATCCCTGGGGGAGAGCAGCACCTCTGCCCCCTCCGGATCGCCGAGGACAAGGCCCTCGGCGGTGCGACGGAGGACGGCCAGGTCCTGTGTACTTCCTGTGCGTATCACCTGATGCGAAAGGTACGGTCTGCGCTCGGCGTGGCCCACGGCGCCTCAGAGCGCCTGGCGCGTGCCCAGCTTATGGCCCAGCCAGGCCGCAGGCAGGTAGGCCAGGCCCAGGTCCAGCACAGTGAACCATAGGGGACTGTTGGGGATCATGCGCACGGCCATGATGCCGCCCAGCAGGAACAGCACACCGATGGCCATGGACAGCACCAGTTGTCGCGAAGCGGCGATCCTTGTCGCCAGGAACGCGCCAACCAGTGTCCCCAATGCATGGGCCAGGAAGGGCACCATCAGTTGGATCACCGAATATTCATGGATGTGGGCGTTGATGCTCGCCACATCGTTCACATCCACTCCCGGGGGCGGGGGCAACAGTTTGCCGCCGAGCACGATGATCGTCATATTCACCATTCCACCGACCAGCAGGCCGACGAGAAAAGCGAGAATGTTCCGCAGGACAGGGTTCATGTGGGTTGCATTTGTAGCGGATGAATATAGCGGGCTGAACCATATGCCCGGGGGTCAGGCCATTCCATTCGTACAGGGGATGCTCCGTATAACACCGGGTCTACTTTTGTGGGCATGGGGAACAAACAAGTGGCCATCGATATGCTGCACATGATCGTGGGTGGCAAGGCACACGAAGCGTTCGACCGGTATGTCGCTGAAGGCTTGCGCCACCATAATCCATGGTTCAAGGGCGATCGTAACTCGCTGCTCACGGCCATGGCGGAGGATGCTGAACGGAACCCTGACAAGGTGTTGGAGGTGCAGCATGCGCTCGAGGACGGGGAGATGGTCGCGGTGCACTCGCGCTTGCGCGCTCGCCCCGGTGATGGGGGCCTTGCCGTGGTGCACCTGTTCCGCTTCGAAGGGGAACGTGTGATCGAGATGTGGGATGTGGTGATGATGCCCCCTGACGACGTGGTGAACGAGAACGGGATCTTCTGAGCCCCGTGTTCACCATTTTCCCGCGTAATCCAGCGGGACCGTGGTGTGCGCTTTCAGGTATTCATATCGCAGGTTGTTCAACTGGCGGATGTGGTGCAGGTCATGCGCCACCCAGTTGGTGAGCAACAGCTCGCAGCTCACCGGCCCCACCTTCGGATGCATGTAAGCGTTGGACCATGGCGCACGCTTCACCACGCGGAGCCACTCCACGGACCGGTCGCGCTCCTCAAGGAAGGCCGAAAGCTTCAACGCGATGTCCTGCTCCATGTACTTGCGCTCAGCCACCCAGGCCTGCGGATCGATCTTGGGCCAGGGCTGGTCCGGCGTTTCCAGCGTTGATCGGATCCGCGCACGGAAATCCTCCCGCTCTTCATCGTACAGATGACAGATGATCTCCACCGCGCACCATTTTTCCGGCGTGGGCTTCCAGCGCTGTTCCTCGGGAGGAAGCTCGGAGACCAAGGCGCTGAACACCCGGCCATGGCGGGTGAGCTGTCCGGTCAGTTGGTCGATATCCATGGTCAAGGCCGCTGTCATACCCGCTTTTCCACATACTGTTTGAACCGGTCGAGGATCGCCTGCCAGCCGTTGCGCTGCATATTCACCGGGTCTCGTTCTCCGCATTGAAGGTCTTTGCCACGCGCGTGCCCTGAGCGTCCACGTCGAACTGCACGCTGCATATGCGACCATCCTCCATGGTGTAGGCGAGACGGGATCGTGGCTCCACGGCGGTGTACGTGCCGCGGAAGTCGAATCCAAAGCTGCCATCGCGGGATTCCATGCGCGAGGTGAACCGACCGCCGACCCGCAGGTCATTTTCGGCATGAGGGCAGTGCCAGTCATCCGAGGCCGCATTCCACTGCATGATGTGCCCGGGATCCGTCCAACATGTCCACACCTCATCCAAGGGCTTGGCGATCGCTGCTGATACAGTAACTGGTGTGCTCATATGTAGGGTTCAAGGGCCGCAATACGAATGTACCCAACGGACCGGATAGCTTCGTAGGCGATGAGCGATCAACCCAACTGCCCGAATTGCCGTTCCACCTTCGCTTATCCCACAGGTACTTCCTGGATGTGCCCCGAGTGCGGCCATGAGTGGAACCCGGAGGAGACCGCCGCAGAACCTGCCGCGCCCGTGGTGCGGGACGCCAACGGCAATGAGCTGAAGGATGGGGATGATGTGGTGATGGTGAAGGACCTCGCGGTGAAAGGCGCGCCCAAGGCGCTGAAGGCCGGCACCAAGGTGCGCGGTATCAAACTCGTGGAAGGCGACCACAACATCGACTGCCGGATCGAAGGCTTCGGGGCCATGGCCCTGAAGAGCGAGTTCGTGAAGAAGGCCTGAGGTGTTGTCCGTTCGGCAACCCGAACGTGTTGCGGCCCAGGTTTGCCGAACTTCTCCCCATGAAACAGTTGATCGTATCGCTGGCCTGCGTCAGTGTATCAGTCGGGTCGCACGCGCAATGGGTGGGTGGCGGCCTGTACTCCACCGTGTTGCATTTCCAGGCCTGCGCGTTCCAGAACGTGGACTCCGGGTTGTTCGTGTACGGCGCGAATAATCCGGGTCCTACATCCCCAGCCACCGAAGGCGGGATCATCCGTACGGACGACGGGGCCACCACCGGCGGATTTTACACCTGGTACCAGCCCAACACGAACCTGGAGGACATCGATGTGAAGGTGGTCGCCGGGCAACCACTCTACATGGCAGCAGGGCACAGATCGTACAGCCGTAGCCTTGTGGTGCGCCCCTACGATTTCCCGGCCCAGCCCCTTGGGTTCGACAGCGTTGGAACCGGCAATGGACAATACTACCGCGCTATCCGTATGCGGGACGATCTGGTGGCCTTTGCCGCCGGTGGGAATAATGCCGGAAATGGCATCATCGACATGAGCACCGATACAGGTGCCACCTGGACGAACATAGCCGGGCTTCCGGGGCACCCCGTTTCGCGGCTGCATTTCGTCAACGATCAACTCGCCTTCGCGGCCACGGGAGGGTACAGCCGCCTGGTGAACAATGGCATCTCGTTACCCGATAGCGGGGCCATTTACCGCAGCCTTGACGGCGGCATGAACTGGCAGCAGGTGCATACCAGCACCATCACCGGCTTCTCGGATGTTGCATTCCTCGATGACCAGATCGGTGTGGCTACGCGCAACGACGGCGCCATGCTCCGCACCACCGATGGCGGCGATACCTGGGTGCCGGCCTCGGTGAGCATCTCCGGCAACTACGTCCTTACCAGCGTGTTGTTCCGGGGCGACGGTACGGGCTTCGCCAGTGCCTACAGGCCCGATGGTACCGAAGGCCTCATCCTCAGCAGCGATGATGCTGGCGCGAATTGGGGGTTCAACTTCTCCACCGCGTCCTTCAACCATTCACGCCGCATCTACGATCTGTACTTCTTCGATGACGCGCACGGCTACGCCTGCACCCACATCAAGCCGTTGCTGACCGACGGCCTTATCACGGAGGTGAACGATCAGCGGACCCAAGCCGTTGACCTGTTCCCGAATCCCGGGACCAACACCGTGAACCTGCGCCTGCATGATGCCGGCGTGGCTTCCATTCAGATCCTGGAGGCCACCGGTCGCACTGTGAAGGTGATGCGTTCCATCGGCCCCACCGCCGTGCTCGACGTGGCCGACCTTGCGCCTGGCACCTATGTGGTGCGTGTATCCGAAGGCGCGGAGGTGCGTAGCATGCGGTTCCTCAAGCGGTGATGTCCCCCGAGCACCAAGGTCCTACACGGCCGGTGGTATGTTCTGGTTGGTCCGGAAGATGTTCTCCGGATCCCACTTCCGCTTGACCTCCGTCAGGCGCTTCCACACCTCAGGCCGGTACGCTGCGCGCACACGATCGTGCTCATCCTCGGTGATGAAGTTCACATACACGCCGCCGGTGGAGTAAGGGGCGGTGGCCGTGAAGAGCGAACGGGCCCACGCCGTGCACTTGTCATCCTCCTCGGTGGTCTCCCAGCGTCCGTGCACGTTCATCAGGAACTTGTTGCCGCGGTTGGAATAAGCGGTGGCATCGGGCGCAACGCGCGATACCTGGCCGCCCAACATGGCGATGGCGATCTCGGTATGGGGCGATGGCAGCGCGGCGGCATGATGGAGGATGGCCGCGATAAGCTCGTCGCTGAGCGTGGCGAAGTTGTGCGACTTCCAATAGTTCCGCGCCCCAGGGGCGAGCAGGGGATCGAGGATCTTCTGCCAGGCCGTGAACGGCATCGCCTCCACATGCACCGCCCATGGATGCCCGAAGGCCTTCACCACCTCCAGTTGCTTCCTCGCATCAACGGGATCACCGGAATGGAAGAAGGGCAGCACGAGAATGTCCCTGCCATGATACTGTTCGGCCAGGAAGGGCAGTGGGGGGGCCTTGCGCAGCACGGCCCATACCGCCATCTCGTCCGGCATACCCTCGGCATGGTCGCGCAACTTGCTGAACACGGCGGTGGCCTCTTCCATCGCGAAGACGATCATGCCGGCGGTCACCGTGGGCCCCAGCACATGCAGCTGGAATTCGAAGTTGGTGACGATGCCGAAGTTGCCACCACCACCTCGGATGGCCCAGAAGAGATCGGGGTTCTCCTGCGCATTGGCCTTCACCAGTCGGCCATCGCTGGTCACCACATCGGCCGATATCAGGTTGTCAACGGTCATGCCCAGTTTTCTGCTGGTCCACCCGAAACCACCGCCGAGCGTGAGGCCGGCGACGCCCGTGGTGGAGTTGATGCCCAATGCCGTGGCCAGACCGAAGGCCTGTGTCTCATTGTCCACATCACCGAGCAGGGCTCCTGGATCAACGTAGGCGCGTTTGTTCACCGGGTCCACACGCACCGTGCGCATCCGCGACAGGTCGATCACCAATCCATCATCGCACAACGCGCTGCCGGCGATGTTGTGGCCGCCGCCGCGTACCGCGATCACCAGGTCGTGCGCCCTGGCGAATTCCAGTGCGCTGATCACGTCCGCTGTTCCCGCGCACTGCACGATCAAGCGGGGACGACGATCGATCATGCCGTTCCAGACCTTCCGCGCCTGTTCGTATCCTGCATCACCGGGTTGGATCAGCGTGCCACGTATGGCTGTCCTCAGGTCCTCCAGGGTTCCCGCGGAAAAGGCCTCGGCCTTCGTTCGGGTAATGGTGCCTTGTTCTTCCATGGCGAAGGGAGTTTGTTGGTCCGCCTGGACGATACCCCGCAGCCGCACTGCACGAGCCGTCAGGTCCCTAAAGTTACCCTTCCACGCTGATGAACGGGCGCGTCGTTGAAAAATGGCGCACGCTTCACTTCGGTGTCCTTTGCAGCGACAAGCCAACGCCACCCAGCACCAACACCGAGGAGATGGCCAGTCGCTGCCCATACGGCTCAGCAAGCACCAGCACACCTGCAACGGCGGCGAGGATGGGTACCAACAGTTGCACGGTGGATGCGCGAGTGGCGCTCAGGTGCTTCAATGCGGCATACCAGGCGAAATACCCGAGCCCCGATGCGATAGCGCCGGAGATCACCGCCCATAATGCACCTGGCCAGCCCACCTTCGCCGAAGGCGCCGTGATCAACGATACGAACGCGACCATCGGCAGGGCACGGGCGAAGTTGCCCGCAGTGCGCAGCAGCGGATCACCCGTCCCTTTTCCGCGCATGGTGTAGAGTCCCCAGGCGGCACCGGCGATGGCCATCATCGAAGCGGGCAGGGGCGATGGTGCCTGCAGCCCGGGCAGGACCAGGTGGACCAGTCCGCCAATAGCGATCGCAAGTCCGATCCATTGCCCGTTGGAAGGGCGCTCACCCACACGCCACGCCATCAGCAGCATGGTGAGTTGCACACCACCGAACAGGATCAGCGCACCAGTGCCTGTGGTAAGCCCGTTGTAGGCGAATGAAAAAGGCAGGGCATAGAGGACGAGCAAGAAGGCCGAGGACCATTCGCCGGCCACCACGAGGCTTCGATGCCGCCATGCTGTGAGCAGGAGCAGCACGGCCGCACCCGATGCCAAACGGATGGTGGTGTAGGAGGCCGCATCCACCATGCCGGATCCCAGCGCGATGCGGCAAAACAGGGAGTTGGCCGCGAACATGCACAGGGCGAACGCGGTAAGGAACACGGCAGGCCAGCGCATTCCGCTAACCTATGGCGACCCGCTCCAATTTCCGGCGATCGGTGATCGCGCCCTCGTTGCGAAGACACGGGCGGCGCGATCTTTAACGCCCAAGGATGATCACCATTGACCTCCCTGCGTTTCCCGTCCTCACCTCCGAGCGGTTGGTGCTGCGCGAACTGCGACCTTCCGATGCCCAGGAGGTCTTCGCAATACGCTCCGATCCGTTGGTGATGCAACATGTGAACCGGCCCATAGCGCAGAACATCGACGATGCCGCCGCCCTGATCGAGCTGATACGTAACCGGTATTCAGCGAATGATGCCGTGCAATGGGCCATCACCTTGAAAGCATCATCGTCCCGGCTAGATGGTAGCGACGACACCTTCATCGGCATCATCGGCTTCTGGCGCATGGTGAAGGAGCATCACTACGGCGAACTGGGCTTCATGCTCGCCCGTCAACACTGGGGCAAGGGGTATATGAGCGAAGCCATCGCGACCGTTGTGCCCTTCGGCTTCCATAGGCTCGGGTTCCACCGGGTGGAGGCGATCACACGACCGGCGAACATCGGTTCCATCCGAGCCTTGGAGAAGAACGGTTTCGTGCGCGAAGGGCATTTCAAGGAGAACATCTTCTGGAACGGAGCCTTCCACGATTCCCTCCATTTCGGACGGTTGGCGCGATGTGGGCCGGACCGAGCATCATATCCAGCCAACGCAGCCGATGACCGGCGATGGACTCCGGTCCTGCGCTGATCTTTTCTTCTGCGGGCCTCTAAGTCACCTCGGGTACGCTGAACGTCTTGGATGAGCGGGGCAACACCGGAACAACGCGGGGTGCTTTTCCACACGAATGCCCCACATGGCGCCCCTGTTAAAGATCGTCATCGCCATGAGCCTGAACTGATAATGAAAGGGAATGGGGTGGGGTACGATGATCGCTGGTGGGTATCAAAACCGAACGACATGAGAACCATCATCACATCAGCGGCGCTCGTTGCATTCGCAGCGGTGTTCGCCCAAGAGAAAGTTGCTACACCACCCCAGCAGGTGCCCGATGAGCATGTGAAAAGCATCTATAATGAGTGCCTGCTCACGGCCGGCACCAGTTCCTGGCAGGCATTGGGCTTGAACAGCGACCAGATGACGCGCATCACGGAGCTGCAGACCCGTTATCAGCAAAGTGTCAAAGCGGCTGAGGCGAAAGCGTTGGCCGACGAAAAGGCCTCCGCCAAGGCCAAGGGTAAAGCCCAGGTGAAGAAGGCTGCGAATGAAGCAACACCCCCAGCAAGCGGGAAGCAAGAGGCCATCAAGCTGGAGCGGACCGAAGGTGAACAGACGCAGCGGGAGGTGGAACCCAGTATGAAGGACAGCACCGCCACGGTGCCCCCGGTGGGATCGGATGGAACCTTGGATAAGCAGGAGGAATTCTCGGCGACCACCGGTACGCAAGAGCCAGTGGAGTATTCTCCGCTTGATACCGAACTACGCGCCATCCTGACCCCCAGTCAATTGGCCCTCTGGGAGCGTCGCTGCAACGACCGCGCGAGCAACCAGCGCTGATCATTGGAAAAAAGCATGGAAAGCCCCGGTGATGATCCGGGGCTTTTTCGTTGCACCGGTGCCCTCAGTGCATCCCCAGCAGATCTGGTCGATCCGAGTACTTGAAGGCGTTCCTGATCCGCTCGTCGAGCGCTGTGGCCTCGTCGCGTTTGCCTTCACTGTTCAACGCGGTGCGCAGGCCTGTCAAGCCGTAACCGTTCTCGGGCCAATCCAGCAGATCCCTGCGGTAGACGGCCTCCGCTTCGCGGTACTTGTGGGCCTTCAACAGCGCAGCGCCCAGTTCATGGCGTGAAGGGAAGCTCCAATCGCGCGGCTCCTGGTATTGCAGCGAATCCTCCGCAGCCACTGCTTCCGTGAGCCGTTCGATACCGTCATCCGTTCTTCCCTGTGCCAGCAGGAGCTCACCTTCCAGCACACCCAGCGCCACGGCAAGGATGCCGGTGGCCGGATTGATGCCCCAAATGCGCATGGTGATCACCGAACTGTCCTGCGCACAGGCCTTGATGCCCTCCAGATGTTCACTGGCTTTATCCAGCTGACCGTCGTGGATCATGCGCATACCTTGTGCGTAATGCCATAGCGCCTTGGTGTATTTCCAGGCACTGTCCGGCTTCGCTTCATCCTTGAGCTTGTCCCACAGACCTAGCTTCACGGCCACCATGTAAGGAAAGGCATGGAAATGCTGCATGGCGGACCAGTTCGGGTCGGGGAGGAGCTCCTGCTCCACATGCTCCCGCAGTTCCAGCGCACTGTTCCAGGCCAACGCGCTGTTGCCTTCCATGGTGGCGCAGGTGGAGAGGAAGTGGATGTTGTGGGGGAAATACGCCAGTGGATAGATGCCGTTCGCGTGGCACAGGGCGGTATAGCCGCTATCCACGGACACGGACCGCTGGTTCGCCAGCACGCCATCGTGATAGCGGCCGGTGCGGATGTAGATGTGTGACGGCATGTGGGTCAGATGTCCGGAGCCCGGAACAGCATGCTCCAGAAGGGCGGCGCTCGCCAGGCCGAGCTCCGGTGTGCGCGAAGCCTCCACCGCGTGGATGTAGAGGTGGTGCGCCCCCACGTGTGTGGGGAAGTTCTTCATACTGCGTTCAAGCGCGGCCAGGATCTCCGGTGTCCATGGCTTCGCACTGCCCTTTTGGTCCCACAGGTCCCACGGATGCTGGTCCATCAAGGATTCGGCGAACAGCGTGGCGATGTCGGCATCGTCCGGGTACATTGCACTGAGAGCGCGCAAGGCTTCGCAATAGGCCTTGTCCAGCCCGCTGCGGTCCGTTGGGGGCTCAGGGGTGTAGCGCTCGGCCATGGCCGCGATCAGGCCCTTCTCCTTCGCCGTGCAGGGCTCGCTCAAGGCCTGCGCCTTGGTGATGGCCGCGTATGCCCGCGCATAGCTGTCGGGCTCCATACCCGCGTTATAGTTCGGTCCCAGCACATAGGCGAAGCCCCACCAGGCCATCGCGCAGGTGCTGTCGATGCGCGCAGCCTCCCAGAACGAGCGTGCCGCTTCCGCATGATTGAAACCGTACGCGAGCACCAGCCCTTGATCGAAGAAGCGTTGCGCACTATCGCTCTTCGTGGTGATGGCATAATGCAGCCCGCTCAAGCCCGGCAGCAAAAGCTCATGTTTGCCGGACGTGTACCAGTCCATGTCCGTGGTGAGCACCGGCCCGCAACCGTAGTTCGCGGAAGCGGCTGGTTTTTCCTGTGCGGTGCTCGCGCTTTTTTCGGTGCAACCCGTGGCCAGGACCACCAGGGCGCAAAGCAGCGAAGGGAGGAGTGCAGCACGCATGGCGGTGGATATGTATCGTGAAAATAACACGGATCCACGACTGGAACAAGCCTTGCGCGGGTTGGGTGACAACGCGCAGGTGAAGCACTCCGACCGTCCTCAGGTGTGCATGTTCCTGAGCGGCGGGAACCTCTGCACCGCTCTTGTTGATCGCGCGCGCAGCAGCGCCCGGCGAACGTTCGGCGGCTACATCATCTTCACCACCACGTTCCTGCCCAGCGTTTTGAAGCGTTCACCGTTGGCCTGCATCACGGTGATGGTCAGATGGCCTGTCTTACTGACATTCAGGTCGCGCACGATACCGCTCTTGCCTTTGTGCGTGCCGGCCACCACCAGGCAGTGGTCGCCATCCTTCAGTTGCGGGTTCTTCGCAATGGACATGTGAGATGGATGTCCTGCAATGAGGCTCGCCACGGATCACCGACCTGCGCCGAGGAGGGCGTGGTCAATTGAAATGCTTCGACACGAATGCCACCAGTTGCTCATCGTCCATTTTGTTGGACGTGCTTTCGGTGGACACGGTATGCTTGTAATGGGGCGTATTCGCGAGGAAGTGGATGAACTCCTCCTGTACCTGGCCTGTTCCGGTCACATGGACCTCATCGACCTCGGGCATTTTCGATGCGATCTCCTTGAAGAACTTATGGGTCAGCGTGCGCTCCTGGTTGTCGGCCGCTTTCTCGCTGGAGTTCCTGTCCGGACCCGGGTTGGTCACATGCCCGAGGACCACGAACCTGCCAGCGTCCTGTTGATCGCGACCGGCAATGATGGCATGCTGCGAGTCCATCCATATACCGTACTGCTTTTTGTTCTGGTCCGACATGTTGCTGTTTCTTCAAAGGTAGGTCAACGAGCACGCGAGCCGCCCGGCATTTCTGGGAGCTGGCAACTGGCGATGGGTTCTTACCGGACGGCGCCGACCTCTACCGCACGATCCAGGAAACCGTAATGCGAGATGATCTCGACGAATTGTACGGAACCCTAGGGCGGTCCTGGAAAGTAGATGGACGCGTGCCCGCGCAGTGTGGCCAGTGGGCAAGCGCAGCATCGTTGACGACGAGCAACAGAAAACCTTGGCGCAGGTATTATGAACGGATCATCTGCGATCCCGCCGAATACCATCGAATCGCCACATACATCACCGTCAACCCTGCCTCCGGCAGGCCAGCCCGCCAATTGGAAAGGGGAGCGGTTCAACCGGTTAGAGCACATCGTCCGTTACATTGAACGCCGATGACACCCGAAGAGGGCAAATGGATCCTGTTGTTCGGGGCGATAGCGTGGTCAACCCACGTTGCCAAGGTCATTGCCCTGTACATCCTATTGTGGCGGGGCCGGGAGGAAGGACGGAAAGGGCCAATGCCACTGATGGCGTTCTTGTTTCTTTTGGCGATCCTGGTCTTGTTACCGTATCAGGATCGCAAGGCATCAAAGGCCATGAACAGGTTTTTGATGGTAGCGACGATTCTCCAATACATCTCGTGGGTCTTGCTCGCCTACATCATCTTGATAAGGCATTGATCTCGTAGTTCAATTCGAGATTCCGCATTTCGCGTGAGCGATCGGCGCAGGCCCGTCAATTGGAAAGGGGAGCCCCGGCCCACGAGGCGGGGTTGAATCGGTGCTCAAGTGGCGCGAGCGGTGGGCTCTTTACTCCGTGAACTCCATGGAGAATGTCTCTTCTATCCGCTGCTCGTTATCGTGCTTCTCCCAAACGCCATAGGTCATCGCCAACTTCCGGATCGCCTCCACGCTGATGTTCCGGAACTCGAACCACAGGATCATGTTTTCCTCCTGCTCGATAGGGTCCAACTTCGAACGGACGCGGGCGTATAGCTTCGAGTTCTTCTCCGCGATGGTCGACTTGTCATAAACGGTCAAGCGCACTTTCCATGGCTCCTGACCCTGGATGTTGAGGTACGAGATGCTATCCTCATCGTTGACGCTGATACCGACCCGCATGCTAAGGACCGGAGGCCAATCCTTTGTCTCGATCGGTGTTACGAGGATCGATGCCTGGATATCGTTGTAGCCATGCGTCGAGTCCGACCGGATCATGGACAGCAACTCGAGCTGGTACTTCGATCTCTGTTGCGTTTGCCCCAAGGCCGACAGGGCCAGCAGCAGAACGAAATGGACGGATACCTGGCGCAACATTCGTGGTGACTCGCTTCCAAAGTACAGCGATCAGCCTATTCCGCCCGGCCTGCCCGCTTCGCATGAAGGATCTCCATCAACTCATCGTAGTAGTCGGCCACGGCCCCACCCAAGCGGTATGTTCCGCGTAGCTCACGGAACCGTCGGAACCAACTGACATCATACACCGCGCACAGGAACACTTGTCCAAGCAGCTCCTGATCCATCCAGTAGATGGAAGGCGGCAGGGCGTCCCAGCGCATTTGGACACTGGCCACCTGCTGTGGTGTGGGCTTGGGAAGGTCGGCCATGAGCTCCCGCATCTCGTTGATGGCATATTTGGTGGTATCCTCATTCTCCCGGAGCACGTTGTTGCTCCGCCAACAGGGCCGTGCGACCAGGACCATGTCCGGCCCGGTGGGCAGAGAGCGGAATTCGTCAACCACGAGCATGTTGCGGGAAACGGAGATGTGGCAACCGTGCACGGTGTTCCGTGTGCGGAGCGGGACACGGACATAACCACAGGACCGCAGTGTGAAGTCGCTGTAAACGAAAGGGGCAACAGAGCGATCGATCCGCCCACAGAGCGCGACATCGTAGTGGTCTGCGACGTGGAAGACCGTGTCCGGTCCGGAAACGACATCCGCGCCGGGATCCGAGCACACGCAGTTCGGCATCGGCTGGGCCATTCCGCGTGGGGCAGAGCCGATCAACAATGCGATCATGACCAATGCGATCCGCAGAAGTGATCCTGCTGATCTTCGGTATGTGTAGGGCATGATGGTGAAAAGGTAGCGGGTTTCTCTGGCCAAACCGGATCGGCCCAACCCGCGACAACCCTGCCTCAGGCAGGCAGGCCCGCCAATTGGAAAGGGGAGCCCCGGCCAACGAGCCGGGGTTCAACGGTGATCCCGGCCACCACCACGGATGCGCTGTCGGCTGTGCGGTAGAGTGTGGTCGGTGGACCTTGGACCGGTATCGCCCAGAACGGATCGGACTGCGCGATGACCACGCAGTTCACCAGCATGGTCAAGGCGATCAGGCAGCGCATGGGGAGAGGAACGAAAGGGATCTGGTACAAAGTACTCCCATCGTGAACCTGCTTGAGCGGCAGGCTTGGAGTTTAGCCTGGGCTTGACCCCGGCCAGTCGTCCTCGGCGATCATGCCTCCGGGCTACTTGCTTCTATCCCTTACGCGAAATGCAGGGCTGAATTCCGGCGGCTTGTGCCGATTGAAGTTGGACACTCGTACGACGTGGGAAAGCTCAGCCTAACATCACATTACTTTCCCTTCGTCCTAGCAGATTTCTTTTTTGCTTTCGGTTTACTGACTTGTTCAGAGGAGGGCTTATCTAATGTCCTGGTCAATTCTTCAACCTCCTTCACCAGCCGCATTACGGGCTCTTCCAACTCCTTACCCATGCGCTTATAGCTATCAGGGTCTTCCTCACGCATGAGATAGAGCAAGGCGAAGTAAAGAGGGCGATACCGCTCTTTCAGCGAAGGAGTCTGCACTTCGAAGAGCGCCCGCATGCCATGGTACTGCCGTCTAGCGAGCCCTAGCTGAAACGAAGTGATGAACTCAGGGATTTCAAGCGCGGACGAAGCCATGTCTCGGAAACGGTTCATCGCATCAACGATGTTGCCAGCTTGCCAGTCCTTGATGCTAGCAAGAGCCACTTGAAGAAGCAATTCGTAGCTGGCCTCGAAATAGCGATTTGAGGCCTTCTCATCCTTAGCAAGATGAGCCACCATACCCAACCTTTCGTAGGTGATTCGTAGATCTCGTTGCAGTCGTTCCTCGCTAGGGCTGCGTTTCAATAGTTGTTTGCCCAAGGCCAAGCCGGTCTCGAAGGACTTTCTTGCTCCGACGGGATTCCCTTCACGCAACAGAATATCACCGATCCTGTAGTGAGCTATAGACAGGTCACGTTGTAGCTCCTTGTCTCGTGGTGTCTTCTTTAGCAGGCGTTTATTGATAGACAAACGAGATTCGAATGCAGAACGTGCAGCTTCAAGATCCATCTCTTTCATGGCCACGTTACCCAATCGTGAGTAGCTCGTTGCGAGTTCGCGGTAGGATGTAGCTCTCACGCTTTTGATTGTGGTGAGCCTCTCGCTTGTTTCCACTCCGGATGCAAACCAAGTCCTAGCGGTTTTAAGGTGACCGTCTCGCTCGGCAATTCTGCCAAGATTCTGATAGCTCATCCAAAGATCATGGAGTGCCTGTTCATTGGATGGTTCAATTTCCAGCAGGCGCTGGCTGAACTGCCGTCCGCGTTCAAAGGCTTCAGTTGCGGCAACGGTGTTCTCGACGGATAGTTCAAGAAGGCCTGTACGGAGATGACTGCTCGCTAGATCTCGGAGTGCCTTGACGTTTCGGGCATCAAGTTCTACCAGGCGCTCACTTATGTTCTGGCCAGCTTCATTTGCTGTCCGTGCAGCTCTGGGGTTTTGTTCAAGCAGAGCCACATGCGCAAGCTTATAGTAGCTTACAGATAGGTCACGGTTCGCTTTGATATTGGTTTTGTCTTTCCGCACAAGTCGCAACGCCGTGGATTGTGCCTCGAGATAGTATCTCTTGGCCTTGTCAATGTCACCCTCACGCTGAAAAACATCACCCTTTATGAGGGAATGCCATGGATTTTCTAATGGAACTTCCGCGTCTACCTTGGCTAGCGCATGCTTAAAATCGCCGCGGAGCATCAAGTCAAATGCTTGCTTCACTGGGGCGTCATCAGGAGTCGATTTGGCTCCCCAATGTTCCTTAGGTAGGATGTCCTCCACGGCCTGAGGAAAGCGCTTTGTAATCGTATCGCGGACACTCTGATACAGGAGTTCTTTTGTATCCATGTCCAATGTGCTCGCTAGCATCGCGTTCGCGACGAGTAAGGAGTACCGCGGTTCTACTTTATCGGTTGATAGGTGGCGAACATGGGCGAGCGCCCTTTCCTTCAGACCTTCCTTGTCGCACCATAGTTCGAAGAAGCGTGTGAGCCACTTGACCTTATCTGGGCCCTTCCGATGCGCATTGTTCATCAAGTACCAGATATTGAAGAACCTTTCAGCGAGCTGGTAGAAGTGGTTCTTGGTGCTCGTCTCTTCTTTGAGCACAAAGCCTTCACGCACCATCTGACTTAATTGTGAGCTGACTAGTTTGCTTTCGAGTCTGGTGGCCGTTGCAATTTCCTTAGCACTCATGCCATCCCACGTCATCGCCAAGGCATGAGTGATTTTCTGTTTTTGATCACTTTGTTCATCCATCCTGTGCTTATAGAGCGGGGTGACCAAGTCCAATGTTTTGCGCAGGTCATCGAACACTCCGTTTCCGTCCTCTTGAGCAAACACGTCCAGTAGCAACATGATTGTGCGCGGCACCCCTCCAGTCAGTATGCGCAGGTGGTCGACACGGTGTGGTTCCTTCCTCACGACTCGTTCCACCACATGGCGCTTGTGCTTCTTGGCATAGTGAAGAAGCATGCGTTCTACTTCAGACTGCGTTAGGGCCTCAAGGCGGGTCTCTTTGAATAGATCGAAGTATGGCGCACTATGCGTTTCTAGTTCGCTGAGATGAACTGCACTTCCTCCGATTAACTTGACCCAGGCATTGTTTACTAGCGTTTCGCGCAGAGCATGGTTGCCTTCGTCTTTGATCTTGCGAAAGATCTCTCCGACGTTGTCAATCAGTAGTATGAGTTTTTGTTTGTTTGCTCTGAGGCGCGCTTCGATCATCATGAAGCACTGAGCATACTGATCTTCTTGAGTCCAATCGGAACCGAGGTCACCTAAGGGGCCATAGTGCTTTGGATCTTCGTTAGCGAGGTATTGGCCGATCCAAATCCAAAAGTCCAATAGAGAGTTCACTGGCCAGTTCTCCTCTGCTGTCTTCACGGCGATGAAGCGCTTGGCGAGGTCAGGCTTGTGTAGCTCTACCCTTATTCGTTCAAACAAGGTGCTCTTGCCCATACCACGAGTCCCAAGTACAATGTGGTGCTGGGAATGTTTGCCAGGACCGTCCTTCTCGATATCGTTCATTATGCGCTCAAAGGCGCCTGTCCGAACGACGAAGTCGGCAATGATGTCCTTGTCGCTCTTGTGCTGTGGGCGGTAGAGGTGCTCGAAGCTCATAGTGCTATGTGATTGGCCCACCAGCTCATAAGGAGGGGGGAGTTGAAGCGTAGCGTATTCCTGACCGCATCACGCCAGACGTAACCGTCGTGGATGAGGCTGCGAATCACGTCCGAGTACTGCTCAGGTAGTTTGTGCTTGTTCAGCCCAAGGTCAGCCACCTCATCCATGGCTAGTGGCTTCCCTGTTGAGCAGCGGTCCAGTATCTCCTTAGCGAAGCGACGCTCCTTTGGGGCGAACAAGATGCTCAGGCGTTGATGCCAATGGTCGTAGTAGTTCCGATGGCCCTGGGCGTTGATCATTGCCTGATCGATCATCGCCTTGGTTACCGTGTCGGTCTCATCTTCGTTCAGGATTCCTTCGACCTCGTCCATAACGACTTGGATGAAATAGGGGATCAGCCAAACCAGCTTGTCGAGCAGGTACTGTCGAACCTCACTTTTGAAGGTGACCTCATTGCCCGATATGATACGCTCGATGAGGGCCTTCGCTTCCTTTTCCGTGAAAGGCGGCAGGTCGAAGGCGACGAGATCATTGATCGTCCCAGCACAGTTGAGCCTCCCTACTATCTGCTCCAGACCAATAGATCCGGCATAGACGAAGCTAGCTCGTTGCTGCACTTCAGGATCCTGTCGGAGCTCGCGCATTTTGTGCAGGAAGTCGCGGGCCGCCTCATCGCCTTGGCGCTTCCGGATGTTCTCCACCGCCTGGGAGAATTCGTCTACCATGAAGACAAAGTGCTCACCCTTTGGCAGGCCCCGAAGCAGAGAAAGCAGATCCTCGTAGCCGTCATTTCTGGAGGCACTGAGGGAGTACGTTCCGTCTAGGGAGCGCTCAATCTTGAGCCTCTTGAACAAGCTAGCGAGTGACTTTCCTAGCGCTTCCTTACCCGAGATCATGCCCATTGCGGCATCATAGAGCTTCTTGAAGAGGTCTCGCTCGTTTGATACCGCCTCGGTACTCAGGAAGATTGGATGGAAGCCCGGTTCGGGGTTGTCGCAGAGGTCGAAGACCAAAGACGTCTTGCCAACGCGCCGTGGTGCTGCAATCAGTACGTGTTCTCCGGCTGCGACGCGCTTCCAGAACTTCCGGATGAGATGGGGCCTGCGGTAGTGGTCATCTCCTCTCACAGGAGCACCAACCTTCGTGTTGAAGTGGATCATGAATTGGGGCAACATTGAATTCGTTGTCAAATGTACTGACGATGATTTCATTGTCAAGTTGCCTGGCTGTAAAAACATTGTCATCGCCACCTCGCTGCGTGACGGATTGAAGCGGAAAGCCCGCAGCGACGAAGGAGCGAGGACTTGTAGCGGAAAGCCGGACCCGGCTGCATTTGAGCCGGGGCACGCCCTAAGAACCTACGTCTGTAACACCCCCATATTGAACTCCCTCGTCGCCGGTGCCTGGCTCGCCGCTTCGATGCCCAACGAGATCCACGTCCGCGTATCCAGCGGATCGATCACCGCATCCAGCCACAATCTGCTCGCCGCGTAATAGGGGCTGATGGTCTCTTCGTACTTGCTGCGGATCCGGTTGAGCAGTTCTGCTTCCTTCTCGGGGGTGATGGTCTCGCCCTTGCCTTTCAGCGCGGCCACTTCGATCTGGAGCATCACCTTGCTGGCCTGCTCGCCGCCCATCACGGCCACCTGCGCGCTGGGCCAGCCCACGATCAGGCGCGGGTCGTAGGCCTTGCCGCACATGGCGTAGTTGCCGGCGCCGTAGCTGTTGCCGATGATGATGGTGAACTTGGGCACCACGCTGTTGGCTACGGCGTTCACCAGTTTCGCGCCGTCCTTGATGATGCCGCCGTGCTCGCTGCGGCTGCCCACCATGAAGCCGGTGACATCCTGGAAAAAGACCAGCGGGATGTTCTTCTGGTTGCAGTTGGCGATGAAGCGCGTGGCCTTGTCGGCGCTATCGCTGTAGATCACGCCGCCGAACTGCATCTCGCCTCCCGCTGCAGAGCGGGATCTAGCCTTAACAATTTTGCGCTGGTTGGCCACGATGCCCACGGCCCAGCCGTCGATACGCGCGTAGGCCGTGATGATGCTCTGGCCGTAGCCCTCCTTGTACTCGGTGTACTCGCTGCCGTCCACCAGTCGCGCGATCACCTCGCGCATGTCGTAGGGCTTGGCGCGTTCGGTGGGGATGAGGCCGTAGATCTCTTTTGGATCGGCTTTGGGCGCTGCGGCTTTCTCGCGACTGAAGCCCGCGTCCTTGGGTTTGCCGAGCTTGTCCACGATGGCGCGGATCTTCTTCAGGCAATCCGCATCGTCCTTGCACTTGTAGTCGGTCACCCCGCTGATCTCGCTGTGCGTGGTGGCGCCGCCGAGCGTCTCGTTGTCGATGTCCTCGCCGATGGCGGCTTTCACCAGGTAGCTGCCCGCGAGGAAGATGCTGCCGGTCTTCTCCACGATCAGCGCCTCGTCGCTCATGATGGGCAGGTAGGCGCCGCCCGCCACGCAGCTGCCCATGATGGCGGCGATCTGCGTGATGCCCATGGAGCTCATCACCGCGTTGTTGCGGAAGATGCGGCCGAAGTGCTCCTTGTCGGGGAAGATCTCGTCCTGCATGGGCAGGTACACGCCCGCACTGTCCACCAGGTAGATGATGGGCAGGCGGTTCTCGATGGCGATCTCCTGCGCGCGCAGGTTCTTCTTGCCCGTCATGGGGAACCACGCGCCGGCCTTCACGGTGGCGTCGTTGGCCACCACGATGCACTGGCGCTTGCTCACGTAGCCGATCACCACCACCACACCGGCGCAGGGCGCACCGCCGTGTTCTTTGTACATACCATCGGCCGCGAAGGCACCGATCTCGATGCGCGGGCTCTTGGGGTCGAGCAGCGCGTCGATACGCTCGCGGGCGGTCATTTTGCCTTGCTCGTGTTGTTTGGCGATGCGTTTCTCGCCGCCGCCCTCGTAGATCTTGTGTAGGCGCTTGTTGAGGTCGGAGATCTTCAGTTTGTTGAAGTCCTCGTTCTTGGATGCTTCGATGTCGATCTTCTCGGCCATGCTTTGTGCGCCGGAGCTTAAGCGCAGGCGAAGGGCGAAAATAGGTGAGGGCCTCACGCAGAGGCGCAGAGTGCGCGGAGAAATGCCGACGCGTTTTGTTTGGGCGTGCCCCCTTCGCCCATCCCTTCGCTTCGCAGGGCCTCTCGGTCGCTACGCGCCCTGACCCGTCCTGAAACAGGTTTACAGTTTTGGGTTGATGTCCGAAGATAGGTTTACGGTTGATGGTTCGTCCTGATCTGGGTTTACAGTTGGTCGTTTCCGGTAGTAGTTCTTCCAAGTCCTGGCCACGGGTATGGAGTT
>JANOAK010000006.1:0-81012 GCA_031411095.1 Flavobacteriales bacterium | reverse complement strand
AGGTTTGATTTTTTTTCCTGCCGGATGTCAATATCTGCCGGCATAGTGTATGGTTTACCGGATGAATAATCTAAATAAGTAAGACTGCCTTTCCAGTTGCCCAACAATGGTTGAAGATCTTTCAGGGTAACTATTGAGATTTGCGCAAAGGCTGATGAAATAGTTATTAGAAAAAGAACGGTGGTAAGGAAGAAGCTTTTTTTGTTCATTGCTATTGATTAAAATATAGAACTCATTGATTATTAAAATAAGCTTCAATTTGTTTATGAAGCTATTTACGAAAAGGCAAGCCCGTTTTAATTTAACAACTAAAGCTAAAGTTTGTTTGTCCGGTATCGAATATTATGGCAAGAGTAACCCAATAGCCTATCAACTCTTAGGTAAAGCCTTTTTAAGTACAAGAACCCTGGAAACAAGCAGGTTCTGCCACAGTTCTGCCGCAGATGTGCCGCAGATCTGCCGTAGATATGCCGCTCTATAATGCTGCGGCATATCTACGGCAGATATAGGTGGTAAGTCGGATTAGATAAACTTGGATTCTTGCAAATGAACCAGGATATAAGTAAAACAAGGTTGGCAAATGGTTAGGATAACCCGCAGATGAACCTCAGTGTTTGTGCTTAAAGTTAAAATCTTTGGAGGAGATGAGAGTTATGAAGAGTAGAAGTAGGAGAGAAAAATACATACAGCAGCACGGGTAATCTTTCTATATTATAAGGTCTTGATAGCTACATATTGGCATTTTAATAGAGGTGCGAAACGTTTTCCGAACCTATGCCAATATATGCTATAGTTATAAATTTAAAAGTATGTGCAATCGGAGTTCCAGGAACTATGAACTATACATGCCGCAGCCGCTCCTTCCTCTGAGCGGCGGCGGATGTAAGCCACAAAATGCGGGAAGTTGTATTTTGTAATAATGATGGAATTTGCCTAAGGTAGAGGCTTGCCGAAGGGCTGGAATTGTTACTGTGTCCGCCCGGCAACTCTAGCCTATTGAAAACTGATGATGAAGTTAACAACTAAAAGCCAAATAGAATTCGGTCGAGCCCGATATTAGCTGATAGCAGTACAATAGCTGATTGTTATTACGTCCGCCAGCCTTGCGGCAAGCCTTTTGTTATGGGCAGGTTTTTTTCTTATCAGGATATTTCACTTTTTTTCAGACAAATTTTTAAAAATCTGTGTCAATAATACACCTGTCAATGCTCCAATTGCAAATATTGATAAGAACTCAACAGTCCTGATGCTTCCATCAGATATTGTTGTATAATAGGCTCCAATAAAAATTGATAATAGAACCGCTGGCATGATTACTTTTTTGTTTTTCATTTATTAATTTGTTTAATTTACTTACTCATTTGGTTTTTCGGTGTCGCTCCATTTTTTGTAAGTGGTCGTTGGTCTCCACTTTTCTTGTCAGTGGTGAACGACAATCAAGAAGTGTGAAATTTAAATTTATTCGTGTCTGTCCGCTTCATTGCTTTCGTTTTGTAAACTTGCCCATAACGGGCGGGGCTTGGCGAAGTGGGGGAGAGTTGTTCCGTCCGCCCCGGCAAACCGAAGCTAAATTTATAAATTAATGTTGATGATTTGCACTTAGCTTAATTATTAACGTCCTGCCCGATATGAAGCACAACAGAATTACAACTGCTGAAACACGGCTTCCGTCCGCCCCCATTTTGCCAAACCCAATGTTAGCGGCTGGCTGGTGAGGATTTAATTTTCTTAATAGAAGGCAACCAGGAAATAAAGAATTCAACAACTAAAACCGGAATTACCCAACTCATCCATTCATAAGTCGCATCTTTTACATCCTCATTTTTTATAAATGATAAAAAATTATGTTTGTAAACAAGGTCAGATAAAATGCGAAGAAATACGAAAGCTAAAGTCAAAGTATAACTACGGATCATAAATAAACGATGAGCCTGAACATTTTTTCGTTTTATAGTAATCCATGCTGCTGATGTCATGAATAGCCACAAAGAAGCAAGAATTAGTGTAGGAACTACAGAACCAGGATATGGTTGAGTAATGCCAAGATATAATGCTGAAAACCCTCCCAAAAGGCATCCAATGATGTATACTTTTCCTAAAAGTCGATGCCATTTAATATAATGTTTACGAAACCAAGTCCAGAATTGAAAAGGGCCTGTAATAAGAGGTATGACTGCAGTAGCCAAGTGAGATACAAACCAAAATTGTTTATTCCAAAATGTCGGGCCTATCCCTTGTCTAACAAACCTGTAATTTATTGCACGATAAAGATAATAGGAGCTCAATAAAATTATTATTGTCCAGAATATTCTGATTACTATTTTCTTTTTATCCTTCATGTCATTTAAGCTTGCCGCTAACGGGCGGGGCTTGGCGAAGTGGGGGAGTGTTGTTCCGTCCGCCCCAGCAAACCGAAGCTAAATTTATAAATTAATGTTGATGATTTGCACTTAGCTAAATTAATAATGTCCAGCCCGATATGAAGCACAACAGAATTACAAATGCTGAAACACGGCTTCCGTCCGCCCCCATTTTGCCAAACCCGATGTTGTGTGCATGTGCTTTTTTTCCGCACATTTATTTCAGAAAATTATAAACTGCATTCGCTATTATTCTCCATCCGCTACTGTCAAACAACAAGATTTCCATAACATTTTCTGCTATAATAAAAAGGCCACCACATAATAATGCAGGATGAATGTGTTTGTTTCTTAACCAATCCCAAATAAAAGCAACAATGATTAAACTATCAGCTAATACTCCTGCAAACCAAATGTCAGGCCGCTCAACAGAAGGGAAATAATGACGCCACCGAAACCATGCCGGCCAAATCAAAAGAATGGTTGCAAGCAACATTAGTCGTTTATGCACTTGTGGTCTTTTTCTGTAAACAATTCCTAATGTCACCAATGTCAGAAACATAGTTGCTGAAGCAAGAGAGCCGATAATGGGTGAAATAGCGGTTTGCCCCAATCCTTCTTTTAATTCCCGTTCACATTGATAAAGTGCTGCAGGAATGATAGAAACGGCTGCCCCCATTGCAATTAAAGCAGCCCATCTGCCGATTGAAATATGAGTCTTATATTTCTTGTTTTGTATTAATAGTGATTGAGTTAAAAATGTAAACACCCACCCAAAAACAAAACTGGCATGAGCATAAATTGCCAACGGCCATGTTTTTGTTCCGGATATTATAGGGATGATAAATGTTTTTAAAAATCCAACCAGTATAGCAATGATGCCGATTACTGCTATGGCTGTAAAAAAAGTAAGCTTGTTTTTATTTACTTGTTGTATTTGCATTAGAAACTATGTTTACCAAAAGCTTCGGACATGTCATTTCAATTTTACACCATTATTCAATCGGAGCGTCAGCATTGCACACAACGTTTTTCGGCTTGGCGATGTGGCGGATTTTTAGCACCAAAGTTCAAGCGAAGCACAAATACTGAACCTTGCACAAATGTTTCTACGAAGCACGTCAGCCGCCATATTGCCAAACCGATGTTATGCGTTCGTGCTACTTACATTACGAAGGACTGCTTTGAAAGTGACAAGTCTTGTTTCGCTAAGACTTTTCGTCATCTTTTCTTTTCAGCATGCCAATTGTTTTTACCCGGATACCTATCAAGGTAGTCGCCTGTCCAGCTCCCATTGATCATTCGTAAGCCTTCGCCATCATTCACAACCTGCGCAGACCAGTGTTGTGTCCATCCGCCTCCACTACGGTCGAATTCTATATTGCTGCCATTCAACCGTCCGTTTGTAACATTGCCACCACTACTGTTATTAGAGAACGAACCGAAGAAAGTGTTGCCTTCCTGCTTCGTGATGCTCAATGTCCATACCAAACTGTTGTCGCAACATTTTATATCCCACTCTCCTGTTAACAAACCACCACCGGCAGGCTCTGACACCTGGCCTCCGGCGTTATTGGTATTGCATGTTCCGTTTATTCTAGTCCAGGCACTAGCTCTGTAAGGAGCAGATTCAGATACCTTCACTATCCTGTTATTGCTTTCAATGCGAACACTCAAACTGGCTCCAAAAGCCCGATACGGATTTGCTGGCAAATCGTACCACAATCCTGTAAGGGTATTACCCGCAATTGCTCCATGAAAAACATTGTGTACACTGGCAGAACCACTTGGTCCTCCCGCCCAAAAAACTTCGTTTCCGTTTTGCCGGATTTGATAGCACCCACCAGCATCACTTTGCCAATACCCTGTCAGATCATAAGATTGAGCAGATACTTTGAACGGCAAAAAGACGGATAGCAGAATAATCAGGCTTATTGTTGTTGATTTTATTCCATCTAAATGCACTGATTGAGTAATTGAGTTCAATATAAACTGGAAAGGTTTCATGATATGTGATTTTATTCTTATTGTTGTGACTAATAATTTTTCTTCTGTGTTAGCTATGCAAACATAATTACGAATTCAGTTATGCTGGACCATGAGTTTGCACTGACGCAAAGTAGTAAGGTTTTTTCTTCTGTCATTTTCCTGTTGCGTTGTCGTTCAGTTTTTGATCGTCAATGTCGTTACTTACTGTCGGCAAAGCATTACGCATAACGTTTTGCGGCTTTGCGAAGAAGCGGATTTCGAAGCACTAAACTGTCTGCCAGCACTGAACTTGATACGAAGCACAAAGCCTCATTTAAGCACTGAACCCGCTTTTTTGCCAAACGCCTGTTATGCCTTCGTTGTTCTTTTGTCGTGTCCACTCTCGTTTTATTTCTTTCTATAAACTAGCACATACTTTTTATGGTATTCAACTCTCATCTCGTTTTCTGTCAACAATACGATTTTGTCAGTAGAAGCGTCCAAATAATTTCCGTTAGAGTCTGTTCGCCATTTCTTACCTAAAAGTTCTTGCGTTTGCTTTATCATATTACCTTGTCTTGAGTCCTTTTCGATTACCATTTCGTATTCTACTTCATTATTGGAAATCAGTCTCCAATTTCCCTTGTCTGAGTTCACATCAGTAAATTTTTTGACGTATGTATGGTCAGCATTGATAGTAATGTCGGGTCCATTTGCTACAATTTGAATGGCACTGCCGTCTGGTCCTTTATAGTCTTGCGTTACATATTTTACTTCATTATTATTTGCGTCCAAGGTTTTAACAAAAACCCATTGTCCAATTAAAATTTTTGTAGTATCAACCTTCTCCGTTGTCTGTGCGCTTAGGTTAAAGGTCATTATACAAAGTAAAATTCCGAAAAATGTAATTCTATTGATTGTCATAAGTTTCTATTTTTTTGTTGTCATTTTTTGTTGTCTGTGGTCGTCCTACAATGAGGCATAACGTTGGATATGCGAAGATCGTCGCATATTTCCGTTACGGAATCTCTTGGTAATTGCCTGGCCCACAAGCACAAACTCGTTTGCAACCGTTTGCTGGCGCTTCGAGTGTGGTCATAGTTCCCACACCGAACTGCGCTTGGCAAAGGGGCGCTTGATGCGTTCCTTGTGCTCTAACACGAAGGCCATGATGAGGTACACCACCATGTGCAGGCCGGCTGTAACGCAGGCCAAGTAGATGAAGCTGAGGCGCACCTGCTCGGTCTTGATGTTGAGCTTCTGGGCCCACCACTCGCAAACCCCGAAGGCGTGCTGTTCGAACCAGGTCTTGATGCGGTCGATCATGGGGCGCTTTGCTTGATGAGCTCTGTACCGATGACGCAAGATAAGCAGCGCCGTTGCCCGCAGTAGCTGTTCTTCAGCTCAATCAGCGCCTGGCCACGGGCGGCGGTATCGGCCTTCAACCCGAGCGAGCGCCAGCCACCGAGCACTTGGTTGGCCTCAGCTGGCAGCTGCTCCAGAAGACTGAGCGCGCGTTCGCCATAGTCCTCGCGCCCCATCACGCGACCCAGCGCAAAGAGCGCTGGCACCACGGCGTTGATGATGAGGTGATCGGCACCCGCACGACCCAGATGCTTGGGCCGGGGAGCGCTTTCATGATCGAAGGTGTAGTGTGCGGTCCAGTACACGCTGGCATCCACATCGAGCATGGGGCGCAGTTCGCGAACGGTGTCGGTGCCCAGTAGCGCGGAGAAGTTGCCATCGCAACGCATGAGCAATTGCGCCAGTTGCGCGATGCGGATGGTGGGGAAGTTCACGGGCCGCATGCGACCGAACTTCCACGCGGCCGTGGGCGCGGGACGCAACCCATGCATGTGCACCAGGAGCGCATGCTCGTGTTGCAGGCGACGTGGGTACTCATCCACGAAGTCCATCTGCAACAGCCCGGACTGGCCGAAGAGCAGGGCTTCGGTGCGGAGCGCTTCGTCGCGGTATTTGAGCAGGGTGCGCAAGGGCAGTGCGTGGGCCAGCATGCCGAAGGGCTCGGCGTTCACCTTCAGCCCGAAGGCACGGGCCAACAGGTGGTAGACCATTTCGGAAGCGTCACCGTTCAGCTGTTGGTAGAGAGCGGCCACATCGCCGGTCTTCCGTTCCAGCCGCTCGATGAGCACGCGCTCCAACCACGGTCCGATGCGGCCCTTGTCCATCCGGTGCAGGCGTGAAGCGCAGGGCACGAATCCTTCCTCGCGCATTAGGGCGTAGTGCAGGGCAATGGTGCTGCTGGGAATGCGGGGCATCAGTTCCACCGTGGGGATCAGGTGACCGTTGCAGGTGCGCACCTCGGCATCGTGCTCGTACACCACGTGCAGCACCACGTTCTCGTAGGCGGGATCGTATTGATGGCCGTGCAGGTTCCAGTCGCTGCTGCGCAGATGCACTTCCACCGTGCCAGCCCATAGCTGTCCGTTGATACGGATCTGCGCATCGGACAGGTCGGGCCCGCTGTTGGTTTGGATGCGTCCGGGGTTGAGCACCTCGACCGTCAGCCCTGCGGTGGTCCGGAGTGCTGCTCGATCGAAGAGTTGCCGTTCCCACAGGAATTGAAGGAGATCTTCACCATAGGGAAAGGCGGGATCCAGCAGGAGAAAGCTTCCCGGGTATTCGATGGTCTCCACATCGAAGGCGTCGATATGCATGGCTGCTGCGATCGATCATTTTTTCGTCGATCGCGTGACGCATAATATAGCGCAGTCAGTGGAAAGCGTGTTGGGGAATTAAAGACTGCTTCGGCCGCGGCGGCCTCGCAGTTGCGGTGGGCTTCGGGCCAGAGCGCCCTCGCAGTTGCGGTGGGGGACTAGATCACTCCCTTCGCCACCAGCGCGGCCTCCATGGTGCGCTGCAGTTCGAGCGCGGCCTTGCGCGCGGCGGGGATCGCGTCCTGCCCTTCGCCTGCGTGAAGGATGCCGCGGCTGCTGTTGATCAGGAGGCCCCCGTCGGTGGTCATGGCCTTGGTGAGCACGGCTTGCAGGTCCCCACCCTGTGCACCCACGCCGGGCACCAGGAAGAAATGCTGTGGAGCCGCGGCCCGTGCCTGCTCCAGCACATCGGTACGGGTGGCCCCTACCACGAACATGGTATCCTCCACCGAGCCCCATTCGGCCACTTTGGTGATCACGCGTTCGAAGAGCAGATGCTGCTGCCCGTCCACCGGCAGGAACTGGAAATCCATGGCGCCTTCGTTGCTGGTGACGCCCAGCACCACGGCCCATTTGCCTTCCCGCCCAAGGAACGGCGTCACGCTGTCGCGGCCCATGTATGGCGCGATGGTGAGCGCATCCACGCTGAGGCGGTCGAAGAAGGCATGGGCGTATTTGCGGGCCGTGTTGCCGATGTCGCCACGTTTGGCATCGGCGATGATCAGGCATCCGCCTTTGCGGCGCAGGTAAGCCACCGTTTCATCCAGGTCGCGCCAGCCCTCCACACCGTTGGCCTCGTAGAACGCCACGTTCAGCTTGTAGGCCACGGCGATATCGTGCGTGGCATCGATGATGGCCTCATTGAATGCACGGACCGCGTTCGCCAGGTCGCGGAACTGGGGTGGCAGCAGATGCCGTTCCGTATCGAGGCCCACGCAGAGCAGGCTGCGTTTGCGCTTGATGGTGGCGATGAGTTCCGTGCGGGTCATTCGATCAGAAAATTAGATGATCAGATGATCAGAAAATGAAACACGTGGATCGTAGAGCACCCATTATCTGATCATCACATTTTCTGATCTTCTGATCACGCATTGCTTCCCTCCTTGAGCTTTTCCGTGCGGTCCGCGAGTTGCAGTGCGTCGATGATGTCCTGCAGATCACCGTTCATGATGGCGGGCAGGTTGTGCGCGGTGTATTCGATGCGGTGATCGGTGACACGGCTTTGCGGATAGTTGTAGGTGCGGATCTTGGCGCTACGGTCGCCGCTGCTCACCTGGCTCTTGCGGTGCTGCGATTCGGCCTCCTGGATCTTACGCAGCCCTTCGTCGTAAAGCTTGGTGCGCAGCATCTGCATGGCCTTCATGCGGTTGCCGAGCTGGCTGCGGTCGGTCTGGCACATCACCACGATGCCGGTGGGGATGTGGGTGAGGCGCACCTTGGTCTCCACCTTGTTCACGTTCTGTCCACCGGCCCCACCGCTGCGCGCGGTCTCCATCTTCACGTCGCTCTCCTTCACCTCCACATCGAACTCCTCGGCCTCGGGCAGCACGGTCACTGTGGCCGCACTGGTGTGGATGCGGCCTTGTGCTTCGGTCTGCGGCACGCGTTGCACACGATGCACACCGGCCTCATATTTCAGAACGCCATACACGCCATCGCCAGTGACGTTGATCACCACTTCCTTGTAGCCCCCGGCGGAGCCTTCGCTCACATCGGCCACTTCCACCTTCCAGCCACGGCCTTCGCAATAGCGCGTGTACATGCGGTAGAGGTCGCCCGCGAAGATGCTGGCCTCATCACCGCCGGTGCCTGCACGGATCTCCATGGTGCAGTTCCGATCGTCGTTGGGATCCTTGGGCACCAGCATCATGCGGATCTCCTCGTCCATGGCTTCCAATTGCGCCTGGAGGTCGCGCTGTTCGGTGCGCACCATGTCGATCATGTCCGCGTCCTTCTCGGTGCGCAGCATCTCCTTGGTGCCTTCCAGCTGTTCGAATGTGCGCTTGTAACGCTCATATGCCTCATCGATGGGTCCCAGGTCGCGGTATTCCCGATTGAGCTGGACAAAGCGCTTCTGGTCGGCGATCACGCTGGGATCGGCCAACTGCTTGCCGATCTCCACGCGCCGGTCGTGTACGGAGGAGAGTTTGGAGAGGAGGTCGCTCATTTTCGAAGAACCACGGATGGACACGGATGAACACGGATGGGGCCGCGGTCAACTGCCCGATCACTGAAGTGTGTAACGGTCATGTGTATCGGAATTCTCCTTGCGGAACTTGAATGACGACCTCTTTCGCCGGAGCTGCTTCCACGCGGCCGATGACCTTGGCGTCGATGCCGAAGGCGCTGCTTATGGCGATGATCTCCGCTGCACGATGTGCGGGCACGTAAAGTTCCATACGGTGGCCCAAATTGAAGACCTTGTACATCTCCGACCATTCTGTTCCCGACATGCGGTGGATGGCGGCGAAGAGCGGCGGCACGGGGAACAGGTCGTCCTTGGTGACACGAAGGCCTTCGATGAAGTGGAGCACCTTCGTTTGTGCACCGCCGCTGCAATGCACCATGCCATGCACATCTCCGCGCATGCGCGCCAGCACTTCCCGGATCACAGGTGCGTAGGTGCGTGTGGGCGAAAGCACGGCCTTGCCGAAGTCGAGCGGCGTGCCTTCGAGCGGATCGGTCAGGCGCGCCTGGCCGCTGTAGACGAGCTCGGCGGGTGTGCCGGGATCGAAGGTCTCCGGATAGGTGGTGGCCAGGGCCTTGGCGAAGACATCATGGCGTGCGCTGGTGAGCCCATTGCTGCCCATACCGGCGTTGTACATGCTCTCGTAGGTGGCCTGGCCGTAGCTGGCAAGTCCCACGACCACATCACCGGCCTGGATGCGGGCGTTGTCGATCACGTCACTGCGCTTCATGCGGGCCACGACGGTGCTGTCCACGATCACGGTGCGCACCAGGTCGCCTACGTCCGCCGTTTCGCCACCCGTGCTGCGGATGCCAATGCCCAACGCCCGCATGCTCTCCAGAAAGCGCTCGGTGCCCTCGAGCAGCGCCGTGATCACCTCGCCGGGGATCAGGCGCTTGTTGCGTCCGATGGTGCTGCTGAGCAGGATGTTGTCGGTGGCACCAACGCAGAGCAGGTCGTCGAGGTTCATCACCACGGCGTCCTGCGCAATGCCATGCCATACGCTGATGTCGCCGGTCTCCTTCCAGTAGGCGTAGGCCAACGCGCTTTTCGTTCCGGCGCCATCGGCATGCATCACCAGGCAATGGTCGGGGCTACCGGTGAGCTCATCGGCCACCACCTTGCAGAAGGCTTTTGGATACAGGCCTTTGCTGAGCGAGGCGATGGCCTTGTGCACATCCTCCTTGCCGCTGCTCACACCGCGCTGGGCGTACCGGTCCTCTGGGTTCATGGGTGGAAATGAAAAGAGCACCCCGATGGACCGGGATGCTCTTTTCGAAGGGGTATCACTAGTTCTGTTGGGGGGCGGGGGGTGTGCCTTCCTTGGGTACGTAGTCGAAGCTCAGTACCCGGAATTCGGTACGGCGGTTCTTCTGGTGGGCTGCCTCCTTCTCCTCCTTGGTGGCCATCTTGGCGATCTCCGCGTCCGTGATGCGGAGCATGGTCTCACCATAGCCTTTGGCCACCATGCGCACCGGGTCGATGCCCTTGCTCACGAGGTAGTTCACGCAGCTCTGCGCGCGGTTCTGGCTCAGCACCATGTTACGTTTGTCGGTATCGCGGCTGTCCGTGTGCGCCGAGAGTTCGATGATGATCGTGGGGTTCTCGACCATGGTCTGGTACAGGGTTTCCAAGGAATCCTTGCCTTCGGGACGGAGCAGCGCGCTTCCGAGGTCATACTGCACCTCAGGCAATTTGATCACCACATCCTTGCTGGCGGGCTGCAGGTAGTATTCCTTGGCGAAGGTGGTGCTCTCGGCGAGGCCCACGGTGGTGATCTGGTCGTTCACCACGAGGTAGTTCTCCTTGCTGGCGCGGATGGTGTAGGAGGTGTTCTCCTGGATGTAGCGCTCCTTGCCCTTCTCGGCGAAGTTGAAGCCACCATTGCCATCGGCCATGGCGCTGAAGTTGCTGCCGTCGGTGCCCACCACCTCCACTTTCGCGTCGGGGAGGGGCTGGCCCGTGAGCTTGTCGTACACGGTGCCCTGCAATGCGAACACGAGGTTCGGCATCATGAAGCGCCAGATATCATCCTGCCCCTTGCCACCTGGGCGGTTGCTGGTGAAGTATCCTTTCTCCTCATCACCGTCGAAGATGATGCTGAAATCGTCTCCGCTGCTGTTGATGGGGCTCTTCATGTTGTCCAAGTGTCCCCAGGCATTGTCGCCGGTCTTCTCTGCGGAGAAGATGTCCATTCCGCCCATGCCCGGATGCCCGTCGCTGCTGAAGTAGAGATTGCCGTTGTTGCGCAGGAAGGGGAACATATCGTCCTTGGGCGTATTGATCTCGCTGCCCAGGTTGGTCGGGTTGCCCGAGGGCTTGCCGTCCTTGTCGAGTTTGATCATCCACAGGTCCTTGCCACCGCGACCACCCTTTTGGTTGCTGGAGAAAACGAGCAGTCCATCATCCTTGCTCAGCGTGGGCTGACCCAGTTTCACCTGGTTGGAATCGTTCTTCTCGAGCGGGGCATGGAGCACGAGCATCTCGCTCTCGCTGAAGTTGCTGCCCACCTTCTTGCTCATCCAGATCTCGCAGCCGTAGGCCTTCTTCTTCTCATGCTCGCAGCGGGTGAAGTACATCACGGTGCGCTTGGAGTTGAAGGTGGGGCTGCCCTCGTGGGCGGCGCTGTTCACCGTGGGGGGCAGTTTCACGGGCTCGCTCCACTTGCCGAGCTTGTCGCGGCTGCTGGTGAAGAGGTCCAGGAAGCTCTCGCCGGCGATGCCGTCGGTCTCGGTGCCGGTGGCGGCCGTGCGGCTGCTGGCGAAGACCACTTCGTCGTTCTTCTTGCTCGCGAAGGATGTGCTGAAGTCGTACTGGGGGGAGTTCAGGAGCACTTCAGGGTCAACGGTGTACCGGCTGGCCTGATCCTTCCAGGTCTGGGCCATCTGGCTGCTGGCCAGGCTGGCATCGGCGCGCGTGTCACCGGGGTTCTTCTCCTTGTACTTGTTGTAGGCGGCGATGGCCTCGGCGTATTTGCCCTGCTCCTTCAGCGCCTCACCGATGTAGTAGTACGTGATGGGGTCGGTGTACTGTGCTTTGTTGGCCTTCTCGTACCACACCTGGGCATTGGCAGCATCGCCGAGGGCCCGGTAGCACTCGCCCACCTTGAAGATGAGGGCGGCCTTGTCGCTGGCCTTCTTCTCCAGCGTGTAGGCCTTCTTGTACATCTCGATGGCGTTGAAGTACTGCCCCGCCTTGAACGCGTCGTCCGCCTCTACGGACTGCTTTCCCTGTGCCAGCACCAGCGTGGTGCAGAACAACGTGAAGGAAATGCAGGCCAGTGTCTTCCTCATGCTCATCATGATCGGTGTCGTTTCAGGTTTGTGTGGGGCCGGGCGAAAATAAACGAATCCGCGATCCGAACCCGGTCTTTCGTGCATGTATGTGCCGAACGGCCGAAGGTGACCCGGCAGGGGTGGGAAAAAACACGGCCCGTCGTTCAGACGGGCCGTGTTCGTTCAATTCGAGGGATCCTAGCGGGTGAAGAGCAACTCACGCAACTTGGGCAGTGGCCACAACTCGTCATCCACCATGAGCTCCAGCTTGTCGCTGTGGTAGCGGATCTGGTCGAGGAAGGGCTTCACCTTGTCGCAGTAGGCGATGGCCTTTGCGCGGGCCTCCTCGATGGCATTGGCCTTCTTGCGGGCCTCCACCATGTCGTTCACCAGCTTCATGATGGCGCTGACATGCTCGCTGATCTCCTCGATCAGGACGATCTGTGCTGCGGTGGCCTTTTTGGCTTTTTCCGCACCGAGTACCTCGCGCAGGCCCTTCACGTTCTCGATCAAGCGGTTCTGGTAGGTGATGGCCGTGGGAATGATGTGGTTCTGGGCCAGATCTCCGGCCACGCGGCTCTCGATCTGCACCTTCAGCATGTAGCTGTGCAGCTCGATCTCATGCCGTGCATCGAGCTCCACCTCGCTGAGCACCCCCATGTCGGAAAAGAGCTTCTTGGTCTCCTTGCGGCTCCACACGTCCAGCGCGCGGGGCGTGTCGGCAATGTTGCTCAGGCCCCGCTTGGCGGCCTCCTCCTTCCATTCGTCGCTGTAGCCGTTGCCTTCGAAGCGGATGCTCTTGCTCTCGGCGATGAGGTCGCGCAACACGCGAAGGATGGCCTCATCCTTCTTCACATCCTTGGCGATCAGCGCGTCCACGCTCCTGGCGAAGGACCGCAGCTGGTGGGCCACGATGGTGTTGAGCACCGTCATGGATCCCGCGCAGTTGGCGCTGCTTCCCACGGCGCGGAACTCGAACTTGTTCCCGGTGAAGGCGAAGGGGCTCGTGCGGTTGCGGTCGGTGTTGTCCAACAGCACAGGCGGAATGCGGCCGATATCCAGCTTAAGTTCCGTTTTGGCCGTGGGGCTCATGGCCCCCTTGATGTTCTTCTCCAGCCCGTCCAGCAACTTGGTCAGGTATTCGCCGATGAACACGCTGATGATCGCCGGGGGGGCTTCGTTGGCACCCAGACGGTGATCGTTGCTGGCCGAGGCGATGCTGGCGCGCAGCACATCGGCGTGGCTGTGGATGGCCTTGATGGTGTTCACGAAGAAGGTGAGGAACAACATGTTCTCCTTCGGGGTCTTCGCGGGGCGCAGCAGGTTGCGGCCGGTGTTGGTGGCCAGGCTCCAATTGTTGTGCTTGCCACTGCCGTTCACGCCGGCGTAAGGCTTCTCGTGCAGCAGGACGCGGAAGTCGTGCTTGCGCGCGGTCTTCTCCATCACGTCCATCAGCAGCACGTTGTGGTCCACGGCCAGGTTGAGCTCCTCGAACACGGGGGCGCACTCGAACTGGTTGGGGGCCACCTCGTTGTGGCGGGTCTTCACCGGAATGCCGAGCTTCAGCGACTCCGTCTCGAAGTCGCGCATGAAGGCCTGGGCCCGTTCGGGGATGCTGCCGAAGTAGTGATCCTCCAACTGCTGGCCTTTCGCGGGGCTGTGGCCGAAGAGGGCACGACCGGTCATCATGATATCCGGACGGGCGTAGTAATGCGATTCGTCGATCAGGAAGTATTCCTGCTCCCAGCCAAGGGTGCAGGTCACCTTCGTCACGTCCTTGTCGAAGTACTGACATACGGTGGTCGCGGCCTCATCCACGGCCTTGATGGCCCGGAGCAAGGGCATCTTATGGTCCAGTGCCTCCCCGGTGTAGCTGATGAAGATGCTCGGGATGCAAAGCGTACGGCCCATGAGGAAGGCGGGGCTGCCGGGGTCCCAGGCGCTGTAGCCGCGGGCCTCGAAGGTGTTGCGGATGCCACCGCTGGGGAAGCTGCTGGCGTCGGGCTCCTGCTGGACGAGCATGGTGCCGTCGAAGCGCTCGATGCTGCGGCCATTGCCGATGGGCTCGAAGAAGGCATCGTGTTTCTCGGCGCTAGTGCCGGTAAGGGGCTGGAACCAGTGGGTGTAGTGGGTGGCGCCCTTGGTGGCGGCCCATTCCTTCATGCCACTGGCCACCTGATCGGCGAGCTTCCGGTCGATGCGGGTACCGTGGGTCATGGCCTGGCGCACAGCGAAGTAGGCCTCCTCCGTGAGGAACATGCGCATGGCCTCCTCATTGAACACGTTGGCACCGAAGAACTCGCTGATGCGCATGCCGGAGGATTCGACCGGCCGGGGACGGCGGTTCAGGACATCCTCCTGGGCCTTGGAGCGGAGATGGGGGGCTGACATGGAATTTGGGTGTTTTCTGGCCGCGAAGGTACTTTTTCAGGGGGTACTTGTAAAGAAACATATGATCCCTTTTCCACACCCCCTCCTATTTTGGGGGGGGCTTTTCCAGAAACATCGATATATGGCCTTGTTCGGCCGGACGCCTCCGGACCATCCGAATGCAGTGCATCACAGGTCACCTGCGCCGAAGGCGGTTGATCGGATGGAGCGTCTGCCGGATCGATCGACCAGGCCAGGCGTGCGGGACCGCGCTCAGTTGGCGCCGTCCTTCAGGGGGATCGAACCGGGAGGACCGGGTAGCTCCTCGGTGGCTTCCGGCACGGGCTTTTCCATCGCAGGGACGATGGTGGCCTCGGGTGGAGCGGTTGGCGGTGTACGCACCGGCGTGGGGGCTTCCTCCGGGATGAACGTGCGTTTCTGCTGCTGATAGGCCTTATCCACATCGGTGGCGCCTTTCTGTATCTCGCGCTGCACCTCGGCACTGGCATCGCGCACCTGGCGCATGATGCGGCCCATGGTGCGCGCAATGCCGGGAATGCCCTCGCTTCCGAAGAAGAGCAGGATCACCACCATGATGAGGAGCAACTCGCCGCCGCTGATATCGAAGATCAGTAACACGGTGCGAAGGTAGGACGAGGCATCTCCTTGGAACGCGGAACGGCGCCGTTGGGCGCCGTTCCATTCAGATCAGGGGATCGTTCAGGAGGCCAGGGCCGCCTTCGCCGGTGCGCCTTCCGGCACGGTGTCCTTGTGCAGATCCACCACCACCGCGCTGGCGATGAAGATCGAGGAGTAGGTACCCACGGCGATACCCACGAGCATGGCGAACACGAAGCCCTTGATGGTGATGCCACCAAGGAGGAAGATCACGAGCAATACGAGCAGCACCGTTACCGAGGTGTTGATCGTACGGCCCAGGGTGGAGTTGATGGCCTTGTTGAAGACCACCGCCCATGGCTCCCGCTTGTGATCCTGCAGGTATTCGCGGATGCGGTCGAACACGACCACGGTATCATTGATGGAATAGCCGATCACCGTCAGGATCGCGGCGATGAAGTTCTCATCGATCTCCAGCGGGAACGGCATGATCTTCCAGAGCAGTGAGTAGAGGCCGACCACGATCAGCGCATCGTGGGCCAGCGAGAGGAGCGCGCCCAGGCCGAACTGCCAGGTGCGGAAGCGGATGGCGATGTAGATGAAAATGCAGAACAGCGCCATGCCCACGGCCCACCAGGCCGAGGTTCGGATGTCGTCGCTGATGGTGGGATCCACCTTGCGGGAAGCGATGATGTGGTGGTCGGTGGACAATGGCGCAAGGCCTTCGTGCAACTTGTCCTCCACGAGCTTGTCGGTGCTCACCTCCGTGCTGTTCACCATGTAGTTGGTGGTGATCATCAGCTGGCTGCTGCCACCGTATGTCTTCACCCCCACACCGCTGGCCACACCGTTCTCCTCGAACACCTCCTCCAGGGAGGCCTTCACCTCCTCGGCCTCCATCGGCTTATCGAACTTCACCACATACTGGCGACCACCACTGAAGTCAACGCCCTGGTTGAACCCGTTGGTGAACATGCTGATGAAGCCCGCGATGATGATGACGCTGGAGACCGCATAGAACACCTTGCGACGACCCATGAAGTTGTAGTTCGCATGAGCGAAGATGTCCTTGTTCCAACTGTGCCAGAAGGTGAGCGACTTGCCCTTCTCCAGGCGACGGGTGATGATCAGGCGGCTGATGAAGATGGCCGTGAACAACGACGTGATGATACCGAGCGCCAAGGTGACCCCGAAGCTCTTGATGGGGCCCGTGCCGAAGATGATCAGGATGATGGCGGCCATGAGGTGCGTGACGTTGGCGTCGATGATGGCGCTCATGGCATGCTTGTAGCCCAGGTCGATCGCCGTCTTCAGGGCTTTTCCGTGGCGCAGTTCCTCGCGGATGCGCTCGTTGATCAGCACGTTCGCATCCACCGCCATACCCACGGTGAGCACGATACCGGCGATGCCGGGCAGGGTGAGCGAGGCTTGCAGCGATGCGAGCGTGCCCAGCAGCACGAACACGTTGGCGATCAGGGCGATGTTGGCGATCCAGCCCGAACCGTTGTAGTAAACGACCATGAAGATCATCACCAGCAACATGGCCACAGCGAAGGAGATGAGGCCCTGGCGGATGTTCTCGGCGCCGAGTGACGGACCCACAACGGTCTCGTCGATGATCCGCGCAGGTGCGGGCAACGCACCGGCCTTCAGGATGTTGGCCAGGTCGGTGGCCTCCTCGAGCATTTTGCCCTTGTCGCCGGAACCGAGGGTGATGCGGCTGCTGCCATTGGGGATGGGCTCGATGATGGTGGGTGAGCTGGCCACCAGCCCGTCGAGGGTCACGGCGATGTTCTTGCCCACGTTCTCCTCGGTCATCTGCTTCCAGATGAGCGCACCTTCCTGGTTCATCTGCATGCTCACCACGGGATCGCCCTTCATGGGATCGAAGTCCTGGGAGGCATCAATGATGTAAGCGCCATCGATGCGGGGCTTGCCATCGCGGGGCACCTTGAGGGCGCGCAGGGCCAAGTACTTGCCGGGGTTCACGGTGTAATCCACCTGCATGGGCTTGGAGTCCCACGCGAGCTTCATACCGAAGCTGGGGTCGGGGCTGCGCATGCCGGTGCGGGCGAGGAGCACGTTCACGCGGGCGGTGTCCGAGGGGCGGCAGTAGCCGATCACATCCACATGCTGCTGTCCATTGCCAGCGTATGGGTTACCCATGATGCGGCCGGGACCGAAGAGGGGTGAGCGCTTCTCCTGCTCGGCCTGTGCGGCCAGCGAATCCACCGGGTTATCGGCGGCGCGTGTGCTGTCAGCGGCCACCAGAGAATCCACCATGGCCTTGCGGCCCAGGCTGTCCATCGCGGTGTTCGCCATGATGGAACTCTTCAAGCTGTCCACTGTTGCGGTGGCCAGCTTGATGCTGTCCATGCGCATGCTGTCGCGGCGGGCCATCTCGGGGAAGAGGAGGGCGGCGGCCTTGGTGTTGGCCTCGTTGAACTGCTCGGCCATGTCCTTCATGTTGAAGGTCTCATAGAACTCGAGGTTGGCGGTGCTCTGCAGGAACTTGCGAACACGCTCCTTATCCTTCACACCGGGCAGCTCGATCTGGATGCGGCCGCTGAGGGCGAGCTTCTGGATGCTGGGTTGTGCCACACCGAACTTGTCGATACGGGTGCGGAGGATCTTCTCCGTGTTGTTCAGGGCGATCTGGGCCTGGTTGCGGAGGGCGGCTACCACCTGCTCGTTGGTGCTCTCGCGGGGGAACATGGCCGCGTTGTCCTGCGAGCTGAAGATGGCGGCGAGGCTTCCGTTCGGTGCGGCCTTGCGGAAGGACTCATCGAAGAGGGTGATGAAATCGTCATTGCGGGAGCGCTGCAGCGCACGGGCATCGGCGATGGCCTTTTGGAAGGCCTCGTCCTTGCTGTTGCCGGCGAGGTTCACCACCAGTTCGGGGATGCTCACCTCCAGGGTAACGGCCATGCCACCCTTGAGGTCGAGACCCTGGTTGATCTCGCGCTCCTTACACTCCTTATAGGTGTAACCGGTCACCGGATAGATCACGTCATCGTTGTGGTCGCGGAGGTACTTGTTCTCCATGGCGAGCACCACCGAGTCGCGGTCCAACGATCCGCTGCCGCCGATGGCGAGCACCGAATCGGCCATGAAATTGGCCTCCTTGGCGGCTTTGGCCTCGAAGCGGTTGGTAAAGACGGAGAAGGACAATTGCCACAAACATGCGACCGCCAGAAGGATGGTGAACACCCACAGCGCGCTACGATTCTGCATGACGGAAGAGTTGGTTTCTAAGCAATGCCATGGTCGGCGCGAATGCTCCGCCCAGGCAATGGGGCGGCAAATATAGAAGGAAGCCCCATCCGCCCGGGGTCTCCCCCTTCATCCGACCCAGAATGGTGAAGAACAAGGCGTTGTAGCGTGTCTTCCCTCGCTTACGGCCCGGTACATTTGTTCAACGGCCCGTTTTTCCGGCCGTCCTGCTTTTTTCATGCGATCACCTGTCCTCCTGTCCGTTGCCTTGTTCCTCCTCTCCTGTCCCGTCGTCGGCCAGGTCGATCTGACCTTCCACCCTGGGGTGCCCATGATCCGGAACGGGAATGCGTTGCCCATGGGCTGGGCCGGGGGCCTCAACTTTCCGCAGGTCTCGGACATCGACCTGAATGGCGATGGCCAAAAGGACCTGTTCCTCTTCGACCGTTCCGGTAACCAGGCGGTGACCCTCCTGAACCAGGGTATTGTTGGGCAGGTGAGCTACACCTTCACCCACGCTTACGACCACGTGTACCCGTTCCACGAGCTGCATGATTGGGTGCTGATGCGCGATTACAACGGCGACGGCAAGGAGGACATTTTCAGCGCCACGCTCGGTGGCATGGGGGTGTGGAAGAACACCAGCGTGGGCAGCAACCTCTCCTTCGAACTGGTGGACACCCTCGTCCGCTCCAATTACATCCCCACGGATGCCAACATGTACATCACGCAAGTGGACATTCCCGGTATTGAGGACATCGACGGCGATGGCGACCTGGACGTGATCACCTTCAGCATCTTCGGCAATTTCGTGGAGTATCATCAGAACCAGAGCATGGAACTGTTTGGCCATGCCGACAGCCTCGTGTTCGAGGTGCACAACCGATGCTGGGGCTTCTTCAGTGAGAACCTCAACAACAACTCCGTCACACTGAACAATCCTTGCCAGTTCAATGTGCCCGATCCTGAATACCCCTTGGAGATCGCGCGGTTGACATCGGCGGACCGGGCCGCCCACCATCGACCATCGAGCGGGACCGAAGGTGAGCGGGCCCACACGGGAAGCGCATCACTTCCCATCGACCTGGACGGCGATGGGGACAAGGAACTGATCCTGGGGGATGTGATCTTCCCCAACCTGGTGGCCCTTACCAATGGCGGAACACCCCAGTACGGGAACATGGTGGCGCAGGACAGCCTCTTCCCGGTCTATGATGTGCCTGTTGACATGCAGGTCTTTCCGGCCGCCTACTATGAGGACGTGAACAACGATGGGAAGCGCGACCTCGTGGTGACGCCGAACTATGCCTCGCTGTCGGAGAACTACGAAAGTGTGTACCACTACCGCAATGAAGGCACGGATGCGGTGCCGGTGTTCGCCAGGCAACAGGAGAACCTTTTCCAGGACCGAATGCTCGACCTCGGAGAAGGTGCCTACCCCGTCCCCTTCGACCTCGACGGAGATGGCCTGATGGACCTGATCGTACCTAATTACGGGTATTTCGTCCCCAGCGGTCTTTACCCATGCAAGATGGCGGCGCTGCGCAATACCGGAACGGCCACGGCACCCGCCTTCACCCTGGTGGATGAGGACTATATGGACCTTAGCACGAGCGGTATCGGTAATGCCATGCACCCGGCCTTCGGCGACATGGACGGCGATGGCGACAAGGACATGTACGTGGGCGACCTGCAGGGCCGCCTGCATTATTACAAGAACATCTCGGGCGGACCGGTGGCGCAGTTCATCCTGGAGGAGCCCACGGTGGTGAACGATGCATCGCAGATCATCGATGTGGGCCAGTTCGCCACGCCCCAGCTGTTCGATGTGGATGGCGACCTGCTTCCCGACCTGCTGATCGGCGAACGCAACGGCAACCTGAATTATTACCGGAATACCGGTAATACCGCCTCTGCGGTATGGCATCTGGAGAATGATTCAGTAGGCGGCGTGGAGGTGGCTGAATATTGGAACGTCACCGGCTACAGCGTGCCCTTCATGTACACCAACAATGCCGGGGAGCGTGAACTGGTGGTGGGCAGCGAGAGCGGGTGGATCCACCACTACACCAACATCAATGGCAACCTGGCGGGCGTGTGGGACCTGGTGGACAGCACGTGGCAGGGCCTGCGCGAAGGCATGCGGACCGGTGTTGCCCTGTACGACTACACCGGCGATGGGTACCTGGATGCGGTGATCGGCAACTACCGCGGCGGGCTCAGCTTCTGGCGCAATGACTTCGCGTCGGGCGAAGCGTGGCATGCGAACACGGATCCCGCACAGGCGTTCCAGTTGTTGCCCAACCCTGCGCAGGACCAGGCCACCGTGGTGCTCTCCGGCGATCCTGCTCCGGACACGCGTCTCGAACTGTTGGATGCACAAGGACGGATCATCCTGGCGACCCGCATGGGGGGCAGGCAATATCAGTTGGACGCGCATGATATGGCCGCCGGACCTTACCTGGTGCGGTTAACGGAGGGCACGCAACGCTGGTGTCAGCGACTGGTGGTGCTCCATTAGGACCATGGCTGCGCCGCACATCATCCTCTTCGATGGCGACTGCGCCTACTGCAATGGGTGGGTGAAGTGGATCATCAAGCGCGATAGCGGTCAACGCTTCACGTTCGCCTCGTTGACATCCGACCAGGGGCTTGCTCTTCGCCGGAAGCACAGGATCCCGGAGCATCTCGATTCCATTGTGCTGGTCGACGGCGATGAGGCCTTTACGCGCAGCGATGCGGCGTGGCGGGTATTGACAAGCCTTCCGGGTCATGCGTTCCAGGGTGTTCTCCTGCGCTTGGTGCCACGGCCCTTGCGCAATTGGGGCTATGACCTGGTCGCCAGGAACCGTCACCGGTTCGGGATGAAGGATGAATGTGAAGTGCCGGCCCGATGAAGGAGAACTACTTCTCGTCCATCGCCCCGGACTACGCCCGGTACCGGCCGTCCTATCCCGAGGAGCTGTTCATTTACCTCGCCTCCATTGCTCCCACGCGCGCGGTCGTCTGGGATTGCGCCACGGGCAGTGGGCAGGCGGCCACTGGCCTGGTCCACCATTTCGACCGGGTGATCGCCACCGACATCAGCGACGAACTGCTTGCACAGGCCATGCCGAAACCGCGCATCAGCTACCGCAATGCGAACGCATCGCATAGCGGGATCGACCCACGCTCGGTGGACCTGGTGACCGTTGCCAATGCCATGCACTGGTTCCACGGCGATGCGTTCGAGCAAGAGGTGCGGCGTGTGCTGAGACCGGGTGGCATCATCGCCGCCTGGAGCTTCGCGTTCGCGGACATCTCACCTGACGTGGACCGGCTTACGCGCAAGGTGCACAACGAGATCGTCGATCCGTTCTGGATCGGCCCGAACCGCATCGTGGAGCACGGATACAAGGACCTTCAATTCGGCTTCACCCCCATCCTTCCGCCGCCCATCGCCATGACGAGCCTGTGGGACCTGGAGCAACTGGAAGGCTACATGCGCACATGGAGCGCGAGTGTGAAGTATGTGAAGCAACACGGCGTGGATCCCGTGGGGCTCGTGCATGCCGACCTGCTCACCGCATGGGGTGATCCCGCGTCGGTGCGCGAGGTGCGATGGCGGTTGAACCTGCGCGTAGGCACGGTCTGAACGCAACGAAGGCGTCCGTGGGGACGCCTTCGTTGCATATCTCTTTGTGGCCTCAGTGGCGCTTCGTGAGCCTTACGCCGAAACCGGGTTCATCTTATCGAGCACATCCATCACCTCCTTCACGGCCTTGGCGCTGGCGTTGCACAGTTCCTGCTCGTCGGTGTTCAGCTTCAGTTCGATGATGCGCTCAATGCCTTTGCGGCCGAGGATCACGGGCACGCCCATGTACACGCCCTTCAGTCCGTATTCACCCTGAAGCCATGCGCACACGGGGAACACGCGCTTCTGGTCGCGCACAATGGCCTCCACCATCTGGGCAGCGGCGGTGCCTGGTGCATACCAGGCGGAGGTCCCGAGCAGGTTCACGATCTCGCCTCCGCCTTTCTTGGTGCGCTCCACGATCGCGTCCAGCTTCTCCTTGGAGATGAGCTCCGTAACGGGGATGCCGCCCACGGTGGTATAGCGGGGCAGCGGCACCATGGTATCACCGTGGCCACCCATGAGCACGGCCTGGATGTCCTTGGGGCTCACGTTGAGCTCGGTGGCCAGGAAGGCGCGATAGCGCGCGGTATCGAGGATGCCGGCCATGCCGAACACACGGTGCGCGGGGAACTTGCTGTTGATGTAAGCGCAATAGCTCATCACATCCAGCGGATTGCTCACCACGATGATGATGGCGTTGGGGCTGTGCTTCACCACGTTCTCCGTCACGCTCTTCACGATCGCCGCATTGGTGGCGATGAGATCATCGCGGCTCATGCCGGGCTTGCGGGGCAGGCCGGAGGTGATCACCACCACATCGCTGTTGGCCGTCTTGGTGTAATCGTTCGTGCTTCCGGTAAGGCGGCTGTCGAATAGGCTGATCGGGGCGGTCTGCCAGATGTCCAGGGCCTTGCCTTCGGCGAAGCCTTCCTTGATATCGAGAAGGACGACCTCTTCGGCCAGTTCCCAACGTGCGCAGGCATCGGCACAGGTGGCGCCCACGTTACCGGCGCCTACAACGGTGATCTTCATGTCGCTTGATTTTGGGCCCTCCTGAGGAAGGCGGCGCGAAATTAGGATCGGGCCGATCGGGGGAAGGCCCGGCTTATCCACGATCATGGCCATTTTGCCAACAGGCCACGGGCGAATGTGAAAAACGGTTATCTTCCCGCTTCTACTGACCATGGCCACCGCAGATCTGGCAACCATCCGAGAAAAGCTGCGTCTTGCCCCTACATGGCAGGGCATGGAGGCGGCGGAACAGGCGTATACCGGCATCATCGATGGGTGCATCGCCGGGGAACGCCGGAGCCAACAGCGCGTCTACGAGCTTTTCTATGGGAAAATGATGGCGGTATGCCTGCGTTACACCAAGAACCACGACCAAGCGAAGGACATCCTGCAGGATGGCTTCATCAAGGTGTTCCGCAGCATGGACGCGTTCAACCGGGCCGGCAGCTTCGAGGGCTGGATCCGGCGGATCATGGTGAACACGGCCATCGATTACTTCCGGCGGGCCAAGAACTCCTACCTCCTGCTGGGCGAGGAGCGCAGCATCGAGGATTTCGGGGACCAGGACGCGGAGGACACCTTGGAGGACACGCAGGAGGACGAATTACCCGACCTCAAGCCGGCGGACGTCATCAATGCCATGCAGAAGCTGACACCCGCCTACCGGACGGTGTTCAACCTGTATGTCTTCGAGGAGATGACGCACAAGGAGATCGCCGACGTGCTCGGCATCAACATCGGCACCAGCAAGAGCAATCTGGCCAAGGCGAAACAAAATCTGAGGAAACTGCTTAAAAAGGAGCACAAGCTCCCCTGAGCGCATGAGCACAAGCAACACAGGAATGGACCCCTTCGAGCAGCGCCTGCGGGAGAGTCTCGCGCAATACGAGGTGCCATACAATAGCGCCGATTGGAGGGATCTGGAGCGGGCGATGGACAGCGACCGCCGGGGCTGGTGGCTGGGAGCCACAGGTCTGGCCACCATCGCCGGTATCGCCACCTTGGTGGGCGGAACCATCTGGTTCGCCTCAACGGACCTGCATGGCGATCGCTCGGCAACCACGGGCGCCACTCAGGAGATGCCGACCACGGCCGTGGGCACCACGGCAACGGCAACGGTGGGCACCACCACGAACGGCACGGAGGCCGTTGGTGCCACAACGGACGGTGATCAGCGATCCGCCTCCCCCACCGCGGAGCCTTCATTGGCGGAAGTGGTCGGCACCCGACCCGAGCTTGCGGCCACCACCCGGTCTTCCGGCACCGCATCCGGAACCCCGGAACCCGCAACGGAAGGACCTGAAAAGACCGCTACCGCCACCACGACGGGGATGAGCAAGGAAGAAGGAACCGCTTCGCCGGACCGTGCATTCCGGGCCAGTGTGAGCGAAGCCTGCTCCGGCACCTCCGTGGAATTCAAGGTGGAGCATATGCCCGAGAACGGCATCTATCTGTGGAACTTCGGGGATGGCAGTTTCAGCAACAAGGCGAATCCCGAGCACACGTTCAGCAAGCCGGGGCGTTACCAGGTGATGTTGTCCATGAGCGCGGCCGGCGTGGGTTCCATCCAGAACAAGCCCAGCAGCGACGTGATCGAGATCCACGAAGCACCCAGCGCGTCATTCAACGTGCTCCGCCAGGAATACGAGGGCCACCTGCCATCCATTCACTTCGAGAACCGCAGCCTGGGCGGAACGGAATATCTCTGGGATTTCGGCGATGGAGAGACCTCCAGCATTGCCCACCCCGACCATATCTACAAGAGCAAGGGTGTGTACCAGGTGAAGTTGACCGTGACCAATACGATCGGATGTGAGGATCTGATCATGAAGGACGTCCGTATTGACAAGGACTACAACCTGGATGCACCGGCCAGTTTCTCGCCTGATGGCGATGGCAAGGACGAGAGCTTCCTTCCCGAGGCGCTTCGTTCCTTGGGCGTGAAGTTCAGCCTGATGGTCTATAGCCCGGACGGCAATCTGTTGTACCAGACCAACGACGCTACCAAACCCTGGACGGGCCGCCCGAACAACCGCGGGGACGTCTGTACCCCGGGTGAGTATGTGTGGGTGGTGGATGTGCGCGAGAGCTTACATCTGGCCGAGACCTACACCGGAAAAGTGAAGCTGGAACGTTAAAGCGGAAGGCACCCTTACCGCGAACGCCCGGCCTTGGCCGGGCGTTCGCATTTTCTTCCCGTCCCAGCCAACCTCCCGCCTGCTTTGTCCGTCCCACCCATGCCCAGGGTCGGGGAACCGACCGCACCCTGTAAATTCGCTGCATACCGCTCGTTCCGACCAGAACGCACATGATGACACTCCTCCGCCGTGCGCTGCCGTTCTTCGTTCTGTTGCTGGCGTCCTTCCAAGGGCTTGCCCAGGACGTGTTCTCCATATCGGGCGGCAGCGGCCAAAGCTGCCAGGGTGTTCTGTACGATTCCGGTGGTCAGGGTGCATCCGGATACCAGAATGGTGAGAATTACACCTTCACGATCTGCCCGGACGTACCCGGGAACGTGATCTACCTGACCTTCTTCAACTTCAACCTCAACACGTCGGGCCCCAACCCCATCGACAACCTGTCCATCTACGACGGGGATAATACCGGTGCCACTTCGCTGGGCAATTACTCGGGCACATCGCTCCAGAACATCATCGTGAGCGGCACGGTGTTCAACACATCCGGCTGCCTCACCCTCGTCTTCACTTCGAACGCCAATGGCACGGGCGTGTTCGCGGCGGGATTCCAATGCACCATTCCGTGCCAGAACCCCACGGCGGTGGCCACCATGAGCGAACCGGTGCCCGCCATGGTCTGCCAGGATGAAGTGGTGAACTTCGATGGCAGTGGTTCCTCGGCCCAACCCGGTTACAACCTGGTGCAATACCTCTGGGATTTCGACGACGGTACCGTGGACAGCACCTCGGGTCCCATCGTATCGCACGCCTTTGCAACGGCCGGTGAGCACGTGGTGCAGTTGTTCGTTACGGATGACAACGGCTGCGGCAACCTGAACCTGGTGGACCAGCAGGTGCTGGTGAGCACCACCCCTAACTTCGGCCAGACGTCGGAGAGCGAGGAGATCTGCTTTGGTGAATCGGTGGACCTCACAGGCGCGGCGGTACCCACCACATGGACCGGTCTACCGGACGCCAACTTCGGCGATGGTGTGTTCCTTCCGGATGATGTAGGGCAGCCCTTCTCCTCGAGCCTGCTGTTCACACAGTTCGATCCCGGCCAAACGGTGACCAGCACGGATGATATCCTCTCCATCTGCGTGGACATGGAACACACGTACATGGGGGATCTGGTGTTGCAGGTGATCTGTCCCAACGGTCAGACGATGATCTTCCACCAACAAGGCGGAGGCTACACGTATCTGGGTGCACCGAACGACTTGGATAACAACGATGCTCCCATCATCGGGGAATGTTGGCACTACTGCTGGAGCCCGTCGGCAACCACAGGAACCTGGGTTGATAATTCGGTCTTCGGCACCAGTAATACCACCATGGCCGGAACTCCCGCCAGTGAGTCCCTCAACCCAGGTACATACGAACCTGTTCAGCCCTTCAGCAACCTGATCGGTTGTCCATTGAACGGTGAATGGACCTACCAGAGCACGGACCTGTGGGGCGCGGACAACGGATTCATCTGCGGGTGGGAGATCAACTTCGACCCGAGCATCATCCCGGATGTCACCACGTTCACGCCAGTGCTGGGAGCGGATTGTGATTCGTCGTGGTGGACGGGGCCGGATGTGACGGTGACCTCCCCGGATTGCGACAATATCACCATTGTTCCTGTGGCTCCCGGGGTCGACAACTATGTCTATAGTGTGATCGACAACTTCGGATGCACCTATGACACCACGATCACTGTGACGGTGAACCCACCCTTCACGGTGAACGCCGGCGCGGACCAAGTGATCTGCAATGACCCCGTGCAATTGAGCGCCACGGTGGTGAACGGCCAGGGCGATCCCATGACCTGGAGCTGGTCGCCGACGGACGGCCTGAGCGACCCCAACATCAGCAACCCCACCTCGCTCGTCACCTCCAACACCACTTACACGGTAACGGCCTTCATCACAGGTCATCCCGACTGCACGGCGAGTGACGAGGTGACGGTATCGTTGGATCCCGGTCTGGACCCGGGCCTCGATTCGCTGGTGGTCGTGTGCGCCACGCCACCTTCCTTCAACCTCACGGATATGCTGGGAGGAACCCCCGCGGCCGGGGGTGTTTGGACCGATGCGAACGGCAACGTGATACCGAACATCTTCGACCCTACCACAGGCGTTGCCGGTGTATACACCTACACAGTGACCACGGCATTGGGCTGCATCGGCACGGCCGATCTCACCATCCAGATCCTGGGAGCCGCAGACCCCAGTTGCTGTGGCGTGGTGGATGCGGGCCCGGATTCCACTGTATGCTCGCTCACCTACACGCTGGGCGCAAGCGTGGGCAATACGGGAGGCGGATCCTGGAGCGGGCCTGCTGGCTACACCTTCAACAACCCCAACAGCCCGACCGCTCAGGTCACCGCGACCGATAGTGGCCCGGCGATGTTCCATTGGATCGAGGATGATGGTCAGTTGTGCTACTTGATCGACAGTGTCACCATCACCTTCACCTCACCCCTTGATATCGATCTTGTAACGACCAACGCGCTCTGCCATGACTCCTGCGACGGAACTGCAACCGTGACCATGACCGGTGGAAATGGTGCGTTCACTTACGCGTGGAGTGATGGTGTTGCCGGCCCCACCGACGCATTCGCGGATGGGCTCTGCCTGGGCGCTTATTCCCTGCAGGTGACGGATGAGAATGGGTGCACGACCAGCACGAACTATTCGATCCAACAGCCCAATCCCTTGCTGATCGACGGCACAACCTTCGTAGCGCCCTGGTGTCATGGTGACTGTGACGGGACCATGACCATTGTGGATGCCGAGGCCACGGAATACAGCTTTGATGCGGGTGCGACCTTCACGCCGGAGGCCACCAGGACTGGGGTATGTGCGGGGGTGTATGATGTGGTGGTCCACAATGCCTTGGGCTGTCCCGGGTTCGGACAGATCGTGGTGACCGAACCGCCACAGGTGGTGGCGGAATTCGAACATGTGCCCGTGCCGGCGAACGTGGATGCTCCCACCGTGACCTTCTACAACCTCTCGGAGAACGCGACAGCGTACGTATGGGACATCGCTGGTCTGTTGACCACATCGGAGCCAGCACTGCAATACACGTTCAGCAACACATACCCTGGTGTTTATCCCGTGTGCCTGATCGCCTTCGATGCGCATGGATGCACGGATACGATCTGCCATGACGTGGTGATCGATGATGTGCTACAGACCTTTGTGCCCAACAGCTTTACACCGGACGGTGACGGCGTCAATGATGGCTGGTGGATGATGAGCAACATCCCGGACATCGCTGACTTCCAGCTCCAGGTCTTTGACCGGTGGGGCGTGATCGTGCACGAAACGACCGACCCGTACGAGGTGTGGAACGGCACGCACATGAACGGTGGCGGCGATGTGATGAAGCAGGACGTGTACGCCTACCGGATCACGTTCCGGATCATCAGCACCGGTGGAGGCCGGGAATTGATGGGCCATGTGGCCTTGCTGAAATAAGGGGTTCCTTGACGAAGGCATTCCAACAGCGCGGCTCTTCATGCAGGCGTACAGCTTGATCGTGTTGGACCTTTGCCGGGCTATGCGAGCATCGCTCCGAAACGTACAGCGCTCCAATGTTCCTGTGGACATGTGTAAGAGCGGCCGACTGTTCCCTGCCCCATGGCCAGCATGGACCATGGCAAGCCGAGGCGTCGCGTCTCTTGCGGGGCGCCTCATTGTTCTGCTATTCCTCACCGGCCATTACTGGACCGCACAAGCGCAGGTCTTCACCCTGGCGGACGGCAATGTGTTCAGCTGCAACGGAGCCTTATTGGACAGCGGCGGAGAAGGAGGCCCCGGGTACGGTAACAACGAAGCCGTGACGGTGAGCATCTGCCCGGACCAGCCTGGCCTGGCCATCTCGCTGAACACGGTGATATTCAACCTTTCCACTGCGGGAAGTGCGCCCCAGGATGCCTTGACGGTGTATGACGGCCCCAATACGGGATCGCCGGTCCTCGGCACCTTCGATGGTAATGCATCGCCCGGTATCCTATCAGCCAGCTTCGGCAACACCAGCGGGTGCCTGACGTTGGTGTTCACATCGAACGAACAAGGCACCGGGTCCATCGCCTTTGCCATCACGTGCTCTGTGCCATGTGAACCTCCGGTCGCCGCGGCCGTGATGAGCGAGGCCGCGCCCGCGATGATCTGCCAGGGTGAGCCTCTCAGCTTCAACGCCAGCGGATCGACCGCGGCCGGGGGGCAGGCCATCGTACAATACATCTGGGACTTCGATGATGGCGTGATCGACAGCACCAGTGGCGCAGTGGTGGATCATGTCTTTCAAGGTGCGCCCGGGGAGCATATCGTTCAGCTGCACGTGGAGGATGGCAATGGCTGTGTGAACACAAATGCGGTCGACCTGCAAGTGTTCATCAGCACCACTCCGCTGATCACGGGCATGGAACCGCAGACCATCTGCCAGGGCGAAACCGCGTTGTTGGATGCCGATGCGGAGGCCGTGATGTGGACAGGCCAACCCTTGGTTGACTTCGGTGAGGGCCTCTTGTTGCCGGACCAGTTCGGTGTGGTCTTCACCAGCGAACTGACCATCGACCAGTTCTCTCCGGGACAGACCCTGACCAGCACGGATGACTTCGTTTCGATCTGCTTCGAGATGGAGCATTCGTTCATCGGCGACTTCGTGCTGGAACTGACCTCGCCCACGGGTGAGACCGTTGTGCTGCACCAGCAAGGCGGATTAGGCACCAACCTGGGCGAACCGGTGATCGGCGACGAGGGCAACCCCCAGCAGGGCGTTTGCTACCAATACTGCTTCAGCCCCGCGGCCACGAACGGCACGTGGGTGGACAATGCTGGCAGCACGACCTTGCCCGCGGGCACCTATGAAAGCCTGCAACCGTTCTCCAACCTGTTGGGCAGTGCGCTCAACGGCACGTGGAACATTTCCTTTACGGACCTCTGGCAGATCGACAATGGCTTCATCTGTTCATGGTCGATCCAGTTCGACCCGTCGATCCTGCCGGATGTGACCGCCTACTCCCCTGTGCTGGATGTAACGGACGCGGATTCCGTGTATTGGTCAGGGACCGACCAAACGCCGGATGCAAATGACCCGACAGTGACCACAGCCTTTCCAATGACAGTTGGGCCGCACGTATACACGTTCACGGTGATCGACAACTTTGGCTGTTCCTACGATTCGACACTGACCGTCACGGTGATCCCGGCAGCGGTGATCGAGGCCACGGCAACCCTTCCCGCGGAATGCGGCGACCCCGTTCAGCTGGGGGTAACGCTAATACCACCCGTTCCGCAGGGCGTGCTGGTATATCAGTGGACACCATCAGCCGGTCTTTCGAACCCCAACATCCCTTTCCCGCTGGCGACCCCTGCGGTACCGACCTGGTATGTGATCTCCGTTGTGCCGGCGGGTCATCCGTTGTGCGGCATGCGCGACAGTGTGCTGGTGAACCCGATCACGTTCATGGAGAGCGACAGTGTCATTGTGGACGCCCTCTGCCATGCCGATGGCTCTGGTAGCATCGAGGTCATCACCACAGGCAATGGCGGCCCGTGGAACTATGTCTGGACGGATGACGCTGGCAACGTGGTGCGCACAACGAATGCAAGCATCGGTGACACATTCCTTGGATCAGGTGGAACCTATCAGGTGCTGATCAGCGAAGGCGCGAACGGTAACGGCTGCGTGGATTCGATCACAGCGTTCATCAACGAACCGCCGCCGGTGGAGATCACCTTCCTGAGCGATGACACCTTGATCTGCCGCACGGGTTCCGCGTCGCTTGTGGTGGATGCCATCGGTGGTTCCGGGCAGCTCACCCCTCGTTGGAGCACCGGGTTCACGGGAGTCCCATTCTCCCCCGCTCCGCTGACCACAACGAGCTATCAAGTATGGGTGACGGACGCGAACATCTGCACGAGCGATACATTGTCCGTGAACGTTGCTGTCAATCCTCCGCTGGCACTCCTGCTGACGGACTCGGCGAGCACCTGCCCGGATGTGGACCTGCTCCTCGCGCCGGACAGCGCCTACGGTGGCGATGGTCAACTGATGTATGATTGGGGACAGGGCTTCTCCACCGAGCCTGCATATACCATCAACACGCATACCTCACAACAGGTATGCGTCACATTGACGGACGGCTGCGAAACGCCGGATGTCACGCGTTGCACCTGGGTCGCCGTTACACCTCTTCCGGAGCTCCTGCTGAGCGCCGATACAACGCTGGGGTGCGACCCTTTCGCGGTGCGGTTCAACGTGATCGATACCACGAACGGCGCAACGGTCGATTGGAACTTCGGCGATGGCCTGGTCATTCCCGGCCCGGCCGGCATCGTGGGGCACAGCTATACGGACCCCGGACAATATGATGTGAGCGTAGTGGTGCACTGGCCGAACGGCTGCGACGACGACACTACGATCGCGAACATGATCACGGTGGCGGCAGTTCCAAGCGCGGAATTCACCTGGTCGCCCCTGCCGCCCAGCGTGCTCGAACCCGAAGTGCAGTTCATGGAACAGGCCGGACCCTTTGCAACCAGCTATACCTGGGACTTTGCCGGCCTGGGTGAGGATACGGCCGCCAACCCCGTGTTCGTGTTCCCCACCGATCTGGGTAACACCTACCCGGTGCAGTTGATCGTTACCAACTATCTGGGATGCGCGGACACGGCCGTGCGGAACGTGGAGGTCATCGATCAATTCCTGGTGTTCATTCCCAATGCGTTCACGCCGGATGGCGATGGCGTGAATGATGCCTTCTTCGTTCTCGGACGCGACATCGCCACCGACGATTACGGGTTGATGATCTTCGATCGTTGGGGCGAGAAGATCTTCGAGAGCACGGAGCGATCGGAGAGTTGGGACGGCTCGCACGCGGGAAGCCCTGTGCAGAGCGGGGTTTACGCCTGGCGGCTGGATGCACGATCGGCCTATACCGGTCAATCGGTACGGTTGCTCGGACATGTGACCGTGCTCCGCTAAGCCCTGGTCCTCCATAGCCTGATCGGGCAGCCGAAGGGAAGACCCGCTACGTCGACCCATTCCACTGCTTCGTCCAAATCGTCCTCGCCGGGTTGGTCAGGACGATACATTGTTCTCAGTCTTCAGTAACGCCGACCATACCCACCACATGGCGTGACTTTACCTCTGTTCCACAACGGTCAGGGCCCGCGCTCCGCACAGGCGTCGAGCTCCTGCATCACACTCGTCCAAGCCCCGCTGAGGGCATGGGGGATCGTGATCCCGTTGTTGCTTGGAGCCGTTCAATCCACAGCCCAACCCTTCTTGATCACCGGGGGTTCGGACAATACCTGCGTAGGGGCATTTCTGGACAGTGGTGGGCAGGGGGCCTTAGGCTACGCGAACAATGAGGATGAGACCTACACGCTCTGTCCGGATGCTCCTGGATCGCTGATCTCGGTCACCTTCGTCACGTTCAATTTATCGTTGGCCGGGACTGCTCCCATCGACAACCTCACCATCTACGATGGCAACACCACCGGAGCTCCGCTGCTCGGGTCGTACACAGGGAACACGTTACAAGGGCAGACGGTCTCGGCCAGTGCGGGCAACCCCACAGGCTGCCTCACCTTCGTTTGGCACTCGAACAGCACGGGCACTGGTGTGTTCGCGGGCTCGATCCATTGCTATGTGCCGTGTGTGCCGCCGGTAGCAGCCGCTGTGATGGGCCAGGCCGCACCAGCCCGCATCTGTGTAGGTGAAGCCGTGAACTTCAACGGCACCAGTTCCACATCACAGCCAGGGACCAACATCACCATTTGGGCGTGGGATTTCGATGATGGCACATCGGCGACCACGGCCACCGGCCTCACTTCCCATGTGTTCGATACGCCCGGGGTGCACACGGTACAACTAACGGTAACGACGTACACCGGATGCTCGAGCGTGAACCGGCTGGACCTCCAGGTATGGGTGGGCACCATCCCCACCTTCACAGGCACGGGCGGGTCCACCTCGGGATGCGCAGGCGAAACGCTCTGCCTGGACGGCGTGGTGAACGCCGTGGAGTATGAGGATGTACCGGAGGCCATATACGGCGATGGGGTGTTCATCCCGGATGACGTGGGATCATGCTTCGAAGCACAGCTATACCTCACCCAGTTCGCCCCAGGGGCAACGCTCACCAACATCAACCAGTTGCTGGGGCTGTGCATGAACTTCGAGCATACCTGGTTGGGCGACCTGGTGATCACCATCACCAGCCCATCGGGTCAATCCGTGATCCTTCATCAGCAGGGGATCACCAATGAGACGTGGATGGGTCAACCCGTGGACAATGATGAGGTGATCCCGGTGCCCGGCACGTGTGAACAGTACTGCTTCGCCAACACATCTCCCAATGGGACCATGGCGGCGTTCTCGAACGCCAACAATGGCGGGCTGGGGTACACCCTCCCTCCGGACACCTACCAGAGCCTGTTCCCCCTGACCGGTCTATTGGGATCGCAGTTGAACGGTCTGTGGACCTTGACCATCTGCGACATGTGGGCCTTGGACAATGGCTTCCTCTGCGATTGGAGCATGGACCTCGATCCGGCGCTATACGCGAACATCATCTCCTACACCCCCCAATACGGCGTGGCATGTGACAGCACGTGGTGGACCGGGCCGAACATCACTTCCACACAGCCGGGTTGCGAGAGCATCTGCCTTGAGCAGGCCGCCGCAGGCACGTACCCTTATGTATACCACGCCACGGACAACTTCGGCTGCACATATGACACCACGATCAATATCACCATTGCGCCTCCCATCGTGGTGAACGCCGGCCCCGATGCACAGATGTGTGCCGGCGGCAACGCGCAACTGAACGGGATCGTCCTTTCGGGTGGCCTTCCGCCACCGCCGTGCGCATACACCTTGGAACTGCTCGACTCCTTTGGCGACGGCTGGGACGGGGCCTGGCTGACGATCATGGTGAACGGGGTCCCCCAGGATTGGACCCTCGCGGATGGCACGGATGGTACGGCGGTGATCCAGGTGATGGATGGCGATCCCATTCAGATCACCTACCATCCCAGCGCCCTGTTCAACAACGAACACTCGTACACCTTGTACGACATGAACGGTGCCGTGGCCTTCACCGATACCCCGCCATTCGTCAATGGGGTCACATGGAACGGCATTGCCGACTGTGGTGCCCCCCCTGCGTTCACGTACAGCTGGTCCCCTGCAACTGGATTGAGCAATGCGAACATCGCGGACCCCTTGGCCACTCCTGGGTCCACCACGGTGTATACCCTCACGGTGTCGCAGGTCGGTCATCCCAATTGCACGGGTTCTGACGCGGTGACCGTGACGATCACCACGCCCGTGAACGCTGGAACGGACGCTTCCATTACGCTGTGCAGCACATCCCCTCCGGTCAACCTGTTCTCCCTGCTCGGTGGCGGTCCCAACACAAGTGGCACCTGGACCGCGCCAGGCGGAGGGCCGAGCACGGACATCTTCACTCCGGGAACAAGCACCCCCGGTGTATACACCTACTCGGTCGTCGGGGTCGCGCCATGCCCCGGTAATGATATCAGTACGGTGACGGTGACCGTGAACCCACAGCCCAACGCGGGCACCGATGGTGTTCTGGCGATCTGTTCGAACAACGCGGCCACCAACCTGGGCACGCTCATCACCGGATCACAGGCAGGCGGCACGTGGACGGACCCTTCCAACCTACCGTTCAGCGGCTGGTACGATCCTGCCGTCAACGCATCCGGTGTGTATACCTACACGATACCGGGTATCGCTCCCTGCACGAACGACCAGTCAACGGTGGTGGTCACGGAGAGCGCACCACCCTACGCGGGAACCGATGGGGCTACGACCGTATGCGATAACGGAGGCACCGTTGATCTCTTCGCACTGCTCGGTGGCGGGCCGGATGTTGGGGGTTCATGGACCGAACCCAGTGGTGGTGGTGCAACGAGCATCTACACCCCTGGCACGAGCGCACCAGGGATGTACACCTATACCATCCCCGCAACAGCACCTTGCTCGAACGATCAGGCCTCCGTGACCGTCACGCAGAACAACCCAGTGAACGCGGGCAGCGATGCGGCCACCGTGGTCTGTGCCAATGGTGCAAGTGTCGATCTCTTCGCGCTCCTCGTCGGTGGACCGAACGGTGGGGGGAGCTGGTCCGATCCCGGTGGGGGTGCAGCAACGAGCACGTACACACCAGGAACGAGCGCGCCCGGCGCCTACACCTATACGGTCAATGCGGTTGCGCCTTGCGTGAATGATCAAGCCACGGTGACCGTGACGGAGAACAACCCAGTGAACGCGGGCACCGATGCGGCCACCACGGTCTGCGCCAATGGGGCAACGATCGATCTCTTCGCGCTCCTGGGCGGGGGACCGAACGGTGGGGGGAGCTGGTCCGATCCCGGTGGGGGTGCAGCAACGAGCACGTACACACCAGGAACGAGCGCACCCGGCGCCTACACCTATACCGTCAACGCTGCTGCGCCTTGCGTGAACGATCAGGCCACGGTGACCGTGACACAGAACAACCCGCCGAACGCAGGCCTGGATGGGGCAACCACCTTATGCATTTCCAACCCGGTGATCCCACTGTTCGACGAATTGGGCGGCACACCGGACGCAGGAGGTACGTGGACCGGCCCCGACGGATCGGTAAGCAACGGGACCTTCACCCCAGGCACCAACAGTCCGGGCATCTACACCTACTCTGTTCCGAGTATGGCCCCATGCCCGTTGGACCTGTCAACGGTGACCGTCGCCGTAACAGCACTACCGGATCCGGGCTTGAATGGCACCCTGTCGCTATGTGCCAATGCTGTACCTGTGGACCTCTTCGCGTCACTGGCTGGCACACCCGATCCCGGCGGAACGTGGACGGATCCGGGAGGAGCATCCGTGCTCATGCCCTTTGATCCTGCGGTGAATGTGGCCGGCGTGTACACCTACACGATGACGGTCCCTCCGCCGTGTGTGAACGTGAGTTCCACGGTGACGGTCACCATCCAGCAACCTCCGAACGCTGGAACGAACGGGTCGATCCTGCTCTGTGTCAGCAGTCCTCCGTCGGACCTGTTCGCAGACCTGGGCGGCGCACCGGATGTGGGGGGAACGTGGACGGCTCCGGGGGGTGGCGTGAGCAATGGGACGTTCGCACCGGGCACTAGCACCCCGGGGATTTACACATACACAGTTACCGGTACTGCACCATGTCCCAGCGCCCTGGCAACGGTCACGGTCACGGTTTCGGACCTTCCCGATCCAGGGACGAACGGAACGGTGTCCGTCTGTGCGAACGCCGCGGCATTCGATCTGTTCGCCTCGCTGGGCGGAACTCCGGATATAGGGGGAGTGTGGACAGCTCCCGGCGGGGCGGCGCAAGCGAACACATTCGACCCGGCTACGGATGTCGCTGGTGTTTACACGTACACCATCACGGTTCCGCCTCCGTGTGTCAGCGTAAGTGCGACCGTGATGGTGACGTTGGTGCAACCACCGGATGCAGGGGTGGATGGCAGCCTCACGTTGTGTGTCTCCAGCCCGGGTGTCCAGCTCTTCAACTCGTTGGGAGGATCTGCCGACCTCGCTGGCGCTTGGACAGCTCCGGGTGGTGGAGCGAGCACAGGAACCTACACCCCCGGCACGAGCGTGGCAGGCATCTACACCTACACGGTTGCGGGTACTGCGCCTTGTCCGAATGATATTTCCACCGTCAACGTCACGGTGGTCAGTGAACCGGACCCCGGCACCAACGGAGCACTGGTGATCTGTGCCACGGGCGCGGCCACCGACCTGTTCGCCTTGCTCGGCGGTACGCCGGATGCAGGAGGCACATGGACCTCTCCCGGCGGAGGCGCTCATGGCAACCTGTTCGATCCCGCTGTTGATGCAGCCGGCCCGTACACCTATTCCATCGCTGTGCCGCCGCCCTGTATCAGTCAGAGCGCTGTGGTGAACGTGACCATCCAACAGCCGCCCAACGCAGGAACCGACGGTGCACTGACCTTGTGCATCAGCGGTGGTGCCACTCCCCTGATCACGGCCTTGGGTGGCGGTCCGAGCGGAGGTGGCACGTGGACGGCTCCGGGCGGTGGTGCGTTCAGCGGGATCTTCATTCCGGGAACGTCCGGAGCCGGTGGCTATACGTACACGGTTACCGCCGCGGTTCCTTGTCCGAACGCGAGCGCGACCGTCACCGTCGCGGTCACCAGCGAACCCGACCCGGGCGTGAACGGTGCCTTGGTCCTGTGCACCACGGGGGCGAACGAGGATCTATTCGCCGCACTTGGCGGCACGCCGGATCCTGGAGGCTTGTGGACGGCTCCGGGAGGTGCTCCGCACAGTGCGGCGTTCAACCCCGCATCGGATGTCGCAGGGATCTACACGTACACCCTCACCGTGCCACCACCTTGCACAAGCGCAAGCAGCACGGTGACGGTGCTTCTGCAGACGCCACCGAACGCGGGCACGAACAGCTCCATCACGCTGTGCACCACGTCGAACACGACACCTCTGTTCCCACAGTTAGGAGGTAGCCCGACCGCAGGTGGCACGTGGACCGCGCCGGGAGGCGGCGCGTTCAATGGTTCCTTCGTTCCCGGCGCCAGTGCAGCCGGAACATACACCTACACGGTTGCTGGTGTCGCCCCTTGCCCGAACAGCAACGCCACCGTGGTCGTCGGCGTGAACACACCACCATCGGCCGGAGGGGATGGCACCTTGACCTTGTGCAGCACGGGCGCTGCAATGGATCTCTTCACGGCGCTCGCCGGCGCTCCGGGGGCTATAGGAACGTGGACCGCACCCGGCGGCAGTGCGCACGGCAACAGCTTCGATCCGATGGTCGATGCACCCGGAGCATACACATACACGGTCGTAGGTATTGCACCCTGTCCGAACGATCAGTCCGTGGTGATTGTCAGTGTCATCATGCCTCCCGATCCCGGTGTCAACGGAAGTCTGACACTGTGCTCCTCCGGGACTCCCACCGACCTGATGTCGGTGCTGGGAGGAACACCCGACGCTGGTGGAAGTTGGACCGCGCCTGGAGGTTCCCAGATGAACGGCACGATCGATCCCGCCACGGCATCGAATGGTGCATACACGTACACAGTACCGGGAACGACACCCTGCCCGGCGGCATCGGCGCAGGTCATGCTCACCATCACTCCCGCGCCCGATGCCGGACAGAACGGCGCTGTGCTGCTCTGCGGGTCAAGTCCAGTGACTGACCTGTTCCCACACTTGGCCGGCACACCGGATCCGGGCGGCACTTGGAGTGCACCAGGCGGAGGCGTTAGCAATGGCCAGTTCGATCCGTCCTCCGGCGTGCCCGGCCTGTACACGTACAGCGTGCAAGGCACTGCACCGTGTCCGAATGCAACGGCAACGGTCCTGGTGAATGTGACCACCAACCCGGATGCAGGCCTGCCCGGTAATGCAACGCTGTGTACGAGCGATGCTGGCGTGGCCTTGCTCAACCTGCTCAACGGAAGCCCGGATGCTGGTGGTACGTGGACGGCTCCGGGCGGGGCAACGCATCCGGGGATGATCGATCCATCGGTCGACCCGGCGGGCACGTACACGTACAACATCACGGTGCCTCCGCCATGTGTGAGTGCATCAAGTACGGTGGTCATTTCCCTGATGATGCCTGCGGACCCGGGTACCGACGGAACGCTCGCCCTGTGCAGCGGTGATGGAGCTGTGTATCTGTTCGCCCAGTTGGGCGGCACGCCGGACGCAGGCGGATCATGGACCGTGAACGGTGGGGCGCACTCGGGCACCTTTGACCTGAGCGTTGACCTTGCCGGGACCTTCACTTACACCGTTGCAAGCACGGCCCCTTGCCCAGCGCAGAGCGCAGACGTCATCGTTTCGGTGAATGATCCACCGGATCCGGGGACGAACGGCAACGTGGTGGCCTGCATCAGCGGGACACCGATCGACCTGTTCTACCAACTGGGTGGCACGCCGGCGATCGGCGGCACGTGGAACTACCTCGGCGCGTCGCATGCAGGCCTCTTCGACCCCAGCATCGATGCCGCCGGCGATTATGCGTACACCGTCCTCAGCACAGCACCGTGCCCAAGCGCCTCGTCGATCGTGTCCGTCACGGTGGTCAGTTCGCCTGATGCCGGGATCGATGGTGCTGTGACCTTGTGCACCAGTGCAACTGCAGCGGACCTGTTCACACAGCTGAACGGCACGCCGGACGCGGGTGGTACCTGGAGCGGACCGAGCCCAATTATCAACGGGGCCTTCGATCCGGCCACGATGCTCGCTGGCGATTACACGTACAGCATCGATGCACCCGCACCCTGCCCCAGTGCGAGCAGCCATGTCGTGGTCACGCTCATGAACCCGCCCGATGCAGGGAGTGATGGAACATTGACCTTGTGCATCTCTTCCCCGGCATCCGCCCTGTTCCTGCAACTGGGTGGCACACCGGCACTGGGCGGTTCATGGACGGATCCGTTGGGACAACCTCACGGCCCGTTGTTCAACCCTTCGACGGAACCTTCCGGTGACTACACGTATACCGTGATCGGAACAGCGCCCTGCCCCTCGGCCAGCGCGGTGGTCACCATGAACGTAATGAGCAACCCGGATCCGGGTACCAGCAGTGCGAACACCTTATGCCTCGGCGATGCTCCTCTCGACCTGTTCGCTCAACTCGGCGGAACGCCGGACGTGGGAGGTACTTGGAGCGGCCCGAGCACGATCACCGGTGGCCTTTTCGATCCGGGTTCGATGAGCCCCGGAATCTATACTTACCTCATCGATGTGCCGCCTCCGTGCGTGAGCGTGAGCAGTACGGTCACGATCGCGTTGACCGCACCGCCCAATGCCGGGCTCGACGGGAATGCGTTGCTGTGTATCAGTTCGCCCACGGCCCAGCTGAACACGTACATCACCGGAGATCCGCAGCCAGGTGGCACATGGATCGATGCGAATGGAGCTCCGTTCAGCGGAAGCTTCGTTCCCGGCGCAGACCAGTCGGGAACATTCACGTACATCGTGGCGGGCGATTGGCCTTGTCCGGCGGATAGCGTGTTGGTGTCGATCGACGTGGTGGATGTTACCGATCCGGGAGAAAGCGGAGCGCTCACCCTCTGCCAGAGCGATAATGACCACGACCTTTTCAGCCTCCTGGAAGGTGATCCCGATGAAGGCGGAACGTGGAGCGGACCCAGTACCATCACGAACGGCATCTTCGATCCTGGCGTGATGGCCGGCGGCGTGTACACCTATTTGCTCGACGCACCGGCGCCATGCCTGGACACCAGCAGCACGGTGACCGTAACGGTGGTTGCGCCACCTGATGCCGGTGCGGACGGAGCGAACACGCTTTGTGCCACCTCCGATCCCTTCGAACTGTTCACGGTCCTCACCGGCTCTCCGGAAGCGGGCGGAACGTGGACCGCACCCGGCGGCGCTGCACACACGGGCACATTTACCCCTGGCATCGATGGTGCAGGGTCCTATGTATACACCGTTCAAGGTGCCGCGCCTTGCCCTGCAGCGATCGCTTCGGTGAACGTTACGGTCATACAGCCGCCCAATGCAGGTGGTGACGGCCAGGTGATCCTTTGCTTCAATGCACCGGCTGTGGACCTGTTCACCGCATTGAGCAACAACCCGGGAACGGGCGGCAGCTGGACCGACCCGAACGGCGCGGCCAGTAGCGGAACGATGGATCCGGCCACCGACGATGAAGGGATCTACATATACACGGTACAAGGAACAGCACCTTGCGGAAATGATCAAGCCCAGGTGGACGTGATCGTGGGTGATCCGATCAACGCCACGGTTGCTGCAGCCGATGCGGTGTGCCAGGATGCCTGCGACGGCACGGCTGCCCTGAGCATCGTGGGAGGAACACCGACCTACACCATGCTGTGGAGCGCCAATGCCGCAGGCAACACGGCCATGAGTGCTTCAGGCCTATGCGCCGGGGAATACACGGTCACCGTTACAGATGCCGGTGGATGTACGGGAATCGCCACCTACGTCATCAACGAACCTCCCCCGCTGGTGATCAATGCATTGACCGCGACGGACGAGAATTGCATCAGCAGCTGTGATGGATCGGTGACCGTCACGGATGCCGAGGGAGTGTTGTTCAGCATTGATGGGGGTGCCACGTGGTCGATCGGTCCGACGCTCGGCCAATTATGCGCTGGCGACTACACCGTGATGATGCAGGATGCGAATGGATGCATGGCCAGCGCGCCCGCCACGGTCATGAGCCCTGATCCCGTGTTGGCGGCTTTCTACGCTTCACCCGATACCACCAGCGTCTCGCATCCCTTGGTGGTCTTCACCAACCAAACGGCGAACGCCGAGACCTTCATGTGGAACTTCGCAGGGCTTGGAAGCAGCACAGAGGGCAACCCATCCTTCATCTTCCCGGATGTGTTAGGCGGAACTTACTCCGTCTGCCTCACGGCGATCAACAGCAATGGATGCATGGACACGGTGTGTCACCCTGTGGTGGTGCTCGATGAGCTTTTCGTGAACGTTCCGAATGCCTTCACCCCGAACGGGGATGGCCTCAACGAAGGCTTCTGCCCCATCCTCAATGACCCGGCGCTTGCGGCGGATTACACGTTCATGATCTTCGACCGTTGGGGCCTGCTGATCTTCGAAAGCACCACGATCCACGAAAAGTGGAATGCCAAGCTCAACAGCGTGGATGTTCCGGAGGACGTGTATGTGTGGAAGATGCATTGCCGCGATATCATCACCAAGGAGGTATACGATCGCATCGGACATGTGACGGTGGTGAGGTGATCTCACGGCACAGCATGAAACAAAGCCCCCCGACAAGTCGGGGGGCTTTCGCGTTGTAAAAGGTTTGGGATCAGACGTCGAGCTTCGCGTACACGGCGTTCTTCTCTATGAACTCACGGCGGGGTGGTACATCCTCGCCCATGAGCATGCTGAAGATGCGATCGGCCTCGGCGCTGTTCTCGATGGTGACCTGGCGCAGGGTACGGCGGCTGGGGTCCATGGTGGTCTCCCAGAGCTGCTCGGCGTTCATCTCACCCAGACCCTTGTAGCGCTGCACGCTTACACTGGCTTCCTTGGTGGCGCCCTTCATGCGCTCGATCACGGCATCGCGCTCGGCCTCGTTCCAGCAGTATTGCTGTTCCTTTCCCTTCTTCACCATGTACAGCGGGGGCGTGGCGATGTAGATGCGGCCGTTCTCGATCATCTCCTTCATGTAGCGGAAGAAGAAGGTCATGATCAGCGTTTGGATGTGGCTGCCGTCCACGTCAGCATCGCACATGATGATGATCTTGTGGTAGCGCAGCTTGTCCATGTTCAGGGCCTTGCTGTCCTCCTCCGTACCCACCTGCACGCCGAGCGCGGTGTACATGTTGCGGATCTCCTCGTTCTCGTAGATCCGGTGCTGCATGGCCTTTTCCACGTTGAGGATCTTTCCTCGCAGCGGCAGGATGGCCTGGAACTCGCGGTTGCGGCCTTGCTTGGCCGTTCCACCGGCGGAGTCGCCCTCGACCAGGAACAGTTCGCTGAGGCTCGGGTCCTTTTCGCTGCAATCGGCCAGTTTGCCGGGCAGTCCTGCGCCGGAGAAGCCGCCTTTGCGCTGCACCATCTCTCGCGCCTTACGGGCAGCGTGACGTGCGGTGGCGGCCAGGATCACCTTGTCCACGATCTGGCGCGCGTCACGCGGGTGCTCTTCGAGGTAGTTCTCGAGCATTTCCGCAACGGCCATGTCCACGGCGCCCATCACCTCGTTGTTGCCCAACTTGGTCTTGGTCTGCCCTTCGAACTGGGGCTCCTGCACCTTCACACTGATCACGCAGGTGAGGCCTTCACGGAAGTCATCGCCTGCGATCTCGAACTTCAGTTTCTGTGTAGCCCCGCTGGTATCAGCGTACTTCTTCAGCGTACGCGTGAGACCACGACGGAAACCTGCGAGGTGGGTACCGCCCTCGTGGGTGTTGATGTTGTTCACGTACGAGTGGACGTTCTCGCTGAAGCTGTCGTTGTAGATCATTGCGATCTCCACCGGGATGCCCTGCTTCTCCCCACTGATGTGGATCACCTCATCGATCAGCGGAAGGCGCGTACCGTCCAGGTAACGCACGAATTCCACAAGCCCTAGATCGCTGTAATAGGTCTCGTTGACAAAGCTGCCATCGTCATTGGTGTGTCGCTCGTCGGTAAGCGTGAGCTTGATGCCCTTGTTCAGGTAGGCCAGTTCGCGCAGTCGGGCGCTGAGGGTATCGAAGTTGTATTCGCTGGCCTGGAAGATCGTAAGGTCGGGCGTGAACGTCACCACGGTACCGCGGTACTCCGTTTTGCCGGTCTCCTTCACAGGGTACTGGGGCTTGCCCTCCTTGTACTCCTGCATGTAGCTCTTGCCCTGGCGGTACACTTCCACCTTCAGGTCGCTGCTCAACGCGTTCACGCAGCTCACGCCCACGCCGTGCAGACCACCGGAGACCTTGTAGCTGTCCTTGTCGAATTTGCCACCGGCATGCAGCACGGTCATCACCACCTCCAGCGCGCTGCGCTGTTCCTTCGTGTGCATGTCCACGGGGATACCGCGGCCGTTGTCCTTCACCCGGATGCTGTTGTTGGGCAGGATCGTCACTTCCACAGTGTCGCAGTGTCCTGCGAGCGCTTCATCGATCGAGTTGTCCACCACTTCGTACACCAGGTGGTGCAGTCCCTTCATGCCGATGTCGCCGATGTACATCGCCGGGCGCTTCCGCACCGCTTCGAGGCCTTCCAGCACCTGGATGCTGTCGGCCGAATACGCGGCCGCGTCCTTCTTCTTCGTTTCGCTCATTTCTACGGTCTCTGCCATTGGTCCTTGAGATGAAAAAAACCTCCTTTTGGGAAGGCACGCGAAGGTACCTCGATCACCTCCTTTAATAACGGAAAGAACTCAACAGGGACGCGGCCTTTGTTGATAATTAACGTTTGCGCGGATGGGTATGTTTACAGGGCATCCCCCAGTACCCTGATCAGGGTGGGGGAAAGGATCGTGCTACCTCGTGACCAAGACTCACAAAAGCCCGTGGAAGACCCGGCTGTAGCGGCCCGAAGCGGCCTCAGAAGGCGAATGTGGCACCGCCAAGGACCAGGGCGCGTTGGACCGGGTAACCGTACCAGCGCTCATACTTGCTCGCACTCAGGTTACTGGCGTCCAGGAACACGCTGAGGCGCTTGGTGTACCGGTACTCGAGGCCCAAATGCATGTCCAGGTACCCGTCCAGGTCCTTGGTCGTTGGGGATACCTCGACAAAGGTCTCCTGGCCGGCGGGATCGCTGAGGTATCCTGCTTTGCGCGGTCCAAGGAACTGTAGTTCGAGCTTGAGCAGGATCTTGTCCCGGAAGTCATAGCGGGCGCCTAGGGACAATTGATACGGGGGCAGGTTCCACGCCTCGGCCTGACGGTCGGTGGTGTAGGTGAACACATCGATGCGACCGGTGATGTCCAGGTGCTCATCGTGGCTGTAGATCAACTCTCCGCTGAGGTCCAACTGATCCACCTGGTCGTAAACGATGCCGAAACGACCGCCATACGTGATGCTGTCCACCATGTACGGCGTACTGATGAACAGCGGCCGCGCCTTCATGCGGCTGTTGCTGATGCGCACATCGAAGCCGATGTCGTTGCTGAAGCTTCCGCGAAGACCTCCATAGATATCGTACATCAGACTGCTGTTCGCGATGTTCGGGGCGCCGCCGAGCCAGGGGTTCTGTTGCGTAAGGCTGCGGAAGCTGTTCCGGATCCGATGGCCGTCCACGCCCACATAGGGTACCAGGATGTCGTCGAAGAGGCTATAGTCCAGATAGGCCTGCGGGAAGAAGTGGAAGGTGGTCTTGCCTTGTGAATCGAGGAACATGCCGGCCCCCACCCGTACAGTGTACTTATCCCCTTTGGTGCTCACGAAGGGCTCGAGGCCCAGCAGGGTGCCGTTGATGCGCGCATCATCGATCCCTGCACCGAACACGGCGCGGTAGGCGTTGTTGTCGATCAGGATGTGACCACCGTAGGTCTCCGTGCCCATCGCCATGCCCAGCTCGGCATCGAGCTTCAGGTTGGTCTCCCGGCTACCCGATAGATTGCCATAGGTGTGCACCTCCAGGCCCACGTTGTGCGCCAGCTTGGTGCTGTCCTTGTACAGGCTCTTCACGCGAAAAGCGAAGCCGATGTCGTTGTAGATCTGTTTGACGGCGTCATCCGGCGGGGCATGCAGTTGCTGCAGGTTGTTCAGGCTGTCCGTCAGTTCATATCCATAGTAGCTCACACGTCGGCGGTCGTACATGAAGCGGGCTCCCACCTCATGATGCGCGAGGTAGGCGCTGTAGTAACCGTCCACATTGTTGTAGCTGTAATCGCTTGGGCCCACATCGCTGATGCCGCCATTGCTGCTCAGATGGCGATAATGAAGGCCATAGGCGTTCTTGCGGCTGCGGGCCTGGTCGTAGTACAGCTCGAACAGGGGCGTGGTGTAGAGGCCGAAGCCGGCCTTCACAAAGCCCTTGTACAGTTTCTGCTGCGCCAGTTGGATGTTCAGCTTGGCGGCCTCGATACTGTCCACGCGGGCCGGCACATCGGCCTTCACTGGAAGCATGGCATAGGTCATGGGCGTTACCGGAAGCACAGTATCGATGCTCTCGGGCCGCATGTCGATCTTCTGCACGAAGCCGATCACCGGGTTGTACACGCTGTTGATGTAGTACTCACCGCCGGGCGTGTTGCCTTCGGTCTGCGCGGAGGCGCCTAAGGCAACGAGCGCCACGAGGAAAAGGAGGAGGCTGTGCTTCTTCATCGCGCTCATTTGTTGCCACCACCGGGCATCGGGATCTCGGGTTGTTGTCCTTCGGGTGCGCATTGTTGCACCTCGCTTTGCTCAATGATGGCCAGCCGTCGGCGGGCCTCTTCCACCAGTTCAGGATAGGTGCAGTGCTCGATCACGCTCTGCAATGTGGTCTTCGCCTGAAAGCGGTCGTCGAGCTGCACGTACACATCACCCAGCAGGATGAAGCCCTTGGCCTTCCAATAGTCGTAGCTGGCGAACTTCTTGGCCAGGTCGAACACCTCGCTCTCGGCCTCGCTGTACTTCTTCTGCAGGTGCTTGATGTACGCCATGTTGTACTTGGCCTCTGCACCGGTGGCGCTCTTGCTGTCCTTGGCCACCGCCTTGAACTTGGTGTAGGCCACATCCAGTTCATTCCGCGCCAAGGCGCCGATCGCGGCCACCAGGCCCGCCTCCAGCTTGAGGTCGGCGTTCGCATCGGGGTTCTTCAGCACCTTGTCCGCTGCCTTGCCGGCATCATCGGTGCGTTCCAGGTTCTTCAGGCAGCGCATCTGGCCCACCTGACCGGCGAGCACGTTCTGTGGCGCGGCAGCACGGGCCTCCAGTTGTTCGAAGCGCACCAAGGCACCTTCCCAACGTTCGTCGCGGTACAGGATGTCGCTTGCCGCGAAGAGTGATGCCTCGATGAACTGTCCGGCATCCCGCGCGATCACCTCTTCGAACTTCGGCAGGGCCTCCGCATCCTTCTTCGCACGGTAGAGACAGTCGGCACTGAAGAACGTGGCGTTCAGGGTGAAGGCACCGCGCGGATACTTCGACAGGTAGTCCTGGAACGCGCCCACCGCGGCATCGCAATTCTCGGCGTTGTACAGCTGCTCCGCACTGCGGTAATATTTCTCGTCGAGGTCGAGGGTGCTGGGGTCGACGAAGGCGAGCGAACGGACGTAGGTCTCGTACTCGGCCACCTTGCCCTGGTCCACGTAGATGCTCTCCAATCCGGCGAGCGCTTCGCGGCTTCCGTCCACGGTGGGATACTTCGTGATCACGGCCTTGAACTCGGCGATGGCCTTGTCCACCTGGCCTAGTCGACGATGGATCAGCGCGGACTGCAGCATGCTCTTCTGCATGTGCGGACAGTTGGGGTGCTGCTCGATCACCTGCGTGTAGTACTTCAGCGCCTGCTCATCCTTCTCCTGGTTGATGTAGGTCTCGGCCAGTTGGAACTTGGCATCCGCCGCATACTGGCTGTTCGGCTTCTCATCCAGCAGCTTCTTCAGCGTTGCGATCTTCGCATCGTACTGCTTCTCGAGGCCCTGGCACACGCCTTTCTGGTACAGCGCATAGTCACGGGCGGGAGTGCCTGCGGCCATGGCATCATCGTACCACTTGATCGCCATGGGCTCATCCTTGTTCACGAAGTAGCAGTCACCGATACGCACCAAGGCATCGGCCTTCTGGTCATTGTTGACGTTGCTGGCACCCACGAAACGCCGCAAGGACGTGGCCGCCTCGTCGTATTGCTTCAGCCGGAAGTAAGCATACCCCATGCTGTAGCTGGCCTCTTCGTACAGCTCGGTGGCATAGGCTCCACTGCTGTTGCGCAGGTCATCATACTTCTTGAGGGCTTCGGCATACTCCTCCTGCGCGTAGTAGCTCTCGCCCTGCCAGAAGTGCGCCTTGGCATTGGTGGTCTTGTCCACGGGGAATTTCAGGGCCTTCTCGAAGAAGAGCGCCGCGTCCTTGAACTTGCGGCCCTCGTACAGCTCCACACCACGGTTGAACGCCAGTTCCTGATACACCTCCTGGAGCTGGATATCCTTGCTCTTGATCGCATCCAGCGCTTCCAGGGCCGATTCATAGTTCTTCGTCTTCAGGAACACGTTGAGCAGGAACTGCTGCGCCTCATCATGCCGGGGTGAGTTCGGGAAGGCCTTGAGATAGTCGCGCAGGGCCATGATGGCCTCGTTGTACGGATCGAAGCTCAGTTCATAGGCCAGCTTGGCATAGTTGAAGAGCGCATCCTCGGTGACATGGGGGTCCTTGCCCAGGTCGTAGGCGCGTTTGAAGGCTGTGCGAGCGTAGTTCTTCTCGTTCAACTGCAGGTAGCAGTCGGCCATGTGGTAAGCTGCAAGCTGGGCCAGGCTGTCCTCCACCGGCTGGTTCCCCCGGCTCGCCACCAGGTTGAACTGATCAAGCGCCTTCTTGTACTCGCCGTTCTTGTAGAAGACATATCCCGCGATGTACCGGTCGCCGCGCTCCAGGCCACCGCGCTGCACGCTCTTCTCCAGGTAGGGTTGCGCTTCCTTGTACTGTCCGGTGCGGTAATAGGCCTCGCCCGCCAGCCGGTTGATGTCGCCGGTACGCTTGGTGCCGTCGGGGTCGGCCAGCAGCGGCTTGGTGTATTCCAGCAACGCATCGTAATGGCCTTGCAGGAATTGGATCTGCGCGATGTAATAGGGTACCACGCGACCGAAGGCTTCGTCGCTCTTCAGCTTCTCAAATCCCGCCAAGGCCGTCTCGTAGTTCTTCCGGGTGTAGTGGATGTGAGCAGTGTAGTACGTGGCGGATGTGGCGTAGGGGCCGGGGCCGTCCTTCACCTTGGAGAAGTCGGCCAGGGCCGGATCATAGTGGTCCTGCTGGAAATGGGCATAGCCACGCTTGAAGTGGAACTCCTCGCGATCGGTTTCACCGAACGCGTTGGCGTCCACCTTGGCGGCATAGGCCAGCGCATCGTCCCACCGCTTCTGGTTGAAGTAGTGGCGGAAGAGCTCGAGGTTGATCGCGGGCACACGGAAGCTCTCGGGGTGTTTGTCAATGAACCCGAGGAGGCGGTTGCTGGCATCGTTGTGATACAGGCGCACGGCGCAGATGGCACTGTAGAATTCCGCCTCGGTCCGGCCGGGGTCGTTCACATCGCGGATCCGCTCCACCACACGGTCGCAGGTGTATTGGGCAGCGCCGTATTTGCCCATATCGAAGAGCTCATGCGCCCTTACGAGGTCGGCATCGGCATGCTCGTAGTGCGCCGGTCGTTGCGCTGCTGCTGGCAGCAACAAGGCAGCGAACCCCAACGCGGCCAGGAAGCGCAGGGGGACAGCTTGGGAAAGGTGCATCATCAGGGGATCAAAGTTGCCGGGACGGTCGGGGGGCTTCGGTCGTTCGCAGGTGTACTTATCCACGCGGGGGTGTTCACGTGAAGGCGATCATTCTGCCAACTACAACGTCGAAGTGCCCTTCCGAATTTCTTCCTTTGGCGTCGGTCTGCCCACAGGCCTTCGCTCGCTCCAGGCCGCAAGCCTCAGGCCACAGGCTTTAAAGGTCAAGAACCTGCGGCCTGAACCTGTGACCTGAAGCCCAGAAAAGCAATTCCCCGACCATGACCAGCACCTCACCCATCATCGAGCTCAACGACGTCCGGATCTTTCAGCGGGAGAACCTGGTGCTGAACAATGTGGACTTCACGGTGCACAAGGGGGAGTTCCTCTACCTCATCGGCCGCACGGGCAGTGGAAAGAGCAGCCTGATGCGCACGCTGTACGGCGATCTGCCGCTCACGCACGGCGAAGGACATGTTTGCGGGTTCGACCTGCGGAAGCTGAAGCGCAAGGAGGTCCCCTTTCTGCGTCGCAAGCTGGGCATCGTGTTCCAGGACTTCCAGTTGTTGAGCGACCGCAATGTGAACGACAACCTGGTGTTCGTGATGAAGAGCACCGGGTGGAAGGAGGCCAAGGCCATCGACGACCGCGTGCAGGAGGTCCTGGTGCAGGTGGGCCTGGGCAACAAAGGCTACAAGATGCCGCATGAGCTCAGCGGTGGCGAGCAACAACGCGTAAGCATCGCCCGTGCCTTGGTGAACCATCCGGAGCTGATCATCGCCGACGAGCCCACGGGGAATCTGGATCCGGAGACCACCGAAGAGATCCTCGACCTGCTCTTCACCATCAGCCAGGGCGGTAGCAGCGTGATCATGGCCACCCATGACTACACGCATATGAAGAAGCTGAACGCCCGCGTGGTGCGCTGCGAGGAGGGCAAGTTGCTGGAGCTGAGCGCTACGGCTGCCCAGTAAGGGATGGTCTACCGGAAAGTGCGCGAAGGACGCAAAGGCAGTTGCAGCGCGTGATCGGCGGATGAAGTAGCTCGGAACAATGCCACGCCGATCCCGACCAAATGCCAGCAAGAGAACTGGCAGTGATGGTGTGTGGCCTGGGTTGCGCCCATGGTTCTTGGGGATGCTGGGCTTCCTGGGCTTTCTCATCCTTATGGACTGGATAGCTCCCTGGCTTTTGGACATGTGGCCACTGCTTCTCCTGGCCGCATATTGTGTGTATGCGGTGATCTACACGGTGCTGGAAATGAAAAAACCGAAGCACGAGAGAGATTGGAGTGGGTTGCTCCCGCCTTTGGTGTAGGGCGCGCTCCTCAAACCGGGACACTACCAGCGTTCGAGGATCAGCGTTCTTCGCGCATGCCTGACCGGCAGACAGACCCTTTGCGCTCTTTGCGGTATCGCCGGAGAGCAGGTTCAGCGCGGTACCGAGTGCGCTTCATCGCAGCAACTTCATGATCGCCTCGGCGTTGCGCTTGTTGCTGAAGCGTTGCTCCAGCACGGTGGTCCGCTTCTCGATCATCGCACCATCCGCTGGCTGGGCCATGCAGGCCTGGATGCTGAGGCGCATGCGTTCCGGATCATCGTGCACATGGCAAAGGTCCTCCAATCCGGTCTCTTTCACCATGGGCGAGTTGCACACCACGTGTCGCCCCTGGAACAAGCAGAGCAGCAACTTCAGCTTGATGCCTGTAGCTTGGAAGGTGGGTAGCACGTTCACCTGGGCGGCCCTTACCAATGCGGTGATCTCCTCCGTGGGAATGTTCTCGCGCAGCTTCACGTTGTTGCTCTTCGCCACAACGGTCCGCAATTCGCTGCTGGCCCCACTGCCTGCGATCACCAACGGGATCGGCAGGCCAGCAAAGACCTCCTTCACCAGCCACATGGCCGCCTGATCGTTCTCCGGCACGCTGAGCGCCCCGTGGTACAGGCAGAAATCGCCCAGGCCAACGGGCACATCCACCTTCTCGCTCGGGTGGAAGGCGGGAATGTGCTTCACATGCCGGAAGTGCCGCGCGAAATGCTGCACGTCGTTCGGGGAGATCGCCAGGATCTGGTGGGCCTCTGCCAGCACAGGCTCGAACTTCTTGAGCTTCTTGGCCTCGTTCACGAAGTAGGTGCGCTTGAATGCGCCACGCTCCGCCTTGGCCAGGGCATCGTAGTACTCGTGCTCCACGTTGTGGGTGCGCACCATCCGTTTTCGACCGGTGAGACGCGCATCACCCAGGTGGAAGCAGGAATGCAGGCCTTCGAACAGGATCGGATGCCGGTCCTCCAACAAGCGGTCCACCAGTTCATCGCTGCGGCGGCTCACTACCACGTAAGGCAGGCTGTTCAACAGTTGATGCTTACCGGTGTGCCGCTCGTAGTAATGCACCGATTCACACACCATGCCCAACTCCAAGGTCTGGCCGCGCCCGTACTCGAAGCAATGCAGGTGCACGCGCACACCCAGGTCGTGCAAGGCCTTCACCTTGTAGTACACGTCGATCACGCCGCCGTAGTTGGCCGGCCAGGGTACATCGAAGCTGACGATATGTAGGTGACGTTCGGTCAAGCGTTCCTGAGCACCGCGAGCAGCTTGTTCATCTCCTGCTCCCCGTCCAGTGCGCGGGCGGCGAAAGTAGCGTTGGCACGCAAGCGGGCGAGATGACGGGGGTCAGTCATCAAGGCCTTGACCTCCGTAGCGATGCGGCCGGGGTCCGGGGCGGGGATCACTACGCCGGCGTCGTATTGGCGCACAATGGCGGCCACTTCGGGCAGGTCGGTGGCCAGCACCGGTATACCGGCGTGCAGGTAATCGAAGAGCTTATTGGGCAGGCTGAAGCGGTAGTTCAGGTTGCTGTCCTTGTCCAGCGTAAGCCCCAGGTCTGCGTTGCGGGTGAGGTCCATCATGCGTTCGTAGGGCATCTTGCCCATTAGGCGAACGCGACCCCCAAAGGCATGCTCCTTCACCATGCGCTGTAGTACGGGCCACGCATCGCCACCACCAATGATGAGCAGCAGACAACCCGAAAGCTCCTTCATCGCCAGCACCGCTTCTTCGGCACCCCTCTCCACGTTGATGCCCGCGCCTTGCATCACCAGGATAAACCTGTCCGCAGGCAGGTCCAGCGCGGCCCGCGATGGAAGCGGTCCCAGCTCGCGCCGCATGGGGATGTTGCGCACCACGTGCAGCTCATTGCCGTAGCGCTCGCGGTATGCATTGGCAATGCTGCCGTTCACCGTGATGATCGTCCGCAGCTTCGGGAAGATCCACCGCTCGATGCGCAGCCAGATGCTCCGGACGAAGGGCCTGCGTAGCAATTCCGGCACTTCGGTGTAGAACTCGTGCGTGTCGTACACCAACTTTCGCCCCCGCCGGGCCAGGTGGTTCGCGAGGAGCGTATCCAAGTCGTTCGCCACGAGCAGTTCGGCCTTTGCGAAGAGCAGGAAAAGGAAAAGCCGCAGGTTGACTTCCGCATAGAACAGGGGGCCCTTGTGAAAGAGCAGGCGGAAGCGGCGGGTGGCATAGCTGCGCTGAATGACAGCGCTGCCCGGAAGCTCTCGCCCCACCAGCAGCACGTGGTACCCCAGCTGCTGCAGTACCGTACACGTGCGATGCACGCGATTGTCCGTGGCCAGATCGTTGGTAACACTGACAATGGCTCGCGGACGGATCTCGGGCATGCGGGGTAAAGTAACAAGAGCCGGACAGCAGGCCATCTTTCCCGCCGTACGGCTCTTGTATGACCAGCTCGCAACCTAACGCTCACCCACCTTCACAGCGCGCTTCACCACCACGTTGCCATCCACCACCAAGGCCACGAAGTAAGTGCCGGTAGCAAGGTTGGTGGTATTCCACTCATACGCATGCTCCCATTCCATCGTACGCTCTTCCCGAAGCACTTCGAGCAGGCGTCCGCTTTGATCACTTACTTCCAAGCGAGCGCGCCCCTCTTGAGATAAGTAGTAGCGAAGGGTAGTGCTTGTGGTGAAGGGATTGGGGTCGATGGACAGGCGTTCGGTTCTCAGGGCCTCTGCTGGAGCAGAGGAACCTGGGGGCAAACTCTCACGCTGGTCCGCTTCGCAGCAGGCATCCAGTTGAGCCTTCATCTCTTGCACCGCGCCGATCAAGAGGGGAATGAGGGAGATGTAGTCCAGACTTTTGTAATCCACGGCCGGACCAGTGCAGGTGCCATCGGTGGCAAACCCGGCTCCATGGTGTGAATCGTAGACCAATTCCGGAAGGACCTCCTGGACATCTTGCGCAATAAGGCCGAACTTCTGGCCGAGCGGCAGGTTCATGTGGGCCAGTTGCGGATCGGAACAGCGGAAATTGTACCTCTTCGGTTGCAACTGGCTCAGGATGGCCAATGCTCCGCTCAGCTCGGTGATGTTCTCCTTCAGGTTCTCGTCCGACCCTTGTGTGAATGCGCCAGTGCATTCCAATTGCCCAACAAAATACCCTGCCCGGGAAAGCGGGTTGTTCCCCGTGGTGGATCCCTTCACGCCGTAGGCCACTCCCGCACTGTTCGCGCGACCAAATAGCCCGATCGTTTCAGCGACGTTACTCCCCCCATCCGCCTGACCCGATGCACCGGTCAGGTATTGCGTTGAACTGCCATCCGTGGCGGCGACCCCCTGAGCCCCGCACACACCAAAACCGCTACCCGTGATATTTCCGCTGATCGAGGTGCTGATATTCCCACTGGTGCCGTTGTTCGTTCCAGGGGCGGTAAGCGTGCTGAGAATGCCTCCTTGATCACCGGCCACAGTGGCCACCCGCGACACGTGCAACTTGGCGGCGACCGGGAAGGCCACCCCGATGCCCACATTGTTATCGACCTCCGGACAAATGCCGTTCGTGTTCACCGGCGCATAGGCTGTAACCACATGGCTGTTATTCAGCTCCCACGTACAATTGTTGCCACCGCCGCCTGTCGGGAACGTACGCCAACCAACCACAGCTGTGGCGTCCACTACCATGGCTTTGGTTGCGGCGTTCATTTCGACATCCGTAGGCAACTCACGGATGCGCAGTTTTCCGGTAAGGAGATCCAAACGCTGCGATGGCACTGACAGTGAGTTCAGCCAATCACCAAGACCAAACCTTGAATGGGATCTGCGGCAGTAGCCCGGTAAGGTTGGATGCGCATCATTTCCAAGCCCCCGACCGTACTCGCCGATCCATCGGCGGTGGTGGTCAAGTTGCCGAAATACCGGAAACTGATATTATCCCAATACGTATTGCCTGGCGCCAGAGCATTCTCGCTAGTGGCTATAACCAAGTTGCTGCGGTCATCCACTTCGGGCCCAGTGCCACTTGTTCCATGATCGAACCACTGGCCCATGTACGCCAGGTCGCTATTACCGGTAAGCGTGATGCCATTGAGCATTTGTGGCCGGAACGCGAATTCTGGCCGTGTACCCATAACGTCATGGAACAAATGCAAGCGGGACCAAGGTCCCCTTGGGCTTGTACCGCCAGGTAGCATGGGAGGTCGTGAACCCAGCCCAGCATAACCAACTGCATCCAACACCTGCGTGGCCGGTACCGGGAACGCGCGCGCGCCCGTGGGTCCGCCAGCGTTCATCACCCAAATTCCATCACTCGCGTCGTTCTGCAACATCAACCCACTGTATCGGTCTTGGCCCACGTCGCGGTTCTCCAGGGCTTGCACATGCCATACGCGGTGATTGCCCTCGTTCCAGATCGCCCCTATCCGGTTCACATCCCGGTACATTCGCCACGACTGCGGTGCTCCGGAGAGCACGTCTGTACGGAACGTACACCGCATACTGGCTTGCAATGGGTCCAGATCAGGCACTACCAATTGATCCCCGCGTACGCGGAGGGTGGCACCCAAGCCCGGCGTTGTGCCCACGGTCAAATTCACCGGTGCAACGGGCACCTGCAGATCCGTTGCAAGCGACGATTGCCCACCTAGATTAGTGATCAAATGGTCGCCGTCATTCTGGGCGTGTGCCATGCCGGTTATACCGAGCATCGCGAAACCCAAGAGCCGAGATCGTCGTCTGTTCATGATCAAACGTGTTAGGGTGAAACAGAAACCAAACGGACCGGTGCGTAGGCACCAGTACTATCGTTCACGCGAAGGATGTAGGCTCCTTGCGCAAGATGACCAGTTGAAATTTCCACGCGCGCCGCGCCTGTAGCATTGATACCTGCCATCACTTGTTTCCCCCAGAGATCATGTAGCTCCCAGTGCATCATTCCGTTCCTAGGCCTTGGCACCAGCAGCGTGAAGCGATCTACGCAGGGGTTTGGCCAAATCATTACACGACCAGTCACTTGACGCTCATCCATACCAGTGCTCGTGCAGTACTGGAGATCATAAGACACGCGCACGTCGTCAATGAATGCATACGATACACCCCATCCGCCAAAACCGGATGTATCCATCTCCGATATCATGCTGAGTGAATCGGCAAAGGAGTTACCAATGGCCAAGTGCGTGTAGTTTGAATCAGGCGTGTACTTACCACTTACCAAGTACCAAATGGCCGTATCCGTCGGCACCACTTCCATGGAGAGCGCAGCCGAGTTCGGATACAGGTATGCAGGCCAATCTGTCGGGAATTCATGGAAGAAGCGCATACCCAGTCCCTTCGAGGTGAATATGGCTGAGTTGCCACTCCAAGACCCGAAACCGCCTAAGGCCATCTTGAAGGACAAGCAAACAGGGACACCTACCTGTAATGGTTCCGCCAATGTTATGCCCACTATTTCGCGGTACCAATCCAAGCCCGGGAATGTGGTTGCCAAGCCGACGTAAGCATCACCATCCGACGGCTCCTGATAACCAGCTGTATTGAATGGCACGCCCACCACGAGATTTTCCTGACACCGGTTGTAGTAGTCCGCAGAACTTGTGTGCAGGTTCAACCAACCTGTAGCATACTGCGCATAACTTCCAAATTCAGGGCAGATATCATACTCCTCAAAACTTCCGTTTGGCACCAGATTCTGCGCATTACACATACCACCAAAGAGGAAGCTGGCAAAAAAGAGGAACACGGTCTTCATGGCATCAGGGTGTTTGATGCCGAGAAGGTACGCGCTGCGTTCGGTTGCAGTGGTGGCATACGGCCCAGATATACAGCTATGCTCCGAAAGCCCTGCTTGCCCAGGGGGGGCGTTACGCTGGCCATATCAGCAGGTCGGAAAGCAGCAAGGAATTCCATGGCCAACGAAGTGAAGTACTCTTTTGTCGGTATTCTAATTATCTTGGAAGAAGTTGTGAACCGGGTATGAATCGGTTATGAACTGAGAGGATATCGTGCAAACTTGTTCCGCCGAGCGGCGTGTTCGGCGTTGATGGACTGATGCGATGACCCTCACTGAGCTCGTAACATCACGGTCAAGCTGCAAACACTTGACCGTTAGAACGCATTCCGGAAGTTGGACAGGAGCGCTCATCCATCATGGTAAACTTGCCGTCCATGACCATCCAGCGCAACGTCGACCTGCGACCCTTCAACACCTTCGGCGTCAGCTGTCGTGCCGCTGCCCTGGCGGCTTTTGCCACGGCCGATGAGCTGCGGGCCCTGCTGAAGCATCCGGAACTGCAAGGGCTGGAACGGCTGGTGTTGGGCGGCGGCAGTAACATGCTCTTCACGCGCGACTGGCCCGGCGTGGTGCTGCATAACAGCGTTCCCGGCCTGGATGTGATCGCGGAGGACGATGACACGGTGACCTTGCGCGCCGGTGCGGGTGTGGTCTGGCACGATCTGGTGATGCACGCCGTAGCTAAGGGCTGGGGCGGCATCGAGAACATGTCGCTGATCCCGGGCCGCGTGGGTGCAGGGCCGATGCAGAACATCGGCGCATACGGCCAAGAGTTGAAGGACACCTTCGATCACCTGGAGGCCTTGCGCATCAGCGACGGCGAAGTGATCCGTTTCAATGCTGCGGATTGCCGCTTCGGTTATCGCGAAAGCTTCTTCAAACGCGAAGGGCGCGACCGCTTCGTGATCATGAACGTGGCCTTCAAGCTCAGCAAGCATCCGCAGCTGAACGTCGGCTACGGCAGCGTGAAGCACGAGTTGGAGAAGCACGGCATCACCTCCCCCACCATCCGCGATGTGAGCAATGCGGTGATCGCCATCCGCAGCAATAAACTGCCCGACTTCCGCGTGCTCGGGAACGCCGGCAGCTTCTTCAAGAATCCCACGATCACGGAAGCGGAAGCAGTGAAGGTGCGGGCGATCCTCCCAGATCTGGTGAGCTACCCGGCGGGACCGGGACACGTAAAACTGGCAGCGGGCCAACTGATCGAAAAGGCCGGTTGGAAAGGCTTCCGGGAAAACCTGCCTACCGGTCAGGCAGGTGGCTACGGCGTGCACAAGGACCAGGCCTTGGTCCTGGTGAACCATGGCGGTGCCACCGGTCATCAGGTCTATGACCTCAGCACCCGGATCCTGGCCAGCGTGAAGGAGAAGTTCGGCGTGGAGCTGGAGCGGGAGGTGAACATCATCTGATCGGGATCCCAAGGTCGAAGCCAAGCTGCGTATCGGACACGTCCGATCTGTGCGATCTTGCGGCCATGCGCCCCCCCTTGCTCCGCCCTTCGGCTATAATGCTCATCATCGGCCTGATCGGTGTGATGGTGGCCTGCCGCAAAGATCCAGCGGAGCCGGAAGTTCCGGGAAATGGCCCAACGCCCGCCTCGGCGAACGTGCCCCAGTGGGTGCTGGACAGCATCGGACCCATGCTGCCCTCGCCGAACAACCCGCTCACGGTGGAAGGCATCGCCCTGGGCCGCAAACTGTTCTATGATCCGTTGCTCAGCGACAACTACACGCAGAGCTGCGCCAGCTGTCACGCGCAACAGAGCGGTTTCAGCGACAGCCTGGCGTTGAGCGTGGGTACGAACGGCGCCACCGGCTCGCGCAATGCCATGGCGGTGATCAACCTGGGCTGGGACGACCACTTCTTCTGGGATGGCAGACGCCATACGCTCGAAGATCAGGCCCACGATCCGGTGACCAACCCGATCGAAATGCGCAACACGTGGCCTGTTGTGGTGCAGCGCCTGCAGGATGATCCTGACTACGTGCAGATGTTCGCGAAAGCCTTCGGCACCACACCGATCGACAGCACCCAGGTGGTGAAGGCCATCGCCCAGTTCGAGCGCACGCTGATCTCGTTCAACTCACCCTTCGACCGCTTCCAGTACCTCGGCGACAGCACCGCGCTCAACGCGCAGGAACAACGGGGGCTGGACGTCTTCATGCGCGACGGGCATTGTGTGGACTGCCATAGCGAACCACTGCTGGTGGACCATGGCCTGCGGAACAACGGGCTGGATATGAACCCGGTGGACAGCGGCTTCGGAGCGATCACGGGTAACCCCAACGACGTGGGCAAGTTCAAGGTGCCCACCTTGCGGAACATAGCCCGAACGGCGCCGTACATGCACGATTCGCGCTTTACCACGCTCGAGCAGGTGGTGAGCTTCTATGCGCACGATGTGCAGATCAACAACCCGCACATCGATGGGCACATGGACCCTTGGCGGTTCGGCCTGGTGAACCTGGACGCGCAGGACGAAGCGGACCTCGTAGCCTTCTTGCGCGCATTGAGCGATGAGGGCTTCCTCAACAACCCTGCGTTCGGACCGCCCCAGTAACGGGTTGTTGACGCTGGACGTGTGCATGTGCCGCTCCTTCCCATCTTCGCGCCGATCCCCTGCCGTGTGGCAGGGTAATTGAAACCCGACCGCGCATGCGCAGGCTCCTCCTTCTTCCGTTCGTTGCCCTCCTACCCTTCCTTCTTCCTGCACAGGAGAAACCCAAGGACCTTCCGCTGAAGGATGCGATCCTGCGGTCGTTCAGCGACCTCGGTCCGGACCGGCTGAACGGGCTGCAGTGGATCACCGGGACCGAACAGTACAGCTTTGTGCGTGAGAACGTGCTGATGCGCGGTGGCATCGGCAAGATGGCCGATCTGCCGATCGTCGACCTCGCGAAGTTGAATGCGGGCCAGCCGAAGGAGGCGGCCATGAAGAACGTTCCTGCCATCACATGGGAAACGGCCGATCGGTTCCGGTTCGAGCACAATGACCGCGTTCAGGTCTACAACGTCACCTCGGGTGAACTATCCGAGCGGCTTGTGCTGGATGAGAAGGCCGAACGCAGCGACATGGACGATGCCGGCATGCAGATGGCATACACCGTGGGCGAGGACCTCTATCTGCGCAGCACGGCACAGGCATCCGAGATGCGCTTGACCAGTGACGGCAGCGATGGCGTGGTGAACGGTCGCAGTGTTCACCGCGAGGAATACGGCATCACCAAAGGAACATTCTGGAGCCCCACCGGGCAGAAGCTCGCCTTCTATCGTATGGACGAAAGTGCTGTGAGCCCGTACCTGCTGGAGGACATCTCCACCAAGCCGAGCACCTTCAAGAAGATCCGCTACCCCATGGCGGGCCAGGCGAGCCACACGGTGACGCTGGGGATCTACGACCTCGCCACGAAGAGCACGCTGTTCCTGAAGACCAGCGGCGCCACCGATGACTACCTCACCAACATCAGCTGGGATCCTGCCGGAACGTACGTATTCGTCATCCACCTCAACCGCGCAACGGACCACCTCAGCGTTGTGCAGTACGACGCCACGTCCGGCAAGGCCCTGCGCACGCTGATCGAGGAGCAGGACACCAAGTGGCTGGAGCCCTTACATCCCCTGACCTTCCTAAAGAAGAGCCCAAGCCAGTACATCCATTGGAGCCAGAAGGACGGATGGATGCACCTGTACCTGTATGATCTGAAGGCCGGGCTGATCCGCCAGCTGACCAAGGGCAACTGGGTGGTGCAGCGTATCATCGAGGTGGATGAGAAGAGCGGTAACGTGTTCGTGGAGGGCACCGACCTCATCGACCCGAAGGATCCGAAAGGCGCCATGGAAACGCATCTGTACCGCGTTGAACTTGCTAACGGTCGCACCACGCGCTTGACCCGCGAACCCGGCACGCACCACGCGCAGCTGAGCAGCAACGGCCGTTACCTCATCGACAACTGGAGCAGCACCACGGTGCCTGGCCGGATCGATCTACGCGATGCAACGAAAGGTGCCGTCATGAAGACGCTGGTGACCAGTCGTGAGCCGCTGGCGGGTTACAACACGGGCACGATCGAACTGCTCAGCATTCCCGGCGAGAACGGCGATCGATTGAACGCCCGCCTTATCAAACCCAAAGGGTTCGACAGCCGGGGATCGTATCCGGTGCTCATCTACGTGTACAACGGCCCGCATGTGCAGCTGGTCACCAACTCCTACCTCGGCGGTGGATCGCTGTGGATGATGAACGCGGCGCAACGCGGGTACCTCGTCTTCACCGTGGACGGCCATGGTAGCGAGAACCGCGGCCGCGACTTCGAACAGGTCATTCACCGCCAACTGGGTGTGGTGGAGGTGAAGGATCAGCTGAAAAGCGTGGAGTACCTTAAGAGCCTGCCTTATGTTGATGCCACGCGCATCGCCGTTCATGGCTGGAGCTTCGGCGGTCATGTGACCACCGCCATGCTGCTGCGTTCACCGGGCACCTTCAAGGTGGGTGTGGCCGGCGGACCCGTCATGGACTGGAGCATGTACGAGGTGATGTACACCGAACGCTACATGGACACACCCTCGGAGAATCCGGACGGCTATGCGACCACGGCGAATCCGGCGAAGGCCGGGGAGTTGAAGGACCGCCTGCTTGTGATCACGGGCGATATGGACGATACGGTGCTTCCCGAACACAGCCTCACCTTCCTCAAGAACTGTGTAGAAAAGGGCGTGCAGGTCGACTTCTTTGCCTATCCAGGGCATGGGCATAACGTGCGGGGCAAGGATCGTCTGCACTTGTACACCAAGGTGCTGGACTACATCGATTCGGTGATCCAGCCGCATCCATAGGACCATACGAACCACGGCAGATGAGTTGGATCCCACGGACGGTGGATGAACTGACATCGGGCCTGGAAGATCACGCTGTACTTTGCACGAAATCGATCGCACCATGCGCATAACCACTACGCTGCTCACCCTGCTCCCTTTCGCGCTTTTCGCTCAAACAACATGGAACGTGGAGGCCGGCGGCTCGCTTTCCGACCCCAACAACCTGCCCTATTATGACCCCATGGAACTGGTCATCAATGTGGGCGACATGGTCGTCTGGACGAATGTGGAGGGCTCCCACAACGTGAATGGTCAACTGAACCTGTTCCCGAACAATCCGGAAGGCTTCGGTAACGGTCAGCCCGCAAGCGCACCATGGACCTTTTCGCACACATTCACCTTGCCGGGTGTTTACGGATACCATTGCACACAGTCCTTTCAGAACCAGTTGCATAGCACCACCCAGCATGGGATGGTCACCGTGCTGCAAGGCCAGAACGTTGCGGAGCACACGCCCCTTGGTGCGTTGAACATGTTCCCTGTACCTGCCGGTAATGCGATCACGATCGAACTCATCGGAGGGGAGCTGATGCAGGCGGACGTGATCGGCGTCGATGGCAGACTGGTCAACAGCGTGCCACTTACCGCCGCTCAACGCGCGGTGATCGATCTGGAGGGGATACAGGCAGGACGCTATTTCCTGCGCCTCACGGACCGTTACGGCAGAACGCTCGTACGTCCCTTCGTGAAGAACTGAGGGCCTTAGGGCACGATCAAGATCCGGACGGCGGTGACGATGCCGTCCTGTGCCATTCGCAGGGAGTAGGCTCCCGGCTGTAATGCTGAAGTACCGAACAGGAAGGTGTGCTCGCCTTGTGGCAGTGCACCTTCGTGCATTTGCATGACCTGGCGGCCGGTGGCATCCACCAGGCCCAGTTCAGCCGGTCCGCCTGACGAGCGTACCCGCAAGCGAGCAGAGCCCACCACGGGATTCGGGAAAACGACCAACGCGCAATCCGCCATCGGTTCGAGCATGGGCACGCTGGTCTGCATGGCCATCGGCACGGCAAGCACGCCCACGGACCCGATGCCCAAACGGGCAAGTCCCCGGAAGTAGGGCTGATCGAGGTATTGCACAAGGTCCGATGACGTGTGGTAATGAGGATTGCCATCGTTGTCGAAGTCCTCGATGATCAGCACGGCACCGAAGCCCTCGTTCCAGAAGGATGCGTGATCGCTGTAGGTGGCCCCCGGGTTGTTCACGGCGATGGGGAGGTTGAGGCCGTATGTGCTGTTCACCATCAATACGCTGTCCTTGATGGCGATGCTGTTGGCGATGGGCCGCACATGCACGCGCATCAGGCCATCGCTGTCACCATCATAACTGATCGCATCGAGGTTGATGGTGGCCACCAGCTGCTCGTCATTGGCCGCGGCCACGCCCGCATAGTAGGCGCTGCCCAGCAGGCCGTACTCTTCTTCGTCCCATAAGGCGAACACGATGGTGTTCTCGAAGTCGAAGGGGGAAAGCACGCGCATCGCTTCCAGCACGGCCACCGTCCCACTTCCGTCATCATCCGCCGCAGGCGAGGCCACAGGGCCTCCCGGCATGGAATCGTAATGGCCACAGACCACCACCTTCCGTTCCGGATGGAGCAGGCCCGGCTTCTCGGCGATCACGTTCTCACCTGTCCCACCGCTGAACACCTGCACCGAGGGCGTGTAGCCCATCGACTGCATCCGCTGCTGCAACCAGTCCGCTGCGATCGCATTGCCGGGTCGCGTCTTGTTCCGGCTGTCGATCAGCACCGGCCCATTGCCGATATCCACGGGCAATTCTCCGGAAAGCGAACGCAGGTCCTGGATCAGGGAATCGATGTTCACGGCGTTCATCGCCGCCTGCACGCTCGGGTTCTGGGCCCTGCTCTCATTCAGCAACAGGAGAACGGCCAGGCAGGGCAACGCGGATCGTAGCATCGTATTCATGCCCACAAAATAGTTCGCTGTGGCTGACGCGGAGGTCAAGGCTCCGCCATTGTTGCAGGTCAACGGCCGATGAAGAGGTGCACTGCGCGCAATGCCGCGCCCTGTCCGTCAATTCCGACCAATTGATAGGACCCGGTGGCCAGCCCGATGGCATCGATCACACCTGCTGATCGACCGGTACGAACGGTGTGGCCCATCACATCCGTCAGGCGCCATGAATCGAGGCGGAGATCCGGGCGGAACTGTAAGGTTCCCATGCCAGCATCATACCAGGCCCATGGCATGGACTCGTGCGTCGATGCATCGTCCACTCCGGTAGCATCCATGATCATCGCCTTCCGGTAACGCACCACGCCTGCAGCGGGATCGCTCCACACGATGTGGAAGACGCCATCGGCAAAGGCCACATCCGGCGTTTTCTGCGCTCCGGCGACGACCACGTTCACGGTATCGGGTGCATGCAATCCGTTGATGCCGTTCACGCTCCAGCTGAAGAGCACTTCCGTCTGCGAGCCCACGGTCTGCTGCCACACGATGCCCAGCGTGTCGCCGCTGCCCGCTATGCGCGGGAAGTTCTGCTGCACGTTCATGGCCTGGTCCGGGTGCACATTGCGCACCGATCCCACCGAAAGGTCCATCGCACCCGCACCGCCAACGAACACCTTATTGCCATTGTCCGCGCCGGAGAGGAATACGTACCGCAACGAATCACCGCTCAGGTATCCATCCGGCCCGCTCGATGGGCAGGCGTTCAGCACCCAGACCGTGGGGTCGATCTCCGCCCCTACCGGAAACATAGTACCGTCGTCCGTGGAGCTCGCCGCCCAGATGGTCCGGATGTTGGAGCCCGCATTCCGGTACATGGCCACTACATGATCCGCCCCAGCAACGATCTCGCCGGTGCAACAATCGCACACTTCGCCGGGCGCGAATGGTGCACTGACCTGCACAGGCGGCTGGAAAACGTCGTTCTCCATGCGCACCACCACCTGCCGGGGTTCCATATAGCCTGAGGTGAATTCCATGTATTCGACCACTGGACCCACATCGGGGATCACCGCCACCGATGGGAATCTGGATACCAGGCCGTCCGCTGGGCTCACGCGGATGGTATCGGACCAGGTGTTGCCGCCATCGTCGCTTACGCGCGCATAACAAGGGGCTGTGTCCTCGGGGGTGGCCTTGAACACGATCCACACCGTATTTGCATCCGCATCGATGCTGCTACCCATCCAATCGGCCACAGCAGGTGCAACACCAGCAGGAGTCACCATCACCGGGGCCGTGAATGATCCGGCCACTGCTACGGACAGATAGTTCGAAGCCGGGCCCGTTCGGCCCCATAATACCACGGGCTGTGCATCCCCATTGAGGGTGATCCGTGGACGGAGATAGCCCATTCCACCCGGTCCTATATCCTGGACCTCACCATAGCTGATACCGGTTGATTGACCGTAACAGAACGGCGTTGACAGGATGAAGAGCAGAGCGCCGAGAGGTGCACCCAGGGAAGATTCAGGTGAAAGCATACATAAAGATGCGTGATCTTTCGGAAGGTGCCATCTCCGGGCGATCAGGCTCTCGCACTTAGCGCAGGCTCACCACGCGTTCAACGAAGGAGCGCTCCTTGGTGCGTATGGTCAGCAGGTATGTGCCACGACCAGGAGGAAGCGTCACACGCCATTGGCGATCGCCAGAAGCGATGCGTTGGGCAACGAGCTTGCCCGACAGGTCGTACACCGCGGCGTCGAGTACACGATCGTTCATGCCTACGATGTTCAGCACACCGTCCGTCACAGGGTTGGGAACGATGCGTACACCGAGTTCCGCCAGGTCATCCACGGCCACGCTCAGGTCGCTCAACGTATCCTCCTGCACCAGGAATGGTGAATTGTCGGCTGCGAGGAATTCATTGCGGAAGAGATCGATCTCCGTGCTGTTGAACGCGAACATCTCCTCCATCCACTTCGGTGGCGCGCTTTGGTACCACACGCGTGCGTGCACGTTCACCAGTCCGGTGAAGCCGTTCATGGGAACGTGATAGTGAACGATGTCGGTGCCGCTTCCTTCCACACCCATTTCGTCCTTGTTGAAGTCCACATCACCTGCGTTGACGTTCGCGATGTAGCTGGTATCGTAGGTGGTGTGCGAAGTGCTGAAGAGTTCGGGCACCAACCGGTTATCCTTCAGTTTCACATCGGCGCGTTCGAGCACGGTCGTCTTATCGCCGTTCACATCCCCCATCACCATCTCATATATCTGCACTTGATCGGCCGCAGTGATCACATCATGATGCGGTTCCCACGCTGCATCATGTCCCACCACTTCGTAGGCATTGTCCCAGGCACCGTTGCGATAGAGCGTGTCCCCCGAAGCACTGGTGACGATCAGTTCCACCCAGGCCCGTCGTGCGGGATATCCGCTCGGGAACTTGTGTCCGGCAAGGTTGGTGAGCTGAACATCCACGAACGCCGTGTCCGCATCACGGTCGGCCATGCGCACATCCACCAGCAGTCCATTGCGCAACATACGTTCGGTGCGGCTGATCGTGCTGTCGAACTGCGTGGTGTCCGCGGTCAGCCCCAGTTCGTCGATGTTGTTCCTCAGCATGTTGAGCATGAAGATGTTCGCCCCGGCGAACTGGTGCAGGCCGAACGGGCTCTTGGGTTGAAGGAAGATGTAGTTCGCCGAGAGCACAACGCCATCCTCGATGCGGGGCACATGGCAACCCTGGCAGCTGATGCCCTCCGTGGGATGCTCCTCCGGATTGAACTTGGAGTTCAACCATTCGTGATAGGTGGCCTGCTCAACGAAGTGTCCACCGGTGGGTGCTCCGCTCAGGTCCGCGGTTTCCGTGATCAGGGTATGGCAACCCGCACACAGCCCCCCTTCGGTCACATGCGCCCCGTACTGAGGCGTATAACCAACGAACGAGGTCATGGGGGATCCGAAGATGTCCGCATCGTCGTACTGGCCGTAGAGAGGTCTGTTCAACGTATCGAACTTCAGGTTGCCGGAGAAAAGCTGTCCGCTACTGTCAGCGCTTTGGATGTGGCAGGGCACGCAGCTCACACCATCAAGCCCCAGCGGGTCCTGCTCAAGCTCGGCGATGGAATAAGGGCCATGGCCCAACATGTGTTTATCGTGCCGACCCGCAGGTGCGTGGCAACTGGTGCATTTGTCCTCCAAGGCCGCTTGATGCGCAGGGTTCACTAGGCCTTCGTGGCTCACCTTGGCACGCCAGAACGGATCGCGGGCGCTGTTGGCCATCATCGTGCTGCGCCAGTCATCCACCACGTTCACATCCGTGCCGCTCTCCTGGGTATACCCGGCGAAGCCGGAGGGATCATGGCCATGACAACCGCTGCACGTACCGCTGGTCTTGAAGTAGGTGTTCTCTCCGAAGGGCAAACCCGTACCCCGCTCGAAGGCCTCCAGTTCCTCCCTCGTGTGAAAGGATGGATCCACCGGCACAGCCCCTTGGTCCCAGGATATGAACAGCGCGAGGGTCCCACCCAACAAGGCGACGGTGATCGGACCACGACGAATAACGGATGGGCTCATGCGGGAATGTTGAAGTGCGCGCAAGTTAGGCGAGCCTTGGGGGATGCGCTGCCCTTAACCCTGTCCACCTTGGGTTTCAACGCACCGATGGCCCCCTTGTTCGCGGGGATCTACGGTCAGGTCACACGTTGTGGAGCGGCAGAAGTGCCCTACCCCCGGAAAACTGATCAACTACCGCGCTGGCCACCGCGGCGCACCGCAGCTGCCTTGGAACCTCCCCCCGCTTTCTGTCCGGCCTTCTTTGCTGCAAGGTCGGGTTTGGCCTTAGCCACCTTTTCAGCGGACTTCTTTGCCTTGCCTTCCTCTTTCGGCTTGTCCCCCTCCTCGTCGTCCTTTTTCTTCTTGTCCTCCTTCTTGGCCAGTTCGCCCGCCTTCAGAAGCAGGTCGTACCAGGTGAAGAGCTTGCGCACATCGCTAGGATAGATGCGCTCATGATCCGCTGTGGGCAATACATCCGTGAGGGCCTTCCACAAGGACGCATCTTCCTCCTTCGGATCGGCGGACGCACCACCTTTGGCCTTATCGAAGAGCTTCGCCAGTACATCCTTCAACAGCACATCATCACCGGTGGTGAACATGCTGATCTCCTCGAGGGAGCTCACGCGCACACTGGTGGGAACAGGAATACGCTTGCCATCCGCAAGGGATTCGGCAATAATGGCCTGGCGGCCTTGTGCGACGACCCGGTAGAGCCCGCTCTTACCGGTAACCGAAATGATCTTGGTGAGGTCCATGCGGATGATTTGACGGAACAAACATAACCACGGCACCGAACGGACGGTGGATCGTGTTTTCTTCGGGTCGCCGGACAATACTTCAACCCTCAGTTCGGGACATAGCGGACCAGACCATGACCGACACCATCCCACAGAACACGGGCATGCGGAGCTCTGACCGCACATGGGAGGTGCGGATATTCCTGCTGTGCCTCTTGGTACGGCTGGCCTTCATCGGTGTGTCTGAAATGCTGGGCCTCGACCTGGACCGGGACTCGGCCATCTATGATGCGCAAAGCACGGCGGTGGTCGAGCATGGCGACTTCGACTTCCAGGCCCCCCAGTTCACCATGGCGCCGCTCTATGCGAGTTATCAAGCCTTGCACAAATGGGTCTTCGGGGCCTATTGGAAGTGGTCCCTGGGCCTGATCCAGTTGCTGCTGTCGTCGTTATCCGGGGTGGTCATATTCCGCATCGCCAGGCGCCTTTTCGACCGCCCCACGGCGCTCATCTCAGCGATGGTGTATGCCGTGTTCCCCCTGACACTTGTATGGGTCAACACGTTCGCGCAGGACATGCCGTTCCAGATCAACCTGATCTTCTTCCTGTACGTGCTGATGCTGGCCTTGGAAAAGGACAGTTGGGGCTGGACAGCCCTCGCGGCCTCGCTCTTCGCCCTCACTTTCCTGACCAAGAGCCACATCCTGATGTTCGCACCCTTCGTGCCGCTGATCATGTGGTTCAATATGAAAAGCACGGCAGCACGCCGCATCATGCATGCTGCCCTGTTCGCGATCATCAGTTTCATGTTCACGCTGCCCTATGGCCTGTACCAATACCGGAAGCATGGTCAATATGTGTTGAGCAGCACGGGCCAGGGTGGCCACTTCCTCTGGGGCCACAATGAGGACACCTACCGGTTCATCGTGGATCCGCCCCCCTTGGGCAGCGACGAGCATCGACGCATACTGAACATGGATTTCACCGTGCTGCACGAACTGAAGGACACGCTTTCCAAAGTGGGGGTGAAGGAACGCCAGGTGATCTACATGGATGCAGCGCGCAAATGGTGCCGCGAGAACCCGTCAAAAGTGTGGAAGCTCGCCGCGTATGACCTCTGGTACTTCCTCTTCCCCGGTGTGAGCTATCACCACTACAGCTTTACGAACTGGCTGATCACCTTCCTGCTCTCATTGCCGATCTATGCCCTTGGCTACATCGGCATCCTCCGCGCCTTGCGCACCAACTGGAGAGAACACCTGTTCATCGTGGGGTTGATCACGTGCATACTGGTGCTCAGCGTGGGGTTCTTCGTTCAGAACCGTTTCCGGACGATCACTTTGGAGCCCTACTACATCATTTACGCCAGTGCAACGGCCGTTTGGCTGGCGCGGCGTTGGAACCTGTCACAGCGCTTTCCGCGATGGTCGCGGTTCCTCTCACCGGACCTGGAGATAGACCACGCTGCTGGATCCGCTCATCTCAGCGGAGGCGCTCCCGCGCAATGAAGAATATCATGCGGAACCCGAGCCGGATGGCCTTCCAGAGCTTGCCGGTGATCTTCGAGGTGCCTATGCGCTGGCGATAATGCACCGAGGTCTCCACTGCACGCAGGTCGGCCTGGAGGGTCCGGATCATCAACTCCACGGAAAAGTGGGAGCCATCCACGGTCAACCGGTCCTTGATACGTTCATACGCCGATCGATGGAGCAGTTTGTACGTGCAGCCTACATCGGTGAGCGACGGGCCATTGAACAGGTATTCGAGGAACTTCGCCACCGCCCAGTTGCCCACGCGAATGCCGAAGCCCATGTTGGCACCGGACCAGATCAATGCACGGGAGGTACGGGTACCGAAGATCACTTCGAAATCCTCTGAATACACCAGCAACTTCTCGATATCCTTGGCCATGAACGTACCGTCCGGTTCAACCGTTACAATGATCTGGCTGGTCGCCTCCCGCATACCACGCTGCAAGGCCGCACCATAGCCCTGCCGGGTCTCGTGGATGTAGACCGCACGAGTGGCCTTGATCTCGGCCGCGCTCCGGTCATTGGAGTTGTTGTCCACGGCCACCACTTCGTCCACGAACGGTTGTCCGAAGAAATCCTCGATGGCCAGCTTGATGTTCTCCTCCTCATTGTAGACGGGTAACACTACGCTCACCGTTCTTCCCTTGTACATGGAGTGTGATCTCGTCTTAGTGATGAATGGAGGCCTCGGCCAAAATACGGCAGCGCTCAGGACACGGGCGGCAGGGAAACGCCACGGTTACGCTCGCGATAGCGCTCCCACACCATCAGCGCGAGCCAGATGGAGGCGCCGAGGAGCAGCGGAAATACCGGGATCATGTAGCGGATCTCCGCCGCCCGCATGATCCATGGGCAGGCCACAACGGAGTAACTGATCATGAGCCCCAACAAAGCCGCCTCCGGTCGTGAACGCCACCGGCCGAGGAATACAAGGCTCGCCACTCCGCCGATGACAAGAGCCCACCAGTAAATGCCCGATTGGATGACCTTGTAGGCCAGTTCCACCTTGGACAGTTCTGTGAACGGCCGTTTGAAGAGCACCTCCGTACCCGAGTTGATGGTCTCGTGCTTCAACAACCGTAGGCGCGAGAGCACATGGAACTCTAGCGGTCTCTCTTTGCTGTACACCGCACGCCACCTCCTCGCCTTTGCCAGCAGATCGGCCGCAATGGAGTCTTCAACCGCCTTGGGCACCTTCCCAAAGCGCGCAAGGCGCATCGCGTTGGCGAACGCAATGAGACTGTCCTCGGTGCAGACTGAGGTGTAGGCGTATGCGGGGGGTGGTTCCACGCCGGGAATGGCATTGGGGGTGCCTCCGCCCGCATCCGGCTCGTACCCGAACCAGCGTATATCCGAGCCAGGTTCCCAGAAGTATGGGTGCCCACCGTACGTGGTCAACAGTTCTATCCCGGCATACAGCGTGGACTTCGAATAGCGCGGATTCCAGGCCCCATGGTTGGTGAGCGGATGGAACCCTCCATAGTGGTGGTGGTTCCTGATGATCCAAACGCCATCGGCCAACAGGAACGGTAGCGAGAACAGCCCTGCGTACAGGAACCGCCGTTGGAGCGGCCGCCCCGCCCTGAAGAGTTCAAACAACGGAACGAACGCGAGGATGGGTCCATAGATCGGCCTGAAGAAAATGGCCAGCCCGATGAACGCGCCGGAAGCGATCAGCCAGGACAACCGACCTGACCCACGGTATCTGACGTAGGCGGCCCAATGCAGCATCAATGCCGAGGTGGTGAAGCTCTCATTCACCAGCACGATGTCGCTTAGCGCGCTGAACGCGGAGAGGATCAACGCACCATATACGGGCCAGAACCGATCCGGTCTCCGGGCAACTGATGCGATGCTGCGCGCGAAGACATAGGTGGCCAGTACCGCCACGACCATCTGCGACAGGGTGAGCAGGTCGCGTGCGACGGGAAGGTCGAAGAACAGTCGGAAAAGCAGGTAGATCACGCCATAGCCCGGCATGCGATGATCGGGCACCCAACCGTGCCCACCGAGGTACGATTCAACCGTATCGATGTATTCCCATTGATCCGGATCGAACGCCGCCCAACGGCCTACTGGCTGCTCTCCGTTCTCATGCTCGCACCAGATGAAGAACAGTGTGCGAAAGAGCAATCCGGCCACCAGCGGCCATGTATGCTTCGAGGCCCATACGCGATGCAGCAGGCGCTTCATCTGGTCGCTCTTGAGGGAACTCAGGTCTTCTCGCCGACGATCAGCATCTGCCCGGCCATCGGTTTAAAGGGTGATCGAAGATAGAGGCTCACCAGCCAGGGGTGGGCCGGAATGGAGGACCGCATGCTGTAGGGTGTGAACTTCTTGTGTAACGCCACTATGCGGAAGCCCTGGGTCATCAACACATCGCGCAGGGAGACGTGCGTATAGATCCTCCGATGGGTGAAGTCGTCGAAATAGTTGCGGTAGGCGTAGGCGAAATTGGGTTGCATTACGATGAACCGCCCGCCGGTGCGAAGTACCCGCGTTACCTCGGATAGAGTGTACGCCAATGGATCATCATCAAGGTGTTCGATGAGGTTGCTCGCAAAGACGGCATCCATGGAACCGCTGCCCAACATCGACAGATCGGCCACATCGCCTACGTGGGCAATTACATCCGGATGCGCGTGTTTGCGGACCTCAGGGCTCAGGTCCAAGGCATGCTTCTCCCGGGCCTTGATGTTATTGATGAACCCACAGTAGCCAGCGCCAAGGTCCAGCACGGCAGCATCGGCAGGGATGTAACGCTGCAGGTACCCACCGAGCGCCTTCCACACGCCTCCGCGCTTCCCGAGGTCCTGGTAGGTCACCTCATGGTAGCGTTCATACAGGCGTGCGGTTCGTGGATCCATGGCCATGGCGGTGAGAACCCCTGGGTGAGCTCCTGTCAAAGAAAGGGAAAGGACACGACCGATGGATGCGGTACCGGTAAAAGCGGCGCGCTCAGGTCTTCTGCTTCCGCTTCCGCGCTGCGGGGAAGAGGATGTTGTTCAAGATGAGGCGATAGCCTGGCGAGTTCGGGAAGAGGCTCAGGTCGGTGGGCGGGTCGCCGACCATGTGCTGGTAATCCTCGGGATCATGCCCGCCGAAGAAGGTCCATTGCCCCAGGCCGAATTCACCATGGATGTATCGCGCCGTCCCAAGGGCCTTGCTCTCCCCCATCACCAGTACCTTGGGTTTCACATAGCGCCGACGGAAGTCCGTGGTCTGACCCATGAACGCGTGGATCACCTGCTCGTGGTTCTGGCATAGCATGGCCGGCACCACATCCCATTTCGCGCTGAAATCGAAGATCGTGAAGAAGTCGCGCGTTTCGCCACCGGCGCGGCTATGCTCTGGGGTGCCATCGATGTCGCTGAACTCGTAGGTCATCGGATCGGTCACCAGATGGTAGTCCTGGAAGGCAAAGCCCTTGTTGGGATCGATCTTCTGCTGGCACTGCGGATCGATGGGATCATGGTCGAACTCGGGCGTGCAGATGTCCACACCCTCGGCCGCCAACGCGATGTCGTAACTATCCGTACCGCTGCACATGGTGAAGAGGTAGCCACCACCGGCCACGTAATCGCGGATGATGCCGGCAACGGCCCCTTTCATGTGGCTCACCTTCGCAAAGCCGAGTTCGGCGGCCATGGCCTCGCTCTCCCGCACTTGGTCCTGGTACCAGGCCGCATTCCGGAACTGCGCGTAGAACTTGCCGTACTGCCCGGTGAAGTCCTCATGATGCAGATGCAACCAGTCATATTGTGGCAGCACACCGCTGATCACCTCCTTGTCGTAGATCCGCGTGTAGGGGATCTCCGCATAGGTCATCACCAGCGCTACGGCATCATCCCACGGTTGGAAGCTGGCCGGGGCATATACCGCGATCTTCGGCGCCTTTTCCAGTTTCACCACCTCCATGTTGACCTCCGGATCGGCGATCTCCGCCAAGATGGCGTTGGCCTGGCCATCGGCGATCACGTTGAAAGTGATGCCCCGGATGGTGCACTCCTGTTCAATGGTGGTGTAGTGCTCGATGAGGAAACTGCCACCGCGATAGTTCAATAGCCATTCCACGGACAATTCCTGCTGAAGCGTCCAATAGACCAGGCCATAGGCCTTCAGGTGGTCCTTCTGGCTGTTGTCCATGGGGATCAACAGCTTGGTGGCGAACGTGGGCGCGGTCCCGATCAAAAAAAGACAGGCGAGCAGGAGTGAACGTGGCGTCGCCCGTTGTGCCGTTGCCCTGTTGCGGTTCCCTGTCCTAGAAGGGTGCGATATCGTCGTCCGGTCCTTGGTCATCGTTCATGCGGCTGGGTCGGGTGATGGTGCGCATACCATCCGATCCCGTGCCGCTATCAACGCCAAAGTTAGCGGAGGTGGTCTCCAGGTCGGCGAATTTGGCCAGCTCAGGGATGAACCGCAGCAGCACCGTGTCCAGCGCACCGTTACGGTGTTTGGCTATGATGCACTCGCCGATGCCGAGGGTACTGCCATAGTGATCCTCGTAGATCTTGTAGTACTCCGGGCGGTACAGGAAGCAGACCAGGTCGGCATCCTGCTCGATGGCACCGGATTCCCGCAGGTCGCTGAGCATGGGCCGTTTATCACCGCCCCGTGTTTCCACTGCGCGGCTCAGCTGGCTGAGGGCGATGATGGGCACATCCAATTCCTTCGCAATGCTCTTGATGGACCGCGAAATGCTGCTGATCTCCTGTTCGCGATTTCCGCTCTTGGTATTATCGCCGCCGGCCGTCATCAGCTGCAGGTAGTCGATGATGATGAGCTCCACGTTGTGCTGGCTCTTCAAACGGCGGCACTTGGCGCGCAGTTCGAAGATGTTCAACGCGGGTGTGTCGTCGATGTAGATCGGGGCGTTGGTGAGGCGCGCGATGTGCTGGTGCAGGATGGCGAACTCCTGATCGTTCAGGTCGCCTTTGCGCAGCTTCTCGGAACTGATCGCCGCCTCGCTCGCGATCAATCGGGTAACGAGCTGGGTGCTGCTCATCTCCAGGCTGAACACGGCCACGGCCTTTTTATGTTCAACGGCGATGTTGCGCGCCATGCTGAGCACGAAGGCCGTCTTACCCATGCCGGGTCGCGCCGCCACGATCACCATGTCGCTCTTCTGCCACCCGCCGGTGAGCTTGTCCATTTTCGCAAAGCCGGTGGGTACACCGCTTACTCCGTCGCCCTTGTTCTTGGCGTTCTCGATGTTGGCGATGGCGTCCTGGATCAGGTCGCTCATCGGCTCATAGTTGCGCTTCAGGTTGCCGCTGGTGATGGCGTACATCTCCTGCTCGCTCTTGTCCAGCAGGTCGAACACGTCCGTGCTGTCATCATAAGCATCCCGCATGGTCTCCGCGCTGATGCGGATGAGCTCACGCATGATGTGCTTCTGGCTGATGATGCGCGCGTGGTACTGCACGTTGGCACTGCTGGCCACTTTGTTCGTGAGCTGGCTGATGTAGAAGGGACCGCCGACGATGTCCAGCTCCGCTGTTTTCTTCAACTCCTGTGTCACCGTCAGGATGTCGATGGGCTGATCGGTGCGGAACAGGTTCTGGATGGCGCCGAAAATGCGCTTGTGCGCATCCACGTAGAAGCTATCAGGTTGGAGGATATCGATGGCCTCGTTCACCGCGTTGCGTTCCAACATCATGGCCCCCAGCACGGCCTGTTCGAGCTCCGGTGCCTGGGGCGGCAACTTGCCTGCCTCCAATGCGGTCTCGATCAGGGAATTGGACGTACGGCGTCCGGCGGTGTTGCGGGAACGGTCGCCGATGCGGGTGGTGGACGTGTCAGCCATGCTATGTTGGACCATCCGGACCGAAATGCCCGGCGGTGGAAGGGCGGCAAATGTAGACGAGTGTGCGGGGGCAGATGAAGGTATGATCACATACGCTCATCACATTGCATCAACAACGCATATTACGAACAGTGTTGATGAACGATCCAAGTGGCGCCCGGCCTTACTTTGCGACGATGCGTTATCAACACCTTGCCCTGGTCGGGGTCCTTGGACTGGCCGTACTTGCGTCCTGTAAGAAGGACGAGGAGAAACGCGCTCCACAGGTGACCATCATCGCGCCGGCCAACGGTTCCGACCTGTCGGTGCCCGATACGCTGAGGGTGAGCGCGGATGTCAGCGGGGATGACGGGGTGGACCGTGTGGTGGTCAGCCTTGCCAACACGAACGGTATCCCGGTGGTCCCTCCGGTCACGGTGATCCCCAGCAGCAACCCGGCCCGTATTGAGGTGGAACTGCCCCTGACCTCCGATGCCATTGCCACGGGCGACTATACACTGGAGGTGAAGGCCTTGGCCGGGGAAGCCAGCGGCAAGGACTTTCGCATGGTCCAGCTGCAGTCCACGCCGCTCCGCCTACGCCAAGTGGTGGTCATCACTCGCCCCGATGCCAACACGATCGCGATCCACCGTATCGACAGCACCGGTGCCTTAAGCCTGGCCAACACCGTGATCATGGACTTGGGCGGGGCCGTAGTGAGCTCCGCCGCCCAGGTCATCGGTGTCATGGGTACCGTGCAGGGTCCGCTGATCGCCTTTGCTCCCGATGGCCAGCAGGTCCGTTGGCAAAAACCGAACCTCGGGAATTCCGGCATCGCCTGGTTCACGTCCATTGATATGGCCGCGGACGGCTTGATCTACGTGGGCACAACAGATGGAGGTCTTCGCGGTTATTCAGGGGCGACCGGTTCTACCGCTGCTGTCATCAACCTGACAACAGGCTACCGGTCAGAGCGCACCGCAAGGGTCAATGACAAAGTGGTGGTGGCCGAGGTGGATGTGACCGGCAGCATTCATCGCCTGGCCGTACACCTGGCCTCCTCCGGTGTTCAAGTGGGCGACCAATTGCTGGACAAATCGGTGGTGGCGTTGCACCCGCGCGATGACGCCCACGTGCTGTTGTTCGGCAACCGCGGTGGACAGGGGGTGGTGGAGGACCGTAACATCGTTGGAGGAGGTGGATGGGAGCCATACGCCTGGCCATCCCCCATCACAGCTGCGGAACGTGTGGATGCGAACACCTTCCTCGTTGCACTGGCCGATGGTCAACTCGAACGGTTCACCTACTCGAACGCAGCATCGCTGACCATTGCGACCGTTCCGGATATCCGTGATCTACACCTCGAACCCATCAGCGGCCTGGTGTATGTTGCCGCCGGCACCCAGGTGCTTACGATCAACGCGCAGACCGGCGTGATCGGCACCTCGTGGTCCATCGGCTCACCTGTGGAGTATGCCATGCCTTTGTTGAACCGCTGAATTGCGCAGTGGTCGAGCAGACCCGCGTCGGATCACTTCGCCTTCGCCACCACGCCCATGGCGCAGAACTTCTCGACACGGCGTGCGACAAGCTTTTCGGCGTCCGTCTTGGTCAGCTTGTTCAGTTGCCGAATGATCTCCGACTTGACAATGGATGTGGCCTTATCCACATCGGCATGAGCACCCCCTTCCGGCTCGGGTATGATGCCGTCGATCAGTTTGTTCTTCAGCATGTCCTCGGCCGTAAGCTTCAGCGCCTTGGCTGCCTGCTCCTTGAAGTCCCAACTGCGCCACAGGATGCTCGAGCATGATTCGGGCGAGATCACGGAGTACCACGTGTTCTCCAACATCAGGACCTTATCCCCGACGCCGATGCCCAAGGCACCACCGGATGCACCTTCGCCAATGATGATGCAGATGATGGGCACACGCAGCTGGCTCATCTCAAAGATGTTCCTGGCAATGGCCTCGCCCTGCCCGCGCTCTTCCGCTTCCAGGCCAGGGAAGGCACCGGGTGTATCGATCAAGGTGACAACCGGCTTGTTGAATTTTTCGGCCAGCTTCATCAGTCTCAGGGCCTTGCGATAGCCTTCAGGATTGGGCATGCCGAAGTTGCGGTACTGCCGCATCTTGGTATTGATCCCCTTCTGCTGACCGATGAACATCACGGTCTTCCCCTCCACCAGGCCGAACCCGCCCACCATCGCCTTGTCATCGCGCACAGTGCGGTCGCCGTGCAGTTCAATGAAGCTGCCGTCCGTGATCTTCTCAATGTACTTCAGCGTGTACGGCCTATCCGGATGGCGGCTCACCTGTACCCGTTCCCAAGGTGTAAGGTTGCTGTAGATGGTGCGCCGCGTCTCGGTCAGCTTCTTCTCCAGGTCCTTCAGCGTGGGCCCCACGTCCACTTGGCTCTGGCTGGCCACCTCCTTGAGCTTCTCGATCTGCTCAATGATGTTCTGGATGGGCTTCTCGAATTCGAGGAAGGTCTGCATGGTCGATCGTTGTGGTCCGCGTTTGCCTTCTCTGCACCTACCGTTCCGGGCGTGAGCGAATAGGGCGAAGGTAGAAGGACCGGGCCATTATGGAACGCATGTGCATCCAGGACTAAGTTCGTGCCCCGATGATCGCCTTCCCCCATGCCAAGATCAACCTCGGGCTTCATGTGCTGCAACTCCGGCCCGATCGATACCGGGATATGGAAAGTGTGCTGTTGCCCATCCCATTGCATGACGCACTGGAAGTGGTGGTGGACCCGGACGTAAGTCCTGGCGAAGTGGCGATGGTGCGCACGGGCCGGCCCGTGCCCGGCGATCCACAGCAGGACCTCTGTGTAAAGGCCGCCATGCTCCTGGGCCGTACCCATTCGCTACCCGGCCTCCGGATGCATCTGCACAAGAACATACCCATAGGGGCCGGGCTCGGTGGTGGCTCAAGCGATGGCGCCCATGCCCTGTCGCTCATCAATGATCTGCTGCAAATGGGTATTGCGGTCCCCCGACTGGCGCACATGGCAGCCGAACTGGGCAGCGATTGTCCCTTCTTCCTTCATCGCGGAGCCCAATTGGCCACTGGCCGGGGAGAGCTCCTAAGTCCGATCCAGCTTGATCTGAAGGGCTGGTGGCTTATGCTATTGAACCCGGGGATCCATGTTTCCACGGCGGAGGTTTACGCGCATACGCCCTTGGCCCCAGCGAGGTGCGACCTCCGGAAAGCGTTGTCAGACCGACCGCCGGACCATTGGGCTGGTCAGGTAGTGAATGTGATGGAGGAGCACGTGCTGGGCAGCTATCCCGCAGTGGAACGGGCGCTGGAGATGGTCCGCCTTGCTGGCGCAGTGTATTCCGCCATGAGCGGTTCGGGGAGCAGCGTGTTCGGTCTCTTCCGGGAACCGCCTCAGCTGCCTACACTCCCAGAGGGACAACAGGGATGGGTGCTGGCCTTGTAGCCGATCATCGCATGTGTTCATCCAGCCAAGTGCGCAGGATCGTGGCATTGGTCGGCTTGGCCACGATGCGCATGTGATCATCCAGAACATAGAGCCAAGGCGTCGCCTTCACCTGGTAGGCCTTCACTGCGTTGGCGCCCCAACCGATGAATTCGCTGTAGGACGGCCACGGGAGCGCCTCTTCCGAAATGCATTTCGTGAATTCGCTGCTGTCGGCGTCCAGTGCGATCCCCACGATCTCGAATCCCCTGGCGTGAAAGGCCGAGTATGCCTCTTTGAGAATGGGCATTTCCTGATGGCAATGATCACAGGTACTGCTGTAGAAGAACAGCGCCGTGTACCGGCCGCGCTCCACAATGGAGCGGAGCGGAACTGGTCCGGTGGGAGTGGGCAGATCAACATCGGCACCGATCGCCCCCACGCCGACCTTTAACAGGACCTGGACCCGTTCCCGCAAGGCGGGATCGATCTGTTGCACGCCTTCAGGGGTGACCACATAGCGATCAATGAGGTGCTGCAAGGCCATATCCGGGCCGTAGGTCGAATACAGGTCGATGAGGTGGTCGATCATGTAAGCCTTACACTCGGGGTCACGTGATGCATAGGAGATCAGGGAGTCCGAGGCCGAGAGGAACTGTTCCTCGCTTGCGGCGTGGATGTTCTTCAGGAACGTGATCACCGCTTTATCGTAGACGGAACTACGCATCAGCCCGGCATCACTGAGGTCGAATCCCTTGACCACGGCCATGGGGTTGGCCCCTTTGGCGCCTTCCACCTCGCGATCGGCGCGGACCACCTTGGCGAAATAGCTGTCCGGGGCCTCCGTCATGATCGCTTGCAAATGGACCTGCTGGAGTTCCAATGCCCTTCCGGCAATGCTATCAAGTTCGAACTGGCGCCGTGTATCATTCACTTCAAGCGTTTGCTTCTCGGCCATGGCGCTGGCCTGAACAGCTTGGGATCGGCGGGAAACGACCTTATAGTCCCACAGTCGTTTGTTCTCGTCGGACCGCAGGATGCGGATGTTCCGTTGCAATGGAACACCGGAGAATTCCAATTGCACCACCTTCTCCCTGGGGTTCAGGATCAGGTCCACCTGGTCGGTGTCGTTGAGCGCCAGATGGTAAAATCCTTCTGGATACGTGTGGTCGGGGAACTCGAACCGTCCGGAGGCATCGATCCGGGTCGAATCGACAACGCGCGTACCTGCACCACGGGAGACGAGCAGGTGCATGATCCTGCTGGAGGTGGCAGTGGCAGGAACGGTTCCGAAGATCCGTTGGGCGATGGCCACACGGGGAAGCACGGCGCAAGAAAGCGCGGCGAGCGTGTACAGGATGACAGCGGAGTGCCTGGGCATTGGAACTTGGGACTGCGAAGATGCCAGAAGCGGGCCAAAAGCGCGGTATGGTCCGGTGGGAGTGGGTACAAAAAAAGAACCCCGCCACTTGCGTGGCGGGGTTCAGATCGGCGACGACATACTCTCCCAGGCTTGCGGCCTAGTACCATCTGCGCTTGTGAGCTTAACTTCTCTGTTCGGAATGGGAAGAGGTGGACCTCACCGCAATAGTCACCTGAAATCGTAGGTACGATTTCAACTTATTATCAGACCAGACCAAAACAGCCGAGGATCGTTCCAGAGAAAAACCTATGAAAGTCAAAGTCTACGGGCAATTAGTACTCCTCGGCTTTGCCATTGCTGACTTTACACCTGGAGCCTATCAACGTAGTAATCTTCTACGGCCCTTGGAAGAAGTCTCATCTTGAGGTGGGCTTCGTGCTTAGATGCTTTCAGCGCTTATCCCATCCGAACATAGCTACCCAGCGATGCTCCTGGCGGAACAACTGGTACACTAGCGGTTCGTCCACCACGGTCCTCTCGTACTAATGGTAGCTCCCCTCAAACTTCTAACGCCCGCAACAGATAGGGACCGAACTGTCTCACGACGTTCTGAACCCAGTTCACGTGCCACTTTAATCGGCGAACAGCCGAACCCTTGGGACCTTCTCCAGCCCCAGGATGTGACGAACCGACATCGAGGTGCCAAACCATTCCGTCGATATGAGCTCTTGGGAATGATCAGCCTGTTATCCCCGGCGTACCTTTTATCCTATGAGCGATGGCCCTTCCATACGGAACCACCGGATCACTTTGCCCTAGTTTCCTACCTGTTCGACTTGTCGGTCTCACAGTCAAGCTCCCTTATGCCAATATACTCAACGCACGGTTACCAAGCGTGCTGAGGGAACCTTTGGAAGCCTCCGATACCTTTTTGGAGGCGACCACCCCAGTCAAACTACCCACCACACACTGTTTCCCTGTTTCGCAGGGATTAGACATCAGATGAACGAAGGGTGGTATTTCAACGTTGACTCCATCACGCCTAGCGACGCAACTTCAAAGTCTCCCACCTATCCTACACATCGGGCAGCCGATGTCAATGTGAAGCTATAGTAAAGGTGCACGGGGTCTTTCCGTCCCGTTGCGGGTATCCGGCATCTTCACCGAAACTACAATTTCACCGAGCTCGTGGCCGAGACAGTGCTCAGATCGTTACACCATTCGTGCAGGTCGGAACTTACCCGACAAGGAATTTCGCTACCTTAGGACCGTTATAGTTACGGCCGCCGTTTACTGGGGCTTCGATTCAAAGCTTTGCCTTGCGGCTGACCTCTCCTCTTAACCTTCCAGCACCGGGCAG
>JANOAK010000005.1:0-205428 GCA_031411095.1 Flavobacteriales bacterium | reverse complement strand
CTTCCGCGGCGGTGTAGTTCCTGTCCTCCAATTTCAGGTAGGGGGCGTCACCCTCCTTCACCACGCTCATCTTCTCGTTCGGAATGCCGTAGTCGCGCGGGGCGTCCAGCACGCGTTTGATGGCAAGCAGCCGCGCTTCATAGTCGATCAGGGCGATGCGCTCCAGAAGTTCCAGCTTGAGGGTCTTGAGGTCCATAGCCCAAAGCTAAACAGCAGACTCTCGCCATTGTTTGTCCGCAGATGACGTAGATGTCACAGATTGGCCCCGCTGCCTTCGCATTCATCCCGCTAAGGCGGGACAGGTCCTGCGCCATCGGCGTCATCTGCGGTTACTTTCGCATTCATCTGCGTTCATCAGCTCGATCAGCGTCATCAGCGTTCCCGCATTCCTCCCGAACTTCGCCCCTATGCAACTTCAGAACGACGCCAGCGGCCAATGGATCGCCGGATCGGGCCTTGCTTCGCCGAAGGCTTCCGTGCCTGCGCGTAGCCGCTTCGGCGAAGGCAAGGCGCGAAGGCGCAGCAAGCAAAGCGAGTTGGTGGATGCGGATCGGTCCTTGGCCGGTCCGTTGTTGCGGAATGGTGCTGAAGGCATCTTACGCTCAAGGCGTGCGTCTTAGTGAAAAGCCCATTGAACATGAAACACCTTCTGACCTTGTTCGCCGCTACCCTAGCGATGAGCAGCTATGCGCAGGTGTATATCTTCGAGGAGTACTTCGAAGGCGGCGTGTTGAGTCCCGGTTGGGTATGGATGGGGAACGACCCAGTACTCTCCGCTGGACAAACGGGCGATTGTGTGAGCAAGGAAAGCCGTGACCTGTGCACGATCCCGCTATCAGAGGTATGGCAGATCCCGTTGATGTTCCACCCGCTTCCCTTGGACACTACAATGCTCCATTCGGTATCGGCCAGCATGCGGGTGGACAACCCCTTGGGTGTAAATGTGATCGCCAATGCCGAACTGGGATGGTATGACCCGATCACAGGAGCTTACTTGGTCACGCTGGGCAGTTGCCTCAGCATCTCCGAGACATGGGAGGACGTGGTTGGTCTCACCGAATACCTCTACGACTCGATGCCGGGTGCGCAATTCGGGGTGATCCTGACCGCGAATTATTCCGCAACCGGTGCGCACGTCTATTTCGACAACGTATTGGTGAGTGCATGGGATATCAGCACGAATGTTCCCTCCACGGAGCGTGGCATTGTTCCAGTGGTCTTTCCGAACCCGGCGCACGACCGGCTGAAGATCCAATTGTCACATCCGTACTCCGGGAATGTGGATCTATTTGATGCCACAGGGCGCCCCGTTGAACATGCAGCCATCGTTGATCCCACGCTCGACGTTTCGGGTCTATCTCCAGGTGTTTACACGCTCGTTATCAACGATGGGCCCACTGTCCGATATGCCCGATTCGTAAAGGAATGAGCTGGCCTGCGTGGTCGCGTTCCGCGTGAGCGATCGAACGGGAAAGCCCGGAGCGCGGTAATCCGTGCGAGGACTTGGACGGAAGAGCGCGACCCGAGGCTTTGCGAGGGGCACGCCCCAATAACTCGCCTTCGCATTCATCTGCGCCATCGGCGAAATCTGTGGATAGCCCTTTCATGCCGAACTTCGCCTTCCCGCCTATCGCCGGGATGAAACACATGCAGTTACAGAACTACGCCAGCGGCCAGTGGATCGCCGGATCGGGCAAGCAAGCCGAACTCATCGACGCCATCACCGGCGACCTCGTAGCCACCACCAGCAGCGGCGGCCTCGACTTCGGCCACATGCTCCACTACGCCCGCACCGTCGGCGGCCCGCCTCCCGCTGATGCGGGACGAAGACGCCTGCTTCAGATGACCTTCCCCGAGCGCGGCAAGCATGTGTCTCATCCCGCCTTAGCGGGGCTGAAGGCCCTCGCCCAATACCTCTTCGATCAACTCCGAAGGAGTGGGCCGCAGGGCGCGAAAGCGACCGAGGACCGGGGAAGTACTACCGTGAGTATGGCAACATTCAATTGAACTGAGATCATGCAACTTCAGAATTACGCTTGCGGTGAATGGGTGAAGGGCTCCGGAAAGCAGAGCGAGCTTGTGGATGCCGTTAGCGGTGACTTGGTCGCGACCACCTCGAGTGGAGGCCTGGATTTCGGCAGGATGCTGACTTACGGTAGAGAAGTCGGCGGACCTCCGCTCCGGAAGATGACCTTCCCGGAAAGAGGCCGGATGTTGAAGGCTTTGGCGATGTACCTGATGGAGCGGAAGGATCGCTACTATGACATCTCTTATAAAACCGGCGCCACCAAGGCCGATAGCTGGGTGGACATCGAGGGCGGCATCGGCAACCTCTTCGCCAATGCCAGTTTGCGGCGCGTGCTGGGCAACATGCCCTTCTACGTGGACGGCGACACGGTGAAGACCAGCAAGGGCGGCAGCTTCATCGGTCACCACATCATGGTGCCCAAGGAAGGCGTGGCCGTACACATCAACGCGTTCAACTTCCCCATTTGGGGCATGCTGGAGAAAGTGGCCACCAACTGGATGGCCGGCGTGCCCGCCGTGGTGAAGCCCGCCACTGTGACCAGCTACCTCACCGAGGCGATGGTGAAGGACATCATCGCCAGCGGCATCCTGCCCGAAGGCGCGATCCAACTCATCGTGGGCAGCGCCGAAGGATTGCTGGACACCGTAACGAGCCAGGACGTGGTGACCTTCACCGGCAGCGCCAGCACGGGCCGCATGCTGAAGAAGCACCCGCGCATCGTGGACGAGAGCGTGCCCTTCAACATGGAGGCCGACAGCCTCAACGCCATCGTGCTCGGACCCGACGCCACGCCCGGCACCGAGGAGTTCGACCTCTTCATCAAGGAAGTGGGCAAGGAGATGACGTTGAAGTGCGGCCAGCGCTGCACCGGCGCGCGGCGCATCCTGGTGCCCGCCAACGTGCTGGAGGATGTGCAGATCGCCATCGGCAAGCGCCTGGGCGGCACCGTGATCGGCGACCCGCGTGTGGAAGGCGTGCGCATGGGCGCGCTGGCCGGACAGACGCAACGCAACGAAGTGAAGCGCGCGCTGGACGAACTGCTGAAAGGCTCGCAGATCGTCTACGGCAGCGCCGACAGCGTGGACGTGAAAGGCGCGGATGCCAGCAAGGGCGCCTTCATGAGCCCCATCCTGCTGCTCAACGCCGACCCCTGGAAGAACCAGCAGAGCCACAACGTCGAAGCCTTCGGTCCGGTGAGCACGCTGATGCCCTACACCGACATCGACGATGCCGTGGCCCTCACCAAGCTCGGCAAGGGCAGCCTCTGCGCCAGCATCGCTACCTACGACGAGAAGGTGGCGCAGCAATTCGTGTGGGGCGCCGCCAGCCACCACGGCCGCATGCTCATCCTCAACCGCGAAATGGCGAAGGAGAACACCGGCCACGGCAGTCCGCTGGCCACGCTGGTACACGGCGGCCCCGGCCGCGCGGGCGGCGGCGAGGAGATGGGCGGCAAGCGCGGCGTGATGCACTACCTGCAGCGCACCGCCATCCAGGGCCACCCCAGCATGATCACCGCCATCACCCAGCAATACCAGCAGGGCGCGCGCATGAACATCACCGAGCGCCACACCTTCCGCATGCACTTCGAGGAACTGCACGTGGGCGATACCGTGATCACCGACATCCATCCCGTCACCTTGCAGGACATCGAGGACTTCGCCCACCTCAGCGGCGATAAGTTCTACGCGCACATGGACGCCAACAGCCTCGAGGGCACCATCTTCACGGGGCGCGTGGCGCATGGGTATTTCATCCTTTCAAGGGCTGCCGGGTTGTTTGTGGACCCACCGAAGGGGCCTGTGCTCTTGAACTACGGGTTGGATGAATGCCGGTTCGTCAAACCCGTCTATCCCGGTATGACGATACAGGTCAGGTTCACCGTCAAGGAGAAAATTGATCAAGAAAAACGCAGCCCTGAAGACGTTGCGAAAGGCATTGTCAAATTCTTGGTCGATGTCTTTGATGAAACGGGTGAGACCGTCGCCATTGCGACGATCCTCACCATGGTCAAGAAACTGGATCAGCGCTGACCGATGCGTTCAATAACCTGTATCGCGCTCTTTTCCTGCGTTTCCTTGCAGGCACAGATGAACTTTCCGTTCCCGGATAGCGCAGCGATCTGGGTACAGTATTTCGAGGTCATGGTCACTCAACCGCCATTACCGGAGTTCGAATGGGCAAGTTCATCCAATATCTGTATCTCTGGGCAGGACACGAGCATTGCGGGTCTTCAGTACAAGAAAGTTGAGCAATGTGGGGCCGCATATATGGGTGCGATGCGGCAGGACAACGACCGGGTCTATTTCCTGCCCGCCGACTCCGTTCAGGAATACACGCTCTATGACTTTACCGTCGCCGTCGACGACACTGTACACGATGTGTTCGCGGATGATGGGCTCGCATTCGGAGGTGGTAGCGCTCCGAACTTGTTGGACATGGTGGTAAGTGCCATAAACGTTCAGGGGGATGGGCGACGGATCTTCGAACTGACCAATGCGGAGAACGAGTTCCTGCCAGGCCAAGTCTGGATCGAAGGTTTCAGTTCGCTATATGGTCTATTCTCGCAACAGGATCCGATGAATATATCCGGTTACTGGGCAGGGATCGACTGCATGAGCTACCTCGACACGATCTGGACCTCCAGCCCTGGCGGGGTGGCCGGCTATTCCGGTACATGCACACCCCAGTACGTGGGGTATCCAGAAATGCAACGCAAGGAATCGCTCGTATTTCCGAATCCGTCCGATGGCATCTTTTACGTCGCTGTCGGTATGGACCCAGAGATATCGATGGCGATCACGGACCTCCAAGGATCTGCCATTAATGCGGCCACCGACCATACGAATGGTTTGCATCGGATCAACCTTGGGGCCTTTGCGGATGGTCCTTATCTACTTCACCTTCGAACACGTGACGGAACAAGCGTCCGTAAGGTCATGAAGAATGCTGGGTACTAACACTGATAGCCAGTGCTGCTGAACTACGGCCTGAACGAATGCCGCCCTGCCTACCGGACAGGCAGGTTCGTGAAGCCGGTGTATCCTGGGATGACGATCCAGGTGCGCTTTACCGTGAAGGCGTCTTCGTCCCGATCTTTCGGGAAGAAGGTGGATCAGGAGAAGCGGACACCGGAGGATGTTGCCAAAGGAATAGTGAAGTTCTTGGTGGATGTCTTTGACGAGACGGGAGAGACGGTTGCCATTGCGACCATTCTCACCATGGTGAAGAAGCTTGATCAGAGCCTATGACCGGTCACGTTCTGCTTCTTAAAGGTTTGGGCGTTCCGGCGCTCAAATGCAGCGCCGTCGGGCCATTTGCTGCAAGTCCTCGCCTAAGAAGGCTCCGGGCTTTCCGCTGCTGTCCCTAACGCGAAATGCCGGATGGCGAAGAGATCCGCGAAGACACTCGTATCACTGTTTAGCCGACCATCTTGCTCGAACGGCATCGCATAGGCCATGCTGCACCAATGAGGCAGTTCCCCGGATCGCCATCCTGCTCCTGCGGAAGCGTACTCGCCACGAATCGTCTCCAGATTTCCCGGATAGAGCAGCACGCTATGATCACACCCGAACTGTACGTTGTACGCGAAGAGCTGTTGCAGATCGCTCATTCCGGGCTTGCCTTCATCCGGCATTTTCCATTTGGTGTCCACGATCGTTCGCACACCATTGCGTGAAGTGATCATTATGTCGGGTCTGATGGAACGGTCCTCCCAGAAGTCCGTTGTTTCTTGACCGGTCACGGTGTAGCCATCCGGGCAATGACGCTTCAGTAGCCGCAACACGAATTTCTCCCAGAGACGCTCCATGTCGAAGAGGATACCCAGCACTGGTTCCCGCCCGCTTTGCATGTCCGGACTGTAGTTGAGGATGATGAGCTTGGCCAACTGAACGGCCCGCGAGTACCCATTCGTCTTGCGACCAAGTCGTAATCGTTGGAAGGTTGCCGCATTGATCGCGCGATCCGCGACGCGCTCAAAGGCCCATGCGAGATCCTGCATGCGGCCCTTCAACAAACCGTCCTGCGTGGTGTGTTGTGCGATGTGCAAGGCTTCACCAAGGATGCTATGGAGCAGGTGGTCGGTATCGTAGGTCTGATGGACTACCGCGAAGCGCTCCCGATGCACCAGGTTGTGACGCAAGTGGCGCGGAAAGTCGAGGCGACCTTTCAGTGCGGTCAGGTTGCCTTGCACGGTGTGGTATTGCTTCACCAGGCCGCGATGGACCAGCCGTTGCACCTCGCGCACGTAGAGGCCGAAGAAGAAGTCGAGCAGCGAGCTATGCCGCAGCCGTAGGCTGGCTTGTTGCGCTTCATACAGTGGCAGATCATGCGCAACATGTAACATGGTGAGCAGCGCTTGTTGCCAGCGCCCTTGTTCCGCAACGCCCGCATTGCGATCAGCCTTCGGCAACACCTCGATCACCAGACCGCCGACCTGCACTACACCAACATGGTTCGTACAGTGCACACGTTTGTGGCCGACGTTGAAGAAGCGGTTCGCGTTGCGTTCGTTCCATTGCACGAGCCGTTCGAAATGCGTTGTGCCGAAACCGTCTTCGCCAATGGCGATGGTCTCGTACTCGTAACGCCGGATGGTGATCCGCTCAGGCATAGATGCTCGCGAAGTCGGCCAAGCTCAGTGTCTCGGGGTCTTTGACCCGGTATATGGGCTTCGTCTCCACCTCCTCGCTCCGATAGCCTTCCGCGAATGGCGTTCCCTTCCTCATCTCGGGCTTTGGCACGAACGCCTTGCCCAGCACCATGCCAACTTTCACAGCGTCTCCATAGAAGTACTCCTCCAGCAAGGGTAGCACCTTGTTCTTGAACACGCGCTTCAGCTCCGCTGCTGGTTCTTCCGCATCCGCGATGCCCATGAAGTAACTGTGACCAATGTGATGGTCCTTGTCCAGTAGTTGTTCAATGCGTGCGTTCATGGTAGTCAACAACTGACGTAGGTCTACCGGCAAACCAGCTGGTTGTTCGATTAGTTCTGGTTTGCTGGGCATTTCCACGAAGGAGAATCGGCGGCGCAGTGCCGTGTCCAAGGCTTCTACACTGCGGTCAGCGGTGTTCATTGTGCCAAGGATGTGGAGATTTGGCGGGACAGTGAACGGTTTCTTTGAGTAGGGTAATGATACGGTTGCAGCTTCGGCACCCAGTGCACGCTTGTCGAGTTCGATGAGCGTGATGAGTTCACCGAAGATCGCGGCGATATTCCCGCGGTTGATCTCGTCGATAACCAGCACATACGGCTTTGCCTTGACGGATCTGAGCGCGTGATTCCCCCAATCGATGCGTTCAACCTTGGGCAACTTATCCTCGAACAACAATGATTCGGCCGTAGGGGTGGACTCCTGCTTCTTCTCTTTGGGCAACGAACGGATCTGATTCAGCACAGCCCAATAAGCTGTTCCGTTACTACCTCCGATCACCGAGCGAAAGTCACGATCGATATTCTCTAATGCCTCAAGGTCGGGAAAGGCCGCGTTCAAAGCGCGAGCACGATCCAAGGAGATCACATAGGTGCGGGTGGTGGAACTATTGACATGCTTGAGCTCCAGATTGCCACGATCAGAAATGTCGATCACCTCGAGTTTCTTGCCTGAACGCGTTGGGATGATAACCTGCTTCTTGGCAGCCAGTGCCTCCTCAACCTGATCCGCATACCGTGCGAAGAGTTCATCGAACGCTACTTCACCTTCGGCCTTGCCACCTACCGGCGTGATGAATTCATATCCAGCCTCCACTGCGATGCGCATGAACACACCCGGCCTCACGGCATAACTCAATTGACGAGCCATATCATCCGTTTCGGGCTTGATGCCCTCGATGAAATCTTCGTAACTGAAGCTTTGGTGGAACGTGGTGAATTGAATACGACCGGCCTTTATCATGGCTTCAAATCGCTTGCGGAGTTCGATTCGATCCTCGCTCGCGTATCGAGCAACCGGTCGATTCTCGATGATGGACATGGCATGATCGACCGTAGCGTAGGTCTTCCCTGTCCCCGGTGGACCGTAGAGAATGGTGTTCAGGTCCATGGTCTTGGGTTTGGGTAGTTGCTTACTGCTTGGGCCTTCGGTAGCTCATTGAAGGAAGAAGTTGTACTGGTCAAGTGTCGCCGTGAAATTGGTCCCTTGACTTCCCGCTTTTAGGCCTAGGCCTTCGTCTTTGACTGCCTCCCACAGGATTGGTCGATCCCATAGGTTGAGGTCGATTGCAAGCCCGACGCGATCCTGAACTTCTCCAAAATTCCCGGCGAGAGAGTACTTCTCTCCCTCTGGCGCCATGGGTGTGACCTCCGTGGTCACAGTGGCCAGAGCATAGCAACCAGCAGCACTTCCCGTGTTCCATAGAATCACTTTGTCACCGGCGTGTATTGACTTCTTGTGCGCGTTAATTGTCCAGCGGTCTACAGCGTTGTCTCGTAGCGCGCCTACACTATCGTAGCTCTTGGGATTCGCTTGGAATACCCAGTAGTTCGTTGTACTTGTTGCAGTTGTGCCCGGCCATTCGCCCTTGCCCTCAATGAGGAAGTCCAAGGCCTTCTCGCGGAAGTCAGGCTCCGTGGTCATGCGATAGAGATCCGGAATGTGGTGCTTGCGGTATGGACTACTCTTGCTCCTGCTCAAGAGTTCAGTTCCAGCAGCGATGATCGCGGGAAGCAGTTCGGCATAGCGTTCCTTTAGCACAGCGGGAGTGATCCGGGTGGCTTCGGCGTTCGCCGGACTACTGAACAACCCAGTACTGAGGATACTCTTACCCAGCAGACTAGTCGTGGCACCTTCAGGTAGCATGATCATCACCTCCACATGGCCCACATAGCCCATCATCACAGTGGCGCGGTTCGATAGGTTCATGAGGACCCCATCAGAGGGGTTCCTGTTCAGGTTCATCGCGAGCAAAGGGCTGTTCGCATCAAGACCAAAATGCGCGACCACTTCACCACATGTCTTGAAATAGAGTTCCCAGTCTTCACGGCTGATCCTCCTTATCCACTTTGCCTTGCGCCACTCACCGTTAGTCGGGTCTTCGCTAATCTCTTCAGGTTGTTGGCCCCAAGCAAAGGCATCCAGCAATCCCAGATCTCTTGAGCCCATGGCCTGCACCAATTCGGGCACACGCGCGATCAACGCCGGATATTCAACCGGCAAACCTTGCGCTTTGAAGAACGCCTTGGTCGCATCGTTGAGTATCGGGAACAGCTCTGGTTGGATGTAGTGCAACCACGGCGAGTAGATGCCCGGCGTTACATAGGTAACCTTCTTGCGGTCATATGCTGCGCAGAGTTGCGCGGCTTCCGCCGCAGTGGTCACGTTGAACGCATCCCGGAGCATCGCATGCACCTCGCGAAGTTGTTCAGTGGTCAGGTCGTGGATTTTCAGTCGGCCCGGTGCTGTGTAGCCACCGAGGCCGGTGGCTTGCAGCTTTTCGCCCAACTCCTTGGCCTTCGACTCGTCGGCAACCAGATGGGCCAGGTATTTGTCGGCCAATTCGCCAACCGGCTTCGGGCGGAAGAGATGGATAAGGCCCGTGAGGTCTTCGTTGGTCACCGACCCCTTGGCCACGAGCTGCGCAAGGACCTCGCGGGCAATCGGACGGAAGTCGTTGATCTGCCGGGTTCGTTGGACGAACAATTCACTTCCATTCCGAAATTGATCGAATGCCTGTTTCAATTCTTCTCCCATGCGCAGTTCAACTATAGCCAGCAAGATATCCCTAGATGCGCTTCTGTGATTCGCGCGTGCGCATTCCTGCCATGGCCATTGGACACCAGTGCTCACAGTCTGTTGTACTTCGTCGCCACGCCCGTCGCCTTTTCCACGGGGTACTTAGCGGCGTTGGTCACCAGCTTCTGGCGCACGGCGGTTTCGAGGTCCACCTGTCAACGGCAACAGGCCGGCTGTGCGCTAGCGCACCTAGCTTCGCCTCAGCCCGCGATCCACCATGCGATCCACCGAACGCTTCACTGGCCTGGCCAATATTTACGGGCAGGCGCGGCCGAACTATCCACCGGAACTGCTGCGTTGGTGCTTGGAACAGGCAAGCACCCGGCTGATCGTGGACCTGGGCTGCGGCACAGGCATTTCCACGCGCCTTTTCGATACCACCGGCCAACCGGTGATCGGCATCGACCCCAACGCGGACATGTTGACCACGGCACGCGCGGAGGGTGCGTAGGACTTTCGCGGGGGGACGAGCGAGCATACCGGCCTGCTGCGCCTTCGCGCCTCCGCGCGGCCGTAGCGCTATGGCGCGCAGGCGCGTAGCCGCTTCGGCGGAGCAAGGCCCGATGCGTGCGCCGATCTGATCATCGCCGCGCAGGATCCTATTTCGTCAACCCCTCACCGACCACCACTTCACCGCAGCTCGCGTCCGATGTAGTTCCTTTGAGGGTATGACCAGCTACCTTACGACCACCCTGCTCACCACCGCGCTTCTCGCCTTCAGTTCAACTTCGACACTGTTGAAGCCGATCACGGAAGCTGGCGACCCCGTGCCACATGCCGGAGAATTCTACGCCACCTACCAGGACATGGTGGACGGGAAGGCCGTACCTGACATCAGTTTCGTTCCCGGCCGATGGTCCATGATCGCGGGTAGTGAAGGCTTTGGTGTATTGGATCACGGCAAAGAGGACAAACGCAATGCGAAACAGCTTCCCTATTGGGGCTTCCGCGATGAGAACGGAAAGCTGCTACGCATCCACGATGGTCGACTGTGGTGCGTATTGGAGCATGGGGCGGTCTGCGTGTACACCAAGCGGAGCGACGCCTATGTGATGGGCGACGATCGTATATACATCAATGGTGGTTACGTGGATATGATCTCCCACGGTCCGGATGCCGAGATCGTCAAAGCTTCGGACAAGCTGTTCAAAGAGTGGACCGCGGACAAACCCGAGGTATTTGCGGCGTACAAGGCCGAGCCGAAGGTGAAGGGTGCGGACTTCCGGGTGAGCCTGACGTGGAACTACGTCAAATACGCACGGGTGTACAACGGGCACTGAGCCTTAGAACTTGGTTGGCACCTGACGATCGTTCCGGTCCGCCTACTTCTCAACACTTCCGTGAAGCACGGTGTGGAGGACCTCCCTGCTTTCCTCCAAGCGTTGGATGCGCTGTTGGAGGCCACAAGCCCCAATGGGGCGGTGGAAATGCGCTACGCCACGCGGGCCATCGCCTGGCGGGTGCATGGGTGAGCGGATGGCGCTGACGGCCTGCCGAAGACCGTGTACGAGTTGGTTCCGGAGTTCTTCAGGAGCTTCGAGAACCAGGTCCCGTTCTCAGTTCGCTCCTGTCATCGCACGGGTCGGTTTGCGCGGAGCTCGTGCGCCCCGATCGGCCTTGCCATTGTAGAGCCCTATCAGTTACCGAGGCCTCCATCCCGTGCACGTTAACATTCGCTCGCCGCAAGCATCGGATCTGCTGGATCCGTCCCACCTTCGCAACTTTCCATCCACATCATGCGGCAAGCAGCAACTCTCCTTCTCATCCTGTTGATCACAGCATGCAACAAGCCCACACGCACTGATGACAATTCCGCTATGGAGCGCCGTGTGGAAGCCGGCCTATGTACGCCCACAGTGATCGAAGGTGACAGCACGTGGACGATCGAAGAGCGCATGAAGCACTATGGTGTAATGGGCATGAGCGTCGCTATCATCGATGACTTTAAGATCGTGTGGACCAAGAGCTATGGCGTGATGGACAGCAAAAGCATGCGCCCGGTAACGGACAGCACCTTGTTCCAGGCGGCGTCCATCAGCAAGACGGTGTTCACAATGGCCGTGTTGAAGCTCGCCGAGATGGGCGCCGTAAAGCTCGATGAGGATGTGAACACGCAACTCAGAACGTGGAAGATCCCCGGGAACGAATTCACCGCAACGAAAAAGGTCACGCTGAAACGCCTGCTCGGACACGTTGCCGGCACCACCGTACATGGATTCGGTGGCTACGCACCGGGTGATCCACTGCCATCCCTGCTGAACATCCTGAACGGTGAAGCACCAGCGAACTCGCCACCCATCGTGGTGGATCAGGCGCCCGGCAGTGCATGGCGTTATTCCGGCGGTGGTTATTGCGTGGCCTCGCAAGTGGTCCTCGATGCGAAGGGTGGCACCATCCCACAGCATATGCACGACCTTGTGCTGGAACCGCTGGGCATGTCGCGCAGCACGTATGAGCAACCCTTGCCAGCTGCCATGGCACACAACGCCGCCAGCGGATACCTGCCGGACCACACGCAGGTCAAGGGCAACTGGCACGTGTACCCGGAGCTTTCACCGGATGGTCTGTGGACAACGGCTACGGACCTCGCCCGTTGGATGATCGACCTACAGACGACCATCGCTACTGACAGCGGCAAGGTGCTGAACCGTGCTTCGGCCGTGCAAATGGTGGAGCCGTTCGTTGAACCGTATGCTGCGGTGGGTCTCATGCTGAAAGACATGAAGGGCGAGCGTTACTTCGACCACGGCGGTTGGAACGAGGGCTTCTGCGGATGGATAGTGGGGCACGTGAAGAACGGCAAGGGAGCAGTGATCCTCATCAACGCCAATCAACCGGACATCATGAGCGAGGTGGTACGTTCCATCGCGCGAGCATGCGATTGGCCTGAATTCGTTCCGATCCGAAAGGAGGTATCCTTGGACAGTACTACGCTGGATACGTTCACAGGTCGCTATCGCAATGGCAATGATGATCTGGTAACGATCACGCGCCAGGGCAACAAGTTGATCCGGCAGCCGCTTCGCCAGGAGGCCGGTGAGCTCGTGCACATTGGCGACAAAGTGTTCGTAAGCCGCATGGACGAACGTTTCCGGCGCTTCGTAAAAGACTCCACCGGAACGATGACGGTGCGTGTGATGGATGCGATCGATGCCACAGAATTCTCCACGCTGCGGCGCATGAAGGACGATGAGCATATCCCGTTAGAGCTGTTACAACGCGGCGACCACGATGCTGCCGTGCGGGCCTATGCGGCACTGAAGGCTGCGGATCCCAAGGACGAAATGATAGCAGAGGAACGGTTGAACCTGGTCGGCTATGAATTCCTGAACGACGGCAAAGTGAAGCAAGCACAGGACATCTTCCATGTGAACGTGCTGCTCTACCCGAAGAGTGCGAATGTGTACGACAGCTACGCGGAAGCCAGCCTGAAGCTTGGGGACAAGGCACTGGCATTGACCAACTACAAGCGCGCGGCAGCGATGGATCCGAAGAACACGAATGCAGCACGCGTTGTGGCCGAGTTGGAGAAGGAACTGGCGAAGCCGATGAGGTAGAACGGCCTTCCGTCACATCAAGGCAGCGAGGATCCCCGGACGTACCGCGCTTACCGTGGCGCTCAAGTGAGCAGCGCTACCGCCACCACAGCAAGGCCGATCATCATCACGTGTGCACCGATCAATGGCGAGCGCCTGGTAAGCCTATTCGAGAATTTCGAGCTGGACCTGAAGCCGAAGACCGTGTACGAGCTGGTGCCGGAGTTCTTCCGGAGCTTTGAGAGTTGAATGCGGTTATTATGCGCAACCGTCTGATTTTCCGTCTATACCTTAGTCTGTGACTAAAACCCTCCCAATGAAGAAGCAAATTGCCCTCGCGATTCTGGTGTCATCATTGACACTTCAAGTACGTGCGCAGAACCCGAACATCGACATGCAGACATGCACACCGGGTTATGTCCACGTTGCCACGCCTTCGGGTGGTTCGAGCAATTACAACGGTGCGGTGTTGATGTGTTTCAATCCGGGTGATGAGCACATCCGTTTCGTGGAGATCCGGATCCCAGAAGTGTTCGCGACAACGCCCCAAGTGGAGTTAACGTTCCACGCCGTGCAGGGGAGTGGAAAGATCCTAGTGATCTAGGATCAGGTTGTGCAAACACTTGGTGCACAAACGCAGTTAGCGGTTAACACCCAGACTTCTGATGGTTCAGATGCAATCGGCCAGTATTATATGCGCTACCACGTCAAGGGGAAGTAGCAGTCCAGGCAGCTCATTCGACGCCAAGTTCAGCGGGACCAACTCCCCGCGCGGGTCTTTGCCTGCTTTACCATGAGCCTTTCCCAGGCACCAGGTTCTCGCGTGGTTGGTAAATGCGCTCCCACTGGCCGTCGCGAGTTCGTTGCGCACCTTCTCGAAGAGCACGTTGATCACGTCGATGGACGTTCTGTGAACGCACTCCGTAGATGCTCATGCCGTTGCCCAGCCCTTCCACCATGCAGTTCAGCAGCGCTCAAAGCCAGCGCAGCAACGACGCCCAGCAGATGTAGGCGTTCAAGCCGAAGAAGAACAAGGCTGGCAGCGAAACCCACAGGCCATCCTTCGACTTGCGCCGCACGATCAAGCCCGCCAGCATCAGCAGGGCAAGGCCCAACGAAGCCAGCGTGAGGATCGGGTGGAGCCATAGTCCCACCAAGAGGCCAAGAGCACCCAGGAATTGCAGGACGATGATGAACAGGCCCAGTTTCGCCATCCCGAACCGTTCGAACTCGCTCTTCATGCGGGGCGACCTGTAATAGTCGGCCACGTACGCGAAGAAGGAGATGCTCGATAGGAGAACAGCGATCAGGAATGGCGTCATGCGCGTGCTATGGCATGGTTGCCCATACCATGAACGCGCAGAGGATGAAAAGGATCAGGGAGGGCAGCCTTTTACTGAACGGATTGCCTGCCTTGAAATGGAAAGCCTGGGCAGCGAGCATGAATGCAGCCATGCCTGCGGACGCGATGGGGACCAGTGCTGGATACCAGATGCCCACGACCAGCATGGTGGCCAACGCTATTTTGGAAGCACCGACCGCGTTCCGGACCACATCGCCCAGGCCGAACTGCTTGAATTCGGCGACGACATTGTGGTACCTGAAGACCCAGACGAAGGCAACGGAGCATGCAACGGCGATCTGCGATACGGTGACCAAATACTCCATGGTGTTGGGCTTTGCGTCCAAGGTATGTCCTCTGCGCGTTCGCTCAAGAGCCCCAAGCTGCACAGGGATTCCAAAGCGTCGGTTCATCGGAGCAGCATGCAGGGCCGGGCTGAGACGGACCTGATCCTGACCAACGGCCGCTTCACTTCCGAAGCCCAGAAGGAAGCCAACCGGGATGGCGTGCCTCCCATCGAGCTGATCGATGGTGAGCGCCTCGTAAGTCTATTCGATAAGTACGAACTGGGCTTGAAGCCGAAGACCGTGTACGAGCTGGTGCCGGAGTTCTTCCGGAGTTTTGAGAACTAAATGCGACCTCTGGACGGCCAGAAGTCCATCTCATCGAAGCCGCGTGCAGCGAGGTACGGGAACCATTCGTTGTCGGTGAAGCCGGTCCAGAACTGTGCTTTCCACGGGAAGTGACTACACCTTCATCTTCCCAGGGTCCTGCCGGCCATCGAAGACGTCAACAATGCGCACTTCTTCTTCGTGGACCTGGTATACAACCTTGTAGTTGCCGACCACCACGCGCCGATGGCCAAGCCCTTGGTGCTCGAGCCAAGGTTCCACTTGACCACCGAAGGGGAATTGTTCCAGCAGGCTTGTACCGGCGAGTATGTCCTCAATGATGCGATCGGCCACGGTCGGTGATGCTTCCGCACTGTACCACGCATGGATCTCGTCCAACTGCCGCAGCGCCCACGCCGACCAAACAACCTTCACTGCGCCCGCTTGGCCTTGAAGTGGGCCTCTACTTGCTCCTGCGTGTACACGCGTCCAGCAGCGAAGTCGGCCTCGGCGTGTGCGGCGCGTGCGCTGAGCACCGAGCGCCACACCAAGTCATCCTGATCGCCACGCAGGAAAGCGAGTACGCTGCTCAAGACATGCGTATCGCGCACCTCATCGATCAAGCGCTTCACCTCGGCGCGCAGCACCGGGATCGGCTCAGGCTCCTTCAGAACCTGCCCACTGTCGTTAGGTTCCCGCTCGTATCCGCTCGCCTTTGCGTGCAGCAACTCCAAATGCCGCTTCAGCTTCGACAGCACCTTGGGGTCACTGGTGGTGGCCAGCAGTTGCACCAGTTCCAACTTGAGGGCTTGGATATCCATTGCTTTTCAAAGATAACCACGTCGATCTCGAATTTCATGCTCCTGCCTGCCTCGGTCTTCGAACCGGTAGCGGTGCGCACCTTCTCGAAGCGCACCTTGTTCACGTCGATGGGCGTGCCGCTCTTCGGGCAGTTGATCTGGGCAACAGAGCTTGGACATGAAGGAGCGCCTGTGGTCGGGATCGGTGTTGCAGGTACTTGGTTTTCCGGATGCAAATTCTACATTGCTGCTCCATAACGCTCATCATCCCGATGCCAGCCGTGCACTGGACCGGGCGCGCTAACCGACCGCATCCACCATGCAACGGATCAAGGACTTCCAGATCGAACGCGATGTGCTCATCCTGTCCGTATGGGTGATCGGCATGTTCCTGTTGCGCAACTGGGTGCTGCAGGACAACACGTACGCTTGGCTGCTCAGCAACCTGCGTTCGGGCTTCGCACCGCTGCTATTCGCCTTTGTGATCTACCGCTTCCAGGACAGGCTGCCGGGCTTCCTGTTCTGGATCCTGCTCTTCCTCTGGTTCATCTTCTACCCCAACGCGCCTTACATGATCAGCGACGTGATCCATGTGAACGCGTTGCCGCAGTATGAGTTCCTCGACGCGTTGATCATCTACGGGCTGGGCCTGCTCTCCATCTACTACGGCCTGCTCTCGGTGAAGATCATGTTCCCCATCCTGCGCGCGCGATGGGGCACGCGTTGGGCGCAGATCGCCATCCTGTTCACGCTGGCCATGGCCTGCCTGGCCTTCGTGATCGGCCGGGTGCCGCCGGTGCTCTATTCGCATGAGGTGTACACCGATCCCCTGAAGGTGCTGCGCGTCACCTTCGATCACTTCTTCCCCATCGGCCAGAACCTGATGAACTACTGGCTGCTGGTGCTCTTCGGCGGCCTGCAGGCCATGCTGCTGTTGATCATGCGTGATGTCGCCGACGTGGAAGGCTCCCCGAACAACCCCTGAACCATGGCTCAACCGACCGTGAGCGCACCAAAGAAGGTCTTCTACCTGCTGCTGGCCTTCTTCGGCCTTGTGATCACGCCGTATATCGGTGCGTACATCCACGTGTCAGGCGTGTTCGACAAGCACTACTTCGACTTCCCGCCCCTCAGCGCCGAGCTCATCTACAAGGACCAGACGCCCGCTAACGGCGGATTCAGCTGGACGGTGTTCTGGGGCGTGATGGTGATCGCCTTCCTCACCTTGCTGCTGTACGTGTTCCCGCGGTTGTTCGGCTTCAAGGCGCCGCCCGCTGTGGCCAAGCCGCCCGCACCCCGGCCGCGGGTGCCCTTCCCCACCTGGTTCTGGGCCGGCACAGCCGTGTGGGCGGTCACCGCCATCTTCCTCGCCGGCCACTTCACCTCGCCCAAGTGGTTCCTCAACTGGGCCTACATCCCGCTCTACTGGGGCTTCACCTTCATGTTGGACGGCATCGTGTACAAGCGCACGGGCGGCCGGTCCATCTTCAACAACGCCCCGCAGGAGCTCGTGGGCATCGGTGTGGCCTCCATCTTCGGCTGGCTCATCTTCGAGTACCTCAACTTCTTCGTGCAGGAGTACTGGTACTACCCCATCGGCGGCGTGGTGCCGGACGATGAGTGGTACACCTACGCCATCTTCGCTTCTTCCGCGCTGATGCCGCTGAGCTTCCAGTGGTTCAGCCTGTTCAACACCTTCCCGGGCTGGGTGGCGAAATACCGCTACGGCCCGAAGATCAGCCTTGGCCGTACGGCGCAAGTGGGCCTGCTGGTGGTGGCCTTCGCGGCGCTGTTCCTCATGCCCATGTTCCCCACCTACCTCTGCCCGGTGATCTGGCTCGCTCCGCTGATCATCCTCACCGTTGCGCTGGACCTGCTGGGCATCTGGACGCCCTTCACCCCCATCCGCAACGGGGTGTGGACACCGGTGCTCTTCCTGGCCCTCACCTACCTGGTGGAGGGCTTCCTGCTGGAAGGCCAGAACTACATGAGCGCCACCCACACGGACGGCGTGGCCCACACGGACTATCTGGGGTACTGGGTGTACAATGTGCCTTTCGTGGACCGCTTCCATGTGTTCGAGATGCCGGTGGCCGGCTTCTACGGTTACCTGCCTTTCGGTATCTACTGCCTGGTGTGGTGGATCTTCTTCGCCTACCTGCTGGGCATACCGAGCAACTTCGCCAAATACGAGGACCCCGTGTACTGACGCGCGGCGAACAACCCAGTGCTCCCATGCGCACACGATCCATGCCCCGGCTGCTGACCGCCTTCCTGCTGCTTCCGCTTTTCGCGCAGGCGCAGCCCCTCGTGTGGGCACCAGGGAGCGAGGCCATGGAGATCGGCAGGCAGGTGGAGGTACTGGAGGATCCGCAAGGTGCGTTCACCTTCGAGCAGGTCAGCGGCCCCGCCATGCACGGCTCCTTTTCGCGTCCGGGCAACACCAACCTCATTCTGGGCTACACCCTCTCCGTCTTCTGGGCGCGCTTCACGCTGAACAACCCCACGGACCATCCGTTGATGCTGGAGATCGCCCAGGCCGGCCTTCCCGATTGCGACCTGTACTTCCGCGATGACAGCGGGCGGGTGGTGCTCAAGAAGGCGGGGTCCAACACCGTGTTCCACGAGCGCGAGGTGAAGAGCTCGTTCCAGGTGTTCCCGCTACCACCCGGCCAGCGGGACTACTACGTGCGCCTCACCACCAACTCCGGTCCCATTCCGCTGCGCATCGATGCACCGCAGGCATACGAGGATAAGGCCAACTTCCAGAAGTTCATCTACGGCATCTACCTCGGCCTGATGCTCTTCGTGCTGCTCAGCAACATCTTCTACTTCATCTCCCTGCGCGAAACGCTCTACCTGGTGAACGCCCTGCTGGTGCTGATCTTCACCTGCTACTCCATGGTGGTGGTGGATGGCTTCGTGGTGTACTTCTTCCCCAAGGTGGACATGCTGTTCTGGTACACGGCCATCCCCGCGTTCGGGGTCACCGTGCAGACCATCTACTGCCTCTGGTTCCTGGAGGTGAAGAAGTACCGGCCCCGACTGTACCAGGCAGTGAGCGTGCTGATCGTGGTCTATGCGCTCTGGTTCCTCTTGAAGAACTTCCTTTCGTTCCCGATCCAGCAGCCCATCAACACGTTGCAGGCGTTGCTGTCGTTCATTGTCATGGGCTATGTGGGCGTGAAGGTGGGCAAGAGCGGTAATCGCTTCGGTTACTATTTCGCGCTCACTTACTTCGTGTATTTCCTGCTGGTGCTGGCCGAGGCCATGTACATCAACACGGGCAAGCCCGAGTATATACTTGGGCTTAGCTATTCCGGCCATGCCACCGTGTTCGAGGCCTTGCTGCTCACCTTCCTGCTCACCAAACGTTTCGAGTGGGAGAAGGATGAAGTGGAGAAGAAGCGGCGCGAGGCCCAGGACGAACTGATCGAGCAGATCCGTGAGAACGAACGCATCGTGCGCGACCAGAACATCATCCTGGAGGAGAAGGTGAAGCAGCGCACGACGGACCTCATCCGGGCGAACGACGATCTGAACGTATCCCTCAACACGGTGGAGGTGGAACGGGCAAAATCGGACAAGCTGCTGCTCAACATCCTCCCCAGCGTGATCGCCGAGGAACTGAAGGAATCGGGCAAGACCGAACCCCTCACCATTAAGCGGGCCTCCGTGCTCTTCACCGACTTCAAGGAGTTCACCAGCAAGGCGCAGCACTTCTCAGCGGAGGAGCTGGTGGAGGAGCTCAACGTGTGCTACGAGCAGTTCGACAACATCTGTGCGCACTACGGCGTGGAGAAGATCAAGACCATTGGCGACTCCTACATGGCGGCCGGCGGGCTGCCGCTGCCGTCCGCGGACTCCGTGGAGAACACGGTTCGCGCAGCGCTGCGCATGGCGGCCTTCATCGTGGAGCGCAAGCGCGAACGCGAGCGGCAGGGCAAGCCCTACTTCGAGATGCGCACCGGCATCCACACCGGGCCTGTTGTGGCGGGCGTGGTGGGCAAGCACAAGTTCCAGTACGACATCTGGGGCGACACGGTGAACCTGGCCAGCCGCATGGAGAGCTCCGGCGAGGTGGGGCGGGTGAACATCTCCGGCCACACCAAAGCCCTCCTCGGCGACCGTTTCGGCTGCATCCCCCGGGGCGAAGTGAACGTGAAGGGCCTCGGCCTGGTGGAGATGTATTGGGTGCAGGAGGCTGAGGCGCACTAGTCGCTGACGCGGCGGAGGTGGTTCGCCAACGTGCGCCATTCCTCCCGCGCGCCCTTGCTCAGGATGACAACAACGATCGTCGCTGATCATGTGCAGACCGGCGAACGTTGCTCACCGTGTCTTAGTCACCTGCTCGAAGAGCACGTTGTTCACGTCGTTGGATCTGCCGCCCGATCGCAACCCAGCCCGCGAAAAGCGGGGCTTGTACACCCGGGTTCCCCTTTGACTTAAAGAACCCGGACTTTATGATCAGCGCTACGGCAATTGCTGCACCCTCACATTATTCGGTGTGGTACTCCCCACATTCACCAATATGGGATCACGATCGTTACCGGATCCTGTGTATTGCACGTTGCCGTTCATGTTCACGTCGCGGGTGCTGTAGGTGTTGCTCACCACGTTGTTGGGGGTGGTGCTGCCCACGGTGACCAGTATCGGATCACGATCGTTCGCGCTGCCGGTGTATTGCACTGCGCTGTTGAAGGACACATCGCCGGCCCAGAGCGCTTCCACCGGGAAGGTTCCGGTGATGCTCTTCCGAGCCTGCGTGCCATAAGTACCCAAGGCCACCGAGCGCAGGTCGACCGATGTGGCGGTGGAACCGAGCGCGATCGGGTTGGCGGTCATGCACCCCAGGTGGTTGCGGTGGCGAACGCCCACATGGTAGTTGCCCGAAGGCACGTTGAAGGGAACAGGCGAGGTCCCAACGAGGTCCACCACATCCCCATCGCGCTGCACCAGGGCGCTGCGACTGGCCATGATGGTGGCCGCGTAAGTCCGGCATCCATACTATTTCCTGCTCACCGCCCTATGTGCCGCCGCATGGGGGGCGGTGGCGTTTGGGGGGGCGCTGTCGCTGTTGAAGTGTCCACCCGTCGGAAGACCTGTAATTATCGTCGCCAAGTTGTCAACCACCGGGTATCAGGGATCCATCTCGCTGATACATTCGATCCGCTCCTGTTCGCTGTGTTGCTCCCACAACGAGCATTTGTTTATGGAACCCAACCCTCGGCAACAACGCCGAGGTTAATACCAACGTTGGCCATGAAGAACAGGTGGACGAGTCAATTACCGGAAGTGCCTGGAAGAGCCGCAAGGCCTGCCCGTGCCGCGAAAATCAGATGGGGGCTTCTGCTCTTGGTTCTGTTATTCGTTGATCCTGGGCGGAGTTTGGGGCAGACGCAGCCTGCGCCGGGGGTGGAGTGGCGGAGTGTCACCTGGTCCGATGAAACACCGGATTTCGGCACACTGAACACGCTGCAGAACGTTGAATATGGCGACCCTGATGAGCCTGGGAATATCATGGGTGTTGCATACCAGCAAACGACGCTGACGGAAAGCCAGGAGGTGGATCAAGATGGAAGCACTGAGGATTGGTGGTATGCTCATGTGAACTGTTACGACCCTGTGACCCATGCGTTGATCGGTATCGCAGCCGCTGGATATTCGCACATGACGAATTGGACCGATTCGGATCCGTGCTTTTTGGCGTCGTTCGGCACTTCACTCGGCCAGATCGATCATTTCGAACCGCTCACCCATCGGCGTGTAATGCCATGGGCGACCCTCGGTTTTTCGACACGGCAGGCCGAATGGTCTGGTGCAAGGTGGTCCAGCCGGGTACCTATTACAGCCTATGTCAGGACCCCGTCGATGGAGCTATTCTGGCCATTGGTGAGAGCGCTTTCAATCGAAGCCGGGACTACGCACATGTTTCCGTGCCGATCCACTACGATCCGACCGGTAATACGAACGATGTGAATATTGCTGAAGAAGCCTGCGGTGCGCATGGTCCTTGGAAGTTCAAGAACCTCGTGAGCAAATTCGATATCGCTGGTGAACACATATGGAGCAACGTTTACGGTGCGGACCTGCCTTACGCCGAAATGTGGGGCGTGGAATCAAGAGGGTTCACGATACTGCCACTGACCGTTGATGGCTCCAACGGATATCTGGTGACGGGCTATACGAAGTTGCCCGGCAATAACGATCAGATCGGCCAGTTGCTTCGCTTGCGCTCCAATGGTACTGTCCGCGATCAGCGTTTATTCACACCCGCGGGTTCGGAACCAGCATTGGATATACAGCCCGGTGATGGACTATGGCTACGTGCCACGGATGTTACCATTGAGAACGGGCAGCAAAAAGTTCTGATAACAGGAGCACACTTTCGGGAAGCGGTAAGTGTCCCCCTTTGGGTGATGTCGCCAGATGCTGGGAACTTTGCCATAAGTGTGCTGCAGGACACACGTACACCCGAATTGAGCACGGATGGAAGCGGTCAACATGATCCAACCAAACTCCAGTACAGTACGAACGCCAAATTCGTGAGGGAGGGGGGTGAACTTCACGTGCTTTGGCCGATCATGAGCAACTATGAGAACGGTGGTCTATCGGCTGGTAAGAAACACGCGCAACTGTGGGTGTACAAGGTGGATATCCAAGGTGGGTTGCTATGGCCGACGCATACAGACCTAGGCGAGGTCCGTGCGTATGATCTGCAAAGCGATCTATGCGTGCTGGCAAATGGTGATGAATTTGTAACGATCAGTTCGCGGTGGGCGGATGGACATACAGCCAGCAACCCCTTCACCTATGCCGACCTGACACAGGATCAATTGCACTGTCTGACCACGACGTTTGGCGGTGATCAGGACCTGGGACCTGGATACGATCCTCAAAGCTGGGTGACACCGGAGGCCACGGACGGGTGGGAGTATTGGAACACGAATGCGTACGTCTGCAAGGTGAATATTGCTGATGGTGTGGTTCGTTGGTCAACGGACTTTGATGTGCAGCCGATGTTGGACCCTGCATGTTTTCCAGCGGACCTGAAGAAACAGGAGTGCATGTATAGAATAAGTGAACTGCCTGACGGTGGGCTCTTGGTGAGCGGAAATTCAAGCCACAATGGAGACGACAGCTACCTCGCCAAGCTCTACCCCGATTGCCAAAGCCGGCAGGCGTATGACTTTGTTGTGGAGGAAGCCTTAGACGCGAACCACCAATACACAGTGGCCATCAACGAAGTATGGAACACGAATAAGAGCATCCACGGCATCATCGCCATTCCCGCAGGCCACTCCCTCACCATCGAGGGGGCCACCATCCAATTCGCCGATACACGTCAATTGGACCATGCCACGCGTGTGGTCGTTGAACCCGGTGGCAGGCTCATCGTGCGCAACAATGCCGTGCTCACCAGCATCGGCACCTGCCCCAACAGCATGTGGGACGGTATCGTAGTGAAGGGTACCAACGAGAGCCAGGATGGGAATAACTATGCGGACCAAGGTTATGCCTACGTACGCGAGGCAACCATCGAGAACGCGCGCACGGCCCTGATCACCAACAACCAGTTCCTGGATGGCGATGATCTGGCCGCCTACCAGTTGCAATTTGCCGGTGGGGGGGTAATACGCACCCGTGGCGCTACGTTCCGCAACAACAAACGCGATGTAGTGATGGGACCTTATGAGAACCATGCACCCGGCGACCCCAGCGAGATTCGGGTGAACCGGAGCTACTTCCATGATTGCGACTTCATTGTCGACGCACCGCTGAACGACCATGCCCGGCCCCTGGAGCATATGGCCTTGTACGGCGTACGAAACATCCCCATACTTGGTTGTGACTTTGCGGGCACTCCGTACCAGCCCGACCAAAATAGCCCCATGAGCATGGACGCGGGCCTTGGCGTGCGCGGTGTGAACGCCAGCTTCATCATAGCGCCGTTCTGCCCGGTGATCGTTCCCATCGGCGAGCCCTGTCCTACGCCCATTCCTTCCACCTTTGATCGACTCACCTTGGGAGTGGAAGTGGCCGGAATCACGGACGACAAGACCTTCAGCATTGACCAAGCGGTCTTTACCCGTTGCCCAAGGAGCATCCGCATGGACGCCGTGCGCGATGCGGCCATCACCAACAACCGGATCGATGTCGCCGACTGGACCCATCCCTTCGCTGTGGGCACGCCCTATGGCGTATACAGCGACGAATGCACAGGGTACGAGATCGAGGACAATGCGTTCACCGCCAGTACGGCCACGGACCATGCTCGCGCGGGACTTGTCATCAAGAACAGTGGGCGCGAAAGCAACAGGGTGTACAACAATTCATTCGATGATTTCGGCTACAAGAACAGCACTGCATTGTTGATACAAGGCCGCAACGCCAACCCCGATGATAACTACCTCACCGGGTTGGATATCAAGTGCAACGACTTCGGGCAATCTGGGAATAAGAACGCCTATGACGTTGCCCTCACCGCCGGTGAGCCCACCGTGCGTGGAACTCAAGGTGCGTCTAGTTTCTCGGATGACTATACCGCACCCGCTGGCAACCGTTTCAGCTTGCTGGATGCGGATGAAAGCGATTGGCATGTCGCTAATACGAGCAACTTCGTGGTGTACTACCACCACCAAGGAAGCACGGAGGCTTGGGTGCCGCAGGACGTCGATGCGGTGTACTTGAATCCAGAACCTTCGTTCGTGAACCCGCCCGCCAATTGGAACGAAGCCTGCCCCAGCAACCAACGCAGCCGCGAGCGGGAGCGCAGTGGCTTGGTGGCCGGATCGGAGGAGAAGAGCGAGGAACTTGAAGAAAGCATGGCCACCTACGATGCCACCTTGGACAATGGCGACACCTATAGTTTGCTCGGCTACGTGAGCGACCCCACTAAGAGCAGTACGCAGGTGCGCAATGCTCTGCAAACCGTTGCGCCCAATGTGGGTGTGGAGGTATGGCAGGCGGCCTTCGAGCGCAGCCCGGCCCTGAATGCTTGGAACCTCACCCAGGCGCTCTTGAGCAACAGCCCGCTACAGCCGGAGGCCATGAAGCTGTGCTATGAGAGCGATCTGAGCGACTTCTACTACAACCTGGTGGCCAGCGCGCAGAACGGCATCAACCCGCTGGACATTTTGGAAAGCGACATCAGCACCAACGCCAGCGGTAAAGCAGAGGACCTGACGGATCTCGGCCGTTGGAGCTGGTTGGACAGTACCAACGTGGACAGCGTTATTCTCCTGCTTAAGAATTGGCACAACCAATTGCCTGCAGATAATGGGGATGCGGTACTAGCAGGCTATTACAGCGCCAACCGTGATTACTTGGCGCTCTACGACTTGGCCGCCGCTTTGGAACTTGCCAGCTCTACGCCCGGTGTATATGGTGTACTCAAGCACTATGCGAATGCGGAACAAGCGGATGGTTGGACACGACCGGATGCGGCCACGAGCAACTACCTCAGCGGCCTGGCCCAAGATCGATGGATGATCGGTAGTGCGCGCGCTGGCGCTTGGTTGAATGCCTTGGGCGAAGAACCGCTTGAAGAGGTGGTGATACTTCCTCTGGAGGAGCGCACCATGGAAGCCCCGAAACGTGTGCGCAATTCGAGCAGCTTGGAAGCCATCATCCTTGAGGCCTATCCGAATCCTACCGATGGCCTCGCCTACGTGGTGTGCAATGTGCCGGAAGGCGTGGAGCAAGCAACCGTGCGTGTACATGACCTGACTGGCCGACTGGTCGCTGAACAGCGGTTAACCACCGGCTCGGCCATCGTGGAACTTGATCTGAGCGATGAACCTGGTGGTGTATACGCAGCAGCGCTTGAATTGGATGGCGTGCGCACCGGCACGGTGAAGCTCACGGTGCATTAGACGTTTGCCATGAGAACCCTGCGCGCGGCCGGTCTGTTCGTTGTCGTATTTCTTACATTGAAGCTCTTCTCCCAGGGCTTCAACAAGCGATACGATGCATTCGAGCAGGGCAACGCGCAGGGTTCCTTTGGCGTTGAACTCACGGAGCAGGGAATAACGGTCTTCAGTGCCAGCTTTGAACCTGATACGCTTGGACCGGATTCGATTGTGGGTACTTATGCACTGATCCTGCAAGGCTTGAACGGGTTGGGTGAATTGCAATGGCAGAAACGATATCGACGCAACCAATATGGCGAGTTCCTGGGTTGGGCCGATTGTTGCGATTCGGTTATCGATGGGGGCTTTGTAGTGGGTGGCAGCAGTCAGCAGTACTGGACCGGACTCGATGAAGCTCGCTTGGTGCGTTTCAACACTCAGGGGGATTCGATATGGTCGCGAAGCTTTGGAAGCCCGGGCGCTTTTTGGTTAGGTCAACAAGCGAAGCACACTAGCGACGGAGGCTTCCTGATCTGTGGTAACACCGATGCGGTGAGCTACCAGGATGCTTTCGCGATAAAAACAGACGGTGGTGGGAATGAACAGTGGCGGCACACATACGGGGTTGGTGGGGTGGTCACGGAAGCGTTCAGTGCGGTGGTGGAGCTTTCCGATGGATACTTGCTGACAGGCCGCTCACGGCCGCAGGCGGATGATGGTGATATGTATGTGGTGCGAGTGAACATGGCCGGAGACGAGATCTGGACCCAAGAGTGGGGTGGAATTTACGATGATGCGCAGGTGCATTCCTATCTATGTGCAGAAGGCTCGGTGCTGCTTGCCGGGGGCTATGGCTATGCAGATGACGGTGAGAGCACAGTTCCGTACTTGGCTAAACTGGACACGGCTGATGGTTCGCTCATTTGGGAGGGCGAGTATGGTGAGCCAAGGTTCGGCACATTGTTCTTCGCCGCCAAAGAATGCCCCAACACGGACTTCATCGCCTGCGGGGTAACCTACGAGGGTGGCCATGAGCAAGGGCTGCTACTACGTGCCACCAGCGAAGGCGATAGCCTGTGGATGCGCAACTACTCGTACTACGATGAGGTGATCGATAGCTGCCGAGGCCGATTTTGGGATGTGCTGCCCATAGAGGATGGGGGCTTCATCATGAGCGGCTTCGCCAACGGGCCGTTCGGAGGGCCATACCCACCGGGCTACTCGCAAGATGCCTGGGTGGTGAAAGTGGACAGCATGGGATGTGTGGTCCCCGGCTGCGATGCCACGGGCGTAACGGAGATCATCACCAATTTGAACGATGCGCTCACGGTGTATCCGAACCCCGCGCATGGGCAGGTGCAGGTGGGCATCACCTTGCCGATCTCATTGCGCAATGGCCAAGCCCTCCAGCTGACGTTTGTGAGCGCATCGGGGCAAGTTGTGCTGGTGCATGCGGCACAGGAGGGCAGTAATGAAGTGGACATACGGGCTTTGGCCAGTGGACTTTACTACGTCCATCTTTCCAACGAGAAGACCTGGATCAGTGGGAGCAAACTCATCGTCGAGTAGGATCACCGAATGAAGTCGAAGCATACCGTACACGCTTTAGACATCAGTAAAGAACCGTGCATCGCACAAGTCGCCCGCCTTACGCCTGTTGCGCGAATGGTTCACCCGCAGTCCCGCTCAGTCCTCTTAGGAAATGTCAGGACAAGTGTAGAGTTGCGCGAGCGGGTGCAGAACCACCAACGGGTCCGGAATTGTTGAACTGAAAACAACGGATTGGGCAAGCGGCTTGTACATTGTTGAATTGACCACGGCAGGTGCCGAGCCGATCCGTACAAAGCTGAGCGTGCAACGTTGAGGTGGGGTATTGCCATAGCGTTCGTTAGTGTTGAAGCCCTGGCCATGGGCCAGGGCTTCAACCGGCGTTATGACCTTTTGGGCAACGGCTATGCCCAAACGGGATGGGGAATTGAAAAGACGACCGATGGTTATTGCGTCATAAGTGCAAGTTCGGATTACGATAGTGTGGACGTGGGCGAGTACTTCTTCCATGTCTCAGTTGTACATACGTTCGTAGATGAGGAGGGAGTATTGGTCAACGAGATCCGCAATTGGCGGCCACAGCACAGCGCCTTCCCCGGCTGGGCCAACTGCTGCGACACCGTCCCCGGTGGCGGTTTTGTGGTGGGTGGTTCCAGTGAGGATACCCTGGGCATTGACGAAGTCTACCTGATGCGCTTCAACACCGAAGGCGATACGTTGTGGACGCGGGTGTTCGGGGTAACGGAACAGAATTGGGTGGGTTATCAAGTGAAACGCACTGTGGATGGAGGCTATCTGATCGTAGGCGCATACGATTCGAACAGCAATGTGAACGGCTTCGCCCTCCGCACCGATAGTTCCGGGAATGAGCGCTGGCGACAGACATATGGTGGGGCGTTGACAGATTACTTCATCGCCGTTCATGAGTTAGCCCCTGGCCATTACTATATGGGCGGTCAACGACGGCTCAATCAGGACAATAAGAACCTTTGGGTGCAGCGCATCGATAGTGTTGGTGAAGTGGTATGGTCCAAGCTATGGGGCGGCAGCTATGACGAACCCAACGCGCATTTGATCGCGACAAGCGATGGTCACGCTTTGGTCGCTAGTGCGTGGGGTTATGCGGATGATCTCAATCTTACAAGGCCCTATATGGCCAAGCTGGACAGCAGCGATGGCACCATTCTTTGGGAGCACCAATACGGGGAGGAGTCATACACCACCATCCTCTTCGCCGCCAAAGAACGCCCCAACGGAGACCTGATCGCCTGCGGTGTCTGCTACTACGGCGGCGAGCAGCAAGGCCTCTTGCTACGCACCACCAGCGAAGGCGACAGCATCTGGATGCGCTCCTACTACTCCCAGGATTCGTTGTTGGATGATGGTAACGGGCGTTTTTATGATGTACTGCCCACCCAAGATGGGGGCTTCATCGCCGCAGGTGCGGCTTACTTCAGCACCAGTGGCAACAACCCGCCTGGGATCAGCCAAGACACATGGGTGGTTAAAGTGGACAGCATGGGCTGCATTGTTCCGGGTTGTGATGGCACGGGCGTAACGGAGATCATCACCAATTTGAACGATGCGCTCACGGTGTATCCGAACCCCGCGCATGGGCAGGTGCAGGTGGGCATCACCTTGCCGATCTCATTGCGCAATGGTCAAGCCCTCCAACTGACGTTTGTGAGCGCATCGGGGCAGGTCGCGCTGGTGCATGCCGCACAGGAGGGCAGTAATGAAGTGGACATACGAGCTTTGGCCAGTGGACTTTACTACCTCCATCTTTCCAACGAGAAGACCTGGATCAGTGGGAGCAAACTGGTTGTCGAGTAGGATCAGCGGATGAAGCCGAAGCATTCCGGACACGCTTTAGACATCAGTAAAGAACCGTGCATCGCACAAGTCGCCCGCTTTGCGCACCCGCGAACCGACCCGCGCGGAAAACTTGCGCGAGCAGGAGTACCCCCGCCCCCACCCCTGCTGTACTGCCCTCTATGACTGGCGGTGACATGGCCTGTTCTTGATCCTCCGCTTTCCGAGATGTTGGTATGAATGCGATCAGAGTATCGCTGGAACACGGATGGACCTACACCACCGCTCCTCAATGAAAGGTCGCCGGGTGCTTCTTGTGGTCTCGCGACTCCGGGTCAGGCCCGGAGTGACAGTGCGGGTAATGACAAAGAAGTTACGCCCACAAGCGAAAAACCCCGGCACATGGCCGGGGTTTTTCCCATAGTGGGCAGCTGCAGGTTCAGGCAGCCGTTGCGCTGGCCGCATCCGAAGGAATGCTCAGCCCGGCGGCACCTACGGCCACTACCCGGAAGCTGTACGTCTTGAAGCGCGTAAGGCCGTTCACGATGTAGCGCACCTTGCCGGTCTCGGCGATCAGTTCCCAGCCGGTATCCAACGTGGGGTCGCCCGTGGTCATGTACAGCTTGTACATGCGGTGACCTTTGCTGGCGCCGAACCGCACTTCCACCTGTCCTTGCACTTTGGTGGCTTCTGCGCGCACGTTACCGGGTACACTGGGGATGCTCGGCGGGGTGGGCGACTTCACCGTTTCGAAACCCGCGCTCATGATCAGCTCCTTCTCGCCCTTGCTGGCCAGTTGCACATAGCCCCCCAGGTCGCGATAGATCACCCGGAGTTCCTCATACGCCAGGTCGCGCGCCTCCTTCTCCAACTTCCCGCGGTTGAAGTCGTACGCGTCGATGGCGGCATCCAACGTGTCGCACGCGGCGGTCACTTCCGCCAGCGTGGGGTTGGGTAAGGGGTTCGGTGCGAGGAAGGCGGGGTTGCCCGTCATCATCGTCACACTGTTGCGGCCTTTGCCCACCAGGGCCTTGGCGGTTACGCGGGTCAGACCCGGCTTTACGATATACCATACCTTTTTCATGTTCTTCGTGGGCTGTCGCCCGGTTTTAGATGTTTGACCGTTGTATGGCCGGCGGCCCCGATAGGTTCTACCGACTTTCCGGTACACCGGGGTGGCGCCACCCCGGCCTACCGGGGCAACACCCGCCACAGCTCTTGTTGGGCGCGGCTTTCCGAGCCTACCTGCCGGCAACGCACCCCAGATGGCCAGCTACCTCCCTATTATATGGTACAGCCGCATAAGCACGGTGTAACATGCCAGCATAAGGTCATCATGCACCAGCTCTTGCCCGGACTACGCGCGCAAAAGGCCTTACAACGCCAGCACACCACCTGATCACCGCAGCAGGCGGGGGGATCATGCACGTGTAACATCGGATCCTGCCGTCATCGGATCGGATCACGGCAGGATCCGACCCGATCACGCCCCCATAACACCTTAACACGCCAGCATAGCCTCTTCTCCTCACATCACAAGGTGCAACGGTGCCGGCATCCCATCGTATCCTCCCATCATTGGGCCTTGATCCGGCAGCGCAACACCTTGCCCTGTGTTCTTAAGGCCTTCTCTCGGCCGCACAAGCCCTAACGAGGCCAGCATAACACCTTATCGCGCCATCATAAAACCTTATCGCGCCAGCATAACACCTTATCGCGCCGTTATAACCCCTTATCATCGCAGCATAAGGTCAAGCCATGCTGGCACAACACCCTCCTGCGGCATCATACGTTTCTTTGAAGGCAGCACCAGGTCTAATAGGTCCAGCACTCCATCCTACTGCGGCGCAGGGGGCCGGATACCAGCGGCGCCATCACCTGGCGGCTTACTACCCCGTCGGCGGTTTCCGCAGGTGGAAACGCAACAGGAATTTATAGAACCCTAACCGGCTATTGGCCCCCGTGCGCTCCACGATCTTTTTGCGGTAGTCCTCCGCGGTGGACCGCTTCACCCCTTGCCGTTGGCCGGCCTCTTCTATGCTCGGCTCATCATCATCGGTATAGGCCAGGGCGAACTTCAACAACGCAGGGCTCAAGGCCGCTTCCGCCTTGCGCCGCAGATTCTCCGGACTGCCGGGGTCCGGCGCGTGCAGCAGGGCCCGCTCCGTGTATTCGTTCTGGTGGAAGCCCGTGAGCCGCACATGGTCCAACGCGGTGTACAGGGCCGTGGGCTCGCAGGTCTTGCTGAGCACGGTGCAGGCCTTGGCCCGTAGCGCCAGATGCACCGCCTCCAAGGTGGGGTCGAACGTAATGGCGATGGCCTTGGTGTTGGGCTGTTGCTCGGCCATCCAGGCCAAGGTGGCCCACCCATCCCGCCGCGGCATGCTCAGGTCCAGCAGCACCAGGTCCGGCGGCGGTTGGCCCGCGCATCGTTCCTCATACTCCACACCGTCATGCGCTTCCAGGACCACCTCGCCGTGCTCCCACGCGGCCAACAGGCTCCGCAGGCCGTGCCGGATACACGGATGGTCGTCCACGATGGCGATGCGCAACTTGGCCATGCAGGTGAAGGAACATCAACAACCCGCTTTGTAGTATACCTGGTAGTGGGTCATGGCTCCCTGTTTTTCCACAGCCCGTGTTGAAAAAGCGGAGGCCCACCTGTTGAAAAGTGGTCCATATCCTGCCGCGCCCGGGGCCTGCCGCACCGCCACCGGGCCGCAGCTTCGCACCTTCCATGTCCATTGAACCTTTCACCCTTAGGAACATCGAGCTGGACCTTGCGGAACTGGAGCCGCCGGATTGGACGGCCATGGCCGCCCGCATCCGCTGGCACCTGAGCACCCCGTACGCGGTAGCGCTCAAGAGCATCTCCGGCGAAGCGCTGATCAATGGCCTGGGCTTGGCCGTGGCCCACAAGGGAAGTGGCTGGATCGGCGACCGCCTTATGCACCCTCGCTACGGCAGCGCGGAACTGGAAGGCGAGCTGTTGGCCGCCCTGTTGCAAAAATTGGAAGCGAAGCAGTGCACCACGCAGTTCGCCCTGGTAGCGGATGCCTCCGTGCCGGTGTTCTCCGCGCAGGGTTTCGTGCCCGAGGGGCACTACGTTACGTACGGCGGTGGCCAAAGCGAGGTTCCCCTGTTGGACGAGGTGGAACTGTGCGAGTGGCGCCATTGGCCCGGCATCCTGCGGCTTGACGCCCTGGCCAGCGGCGAGGACCGCAGCGAGCTGGTGAGCGAGCACTTCCATGCCAGCCGCATCTTCATGAACCAAGGCCGCGTGCTGGGCCACTATATGGTGCTGCTGGGCGAAGGCCTCATCGTGGCCCAGAGCGCCTACGCCGGCGAGGAACTGCTGCGGTGGCATTTGCCACATGTGGAGGAAGTGACCCTACCGGAAGCCAACCGCCAAGCCATCGACTTCCTACAGCGGCGCACCTACACCGAACGCCGACGGGTGCTGCGTATGCGCCGCGGACCTGCCCGGCCTTGGCAACCGGAAATGCTTTGGGGCCGCATCGGCAACAACCTGGGCTGAGCGCTGTTTGAGGCCCGCTTTGGCTTGAGCAGGTCCATGGACCGCGAAGCCCGAAGAGCGCTTGCCCGTGCAGACCGATCGACTACATTATCGGCGATCAGCTGACAGTTAAACCGTCAATCGCCATGGAAACCTTCGATAACACGGAAAGAGCGGTGCGCAACGACCTGGCCGTAGCCGGAAGCTCTGGCATGGCCGAAGCGCAGGGCCAGCCCTTCGGGTGGTTACCCTTCGGCGTGGTGCAGCGCGAGTGGGAACACACGCTTGAGCGCGTGCGCGAACGGTGCGAAGTGCAGGACTGCACCGCCTTGGTGAAGGCCGGGCAGTATGCCCACGTGATCATCCGCAAAACGGACAGTTTGGATATTGCCCAGGTGGAATCCATCCTTTTCGAGAACCTCCTCTTCAGCCCCTGGGCCCGGGTGGAGCACCAGCACAGCTACCTCCTCAGTGGCCAATGGTTGTGGAAGTGGCGGCGCAGCACCGCATGGACCGCCGACCCCGTGGGTCACCTCTTTCGCCTGGCCCCGGATGCGCCCAGAACCATGTGTACCTATCGGTTCAACGTTATCTATGCGGAGGGGTGAGGCTTCTTTGGCTTCTTGGCAGTTGGGGTGGTTTTTTCATGAGAGCGACCCAAAAGTTCGGCTGGCACCGCTAGCAATTGGCGATGCCCGAAGGACGGGCAGACCGGCGGGCGCTCACGCACCTTTGCCTGGACCGTCTTCGGGCATCGAGAACGAATGTAATAAGGGTTCTGCCAATCTTAGCCCCATGTCTTCCCCGCCATCGACAAGTACAACCAGCGTCCAGAAGATAAAGGACTGGGGCGGCAGCCATAAGGAGACGGCCATTCGGCAATCATTCTTACCCTGCTTAACCATTACGCAGAGAAGAAGGACCTCTTCCTGATCACCGAGCTGGCGGTGGTGTATTCGGTGGGCCAGGCTCTGGGCCCGCTTGCCGCTGGGAATGCCCGGTCTTGGTGGTGGGCGGTTCTTGGTTTCAGGCGTATTCGGCCGCGCCGCGCGGTGGGGTCCTAGGTCGTAAGCTTGGCGGCTCATTGGCCATGCGCACCTTCCAACACGCCCTCAGTTCCCTGCTCACCCTCTTCTTCGGGCCGCATGGCGATGGCCGGGTCCTCACTTCCTGGGGTGGGATCCTCGGTTGTGTGGTGGCCGCAGGGCTCTTGGGCCTCGTGGTGGATTCGGTGGGCTAGGTTCTGGGCCGCCGGAGTTGGCTGCCGGAGTTAGGGGCGAATGGACTTGGCGGCACACCGGAAACATACGTCTTCGGCTGTGGCCAGTTAGGGGATTGACCGGGCCGGCGCCAGAGGCGTCTGAACGTTATTGCCGAACCCGAACGCACCTCCGTGCTTCGTGCCATTGTGGATAACTACCGGCCGACCATTTCGGACCTGTCGCATGTTCGCCCCCTCAACCACTCACCGCCTTCTGGTTTTAGCTAAGGCAGGAGGTTTGTTGAATGACAACGCATACCCAGAACCGTGGTCCACAAACACACCCACCGAACCCCAGCGGAACCCGCGAACAGGATGCGAGCGGATCTTACTGCTGGCGTTGATCTTCATTGTATTGGTCCTAACACCGCACACCATGCCATTGCCTAAGGTTGTCATCCAGTTGAACCCGATCGCACCACTATGCGACCTTGTAAAGGTGAGGAGCAGGGACCCGAAACAGGCGCTCACCGCAACGCTGATGCTCATCGTGCTCATGTTCGCCGCTACGTGGTGCTACCGCCTTTGCCATGTGGATGAGGCCAAGATTGATGAGGACATTGCTTCAGAGAGGATCGCGACCAACATCGAACTGTGCAGAGAGCAGCAAGACCATGACGAGCCCGAGGCCGCCGGTCCCTAACCTTGTTCCCATGACCCGTATCGCAGCCCATGGCCACCGGAGCCGCTAAGCCGAAGCCAACGCTCAGCGCTGCCATCGCCGCCTATGGCGAAGCCGCGAAGAAGAAGCTCAGCAACCCCGCCGCCCAAGGCCAGCCTGAAGACCAGATCCGTGCGCCCTTCGAGGAACTCTTGCATGCGCTCGGTGAATTGGTCAACCTGCCACGCAGCAAAGTGACCTTGGTGGGCGAATCGTCCATCAGCGACCTGAAGACCCGGCCCGACTATGCCGTTAGCGTACACAATGCGCTCGTGGGCTTTGTGGAATTGAAGGCACCGGGCAAGGGCGCGGACCCACGCAAGTTCAAAGACCCGCATGACAAGGTGCAGTGGCAGAAGCTCTGCTCGCTCCCCAACCTGATGTACACGGACGGCAACGCGTTCAGCGTGTGGCGGAACGGCGAACTCGTGGACGAGATCATAGCGTTGCAAGGCGACATCACCACCGCTGGGAACGCGTTGCAAGCGACGCCGAACCTGGTGATGCTATTCGAGAGTTTCCTGCAATGGGAACCGATGCCGCCACGCAACGCGAAAGAGCTGGCGCATACCAGCGCGCGATTGTGCCGCTTGCTCCGTGACGAAGTAACGGAACGGCTCGCGCTAAGCAGTGAAGCACTGACCAGTCTCGCCACCGATTGGCGCAAATTGCTCTTCCCGGAAGCGAACGATGAGGTCTTCGCGGATGGTTATGCGCAAGCGGTAACGTTCGGCTTGCTCATGGCCCGCGCGAAGGACATCGAATTGGCCACGGGGTTGCACCGCGTATCCGAGGAATTGAGCAAGTCAAGTTCGCTCATTGGTGCCGCGCTCCGGTTGCTTACCGATAGCGCAGAGAACAGAGAAACACTAAAGACATCCCTAAGCACACTGACCCGAGTGCTGGACGCAGTGGATTGGGCCAAGATCAGCAAGGGCGATGCCGATACATGGTTGTACTTCTATGAGGAGTTCCTCGGGGTGTATGACAATGACCTGCGAAAGCTGACCGGCTCCTATTACACCGCACCTGAAGTGGTAAGCTCCATGGTGGCGTTGGTGGATGAAGTGCTGCGGAGCGCGCGCTTCGGATTGCATGGCGGCCTTGCAGCACCCTCAGTTACGCTCATCGATCCAGCTACGGGCACCGGCACCTTCATGCTGGGCGTGCTGCGGCGCATCGCCGAGAACGTGAAGGCGGACCAGGGCGAAGGCAGCGTGCCCGAAGCGGTGCAGGCCGCCATCAAACGGCTCATCGCGTTCGAGATGCAATTGGGGCCCTTCGCCGTGGCGCAATTGCGCATCCTCGCGGAGGTGGTGGACCTTACCGGTGCGCTGCCTAAGAACCCCGTGCGCATGTTCGTTACCAACACCTTGGGCGATCCCAAGGATGATGGTTCGTGGATCCCCGGACTGCTCGCGCCCATCTCCGATTCGCGCAAGCAAGCGAACCGCATCAAGCGCGAGGAACCCGTTACCGTGGTGATCGGCAACCCGCCCTACAAGGACAAAGCGAAGGGCCTCGGTGGTTGGGTGGAAGGCCAGACGCCTGAAGCGGAGAAGAGCGCCCTGCTCGCCTCGTGGGCACCACCGAAAGAGTGGAAGGTGAGTGCCCACAGCAAGCACCTGCGCAACCTCTACATCTACTTCTGGCGATGGGCCACGTGGAAGGTGTTCGATCACGAGAAGAGTAACAACGCGGGTGTAGTGTGCTACATCACCGTGGCGGGTTTCCTCAACGGACCCGGCTTCCAGAAGATGCGCGACTACTTGCGCCGCATCTGCGATGATATCTGGGTGATCGACTGCAGTCCCGAAGGCCACCAGCCTGAAGTGAACACGCGCATCTTCCAAGGAGTGCAGCAACCCATCTGCATCGTGCTCGCTTCACGCAGCGCGAAGAACAAGGTGGGCGTTCCGGCCACCGTTCGCTACCATGCACTACCGAAGGACCGCCGGGAAGAGAAGTTCAAAGCGTTGGATGCCGTGCGGCTGAAGAGCAAGGACTGGATCGAATGCCCGACTGAGTGGAGGGCTGCATTCCTGCCCGCCAGCGAAGGTGCATGGGCCACCTATCCCGCATTGCAAGACCTCTTTCTCTATGATGGTTCCGGTGTAATGCCCGGCCGCACATGGGTGATCGCGCCGGATGCGGAGTCCTTGGAACTGCGGTGGAAGAAACTCATCAGCGCACCCGCTGACCAGAAGGAGGCGTTATTCCATCCGCATGAAGGTGGTGACCGGAACACTCGGCGAACAGAGTTGAAGCCATTGCCCGGATACAAGCCACGGACGAAAGCGGTGGGTGATGAAAGGGATCCCAGCAACGCACCGGTGCGTTATGCCTTCCGGTCGTTCGATCGGCAGTGGATCATTCCCGACAACAGGCTCATCAATCGACCCAACCCGGAATTGTGGGCGATACAGTCTGATAAGCAGATCTGCTTCACTGCGCTATCACGTTCTGCACCGGCAAATGGTCCCGCGCTGGGAATCACGGCGCTGCTTCCGGACATGGATCACTACAAAGGTTCCTTTGGTGGCCGCGTGTACCCACTGTGGCACGACAACCGCGCTACGGAGCCGAACACACCGCCAAAATTGCTCGGCTATTTCTGCAAGGCGCTCGGTGCCAAAGTGAGCGCAGAAGACCTGATTGCCTACATCGCAGCGGTGGCCGCGCACCCGGCTTACACCGCGCGCTTCCAAGAAGACCTGAGCACGCCGGGCCTGCGGATACCGATAACCAAGGACAAAGGCACGTTCAAGAAAGCCGTGGAGCTGGGCAAGCGCATCATCTGGCTGCACACCTTCGGCGAGCGCATGGTGGATGAGGCCAAGGACCGCCCCGCACAACCACCGCGACTTCCGGAGCCGCGCCGCCCGAAAGTCCCCGTGAAGGGTACCATACCCAGCACGGCGCAAGACATGCCCGATACCATCGACTACGATGCGGGCCAACGGCGCCTGCTGGTGGGCAAAGGCTACATCGACAACGTGGACGCGGCCGTGTGGAACTATGAAGTGAGCGGCAAGCACGTGGTGAAGCAGTGGTTCAGCTACCGCAAGCTGGACCGCTCCAAACCCCCCATGGGCGACCGCCGCCCGCCCAGCAAGCTCGGCGACATACAGCCCGACCACTGGCTGGCGGAGTACACCACCGAACTCCTAAACGTGCTGAACGTGCTCGGCTGCCTGGTGGACCTTGAACCGGCACAAGCGGAGCTGCTGGAGACCATCTGCGCGGGGCCGCTCATCCCTGAAGCCGAATTGAAGGTTGCCGGGGCGTTGGAGAAACCGGCGGTGGTGAAGAAGGCGGGGAAGAAGGAGGGGCCGGATCTGTTCAGTTGAGGTGGAACACTAAAACCACAAACACAATGGCCTTGGGTAGCAACGGTCTACCGATCATGCCCACCGATATGGAGGTGGAACGGATGATCCGCGACATTACGAACACCCCGGAGGATTCGGAAACCGCAAAGCGTGATAGTCCCGAGACCTTCATTGCGCACATGGAGCAGAAGCTCGGCAGATTGCGCAGCGCGTTGATCATCCTCGTAAAGCCGAACATGGCGTTCAGCGGCTATCCCTTCTACCGGGTTCGGACAGCGACCGAACTCATCCGCACAGACCTTCAGCAGGAGTTCAGCTATCCGCCCAGCAGAGCACAACAGCCGTACGACCGGTGCAGTTTGCCTGGCTGGCCGGCTTTCTACTGTGCCGGGGATATGGCTACCGCCGTGCGTGAGACCATCTTCAATACCAAGGTCGCGTTCAGCCCTAAGATGGTCCATGCCTATATCTCTGAATGGACCGTGCGTGCTGGTGAGACGCTGAGGGTCACCCCTTTCACCTATCTGCCGATTGAACAAGGAAGCGCCTTGCATGGTCTAGACGCCTTCTTACTTGAGCGCATTGCTGAACAAATGCGCCAGTCCGAGTATCCAGAAGACCAGATACATGGGTGTATGCGGGGCCTCAGATTCTTCATGGATGCTTTCGGTAAGGACACGATGAAGTCCGTATCAAGCTACATAGCGTACAACCAGCTCCATGCGCCCACGCGGAACAGGCCCGATGCCCTGCTCTATCCGAGCATCGCAACCAAAATGCGCAAGGCGTGTTATGCGTTCCACCCGAATAGCGTGGCCAAATTGAAGTTGGTGCGGGTCCATCGCCTGATACTTGATAATATGGATCCGTATAGCAAGAAGTTCACTTTCAAATTCATGGAAGCCGTTGAGAACAACGATGGGGTCCTGATCAGCCGCGTGCTCGACTATGACGAGAGCTATGAGCTGGGCAAGCGCTTCGAGGCGGCATTCGTAGAGCAGCAGGAAAGCTGATCCGCATGCTGCGCTTGCTCATTTCCGTTGAAGGCCGTGGCCACAGCGGCAAAAGCACGGTTCTGGAGCAGTTCATCACGCGCTACGCGGAGCGCACTGGCACTGCACCCACCACGCTTTGGGGCGCCCAAGGCGACCAGCTGGCCACCTTCGACCTGTCGAATTGCCGCCGTCTGGCGCGAGTCTTCCAAAACTCTTGGCGCGGGAGTTAGGCCAGCCAAGGGGATGTCAACGGAAGGCTGGCCGTCCTCCCGTACCTTGGATACTGCCCCCATCCAGCGCTCGCGTGTTTCGCGAGTGCGCGTGCATGCTTCCGCCTCCGGCGGTGTAAAGGTCCATCCCCACCGCAGCGCCCTGGAATGGATGCTGGACCAGTACTAGGTAAAGTAGCCCAGCGTACCCCACCATCGTCGAGAAGTTCAACACCTACCACATCGCGGACCACAAGGAGAAGGTGATAGACTTGTTGAAGCGGGTGACGACGGTGAGTGTGGGGACGCAAGAAATCGTGAATGGGATGAAGTCTGCGCCACGATAACGGTCTTCATCACGATTTAATCTCAGCCAACGCGAATTACCTCCGGTCCCTTTGCAAGGGTGCAATCAGCTGGGACCAGAAATATTCCGCTGCACCTTCGTGCGATAGGATCTTTTCATTCTGACCATAGCCCATGCCGAAGCCGTGTCCTTCGTGATAACCCATCTGATAGCCATCATCCACGAGGCTCAAAGTCCCGCGACCCATCATGAACGAATTGGGTGAACTGCCTTCGCTGTCGTGTATCTGGACCGTATGCTCTTTGCGTTGAAGTGTGCCCTGCGTGACCTTCAATCCGTTATCGTAGATGACGACATAGGTCTCGTTTGTACTGGTCCGGTCCAATCTTGCCTTCAGGTGCGGTGACACGCTTTCCAGCTCCTTCAAGGACGCCTCGAAGTAATTGGTCATGTAGGTGAACCCTTCACGGATGAAATCATCCCTCTCCTGGTCACTGAAAGTTTTTTTCACCCACATATTGCTCGACCGTGCGTGTGCCGGGTTGCCGGGTACATGTGTTCCGTGCGTTCTGGGTTTTTCATGCGACACCTTGGGAAGTCCTAAGCTTGTCAGCGCCGAACGAATATCCTGAACCACGTTTAGATAGGCATCGTGCGGGTTGGGGAATTTACTGATCGGCTTCCCATCATCCGGGGTTGCCCGCAGTTTGCCCAATGGGGAGTGTATCCAATCGCAGGGATGAATGATCACGGGGATCACCCTTGCTTCTTTGCGTTCATGCCTTTCCAATGCACGCTGCATCTCCACGTCAAAGCAATAGCGCGATGCCAGAAAGTTGCTGCTGAGCAAGCACAGAATGACGTCCGCCTTGTTCAAGTGGTGAGAGATGCTGTCATCCAGCACATCACCGGCGATGATCCGCCGGTCGTGCCATGCCTGGATCGCACCTTCATGCTTAAGGACCGCTAGGTGTTTTTCAAGTTCGTCCCGATACTCCTTGTCATGATGGGAATAGGAAAAGAAAATCTCTGCCATAGCCGTTCTCGATGCTGACGGTCAGTTGGACCGCTTGGTTCAGCGAAGATGGTCGTTTCAAACCGCAAGAGCACAACAGGCTGCCGATCGTGGATAACGGATGACGAGAACGTCTTGTATGCGTTGTATTTTATCGGCGACCGATCGACGAATAAGCCGTCGATCGGAGAAGCAATGAAGAACAAGTACCACATTACTCAACGGCCCGACGGGAAATGGCAGGGCAAGCAAGAAGGTGCTGACCGCGCCTCGGTGGTATCGGACAAGAAGTCCGATGTACAGAAGGAGACCATCCACATAGCCAAGAACAAGGGCGATGCCTCGGTCATCATCCACGGCCAGGATGGGAAGTTCCAGGAAGAGCGGACTTATCCTCGCAGCGAAGACCCGCCTGAGAGCAAGGGCTAAGCGGCCCCTCGGGTTCACATGCGGCAGGGGTGGGTACTGCGGCGCTTGTCATGTGAGGTGCCGCATTTTGAGACGCACGAATCGGAGATTTTGTCATGCCGAATGCTCTTCTGATACCCCGGCACAGATTTTCGAGTGCGTGAAGTCATGACGCAACACGAACCCTCACGGCTAATTGAACAACTGCGTTACGCGATTTCGAGGTACGACCACTACTATGATACTGTTAACAACAAAGGAGCGTTTTTCGTTGCCTTGGACACCGCCTTGGTTGGCGGTTTGTTGCTTCTTCAGTTCGAGTACGGGGGCAAGGCGTTCAACATGACCCCGGGTATCGCGCGTTTGCTTACGGCATGTCTCACCCTGTGCCTGTTCTCGATGGCGACCACGCTTCTTGCCATCCTGCCATACACCCGTCAAGGGTCGCGATCTAATCTGTTCTTTGGTACGGTCGCGACGCGCTCGCTTGCGAAATTCCAGGAAGACATCAAGAAAGAGACGGAGGAGGAGGCAGCGGCCGATCTCGTTGCACAAGCACACGAACTGTCCGTAGGCCTTCGGCGAAAGTTCAAGCTGCTTAGGGCCGCCAGCTTCGGCCTGGCGGGCAGCTTCTTGGCCGCCACCATGCTCACCTGGCTCATCATGCAAAACCTAATTCCGCCAACACCATGAGGATTTTCGACGACTACACCAGCCGCATCAAGAACGTCATGCAGCAACCGCTGTATGAACATTTCGATGGCCGACCATACCGCCAGCCTGTTCTGGCCGCCATGAAGGACGCCGAGTGGAGCAAGCCACTTGCCAGTCTGATTCCGCTTCAGCAGGAACTTGGGACGACCCCCAACTACTCCCTACCCTTGGGCGCACATCCAGACTTCAGCTACATAAGCACCTCAGATACCGTGGAGCGCCACTACGTGGCCTCGATGTTCATCGACATCTGCAATTCCACCGGTCTCTTCCGGAAATATCCTCCCGAGACCGTCAATTACATCACGAGCGTGATACAGAAGGCGGCCATGCACGTATGCCTGATCTGCGGTGGGTACATCCAGCGGCTTCATGGCGATGGAATGTTCGTCTACTTCGGACGACGAGGGCAGGACAAACGTGAAGCGGTACAGTTGGGGATGCTAGCAAGCAGCTTGGTCACCTATTTCGTGAAGGAGGAGCTTCCGAAGCTGTTCGAAGAAGACGGTATAGAACGAATCAAGACCCGGATAGGGTTTGACTTTGGAGATGATGATGCGGTAGTGTGGGTGAAGCAGGGCATAGGTGCCACTAGCGAAGTGACAACCACCAGCCTTCATACCAGCTTAGCAGCCAAAATGCAGGTGAAGGCCGACGATAATGGGGTGGTCGTGGGTAAACATGTGCTGGACATTGCGGGCATCGAGACACGGTTTTTTTCTCCTGTCTCGCAACGCACTAAGGAGGGAAAGGATGCATTCATCTTCCACAACTATCCAACCGTGGGTGATGGCTACCGGCAGTACGACTTCGCCTGGCAAGCCTACTTACGGTCCATGAACAAGTTCAACCAGACGCCCGAGGGGCAGCTCGAATTGAAGCGAAGTTCAGACCGCGTCCTAAGGCCTGATCTAGTGGCACCTCGGGCTAGCACCGTTCGCCCGTACCGCCCTTGAGCTCTCTATGGTGTGACCATCGACAAGCATGACTTAGCGGAAGTTGAGCGGGGCTTCCCCAAGCTGCGGCTTGGTGTGTACTTGGGTAAGAAGGCTCTTGTGGGGGTCATTGATGTCTCGGATGCGGAGGGCCACTTCTTGGAGGAGTTCGAGGTTGCCCTTTTGATTCCGGAGAAATACCCCTACGGTGTACCGGGTCTGGTCGAGACTAGTCAGAAATTGCCGCGGGGTGAGAATGACCATGTAAGTGCTGATGGACTTTGCTGCGTGGAAATGGACCTTGACCTCATGGTTCAGGCCCGACGAGGCATCCGCCTGAGCGACTTCCTCACCGCGAAGGTGTATCCCTTCCTTCTGAGCGTTCTACATAAGTTGAGCGCTGGAACATACCCAGGCGGTGACTATTTGCATGGCACTGAAGGCCACATACAGCGGTATCGCGAGCGGCTCAGCACCAGCGACGACGCCTTTATTCTCAAAGCGCTTGAACTCGCTCTATCGGGCCGCAGTGTTGGAAGGAACGACCCATGTTGGTGTGGTTCGGGCAGTAAGGCGAAACGGTGTCATTTGGCCGATTTGGAGTGGCTTCGCGCTATTGGGAAAGCGCAACTTCAGCAAGACCTCCACAATATTCGGGCGGTATCCGACCACGTGGTCAAAACCACGTTGGGGATTGTACCGACAGGTTTGGCGCCATCTTAAGCGAGGTCCCCCGCTGACCCCCACCCCGCGCTCGCGTGTTTCGCTATTGTGCGTAGATGCATCCGCCTCTGGCGGTATCACAGCCCTCACCGGCAAGCGGCCACTGGCCCAAGCCCAAGAACGGTAAGCCACCGAAAGCCCTTCCGCGAGGCGCGGCTTGAAGCCGCTGAACCTCGAAACCGCCAAGGACCCGAATGCACCGAGAACCGCACCGCGAGGCGCGGCCGAAACCCGAATGCGCCATTGGCCTAAAAGCCGAAGAGGCCCAACGGCTCCTTCCGGCCTTCGCCGGGATACCACTGAACCTCTCCAACACGCCGCAGGAGCAACACGGCGCGCTTTCAAATACCCCTGGCCGTATTCCGTGCCTCGGCGACTTATAATCCCTGTTGATCCTGACAACCTTGCCTTGGAGGCGGTTCCCGGTTCCGGGGGCCTCCCTGACCAGCGCTCGCGTGTTTCGCGCGTGCCTCTTCCAAAATTGGCCTCTGGCCGTTACCGCTCGTTGAACCAAGAGCCCGCTTGGGAAACACGCAGGCGTCGGAAGGACCGCACGCCTCTTGGCCTAATGTCTGCTACGTTCGCGCCCCATGTCCGTCCACATTCCGCATCACCCCACCCGCCGTTCATCCGTCCGGTGCGCCCTGCTCCTCCTGTTCCTGGGCATCGGTTCGGCGCGGCCCGCAACCGCGCAATTCCTCGAAAAGGCGGAATTCGAAGGCGGCGTGCAACGGGCCGCCACCGATGGACCGCGGACCCTGTGGGCCACCCCCACGTTCTGCCGGTTCGTGATCGACCTCTCCGTGGATCGCGGTGGGCGTGTGCTCAGCGCCGCGGTGAACGTGCCCTTGAGTTCCTGTAGCGATACGGCGCTCGTACACAAGGCCAATGCCCTGGCCCGCACCTATGTGTTCACCCCGAACGCGAAGGCACCCGAACCACAGGCCGTGCGGTTCGTGTGGGCGATAGGCGAGCGCCCCCAGGTCGACAACCTGTTCGCGAACGATCCGGGACCGGAGATGCTTCCCCCGCCCGAGCCCACCGCGGAGAGCGAGCGCATTTGGACGGTGGCGGAGGTGGAGGTGCCCCCGCAATTCCCCGGTGGCCGTGAGGCGATGAGGACCTACCTGGAGCGCATGGTGAAATACCCGTACGATGCGGAGCCGCCGTTGAAGGAGGGCACGGTGGTGGTCAGCTTTGTCGTCAGCACCGAGGGCCTCGTGGAAGATGTGAACGTGATCAAAGGCTTAGGGTATCCATACGACACCGAGGCCAGGCATGTAGTGAACGCGATGCCGAAGTGGATCCCCGGCATGCGGAACGGGCGTGCGGTGCGCACACGGTACGAAATACCGGTCGCGCTCATGCGCACAACCGGAACGTATTCCAGCGGCGGCGAAGGCCCGGGCAGTGGAACGAGTAACGGGCCGGGAAAGCAGGAGGCCATGACCTTCGAATTGAACGGCCGCAGGGTGATCGAATTGCCAGAATGGGACCTGAAGCCGCAGGAAAGCGGGCGCGTAGTACTGGACATCTGGGCGGATCGCAGCGGCAAGGTGCGGCGTGCCGAAGTCGGACGTGGCAGCACTACTACCGCGAAGAGCCTGGTGGATGCCGCGCGCAAAGCCGCCTTGGCTACCCGTTTCTCGGCCGACCCGAGGGCACCGGAGGAACAACAAGGCAAAGCCACGTTCCGATCCGAATTGGAATAGGGTACGCGCCATGGTGCGAAGGCGATCCTTGCCAAAGGACCGCGCCGTTACTTTCGGCACTCGCCTTTGCCCTCCAGGCTTCGGTGAACAAAGCATGGCAAAGAAGGTCGCCCCGAAAGCCGCGAGGTTGGAAAACAAGAGGAAGCCTTCTGCCCCTAAGCCGAAGGCCAAGAAAGCCGCCCCAGCCAAGGCCACCACCAAGCTGAAGAAGGCCATGAACGGCAAGGCAAGCCCAGCGAAGGCTGCGGAAGGTGACAAGCCCGTGTTCGACTACATCGCCAGCTTGCCGCAACCGCAGCGGGGCATCGCCGAGCGCATCGATGCGTTGGCGGGGAAGACTTTGCCGGGCCTCCAGCGTTCGGTGAAGTGGGGCATGGCGTACTACGGCGTGGACGGGGGCTGGTGCTTCGCGTCCGGCGCCTTCGTGGGCCATGTGAAACTGATGTTCATACGCGGCACGGACCTGCGGCCGGAACCGCCGGTGACGCCTGTGGCGATGGGCAAGGCGACACGGGGCGTAGAGATGGCGTCCGTGAAGGACCTCGACGAACGCCAGTTGGCGGCGTGGATGAAGCAAGCGGCTACCATGCCGTTTGTTGGGGGGAAGAAGAAGTGACGTTGGAGGCACGGATCGCACGGATCCCCCTATCTCGCGTGAGCGCCCACGCTCGTGCGACACAAAACCTCTGATCAGACAGCAAGTGACACGAGCGTGGACGCTCGCGCCATAAATGGGCCGTTACCGCTCGTTGAAGCGAGTGACCGCTTGTTGAACGGCACTTTGTAACCGCCAGACTTGTCTGCCGGAGGCAGAGGCGGATGGACCAGGGGCACGCGCGAAACACGCGAGCGCGGGATGGGGGAAACTGACCGCCCCGCCCCACGAGTGCGCCGGTAGCTTTGCCGCCCTATGGATAAGAAACAACTCCTCGCCTCATGGCGACTTGCGAATAAGGTTCTGAAGAACTTCCTATTCACTGCGCTGTTCATTGTCACACTTGTTCTTGTCTTGCGCCTCTGGCCTGAGTGTTTCGCACTTGGTGAGGAAATCGGCAACGTGGTTACCACGATGTGCTTGTCCTACATCATGGGCTTCACAACGACATTCCTCTGGGGTCATGTGAAAGGTGTTGGCGACCTCAGGAAGAACCGTGAACTCCGGGAGAACGTAATTGAGATCATGGCCGCCGGACACAACTACTTCTTCAAAGGCATCGTCGAAGTCATGGGCGGGATTGCTCCCTTCGAGCCGCCTGACTATACAACGATGAGCGACACCGAATTGAACAGGCTGGCGCGGGAGGGGTATGATCGCCAGCTATCGGTCACAGCAACACCGCAACGCGAGGAACTCATAACGGACCTCCATCGAGAGGCACTCGAATTCTTCCAAGAAGAATTCGAGGACATCGACCCGTTCATTGGACAGTTCCATCCAACGTTCGTGATCGGCCTGAACCGCATCCGACGTGAACTGAAGGCCACGGTTCGTGTTGGCGAGAACGGCGTCTCGCTCGGTTTCCACGCCGTTCAGGGACCCCTCATTCAGTTGGGCAGAATCCGGAACCACATCCAATGGATACGCCGTGTAAGCGAACACATCACGTTGGAAACGCGCGCGCACATGTGGGGTGCCATCCCGATGGTGAGCTTCGACGAACTCAAGCCCCCTCCAGCGTAGTTGTAAGCTCCCCCTGATCAGGTGAAGGTCAGTTCTTTACCATCCTCGAACAGTCTGAAACGGTGCTTCAACAATTCAAGCATCCCGCGCGGGTCAGAATACGTCGCATGATTTTCTAACCCGTAGTTGGTCAACAGCGTCCTGGGCATCATGAACTCAAGGAACCGCTTGAGATTGTCCTTGCTCACCGCCTCCAATGGTATCTCGATGTACCATTCTGCTTCCTCCATCTTGTAGTACTTATCTCCATCCTCCATCATACGCTTCGGATCCTTGTTCAGATCCATGCGATGCAGCTTGTAGTTCATTACGGTGTTAATAAGTGCCAGAAAAATGTGCCAATCCAGCCACCCCTCATCTCGTAAGGCCTGCACATTGATTCTAAACTCGGCGGAGGCAAGAAGTATCGGGAGCGTAAGCCGGGTGACCTTCGTCATGCTCAGTCGCCCTTCAATGTTCTTCAGCGATTCCGCCTCATTGTACTGACTGGCGATGCCCGACCTCCAAGGCAGAGCTTCGTTTCCAGCAACAGCACCGCTACGCGTCGGCATGGTATTCATCAGTGCATGTCTCGTCTGAGACTCAAACACTGTTCGCGTATAGAATGAACGGTACAAGTCATGGTAGTGTACGCCGGGAAAGACCTTCCCGACAATGTCGCCCTTTTGAATCACGCGCTTTATGATCTTATGGAACTCCTCATTCTTCAGAACAGAACAAGAACGAAGCATCGCACCTAATGCAGCAACCAGTTCCATGGTAGCCTCGCCTATCGTAGTACGCTTGGGTGCTTCCTGGAACTCGCCCGTGACTTTCCACGCCCTCGGCGCCGATGTCGTCGGCTCATGAATAGTGGTCTTTTCACCTGCTCGATACTCCACATGAAGTTCAATCCCCGCAGGGACGAGCATCAGGTCGAACGCACTCAGGTCAGCAAGCAGGATTTGAAGCGCCGCAACGACATGCTCTAGAAGGCAGTTGTTGTCGTAGCTGTTCGCGCAGCGGACACGGAAACTCAAACCGCTCGCGGAAAACGCCAATTCACGCTGAGCCCCAACATCATTGAATGTTGCGCCATCCAACTGACCGAGCATACGCTCAATCTCTTCATCGCTCAATGAATCCAAGTTGCTCTTCAACTTAACGGAGAACTCTAAGACATCCGCCTTGACATAACCCCAGGTTTCCATTTGCCTCTCGATCAAATCGTGGATACCCAGATTGTAGCGACGCGAGAAGTAAAGGATGAGCATTGGATAGTATATCACCTCCTTCTCTTCTTCATATGGATTGAAGTCCTTGATGACTACATGATGGGTGACCAGTGACGTTGTAGCAAGTTCGAAGTAGTGCATCCATGACCCTGTATTGTAGTCCGCCCGTGCAGCTGTCGCTAGTGCTCGAGCCAAATAAGTCATGTGCGCACGCAGATTCCTCTTGAGAATCAAAAAGGCAACCGACAGTGCGTAGGACTTGCTGGCATAGTGCAGGTGTAGTTTGGAGTAGCAGTCCGCAATAACCAACATGCTTAGAATGTACTCCTTCATTGAATCCTCGGTGAACCAGTCTCGGTTGATTCGTTGAAGGATCTCTAGCGCCTGTACATGACATCCGTGCTTGTAATGCACAAAGGCACGGTTGCGCAAAGCCTCGGCTTTCGCAACCCTACCCGACTGTTGTGCAAGAACTGAATCAACCTTTTCCGCTACAGCGTCCAGTCGATCTACAGGCAATCCCATGCCTAAGAACTTGTCCACGAAGTTGGTGACGTCAGAAGCCAGATGAGCCACAGGAAAGAACACAGCCTTCGGGAGGAGAGGGAGCAGCTTTTCGAGGCCCGTGACATACGCGGCTATGGCTGCATTGAAATCCCCATCAGCCCGAAGGATTGTCAATTCGTAGTTAGCTAGAGCTTCAAGAATGCCACATCTCACGCTCGGGTCCTTCACCGCTTTCAACTCACCCTCTAGCATTCTCTTGAACGCAGCAGCCCATGCGAGCAACTCATCGCGCCCGATTTGAAGCCCAAACAACTGCGATGCTCCTAGACTAAAGGAGAGTAGGACACCGGCATCCTTGAATTCCGACACGCTAAGCCGCTCGAGGTCGGCGAAGTAGTATCGCAAATATTCCTCAGTACCTGTCACATCGTGCATTCCAACCATTCGAGCAACGAACATCTCGTAGATGGCAGCGCGTCTTAACTCAAAGGGTATTTCCTCGTTGCTCGCGAACTTGTCCAATCGCGCCATCCAAAATGGCAAATCGACCTTTCGCTCTTCGTCCTTGTAAATGAACCTCGAGGCCATCTTAAGGTCCGCGAACTCTTCGTAGGTGAATGACGTCTGCTCCTGTGCGTACTTCTCCTTCAGTTCGGAATACCAAGGCGCTGTGAGGTCTTGGCTCGGAAACGCTTCCGCTGGAATATTGAGGAAGCTAACCGCAATCCAGAACGCGTCCGGATCGGTGAGGTGTAGCGAAATAGCTTGGCCGTCCCATATATCAACTTCAACTCTCAATTTCGTCCGGGCCTTCTCCTGCACCTTGTGCCGGTCACCTACTGGAATATCCCGCGAGCTGAAGAAGTAGACACGCTTCACTGCAACCCCCGAAGCAAGGATTGTCTTGACGTCACGCAGGATCTTACCGCTCTTTACTGCATCCTGTTCTGTAGAACATGCAAATGCGAGACAACCATCGGAAATGCGTCCAACGAGTAAGTGCTCTACCAGCGGTGAATCCCTGAGATTGCTATGGAATGTCTCGAAGTCGCGCCCTTGATCCCCTCCGGCTTGGACAGGTCCTGTTGCAGGAATGACGTTGATGGCGATTCGGAGGCGTGCTAGATGCATGCACATCCGCTCGAAGCGCATCTGCTCATTCTTGGCCGAAAGTTGTTCTAGCGCGAACCGAATCTGCGCTTGTAGCTGCTCCTTATCCATTGCTCACTGGTATGCGAAATTTTGAGCAGATGTCCAGGCTTGGGTAGTGCATATCACTTACCGCTTGCCAGGAAATCTGGCAATTGTGGGCCCTCAAAGTAGGGAGCCTTCTACCTCCGTAGATTTTCTTTTACTTCCCCAGAGTCCATCCGCTGAACCTTCCCCCTGCCAGGGTGTACCACACCGCATGATGCGCGATCTGCTACCTGCGAGCCTCCTGTTGCTCGTGCCGTACATCGGCCATGCGCAGGACACCCTGCCCAACGTCATGGCAAGTGGCACCAGCATCTCCCTGTTAAGGTTGTAGAGGGGACGGTGTTGGAGGCCTGCGCGAAGATGTGAGCGGAGCTGACGATCCTGCCGATCATATTTCAACTTGAAAACATGTTGCGCTAGGGCAATTGTTGCGCGCGCACATTGTTCGGCGTCGTGCTCCCCACGTTCACCAATATGGGATCACGATCATTACCTGATCCCGTGTATTGCACGTTGCCGTTCATGTTCACGTCGCGGGTGTTGTAGGTGTTGCTCACCACGTTGTTCGGCGTGGTGCTGCCTATTGTTACCAGGATCGGATCGCGGTCGTTGCCACTGCCGGTGTACTGCACTGCGCCGTTGAAGTTCACATCACCCGAATAGAGCACCTGGGCCGGGAACGCACCGGCCACCGGTCTGCGGGCATCGGTACCGAAGGCGGGCGTACTACTCGATGTGAGATCCACGAGGGTGCTGGTGCCACCCAGTGTGATCGTGGCGGCGGTCATGCACCCCAAGTGGTTGCGGTGGCGCATCGCCAGGTAGTAGTTCCCCGGTGCCGCGCTGAAGCCTACCGGTGAGATGCCATCGGGACCGACCACACCACCGTCGCGTTGGAGCAATGCGCTGCGGCTTTCAACGATGGAGGCCGGATCGGATGAACTGCGCAACTCCAGCAGCACCCAGTCAACAATGGCGTTATTGCCGGTGATGTTCAAGACCCCCGGGAGGATCGTCTCGCCGCCGCCGCCCACCTGGCCGTAGCCCATGGCACTATACGGTTCGCTCTCCGGAATGATCCCGGCAGCGCGCAACCCATCGCCCATAAGCCCGGTCGCAGGGTCGTAAGGCCCGTCCAGGAAGACCTTGGCGGAGACCTTCGTCGCGAACGGACCGCAGCTGGTGAGGTTGATGTTCATGTGGATCGACAAATAGTTCACGAGCACGACGGCAACGGAATCCGCAAATCGCTTTCGCTGCGCGTAGCTGCTCCTCACGATCGAGTCACATTCGATCTGCAAGCCGTTCACCGTGCTGCCCGGAGCGATGCAGGTATGCGTGGAGGTGTTGTATCCACCATTGAAATAGGGGAAGCCACCCGTGTTCGGCGATTGTTGGCTTGGAACTGAAAGGTATCCTGCATTCGCGAGCATGGTCCCCAGCGCATTCGCCCCTCTGAGCAGTTGTGCATGGGTGGAACCGCTCACATTCGTAGCCACGAGATCCTCGATGGAGCTGTTGGCCAGGTACGCGGCTGTATTCAGCACAGCATCGGTGTTATCGTAGGATGCTCCGGAAAGACCATATCCCAACTCCAACCGGTACGGCTGTTTGCCGTGGCCATGCAGGTCGATGTAGAACGCTTTGCCCGAGAACTGGCTTTGCGCCAGCGACTGCGCCGTATCCACGAAATGCTGGAACTCGGTCCAGGCGGTCTCTGCTTGCTCGTTACCGCAAGCACCATCCGCGATGTTCCGATTGCAATCGACCTTGGTGCGCTTCAAATTGCAGATGATCAGGTGCGGGTGACAACCGGTAAGGTTGTACAGTGCCGTATCGATCTGGCGGCCCAGTTCGATGGTCCTGCTATCGGTAACGGTGGTCGGGCTGTTGCACGTGCGGGTGGGGATGCTCGCAGGCGATACGGACCCACCATGCGGAACCGAAATGACGATGGGCAGGGTGCCGGGATGGTACTGTGTATAGTCGTTGACGCCATAGATGACCTGTGCATGGCCTTGCACGCAGGCGAGGGTGATCACGAACAGGAAGGAGCACTTCTTCATGCGAAGGGACCGTGAGCTATCCAGGTGCATCATGCCATCGCTGTTCTTACCAGCACGCTCGGTCGAGACCCAATACTACGAAGTGCGACGCGCTTGTGATCACGGAAGTTGAATGAGCGTCGTCCATCTGTGAACGGCGTGTACATCATCGAGATGATCATGGGCAATGTGGTTGAACACAGGAACCTGGTGTAGGAATGAGGAGATCTGCCGGATCCGTTCCAGGCTGCATGCTGCCCTCACGCGATGACCCAATCCCACGCCCCGACCTGGGGACATCTTTACCCACCATGACCGAAGTGACGGCCACATCTGCCCTATCCGCCGGGCCTTTCCGCCTTGGCCGGCGATCTGCCCTCACAAAGGCAGCACACGCTGGCGCGGCGACCCTGCCGCACCTCAACCCCCTGAATTGAATGTGGCACTGGCTGGCAAGTCGCGTCCTGCGCAATCGGCTCGCGATCCTGATCGTGGTGGGCCTCATCACCGTATTCATGGGCTACAAGGCCACCACCGTTGGGATGAGCTATCAGCACGGCGGACTGCTGCCGCGCACGGATAGCGCGTATGTGGCCTATACCGATTTCCAGAAGCAGTTCGGTGAGGACGGCAACGTGATGGTGGTGGGCGTGCAGGGCGAGGGCTTCTATACACCGGGGGCCTTCGCCGCGTGGGATGCCCTGGGCGAGGACCTGAAGAAGATCGACGGCATCGATTCCGTGTTCAGTGAAGCGCACCTGTACACCCTGCTGCGCGATGACTCGCTGATGCGCTTCCGCGTGGTGCCGGTCATGAAGGACCAACCGCGCACCACGGCCGAAATGGATACCCTGATGGCACGCGTGCATGCCCTGCCCTTCTATCGTGGGCTGCTGTACAACGAACGCACGAAGACCAGCCTTATGATGGTATTCGTTGATCCCGTGAAGTTCAACAGTGCCGATCGTGGCGACATGATCGACCGCGTACTTCAGCGGACCAAACGTTACGAAAAGGAGCAAGGGCTCAAGTTGCATTACAGCGGCCTACCCTACATCCGCATGGAGGTGATGGGCCTGGTGCGCGGGGAGATGCCGCTGTTCCTCGGGCTCGCGCTGCTGGTCTCCGCGGTGCTGCTCTTCCTGTTCTTCCGCTCGTGGCAGGTGGTGTGGGCGTGCATGGCGGTGGTGATCATCGCGGTGATCTGGTCCTTCGGTCTCATCGGGTTGCTTGACTTCAAGATCAGCCTGCTCATGTCGGTGATCCCGCCGCTGGTGATCGTGACGGGGGTGCCCAATTGTGTATTCCTCATCAACAACTACCACTACGAGTACGCACGCCATGGCAACAAGGTGAAAGCGCTGAGCCGGATGATCTCCCGCGTGGGAGTAGCGGCCTTCATGACCAATGCCACCAAGGCGGCCGGTTTCGCCGCATTCATCCTCACCTATAGCGAGGTGCTCAAGGAGTTCGGCCTTGTGGCCACCCTCGGCATCCTCGCGCTCTTCATCCTGTCCATGGTGCTGATCCCCATCTTCTTCAGTTACATGCCCGCACCCGATGCACGCCAACTGCGCCATTTGGAGCGCAACTGGATGGACAAGGTGGTGGACCGCATCGTCCGGCTGGTGAACACGCGGCGCACCGCGATCTACGCCGTCACCTTCGCGGTCTTCGCCGTGGCGATCTACGGTATGTCCCTGTTGCAGAATGAAAGCCGCATCGTGGATGACCTCCCCAAGGATCACCCCGTACTGGCCGACCTCCAATTCTTCGAGGACAACTTCCACGGAGTGATGCCGCTGGAGATCCTCATCAATACGCACAAGAACGGCGGCGCGATGAAGGACGCCACCTTGAAGCGTATCCAACAGTTGCAGGACACCCTGGCCACCTATCCCGAGTTCAGTCGCCCGGTTGCCATCGTGGACGCCATCAAGTTCATGCGGCAGGGCTTCTATGGCGGTGATCCCACCAAGTATGCGCTGTTGGAACCCCAGGAGAAGGCCTTCATCCTCCCCTACCTCGGCGGCGCGGGCAAGGAAAAGGGCATGGCGAAGCTCTTCATGGACAGCACGCAGCAGACCACGCACCTCTCCGTACAGATGGCCGATATCGGCACAACGCGAATGGCAGCGCTGCTGAACAGATTAACCCCGCAGCTGGACAGCATCTTCGATCCTGCTAAGTACACCGTGACCCTCACCGGCACCAGCATCGTTTTCCTGAAAGGCAGCGCTTACCTGGTGCGCAACCTGATGGTGAGCCTCTTCTGGGCCGTGGTCATCATCGTGGCGCTCATGGCCCTGCTCTTCGGCTCGTTCCGGATCCTGGTGGTCTCGCTCATCCCCAACCTCATTCCGCTCGTGCTCACCGCCGGGCTCATGGGCTTCACGAACGTGCCCATCAAGCCCAGCACCATCCTGGTCTTCGGCATTGCACTGGGCATCGCGGTGGACAATGCCATCTACCTGCTGGCGCGCTACCGGCTGGAATTGAAGCTCACCGGACAGGACCTGGCGCTGAGCGTGGACCGCGCCGTTCGTGAAGTGAGCGTGGGCATCATTTACACCTCGGTGGTGCTCTTCTTCGGCTTTATCACCTTCGCGGCCTCCCAGTTCGGCGGCATCCGCGCGCTGGGCACCCTTACCTCCATCACCCTGCTGGTGGCCATGTTCACCAATCTGCTGGTGTTGCCCGCGCTGCTGCTCTCCTTCAACAAGCGCCTCATGACGCGTGCCTTCAAGCAGGAGGGGATGGTGACGTTCATCAACGATGATGAGGATGGGCCGGCGAACTGAGAGGAACGTAGTCCGGGATGGAAAGGGTACCAGCACCCACGTTCCGGTGGACCATCTCCCCGCTCGCCATACTCAAAACCAGAACGCCCCCTTCCGCAATGGAAGAGGGCGTTCAAGCAGCTTACTGTTCAGCGGGCGATCAGGATCCGCACAACGGTGGTGGTGCCATTCCACGGAAGTCGGAGGAAGTACATGCCTTCTTCCGCAGTGCGCAGATCCACGGCCGTGCGTACGCCGCTGACCCTGCCCATGCGCACAAGTTTCCCAAGGGCGTCACGGATCTCGTAAGGCTGGCCATCCGCACCCGATAACTGGATCGTGAACGCGCCGTTCGAGGGGTTGGGCAACACCCGCACCTCCTCAACGGTTGTTCCGTTGATGCCCGTGGTAAGGAAGAACCAGGCATCCGATGTGCTCACGCAGCCATTGCCATCCGCCACCTGCACCGTATAGTTCCCATTCTCCGTTGGCACCCACCACGGATCGTTGGCGCCGGGGATCATCGCGCCGTCCAGGAACCACTGGAAGGATCCCGTTCCGCTGGCGAGCAGGGAATCGTTGGACCCCGTTATCACCGGTACGGCAGGCAATGGGTTCACGATCACATCGATCGCATCACTCGTCGCACTGCAGCCGTTCACAGTGGTCACGGACACCGCGTACGACCCTTCCGTGGTCACCGTCAACTGCACCCCATCGGCTCCCGGGATCGTTGCATTATCGAGCGTCCATTGGTACACCACATTCGCGATCACGTCGGCGATCAACGTTGCTCCGGCACCTTCGCAGAAGGTGGTGGGCTCTGTGGACACCACGTTCGGTGCCACCACGGTCTCCGCAGTGATCGTGACAGCCGCACTGGGTTCCGAGGAACAATTGCTGGCCGTGGTCTCCACCACCGTATAGTCGCCCGGTGCTTGAGCCAGCAGCGTGGGATCCGTACCTGCGATCATGTTGCCGTCCAGGTACCATTGATAAGTGCTGCCTGCGGTCGCGGGCACGCTCAGTGTGAGCGGACCACCGTTGCACAGGATGGTGGATCCCGCCGTGATGGACGGCGCATCGGGTATGGCACTGACCACCACGGATATCGCCGCGCTGGGCTGCGATGCACAGCCGTCCATGTTCGTGATCACCAGCGTATAGCTGCCGGCGGCATCCACCACCAGGGAGTTGCTCATTGCGCCAGTGATCGCATTGCCATCCAGGTACCACTGGTAGGTGTTCGGGGGTGCATCCGGAGTGGAGAGGACCACTGTTCCCCCAGTGCATAACGAAGTGGGGGCATCGGCCGTAACGTCCGGCGCGGGCACCACCTGCAGGCTCACCTGGACGGGTTCCGTGGTGAAGGTGCAACCCGTTGTGCCATTCGTGACCTCCATGGTATACAGGCCCCCCAGCGATGCCGTGACAACCGTGTCCATGGCACCCACGATCAGCGCGTTGTTCAGGAACCATTGATAGCTCAGCTGCGACTGGCCGCTCATGTCATGCGCGGTGATGTCCACGGAGCTGCCGGAGCAGATGAGGTAGCTGGTTGCATCGACCACATGCGTCGGCGGTGCGTTCATCTCCACGGTGATCCCATTGGACATGGCGGAGCCACAGGTGTTGTCCACCATCACCGTATAGGTACCGGCGGCCACGGCGGGGAAGGTCTCATTCACCGCGCCGGCGATATCCGCACCATCGAGCTGCCATTGGTAGGACGGACCGCCCACGGCGGTGAGCATGAGCGTATCGCCGGTGCAGATCGACGTGGGACCTGCGGCGGTGATCGACGTCACCGGCGTTCCGCCGATGCTGATCTCGAACGGATAGGTGGTGCCCGTGAAGTCCGGACTTGTGCTGATCACCCGGATGCGGTAACCCGTGCCGGGCGGCGTGTTCAGTGGGATGGTCGCGGTGATCGTGCCGGAGGACGTGGCGATCACATCACCGATCGTTACGGGTGCGGCGAAGCTGCCCGTGGCATCGGAAAGTTGCACGGTGAAGTGATTGGCCGCAACGAAGAAGCCGCCTGCATTGAAGGCTCCCGTGCTCTCATAGTGCACCGGCAGCGTGGCACCTGGGCAGATGGTCGTGGCCAAGGGGGCTACCACGTTGATGGTACGCGGCACATCGTAGTAATAAATGGCGGTCACCACTTCCAGTCCGAAGAGCGTGGTGGTGTTCACCTGCAACACGGGCACGCGCAGTCCTTGTGCGAGCCACTTGTACTCCCGCGTCACCGGCCGGTTGATCGTGAAACCCGCGATGCTGTCCCGCATGGTGAGGGTCGTCTTCACGCGCAGCACATCGAACTCGCCACCCGGGGTGGTGATGACACCCCAACCGTCCACTTCGTTCGCGCGGTCCTGTTGGAACCCGTAGTACCCCACGTTCGGGATGTCGATGTGGTAGCTGCTGTGTGAGGCGCTCGTATTGCCATAGGCCAGCGGTAGTTCGTAGATCACATCGTGCTCGTCGAAGATGATGGGCACCGGAAGTCCGGAAAGCTCCACGCCATAGCCCACCGTCTTGTACAGTGCACTGGTGCGGTAGCGGAAGGTGTAGGGGTTGGTGATGGGCAGCAGGTTGCTGAACGCGATGTCCGTGCCCTGCTTGGCGTGATTGGCGCGGTTGCCGTTGAAGAAGATGTCGGCGTACACGATGGCGTACACGAAATTGGTGCTGGCCACCGTCTGGTAGTTCGTGGTATCGCCCGTGTTGGCCGCCAGGTTGCTGAAGTCCCACGTGTGCGCCGCCCCTGTCGCTCCGTAGTTGATGAAGGGATTCGTGACCGCCCTCACGCGCACGAGCTGATCGCTGGCGGACGGCATCTCGTTCAGGCCGATGGTGATCTGCGCGCTGGCACCAAGGATCGCCAGGAAGGACAAGGAAAGGGTGTACAGTCGTTTCATGGGATGTGTTTCGATGGCGGGAAGATATTGTAAAGTAAGGGCGGAGCGCCAGCGGATGGGTGCCGGGCAACGCTCCATCAGGTCAGCGGCCCACCGGATCGATCCATTACCCAGCTGAAACCGAAGACCGGAGAAGTAATGTCCTGAAGTTGTCCGAGATTCACTCCTTGACCAGCCTTACGGGGATCATGTCCCCATCCATCGTGCGGACAACGCAGAAGTACAAGCCCGCAGGTACTGTAGTTAGGTCAACGACCCAACGTCCGGCACTTGGCTGAGGCTGTTGGATCGGCTGGCCCAGAGCGTTATGGACAAGCAGTTGGCGGATGCCTCCTATCGGGCATTCCACAGTGGACAGTCCTTTTGTGGGGTTAGGGTGGATCGCGACAGATGCTGGTCGTACGACCACATTCACCGAGGTATTCAACACGCAGAGGTCCTGCACCTGAACCGGCACGTGGCTCTCGGTAAAGGTGTTGTTCCCCAACGCTCCGGTGGAATTTGAGCCCCACGCCCAGGCGGTACCATCGGCCTTTACCACGAGCACATGGAATTCGCCTGCGGCCATGGCGACCACGTCGGTAAGTGCGGGCACTTGTACGGGCTCGTTGCTATCGGTGATGCCACCGTTGCCGAGCATGCCGTAATTGTTCTGTCCCCATGCCCACACGGTGCCATCGCTTTTCAGTGCCAAGGAGAAGTACTGGCCTGCTGCCACGTCCACAACACTGGTGAGTCCGTTCACGTGCACCGGCTCGTTCCGGTTGGTATAGCTGCTATCGCCGAGCGCGCCGTAGGTGTTCGCGCCCCATGCCCACACGGTACCGTCATCCTTCACGGCCAGGCAATGGGCCCGGCCCGATGCAATGGCCGTGACGTTGGTCAGCGCGCTCACTTCCACCGGTACGTTGCTGTCCACATTTCCGCCGTTGCCCAGTTCTCCATAGATACAGCTGCCCCATGTGACCACCGTGCCGTCGGTGCGCAAGGCCACCGAATGGCCCCAACCGGCCCCTACGCGTTCCACGTTCGTGAGCCCGCTGACCTGCACAGGAAAGTTGCTCGGTACGTTGTTGCCATTGCCCAGTTCGCCGTATCCGTTCGAACCCCAGGACCACACGGTGCCGTCGTCCTTCACGGCGTGTGAATAGCCGTAGCCGATCGCGGCGGTGGCCACATTGCCGAGGCCGCTCACTTGCACGGGCACATTGCTGTCCACGTTCGCGCCATTACCCAGCTGGCCAGCTCCATTGCTTCCCCATGCCCAGGCCGTGCCGTCCGTCCGCACGGCCAGTGAATGTGCGCCCAAGCCAGGCGCTAGGGCAACAACGCCCGCGAGCGCGTTGACCGGCACGGGATGGTTCATGCTCGTGTTGCTCCCATTGCCCAATTCACCGCTGCCGTTATTGCCCCAGGACTGCACGGTGCCATCGGCGCAGAGCGCTAGCGAGTGATAGCCACCCGCAGCGATGACCTGTGCAAAGGCGGCTGATGGCGAAAAGCCGATGACGAGGTGCGTGAAGCAAATGCGGGTAATGGTCGCGAAGCTCATGGCGTATGTGTTTTGGTGATCGCACCCGAAGTTATTACACCGCTTGCGGACCCGGTGCCGCCGTTGTGCCGGTAGGTTCATGGTGCATTGCCGTTGATGAGCCTGTCTTACTCCACGATCTTCCAGTACGAATCCTTCCGCACGATCTTGCCATCGCGGAATTCCCAGAGGTCGCATCCGCGCACCTTCAGCGCGACACCGGCCAGGGTGGTCCCGGTGAGCAACCATTCTGAAACACCGCGATCACCGACCACGAAATGGCGGTCATCGCCGTAATGCACATCAGGTATCCCTTTGAACCGGCCGGCGAGCGCTTCGCGCACCTGTTCCTTGCCTACGAACCGCTGCCCCCATGGCTCGGGTCCGCGCGGAAAGTCGAAGGAGCAATCCTCGGAGAAATAGGCCATGATCGCGTCAAGGTCATGCCGATCGAAGGCGTCGAGGATCTGTTCCAAGGTCTCTATGGTGATCTCCGTACGCTTCATGACCGTGGGAATTGTTGAGGATGAATCGGTGGGCTGTCCGATGCAGGACATGGAACAGACCAGTCCGATGAGCAACGCATGCTGCCTCATCTGTTCGGGTTGAGGTCAAGTGGGTACGTGAATATAATTCGCTGGAGTTGGCGAGGAGCACGAGGGCAAGCAACACTATGCTCCTCCCCCTCGTAGCCTGGATCATCCGCGAGCCTGTCATGTGGCCCTTGTAAGAACGAGCGATGCCGAAGGGTGGAGGCAACGCTATCACCGCTCGGCCGCGGCGCCATCCTCCCTTCAGCATCCGTCCCAAGCTCCAAGGCGCTTGGTGAACTGTTCAATTGACCTTGACGGCCAGTGCTCGGTTCGTTTTTACTCATTCCAAATTCCGGACCGTGCTGGTGCTGGCGCGCCGCTTGTTCCATACGCTATGGAAACAACACGCAGATGGAACAGAGCAGACCAAGGACGTATTACATCAGTCTCCGCGGAGAACAGGCCGGGCCATATACAATGGATGAGTTGCGTGTCCTGCGTGTGCGCAGGAACACGCTGGTTTGGAACGAGGAAAAATGGTCGTGGACACGTGCAGGACGCATGGAAGAACTGGCGTGCCTGTTCGCTACAGCGGGCTACACGGCCTGGTTACAACACCGTGCATGGTGGGGGTATTTAGGGATGCTAAATTGAAAAAGCCGCTCGAGCGCTGCGCATCCCCCGTCGTGCCGAGATCGCCCGGTGAATAGTGGCGAGGCGGGATCGGCCACATAATAGGTCATCCCACTGGTTCCTATCAACCACACTGATCGGGGAATTGTTTCCACACGGTTGACATGGATGAGATCACGTATGGGTCGCTCTACCATGTACCGGGGAGGTGATCGATGACAGGTGATACGGTGATCAAGCCGGAGACGATCATTGGATGCCTCAGCGTCAGGTCGGCCCACGCCGGGGGGACGCTCACCTGTTCAGGTAGATGAAGCCGCGGTGGGCCTCAGATCCATCACCCAGGTCGAGGATGTAGTAATAGGTACCGGTCGGAAGGTCGCCCTGGACATATACGTTCCCCGTACCGCCACCCCCATCCCACCCTCTCGTTCGGTGGTAATTCCGGGCGGTGTACAGCTCCGCACCCCATCGGTTGTAGATGTGTATCTCATTCCCGGGAAAATCCTCCAGTCCGGGGATCAGGAATGCCTCGTTGATCCCATCACCGTTGGGTGAGAACGACTCCGGGATGAAGATCTCCGGCTCATAGTGGCAGGGATCCAGCACGAGGCTGACGGTTGCACAGCCATTCTGATCGGCGACCGTGATGGTGCAAGCCACGGAGTCCGGAATGGGGTCGCTGGTGAACAGGTAGGGTTCCGTTGCTTCCAGCGTACCGGGTATCCCAAGCACGGTATATGTCTGCGGATCGCCACCGATGACAGTGAAGGAGATCACGGATGTGCGGTCCACCTCATTACACTGGCGCTCGAGGTCCGTTACTTCCACGCTCCCCAACACCTGTACGGTCAACACGGCACTATCCGCATTGCAACCAGTAACAGCCACCGTGTACAGGAAGGTGTATACATCGGCCGAAAGACCGCTGGTGGTCAACATCCCATTACTGAGCCCCCCGCTCCCATCCAGATCCTCCCACACGCCGCTCACATCCGGCGATCCCCCCAACCCACTGATCAGCTCCAAGGCCGTCACGGTATCGCATACGATCAACTCCCCATCCGTACCGGCATCCGGTACACCCGCCAACACCACGGTCACCGTAGCGGATGCGTACGGGCAGGGAGCAGTGCCATAGACCGTGTAAACGTATCCGCCCGGCGGATCGCTCGTGGGGTCATAGCTACCATCATGCGGCCCCGCAGGCCCGGTCCATGTGCCGCCGCTCTCCGGAGTGCCCGTCAGGCTGTTGATCAAGTCCACCGGCGGGCTTACCTCACAGATCTGCAACACGCCATCGTCACCTGCATCAGGCCCCGGCATATTGGTGATGGTGATCGTGGCGGTATCGGTGCATAAGCTGCCGTTCATGACGGAGTAGATGTACACCCCACCCGGATCTTCACCGGGGTCGTATTGTTCGCCATGCGATCCTTCGGGCCCTGTCCAAGTCCCCCCCACATCCGGGTTACCGCCCAGTGCCTCGAACAAGGAGAAGGGTGATTGGCCGGAGCACAAGGTGAGATTCATACTGATGCCGGCGTAGGGTCCATTGTTGATCACGGTGACCGTGGCGGATGCCTGCGAACACGGCGCGGTGCCGGCCACGGTGTAGGTGTACTCACCGGGTGGATCCGTACCCGGATCATACGTGCCGTCGTGCGGACCGTTCGGTCCGGTCCATGTCCCCCCGCTCGCTGGGAAGCCTCCGAGGATGGTGATCAACGGTGTCGCGGGACTTAGCGCGCAGATCATCAGCGTTCCGTTCTCGCCAGCATCCGGCCCAGCGATCATGGTGATGGTGACGCTGGAGGATGCTATGCAATCGCCATCGGCCACGGTGTAGGTGTACACTCCTCCCTGTTCAGACCCCGGATCGAAGAGGGGACCATGCGATCCATTGGGGCCGGTCCATGAACCGCCCGGCTCCGGTGTCCCGCCCAGTGCGTCGATCAACGCGAAGGTGGGTTGGCCAGTGCAGGCCGTGATGCTTGCATTGAGCCCAGCATCCGGACCGTTGGTGATCACCGTTACTGTGGCGGTCGCGGCAGGACACGGTGATGTACCGACCACGGTGTAGATGTAGTTGCCGGGTGGATCCGTGTCGGGATCATAGCTGCCGTCGTGCGCGCCGTTCGGTCCTGACCAGGTTCCTCCGCTCGACGGAGAGCCACCCAAGCTGTTGAATAACACTGCGGGCGGGCTGCCTTCACAGATCATCAGCGTTCCGTCCTCTCCTGCATCCGGGCCGGGGACGTTGGTGATGATGAGCGTGGAGAACGCCACGCAGTTCCCATCGGATACGGTGTACGTGTAGGTTCCCCCGGGTTCCGTACCGGGGTTGAACACAGGACCATGCGCACCTCCGGGACCGGTCCAGGATCCGCCCGTTTCCGGGGTTCCCCCCAAGGCACCGATCAACAGGAACGGTGCCTGGCCGCTGCACACCGCCAGCGTAGCATTGGTTCCCGCGTTCGGACCGCTCAAAGACACGGTCACGGTGGCGGATGCGGCTGAGCAAGGTGCCGAAGCGGCCACGGTGTAGATATAGTTCCCCGGTGGGTCCGTGTCGGGATCATAACTGCCGTCGTGCGGACCGTTGGGGCCTGTCCACGTGCCACCGCTCGACGGGGATCCCCCGAGGCTGTTGATCAGCGCTGCTGGCGGACTCGCTGCGCAGATCGTCAGCGTACCGTTCTCGCCTGCATTCGGGCCGGGCACATTGGTGATGATGAGTGTGGCGGACGCCACGCAGTTCCCATCCGAAACGGTGTACGTGAAGGTCCCTCCCGGTTCGGTCCCGGGGTCGTACAAGGGACCATGCGGTCCACCAGGGCCGGTCCAGGAACCGCCTGCATCCGGCGATCCCCCCAAGGCGCCGATCAGCTGGAAGGACGCTTGACCGCTGCAGACCGCAAGCGTGGCATTGGTGCCTGCGTCGGGATCGTTCACGATCACGGTGACCGTGGCGGAAGCATTGGGGCAAGGGGTTATGCCGACGACCGTGTAGGTATACGACCCGGGTGGGTCCGTGGCCGGGTCGTAAGTCCCGTCGTGGGGGCCGTTGGGACCTGTCCACGTGCCCCCGGTCGCAGGAGAGGCTCCGAGGCTCGCTATGAGGTCCACTGGCGCGCTGTTCCCGCAGATCAGCAACGTCCCATCCTCGCCCGCATAGGGGGCGGACACATGGGTGATGGTAACGGTGGCCATATCGGCGCATGCCGTACCGCCTAATACCGTGTACGTGTACACCCCGCCGGGATCGGTGGCCGGATCGTATTGGGGTCCGTGCGGCCCCGAAGGCCCGGTCCATGAACCGCCCATGTCCGGGTCACCGCCCAATTGGTCGAACAGCGAAAAGGGCGACTGGTTGCTACAGACCGCCTCGGTCGCATTGCTTCCTGCATCCGATCCGGTGATCACCTCGGCCACCCAGCCCGCAGCTTCAGCGGGATTGTCGCTCGTCCAATGAAAGGTGAGGCACCCTGATGGGCCGGTGGCCGTGAACGTTTCGCCGGCAAGCGAATTGTTGTCGTCCCCAGTGCCCAATACGCTGGCCCATGTGCTGGTTCCATTGTGGATGACGAGTTCATCATCATGATGAGCCACGTCGAAGGACACGAAGTATACCGAAGTTGCCAGGCCGCCACCCCCACCCCCAGCAGGACATATCGTTGCCGTCATGTCCTCATTATCGTTGTATTCATTCCCTGGCCCGCCACTATCGTAAAAGGTGCCGGTGCACGTATTCCAGGAGGCACCATCGGACATCACAAGGTCCTGACCGGCCAGCTGGGTCGTACACAGTGCCAAAAGGGCCGAGAAGAGGCGAACTCGAAGGAGTTCAACGGTGGGACTAACTTCTCGCATACGAACGTTCTATCAGGGGAACCGGAAGGGTCCTCGCGCTATACTACCGCAAGTGCTGTACCGGAAGCAAGGGCCGTGACCGACAATTGGCATAATGTTGATCGTAAGCTGATCTCTGGATCGGTCGAGGATCCAACAACCCGGAACCTGGTAAACTATACGGCGTTCAGCCGGTGGAGTCCACCTCGCGGGGGCACGATGTGAAAAAGGTGCAACGATCGGGGACGGCACTCCACGTGACGTCCATCCGGTTCAGCGCACCCCATCGCGCGCTATGCTTTGATACTACACGGAATACAGTCCAAGCCCGGGGAATGGCACGGCTCTTTATAGTGTGTTACCCAAGGAGCGGTTGTAGTTCCGCACAAGCGGACCGGCCTCTCCATAATACAACCAACAACCCAACACTATGGCAGAGCGTAATGACAACAAGGGTACGACCCCAGGTGGTACCCAGAGCGGCAACCAAGGTTCCGCACAAGGCAACACGGGTGCTGGCACCCAGGGTGGTGACCGCAACAAGACCGGCTCACAGGCCGGTACGGACCGTGATCGCGAGGAAGGCGGCATGAAAGGTCAAGGCGGCTCTCAGGGTTCTGAAGCAGGTCGTGGCCAAGGCACGAGTGACCAGGGCCGCAAGGGCACAGGGATGGGCAGCGAAGCTGGCCGTGCACAGGGCATGGACGCCGAAGAGGATACGGACCGTGAAGGTGGTGATGCTGGACGCACCCGCGCCGGTCAAGGTTCGCAGGAAGGCGACCGGAACACCGGAGGCAAGGGCACTGGCACCACGGGCAACGATCAGGGCCGCGGCCGATAACGACCAACGAGGATACGGATCGGGAGGGAACTTCCCTCCCGGCCGTGATCCCGTTCATCCCAGAACCGATCATATACCTATTTCCCATGGCAAAGAAGGAGACAAGCACCGGGCTGAAAAAGCTACTGGAGGATCAGTTGGCTGACCTCTATTATGTGGAGAAGCAACTGCTGAAGGCACTGCCGAAAATGGCGAAGAAGGCGAACGACGAAGAGTTGCGTGCCGCCTTCAAGGATCACCTGGAGGAGACCCAGAACCAAGTGGGACGATTAGAGGAGATCTTCGGCCACTTGGAAATGCCGGCGAAGGGGAAAAAGTGCCCTGCCATCGACGGTATCCTACAAGAAGGGACGGAGATCATGGAGGAGTTCGCTGATGACGAGGGGTTGGACGCTGGTCTGGTGGCCGCCGCACAAAAGGTGGAACACTATGAGATCACCTCCTACGGCAGCATGAAAGCGTGGGCGGAGCAACTCGGGTTGGATGAGGTGGTAGCGCTCATTGAAGAGACCTTGGAAGAGGAAAAAGGTGCTGATGAGAAGTTGACCAGCATCGGCGAGAACGTTGTGAACATTGAAGCTGCTTCCGAGGACGGCGAGGAGGACGAAGAAGAGGAAGAAGAGACAGCCGACAGCTCATCCGGTACCGCCCGTGGTGGCAGCCGGGCCCGATCCACACGCAAGGGCGCTTAGCGCTACGGTCCAACCTCACAGTAGGTGGACAGGAAAGATCCGTACAGAATGAAGGCCGCTCACGGGAGCGGCCTTTTTTCTTAGGCACTTTGGAACTGAACGATCGCGGAGCGCCCAGGTGGGCGTGAGGCCTGGACCTCTCCCGAATGCCTTGGGCCACTCTGTGTTAAGGGACCGGTCGCCGTGCGGTGGCCGGCTCCTGGTTCAACTGGGCTGCCCGTGCCTGCAGTTCCGCATCCGCTTCCAGCTCCTCCTCCAGGTTGGACGTGCAGAGTTGCGCGACCTTCGGTTGATCGAGCTGTTCGCAGAGACGGATGATGGCCCTATATCCGGCGGCCTCGATGGCTTCAACCTTTTGGGCGGCAGCGATGAGCGCAAGGTCCAATGAAGGATCATCCTTCATCGTATGCATCAGCCATTTCCCATCGTCGAGGAGACCATCCACTCCACGGCAGGGGAAGGCTTTGGGCACTTCCTTCAGTTCCGCGAACGCGGCCTCCAGCCGATGCGCATGTTGCATGGTGTCCCGCCGATGGCTGATGAACAACTGCTTCAATCCTGGATCATGGACCCTGCGGGCCATGGTATCCAACGCGTGCAACATCTGGTTCTCGCAGAAGTACATCTCGGAGAGTTGCGCAACGAGCAGCTTCCGCATTCCATTCTCAAAAGCGTTCATTGTTCACGACCGTTTTATTGTTCCGTTCATAGGTGACATTCCCGGTAGCAGCACCACTTTCCTGCAGTCCTCCTTCTTCTCATCGAAGATCCGATAGCCATGTGCGGCATCCTCCAGCGCCAGACGGTGGGTGATGATCTCGTGCGGTTCCAAAGCACCGGACCGGATGTAGTTCAGGAGTTCGGGCATCAGCAGTTGCACGTTCGTCTGGCCCATCACCCAGTTGAGGCCTTTGTCGAACGAATCGCCGAAGAGGAAGCCATGCAGCCAACCAGCATATACCCCCGGCACGCTCACATGGCCTCCGCGGCGCGTACAGGCGATCATCTGCCGCAGCACGTAGCCGCTCCCGCCCTCCACTTTCATGCTCGCGAGAGCCGTCTCCAAGGTGCTCCCCTTGGCCTCGAAGCCCACAGCATCCACCGAGCAATCCACACCGCGGTGGGCCTCCTTTTCCAAGATGAGCCGTGCAGGGTCGTCGACCTGATCGAAGTTGATGACCTCCACACCGTAGCGTTCCTCGGCGAATTGCAGGCGATACGCATTGTGGTCCACCATATAGATGCGTTCGGCACCCAGCAAACGCGCGCATGCGGCGGCCATGAGGCCGACCGGTCCTGCCCCGAAGATGGCCACGGACGAACCACGCCTGACGCGCCCATTGCGCACGGCCTGATATCCCGTGGGTAGGATGTCCGAGAGGAAAAGCACGCGTTCATCCGCGATGCCTTGGGGAATGACCAAGGGGCCCGTGTTGGCCATGGGAACGCGCACGAACTCCGCCTGACCACCTGCATAACCCCCGGCCAGGTGGGTATAACCGAACATACCAGCACCACTGCGGGCGCTCTTCTTGTTCACCGCCATCCCGTGGTCGGGATTCGTCTTCTCGCACCCACTGAACAGATCCTGCTCGCAGAAGAAGCACGCACCGCAGGAGATGGTGAAGGGGATCACCACCCGGTCGCCCTTCTGCACCCGTGTAACCTCCTTGCCTGTTTCCTCAACAATGCCCATGAACTCGTGGCCCAGGATGTCGCCGGCCTGCATTCCGGGTACTTTTCCGCGATACAGATGAAGGTCAGAACCGCAGATGGCCGTGGCCGTCACACGCAGAATGATATCGTCAGGCGCTTCGAGCTCAGGGTCCGCAACGTTCTCCACCCGAACATCCTTGGATCCATGATAGGTAAGGGCTTTCATCACATACTTACTTTCAGTGGCAGATACGCGAACCGTGCCGAACGGACCACATACGGCCAACGCCGGAGTATCACGCGGTTCGCCATGGCGCGGTGTTCCGCGTTGTGGATGTGTTCCCCACGTGGGGGAGTGAACGAGTAGAATGTTCCCCTTCAGAAAGCGCGATCCTTTCCTCGGGATGAACTGGCCCAGCCTGCTTACGTTCGGGATGTGCACCCCGCATCAGATGAGCGTCACCGGTATCAAGAGCGTGCTCTCACACTGTTTTTCGGTCGCCGTGGGGCTAACTTCGAAGGGCATCGGGAGTTTGTCTCCTCACCTTGACGATACGTGGCCCTTTTATGGCAGCGGACGAACATGACGAACGGAGCTTGACCTGCAAACGATGACCAAACGAGCGGATCCCGATGTCTGTGGTGCGTTCTATCAGAAGTACGCCGATCAGTTGGAGGAGTGCATCAGGAACCGGACTGGTGCAGATGCCATTCAGAATTGCAAGGACCTGGCGCAAGCAGCCAGAAAGGAATTAGGATATTCCCGTTCAACCTCAACGGTGGACATTCTCAGTCCCCTGCGGAGAGGATACAAACTGTGGCGGTCCGGGCAGATGAAAGGAGCCCCCGCCGTGGATCAAGACCCATCGGTCCAATAATGGATCCAGGCCTCCTTTACTCCGGTCGGAGGGTGTGACGTGAACTTGGGACGGTCAGGAGGCTTTGCCATCCTGGTCGTCAGGTATGGTCACGGGCCGCAGCGGTTTACGTGAGGGTGCGTTGAGGACATCGCCGTCCACGGAGAAGCGGGAGCCGTGGCAGGGGCAATCCCAGCTGCGTTCGGCAGCGTTCCAGGCCACCGTGCACTTGATGTGGGAGCAGGCTGGATCCACCGCATGCAACCGGCCACCGTCATCCCTGTACAACGCCAGTGAGCGACCATCATGGCTCACCACACGACCTTCACCGGGTCCGATGTCACGCAGTTCATCAAGCCGTTCCGCAGGGAAGGGCGCCATGGCGAGGTGGCCCACCACATCCGCCGCTTCCTTCACGAAATTCGCGAAGCCTGCTACCATGCTCACACGGGAGGGATCGAACACCTTTTCGTAGGGGCTGCTTCCCTTGGTGATCAGATCGGTGAGGACGATGGAAGCGAGCGTACCGAGCGTCATCCCGTTCCCATTGAATCCCGTGGCCACATAGATGCGCTTATCGGCCATGGGCAGCCTTCCGATGTAGGGTAGCCCGTCCGCAGGTTCGAAATATTGGGATGACCATGCGTGCGTGATCGCGTCCACCGGAACGAGCGCACGGACATGCTCCTCCAGGTCCTGGAAGCATCGGCGCGTATCGTCCTCGTGCCCCGTTTTGTGGTCGTTGCCCCCAGCGATGAGGAGCCGTTCACCATCCACCTCCTCCATCCGGTAATAGTGGTATGGATCCTCCAGATCATACACCAAGGCATCGGGCAGTTGCGCCTCCTTCCGAAGCCGGGCAGCGAGAACATAGCTGCGGTATGGAGCATTGCGGAAGTGCAGGAGGTTAACCCCGGGTGGGATGTGCGTGGCGTACACCAGATGGCGGGCGCGAATGGTCCCGCGTTCCGTGGTCACTTCGAGGAAGTCGTCCGTGTCCTCCACATTCAGCACACGGCAGTTCTCGCACAGCAACCCACCAGCGCCTTGGAAAGCGGAGGCCAGGCCTTGCACGTAACGGGTGGGATGGAACTGTGCCTGACGGGCGAAACGGGCGACCTTCTTGAACGGCCGTGGAAAGGGAAGCTCATCCACGAACTGTGCGGGCAGGCCCACGGCCAGGGTACCTTCCACCATCTTCACCAACATGTCCGCCTGATCCTCGTCCTGCGCGAACACGAAGGCATCCCGTTCATGCCAGCCACAATCGCGGGCATGTTGCTGCGCATTGGTGCGGATGCGCTCCCAGGCATCCACCGCTCCCCGGGCCACAAGCTTCGCATCCTCGAGGCCGTGTTTGGCGATCATGCGGTCATAGCTCAGTTCAAGTACGGTATTGATGTGTGCTGAAGTTCCGCCGGTGGTTCCGAAGCCGATGCATCTTGCCTCGGCCACTACGCACGTCGCTCCTGCCATGCGCAGGGCCAGCCCTGTGCTCAAACCGGTGATGCCTCCCCCCACCACCACCACATCCACTGGGGTGTTGGGGATCTCCGTTGCTACCGGTGTGGTGGAATGGGCGGTGTTCTGCCACAGGCTTTGTTGGTGACCATCGCGTTCCATGGGTGTCGTTTTCCCAAAGGACCAGCAGATCATCCTCCACATCCCACGTTCCCTACGCCAAGGGGTGTGGTGCGTGTATGTTACCCGGAACTGACCCGTGGCGGCCACGGGCCGGGTGTGAACTGGCGCCCCGCGAGCGTGGTGGATCCTCCACGCCAGGTCCCCTCTTCGTTGCGTTGCGGTGGATCAATTCCACGCCGGGTCCGTGAACAACCAATCGAGGATGAAAAGTCGATGATCATCCTCAATGCTGTAGGCGAGCGTCAGCAAGCAGCCCTCGAGCAATTGTTTGAATATCGCCGTGCCGGTGGCGGGATCATATGGCGATGCTTGTGCCCTTCGATCCTGGTCGACGAGCTCCTCGCCGCGTTGCAGGAGATGCATACGGTGCTTCCTCACCAGTCGGTAGATGAACACTTCCCGCTCTGTGCGCATACCCCCGATCCACCAAGTCGCATACCGGATCACGCCGCTGTGCCGAGGTTCAACAGGGGAAGGGATCTGGGCTGGAGGATCTTCCCGGGGAGGCAACATTCTTGCATGCTTGAAGCGCATCAACCCCGTAAGCCATGGAAAGCATGATGGAACGCCTGAACGGACTTGCGCGCCGGAAGTCACGGTTCACGTATGACCTCCGCGGAGCCTGTCAAGTGTATACCGGGATCGTTTCCGCTTACAAGGCCACACAGGATAGCGATCAGGCAATGGACCTTCCTGCGGTGATCGCACATGCGCTTGACCATGACGGGATCGTGGGTGCCTGGCGCGACCCTTCGGATGGGCGCATCCAATACGATAGCTGCAGGGTGTTCACGGACCAGGAAAGCGCTCTCCGTTTCGCCCGCACCCAGGGGCAGCGCTCCGTGTACAATTTGAACAGGGATGAGGAGGTCCCGACCGATCCGGATGAGATGCGGGCAGCGTGATCGCTGCCCACACATCGCATCCATCGTAGGGTTCACATTCCACAGCCTGTGAGCGTGTCGCCACGCCATGTGCTCGGCTCTACCCAGAGCGCCATATCAAACGGTCAACTTACCCTCCACCCCACCATCGTCGCTCTTGTTCTTGGAGAGCAGCAGGAGGAGGATCTTCACACCGGCGATCAATTTTCCATCCTTCGTATCCCAGTAATACCCTTCGCCCGGGGTGAACTTGACCACGCGCAGGTCGGGGTTCTCCACACCATCGGGGACCCACGCCGCGGCCATCGGGTTCCATAGCTCCTTCTTCCGGGCCATATCGTTCAACACTACAGCATTCCCGTGCAGGGTGAGGAACTCCTGATCGCTGGGATTGGCGAAATACAGGCTCATGCGCGGGTCGCGGATGAGTTCGTCGATCTTCGACGTGGTGCGCAAGGAGAGGAACCAGAACACACCCTGATCATCCACTTCGCTCACGGCCATGGGCCTGCTGTGGCCTGGATAATTGCTCGTATCCGTTACCATCATGCAGATGCGTTGATGATCCACGATCTCCTTCAGTTCCTTCACTGCATCCTGTCCGGTCAATTGCTCGTAGTTGCCCATGGTGTTCTTCATTTTCCCTTCGCCATTCCAACTATCCTGCCCTTTGAGCGGCCCCAGTCATTTCGGAACGATAATGGCCATGTTCAACGAAACACACGACCATGGAACCGAAGAACGACCTGACGGAACTGAACAACATCCATGACCTCCTTGTGGACAGCCGCAAGGGCTACCTGGAGGCCAGTGAACGCGTGGAGGATCCGCGCGTGAAGGAACTGCTGGCCTCGTTCAGTGCTGAGCGCGCTGCGCTGGAACTGGAAGTGGATGGGCTGATCCAGAGTGCCGAGCCGGGAAAGGAACACCGCGAGGGTGGCACCATCAAGGGTGATCTGCACAGGGCATGGATGGACCTCCGCGATGCGCTGAGCAAAAGCGAGAACGCCAACGTGCTCAACGAGTGTGAGCGAGGTGAGGGCTACCTGCTAACGCGTTATGAGGAGATCCTGAAGAAGGAGGACCTCCTGCCGCGAACCCGTCAGGTAATGGAGGGTCAGCGCGCGCATGTGCAGAATAACCTCGCCCGCATCACGGCATTGCGCAAGGTGTTCGAGAACGTGGAGTGATCGCGCCGGTCCGTGAAGGTCATGAGAAGGAGCCTACGCCTTCTTGTTACCGCTTGCGTACTTGGAACGATGCCGACCTACCGCTTCTTCGATCGAGTGCGAGGATGTAATGTCCTTTTCATCCGCAGCCAGCCTGGCCAGCTTCGCATAGAACCTGCCCAACGTGATCAACTCCTTTTCGGAGAGGTTCTCGGCATCCACCAAGCGATTACTGGGACCGGGCACTGAGGCCAGCAGTTCATTCAGCTTCAGATGAATGGCGCGGGAATCCTTGTTCTGCGCCCGCTGGATCAGGAAGACCATCAAGAAGGTAACGATGGTGGTACCGGTGTTGATCACCAACTGCCAGGTGTCAGAATAGCCGAACAGCGGGCCGGTCAGCATCCACAGCAGCACGATACAGACGGCGATGACGAACGCCGGTGTTCCCCCACTGAACCGGGTGACCGCCCCTGCAATGCGTTCAAAGATCTGCTCCTTTTCTTTCGGCTTTTTCATGATCCATGACTTTTTCTCCTCATGGTCAAATGAAAGGCCCCACCTGCTGAAGGGTCAGTTCATCCCCCCCTTCTTGCAGTGGAACCCTGTTAGTGTTCAGCCGGACCGATCGGCCAGCCCCGAAGCAACTGTGGAATTCCTTGGGGATCTCCACTACCCTGTGGAGATCTGACCTCATCCCTGCCACACGGCCCAATGGATCCGTTCCTGCCCTTCACACTGAGATCTCTAACATTTCAACAAGGCTGGCAGTCGCACTACAACGATCATGTGAGGACGCCTGGAGCTGCGGTACGTTCCCTCGGCATGGAACATGAACATCCTCTTGAAAACATACGACCATGAGCAATCTCCTCGACATCATCATCGGCGTCCTCATCGTTGGATGGCTGGTGGGTTTCATCGGTTTCGGCACGGCGGTGGGCAGTCTCATCCACATCCTGCTGGTACTGGCCGTCATTGGACTGATCTATCGGTTAGCGACCGGTCGGAAGGCGGTGTGATCCCGCATTCTTCGCAGCCTGCGTTGAGGGTCCCTGTCACCTGAGGTGGCAGGGACCTTCATGTTCTATACACCTTAAGGGGCGATGCATTAGGGTGCCCGGAAGTCCCCTCCCCTACGATCCGCACCCTTACTCAACTGACCGTATACCTCCTTTTTATCCCCCATAGCCGTTCAGATACGCGGTCTTAGTGATCGGGAAATCCGCTCCCCGACAGCGGGTAATAAGCACCACAATTATGTGGATTCAGACGTGCCATTGCAGTTGAATATCGGTGTGGCCCGATGATCGCTGAACGGTGGGAAACAACCCCACGATCATGAGAACCAACATCACTATCGCCATGGGCCTTGCCTTGGCATTTGGCTTGGCCAGTTGCGCAGAGAACGACCCGGAGGATGCGCGGAACAAAATGGAGAACAAGCTGGATAATGTGCAGGACAAGATGCAGGAGACGAACCGTGAAGCTGACACGCACGAGGAGTGGGTGGAAGAGCGGAACGACATTCTGGAGGACCTGCGCGACCTGCGTGACAACATCGACAACCAGCTGGCCAAGCACACCGAGAAACTCGCGGATAAGGACCTTAAGACCGAGGATCGCCGGGAGCATGAAGCCATGAAGGCCGAATACGAAAAGGAAAAGGCCATCACCGAAGGCTTGATCAAGAACGTTGAGGGTGCCACGAACGAGACCTGGGCCACGGTAAAGGTGGATACCCAGCGGTCGTCCGACGAGGTGAAAGCCTGGTGGAACCGGATGAAAGAGAACATGGACCGCAAGACGGACGCGGATAAGGACAACGACGGTCATTGACCGTTGCTCGTTCACTTTGGTGGAAGTGAACGTGAAGGAGCGGCGCCCCCCGGGGCGCCGTTCGCTTTCCGGACCTGCTCTACGCACATTCCCGTACGAGGTTGTGATCAATACCACTGAAAGGTGAAGAGTCACACTGAGTTGTGGAACCCTTTTTGTGCAAGCTTCAACATATCAGGATCATGCCCTCTCCATTGCTGCGTACGATCAGTGACCCGCTCTTGCCGAGGCATCCTACCTATTCCACGCCCGCACGCATGATGGCGCGACCTCGATCATGAGCAGTACCGTAGACCATATCCCAGATCCATCGAAAACACCGCTTTTCATCGGGATCGCGGTCACGCTCTTCATCCTGGTGGGAGGTGCGTTCATGGGTTACCGAAGTGTTCAACGAACGATCAGCCATGAACAACAAGAGGCACACACGGATTCCCTGATCTACGGGTTGCAAGCCCTTCAATCCACCATGCTGGACGTGGTGACCAGCCAGCGGGCTTACTTGCTGACGAACGCGCCGGAATTCGAGGTGGCCTACACGTCGGCGATGGGCACCTGGCGGGAACAGATGCAACAGGTGTCCGGGCTGCTGAAGGATGATAGCGCGCAGCGCCAACGGTTGGAGCAGGCGAACGGCAGAATGGGCTCCATTCTAGGGTCGTTCGCTGAGGCACGCAGCGTGGCCCGCACCGGTGCCAAGCAGGAGGCCAGCCTTATCGCCAGCAGTTTGACATCCAAGCGGAGCATGGACAGGTTACGTGCGGACCTGGCCGAAATAGAGTCCGTGGAACGTGAACGGATGGTCGCACATGCGGCCAACAGCGCTCATTGGTTCAAGACGATGGTGTATACCATCGGTACCACAGCCGCCTTGGGCGTGTTGATCACCTTGGTGCTCCTTTCCTTCAGCATGCGCCAGGCGGAACAGGAGAAGCAGCACGCACGTTCGATCGCCGCTCAACGGGAAAGCCTTCGGATCACCTTGGCCAGTATCGGCGATGGGGTGATCACCACGGATGCATCGGGTCGGGTGCGCTCGTTGAACGCCGTGGCGGAGGGGTTAACGGGATGGACAACAGAGGAGGCCGTCGATCAACCCTTGAACGTGGTGTTCCACATTGTGCGGGAGGGCAGCCGCGAGGAGGTGGATAATCCCGCCATGCGCGCTCTACGCGAAGGCCGCGTGGTTGGCCTCGCGAACCACACGATCCTGATCGCCAGGGATGGGAAGGAACATCACATCGACGACAGCGCTGCACCCATTCGCAGCGAGGACGGGAGCGTGAGCGGATGTGTGCTCATCTTCCGCGACATTGGTGAACAGCGCTCCAGTACGCGGGCCTTGGAACTGAGCGAGGCCAGGAAGACCGCCATGTTCGAGTCCGCCCTGGACTGTGTGATCACCATGGACCACCTCGGCACCATCGTGGAGTTCAACGCGGCCGCTGAACGGACATTCGGTCATTCGCGTGAGGCGGCGGTGGGATCGGAACTGGCCGATCTTATCGTTCCTCCGCAATATCGCGAAGCCCACCGCAAGGGTATGGCCCGCTATCTCTCCACGGGGCATGGACCGGTATTGAACAAGCGGTTGGAACTGAGCGCAATGCGCGCGGATGGGACCGAATTCCCATGTGAGCTCACCGTCACCCGGGTACCGATGGATGGTGCGCCGTTGTTCACAGCTTACCTGCGCGACATAAGTGAACGCAGGCGGGCTGAAGAAACCCTGCGACTGAGTGAGGCCTTCAACCGTGTGGTGATCGAGAGCAGCCCTGATTGCTTGCAGGTACTGGACACCGAGGGTCACCTCATACGGATGAACGCCAATGGGCTCAAGCAAATGGAGATGGACGATTTCGAACAATTCAAAGGCAAGGCTTGGTGCGACCTCTGGCCTCAGATCGACCGGCAGACGGTCCTGGACGCCGTAGAGAGCGCGCGCCAGAGCGGCATTGGCCGTTTCCTCAGAGCGTGCCCAACGGCCAAGGGAACGACCAAGTGGTGGGATGTTTCCGTGGCGCCCATACGTGACGTGTCACAGACCATCACAGGATTCGTATCCGTCTCGCGGGACATCACCGAGCAACGCCTGATCGAGGAGGAGACCCGCGCCAATGAGCAACGCCTCCGTCAGCTGGCAGCGCAACTCAGCCAGACGGATCGGCGCAAGAACGAATTCCTGGCGATGCTCGCACACGAACTGCGCAATCCGCTGGCCTCGATCCGGAACGCCATCGAACTGATTGACATGAACGCGGGCCGGGAGGAGGAACACCGGGCGGTGCTGGGCATGATGCAACGGCAGGTGGGACAGATGGTGCGGTTGGTGGACGATCTGCTGGATGTGAGCCGCGTGAGCACCGGGAAGATCGGTCTGCGCATGGAACCGGTTGAAATGGCCGAGGTGATGCAGCATGCGATCGAAGCTGTGCGCCCGGGTATGCATGCCCTCGGGCAGGAGTTAGCCTTGGAATTGCCCGGAACGCCCATGCCCGTGCACGGGGATCCCGCTCGCCTGGCGCAAGTGATCAGCAACTTGCTCAACAACGCGAGCAAATTCAGCCCAGCGCACAGCCCCGTGCGATTGAAAGCCTCCGTCACCAACAGCGAGGTGGTCATCACCATTCAGGACCAAGGCATCGGTCTCAGCCCGGATCAGCTCCCCTACATCTTCGACCTCTTTGTACAAGCAGATACCTCTCTGGAGCGCTCCACCAGTGGGCTGGGCATTGGCCTCACGTTGGTCAAGTCGCTGCTGCATGCCCATAACGGATCGATCACCGTGGAAAGCGAAGGCCTGGGCCACGGCAGCACATTCACGGTTCGGTTGCCCTTGCACCGCACGCAGCAGGTGGCGCGGCTCCCGAACATTCCCTCAACCACCGGTCGCGGCCACAGCCGGAAGGTGCTCATTGTGGACGATAACCGAGATGCCGCCAGTTCCCTCTCCTTGATCCTCGAGCTTGCTGGCCATACCGTGCGCACGGCGTTCGATGGATTGGAAGCAGTGGTGGCCGCCGGCACATTCCGTCCCGAGATCATCCTGCTGGACATCGGCCTTCCCAACCTCAACGGGTATGAAGTGGCCAAACGCATCCGTCAACAGGATTGGGGACGCAATGTGCATCTGATAGCCCTCACCGGTTGGGGCCAGGAGGAGGACCGTTTACGCAGCAAGGAGGCCGGCTTCAACAAGCACATGGTGAAGCCCGTTGACCTGAATGAACTGCGGCGGATGCTGGCGGGGGTGGAGGCCTGAGGCCGTGGACGCCCCCGGCCTGACTTACGCCTCCACGGGATGCACCCCGTTCTTCGCACTGGCCCCTACACGGTCGCGCCCTTGGAGGACGGCATAATGCAAAGTGTCCTTGGCACTGCTCGCCGCCTTCATCAACTTCTTGCGCGTGTCCTTCCCTTTCGCAGGTGCGATCAGCAAGCCGATGGCAACGCCAGCAGCCAAAGCAAGAAGTGCGGTGTACAAGGTGTTGGTCTTCATGTGGGTTCGTTTGGCATAGGGCTACATGAACCGCACCGTACATGATGCTGGTTCATATCGGTCGCATCCGCGATCAGAGCGTGGCATCCTCACCCCGGTAGCGTGCCCATGTTTCCACAGATGTTGTAACGGCCATTCGCACGCAACATCTCCGGACACCATCATTACGATGATGCAGTTGGATCACGCCGTCGCCGCAGCCGCTTTCGCCTTCCCGCGCTGCACAAGCCACACGCCCATCAGCACGATCATACCAGCCAGCAATTGATGGATGTTCATGGGCTCCGCCAACATGGCAAAGGATGCCAGGACGGTGACCAGGGGCTGCAGGTATTGGAACGCTGAAGTGCGCGCAGCACCCATCAGGGCGACGGCATCGCTGAAGCACCAGAGCGCCACGGCTCCCGCACCCACGCCGAGGAACAGGATCGCGCCGATGGCCTCGGGGGCTGGCGCTGCGTGCCATGTACCCTTGACCAGCGCAAGGCCCAAGGCGGGGAACACGGAAACAGCGAAGGCGCCAGCGCTCACCACCAGGCCACCGCTGCGCTGGCTGGGCGCGACACACAACAGCGTGTAGGCCGCCCATGTGAACGTGGAGAGGAAAAGCAACGGATCACCGGACAGACGCATGGGGCGATGGCCTCCCCAACCTGACAGCAGGAGCACACCTGCGGTGGCCACGGCGATCCCCGCCCATCCCAGGAGATGCAACCGTTGCCGCAGGAATATCCCCGCCCCTGCCGCGACCACCGCGGGAATGAAGGCCATGATCCACCCCGCCTGCATGGCGGAGCTGCTGCGCATGGCCTGCGATTGGATCAGGTAATGCACGCTCAGCAACAGGCCCAGTAACAATACGCGCCTGCGATCCTCCCTTTGTGGTAGCACGTCCCTGCCTTGCGCGCGGAGGATGAGCAACAGTACGAGCGCGGCCAAGGCATTGCGCAACCACACTACCCCCGCTGGCGTGGCGGAACCCAGCACCACATGCAACGCGATGAACGAGCAACCCCATAGCGTGATGGCCAGCAGCACTTTCGCACGGCCGATGATGAGCGGGGAGATCCGACCAAGGGGCATCGTGGTGCAAGGAACCACATGGAAGCCTCACCACAAAGACCTGAGCGACCTACTGCTTCACCACGCGTGTCCGCAGAACACGCTCGCCGGTACGGACAACCACGGTATACGCTCCTGGAGCGAGGTTCCGGCCCAGATCTTCCCCCACGCCGGGGAAACGTTGCACAACACGACCCATGGCATCCACGAGTGTAACCTCCATACGCCCCTTGGCGAGGACTGTTGGCGGAACCAATCGAAAACTTTCGGTGAAAAGGGATGGTTGGGCAATGAGTTCGTCCACGAACACATCTCCTTCGTTCACTGCGGTGCTCAGGTCGTCGTCCACACGCGCCACCACGGTTCCGCGGGCATTCACGGGATCGGCGGTGAACGGCCCGAACGTGAAGGGATCGCTGGTGATGCCGACGAGATGCGTCACACCATCCGGGGCCACGGCCACGTCATACATGATGTCGGTGAAGGTGCTCCCGCCTTGCACGGCCCACCGGGGCAGGCCGGTGGTATCGAAGCTCAACAGCACCGTGGAATTGTCCACGATGGTACCCCAGCCCGTGACCACGTTATTTCCCCAATCCAAGGCACCGCCCTGGTTGCCGAGCACGTAAGCGTTGCCTTCGGCATCGATCCCCAAGGCGTTCCCTCGCCCCAAGGTGAACTGTCCGGATCCAACGGTGGACGGCGGGTGCACACCCCAGTCAAAGTTGCCCAGGCTGTCCACCCGCGTGAGGAAGAACCCGGTGCTCCAGAGTGGATCACCGAAGGGGATGGTGCCCCAGGTGAGCGGTTCGAAGAAGGACCCGATCAGGTACGCGTGGCCGCTCTGGTCAGCCTGCACGCGCGGTTTCTGGAAGGTGATGTCGTGTGCGTAGCGCAGCCACTGCGCTTCACCTGCCGGGTTCATGCGCGCAACGAAGAACGCGTAGGTCTCCGTTACCGCGTAGTCGGTTCCGCTGATGGTGATGCCGGGCGAACCCACGGAGCCTGCGATGTAGAGGCCGCCCCAAGGGTCGAAGCTGATGCTGCCGATGGTCTTGGACTCCACCAGGCTCCGGCTCTCCACTTGGGTACCGTCCGTTGCGAGCCGCACGATCTCCGCACTGAAGAAGGTGCTGAGCGCCGTCCAGAAGCGCCCTTGCGGATCGAGGGCGATGGAGGCCACGCTCACATCATCCAACGGACCGCCGGATACATCCTGCTGCCACAGCAATTCACCCGCCTCATTCCAGCTGCACAGGAACGATCCCTCGGTAACGTGGTCCGAAGGATACGTGAGCGCCGGCGTTCCATCCACCAGCAATCGCTGGAAGTACCGGCCTCCCAGCAACACATTACCATCGGTATCGCTGGCGATGGACTCGACCTGTACAGTATCCCCAAGGCTCACGGTCCAGAGCACGGTGCCGTTCGCACCCTGGCGGCTGAGGATAACGGTGCCCATGGGCTGGTTGTAGGTGTAGCTGATGGCATCGAGCCGCGCCACGTATACGTGATCAGGGTCCCGGGCGCAAAGCACATCCACGGGCGTTGCCGGGTTGAGCACCCATTCGGCCGGGCTTGCGGTTAGCCACTGCACTTCCTGGGCGGACAATTGCACAGCGACAAGCGCCGCGGACACGATGATGACGGAACGAAAGCAAGTATGCATGAGCGGAAAGGGATGTTCGATCTGGTGACAAGCTACACGCTGGGATGGTTGCCCCGCAACATCGTAAACACGACATCGTGTTCACCCTACCCTACTGATCTCACGCTCACCGCCCTGTCCATTGGACCTGACCTCGATCTCCAGCGCCATCGCGATCGCTTCCTCCTGCGTGAGGTGCTTGCCCCGTGCCACCGCTGCTTCGAACTGCTCCCGCTTCATGGCCACCTGCAAGCGGTGTTTCACATCCTCATACTGCACTTTGTCCGTGCTCCAGAACGCGTACCCGATCGCCTGGGCGATCGCTTCCGCCGCCCCCAGCAGATGACCGGCCTTCTCAAGGTCACCACGTGCATGCGCGAACAGCGCGTAGCTGAGCATGGCCGCAGAGACCATGGCGCTATCGCTGGTCCGCCGCGCGCGATCAAGGGATGTGCTGAAGCCTTCCATGGACCGATCCCACAGGCCGAGCTTGAAGCTGGCATACCCGATCCCCCACCAAGACCAACCGCTCAGGGGCAGCATCCGCGAGGCATCGAAGAGGCGGGTGCTTTCCTCATATTTCGTCAACGCCTCCGTCGCGCGATCCATCACCAGCTCGAGGTTGCCACATTGCTGCACGTACATGGCCTCCGCAGAACCAGAGCGGTGCCGCTCGGCGATCGGACGTGCGCGCTCGAGGGTCGCCCGCGCACCGTCGAGGTTGCCGGTGGCGATGCAGGCTTCGCAGAGAAAGCTCAAGGCCATGCATGCATCGAAATCAACCTCGATACGGATCGCAAGCTCCACCGCGCGTTGCAAGGTCGCCATGGACGTTCTCGCGCCCTTGCTCAACTGGGCCAGGCCGAGGTAGTTGAGCGCACGGGATAGTTCCGGTCCTTCGCCATTGGTCTCGAGCAACAGAACAGCTTGCTCGAGCAGGTCCGCAGCAGGGCCGAACGCCCCGGATACGGCAACGGCCAGGCCGGCCGCGGTCAACGTGCGGCCTTGGTCCATGTTGGACAGGTCGGGAGGGTCTTGCAGCGGATATATACCGGCCACTTCCATCCACTTGAAGGCCTCGCTCACATTGCCGGCGTGGCCCCAATACGCGCGTTGGTCCGCGATCGATCGCCAGGCCGACGCGCGATCACCGGCATCGATCCAATGCCAGAAGGCCGCACGCATGTCAGCCTGCGCCGAACCCATTTGTTCGAGCCATGCCCTGTTCTCCTCCCGGAGCAGCTTATGCTCCAACCGGTTCGCCTGTGCGCTGAAGTAGGCCGCATGCACGCGTCCGATGGCCTTGCGTTCGCTGTTCGCGTCCAATTCCTCCAACGCGAACTCACGCACGATGTGGAGCATCGCGAAGAGCTTGCTCCCTTGCGACCGGTCGATGGGTGGGAAGGTGCGCAGAAGACCGTGGTCCACCAGCTGCTCCAACGTGGCCATGGTGTCCTCCTCCTTGGCGGATCCCGTGATCGCATGCGCATCGGCCAGGGTGAAGCGGTCCGCGAATACGCCAAGTCGGCGGAAGGCCGAACGCGTGTTCTCGTCGAGCAGGTCATGGCTCCACGCGATGGTACTGCGCATGGTGCGTTGTCGCTCCGGCAGGTCGCGCGCGCCGCGCGTCAACAGGGCGAGCGCGTGCTCCATGCGCTGCTGAAGGGCCACCGGTGTGAGCACACGCATGTGCGCAGCGGCCAGTTCGATGGCAAGTGGAAGGCCGTCGAGCTTTTTGCAGATGGTGGCAATGGCGCGCACGTTCACCTCGTCGAGCTCTACATGGGCCGAGGCCTCCCGCGCCCGTTGCACGAAGAGGTCCACCGACGGAGTGGCGAGCAATTCAGCGATCGTTTCCGCCTCCGGGTCGCGTGGCTCCTGCAAGGGCCCCAAGGGGTACACCTGCTCGCCTCGTAAATGGAGCGGAGTGCGGCTGGTCACGATGATCCTCACGTGCGGACAATGAGCCAACAACTCAGTGAGCAAAGGGGCGGCGCTGAGGACCTGCTCGAAGTTGTCGAGCACCAGGAGTAAATGCTTCTCGTGCAATATGTCCTTCAACAGGTCGATGGCCGACCTTCGTGCATTGTCGTAGGAACCGAGTGCGCTCGCTATGGCAGGGGCCACCAAGGCAGGATCATTGATGGAAGCGAGGGGAACGAACACTGTGCCATCGGCGAATCGCCCGCGCACGTGATGCGCCACCAGCAGGCCCATGCGGGTCTTACCCGTGCCACCGGGACCGGTGATCGTCACCAGACCGGTACCTTCCTCCAGCAAACGCTCCGTAATGGCCTGAAGGTCGGTCCCGCGGCCGATGGAAGGCCCGCGCAAGGCAGGTACATTTCCTTTCGCTGAGCCGATCGCTGGCACTACCGCACCCTGACCGAACCGCTCGGAAAGCAGCACAGCGAGGTCGTTCACCACCAGTTCCTGCAGTTCATCCGGTGTGCCGAACTTCTGATAGGAGATGCCGCTCTCCGTTCTGATCGTGTTCAGCAGCTCCACGAGCCGTGGTTCACGCGCGGTTGTGATGCTCTTCACATAGATGAGCCGGGGACGCGTGCCTGCCGATCGGAACTCGTCCTCCAGCCCGGATATCGCCATGTCCGGTGCCACCCACCCATAGCTCGCGGCGTAGATGCCTATGAAGATGTCACTCTGTTCCAGGTAGGCACGATAAACATCCTGCGGGGGGTGTGGCCGTGCACCGCTTTCGAATAGCACCGGGGTCAACTTCAGCCGTTCGATCGCGGCCTTCACGGCGGTACGCTCCGCCGAGAGCTCGGTCAACGTGGAACTCACGAACACACGCAGGCGCTGGTCGGGTGTCCGGATCATCGATGAAGGGCTCTGTACCGAAAGATAGGAAGCCGTTCCAACGAAGGACCGCTGGCCCGCACTTCCCCGCACCCGGAACCGTTCGTGTTCCGCAGGGTACGCGCGCATCGCTCAGTTCTTCAGCACGCGTATCGCACGTTGGACACCATGCGCATCCTACACTCATCCAAGAGATAAGTCGCGATCTGCGCACCGTGCGCTTCACCGTTGGTACATTGGCGCATGCTGATGAGGCGCTGATCGTTCGATGACCACCGGACCCCACATCCTGCTCCTGTTCGGATCCCTCTTGGCCATTCCGGCTTTCGCTCAAGACGCCTCCGCGCCCGGTGAGCCCTTGGTGCCGCCGGGCATCCCACCGGACGAGCGCATGGATGTGACCGGCGATGGTATCGCGGACCTGGTGATCACTGGAAGAACGGATCATATCCCCGATCCGGAGCAGGGGCTTGATGGTTGGTACCGCCGCGGCGTGCGTCCGCTCCCCGGAACATCGATCCTGTTGCGCTGCACGCACAATAGCACCGGCTACTATCGGGTTCCCGCTGGAGGTGTGCTGGACACCGCAGCCATCCGCAAGGGTGTCCACTTCAAACAGTTGTGTTGGTCCGGACAGGAGGACGCGTGGATGTTCAATGTGTTGGAGCAACCCTTCGGTCCGGGCATACAAGAAGCGGCGAAGGGCTGGTATGGCATGGGCGAGCACAACGAGGGCACGCTGGTACTGCGCAGCGTGCTGGGGGCCCACACAGCGATCGCGGCCTTCCAGATCCACTTCAACCTGCCCGCAGGCCGCATCTGGATCACATCGAGCAGCACCGTGGTGGTGGACCCACGCTTTGCGGTGGAACCGACACCCGCACCTGCTCCGAAGGTCGCGGATCCGTTCTCCTTCGAACACGAGGAACAGCCGCCGCAGGTCATGGTGCCGCCGGGCGTTCCACCGGATGAGCCCATCGATCTGACCTCTGACGATATTCCGGACGTGGTATTGACCGGCGAGAATGCTCCATATCACGCCGCAGCGCCACCCCTGGGAACCTATTTCCGCGGGATGCGCATGCTGCCGGGTGCCGCCTTGCTGATGGAGCGGCAGGCGGACGGAACGTATCGACCATTCCTGTTGATGGAGTCGGAGGAACTCACCCCGATACGGCTGGCCATGGGCTTGGGGACCGACGCCTTCCGGTGGGCCGAACCGCCGCGTTGGCCCCAATGGATCGCCGTGCTGCAACAACGGTACGGATCCTTGCGCACCGCCGATGAACCATCGGGATGGCTACCAGTTGAGGACCCGGTGAAGGGCATGCTGGTGTTCCGCGCCAACCAGTACGGTCGGCCGATGATCGGTGCCCTGGAGCTTGATCATGAAACGCCCGGCGGCCAGCTGTGGATCCAGCTCCAGGGCCTGGTGAACGAGGGAGAAGTGTTGACGGTGCAATGAGGACCGGGGACCATCCCCGCCTCTCCCACCCCATCTTCGCCCCGATGGAGAACGAGGACCTGGTGCGCCGCCTGCGCCGCTTTCGTCGGATCGTGGACCTGCTGCAGACGGACCTGCGCTATGGCCATGTGAACGAAAAACTCTTGACAGATATCGAGTCGCACCTGGAACACGGCATCGGCACGGATCCCCGTTGCCACCAGTTGGTCACCGCCGTGGATGTTGTGCGCGAAAGCACCTTCACCCCACGTGCGGAACTGATGGCCGACACGATCCGCGCGTGCGACAAGTTGAAGGACGCGATCGAAGGCGTAGTGAGCCGGGTACGCTGAGATCAGCATGGTGTACGCACGGCCCCGGCAACGGCAGCAAGCTCCGCATTTCGGTGTAGACCACAAGCCTTTGATCTTCGGCTATTCGTCCAGGAGCTTGTCGAGCGCCCGACGCGCAGTGGGGAATGCCAGGCTTCCTTTCAGCACATCGGCGAACAGGTCGCCAAGGCGCTCCACGCGTTTGGGGACCGTATGGATATTGAACGCATGCAGGTCCAAGCCGGGCCTTACCTCCTTCCAGGCGAGCGGGGTGCTCACCGTGGCCCCCGGCTTTGGCCGGATGCAATAAGCGCACGCGAGGGTCTGTCCTTTCCTGTTCTGCAGGTGATCGAGGTAGATCTTCCGCTTGTCCCGTTTCGCCAGGGATCTTTCCAGCGTGGTGGTGTCCGGAAGCATCTGCTGCACAACCCGCATGATGTCCTTTGCGAAGGGCGCGAGCTCCGTGTAGGTGTATCGTCCACCGGTGGGAATGTAGATGTGCAGACCCGTGGAGCCCGAGGTCTTGCAGTATGCTTTTGCACCGATGCGATCAAGGACGACCTTCACCGCCAGAGCGGCTTCCACCACCTGGTCGAAGGTGTTCTTCGCAGAGGGATCCAGGTCCATCACGAGGTGATCCGGCTTCAGCAGGTGCTGCTTGCGCGATGTCCAGGGGTTCAGTTCAATGCAGCCGAGGTTCGCCATGTACAGGAGCGTGCCCAGATCATTGCACAGGATGTGATCGATCATGGCACCACCACGACTGTCCGACGGCACTTTGACGGAAGGAACCCAAGGTGGAGCGGATCCGCCGACGTCCTTGTGGAAGAAGCCCGGGCCATTGATCCCATTGGGCGTGCGATAGAGCGATTGAGGACGGTCCTTCAAATGCGGCAGCAGCACCGGGTGCATCTGCTCGTAGTAACGGATCACATCACCTTTGGTGTACCCTTCATTGGGCCAGAAGACCTTGTTCAGGTTGGTGAGGTGCACCATGTTCCGCCCGACCTTCACATCGCGCTCGTTCGGGCCGGATGCGGCTTGGGTCCTCGCCCCGCGCCTCATTCTCTTCACCGGTCCCTCGGACTCCGCCGGTGAGGTCCTCCCCCGCTTCGCAGGTTTCTTTTTCATACCAACAGGTTCTTTGTGCACGGCCGTGGCGTCCTTATCCGCCCGAAGACCGAGGAACACCGGATGGCGCATGTGGCCGTCGCGGGTCCACTCCGTGAATTTGACGTTGCATACCAACTTGGGGCGTACCCATACCGGTGGCATGTTCGCATCAACGGCATTGCTGAAAGGTGAAGCGGTACGCACCAGCGGCTTCATGGCGGCCATCAGGTCGTCCAGCGTGCGGCCGTCGAAGCCCGTTCCCGTGTGGCCTACATAAACCAGTTCATCCTTGTCGTATACACCGAGCAGCAACGATCCGAAGTGTTTGCGGCTGTTGCGTGGTGCGGTGTACCCGCCGATCACGGCCTCCTGCGTCAACTGGTTCTTGATCTTCACCCAGTTCCTGCTGCGTACCCCGCTCATGTATGGGCTATCCTTCCGCTTGCCGATGATCCCTTCGAGGTCCTGCTTCGCCGCTGCATGGAAGAAGTCGGTCCCCCGCTCTTCAACGTGGTCACAATACCGCACGTGCGTGCCATCCTTCAGCGCGAGACGCAACAGCTCCTTCCGTTCGATGAGCGGCAAGCCCTTCACATCCTTGCCATTCAATTCCAGCACATCGAAGACGTAATACACCACGTGCGTGCCCGCCTCCTGCGCCGCGAGCTGCAACAGTTGGAAGTTCGGGCGCCCCTGCGCGTTCAATGCAACGATCTCGCCATCGAGGACCATCCGGCGCTTGATCTTACGCAGTTCCTTGACCACATCGGGGTATGCATCCAGGAACGAAAGGCCGTTGCGTGAGTAAAGGCGTACAGCTTGCCCACCGGTTTCCGCGATCGCCCGGTAGCCGTCCCACTTCACCTCAAAGAGCCAGTCGGGATCATCGAACGGCTTCACATCGGGCGACGCCAGCATCGGCTTCACGGGGTCCTTCACTTTGGCCGCTTTCCCCAACCCGCGCACGGTGAAGCGGTCGCGTGGTGCCGATGCAACCACCGCCGCCGGTGCGGCGGCCTTCGCTTCCTTGGTGGATGTTCGCCGTGCACCCTTCCTTGCGCCGGCCTTTTTGCCCTCCACCGCGAGCGCCTTGTTGATCGGGGAATTCTTCGGGGTCTCATGTTCGCTGTTGTACCCCTCCACGGCGTAACGGTCGCGGTGTTTGATCAACAACCAGCTGTTCTCCTCCGCCTTCTTCAGCCGCACCAACGCGAATTCACCTTTCAGCTTGCGGCCTTTCATGATGATCTTGATGGAGCCCTTGTGAAGCATCTGCATGAGAACGGTTCCCTTGTCCTTTCCCGCAGGCGGGTCCAGCGGTTCATACGTGCCTCGGTCCCAGATCTCCACGATCCCCGCCCCGTAATTGCCCTCCGGTATCACCCCGGCGAAATCCTTGTAATCGTAGGGATGATCCTCCACCATCATGGCGAGCCGCTTATCCGCGGGATCCATGGACGGGCCTTTGGGAACGGCCCAGCTCTTGAGCACCCCACGCATCTCCAGGCGCAGATCGTAGTGCAGGTGGGAGGCCTTGTGGCGCTGCACCACGAAGATCAACGGGCTGTTCGCTTCCTTGCTTTTGGCCCCTGCGGGCTCGGGCGTACGCTTCAGGTCGCGCTTGGCCCTGTACTTCTCCAAGCCCATGGTCAAGAGGCTTTGCGCTGCTTGCTCACCGGTGACCTGCGCGCGGGCTTGATGCCACTCGTTCGCGATGCGCTCGAGGAGCGCGCACCGCCCAGGCTTGCTTTCAACATGGACATGAGGTCCTCTGTTGGCTTCTTATGCACCACTTTCATGGCTTCCACTTTCGGTCCTTTGCCTTTGGCCTTGGCACGGATGAGCTTCATGAGCGCGGACGTGTACTCGTCCTTGTAGCGGGTAATGTCGAAGGTGCCCGTGCCCTGATCGATCAACTGCATGGCCAGTTTCAGTTCCGCGGGCGCGAGCTTCTCCACACGGGGAAGCTTCAGGTCGTCCATCGGACGGATCTCCTCGGCATAGCGCAGTTGGTTCAGGATGAGCGCGGGTCCATCGGGCAGAAGCACGGCCGGATGCTCCTTGGTGCGCATCACGAAACTGGCGATACCCACCTTGCCGCTCTTCCGCAAGGCTTCACGCAGCAAAGCATACGCCCGCGCGCCGCCCTTATCCGGTTCCAGGTAATAGGGCTTCTCGAAATACTTGCCTTCCACTTCCTCCTCCTTCACGAAATCGTGGATGGTGATCACATCGCTCTTTTCCACGGCCGCGTTCTTCAGGTCCGCATCCTCCAGCACTACGTACTTGCCTTCCATGTCGAAGGCGCGCACGATCCGTTCATATGGCACCTCCTTTCCCGTGTCCTCGTTGATGCGCTGGAAACGGATGCGCGCCTTGTCCTTTCCATCCAACATATCCAGATCCAGTTCACTCTCCTGAGTTGCGCTGAACATGCGCACCGGAATGGTCACGAGCCCGAAGCCGATGGTGCCTTGCCAGAGTGGACGCATGGTGCGGAAGGGTTGAAGGATGATCGGTCACTGCGGTTCATAGAGGATCCCGTGCCCTTATTGAACCCACTACTTCCAAGGCGGGATCCGCGAAGCATGCCATGAACGTACCTGTGGAACCATGTCCCCGATCACGTGGAAATTCCGGGAACCGGTGGGACGATGATGATGTCTGCAATGCCATCCAACGGGCCTCCCGCGCATGGCATGGGATCGCCATGTATCAGGCACACCCAACGAGATCACCCATGGCCAAACGAACGACCCCGCGGCGCACAGTGGCGAAGCCGGATGCCAAAGAGAAGGACCTGCTGGCGAACACGAGCGATGGTACCGATCAAGTGCTCACCAGCAACCAGGGCCTCGCGGTCAACGACAACCAGAACAGCTTGAAGGCCGGCCTGCGTGGGCCTACGCTGTTGGAGGATCACATCCTGCGTGAGAAGATCACGCATTTCGATCATGAACGGATCCCCGAGCGGATCGTGCATGCCCGTGGAGCGGGCGCCCACGGTCATTTCCAGGTGTACAAACCCCTCGGCCATTGGACAAAGGCCGCGTTCCTGAACGATCCTTCACGGCGGACACCCGTGTTCGTGCGGTTCAGCACCGTGGCGGGTTCCAAGGGAAGCGGTGACCTGGCGCGGGATGCGCGGGGCTTTGCCGTCAAATTCTATACAGAGGAGGGGATCTACGACCTGGTGGGCAACAACATCCCGGTGTTCTTCATCCAGGATGCGATGAAGTTCCCCGACCTGGTGCACGCCGTAAAGCCCGAGCCTCACCATGAGATGCCACAGGCCGCGAGCGCGCATGACACCTTCTGGGACTTCATTTCCCTGATGCCGGAGAGCATGCACATGATCATGTGGGTGATGAGCGATCGCGCCATCCCCCGGAGCTATCGCATGATGGAGGGTTTCGGTGTGCACACGTTCCGTTTCGTGAACGCGAAAGGGGAAGGCCGCTTCGTGAAGTTCCACTGAAAACCGCTCCTGGGCGTGCACTCCGTGGCCTGGGATGAGGCAACGAAGATCAATGGCAAGGATCCCGATCTTCATCGACGCGATCTATGGGAAGCCATTGAGGCGGGCGACTTCCCGGAGTGGGAACTGGGGGTGCAGGTGGTGGAGGACCGCGACGAAGACAGGTTCCGCTTCGACCTGCTCGACCCCACAAAACTCATCCCCGAGGAACTGGTCCCCGTGCAACGCATCGGCAAGCTCACGTTGGACCGCAACCCGGATAACTTCTTTGCGGAGACCGAACAGGTGGCCTTCCATCCCGCGCACCTTGTTCCGGGGATCGACTTCTCCAACGACCCGTTGTTGCAGGGCCGCCTCTTCTCTTACACGGACACCCAGCTATCACGCCTGGGCGGGCCGAATTTCAATGAGATCCCGATCAACCGGCCCATCGCCCCGGTGCATAACAACCAGCGCGATGGCCATATGCGCAGCACCATCAACCGCGGTCGTGTGAATTATGAGCCGAACACCCTTGGCGGAGGTTGCCCGTACCAGGCCATGATGAAAGAGGGTGGCTTCGCATCCTTCCCCGAGCCCGTGGAGGGAACAAAGGTGCGCGGCAAGAGCGAGAAGTTCCAGGACCATTTCAGCCAGGCCACCCTGTTCTTCCGCAGCCAGAGCAGACCAGAGCAGAACCATTTGATCAATGCCCTGCGCTTCGAGCTCGGAAAAGTGGAAGTGCCCGCTGTTCGCGAGCGTGTGATCGGGCTGCTCGCTTATGTGGACGCTGGGCTGGCCGCCAAAGTGGCCGAGGCCTTCGACATTCCTGTGCCCGATGTGCAAGCACCCCTCAACCGCAGCCTGCCCGCGGATGCCGATGTGAACAGCCTGCAACCCTATGATGAAGTGGTTGAACCGGAACGCTCCGCAGCGCTGAGCATGGCCACCACCGTGAAGGATACTATCCGCACCCGGCGCGTAGCCATCCTCGTGAACAAGGATGGGGTGATCGAGGCCCAGGCCCTGAAGGATGCCCTGGGTCGTGCAGGCGCCATGGCGAAGATCATTGCGCCCACCACTGGCGCGCTCAAGAACGGCAAGGTGAGCCTCACCGTGGACCATGCCTTGATGACCACGAGTTCCGTGTTGTTCGATGCCATTGCCGTGGTGGGTGGAAAGGAGACCTGGCTCGCGCTACCGGATGCGAAGGACTTCGTGGGTGATGCCTTCCGCCATTGCAAGGCCATTGCGTTCATGGGGGACGCTGTGGAATTGATCGCCGAATGGCGCCTCGGGGGAAAGAAGATCCCGGGTGTCGTCACAGGCAACAGCAGCAAGGACGTTTCATCCGCTTTCGTAAAGGCCATCGCTGCGCACCGCCATTGGGAGCGCGAAGCCGACCCCCTCACTGGTAAGATCGGTTGAAAACACCACCATGGGAACCGCATTACCGCTGCATACCGCCCCACCCGAGCACGCCGCCCGTGCGGCCCGTTTGCATTACGTGCGTGGCTCGGCCGCAGGCATCGAGCGCATCGGTGCGAAAAGATGCCGGTACCGTCTTGGGGACAGATGGATCGAAGATGCTGCCACGCTTGAAAGGATCCGGCATCTGGCCATTCCACCTGCCTGGACGAACGTGTGGATCTGCCCCAACCCGGACGGGCATCTGCAGGCCACGGGATATGATGTGAAGGGCCGGAAGCAGTACCGCTATCACGCGGAATGGAGCGCCTTGCGCAGCCAGACCAAGTTCGTGCACGCCCTATCCTTCGGCGCACAACTACCCGCCATGCGCAAGCGGCTTGAACACGACCTACGCTTGCCCGGTCTTCCCCCGGAGAAGGTAATGGCCGCAGTGGTCAGCATCATGGACCACACCCATATACGCATTGGGCAGGACGCCTATGCGAAGGCCAATGGTTCGTTCGGACTGAGCACCTTGAAGGACCACCACGTGAAAAGGGACGGCGCGTGCCTACGTTTCGTGTTCGTGGGTAAGACCGGCATCCGCCACAACATCCGGCTGGGCTGCTCGCGGCTTGCTCGACTCGTCATGCGGTGCAAGGAACTTCCCGGCCAGGACCTCTTCCAATACCTGGATGAGAACGGCACACCGCACCCGATCGATTCGGGAATGGTGAATGCGTACATCGCTTCCATTACCGGGGGCCAGTTCACCAGCAAGAACATCCGTACGTGGAAGGGGACCGTGCACTGTGTGCGGGCCCTGCTCGCGGAGGGCCGGGGCGATACGGTCACCGAGCGTCGAATGCGCATCAACCGTGCGCTGGACGAAGTGGCCGCGGCCTTGGGAAATACCCGCGCGGTCTGCCGCAAGTACTATGTGCATCCACGGATCCTGGAGGCGTATGAAACCGAAGAGCTCGAAAGTTGGACAGGATCGGTCAGGGCCGGTCGGTCCATGACCATGGAAGAGCGCCTGGTGCTTCGGCTGCTGGGACAGCGCGGAGGTCCCGCGCGGCGCTTGGAACGGGCCGCTTGATCAACACCCCCGAACGCCATGCAGAAAGGTGGATCGAAACGACCGATAAGACCCCGGCAGCATCAGGAACCTCCAGGGCACGAGGCCCGCATGCGCCCGCAACCTGTGAGCTTGCGGCCCAAGGTGGGTGAACGACTTGCCGGCAAGGCTGCCCTGATCACCGGCGGTGACAGCGGTATCGGGCGCGCCGTGGCCATCGCGTTCGCCCAGGAGGGTTGCGATGTGGCGATCGCCTACCTGAACGAGCACGCCGATGCGCGGGAGACCAAGCGTTCGGTGGAGGCCCATGGCCGCGTTTGCCTCTTGCTGCCCGGTGACCTAGCCAAACGTGAACAGTGCGAACGGGCCGTGGCACGCACGCATAAGCATTTCGGAAAGCTGGACATCCTGGTGAACAATGCCGCGGTGCACACCCCACAGGAGTCGATCCTCGACATCAGTGATCGGCTGCTGATGCGGACGTTCGCCGTCAATGTCTTCGCGTGCTTCCACTTAGCGCAGGCAGCGGTACGTGTCATGCAAAAGGGTTCGAGCATCATCCAAACGACCTCGGTAACGGCCTATCGGGGCAGTGCGAAGCTCATCGACTACGCGGCCACCAAGGGCGCGATCGTGGCGTTCACACGATCGCTCTCGGCAGCGCTGATCGACCAGGGCATCCGTGTGAACGCCGTGGCTCCGGGACCGGTCTGGACCCCGTTGATCGCCTCAAGCTTCCCCCCGAAACGCGTTTCGGAGTTCGGTTCCGATGTACCGATGAAGCGCGCAGGAGAACCCGCGGAAATAGCCCCGTGCTATGTCTTCCTCGCCAGTGCCGATGCATCCTACATGACGGGGCAGGTGCTCCATGCCAATGGTGGTGAGGTGGTGAATGGATGATCACGGCAGCAGGTCGCTACCATCCCATTCGTCCCAACCCTGTCGGGAATGCGCGTGAATGTGCGAACTTCACGGGGACCAACAACGCCCGTCATGCGCACCCTGATCACATCCGGATCGATGATGCTCATCATCACGCTTGCATATCCCCAAGCCGGGTCCTTGGACCCTGCGTTCAGCGACGATGGGAAACTCGTGTGGGACGTGAACGCCTGGTCTGATCAAGTGAACGCTGTCGAGGTGCTGGAGGATGGCCGAACGATCGGGGCTGGATGGATGGGCGATGGCAATTATGCCGCCATCGTGGTACAACGTTTATTACCGAATGGCTCACCGGACGTGGCGTTCGGCACGGGTGGTGTGGTCTTCACCACCGCGGCCGCAGCGCTCCACTACGCATACGGGTTGGGTGTGCAGAGCACCGGCAAAGTGGTGGTGGCCGGGCTCTCCTACGATGTGTCCAACGACGGTGATGTTGTCCTGCTCCGGTACACCACTGAGGGTTTACTTGACACAACGTTCGGGGATCAAGGCCGTGTACTGAGCGACCTGGGTGGTGGCCCGGGCTTTCAAGCGGCCTATGGTATGGCGGTAATGGCGGACGACCGGATCGTGGTGGTGGGTCAGGAGGACGAGAACGGCATCGCCTGTGCGCGCTTCAGTGCCGATGGTGTGCTGGATGTGGGGTATGGGGTGGGTGGTGCGGCCGTAAGCGGTGTTCCCGCGAGCACAGGGCTCTGCATGCATCTGTATCCGGATGGCGCCGTACTGGCCGGTGGTTACAGCCTACCGGAGGGCGATCCCGCCTGGACATTTGTCCGGTTCGATCCGAACGGAACGTTGGATCCCCTTTTCGGCACGGGTGGGATCGCCACGCATGACGTGGGTGGGCCCAGCGTGGAGAACATGTCCGGACTTGCGGTGCTGTCGGACGGACGCATCGCGGCCTGTGGTCATCGCAGTGCAAGTGGTGGTGATGACAGGCCGGTGATCGCCATGTTCCATGCCGATGGAGGGCTGGATACGGGCTTCGGCGATCAGGGACTGGTCGTGGTGCCCTTCGCTTCGCCCCAATGGGCCCGGGCAACGGCGATCCGTGTTGCATCGGATGAGAAACTGCTCGTCGCGGGATACCGCGTACAACCGGGTGGTGAAGTGAACAACGACTTTCTCCTGCTGCGTCTGCTCTCCACCGGCGACCTCGATCCCACCTTCAACGCCGGCGCGGTGGTGTACACGGACGTCAGCGGCTCAATTGATCGTGCCCAGGCCATGGCCCTGTCGGCCACAGGCGCGATCACCATGGCCGGTTACGGCCAGGAGACCGAAACTGCGACAGCCTATACCCGCTACTTCAACGACCTGAACACCTCCATCGGCGACGGAACTGCACCGCTACACGCACTCTTGGTGCAACCGAACCCGGCGAGCGATCATGTATTGATCAACGTGCCAGAGGGCACCAGCACGATGAGCGCGGTGACCTTCATCGGTGTTGATGGCCGGCGCGTGCGGCTGGAACAAGCGATAAGGCCCGATGCTCGATCGCGGCAATTGCGCATGGATGTCTCCTCATTGCCCGTGGGCATGTACATACTGGAGGTGGGCCAAGGAACCGAGGTCCTGAACGTTCCGCTCCTCATCGCCCGTTAGGGATCGGATCACCGTTACCAACAACCGGTGCACATAGGTGGTAGTTGGGGATAATTCTCCCCGGAAGTGGGTAACACATTCGCAAGATCCACATCCTTCCGTGGTCAATCACGCTCGGTCCCCGATCTGCCCTGCTTGACCACAAGCATCCCATCACCCAACCACCAACAGCCATGCGCAAAGCACTTCCCCTCATCCTCTTGATCGCCGGACTCGCCATCATTGGATTCGGACTTCGCGAGAAGGACCAAAAACAAGTAAGCATCGATCTGGGTAAGACCGAGATCGACCTGGGGAAGAAGGACAGCTTCTTCTCGCCCTATTTCATCCTGGGGGGCATCGCTGCGGTGGCCGGCATCGCGATGTTGGCCACCGGCCGGAAGTGATCCAGGATCTCCGGTTCATCCCTGAGGGTGGGTCGCCTCGGCATATTGCGTAGGAGAACCGGGTAGCTGGCGGATCGCATCCCGCTGAAAAAGCACCTGCGCGTACCTTGCTGTTCCATGGCAACGGTAGCGCATACACAGTTCCCTATCACCCGCGTGCCAAAGCTCCTTCTGGGAGTTGTGGTGGCGGTCACCACGCATGCGCCATCGATGGCCCAGTCCACGCGGATCAACGATGCATCGGCCAAGGAGGCCGTGCATCGCATTGTCCGTTATTCGGGACTCCTTCCCACGTTCACCTTGCGCGAGGATGGGTCCATCAGAACAGCGAACGCGTATGTGAAGGGTCGCGAACGCATCATTGCCTACAACCCGGCCTTCATTTCCGGCATCGTGGACTCCGCACATACGGACCGGGCCGCGGTGAGCATACTTGCCCATGAGATCGCACACCACCTGTTGGGGCACACCCTGGACCCGCAGGCCATGCATCCAGGCGACGAACTGGCGTGCGACCGCTACTCAGGATTCATTCTGTATCACATGGGCGCCACTATCCAGGAAAGTCTGGCGGCCATCGACGTCGCCGGGAATGTGCATGGCACCCGAACGCACCCGCCCAGGCACGCCAGGGCCGCAGCGATCCGGCAGGGATGGAACGAGGCCCGGGAGCAGGTGGTGGATCCGGCCCCTGTCCCCTTCACACTGGAACGCATGTTCCAGTTCGTGGTGAGTTTTGCGGGCGACGCGAACACCTACTACGTGGATGATCAGGGGTGCCTCGTGTGGTTCAACAATTATGCGGAACCCATCGAGTTCGGTTCATGCACGCGCATAGGCCCTGGACCGTGGGCCTATGAACTGATCTGGACCGATCAACACTACCAGGTGGACCCGGACGGTGTCATCTGGTACAGGACCGCGAGCGGCATGCAGATGAACGTGGGTCGGATGGAGCCATTCGGTGGGAAATGAGCTCGATGCGGGAACGAAGGCCGCGCTATGCGGCCGGCCCGGCATCCACGGGCTCACGCCGCCTGCTTCCGGCGTACAGCTCGTAGCGGAGGAAACGACAATCCAGCGCACCGTTGTACAGCTTGATCTTCGGCTTCGGTGTCAGCTTGATGAACTTGGCGGCCTCGAGGTTCGAGGTGATCACCCAAGCGGTCCAACCGGCCCATTTCCGCTTGAGCGTATCGCCGATCATCTTGTACACCGCGTTGATGTCCTCATCCTTGTCCATGCGCTCGCCATAGGGCGGGTTGATGATCAACACCCCGGGACCTTCGGGCGCTTCCAGTTCGGCGAAGGGGCATGTGTTCACGGTGATGAACTCCTCCAGGCCCGCATTGTGGATGTTGGCAATGGCCTTGCGCGCCACATGGGGCGACAACTCCCCCCCGATGATCACAGGACCGTTCATGCGCACTTGTGCCATGGCCTCGTCGTAGACCCGGTTCCAGAGGGCGGCATCAAAGTCCTTCCACCGTTCGAAGCCGAACTGCGCGCGGTCATGGTTGGGTGGAATGTTGTACGCGAGCATGGCCGCCTCGATCAGAATGGTGCCTGACCCGCACATCGGGTCCACCAGCGTGCCCTGCTTGTCCCACTTGCTCAGCAGGATCATGCCGGCAGCGAGTACCTCGTTGATGGGAGCAAGGTTGGTCTGGTCGCGATAGCCGCGTTGATGGAGCGAGGTACCGGAGCTGTCGAGCGACACGGTACAGCGATCGCCATGCACGTGCAGGACGATCCTGAGCGTGGGCATATCCACATCCACGTTGGGCCGTATGCCGGACCGGTCGCGGAAATGATCGGCGATCGCATCCTTTGCCTTCAGCGCGAGGAACTGGGAATGCGTGAAGAGGTCGGAGTTCAGCGTGCAGTGCACCGCAAAGGTGTCGCTCACGTCCATGAACGTGCCCCAAGGCATGGCATGCACGGCATCATAGAGATCCTTCTCGTGGCGAACGCTGAAGGAGTTGATGGGTACAAGGATGCGCAGTGCGGTGCGCAGGCAGAGGTTCGCGCGGTACATGCACGCGCGATCGCCTGTGAACCGGACCGCCCGGTTGTGCCGTTCGATGCGTCGGGCCCCCAGCTCGGCCAGTTCGGTGCACAGGACCTCTTCCAGGCCGAAGAGGGTCTGGGCGATCATCTCGAACTCGTGCCCTCCGGAATTCCCGCTGTTCATGGTCCCCGAAAGTACGGTCCCTACCAAGGCGGCATGGATCCAGCTCACGTGGGTCGGCCTTCCGTTGGTGGTTCATCGCCCAGCAACAGCATCAAGGGTCGCCAGGATGGGATCTCCTTGCTCACCAGCTTCAACAGCGACACCAACGGCAGGAAGAGCACCATGCCGGCCACGCCCCAGAGGATCCCACCGGCAAAGATCACCACAAGGCTCGTGAGGGTGCTAAGGCCGAGCTTTCCGCCCACCACCTTGGGAAAGATCAGGTTGGCCTCCAGGTACTGCACCACACCCAGCACGATGATGACAGCTGCCGGGAGAAACAGCGAACCGGTGGACGTATAGGCAAGGGATATGGGCAGCAGGGAGCTGAAGACGATGCCCACGTAGGGGATCATCGTCATAACGGCGGTGAGCATCCCGAACAGGATGGCGTATGGAACCCCGAGCAGCAGGAAGCCGATGCTGTTGAGCATGCCGACGATCAAGTAGACCTGCACCATGCCACCGATGAAACGCGCGTAGTTCGCTACCGCCTCCTGCAGCAGCCTAGGCATACGATCGGTCCATTCAGGTCCGGCCATGGCGGTAAGTGCCTTCACGTAGGTGCCCCGATTGTACAGGAACAGCGCCGTAAAGACGGGAATGATGAAGATGTTGAAGAACACGCCGAAGAGGCCGTTCACCACTCCTTCGATGATCTCCGGCATTCGGCCCGGGAGCGATTCGGTCAGCGCGTTGAGCCATTCGATCCGATGGCCTTGAACGATGTTCAGGAACCAGGCGTGGAAGCGCGCCCACATGGCGCTGAGACCTGCCTCCTCGCTGCCGGCCACCTGTGGCAACTGGTCGAGGAACCGGGTGAGCTCCCAGAGCATCAGTGCACCCACGGAGCCGGCCAGAACGCCCAACAACAGCAAGCCTGCAGCGATGGCGAGCCAGCGCGGCCAGTGGTAGCGCTCAAGGCGCGACACCAGCGGATAAAGAACGAGGGCGATCAACAGCGCATAGAGCAGCGGGATCAGGATGGGCGCGCCCCAATGCAGCAACACCAAGGTGCCCAGGCTGATCATCAGCCAGCGGAGAAGGGGATCGGGCCTTTCCATGATGCGCAGGTCCTAAGGTAGCAGCCGACCATCCAAGCGAACATGACACTGGACAGGGGTGCGGGGAGCACACCTGATCAGTGGACCACCAACCTGGCCTTCTGAACGATCTGCCCGGCGCTTTCCACCGTGAAGAAGTAGGTCCCCATCCCGCGGATATGATGATCGAGGCTCACCACGCCTTCAGGGATGCGCACCTCATCGACCAGGCGCCAGGTCACGTCATGCACCGCCAGTACATACGGTCCCGGTCCTTGCAGTGTGCCTTCGAAGTGGACATGGCCGTTCCCCGGATTCGGGTAGCAGGAAAGCGGCCCCGGCGCGGTCATTTCCTCGACACCGATACCGCCCCCGCAAACACCGGGCATGTTGGCATCGAGCCAGGCGATCCGCCGGCCGATCCACGACTTCAGCGTATCGAGTTCGGCCGCGTAGGTGGTGGCGATCGCACCGACCTCAGGTGCGGGACCGCTGACCCCGAGCGTGGGCCATTTCTGGAAGTGCCGCGCCTGGGCATACTGCACACGGTCGCCGATACTGTCGATATAGGCGAAGATGTTCGTTGTATCCAGCACGGTGCTGCGGTACGTTGCATATGTACAGGCCAGCTCATTGGCAAAGGCCGGGTCCTGCAACAAGCGCACGTACCATCCGCAGGAATAATTGTCCGTTGGGCAGTCGTTGATCAAGTGGGCCCAGCCCGAGCCATCCGAGGCCTCGAAGATCGAACAGCCGTACATATCCTTCCACGCCCAGTCGAAGTCCCAGACCGGTCCCGCCTTCAGCCTGCCTCCGTTCGCGTAAGTGTCCTTGTGGAAGAAGACGCTCTTCTTGAATCCGTCATTGTTGCGCGAGAGCTCGTTCACCAGGAAATAGTCGATGAAGGACCTGGTGTCCAGGTAATGCCGGTAGCCCTGGAGCGTATCGGCAAAGGGCATCGTGTACAACGCCGTCTCCAGGCTGTCCACGTAGGAAGAGATGTAATTGCGCTGAGGCTGTGTGATGGAATCGGGCTCGGGGTAGTAGTGGACGAAATGCACATCGTATCCCGGATGGTCGATGGGCGAATAGTTCGATTGAAAGCTGTTGTTCGCATTCCAGATGTTCTGCGTTAGGATGTACCCCCCCGTAACCGCGTTGCCCGTGTTCTCGGTGGTGGTGAGCCGGGCGATGTCAACGCGACCATTGTCACGCTTGATCTTCTCGCCAAAGACATAGATGCCCTTGTACACGCTGTCGATGAGCACTTCGCACAGATGCGTCCTGGGGGCGTACTGGCCCATCTGGCGGGACAGGCGGAAGGCCAATTCATTGCGGATCAACGAACGGTCGTTGAAGTTGGAAAGCAACACCCAGTCATGTTCCGCAGGCATGTTGAGCAAGGACACGTCGTTGTTGAGGCCGTCGGCGGTGCGGGTCTCCAATGCATAGGGGCGCTGGGGGTACCCTGCGGACGTTGCGCCGCGTATCTCAATGCCGATGTGGCCATCATACACATTGGCGCTATCGGTGACGTAGGTCAAGTTGCCGGGCCCATTGTATTTGATCTCCATCAAGGCATCGATCTTCGGTTCGTCCACGATGGTCTGGCCCAAGGTGTTGATCATGACCAAGGGCAGTTCCGTACTGTCCAGCGTCACCACCCCCAGGTCGGTCACGCACAACTGGAACGCACCGGTTGCGCCACCATACCCGAACGCCTGGATGTAGAGCATTTCCCCTGCGGGCAGCTCATAGGCGGACACGAGTGAGAAGTACCCTTCTCCCCCATCGTCATCGCAGGCACGGACGGTGAGGTCCACGCAGGTGGGTCCGGTCCATAAAGCGATGCCTGTATCGTTCAGGCCACCGGTATTGAACGTGGATACGCTCACATTACCCGAGGGCGGCACGGGCATACTGTACCAGATATCGCCCCCCTGATAGTTCGCGCAGCCCGGGTTGATGGCGGTGCCCAAGGCACCACTGTTGTCGGCGATCAGGCAATCCAAGGTGTCGATCGGCAACGCTGCGCAGGGCACGCTTCCCGGAGCGGCCGTGGCGGTGCAATCACCTGTTCCCGTGAACACGGTATCCACGCCGGGGTTGGGGCCATCGGCGAAGACAATATTGCCCACTGGGTCGAAGAGCTGATAGCTGTTCTCATTCTCCCAATCAGCGGCCTGGTAGACCAGTTGGAGCTGATCGCCGTTGCACACCGTGAACGTGGTATCCGATCCCGCGCCGGCCGCAGCATAGGTACCCACCACGGTGTCATTGATGATCACCTGCAGCGATCCCCCGTTCCATCCATCGCCATAGCTGTCATGCATCACCAGGAAATGGTCGCAGCATTGGGCGTGTGTATGCAGATGAAGAAGCGAGCTGCCGATCAGCAATGCCAGCACCTTTTGCGTTCCGGTCATGAGTGTGGAGGGGTTCACAGGCCAGTTCGCGCCCTATCCGGCGCCACCTGCGGAAAAACAAACATACGCGGTGGCCATTCATGGACCGAAGCGGCTAAGCCCGGCCCATGCCCCTGTTCCCTATGCCGATCGGAGGGTTGGAACCGGTACCCTGAATAACGTAACTTTCGTTATCGACCGGCGCGCTATGAACGATGGTCGACCTGTGGTCGAAATGAAACGAACACCTTGAACAAGATGGACGCCACCTCCTCCTCCACCCCAAATGCTGATGCACGCCGTAGGAACATGAACACCCTGCTATGGGTGATGCAAGGTTTCCTGTTCGTGGCGTTCGGCGCGGCGGGCCTGATGAAGTTGACCATGCCCATTGATAAGCTCACCGCGCTGCTCACTTGGCCCGGAGCGGTCCCGGAGTTCCTGGTAAGGGCCGTGGGTGCCGCCGAACTGGCCGGGGCCATGGGCGTATTCCTGCCAGCGCTCATGCGGATGCAGGCGTGGATCACGCCCTATGCCGCGATGGGGCTGGCCACAGCGATGATCTGTGCAGTGGGTTATCACCTCATGCTGTTCCAAGGAAAGATGATGGTGCCGAGCATGATCCTGGGGATCATCGCCGGTTATGTCGCCTACGGAAGGGATAAAGTGGTGCCGTTCGAGGGCGGGCAATGAGCGAATACAGGTCCTGCATTGGCCAGTTCATGACTTCGCAAAGCGGAGAAAACGACCTTCAGCACCGGGCACGATCAGCAGGAACACACCTGGCGGGTATTCAAGCGTGCTGATGGCATGAGTGCCGGGAGTGAGCACGCCCTTCTGCACTATGCGACCTGTCGCATCAGAGAGCTGCCATGCGCGTACCGGACCGTTCCATGTGATGATGATCCGCTGAGTCGCTGAATCATATACTGCTTGGCATTCGTCGCGTGTGATCGACACCATGCCCGTGGATACATCGCTGCAGCTGTAATTACTGAAGAAGGACCAGATGCGTTCGCTCGCATTGATGTCCTGGTTGATATTACCGATGCCGCCCAACAGGATGTTGGTGCCCGGCCACTGATGCCCTCCCCCGTTCACGCGCAACAGCACGTTGTGGATGTTCAGGTCACAAGGGGAATACAGCAGCTCATCCACCGTGGAAAAGTCGAACAGGGATGTGTTCGGCACGGAGGTCACCACCGGGTCCGCCGGGCAGTTGTCGAAAGCGTTCCACTGGTCCATCACTTCCTCAGCACCAAGGCCGGAGATCACGCCGCCATTATAGCTCACGACGATATCCGAGGTTCCATGGATCTGCATCACCGGCGTGGGATGGATCGGGGCGCACGCCGCGCTGGCGGCGGGCATCATCGTACCCGATACCGAAGCGACGGCCGCGAAACAGCGCGTGCTCTCACAGGCCAGTCGGTAGCTCATGTACCCACCTGCTGAAAAGCCACAGCTGTACACCCGCGAACTGTCAATGCCATAGTCCAAAGACAGCTGGGTGGCCAGCGCTTCCAGGAAGCCCAGGTCATCCGCCGTGCTTGCTCCTGGCAGGCCCGTGCCCCAACTGGCCTGCAGACCATCTGGATACACCGCGATGAACTGGTGTTGCTCGGCGAGGTCGTTGAAGCTGGAGATATCCATGATCCGCTGCCCGTCCTGTGTGGTTCCGTGAAGCACGAACACCAGCGGAAGCGAGGTGCCCGGGGCCCAGCCGCTCGGGGCGTAGACCAAGTAGCTGCGCTCGATGCCGTCGTGCTGGAGCACGCCGCTTACCTGGGCTTGCGATACGTGGGCATGCATGCCCGCGACGGTGAACAGGAGCGTGGCGAGGAGGACGCGTGGAGGAAGGTGGGTGGGCATGACGTTGGAATTGACGTGAAAAGTAGAGAACAAGCGGATCCATTCATTCCGCGGACACACCACACAGGGCTCTGGGAAAGATCCCTGAAAAAAATAGTGAGATGATCGTGCAGATGCTGAAGTGTGATCACTGGTGAAACGCTCCGTGGACCGCTCCACGGGACGTTCTCGTTGGATCACCCAGTACCTGGCCCACTTTGCTTGCTCCATGCGGGTGGGGCCCTCATCGACAGGGATATGCTGCTGGTCGAATTGCTCGAACCCTGGGGCCCTTGCCGAAGTAGGACCGCATGCAAGCACCGCTAACGGAGCGAGCAGCAGGGCCGATGAAACGATCACTACCCACCTTCCTCCTGGTCTGTTGCATGCCCGTTCTCACCGCCCAGGCCACGCACATGAGCGGAGGCGAGATCTACTGGGATTGCATCGGGCCCAACCAGTACCGGATAACGCTCACCATCTACCGCGACTGTGCCGGGATCCAGTTGGACAACAGCTATGATCTGGACATCACCAGCCCGTGCGGTAACAGCACCCTGCAGGTGAGCACCCCGGGGGGCACCGAACTTTCCCAACTGTGCGACCAGGAACTGCCCAACAGCACCTGCAACGGCGGATCGCTCCCAGGGATCCAGGAATACGTCTATACCGGTATCATCACCCTGCCTCCCTGCGACAGTTGGACCATCAGCTGGACGGAGATCTACCGCAACAACGCCATTGTGAACCTGCAGGCCCCCGGCACCCTGGAGATGTACATCCAGGCGGAGTTGAACAACGCTGATGCGCCATGCAACGATTCCCCTGAGTTCACCAACACGGCCATCCCTTACATCTGCCTGGGCTATCCGATCAGCTATAGCTATGGCGCTTATGATCCCGAGGGCGATTCACTCACCTACCAGCTCATCGGTGCGCGGGTCGGTGGGGCGAACCCCATCAGCTATGTCCCCCCCTTCACCGGTGCCGAGCCTATCTCGGGCATCACGCTGGACCCACAGACCGGACTGGTCGAATTCACGCTGAACACGGCCGGTAACTGGGTGGTGGTGGTACAGGTGAACGAGTACGACAGCCTGGGCAACCTCATCGGCACGGTGATGCGCGACATGCAGTTCATCGCTTATCCCTGCACGAACGTGCCTCCCGACCCCACCACCGGCACGGTAACGGGCATGAGCGGGCAGGCGGTGCAGACAGCGCCTTACGCCGTGCAGGTCTGCGAAAGCGGTGCGTTCTGCTTCGACATGGTGATCACCGATGCCAATGCGAACAACGTGCTGGAGGCCACCAGCAACGTGGCCAACAACCTGCCTGGCGCCACCTTCACCTACAGCGGCACCAACCCCATCACCTGCCATGTGTGCTGGAGCGCAGGCCAGGGCACCTCGGGCTTCTATCCCTTCATCGTGAACGTGAACGATGGCGCCTGCCCGATCGTGGCCTTCCAGACCTATGTCTACTCGATAACGGTGATAGATGGCATCTTCATCGACGTCACCAGCACCAACGAGAGCTGCGCTGGCGCGAACAACGGCACCGCCACTGTGAGCGTGACCGATGGCACGGGTCCCTACCAGTACGACTGGGCGACCACGGGTGCCACCACCGCCTCGATCACGGCGGGTGCCGGCACCTACCCCGTGCAGGTGACCGATGCCAACGGTTGTGTGTCGGCGCCGGCCAATGCGGTCATAGCCGCCCCACAACCGCCCATTGCCAACGCGGGTCCGGACCTCACCGCGTGCCAGGGCAGCTGGCCCATCGCCGTGCAAGGCAGCACCTCCAACGCCACCAGTTCCACGTGGTCGGGAGGCAGCGGAAGCTGGACGGGCACCTTCCCCAACATGTCCTACACGCCCTCGGCATCGGAGATCGCAGCGGGTGCAGCGAACCTCACCCTCACCGCAGGCAGCGGCAACAACTGTCCGCAAGCGGTGGACGCCATGCAGATCGCCATCAGCAACAGCTTCATGAACGCTGCGATCAGCGCGACGGATGCCACGTGCAATGGCGTGGCGAACGGCTCCGCAGCATTCACCCCGAACGCATCCCAGCTCACCTATCTGTGGAGTCCCGGTGGTCAGTCCACGGCCACGGCTACCGGACTGGCCGCCGGGAACTACAGCGTGACCGCTACCGACGCGTTGAACTGCAGCACCACCCTGACCACCACCGTTGGCCAGCCTGTCGCGCTCACCATCGGCAATGTGCAGGTGAGCAATGAAAGCTGCGCCGGCAGTGCGAACGGGACCATCAGCGCCACGGTGAGCGGCGGCACCGCGCCTTACCAGTATAGCTGGAGCAATGGCTCGAGCGCTTCGACCCTTACGGCCGGTGCAGGCACGTACACCCTCACCGTTACCGATGCCAGCGGATGTGCACCGGCCATGGTAACGGCCACCATTCAGACCAGCGGCCAACCCAATGTGGCGCAGGCCGGTCCGGATCAGATCGTTTGCATGGGCGCCTATCCGGTGAACCTGCAAGGCAGTGTGACCAATGCGGGCGGAGGGGTTTGGAGCGGTGGCAACGGCACCTTCAACGGAAGCGGCCTGAATGCCGGCTATACACCTACTGCGGCCGAGATAGCGGCCGGTGGCGTGGACCTCGTATTGACCACGACGGGAAATGGCAACTGCCCGGCCGATGCCGACACCGTGCACATCAGCTTGTCGAACAGCTTTCAGAACGCTGCGATCAGCGCGACGGACGCCACGTGCAATGGCGCGGCGAACGGATCCGCCGCATTCACCCCGAGCGCCACCCAGCTCACCTACCTGTGGAGCCCCGGTGGGCAGACCACGGCCACGGCTACCGGACTGGCAGCCGGGATCTACAGCGTTACCGTTACCGACCAGTTGAACTGCAGCACGACGCTGAACACCAATGTTGGCCAGCCTGCTGCGCTCACCATCGGCAATGTGCAGGTGAGCAATGAGACCTGCGCCGGAAGTGCGAACGGGACCATCAGCGCCACGGTGAGCGGAGGGACCGCACCTTACCAGTACAGCTGGAGCAACGGCACGAGCAGTTCAACCCTTACGGCGGGTGCAGGCACGTACACGCTCACCGTTACCGATGCCAGCGGATGTGCGCCGGCCACGGCCACCGCAACGATCCAGAACGGAGGTCAACCCAACGTCGCGCAGGCCGGTCCTGATCAGTTCGTTTGCATGGGCGACTACCCGGTGAACCTTCAAGGCAGCGTGACCAATGCCACGGGCGGCGTGTGGAGCGGAGGTGGGGGTTCCTTCAACGGTGGCGGGCTCAGTGCCGGATACACACCAACGGCTGCGGAGATCGCTACAGGGGGCGTGAGCCTTGTGCTCACCACCACCGGGAACAGCAACTGTCCCGCCGATACGGATACTATCCACCTCAGCCTGTCGAACAGCTTCCAGAACGCCGCTGTCAGCAGTACCGGTGCGCTGTGTGCGAGCGGCAACACAGGCACGGCCACCTTCAGCCCGAGCCTGCCAGGCCTCTCCTACCTCTGGCAGCCTTCGGGCCAGACCACGCCCACGGCCATCAACCTCGCGGGTGGATCCCATAGCGTAACGGTGACCGATGGCATGGGGTGCGATACCACCTTGTCGGTGCTCATCACGCAGCCACCCGCGCTGGCCATCACGAATGTACAGGCGGTGGACCCCACCTGTGCGAGCGATGCGAACGGTAGCGCATCGGCCACGGTGAACGGGGGAACGCCGGGCTACAGCTTCCAATGGAGCGCGAATACAGGTGGACAGACCACGCCGATGGCCACTGGCCTCGGTACCGGGAACTACGTAGTGGTGGTCACCGATGCCAACGGTTGCACGGCGCAGGGTTCCGCCACCATCACGGCTCCGCCCGCCATCACCCTGGTGGCGCAGGTGCCCGATACCGTTTGCGTGAACGCCCCGGTGCAACTGACCGCACAGGCCAGCGGTGGCGATGGCAACCTCTCCATCACCTGGGCCGGCATCGGCATGGGCACTTCCCTCGTGTACTCCTTCCCCGCTTCCCAGACCGTGGTCGTGTCCGTCACCGATGCATCCGGATGTTCCGGTCCATCCCTCGCGATGCCCGTGCATGTGCTTGACCTCAGCAACGCCGCACTGGTGGCTTACGGCGACACCACGGTGTGTGCGGGTGGCATCGCCACGGTAGGCGCGGAGGTCACGGGTTACGCCGGCGCGCTCAGCTACAACTGGCCCGAATTGGGGGCTGTAGGGACCGGTCCGCATAACGTGCTGGTGGACCAGTCGCAGGTTCTGCATGTCACCGCCACGAACAGCTGCGGCCAGAGCCTGCAGGATGCGGTGGACCTGGTGTTGGAGGTTCCGCCCACGATCGTACTGCCCGACGTGATGGGCATCGGCTGCGCGCCGCTCACCGTGGAATTCCCCGACAGCCTCACCACGGCCAACGTTACCTGGCTGTGGGACCTGGGCGATGGCAGCACCAGCACCGCCCCGGCACCTACGCACACCTATGGTCCTGGCAGCTACACCATCTCCCTCGTGGTCACCACGCCTGCAGGGTGCAGTGCCGCGGCGGCCAACTCCAGCTCGGTTATCGCGTATCAAGGTCCAACGGCCGGCTTTACGGCCAGCACCTACAGCACGGACATGAGCCAACCGATGGTGGAATTCACCGATGGAAGCAGCGGAGCCATCAATGGCTACAGCTGGACCTTCGGGGACGGTGGCACCAGCGCGGACCAGAGCCCGTCCTACACGTACACCGACGTGGGCACGTTCGATGTGGAGCTGCAGGTAACGGACATCAACGGATGCACGGCGAGCGCTACACAACAGGTGGAACTGCTGCCGGTGTACGACATCGTGATCCCGAACGGCTTTACACCGAACACCAGCGGTGGCAATGGCGGGGCTTATGACCCGAACGACCTGAGCAATGATGTGTTCTATCCCTTCGTGCGCTTCGTGAAGGAGTATCGTATGCGGATCTGGAACCGCTGGGGCGAACTGGTATTCGAAAGTGACGATGTGCGACGGGGCTGGGACGGCTATTACCGCGGCCAGTTGAGCCAGCAGGACGTGTATGTGTATCGCATGGAGATCCGCTTTGTGGACGACCGGACGGCCGAACGCTCGGGGGACATCACCTTATTCCGTTGAGCACATGACGCACCCTTACACCTCCCCCGTGGTCACGATCGGATCCAGGTTGCAGCAGGTCAGCGGCCGTACGTGGATCTGTGTAGGTCACACCACGTTGACCTATCTGCTGGTCATGCTGCTGCTGTTCCTTTCGGTGCAGGCGAAGGCCCAGGATCCGCAGTTCAGTCAGTTCTACGCGGCGCCCTTGTACCTGAACCCAGCACTTACCGGGAACACCTTTCAGGACCGCGTGATCCTGAACTACCGCAAACAATGGCTGGGCATCGCTCCGGGCTATGAGACCTATGCGCTAGGCTACGACCACAACGCGTCCAAGTCGAAATGCGGCTTTGGGGGCATGGTGTTGCGCGACAAGGCGGGGACCAATGGTCTGGCCTTCACGCACGCGGCCCTCAGCTTCAGCTATGAGGCCCGCATCGACCACAAGCACGCCGTACGTTTCGGCTCGCGCATGGGCTGGACGATCCGCGACTTCGATCGCAGCGGTATCCTTTTCGCTGACCAGGTGATCCGCGAAGGAGCACCCACCAGCATTGAGGGCTCACTCGTGGACCGGGTCTCCTACTTCGATGCATCGGCCGGTGCGCTGTACTTCAGCGAAGCGTTCTGGTTCGGGGTGTCGATGAATCACCTGAACCGCCCGGATCAGAGTTTGGTGGAGGGCGCCGAAACCCGATTGCCCGTGCGCACCAGCGTGCACACAGGCTATCGCGCAACACTCGATGGCCAAAAGCTGAAGCGGTCGAAGAGCTATGTGACCGTTGCCGCACACTACAAGGCGCAGCAGGACTGGGATCAATTGGACCTGGGCGCCTACTTCGACCATCGGCAGCTCACGGCAGGCCTCTGGTACCGAGGTATTCCCGGCCTGAAGGCCTACGCTCCCGGCTACCCGAACGACGAATCGGTGATCGCCATGGTGGGCTACGAAACGCAGGACCAGTTCCGTGTGGTGTACAGCTACGACATCACCATCAGCACACTCAGCATGCGCAGCGGAGGCGCGCACGAGATCAGCCTCATCTACGAGTGGCCCAAGCGCGGGAAGAACCGCAAGTACCATATGGTGCCGTGCCCGAAGTTCTGATCACGCGCAACGCAGAGGCGCGGAGAAAGCAGAGGGGCGCAGAGAATGCGAAGGAGGTCGATCCCATCACAAGATGCAACGGCGCAATGGGAGCGCAACGTTCCGTACCGCAAAGGGCCTGCTTACCGGTCAGTCAGGCGCGAAGAGCGCGAAGGAAATTGATGGGTTCACACTGAGCCCCTGAGGCACTTATCTTAAAAGTCTCTATCCAAGGATATGAGGAGGTTACAACAGCGCATCATACATTCTTCCCAAGGCTCTGGAACGCTCGCCATAGACCATGACCGGTTGAATCCCGTGTATGCTACCACAAGTGAATCCGGCCCTTCCTTTAAAACGCACAGCGCAGCCGGCCGGTAATACACACGGCGGCTGGGGGAATAACCCTTTGCAACACAGGGTTAGGACGGGCCTTGAATATTCTTGACAACTATTAGTACAAGGAATAATACAATCCACGCATAATGAATCGTGTGAGCAACGCAAATCGCATTTCGTTTGCTATAATTGGGTAGCGAATTAAAGGCATCCATTTTCTTCTTATCCCAATCGATATTGCAATAAAAAGCAAGGATGACAGACGGAAATAAACCAAGAACCAAATAAGCCATAACACCATTTTTTGATGAAATGGCCACTAAATCATGCTCGACAATATTCAGCATTTGCAGAACCACAGATACGCCATCAATAAACAGCCAGATGGTTGTGACTAACAGCATGACCGCCATTACCTCGCCCTCACTCCCGATCCTGGTACAACGCGTTGCACAGTACAATTTGTTCAACCAATTCATCGCTAGTCTAGTTTCGCCGCCCATTTGATGAGCTTGTCTTTGCCGTAGTAGACCCCAAATTGGCACGAGAGTTCCGCCTCCGCAGCTGCGCGTTCTTGCCAGCGGGTCTCTCGTGCCATTTGCTCGAATGTACTTAATCCCTTGCATTGCGGGGCTTCGTTACAAGTCGCCCTGGCCGATCTGTTCTTGAGCTCACCATTCGGCTGGGCCAGGAAGACTTGCGGGAGCGAGGGAGACTACAACTTCTCCAACAGACCCTCATTAATTAAATAATGTAATTTAATCCGGTCAGAATGAGCCCGCAATATTGAGAATCGACCCAACTTTAAATACACGCTAAAATTGAATCGGGTGTCGCCCTGTATGGATTTTCTTTGTGGCAGTATATTACCATTCCAATAAGATTCTTTCGAATAATCAATTGTGTCAGATGCCATTATTTTGACAATGGAAAACCCAGTAAAAAAGAATAACAAAAATATAATTATGGAAATAAAAACTGGAACATCATAATGAATAATATATTTTGATATTATTAACGGTGTGATAGATGATAATGCGTTTAATAATGTCCAATAAACTACCCTGGGAAACGATAGTGCCTGTATTTTCGTCATTGAATTGTCGGTATTGATCGACCTTCTAGATGAGCGGTGTTTCCCACATTGGCGCGAGAGTTCCGCCTCCGGAGTTGCGCGTTCAAGCCAGCGGGTCTCTCGTGCCATATGATCGAATGTACTTGATCCCTTGCATTGCGGAGAATTCGACTCTGCCCACCCCCACTTACAACTCCCCCAGCCACGAACTATCGGTCCGCTGTCACCGTCCTTGGCTGATGCTACGGCGATCATAGACAGACTGTTGAACCAGGCGTTGCGGCCAGGTCAAGTACCACTGTCTTCTGGCACGGGAGGACGGTCAGCCTGGTATCTCCCTCACGCTGACCTAACTCCCGCGCCAGAGTTTGGGGGGAAGGCTCGCGCTATTTGGGGAAGAGCCCATTTTCCCCAATGTCCAAGCCCAACCAAACTGCACCGCTATGTAGTTCATTGATCCAGTGAACTTTCCTTCACTTGCCAAGCTTGTCCCTTTCAAAATGTCATATCCACCAGTGACATATCGACCCGACCAAAGAAAGACCAGTCCAACGTTGAACGCGCTTCTTTTGGTGCTAGGGTAGTACAGGCTTCCACCAAGTCGCAGCGTCGGGGCTACCTGAGCATTGTTGGCGTAGTCCGTGAAGATATCGCCATAGAAGACCACACTGTCTTGATGATCCTGATAAAGCGGATTCATCAAGAAGGTCAAGGTCATTTCGACGATCCCCGCTCCCGCATATCCTTCAATCCATCCCTTCCTCACTGGCCAGCGCTGACCATAAAGCAACGTCCATTGACGAATGGTCCCTATGATATGCCAACGGGCATCGTAGTCGAAGGCTGGAACTTGTCTTCCATCATCAAGGGTTAATGCTGGAATGTGCGCTTCCACATAGGGATTGATCCAACTGACTTCCCCTGATGCGCCGAAGTACGTTGAATTGCTTGGGCCAAAGGCATACTTGTAGGACAGACCATAGCCTATGGTATAGCCAAGCTTGGTCCGAACGTCGGAGACAGGACCATAGACGTGTTCCACCTTCGGTGCGTCCTGCGGTCCGCCGAACATGCTCATTCCTAAGTGATGGCGTGGGAACGATGTTTGGGCCTGTGCTGCCATTACAACAACACAGGCCCAAATGGTCAACCCGCAATGGCGCGAGAGTTCCGCCTCCGAAAGTGCGCGTTCCAGCCAGCGGGTCTCTCGTGCCATTTGCTCGAATGTACTTGATCGGTCGTATTGCGGAGACTTCGTCTCCGCCCACCGCCCAACCCGGCCTTGCGCTCAGGACAAGTACCACTTGGAATTGGCACGGGAGGACGGTCAGTCCGGTCTCTACCTCGCGCTGACCTAACTCCCGCGCCAGAGTTGGGGGGAAGTCTTGCGCTAGTTGGGGAACCGGTTCACCTGCGGTCCTTCCGGATCCTACATCCGCTCCGGCACTTCGATCCCCAGGCACCACATGGCCTTCTTCAAACACTTTCCAACATTGCTGCTTAGGCTCAAACGAAATGCTGCTCTGGCACCATCCTCTTCACGTTGGATCGGACACAACTGATAGAACGTGTTGTAGGCCTTTGCCACCTCATAAGCGTGATTAGCAAGCGCACTCGGATCAAGGCGCATGGCGGATTCAGCTAATACCGAAGGAAACTGGTGTAGTAATTTGAGGCAATTCTTTTCCTCTTTCATGAGACCCGTTACCGCATTGTGCTTCATCGTTGATATCGTCGGTATCGCGGCAATTCCGAAGCCCTTCCACGAGTTGGTTAACACGGCGGCAGTCATCACATTGGCATAGAGTGACTGGATCCGCGCGTAGGTATACTGGATGAACGGTCCGGTGTGCCCCTGCAGGTCAATGCTGGCCGCGGGATCGAAGAGCATGCGCTTCTTCGCTTCCACCTTTAGGAGGTAATACTTCACCGCTGCCAGGCCGATCTGCTCGAAGAGCTTGGCCTTGTCCTCAGGCGAAAAATCATCCAGCTTGCTCAGTTGCTCGCCCGTGTTGCGCGCCTCCTGCACCATCTCCTCCATGATGTCATCGGCATCCACCACGGTGCCTTCGCGGCTTTTCATCTTTCCCGTAGGCAGATCCACCATGCCATAGCTGAGGTGGAAGAGTTCGCTGGCCCAGGAGAAACCGAGCTTCTTTAGGATGAGGAAGAGCACCTTGAAATGATAATCCTGCTCGTTGCCCACGGTGTAGATCAGCCGCGACAGGCCGGGGAACTCCTCGAAGCGCTTGATCGCCGTGCCGATATCCTGCGTCATGTACACGCTGGTGCCATCGCGGCGCAACAGCACCTTCTCGTCCAGACCTTCGGGCGTGTTATCCACCCACACGGCGCCGTCCTTCTCGTAGAACGCACCCTTCTTCAGGCCTTCAAGCACGTCCTGCTTGCCCAGCACGTATGTCTGGCTTTCGTAGTAGTTCCGGTCGAACTCCACGCCCATCCGCGTGTAGCTCGCGTTGAAGCCTTCGTAGCACCAAGCGTTCATTGTCTCCCAGAGCGCGCGCACCTCGGGATCGTTGGCCTCCCATTTCCGCAGCATTTCCTGGGCTTCCAACAGGATGGGCGCCTGTTTTTCCGCTTCCTCCGTGTTCTTACCGGCGGACACCAGCTCCTGCACCTGCTTCTTGTAGGCCTTATCGAATTCCACGTAGTACTTGCCCACCAGCTTATCCCCTTTCATTCCCGAGGATGCCGGGGTTTCACCGTTCCCGAACTTTTGCCAGGCCAGCATGCTCTTGCAGATGTGGATGCCGCGGTCGTTGATCACCTGCACGCGCACCACCTCATTGCCCGTGGACCACAAGATCCGGCTCACGCTGTAGCCGAGGAAGATGTTGCGCAGGTGGCCCAGATGCAGGGGCTTGTTGGTGTTCGGCGAAGCGTATTCCACCATCACCTTTTTTCCGTTGACCGGGAATTGCAGGATATCCTTCTCACCCGCCTCCTGCAGGAAGCCGAGCCAATAGGCATCGGCGATCACGATGTTCAGGAAGCCCTTGATCACGTTGAAACCGGCAACAATGTCCACGTTGGCCTGGAGGTGCTCACCGATGGCGGTGGCGGTCGGCTCGGGCCCTTTGCCACTCTGCTTCAGGAACGGAAAGACGTTGATGGTTAGGTCGCCTTCGAACTCAGGACGCGTGCTCTGGAAAACGATCTGTGCCGGATCGATGGCGGCGTTGAACAATTGCTGGAACGCGGCCTGCACGGCAGGTGCCAACCGGGCTTGAAGTCTATCCTGGAACATGGGATCTTGCCTTCGCACTGTTGCGCTGCGGCAGAACGAAGCGCGAAGGTCGGCTACGTTGCGGATATGCGGATCATGGAGCGGCCAAGGCTCACCCCAAGGCCGGCAGGAAGTTCTCCGCCAGCATGCATCGCACGCTTCCGCCCCCAACCGCTTCGATCGTAGGAATGGCCACCGGGACCAACTGGGCACGCCCTTCGAGGACCTGACGCTGCGACGGCTTCAGCGCGTTGAAGGCTGTATCGCTCAACAGGATGAAGGGGCCCTTGGAGGAGCGCAACTGCAGCATGTTGCCCACGAATTGGTGCATCTGTTCCAGCGTGATCAACACCATGCGCTGGCTTCCGCGGTCCAGCTCATTCCAGACGTCCTCGCGATCCACGGGATAGGGCAACGCATCGAGGCAGACCACCACGTAGTCCTCCCCAATGGACATAAGCACGTTCGTGTGGTACAGGGGTTGGCCGGTGAGCGTGCCATCCATGGTGGCCAGAAATGGCACTTGGTGATATTGCATGTGGCCGCACCACGTGTTCAAGGCGCGTTCGGTGGTGCGGGGCGAAAGCGCCGCGAAGGCCAGGTTCCGCTCGCGATCGAGCACCAGGCTGCCGGTGCCTTCGAGGAAGCGGCCTTCGGCCTCCAAGGCAGTGAGGTCCACCACCCGCTGCACCTTGTAATGCTCCCGTACCAGCACGTCCGCGAGGTGCGGATCGCGTTCGCGCCGCCGACCCGGCGTGCACATGGGGTAGAGCACCAACGTTCCATCCGGGTGGGTGCTGAACCAATTGTTGGGGAAGACCGCATTGGGCGCGGTTGCATCAACGGGGTCGAGAACGGTGGTACCGATGCCACATTCGTTCAACGCATAAAGCAAGGCATCGAACTCTTCCTCGGCACGTTTGCGCACATCGTCATCGCGCAGCTCGCGCTGGAAAGCGTTGCTCACGGCCGTCTCCGGATCGTAGGCGAAGCCGGTGGGCCGGATGAGGATGACGCGGGAGGCGGACCGGACCATGCGTTTATGGGGTCATGAAGCGTTCCCGCCGGGTGTTCAGCGGTTCCGCAGGATGGGGAACAGGGGCTCCAGCACGGTAAGCACGGCCTCAGCCATGGCATTGCCTGTGTCCAAGGCGGGGTTGATCTCCACCACATCGAGGGTGGCGGTCTTCATGTCGGCACAGAAGCCGCTGAGCAAAGCGCGGGCTTCATCGAGGAACAGCCCATTGGCCACCGGGGTCCCCGTGCCGATGCTGATGCTGGGATCGAGGCTGTCCACATCAAAGCTCACATGCAGGCGGTCGCACGCCGCCAAGTGGTCCATGGTCTCCTTCACCACGGCATCAGCACCTTTTTTGCGAAGGTCCTCCACGGTGATCACCTTGATGTTGTGCTCCTTGATGATGGCCTCCTCTTCAGGCTCGTAATCGCGCAGGGCAATGAAGACCAGATCGCTCGGCAACAACTTCGGGCCGCTCATCCCGATCTTCCGCAGCCGGTCCCAAGTGTCCATGGTATACACCCGGGGCTTGTTGCGGCCCTTCTTCTCGATGTTCATCAGCAGCGAGAGGGGCATGCCGTGGACGTTGCCACTGGGGGTGGTCAGGGGACTGTGAAGGTCGGCATGCGCATCGATCCACACCACGCCAAGGCGCTCGTTGGGATAGGCCATCTTGGTGCCGCTGACCGATCCGATGGCGATTGAATGATCGCCTCCGATGACCATGGGGAATATATTGCTACGCAGGAACTTATACACCTCATATGCGAGATCCGATTCAAAGCGGATCAGCCCATCGATATGGTGCGCGTTCGGGGTGTTATCATCCTCATAGAGCACATCATTCTCATCCCGCAGAATGCTTTCCTCGGCGTGACCGAAAAGGTCGCTTCCGTTCTTCCACGCGGCCACACGCAAGGCGCTCATGCCCATACTGGCCCCTCGCTTGCCGGCACCGATCTCGGAGGCGGCTTCGATCAAACGCACATCCATGGTCCTGTTCGAATTCGGGCCGCAAGGTAGGATGCCCCATGTGCAGGCCGGTAGGGGTCAGTGCCAGAGCAGCCAGAAGGTCGCAATGCCACCGGCGTACCCCAGCAGTGCGGGCAGGGCCATACGCCGCAGGTACCATCCGAATTCAATGCCCAGGATGCCCATGGCGGCCACCCCTGCAGCCGAACCGATGATGAGGATGCTGCCACCCGTGCCTGCGCATAGGGCCAACAGTTCCCAAAAGCGATGGTCCGTGGGGAAGGTGGACATGGGATACATGCCCTGAGCTGCAGCCACCAACGGTACATTGTCCACAATGGCACTGAGCAGGCCGATGGCGGTATTCACGGCGAAGATGTTGTCGAAGGTGCGGTCAAGCCAAGCGGCGAGCATACCCAAATGACCGGCCGTCTCCAGACCCGCCACGGCCACGAGTATGCCCAGGAAGAAGAGGATGCTGCTGTGGTCGATCCGGCGGAGGATGCTGGTGACCTGCAATTGTCCCCGTTCCTTATCACGGGCATGGATGAACTCCGTGTACACCCAGAGGATGCCCAGACCGAACATGATGCCCATGAACGGGGGCAGATGCGTGACCTGCTTGAACACCGGCACGCCAAGGAGCGTGAAAAGGCCAACGATGAACACAGTGTATTGCTGCGACCGGGAGACGCCCGAATGCTCCTCCGGGGCCATGGCCGGACGTGTGATGGTGCCTCGCATGGAAGGGCTGAGCCAGATCATCGGCAGGAGCAGGCATACCACGCTGGGCAGGAACAATTTGGTAATGATGTTGGCCGAGGTGACCTGTCCATCGATCCAGAGCATGATGGTGGTGACATCCCCAATGGGGCTCCACGCACCGCCGGCATTCGCGGAGATGATCACCAGGCCGGCGAAGGTCCAGAGGTCCTTGCGATCCGCCACCAGCTTCCGCAGCAACGCGCACATGACGATGGCGGTGGTCATGTTATCCAACGCTGCGCTCAGGAAGAAGGAGATGAACCCGATAGTCCAGAAAAGCAGGAGCTTGTTCGAACTGGTGATGCGGTCCGTGATCACCTGAAAACCCGCGTGCGCATCCATCAGTTCCACCACGGTCATGGCCCCCATGAGGAAGAAGAGGATGCTGGCAATGCTGGTGAGGTGCTCATTGAGCGAAAGCCCGGGATCAGGCACGCCCACATGGCCCACCATCAGCATGCTCCACACCAGCATACCGGTCAGGAGCGCGGAGGCCGCCTTGTTCACCTTGATCCCGTGCTCCAACACGATGGCCGCATAGCCAAGTACGAAGATCACGGCGATGAAGGCGGTCATGGGGGACAAAGGTGATCATCCCGCCGGGTGGTGGCTGAGGGTTCGGAGTGGCGATGTACTTGGACCGAGGGAAGGTGATGGGTTCGAGGGATCACGAAAGAGAACTTGGTTGGGCCGGAATAGGAATCACCGTCGCCCGAACAGATGCATGTACATACATCGATCTGAAACGCACGTCTGACAGAGGATGTTGGCCCTGGACTTTTCCATGGAACGCCACTTTTGATCGCTGACCAACCTGACCTGCTGGAGCCGGGATTTGCATTCCTACTACTCCTCCTTGGACCAACGCATTGGGTGGTCCCAGATACCTGCCCGATCGATGAAATAATGCGGCTTAACCGAACAGATGTATGTACATGCATTTATCAATAAGCGATTGAATGAGCGTCGTTTACCGCCCACTTCTCCTCATCCAATGGGCTGAACAGCTCACCACCCGTTTGGCCCGCGGTCCGACATTCACTGCGCTCCTACCTCACCCGCCGGGTGCTGATACCAAAAGGCAGGTACAGCGGACAGGTCGAGATGAAACTGGTCAGCACAAAGATCCCTGCGAGCACGAACAGGGCGATCCCGATCGAGCCGGTGATCACGTTGGTGAAGTACAAGGCAGCGATCACGGCTGCTGCGACGATGCGGATGATGCGGTCCGCAGAACCCATTTTCGGTTTCATAAGGTGGTATGTTGATCAGGTTGACGGTAGCTACATGCAATGCGTAACGCAATCTCCACAGGTCGGGCCGAAGCACAGGGGCCAGTGGCCCCCAGCTTGACCCTTCCATTCCGGTACGCGTTCATGGCTTCAAAGCTCGCCGGAAGACCTCGGGATAACATGACGATCATCATCCAGGAGCGAGCTAAACTTGTCGCGTGCAGGTGGCCCGGGCGAACATCCGATTGCAGTCCTTGGTGCTGGTGGCGGGATCCGTGCTCATGGGCATCAAGTTCCTGGCCTGGAGGCTCACCCACAGCAACACCATCCTGAGCGATGCGCTGGAGAGCATCGTGAACGTAACGGCCCGTGCGTTCGCCTTGTATAGCCTGTGGTTGGCGGCCAAGCCGCGGGACCGGGAACATCCGTATGGACATGGGAAGGTCGAATTCATCAGCGCCGGGATCGAGGGCGGACTGGTGGTGCTGGCGGGTGCGCTGATCATCTGGCGTGCCGTCCATGCCTTGCTGACGCATCAGCAACTACACGACATCGTTACGGGTATCGTGCTGGCCGGGGGTGCCGGGGCCTTGAACCTCCTCATGGGCCTTACCTTGAAGAAGCGCGGACAACAGGCCCACTCCATCACCATGGAGGCCAGCGGAGCCCATCTGTTAAGTGATGCGTGGAGCACTGTGGCCATGGTGGTGGGCCTGCTCCTCATCCGCTTTACGGGCCTGATGTGGTTGGATCAGCTCTTTGCGATCGTGTTCGCTGTATACATCATCTACACCGGCCTTCGCGTGTTCCGGCGCTCCGTGGCGGGCATCATGGACGAAACGGACATGGGCCTGGCGCGGGAGGTGATCGCCCAGCTCGAAGAGCACCGGGTGTCCGCGTGGATCGACGTGCACAACTTCCGGATGATCAAGTACGGCGCGGTGTTGCATATCGACTGCCATGTCACCCTGCCGTGGTATTACGATCTGGAAAAGGCGCACAACGAGATCGCGGCCATCGAGACCCTGGTGAACGACCGTAACAGCCGCGAAGTGGAACTGTTCATCCACATGGACCCCTGCGTTCCCACCTCGTGCACCATTTGTTCGGTGGCGGACTGCCCCGTGCGCAAGGCCCCACAACAACGGCGAATAGCCTGGGACCTGGATACGGCATTGGTGAACCAGAAGCATCGGGTTTAGGCGATGGGCCAAGGATGCGCCCCTCACCACCCCCACGCTCTATTTTCGCCGCCCGCCGAACCCCGGCAACGTGCGGACCCCGTTCCACGTCATTGATACCGCAGCCAACTGATACACTCCATGACCTCCGGTTCCTCCGCGTTCCCCGCCTCGCTCGCCAACCTGCTCACCTGCGCTGCACTGCTGTTCGCCGTTGGGGCGCAAGGCCAGGCCTTTCTGATCTCCGAACCATCCATCACCACCTGCGTCGGTGCCTTGCTGGACAGCGGCGGGGAAGGTGCGAACGGGTATAGCAACAGCGAGAACTACACCAGCACCATCTGTCCTGATCAAGCCGGACAGGCGATCACGCTCAACTGGATCACCTTCAACCTCAACACCGAAGGGGAGCAACCGGTGGACCAGCTCACGATCTATGATGGCCCGGACATTAACGCCCCTGTGATCGGGACATACGTGGGCAATAACTCCCCTGGCATCGTATCCGCTTCCTTCGGCAACACCAGTGGCTGCCTTACCCTGCAGTGGAGCTCCAACTCCGTGGGCACCGGCATTTTCGCTGCCACGATATTGTGCTACACCCCTTGCGAACCGCCAACGGCCAACGCGGTCATGAGCGAGGCGGCACCTGCCCTCATCTGTCAGGGCGAAGCTGTGAACTTCGACGCATCGGCCTCCTTCGCCGCCGCCGGCTACACCATCGTGGAGTACAACTGGAACTTCGATGATGGCAGTACGGACAGCATCACCGGCCCCATCATCAGCCATGTGTTCCAGGAGCCTGGCGAATACGTGATCCAGATCACGCTAACGGACGACAATGAGTGCCAGAACACGAACCTCATCGACCTTCCGGTATGGGTGAGCACCACCCCGGTGTTCAGTTTGGGGAACGATACCAGCGTTTGCCTGGGCAGCCCGGTGGAATTGTACGGCGATGTTGCACCCACCACATGGACCGCCTTGCCGAACAATGATCTGGGCGGTGGGGTCTTCCTTCCGGACAATGTCGGCGAGACCTTCACCACTACACTGTCATACAACATCTTCCAGCCCGGGGCCACCCTCACGAACATCGACCAGTTCCTCTCCCTTTGCGTGAGCATGGAGCATTCGTTCATGGGCGACATCGTGGTACAGTTGGTATGCCCAAGCGGCCAATCGGTGATCCTTCACCAGCAAGGGGGTGGCGGCACCTTCCTGGGCGAACCGGTGGATGACGATTTCCAGCCCACAGTGCAGGGTGTGTGCTACGATTACTGCTGGAGCCCTACGGCCACCAATGGCACCTGGGTGGACAATTCCGGAGGTACACTGCCCGCAGGCACTTACGAGAGCCTGATGCCGATGACCGCCTTGCAGGGCTGCCAATTGAACGGCACATGGACATTGAACGTAACGGACCTCTGGGGAAGCGACAACGGGTTCATCTGCGAATGGGGCTTGAACTTCGACCCGTCCCTGTACCCTGATCTCACCTCTTACACACCGGACCTGGGCTTATCCACCCCAGATTCCTCCTTTTGGTCAGGCACGGGCCTGGTGGTGGACGGCGCTGACCACCTGCTGGGCACGGTGACGCCGAACGCACCGGGCAGCAACAACTACGTGTTCAGCGTGACGGACAACTTCGGCTGCACTTACAGCGACAGCATCACGGTGAGCGCGAGCGGACCGCTGGCCGCTGCCTCGGTCTCGCCCGCTTCGCCCCAGCCACTGGGGGCCACCGCATTCTTCACCGATAATTCCGTAGGCAATGGCACCACCATCGTAGCCTGGGATTGGGACTTCGGCCCCGACCTGCCCGGTAGCAATGCGCAGAACCCCAGTGTCACCTTCAGCGAACCGGGCGAATACCTGATCACCCTTACGGTAACAGGTGCCGACGGATGCACCAACTCCACCACCATACCCTACATCGTGGCACCGGCCGATGTGACCGTACCCAACGTCTTCAGCCCGAACGATGATGGGGAGAACGATGCGCTCACCTTCAGCAATGCCCAGTATTTCCCGAACAACCACCTGCGCGTGTACAACCGCTGGGGCCAGCAGATCTACGAGAGCATGAACTACCGGAACTCATGGACCGCCTCGGGTGTGAGCGAAGGCACCTACTACTTCGTCTTCGCCATGCAGGATGGCCGTAAGTGGGCCGGTCACGTCACCCTGGTGCGCTGACCCGACCCTGATCCACCGCGAAAGCCCTGCCCATGGCGGGGCTTTCGCATGTTCGCAGCGGCGCTATCAAAAAGCGAAAGCCCCTCATCGGGGCTTTGCTTGGGGTGGAAGACCGGGCTTGAACCGGCGACCTCCGGAACCACAATCCGGCGCTCTAACCAACTGAGCTACATCCACCATTTCCCATTGCCCGGAGGCATTGGGGTCGCAAATATAACCGGCTGGAGCGAGCGCGTTACTTTGCCGCACCGCACATGCACATTCTGGTGATCCCCAAGTGGTACACGGGCCGCAACGACCCGCAACTGGGCGACTTTGTGCGCAAACAGGCCCTGGCCGTGGCGCAGCAGCACAAGGTGAGCGTGGTTTTCGCGGTTCCCCTCCCGGGACTTGCGGTGGCGGAGGAACAGGAACTTTCCGAGGTCGATGGTGCCTGGGAACTGCGGTGTTACTACCGACCGAGCACCGCTTCCATCGGCCCATTGCGGAAGTTGATCAACCTTCGGCGCTATTGGCGGGCCTCGTGGAATGGCCTGCAGCGCGTGTTCCGCGAGCGTGGCATGCCCGACCTTACGCACGTGCACATCCTCGTGCGCCCTGCTTTGGTGGCCTGGTGGCTGAAGCGTACGCGGGGGATCCCGTACATCCTCAGCGAGCAAAGCAGTGAATACCTCGACGGTACCTGGCAGGCCAAAGGGCCGCTCTTCAAGACCATCAATCGATGGCTGTTCCGCAACGCCGCAGCGGTGACCGCCGTGAGCACACATCTGGGGGACGCCATGAAAGCGCTGGGGTTGACCACCGACTGTCGGGTAGTGCCGAACGTGGTACCCGGTACCGAACTGCCCCTGCCGCCCCCCGGTGACCCGCGCCAGTTCCTCGTGGTGGCCGATCTGGTGGACCGCACAAAGAACGTAAGCGGAGTGTTGAACGCCTTGAAAATGGCCAGGGACCATGGTCATGATCTACGGTTGACGGTGATCGGTGACGGCCCGGACCGCGCCCACCTCCACAGCGTCGCCTTGGCGCTGGACCTTCAGCAGCATGTGCAGTGGCTCGGGCGCATGGCCAACGCGGATGTGTTGGACGTGATGGGTCGGACAGGGGCGGTGATCGTGAACAGCAACGTGGAGACCTTCAGCGTGGTCACAGGCGAAGCACTTGCGCTGGGCCGACCGGTGATCGCCACGCGCTGCGGTGGTCCTGAAGCGTTCATCACGCCAGGGAATGGGATCCTCGTTGCACCGCGGTCACCGGACGAGCTCTGTGCGGCCATGATCACCCTGGCCACAGGTGTGCTAAGGGATCCCGCCGCCATACGACGCACGGTCGTCGATCGTTTCAGCCCGATATCGGTGTGCGCTACCTTTCAAACCATCTACCAACAGGTGCTCGCTCATGGTTGATACACTGCGCGTAGGCTTCCTATGCGACTCCCTGGACATGCAGCGGTGGCAGTCGGAATGCATCCGGCGGGTGCTGGCGGTGCCCGGGGTTGAGCCCGTGCTGGTGGTCACCCGCCCGCCCGTTGCGCCAGTGAAGCTCCCGTTGCTCAAGCGCGTGCTTAACCACCCCTGGCGCATTGGCCTGTACATGTGGTACCGGCGCAAACGCTTCCATCCCGTGAGTTACGTGCGCGAGGATATGCGACCCGTGTTCGCCCACGTGCCCCACATACAGTGTGTGCCCATGGCCGACGGTACGGGTCAGCGGTTCGAGCACGATGATCTGGCCGCTATTGCAGCGTATCGGCCGGACGTATTGCTGCGCTTCGGCTTTGGGATCCTCAAGGGCGATATCCTCTCCCTGCCGCGTTATGGCGTTTGGAGCTACCATCACGGCGACGAAGAGAAATACCGTGGCCAGCCTCCCGTTTTTTGGGAGATGTACGAGGGCGGGACCGTGGTGGGTGCTTTGCTTCAGCGGCTCACGGAACGGTTGGACGCAGGCTTCATCCTGCAGAAGGGCTGGTTCCCGGTGACCCGTGGTTCGCTGAGCGCAACGCTGGACAGTGTGCTGCTGGGAAGTGCCGGTTGGGCCGCCCAGGTTTGTTATGATCTGCTCAACGGCCGGTCCGACGCTGCTGTAGGCGTGGAAAGCACCACCACCGCTCCGATCCGCAAGTATCCGGACAACATCACCTTCCTGAAATTCCTGTTCCGGCAGAACCAGAGCAAGCTGGGTCAGTTCGATGATCGCAAGTCCATTGAGGAATGGAACATCGGTGTGCTGTACCAACCGATCGGGACCTTGCTCACGGCGAAACCCAATCTGAACGCGCGATGGTTGCCCTCTCCCAGCCTGGGCCAGAGCCGCGCATGTCCATATGGATACCTGGTGGACGGGCAGTTGAACGTGATCTACGAGAAGCGCGATGAGTTGAACCGGACCACGGAGATCAGCAGGCTGCGCCCGAAACGGGACAATGTGCTGAAACGCTCCCGCGTGATGATCCCAGCGGAGGATCGGCACTCCGGGGCCTGTGTGCTCACCCGCCCGGAAGGCATCTTCATGGTGGTGTGCAACCACCACGAGCACCGCGTGGAGCTGCATCGGATCATGGACAACAACGAAGGCACCGAGCGGGTCTGTTCACTGGTGCACGAGGAACTGCTGTCGCCAACGCTGTTCGAGCATGAGGGCCGGTGGTGGTTGATGGGTACACAGGTGCCCTCGGAGAATGCCGCCTTGCATGCATTCTACGCCGACCGGATGGAAGGTCCTTACGAGCGTCATGTTCTGAGCCCGTTGAAAGTGGATGTCCGCAGCGCCCGGCCAGGCGGTGCGCCCTTTGTTCACGAAGGCCAGCTGTATCGGCCCGCCCAGGACCACGGCGCGGCACAGGGTGTGCGCATTGCGGTGATGCGCGTGTTGGAGCTCAGCCCACAGCGGTTCCGCGAGGAATTCGTGAAGACCATCGGACCGCTCCGCGGCTCGGCCTGGTCCCAAGGCATGGCCACGCTCACCTCCATCGATGGGTATACGCTGGTGGACGGCATGCGGCGTGTGAACCGGCCCGACCCAACGGAACGGAAAAAGCGCCGGACCCAGCGGGCAAAAGGCGCAGAGGTCAAGCGCAAGGCCAAGGACATCCTGGACGACGAGGACGACGACTGAGATGTTGAAGCAAGTGACCGGCACCATCGCCGCACGCGTTTTCGCCACGGGCATGAACCTGGTGGTGGTCATGCTCGCTGGTCATGCGCTCGGCGCCCCGGGCCTTGGGGCCATCAGCTTGATCACCCTGGGCATCACCTTGGTGATGTTGCCCGCCAACCTGCTTGGTGGGGGTGCCTTGGTGTACCTCGTCCCCCGCGTTGCGTTATCCCGGCTGTTGCTGCCGGCATACGCGTGTGCACTGATCAGCGTGGCGGTGGCCTATGGTGTTCTGCTGCGCATACCGATGGTGCCCGATGGACTGGAGATGCATGTGTGCCTCCTGGCCCTTCTGCAGGCGGTGTACTCCATTCACCTCGCGGTGCTGCTGGGCGAACAGCGCATTTCGCGGCACAATGCCATCACCATCCTGAACACTGCGGTCCTGCTCTTCACCTTCGGCGCACTGGTCCTTCGGGGGGACGCCTCGGTGTTGGACTATGTGATGGCCAGCTACGCGGCCTTTGGCATTACGGCCATCGGCAGCGCCTGGGCCATGCGCGGTGGTCGTGGAGCAACGGGGCGTGCGGACCGGGTGGACCTCCGCTTCATGTTCACGCAGGGCCTCTGGGTGCAAGGCGCGAACGGTCTGCAGCTGATCAACTATCGCCTGGCCTACAAGTTGATCGATCACTTCCAGGGCACTTCACCGCTGGGTGTATACAGTGTGGGGAACCAGCTGGCGGAAAGTGCGTGGATCGCACCGCGAAGCCTGGGCATGGTGCTGTTGAGCCGCGTAAGTAACACGCCCTCGGGCGAGCTCCGCCGCAAGCTCACGCTGACCACCATGAAGCTGGCGCTCACGCTGGCCACGGCGGTGATCCTCCTGTTGCTCCTCGTACCAGAGGCGGTGTTCTCCCTGGCCTTCGGCAAGGAGATACACGGATTGCACCCCATCATGCTCGCGCTGGCCCCCGGCATCATGAGCATGGCGGCATCCCAGGCCTTCAGTCATTATTTCAGCGGCACGGGACACACGAAGGTGAACCTCATCGGTTCGGCCTTCGGCGTGTTGATGACGGCTGGTCTGGGGCCGTGGATGGTGGAGCATCACGGCCTGGTCGGCGCGGCGCTCACCGCTTCAGCAGCATACACGGCCAGTGCGCTCTACCAGTTGGTGGTGTTCATGCGCCGCACGCGGAGCGGGTTCCGGGAGCTGTGGCCCGACGGTTCGGATCTTGAACGCGTGCGCGAACTGTGGCGTTCGATCTCGGCCGTCCGATAACGGCCATTCACATCAGGTCCACAAGGTCCGCAACGCCGGGCGCGCGTGCACAGGTAAACCCTTCGCCGTACGTGGCGCCGATCAAGCGACCCATGGCCAGGGCCCTACCTTCAAGCAGGGGCATGAATTCAGGAACGCTGATCGGCGATATGGGTTCTGTGCTGTTGGGATCGTGGAACTGGCTTTTGAAACAGCCCAGTGCCTCCTGCTTCTTTTTCCAGTAGGGCGTTACATCCACCACGATCTGCGGATCGATCCAATGGTCCTGCACCATGTGCAGCACGGTCACGGGCCTGAAGGCCTCCTGGGCGCTCTCCTCGTGGGTGGTATTGATGCGGTGCAGGCCGCTGAGGAAGCAGGCCTCGGCCACCAGCGATGCACCCCGCCCATGGTCCGGGTGCCGGTCGCGGATGGCGTTGGTGATCACCACCCGTGGCCGATGCCTCCGGAGGGATACGACCACCGCCAATAAACTCGCCTGATCGGCCCGGAAAAAACCATCGGCGAGTCCCAGTTGATAGCGGAATTGTGCACCCAACACCACGCGGGCCGCCTCTGCTTCGGCACGCCTGATCTCCGGTGTGCCGCGCGTGCCGAGCTCCCCGGCCGTCAGGTCCACCAGCCCGATGGTGCGGCCTTGGGCCGCATGGCGCAGAAGCGTGCCGGCACAGCCGATCTCCGCATCATCCGGATGCGCCGTGATACACAGGACGTCCACGCCTTCGCTCATCATTTTCCGTCCAACCAGTTCAACATGGTCTCGCTCATGGGATCCTCCGCGGAGGCCATCATTCCGTGCATGCTGCCGTCCTCGTTGATCATGTATTTCTGGAAGTTCCACTTCACCTGGCTGTCCGCATAGCCGTTCTGGGCCTTGTGCGTAAGCCACTGGTATACGGCGTGCTGTCCGCTTCCTTTCGTGCTCACCTTGCTCATCATCGGAAAGGTGACCTGGTAATTCTTTTCGCAAAAGGAAGCAATGGTCTTCTCATCACCGGGCTCCTGCCCACCGAAGTCATTGCTGGGAAAGCCCACGATGATCAATCCCTTGTCCTTGTACTGCTCATAAAGTTCCTGCAGCTGTTGGTACTGCTGGGTGAATCCACATTCACTCGCCGTGTTCACCACCAACACCTTGTGCCCCTTCAACTCCGAGAAGGCGAAGGGGTTGGCATGGATATCAGTGGCCATAAGGTCATGAAAGGGTGTGGCAGGCGTTTGCACGTGAATGGCTTCGGTGGCGGCCGCTCCACCGCATGCGAGCAGTCCGAAGGTGAGGGTGTTGAGGAGGTTCTTCATGCACGATGCAACAGATGCAGCGGCCAATTGTTCCGGCGGAGCGCGAAGTTGCGTATTGTGCATGGAAAATGAAATGCCCCGGATGTAGCCATCCGGGGCATGGTTCACAGGTATTCGCGAACGGCTACCGCTCACCCACCTTCACGGCGCGCTTTACCACCACGTTGCCATCCACCACCAAGGCCACGAAATAGGTACCGGCGGCAAGGCGGCTCGTATTCCACACGTAGCTGTGCTCACCTTGCATGGTGCGCTCCTCCCGCAGCACTTCTAGCGGGCGACCCTACTCGGTGCTGACCTCCAGACAGGCGCGGCCTTCCTGCGCGATGTAGTAGCGCAGGTTAGTGCTTGTGGTGAAGGGATTCGGATCGATCGACAGACGCTCGGTCCGAAGTGCATCGCCCGGCGCAGCAGTAGTGTTGGGCTGGCTCAACCGATCATCTGCTCCGCAGCAGGCATCCAGTTGAGCTTTCATCTCTTGCACCGCGCCGATCAGCAATGGAATGAGGGAGATGTAGTCCAGACTTTTGTAATCCACGGCCGGACCCGTGCACGAGCCATCGGTGGCAAACCCGGCTCCGAGGTGTGAATCGTGGACCAATTCCGGCAGGACCTCCTGGACGTCTTGCGCAATAAGGCCGATCTTCTGGCCGTGCGGCAGGTTCATGTGGGCCAGTTGGGGATCGGAACACCGGAAATTGTACCGCTTCGGTTGCAACTGGCTCAGGATGTCCAATGCTCCGCTCAGGTCGGTGATGTTCTCCTTCAGGTTCTCGTCCGATCCTTGAGTGAATGTGCTGGTACATTCCAATTGTCCCACAAAATACCCTGCCCGGGAAAGCGGGTTGTTCCCCGTGGTGGATCCCTTCACGCCGTAGGCCACTCCCGCACTGTTCGCGCGACCAAATAGCCCGATCGTTTCAGCGACGTTACTCCCCCCATCCGCCTGACCGGATGCACCGGTCAGGTATTGCGTTGAACTGCCATCCGTGGCGGCGACCCCCTGAGCCCCGCACACACCAAAACCGCTGCCCGTGATGTTCCCGCTGATCGAGGTGCTGATGCTGCCGCTAGTCCCATTGTTCGTCCCGGGGGCGGTAAGTGTGCTCAGAATGCCTCCACGATCACCGGCCGCTGTTGCCACCCGCGACACGTGCAACTTGGCGGCAACCGGGAAGGCCACCCCGATGCCCACATTGTTCTCGACCTCCGGACAAATGCTGTTCGTGTTCGGTGCATACGCTGTAACAACATGGCTGTTATTCAGTTCCCAGGTACAATTGCTGCCACCACCACCGCCGCCCGTGAATGTGGAAGGCGGCACCCACTTCACCACGCCGCGCTCCTGGTTGCCTGGCGTAAGCGTTGTGCGGTCCACCACCATCACATAGAAGGAATCGACCGCAACTGGATCACTGGGCAGGTCGCGAATGCGTAAGCGCCCGTTGAGGATGTCCAAGCGCTCGGTGGGATCCACCACCGTGGCGGGCGTGACCTGGTTGCCAGCGAAGAAGTCGCCGATGCCCATGTTCACGGCGGTGCTGCTCTGAGGCCATAGCCGAATGGCCTCCAGGCCGTTGACCGAGGTGGCACCACGCGTATTGGCCGGGTTGTACTGCGTGGTGAACACGAACTTCATCCGATCCGTGCCCCAGGGGCTGCCATTGGGGTTGTCGCTCCATTGCACCACGAAATCGGTATTGTCATTCGCGTCGTACTTCTGGCCGATGTAGCTCTGGTCGCTGTTTCCCGTGAACGTAATGCCATTGCGCTGCCAGGGTCGGAACCCGTGCTGCTGCGCGTACACGGTGGGGCTGGTGGGGTTAACGGCATTGTCCACCAAGTGCAGCCGCGTGAAGGGCGCGCGGCTGCTGGCGTTGGTGAAGGCACGGCTGTGCCGCTGAGCACCAGGAAGCCATCGCGGTTGATGTTCGGGAACTCCAATGGAACTGTGGGGCCGATGGGGCCGGTGAGGTTACCATTAAGCCGTGCCCGTTCCACTGAATTGGTATACAGCCGCAGGTGCCCGTTGGGCGCGTTGATGTTGAAGTGGTTTTGCCCCGGCACACCAAAAAGCTGCCCCCTCTCAAAGCCCGCCGTGGTGCCGCCTTGGAACATGCGCCAATAGGTGTTGCCCGTGGTGGGGGCGTTCGTGCGGAAGACCTCGGGGGTGTTGTTCCCCGAAGGCATCAGATCGCCGTGGATCTGGAAAGCCGATGGGAATGGCGTGGTTGTCAGATTCCCAATGGCAAAACCTCGCCCGATGTTCGCACCTGTGGGGTTGGTGCGCCAGAAGCCCGAGGCTCCCTGATTCGTGAATTGAGCGTGAAGCGCACAAACTCCCATGATGCCTCCACATAGGAGCATCACTACTTGCCTTCTATGATTCATTGTTCTCGGTCTTAGCGACCGACGAACACGCGCTCTACCGATCTGCTACCATCCGCTCGAATTGCCAGTACCATGTATACCCCTGCCGCCCATAGGTCAGTGGATGTGCTCCATGTATCCGTGCTTCCAACGCGACGCTCCAACAGCGTTCGGCCCATCACATCCACTACCACGATCTGCTCCACGGCCTCCGAAAGCAATCCATCCACGTTGAGCACACCACCGGGCCCGGATTGCCAAACCCGGTATGGCCTCACCTCGGCCGCGCCAACACCGTTCTGTAGCAGGCAATACTGTGGATCCGTGGAAACGCACACATCATCCACGTAATAGTACGCAAGATATCCGGTGCCGTTAGCGTCCATCAGTGACCAATTGGTCTCCTCATCGCTGAAGAAATTGCCCACCACTACGTACCCGTAAGCGCTGTCGGCCACGAAGGAGCCGCTGATCAACTGCCAGCCCAGTGAATCCACCACCACTGAACTGCCATACACCTGCGCATGGCCGGGTACAGGGTCAAGATCAGCCTGAAAGAAATAAATGGTGGAAAAGAGCAAACCCACATGGTCGTTGGCGAATCGGATTCGCTCAATTATGGAAGTCCCCGCTAATGTGAGGCTGACTTTGAGCGAAGCATGGTATGTGGCACCGACCACCAATGGCTCCGACAATTGAATTCCGATCCACTCCCTATAGTAAAAGGGAAAACCATCGTCATCGCTGAAGGTGTGGATGCCAGCGTATGCATCTCCGTGGGCTGGCGTTTGCTCACCGAGCATATTCAACGGTACACCGCACGAATCCGGATGTGCACACACGTGGAAGAGATCGCACGAGCTCCACCCTCTGAATGTCAACCAGCCGGTGGCCCGCTCAATCTGACCTAGCTCATTTGGGCAATCACTGATCTCCTCAAAGCTCCCGTTGGGCACTAAATTCTGTGCGCATAGGCCATGCGCGATAAGCAGAGCGGAAAGTAGCAGCGGTAAGCGCATATTCCTCGATCAAGTTATACTTTCCCTTGCCGCGTCTTTGGCACATAGAGGACGTTGCTACCCAAAGGTATGCTGCCTCCGCTTCCGGCCTGCTTGCAGATACCGGGTGCTCACCGCCCCACCCGGCTCGCGGCTTGTTCCGGGTGGGGTCGGTATCTTTGCCTAGCTCGTGTTCATGTTCTTCATTGTTCATGCGTTTGTAGTCTACAACTTCCATGAACGGACACTAAAGGATGAACGATCGGTCAAAATGAGCTTCAAGCAATACAAGCCGGACGCTAGACGCCCTAAGGGCCATTCCACAGAACCTCTTGCACCTGTCAGGATCTTCTCGGCCACCAAGCGACCACCATGATCAAAGAGCATGGCACGCTCAGCTTTGCCTGCTAAGCGCCATGCATCCAATGACAAGACAAGCGCGGCATCGAAGATGACCGCCTGACTAACGTAAAGTTCCGACCATGACGGGGTCCCTGCAATGGGGTCGCAAACACCAGGCTGTTGGGCTACGCAGACCACGTCTACGAATGCATATGCGCTTTCCGTATCGCCGAGGGGATCAAGCACCAGCGTGTCTACCTGTTCATCGGTGAAGAAACACCCGACTTGCACATAGCGGTATGCCGAATCGGGCATGAACGAGGTGCTCAGCACAGTCCAACTTGATGTGTCTGAAAGGATCCCCTGCATGTACAGCACTGATGTGTTGAACTCCAGCTCGCCGTAATCATTTATCGAACCTATCGGTTGGGTACTGAAGCGCATGCCAATATGGCTCGCCGCCAATTTGGGAGAGGTCCATGAGGGATATCCAAATCCGCCTGGTGATACACGCATCGAAACGTAGGAAAGCATGCCGGGTTCCAACGGCTCGCTCAACTCACCTTGTATATACTCCTTAGCCAACATGGGAAATGTCAACATTCCCACGTATGCCGCGCCCTCGCTTGGCCATTGGTAGCCGATGGCATTGAACGGCACCGACATCGTGTCGTCGGCACAGCCATTGAAATAGTCAGCCGAACCCCAGATCCCTGTCCAAGACGTAACCCGATCCATTTGATCTAGATCATTTGGACAAAGGGAAAAGCCCTCAAAGCTCGGGTTCACAACTAAATTCTGCGCACCCGCGCCAAAATACAGCGCTACAAGGAGTATGCAAGAAGCATTTCGCAACATCGTCCATCCATTTGTGTCCATACCGCTCGGCACATGAAGGACAGGTCTGGCGTGCAGAACGCTGCCTCCGCTTCCGGCCTGCTTGCAGTGCCGGGTGCTCACCGCCCCACCTGGCTCGCGGCTTGTTCCGGGTGGGGTCGGTATCTTTGCCTAGCTCGTGTTCATGTTCCTATGGCTTTAGGGGGTGGATGTTGAGCGACCGAGGCCCTCAGTGTTGCAAGCACTGGGGGCTTCATTTTCATCATATTGTCGAATGGGCATCAAGAGCTTTGATGCCGAGAAGGAGCGCGCTGCGCTCGGTTGCAGCGGTGGCGTAAGGCCCAGAAAAACAGCTATGCTCCCAAAGCCTTGCCCGCGTAGGGGGGGGGGTGTTACACTGGCCATATCAGCAGGTCGGAAAGGAGCAAGGAATTCCATGGCCTAACGAAGTGAAGTACTATTTTGTTGGTATCCTAATTTTTCACGGAAGAAGTTGTGGACCGGGTATGAACCGGTTATGCTCTATTGACCAACTCATGCAGAGATCCTCGGTTCCCCTTTCATGTGGGTCGTATGTCTTGTCTGCGAAGACGCTGTGCGAACAAGGCCAGTATCCGGGAATAAAGTGACCTTCGTTGTCCCTAGGCTTCACAACTCTTGGCAAAGGGCCTCAACCGCCTGTAAATGTGGAAGGTACCTTTCGCCGGGAATTCACGTAGAAACGTACGCATGCGCCATCTTCTGCTTCTTCTGCCCTTCGTGATCAGCCTTCAGGCGGTCGCGCAGCACGATCAGGTCATGATCGCCGATCACACCGTGCTGAACAACGCCATGCCGGTGCGGAAAAGCCATGGTGCCGAAGCCTCGTTGCAGGCGGCGGGTTTCACGGCCGAGGAACAGGCGCTGGTACTGCAATACGGCGATCAGGAGCATTGGCCCGAGGGCATCCGCTTGGATCCGATGCGCACGAAGAACGCCCCATACATCCAGAATTACGTGTGCTATCGCGTGGCGGAGTATCCCGAGGACAGCATCAAGAAAGTGATCCTCATGGTGCCGGCCAAGGACAACATCCACATGCCCGAGAGCATGAGACCGCTGGCGGACTTCTACCTGCTGGTGCCCGAACGCGCCATCAGTGAGGTGAATACAGGACGGCAGCGCCCGACGATCAGTCGGGGTCCCAATTGGAAGAACCTGCCCAAGGCCAAGATCCTGCTGCCTGAAGAGGTGTACGCCACGTATGACCTGGCCGCTGACAGCCTGGCCATGGCGGCCATGCGGGCGCGTGGCATGAGCCAAGCGGAGATCGACGCGGTGGTGTTCCGCAGCATCGATCGCAACTGGCCCGACGGTATCGACACCTTCGAGGAACGCCAGAAGTTCGTGGCCGACTTCGTGAAGTACAAAGCCTACTTCGCTACACGCTGGGATGACAAGGTGCTCTTGATCATTCCGGTTGAAAAGAACCGGAAGCAACCCGTACTGATGCGACCGTATGTTGACCTGTACTTCGTGTACAACGCCAACGCCGTAGAGATCAAGCGTAAGAGGAAGTAAGTGTAGCAGGGTGGCCGTCCCTCAGGCGGACCCCACGTTCAACGGACCCCGGCCCGGATCGCATCGGCTTCCTTCCAGCAGGTACTTTCGCCGCGCATATCGCCCCCCACACCGGGCGATGCCGGCGGAATGAACAGCGAGTTCGTACAGTTACTGCGGCTGGAATGGCGGCTGGACCGGCGCCAGAAGCATGCATTGGGCAGCATGGCCCTCTATGTGCTGAGCACGGTGTACACGTGTTACCTCGGTGTGAAACAGCTGACGGCGGTGCCGGTGTGGAACGCGCTCTTCTGGATCATCCTCCTTTTTGCCGCTTTCAATGCGTTGCAGCGCACGTTCCAACGCGAGGACGGCGGCCGCCAGCTATACCTGCATACCCTGGCGCATCCGCGCAGCGTGATCCTGGCGCGCACCACATACAACGCGGTCACCATGGCGGTACTGAGCATGATCAGCCTGGCGGCGTACGTGCTCTTCATCGGTGATCGTGTGCTGGAGGAGGCCAATGTGGGGATGTTCGTGCTGGCGGTGGTGCTCGGTGCGGTGGGCTTCGCATTGGCGCTCACCTTGATCGCCGCGATCGCCGCCCGAGCGGGAAGCGGCCTTGGCCTGATGGCCATCCTGGGCCTGCCGATCGTACTTCCCATGCTCCTCGCCGTCATGCGCGCCAGCAAACTGGCCTTGGACGGTGTTGCCTGGAGCGTGACCTCCAAGTACTTCATCGGCCTGCTGGCCATCAACGCCCTGGCCGTGGCCTTGGCCGCCATCCTCTTCCCCTACCTTTGGCGCGACTGATGAAGTACTGGTGGTGGAAGGTCCTTTCGGTGGTACTCCTGCTTGGCGTGGTGATCGTTGGCCTCCGCACCCCGCTCTCCCCTGCCCTCATCGCCTGCACACCCGACCGCGTCGCACCCGGCCCGGTGACCGTGACCCTGGCAGGCTATAACACCCACTTTACCGACGCAGTGATCGCGCTCTGGATCGAGAACAGCGGCCAACGGGTATGTGCCACCAGCTTCAAGGCCCTTTCCAACGACCGCATCGAAATGCAGTTCACGGTCCCCCCCGGCCTGCGGAATGAGTTCTGCGACCTGTGGGTGAGAACACGTACACACGGCGATCTGCGGTACCGCGATGCGTTCTACACCGTGGAACGCGGGCAGGGACTGGATCCGGCAACGGCGTCCACATGCGAGCCTGCTGACGTGGCGGCCGCTTCCACGCCCTTCACACTGCCCAACCGCAACATCCTGAATGAAAGCATCCGCAACCTCTTCTTCCATGTTCCGATGTGGTTCGCGATGGTCGCGTTGATGAGCATCGGTGTATGGAAGAGCATCCGTGTGCTTCAGTTGGGCAAAGCACGCTATGATCGGGAGGCCCTGGCCGCCGTGCAGGTGGGCCTGTTGTTCGGTTTGTTCGGGTTGGTCACCGGATCCTTGTGGGCGCGGGTGACGTGGGGCACCTGGTGGACGACCGATGCCAAGTTGAACGGCGCTGCCGTGGCCGTGCTTATGTACCTGGCCTACCTGGTGTTGCGCGGCAGTGTGCCCGAGCCGGCCAAGCGGGCGCGGTTGGCGGCCATCTACAGCATTTTCGCCTTTGTCTTCATGCTCCTCTTCTTCTTCGTGCTGCCCCGGCTGAATGCCGTGGACTCACTGCACCCGGGCAACGGGGGCAATCCCGCTTTCAACACCTACGACCTGGACAGCAGGTTGCGCATGATCTTCTACCCGGCCTGCATCGGCTGGATCGGCCTGTCGGTATGGATGTATGACCTGCGGAAACGGATGGCCCACCTGGAAAATACACGGCAACATGCGAACGATCGTTAGGACGCTGACGTTCCTTACAGCAGCCCTTGCGGGGGCAGCTACCTTTGCACAGGACCCGCAGCAGGGTTGGTTGGTGAACACCCTATACCAGAGCGGTAAGATCAATGCCGTGGTGGCCGGGGTCGCCGTGATCCTGGCGGGATTGGCGGTCTGGTTGTTCATCATGGACAACCGGATGCGGAAGTTGGAACAGGAGCAACCCCGGAAGTGACGAACGGAACTTAGCCATGAAACGCAGTCACATCATCGCCATCGTGATCATCGCCGTGGCCATCGCTGCGCTCGTGAGCTCGTTGGGCGAGAGCAGCAGCTATGCGGACCTCAGCGAGGCACGGGCCGAACCGGGCAAGGAGTTCCACGTGGTGGGCACCTTGGACCGCTCCAAGCCCGTGATCTATGAACCCAGCATCGATCCCGGCAAAACGCGCTTTGCCATCAACGACCTCAAGGGGCAGCCCTGCGAAGTGGACCTCGCGATGGCCAAGCCGGCCGACCTGGACCGCAGCGAGCGCGTGGTGCTCATCGGCAGCATGGGCACGGACGGCACCTTCCACGCGAAGAACATGCTGCTGAAGTGCCCCAGCAAATACAACGAGGAGAACAAGATCTCCGGATGATCACGGGACGATCGGTCGATCGTCCGTTCCCCGGATCCACCGATCAACGCATCAGCTGAATTGGAGCCCATCACGTACATCGGCGAACACACCTTTGCTGGACAGCTGGGTCACATGCTCACGCTGATCTCCTTCGCCTCCGCCTTGATGGCCGGGCTGGGTTATCTGCTCTTCACGAACACCGGTGATCATGGCTGGCGCACGGTGGGCCGCTTGGGCTTCCGCCTGCATTCCCTGGCCGTGATCGGCATCGTCGTCACGCTCTTCGTGATGCTCTTCCAACACTGGTTCGAGTACGACTATGTATGGAAGCATAGCAATACGGAGATGCCCTTGCGGTACATCGCCAGTTGCTTCTGGGAGGGCCAGGAAGGGTCGTTCCTGCTGTGGACCTTCTGGGGCATGGTGCTGGGCAACATCCTTATCTGGCGCGAGGGACGCAAGGCCGATGGCGTTTGGGAAGGACCGGTGCTCGCGGTCTTTTCGCTGGTGCAGGTCTTCCTGGCGAGCATGTTGCTCGGCATCCACATCCTCGACATCCGCATCGGCAGCAGCCCCTTCCTGCTCATCCGCGAGTTGCCGGAGAACCTGGGGCTGCCGTGGACGAAGCTGGCCGGCTACATGGAACGCATCCCGCAGTTCAAGGATGGCCGTGGCCTGAACCCGCTGTTGCAGAACTACTGGATGGTGATCCACCCGCCCACGCTGTTCCTGGGCTTCGCCTGCACGCTCGTGCCGTTCAGCTTCGCCATCGCCGGGCTCTGGCGCAACAAGTTGAGGGACTGGATGACGCCTGCCCTGCCCTGGACGTTCTTCGGCATCATGGTGCTGGGCACGGGGATCCTGATGGGGGGTGCGTGGGCCTATGAAGCACTCAGCTTCGGCGGATTCTGGGCCTGGGACCCCGTGGAGAACGGCTCGTTGATCCCGTGGATCACGCTGGTCTCCACCGGCCACCTGCTCATGATCAACAAGCGCAAGGAGTCCTCCACCTTCACCACGCTCCTGCTCGCCCTCGGTACCTTTTTGCTGGTATTGTACAGCAGCTTCCTCACGCGCAGCGGCGTGCTGGGCGACACCAGCGTGCACAGCTTCACGGGCGAAGGCATGCTGCCCGGCCTGCTGGTGTTCCTTATCACCTTCATCGCTGTGTCCGTCGCCATGCTCAACACCAACCGCGAATGGCGCCTGTACACGGCGGGCATGGCGCTATCGATGTTGCTCCTGGCAGCGATGTTCCACACCTACGTGCCGGCCGTCGTGCTCTTCGGCCTCTTCGTGCTCATCATGACCGTGGTGGCCTATGCTACGGGTCCCTTCCATACCGAGGGCGATGAGAACATCTGGAGCCGCGAGTTCTGGCTGTTCATCGGCGCACTCGTGCTGTTGCTGAGCGCGGTGCAGATCATGATCACCACCAGCATCCCGGTGTTCAACATGCTGGTGGAGCCGTTCGCTCCCGGCATCAAGCGGGCTCCGCCGGTGGACGCCATTGCGCATTACAACAAATGGCAGGTGCCCTTCGCCTTCATCGTCACCATCCTGGTGGCCGTGGGGCAATACCTGCGCTACAAGGACACCGACCGCAGGAAGTTCCTCAAGGACATATCCCTCTCGCTCATCGGTTCCCTGGTGATCACGGTGCTTGCCGCTTACTGGCTGCGCTTCCAACTGGAGGAAGGCACGCTGGTGGCCCTCCTGTTCGCCACGGTGTTCGCGATACTGGCCAATGCCGTGTACTTCCTGAAGGTATTGAAGGGTTCGATCCGTGTGGGTGGCCCCAGTGTGGCGCACATGGGCTTCGGACTTGTCCTGCTTGGCGCCTTGATCAGCACCAGCCGGAAACAGGAGATCAGTCACTACATGAAGGGTCCGAGCCTGCAGGGCATGAGCAAGGATTTCAGCGACAGCAAGGACATGTTGCTCTTCCTGCACGACACATTGCCGATGGGCGATCATTACGTGACCTTCCATGGCAAGCGCAAGGAAGGTGTGAACCTGTACTTCGACATGGACTATCTGCGTGCGGAGCCGCGTGCGTGGAAGCAGGGCGATACCGTGCGTGTGCGGAGCTCCATCTTCGTGGCCAAGGACGACCACGTGGCGGGCAGCAGCTTCCTGCTGGACCAACCGCAGCATTGGCATCCGTTGGACAGTGCGGCGCGGCGCGTCTTCTGGCATGCCCCCGTTTGGAACGCCACGAAGCCGGGAGCAAAGGACTTCGCCCTGGAACCCCTGGTGCAATTGAACCCGCGCTTCGGGAACGTGGCCGAACCCAGCACGAAACGATGGCTCGGGAAGGACCTCTATACGCACATCCGGTACGCGAAGCTCGATCCAGCGGACACCACCGACTACATGCCACCGCGCCTCGTGGAGAGGACCATCGGCGACACCATCATCACCCCTACATGCATCGTGGTGATCGACAGCGTGCGGGCGGTGCGTGACAGCGTGATCACCACCCGGCTGGGACCTGAATACACGGCCTATGTGGCCAAGATGCGGGTGCGTGATGTCAACGACGGAAGCCGATGGTTCGAGGCGAAGCCGGTGATCGTGTACCGCTACGATCAACCGGTGGGCAGCAAGGGATTCGACGTGGGGCCGCTGCGTGTGAAGCTCGACCTCGCCAGCGTGAAGGGCAGCATGATCGGCGTGAACATCTTCGAGCGGGAATTCGTGGTGTTGCAGGCCATCGAATTCCCCGGCATCAACATCCTCTGGATCGGCTGTGTGCTGATGGCCTTGGGCACAGGCATGGCCGTGTGGCAGCGGATCAAGCGCTGAGCACCATGAGGATCATGTTGATCGGCACGGGTCGGGTAGCGTTCCATCTGGGACATGCGTTCAAACGGGCAGGCTTCACGATCGGGGCCGTCGTCGGCCGGAACGCTGCGCGTGCCGCAGCACTGGCCCGGGAACTGGAGTGTGATGCGCGCATGACAGGTGAAGAACTGCCCACTTGTGAAGCGGTCATCCTGGCCGTCAGCGATTCGGCCATTACCGAAGTGGCACGAGCGCTCGATACCCGATCATCGGTATTGATCCATACCAGCGGTGCCAGTTCGCTCGATGTGCTTTCGCCACATGACCATCGCGCGGCGTTATGGCCCATCATGACCCTTAGCCCGGGTGCACCCATGGACCTCGGCACCATACCCCTGGTGACGGACGCGAACACCCCGGAGGCCCAGCGCGTGGTGAATGCACTGGCCCACGCCGTCAGTCGGCAGGTGGTGGAACTTGTCCACGCCAAGCGTGAGGTGCTGCATGCGGCGGCGGCCATCAGCACGAACTTTCCGTTGTTCCTGCTCGCCCGGGCCGAGGGGATGCTGACGGCGGAAGGGATCGATCCCTCGCTGTTGATGCCCTCCTTCCAGGCCATGGCCGAAAAGGCCGCGATCATCGGGGCCGTGGAGGCGCTCACGGGTCCTGCGCGGCGGGGCGATATCACCACACTTCGCCATCATATCGACCGCTTGACCTCCGACCCCGAACTTAGGCGCGTGTATGTGCAGATCAGCAGGATGATCCTCGAGGCCCATGGCCATCCAACGGACGAATTCAATGACCTATAAGGAGCGCCTCGCCGGTATCGACACCTTCATGTTCGACGTGGACGGGGTGTTCACGGACAACCGCACATTGCTGTATCCCGGCATGCCCCCTGTGCGCACGTTCCATACCCGCGATGCATACGCTGTGCAACATGCCTTGAAGGAGGGCCTCCGCATCATCATCATCACCGGTGGCAAAAGCCCTGGCGTGGCCGAGAGCTTCGCGCGGCTCGGCGTCCGGGACTTCCATGATGCCGTGGTGAACAAGAGCGTGAAGCTCGACGAGCTCATTGCCGCGGGTCTGGATCCCGCACGGGCCGCCTATATGGGCGATGACATCCCCGACATCCGGATCATGCAACGCGTGGCCCTGCGCTGCTGCCCAGCCGATGCCACCGAGGAGATCAAGGCCATCAGCCACTATGTGAGCCGTATCAACGGCGGTTGGGGCTGTGTGCGGGATGTGCTGGAGCAGGCGATGAAGGTCCAAGGACGCTGGATGACCGAAAATGCCCACACTTGGTAGCATGCTGCCCTTCCTTCGGCTCACCCGTCCCCTCAACCTCCTGATCATCGTACTAACGATGGCGGCGATGCGGTACGGCGTGGTGGGGGCCTGGCTGGGCCACATGAGCGCCGCCATGAAGAGCGTGAGCGACGACCCGACCGGCACGCTGGTGGCGGAGATCCCACACAATGAGATGCGCCATGCCTTCAGCGAGGGACTCTTCTGGGCGTTGGTGTTCAGCACGGTGCTGATCGCTGCTGCCGGCAACATGATCAACGACTACTTCGACACGCGGATCGACCGCGTGAACAAGCCGGATGAGCTGATCGTTGGCCGCAGCGTGAAACGCAGGGTGGCCATGGCCGGCCATTTGATCATGAGCGGCATCGGGTTCCTGCTCGGCGCCTTCGTGGCCTGGCGCAGCGGCCAATGGCGTTGGATCCTGATCCCCGCCTTCGCCATCGGCGCGCTGTGGATGTACAGCGCCCGCTTCAAACGGCTGTTCCTCATCGGCAACGGCCTGGTATCACTGCTCACCGCGCTCGTCCCCCTGACCGTGGGCCTCTACGAGGTCACAGCGCTATCCAAGGCCTATCCTTCGGTCGCCACGTTGACCACCATCGCCGGAGAGGAACGGACACTGGCGTTCGACTTCAACACGCCGTGGTTCTGGATCCTGGGGTATGCGGGATTCGCCTTCCTCACCACGTTGGTACGCGAGATCCAGAAGGACCTTGCGGATGTGAAAGGCGACAAGGCCGATGGATGCCGCACACTGCCCATCGTCTGGGGCGTTGGCTGGGCCAAGGCGATCGCCTTGGGTTACCTCGTGCTCGCTTTGGCCGGTGTGTTGTTCGTTCGCATGCGTTTGCTGCATGATCCGTTGAGCTACTGGTATATCGGACTTGCCGTGGTGGCGCCCCTGTTGCTCTCGGCCGGCTTCACGTACAACGCCAGCACCCGACGCGAGTACACCACGGCCGGCAACCTGATGAAGGTGGCCATGGTGTTGGCGATCCTGTATGCCTTCCTGCTGAGCCGTACCCTATGGGACCCCACCCTCCTCTTCCCCGCTTCGAACTGATCCTGTGCAGTGCCAGCCCGCGCCGGCGGCAGCTGTTACAGGGGCTCGACCTGCCCGTTACCATCACCCAGGCCGATGTGGATGAGACACCACCGGAGGGCATGCCGGCCGAGGAGGTTGCCGAATTCCTCGCGCGGTTGAAGGCCTCGGCCTGGGACGGATCCCTGGCACCACGGCAGGTGCTCATCGCCGCCGATACCACGGTGCTCATCGACCATCACTTGTTGAACAAGCCCGTGGACGCGGCCGATGCCGCGCGCATGCTCGCCATCCTCAGCGGACGCACGCACAGGGTGATCACGGGCGTATGCCTGCGCACGCACAGCGGACTACGCAGCTTCGCGGATGTGGCACTGGTCACCTTCCGCACGCTCAGCGCCGAAGAGATCGCGTATTACGTGGAGGAGCATAAGCCGTTCGACAAGGCCGGTGCGTATGGGGTGCAGGATTGGATCGGATACACCGGTGTCTCCCGTATCGAAGGCAGCTTCTACACGGTGATGGGGCTGCCCATGCACCGGGTATATGAGGAATTGAGGGCGCTGCCGATCTAAGTCCCCTGGGCGGGATCTACCGCAGGACCACCACGTGGCCCATGGCCTTGCGCAATTTGTTCTGGGAATCGCGCAGCGTGAGGTTCCACGCATAAAGACCGTCCATGATTCCCTCCGCTGTCCAAGGAATACCGGGCGAGTTGGCGGTGAACACGACCTGCCCCCAGCGATCGAAGATGTTCAGTTCGTAGGCCATGGGCCCGGTCACGCTCGTGATCACACCGAACACATCGTTGATCCCGTCACCATTGGGCGTGAAGGTGTTGGGCACGTGGATCGAGAATTCATCCTCCACACAGATCTGCGCACTGGTGGAATCGGAACAACCTTGATCATTATGGACCACCTGTTGTACCGGGAAGCAACCGAGGACCGATGATGTGAAGAGAACGGACGGGGTGATCTCCGTACTGTCCGCGAAGGGCAAGGTCCACGCCCACTGTGATGCGCCCTGTGATGCATCGGAGATGAGGAGGGGCAGTTCGCTGATGATGGCCACTGCGGGGGCATCGATGCCTGCGACCGGCACAGGCCAGGCCGTAACGAGGTCGGTGGCGTTGAGCGTTGCGCTGCATCCCGACGCATCCGTCACCGTCACCGACACCGTGAAGCTTCCAGGCTGGTCATAGCAATGGGATGCTTCCGTTCCGGTGGAACCGTCTCCATAGATGAACGTGTATGCGCTCATTCCGGAGGGGCCCGCGTTGAACGAGGTGCAATGCGGTGTGCAACCTGCACTATCGGCCACGCTCAGGGACACCATCGGCAGGGGGTTCACTTGCACGTTCACCTGCACCGGAGCCGAACCGCAGCCGTTAGCATCGGTAACGAAGACCTCGTAGACCGTATCGCTCATGGGCGACACAACGGGCCCCTCGGGTGTCCACGTGAACTGATACGGCTCCGCCCCGCCTTCCCCGCCTGCCTGCAGGGTGATGCTTTCACCGGCACAGATGGACGACCCAGTTGGCGGTATGGCGCTCAAGAGGGCGGGAGCGTTCACCGTGAGGTCCGTGACCAATTCGCAACCGTTGAGGTCCGTCACCGTTACCGCATATGCGCCAGCAGGCAGGCCATTCGCCGTGACCTGTGTTCCGCCGATGGGCGACCAGGCATAGGTTGCTGCAGCACCCGCTGTCACCTGCACCGTGGCCGATCCCGTGGAGTCGCCCGCGCAGAGCACGTCGCTCACTTGCACGTCGAAGACCAGATCCGAGGGTTGATCACCAACGGTGATGGTCTGATCGGCAGAGCAGACACCGGCACCGCTGACCACCACGGAATAATCACCCGGTGGCACGTTGTTCAGGACGGACCCGGCGGAGCCTCCCGGGCTCCAATCGTAACTGAAGGGCGATCCGCTCCCCGTGACAATGGCCTCCACCGTTCCATTGGCCGCACTGCAGGTCGCAGCTGTGGCCTGAAGCTCCACGGTGATGATGTTCACCTGCTGCAAGGCCACCACCTGTTGCCCGCACCCGCTGGTGGTGGTGAGCGTTACCGTGTAAATACCCGCCGTGGTGTACTGGTGCGAAGGAGCGGGATCGGCCGATGTGTTCAGCGCACCGGACGCAGGATCACCGAAGTTCCATAGCGCTCCATCGGCACACCCTGTAACCACCGAACTGAACTGCGCAAGGCCGTTGGCACAGGTATGATCGGCCACCACGTTCGGTGTGCCATCAAAGACGATCAGGCTATCGATCGCGATACCGTCGTAATTGTTGCATGTGGTACCTGCGCCGAACAGGAACCGCAAGCGGACGTCGGAAATGCCGCCAAGTCCATCCAAGCAGTGCTGGGCGGTGCGCCAGCCGGCACTGCCCTGGCCTCCGGTGCACGATCCCTGCGTGGCCCCTTGCCGACCGCTCCAGCCGTGGCGCGGGCTGGTGGTGCTCAGGTTGTTCACGTAATCCTCGTTGTACCAGTTGGCCGTATTGCAGTTCAAGGGATCGCCGAAAGCACCCACGTTATCCCATGTGTTCCCACCGTCCGTACTGGACTGCAGCACCATGCCGTCATACTGCCGCTCCACCTCCCAATAGATCTGGAACGCCACCACCGGTGTTGGCACGGAGGAAAGGTCGTAGCACGGGCTCTCGATCCAGCTCTGGGCTCCGAAGGCGTAGAACTGGCCCGTGAGCCCGCCCACGCACCAGGCCTTGGTCCCGCTGGCTGCGCTGTTGATCACCGGATGGGCCGGGGAACCCCAAGCCCAATCATTTCCCGTTCCCCCGCTCGTCCACACTGGGGCCGCTTCGAAATCCTCCAGATGCGGATAGGCCGTGACGCACTGCCCATGGACACGAAGACCTGCGCTGCCCAAGAACAGCAAGAACAGAAAAGTGCGCACCATATGCTCTACAAGGACGCAAAGATCGCCCTTCGCGGCGTCCTGCCGGCCTCGCTTGATCACGATCGGGGTCCACGGAAGTCAAAAGGTGGTGTCATTCGGCCCCGGATCGGGTAGGGAACGCCCCATACGGGCTGTCGAGGACTGAGGCGCGCAGTTTTGGCACGTCTCTGGCACCCTACCTCATCATCTGACCCCTAACGATCATGATATACCGACTGCGTAACCGACGTCATTCCTTGCGCACCACCCACCTGGCCGATCGTTTTGTGCGCCGGGTCCTTGTCCCGCTGGTCCTGATATTTGGGCTTTTCGGACTGGTTCGCTATGCCATGGAAGGCCACGAGCTGTCGCCCCGGACCGTTTCCCAGCGCGAACGCTGAACGTCCAGCAGTGGGGTGATGGATCACCGGACCGGTTGAACGGATTCCAACCAGGCACGGCCTTCATCCTCGGTCAAGAAGACCTCCGACGGAAAAGGTGGTGGCCAATAAGCGAGATACAACCGCGTGAAATGCATGTTCCGCTCGTTCTGTGCCACCCAGGCCACCGCCTCCGTGTTCGGTTGGGGCACCTGCTTGTAGTGGTCGGTGCTCAACATGGACAACTCGAAGTCCACATCGTCAGGGAAGATCATCAGCGCCCGATGGGGACCGGCTGCGCCGAGTTGCTGGCGCGCCAGCATCATTTCAGCGATGCCTTGCACCGTGAAGGTCAGGCCTGGTTTGAACCTCACCTCCACACGTTGTGGGGTCGTGTAGCGAACCGTTGCCAATGGGGTGTCGATCTCAGGGAGTGAGCTGTTCATGGGTGATAACGGAATGATTGGTGGGGCGGCAGGCCAGCTGCTCAAGGCACGAGCCCTCCGGTGCGACATTGTGGAGGTATAGCAAGTGGCCGGTTCCGCGTGTGATCATCAGGGATCGATGAGAGTTGACGTGCCCAGCCATCTGCGGGCCTCATCCTCGGTGAGGAAGACCTGTACGGGGAACTCGGTCGGCCAGTAAGCCTCGTACAGACGGACGAATTGTTGGTTCCGCAAGGTCCACGCCACCCAGGCTACGGCTTCGGTGTTCGGCTGTGGATGATTGCGGTTATGGTCCGTACTGATGGCCTGCAGTTCGAAATCCACGCCTTCATTGGGCAAAACCATCAGGATCCGATGCCTCCCCTGCTTGCTCAATTCCTGGCGGACCTCCATCATCCGGTCCACTCCGTCAAGTGTCAAGGGCATACCGGGCTTGAAGCGGACCTCCATGAAACCCGGTGCGGTATAGGCGACCAGTGCCAGGGGTGTGTCGATCCAGACCGGTGCTCGTTCCATGGAAGTGAACGGTGCTGTCACCGTTGCTGCGATGGTTGAACCACAAGGTACTCGCTTCCGAGGAAAGGACCAAGAACTTAATTCCGTTCAATGTCCTTTCGCCCGCTCCCAATAGGCGTCCATTTCCGCGAGGGTCATCTCCCCCATCCGCTTGCCGTCCTTGGCGCTCTCGCGCTCGAGGAATTGGAAGCGTTGGATGAACTTGCGGTTGGTGCGCTCCAGGGCCTCATCGGGGTCGATGTTCAGGAACCGCGCATAGTTCACCAGGCTGAACAGCACATCGCCCAACTCATCGGCCTGCTTGGTCGAGTTCGCGGCCACTTCCGCCTTCAGCTCATCCAACTCCTCATGCACCTTGTTCAATACCTGGTCGCGGTGATCCCAATCGAACCCCACCCCCCGGGCCTTGTCCTGGATGCGGATCGCCTTCACCAGTGAGGGCAGTCCGCGCGGCACGCCTTCCAATACGCTCTTCTCCGTAGCTCCGGCCTTCGCCTTCTCCGCCAGCTTGATCTTTTCCCAATTGGCCTTCACCTCCTCCTCATCCTTCACCTTCACATCGCCGTAGATGTGCGGGTGTCGATGGATGAGCTTGTCGCAGATCGCGTTGCACACATCCGCTATGTCGAACGCGTTCTTCTCCTTGCCGATCTTGGCGTAGAAGACGATGTGAAGCAGGATATCGCCCAGTTCCTTCTTCACGCCATCCAGGTCGTTCTCCAGGATGGCATCCCCCAACTCATACGTTTCCTCGATGGAGAGCGGGCGCAGCGTCTCCATGGTCTGTTTCATGTCCCACGGGCACTTGGCGCGCAGGTCGTCCATGATGTTGAGCAGGCGTTCGAAAGCGACGAGGCGTGGATCCATGGTGCGAAGGTGCATCGATCGGGCAAACTCATGCTCGCATACCAGCCGCGTTCGTTCGCGCGTTGCTGAACCTCGGGACCGTTACCGTGTACGGAGGCCTGACCACCACCACCCACCCATGAACGAACGGACGATCGCGGCAGCGCTCCTGCTGCTCACGCTGGCCTGCGGACGGAGCGCACGCCAGGAAAAAGCCCCCGCCACCGTTGAGATCGCCGATTCCACGGCCTCCCCGACCGAGGAGCCCATGCCAGCATTCCGATCCGACCAGAACGATAACGAGGAGGACATGGGCTATACGGCCTACGACCGGTCGAACGGGATCAGCTCTGGTGTTGCGGAACATACGTACAAGGACGATGGATGGAATGCAGCTGAGAAGCCGGTACCCGATGTAGGCTTGGTCATCAGCAGCAGTGCAGCGGTGCAGGGCGCGGATACGGTGCACCGCTTCATCCGCACCGCCGATCTGCGGTTCCGCGTGAAGGACGTTGTGGTGGCCACGCTGGCCGTGGAGGATATCGTTGGTGCGCACAAGGGTTGGGTCATCAGGACCACGCTGCGCAGTGAACCTCGCGGGCAGGAGGTGATCGCCGTGAGCGCGGACAGCTCGTTGGAGCTCTCGCGGTTCAGGTTGTTGAACCAGATCATCTTGCGGGTGCCCAACACGGAACTGGACAGCACGCTGCGCCAGATCGGGCGGCTGGTGCAGGCCTTTGACCACCGGACGATCCTGGCGGACGACATCCGCTTGCGCATGATGGCCAACGCCATGGCGGTGCGTCGCGCCAAGGCCCATTCCATGCGGGTGGCGCAGGCGATCGATGATCAGGGTCGAAAGTTGCGGGAGACGCTCACTGCGGAGGAAGCACTGCAGGCCAGCGATGAAAAGCGCGATCAGGGGATCCTGAACAACTTGGAACTGGCCGACCGCGTGGCCTACAGCACGGTGACACTGGATCTCTACCAGCGCGACCTCACGCGCAAGGAGATGATCGCCAACGAGCAGAACATCGATGCCTACCGTCCGTCGCTCTGGAGCCGTGTGATGCGCGGGTTGAAGGATGGCTGGGAGCTGGTGGAGCTCACCGTGGCCGGCCTGGCGACCATCTGGCCTGTGCTGATTTTACTCGGCGGCGCGTTCTGGTTGCTCCGGCGGGACGCCCGGCGACGCAAGGCCTCGGCGCCGCCCCAACAGCCGATCGGGGAAAAGTAGCGGCGGGCGTCCGGTGCGGCCAAGTTGACGCGGGTACTTTCACCCGTGATCATCGCAGCGCACCAGTGCTGTGGTGCACCGTATGCAACGCAGCAACACCACGGTCGCCATCCTCATCCTCGGCGCACTTTTCTTCATCTTCGGCTTTGTCACCTGGCTGAACGGCACGCTGATCCCGTACTTGAAGCTGGCATGTGAGCTGGACACCGCGCAGGCCCTGTGGGTCACCTTCGCGTTCTACATCTCCTACTTCTTCATGGCGCTGCCCTCCTCGTGGATCCTGCAGCGCACGGGCTTGAAGAACGGCATGATGCTCGGGCTCTTCGTCATGGCCGCCGGAGCGCTCATCTTCATTCCCGCAGCGCATGCCCGTGCGTACGGCCTGTTCCTCACGGGGCTCTTCATCATCGGCACGGGCCTGGCGCTGCTGCAGACCGCGAGCAATCCGTACATCACGGTGGTGGGGCCCATCGAGAGCGCGGCCTCGCGGATCAGCATCATGGGCATCTGCAACAAGGTGGCCGGCGTGCTGGCCCCACTTGTGCTGGGCGCCATCGTGCTCGCGGACGCGGACACGCTTACCGCCAGCCTGGCCAGCATGGACGCGGTGGCCAGGGAGGCCCAGCTCAACGAACTCTCCGGCCGTGTGGTGATGCCGTATACCGTGATGGCCGTCGTTCTTATCGGCCTCGGCCTCATGGTGCGCTTGTCGCCCCTTCCGGAGCTTGATCTGCAGAAGGCCACCGGCTCGGGTGCGAACGATCATCGCGGCCTGTTCTCCTTCCCCAACCTCATCCTCGGTGTGATCGCCCTGTTCCTTTACGTGGGTGTGGAGGTGATGGCGGGTGACACCATCGGTATATACGGCCAGTCCCAGGGGGTTCCGCTCAGCGAGGCGAAGCACCTCACCAGCTACACGCTCATCGCCATGGTGGTGGGCTACATCATCGGGATCACCTGCATTCCGCGTTTCTTCTCACAGGCCACGGCCCTCATGGGTTCGGCGATCCTCGGGGTGGTGATCTCGCTCATCGCCATCCTCATCCCCGGATACACCTCGGTGCTGTGCATCGCTGTCCTCGGCCTGGCCAATGCGCTGGTATGGCCTGCCATCTGGCCGCTGGCCATCGATGGATTGGGAAGGCATACCGAAAAGGGCAGCGCGATGCTCATCATGGCCATTGCCGGCGGTGCTGTTCTGCCCAAGATCTATGGTGCATTGGCAGACCTTCCGGGCGTCGGGCATCAACAGGCCTACTGGATCCTGGTTCCCTGTTACCTGTTCATCGGCTGGTATGCGGTGTCCGGACACAAGCGAAAGATCTGGAGCTGATCCGCAGGCCCACCGCCGTGCATGGGGCAACATCCAATATCCCCAAAAAGCCCCCGTTATCTTCGCGCCCCTTGCATATGCGCGCTCCACTTATCGTCCTCCTGCTCCTCATCGGCCAGCTCCTACGCGCCCAGGACGCAACGGTGTTCGGCATCGTCCGCGATGATGGTCAACAACCCGTGCCGGGCGTGAGCATATCGGCCAGCGGCACGCGCAACTCCACCTCCACCGATGAGGACGGTCGCTTCCAGCTGCGAGTGCCTTCGGGCATTCCGGTCACCGTGCGCTTTCTGTTCCTGAAGGATGAGCAACAGCGCACCGTGACCCTGGCTGCCGGTGAACGACACGAGTTGAACGTAGAGCTCAAGGCCCGTGTGATCGGCGATGTAGTGGTAACCCCGGACCGCCTGCGCGAAGTTGGGGTGGGCAAGCTCGATCCGCGTACCACGCGCTTCATGCCCTCGCCCATCGGCGATGTGAACAGCCTGCTGATGGGCAGCACGGGCGTAAGCATGCGCAACGAACTTAGCAGCGGTTACAGCGTGCGCGGCGGCAATTTTGACGAGAACCTGGTGTATGTGAACGACATTGAGGTGTACCGGCCCTTCCTCGCGCGCAGCGGACAACAGGAAGGGTTGAGCTTCCCGAACCCCGACATGATCGAGCGGATCCGCTTCAGTCCCGGCGGCTTCGAGGCGCGCTACGGCGACAAGATGAGCAGCGTGCTGGACATCACTTACAAGCGTCCCCGCGAGTTCGCCGGCTCGGCCAGTGCCAGCTTCATGGGCGGCTCGGTGCACGTAGAGAACCCCATGATGGGCCGCCGCTTGCGGCAGGTCACCGGTTTCCGGTACCGCACCCTCACCGCCCTGCTCAAGGGCCTGGACACCCAGGGCGATTACACACCGGTCTACACCGACCTGCAGACCTATTGGACATATGACCTGAGCGAGAAGGTGGAACTGGGCTTCCTCGGCGTTTACAGCCGCAACAAGTATGACGTGATCCCACGCGACCGCGAAACGGAGCTGGGCAACTTCAACCAGGCCTTGCGTTTCACCGTGTATTTCGAAGGCCAGGAGAAGACCGCGTATGAGACCTACTTCGGCGCGCTGAACGTGAATGTGCGACCGAACAAGGACCTGTTGCTGAAGTTCACCGGAAGCGCCTTCCGCACATACGAGACCGAGCGGTTCGACCTGCTGGGACAATACCGGCTAAGCGAACTGGACCGCGACCTGGGGAGCGACAACTTCGGCCAGCCCATCAAGATCCTGGGCATCGGTACCTACCTGGACCACGCACGGAACCAACTACAGGCCACGGTGATCAGCGGCACACACAAGGGCACGCTGCGGATGCGCAGCAGCACCACGCGCCTGAACGAACTGCAATGGGGCGTGGAGGCCCGCGCCGAAGGCATCGACGACCAGCTGAGCGAATGGCTCATGGTGGACAGCGCGGACTACTCCGTCCCCTACTCCAGCGACCCGGAGGACCTACTGCTGCAGCGCAGCGTGAAGAGCAAGCTCAACATCAACAGCTTGCGCACAAGTGCCTATGTGCAACACGCATGGGACTGGACCACCGGGCCTGATCGGCATTGGTCGCTGGTGGCCGGTGTGCGCGGGCAGAACTGGAGCTTCAACGAGCAGACCGTCATAAGCCCCCGCGTGCGACTGGCCTACCATCCCGGCTGGCGCAAGGTGATCAGCCCCGGGGATACCGCGCGGCGCGACTTCAGCTTCTGGTTCGCCAGCGGGTTGTACTACCAGCCGCCGTTCTACCGCGAACTCCGGAACTTCAACGGACAGCTGAACCCGGACGTACGGGCACAGCGCAGCATCCACTTCATCCTCGGGGCCGACCGCCAGTTCAAGCTCTGGGACCGACCCTTCAAGTGGAGCGCGGAAGCCTACTACAAGGTGATGGACGACCTGGTGCCCTATGAACTGGACAATGTGCGGGTGCGGTACTACGCGAGGAACAACGCCAAGGGTTATGCCATGGGCGTGGATACGAAGCTGAACGGCGAATTCATCGAAGGCGTTGAATCCTGGGCCTCGTTCTCGGTGATGCAGACACAGGAGGACGTGTTGGATGACGAGTACATCATTCGTTACAACGCCGCCGGCGAGCGGATCTACCCCGGCTACACCTTCGATGATGTGACCGTGGACAGCACGGTGGTGAAGCCGGGCTACATCCCGCGCCCCACTGACCAACGGGTCAGCTTCGCCATGTTCTTCCAGGACGAAATGCCGCGCAACCCCACCTACAAGGTGCACATGAGCCTGGTCTTCGGCACCTCGCTACCCTACGGCCCACCCAATGCCGATCGCTACGGTGACACGCTGCGTACACAGCTGTATCGCAGGGTGGACGTGGGCTTCAGCAAGCAACTGCTGGGCGCCAAGGGGCAGGAAAAGAAAGGTTTCCTACGGCATGTGGACAATGCCTGGATATCCCTCGAGGTCTTCAACTTGATCAATCTCAATAACACCATTGATTTCAGCTGGGTGCAGGACGTCAGCGGCAGGTATTACGGCATTCCCGAGTTCCTTACCCCACGCCGGATCAACCTGAAGTTGATGGCCTGGTTCTGAGGGGCCCTCTTCCGCTTGCCCCGCATACCGTATTTTGGTCCGCCCATGCGCCCTACCTACGCACTCCTCATCCTCCTGCTACTCGCCAGCTGTTCAACGCACCGCTATGTGGCGAGCAGCCATCCGAACGGCAAACCCGAGGTGGTCATCTACATGAAAGGCAAAGGGGATGACGCCCAGAAAGTGATGGAGAAGGTCTACTACCCGAACGGCCAGATGGAATATGTGGGCCATTTCCTCAATGGCGTGGAGAACGGGGAATGGGTCTATTACTACGAGAACGGCACCCGGAAATTCGTGGAGCATTGGAAGGAGGGCCTCGAGGACGGCATCCACTACGATTATTCGCCCGACGGGCAGGTCTACCGGGAACTGCACTACGAGAAGGGCAAGCTGCTGAAGACCGTGGATCACTCCAAGCAATAAGGCCCGGCCTTCCGTCCACACAGTTCACTGAACATCATCCCGAGGCGCAGGTGCGCCTTCCCATCATCCATGAAGACCTGTCTCCCGCTCTGCGCACTGATGCTTGCCGCCTGCGGCACTTCGGACCGACGGGAAAAAGCCGAGGCCCCGTCCCGCCCCGATCTGCTCGCAGCAAACATCGACTCCACGGTGAAACCGGGCGAGGACTTCTTCCAATGGGCCTCTGGCACGTGGATGAAGAACAACCCCATACCCGCGAGCGAATCCAGTTGGGGCATGGGCCATCTGGTGTACGAGGAACTGTACGCGATCAAGCGCACCATCAATGAAAAGGCCGCTGCGAACGGCAAGGCCGAGGGCGATGAGAAAAAGGTGGGCGACTTCTGGACCGTGGCCATGGACAGCGTGAAGGCCGACCAATTGGGCAGCGCACCGATCGCGCAGGAACTGGCGCTCATCGAGGGGATCAGGACACCAGCCGACGCGATCAACGTGGCGGCGCAATTGAACCCGATCGGCGGAGATGCATTCTGGGGCCTGTACATCGGGCAGGACGAGAAGAACAGCGAGAAGATCGCCGCCGTGCTCTGGCAGAGTGGATTGGGCCTGCCGGACCGCGACTACTACTTCAACAAGGAGGAAGGCGTTGCGAAGAACCGCGCCGCCTACCCCGGCCACATCGCGCGCATGCTCGTGCTGCTTGGCGAGGACAGCACGTCCGCGATGAAGGCAGGCGCTGAGGTGATGGCCTTCGAAACGGGCCTTGCCACCGTTAGCAAACGCATGGAGGACCTGCGCGACCCCTACGCCAACTACAACAAGATGAGCGTGGGCGACATGGTGAAGAAGCACACGCCGCACATCAACTGGCGCGCGATCCTCGATGGCTATGGCCTGCAGGCCTGCGACACGCTCATTGTGGGTCAGCCCGTCTTCTACAGCGCGCTGGACAAGGCCATATCCACGGCCGATGTGAACACGCTGAAGAACTACCTGCGCTTCCACCTCGCCAGCACCTACGCGCCGTACTTGAGCAATGCCCTCGCAAGGGAGAATTTCGCGTTCTACGGCACCGAGCTCAACGGGCGAAAGGAGCAACGTCCCCGATGGAAGCGCGCATTGGACGCCGAGGAGCACGCCATCGGTATGATCCTCGGGAAGGTCTACGCCCGCGACTACTTCAACGAAAAGACCAAAAAGCGTTACAACGACCTGGTGGAGGCCATCCGCACCACCTACGGCGAACACATCCAGGCACTCGATTGGATGAGCGCGCCCACCAAGGCCAAGGCCATGGAAAAGCTCACCACCATGACCAAGAAGGTCGGCTATCCCGACACGTGGAAGGACATGAGCGACCTGGCGGTGGGCACCGAGAGCTTCGCCGCCAATATGCGCAGCGCCATGGCCTGGCACTTTTACGACGATGTGAAGAAGTTCGGCAAACCGGTGGACCGCACGGAGTGGAACATGACGCCGCAGACCTATAACGCCTATTACAATCCAAGTAACAACGAGATCGTGCTCCCCGCGGGCATCTTCCTGATCGCCGGTCTGCCGGATTCCCTGGCGGACGATGCGCTGGTGTACGGGTATGCCGCGGCCAGCACCATCGGTCACGAGATCACCCACGGCTTCGACGACCAGGGCCGCCAGTATGACGCCAAGGGCAACCTCTCCGACTGGTGGACGGCCGAAGACGCTGCGAACTTCAAGGCGCGAGCGAGTGGCATCGTGCGCCAGTTCAGCGGCTACGAACCCATCAAGGGCATCCACGTGAACGGGGATGCCACCCAAGGCGAGAACATCGCCGACCTCGGTGGTGTGGTGTTGGGCCTGGACGCGTTCAAGAAGACCGAGCAGTACAAGAAGGGCGAAAAGATCGCAGGGCTCACGCCCGTGCAGCGCTACTTCCTCGGCTACGCCCTGGGCTGGTTGGGTCACGAGAAGGAGGAATCGCTTCGCCAGCAATTGCTCAGCGATGTCCACTCACCTGCCAAGCTCCGTGTGAACGGTCCTTTTGTGGACGTACCCGAGTTCTACGCGGCCTTCGGCATCAAGGAAGGCGATGCCATGTGGGTGCCGGACAGCGCGCGGGTGCGGATCTGGTGAACCGTTTCGCGAGCCCGCATTTGGGGCGAAGCGATCTTTGATCCACCAGTTCGCGAGCCCACATTTGGGGCCAAGCGATCTTTGACCAACGGATTCGCGAGCCCACATTTGGGGCGAAGCGATCTTTGACCAACCGATTCGCGAGCCCGCATTTGGGGCGAAGCGATCTTTGACCAACCGATTCGCGAGCCCGCATTTGGGGCGAAGCGATCTTTGATGAACTTGGTCTTCTTCCCTCCTTAGGATCGACCCGGCGGATATTCCGACGAGAGTCGGAATGAACGACGGCACTCGATCCGGGTGCCAAAGGAGGGGTTGGGGGTGGTTTCGATTTGTTCGGATCTACGTTCAACGTTGAGTTTTTTTTCGGTTCAATGCTGGGTCACCGTGTCTTCGTTGAAATACAAAACGGAAACCACCCCTAACCCCTCCTTGTGTAGCTGATCGCGTTGTCCCGCCCCCCGGCTCAGGACCGGGGGCGCGGGCCGCGATCAGCAAGGAGGGGAAAGCCAAACCGTTTGTTCTTCCCTTCTTAGATCGACACGGCGGACATACCGACGAGAGTCGGGATGCAACGACGGCACTCGATCCGGGTGCCAAAGCAGGGGTCGGGCCTGCCTGCCGCCAGCCAGGGGTGGTTTCGACTTCATTTGACAAGTCCTATCCGAACGCTGAACGCCTGCACGCCCGGTAACTTTCGACCATGTGCTTGATCGCCCTGGCCTACAAGGTGCACCCGCGCTTCCCGTTCATCATCGCCACGAACCGCGATGAATTCCACGACCGCGCTGCGGCCCCCGCCGCCTTCTGGCGCGATGCCCCCGAACTCCTGGCCGGACGCGACCTTCGGGCGGGTGGCACATGGATGGGCATCACGCGCACAGGTCGATTTGCTGCGGTCACCAACTTCCGCGACCTGCATCACCCGCGTCCTGCCGGCCCTTCACGCGGCATGCTGGTGCTACAAGCACTCGAACAGGGCGTGGATGCGCAGGCGACGGATGTGTACGCTGGATTCAATCTGCTCTACGGACCGCTGGACGCATTGCGTTACCACAATAACATCCAACCCGCCGACACTCCTTTGTCATCCGGCGTTCACGCCCTGAGCAACGAATTCCTGGACGGCCCCTGGCCCAAGGTGCAGCGGGCGAAAGCCGCATTGCAACTGGTGCTCGCCCGTCCGGTGGATCACTTGGTGCCTGGGCTTTTCGACCTGTTGATGGATGATGCCACGGCACCCGATGACCTATTACCCGATACCGGTTTGCCCAACGACCTGGAGCGAGCCGTTTCTTCCATCTTCATCCGCACGCCGGGGTATGGCACCCGATGCTCTACTGTGATCCTCGTGGGCCAGGAGGGCCGCGTTCGTTTTGAAGAGCGCAGCTGGCCGGAAGGCCGGCGTGTGGTGGAGGAGTTCATTGTGGCCGGAATGCCGTGGAATTAGCTTGGCATGATACCAACGATCCCCGAACATCCTTCAAACTATCCCGACCTTCACAGGCAGACTTGAACAACATGCTTGGCTGGCACATCAGTGTTTTCAGACTGAAGGAAGGCGGTTCGGAACCGCCTAATGACCATACTGAACGGGCCGGCGTCGTTGCGGTATGGCAAAGCGATGCGAGTGGACTGGACTGGATCGACAACCTCGTACAACATGGCCAAGCCATCGCGATCAACTCAGGAGGCTATCCAAGCCTGTATTCAGTGCAAGCGGTCGCACTCCGGCACGTGATCCTGAACGGACCACCCAATGCCCACCCGGTCTGGAAGCGGGAACCGGGTGATGTCATCGGCCCGGTCTGGCTGGGCGAGACCACCATCTATGCGGATGTGCTGGCGCAGTGCGAGCCGAACGAGTGGCTGTTGGTGGAAGCGTGGGATGAGAGTTGAAGGCCGCTCGAGCTTGGGCCCTATCCGCGCTATCCGAACTGCCCCACACTCACCGCAATGATGTTACACGCCTCATGCAGTTGTTCTTCGGTGATCACCAGCGGCGGGGCGAAGCGGATGATGTCGCCGTGGGTGGGCTTTGCCAGCAGGCCGTTATCGCGCAGCAGCAGGCAGAGTTCCCACGCGGTCTTCGGTGATCCATCGCTCGCTGTGCGCGGCTCGATGATCACCGCGTTCAGCAGGCCTTTGCCGCGCACCTGCTTCACGAAGGGATAGCGATCCACCAGCTTCTGCATTTCGGCCCGGAAGATCTTCCCGAGGCGCTCGGCGTTCTGGGTAAGCTGTTCCTCCTTGACGATGGCGAGGGCCTCCATGGCGATGCGTGCGCCCATGGGGTTGCCGCCGTAGGTGCTTCCGTGCACGCCGGGGGTGAACACGCTCATGACCGCATCGCTGGCGAGCACCGCGCTCACAGGATACATGCCGCCGCTGAGGGCCTTGGCGAGGATCACCACATCGGGCCGCAGACCGGTGGCGCGATCTTCACACATGCCAGTAGCGCAGGAACAGCCGCAGCCGTGACACGAAGCGAGCAAACGGCCGGTGCGTGCGATGCCGGTCTGGATCTCGTCGGCGATGAAGAGCACGTTCTTCGCGCGACAGGCCGCGATGGCGGTGTGGATGTAGTCGTCCGCCGGGGTGTACACGCCGCGTTCACCCTGGATGGGTTCCACGAGGAAGGCGCAGACGGTGGGATCCTGCAGCGCCATTTCCAATGCGGGGATATCGTCGTACGGGATCACCACGAAGCCGGGCGTGAAGGGCCCGAATCCGCCCTGGCTGTCGGGATCGGTGCTCATGCTCACGATGGTGACGGTGCGGCCATGGAAGTTGCCGTCGCACACGATGATCTTGGCCTGGTCCTTCGCGATGCCTTTCTTCTCGTAGCCCCACTTGCGCGCCATCTTGATCGCGGTCTCCACGGCCTCGGCGCCGGTGTTCATGGGCAGCATCTTCTCGTAGCCGAAGGTCTCGCAGACCAGCTTTTCATACTCGCCGAGCAGGCTGTTGTAAAAAGCGCGGCTGGTGAGGGTCATGCGCGTGGCCTGCTCCTGCATCACCTTCACCAGGCGCGGGTGGCAGTGACCCTGGTTCACAGCGCTGTAGGCGCTGAGGAAGTCGTAGTAGCGCTTGCCTTCCACGTCCCACACGAACACGCCCTTGCCGCTGTCGAGCACCACGGGCAACGGATGATAATTGTGCGCGCCATAGCGCTCTTCGAGGTCGATGGCGCGCTGGGTCTTGGTGCGCTTGTCGGTGCGTGATTCCTGCATGGGTGCAAAATGGGCGGCGAAGATACCGGGACGGGATCGACGTTCTTTGTCCCCCCGCCAAAGCCCCCATGGGCCAAGGCGGGACAACTGATGAGGAACAAAAAGACCCTGCCCGTATGGGAAGCGATCCCGGTAACGGGTTATGGAGCCACCGGCAAGGCCATTGCCAAGCGGGAGGGACAGGTGATCTTCATCACGGGCGCCGTGCCGGGCGATGTGGCGGACCTGCGGGTAACGAAGAAGAAGAAGACCTGGGCCGAGGCCACGGCGATCCGCATCGTGCAGAAATCGCCGGACCGCGTTGATCCCTTCTGCAAACACTTCGGGCTTTGCGGTGGTTGCAAATGGCAGGACCTCGCCTACCCCAAGCAACTCGCCTTCAAACAGCAGGAGGTGGTGGAGAACCTGGTGCGCCTCGGCGGGCTGGAGCTGCCGCCCGTGAGCCCCATCATCGCATCGGCCCAGACCACGCGTTACCGCAACAAGCTCGAATACACCGCGAGCGCCTTCCGCTGGTTCACCTCGGAAGAACTGGCGACGATGGGCGACATCACCGACCGCAACGCACTGGGCTTCCATGTGCCTGGTGGGTTCGATAAAGTGTTGCAGGTGGACGAATGCCATCTGCAGCCGGAGCCGAGCAACAGCATCCGCAACTTCATCCGCCAGCACGCCGGTGCGCGCGGACCTGGGTTCTATGACATCCGGAGACACGAGGGCTGGCTACGCACGGTGATGATCCGCACCACCCTCACGGGCGAATGCATGGTGCTCATCGCCTTCGGACAGGATCACCCGAAGGAGCAGCATGCGCTGTTGGACGCAGTGCTCACGGCCTTCCCGAACATCACCTCGCTGTTGTGGACCATCAACGAGAAGAAGAACGACACCATCTGGGACCTCGACATCCAGGTGTTCCATGGCAAGGACCACATCGTGGAGGAGCTGAAGGACGACGGCTATGCCAACCTGAAGTTCCGCATCGGGCCGAAGAGCTTCTTCCAGACGAACCCCGAGCAGACGCAGCGGATGTACGAGGTAACGCGCCAGCTCGCGGGCCTCACCGGGAAGGAAAAGGTGTACGACCTGTACTGCGGTGCCGGCAGCATCTCGCTCTTCCTTGCGCGCCATTGCGCGGAGGTGATCGGTGCGGAGATCGTGCCGGAGGCCATCGCCGATGCAAAGAAGAACGCTGAACTCAACGGCATCATGAACGTGGCCTTTGAGGCCGGTGATCTGAAGGACCTGCTGAACGCGGACTTCATCGCGCGGCACGGCACGCCCGATGTGCTCATCACCGACCCCCCACGGGCAGGCATGCACGAGGATGTGGTGGCTCGCATCCGCGAGCTGGCGCCTCCCGTGATCGTGTACGTGAGCTGCAACCCGGCCACGCAGGCGCGTGACCTGTCGCTGCTGAAGGACATGTACCGCATCACCCACGTGCAGCCGATCGACATGTTCCCACACACCTATCACGTGGAGAACGTGGTGCGCCTGGAACGAATGTGAGCGATGACGTCGATCGCCATTCCCCTTCACAAGGGCAAGCTGCTGCTGTGGTTCCTGATGAGCGCTCTGTTCATGGTGCTTGGTGTGTGGCTCGCGCGCAAGGCCACGTCGTTCGAAGGTCTCACTGCGGCACGGGCATGGTTCGGGGCGATCAGTTGCATACTGTTCGCTGGTGCCGGCATGGTGGTGCTAGGGTCAAAGCTGTTCGATAAAAGGCCGGGGCTGGTGCTGAACGATGAAGGCATCCATCGCCTTGGCGTGTTCAAGTTCCAGCCGGTGGTCCCGTGGAAACACATTACGCATTGCTCGATCACCAGTGTGAAGGGCACGAAGATCCTGCTGCTCCACGTGAACAATGTTGACGAGGTCCTGGCAAGGATGAACCCGATCTCCCGTGCGATGCAGCGGATGGTGCTTTCACGCTATGGAACACCGCATAGCCTCACCAGCAATACGCTGCAGTGCGACCTCGATGACCTGAAGCGGACGATCGAGAACGGGATCGCGGCGCGGCGGTGACCACTCCAAAGAGCGATCTTCGCACCATGCCCCTCGACCGCGACTTCTGGGAATCCCTATACACCACCGCCGACACGGGTTGGGACCTTGGCGGCCCTTCCACCCCGCTGAAGGAATACATCGACCAGCTCTCGAACAAGGACCTCCGCATCCTGATCCCGGGTGCCGGACGGGCCTACGAGGCGGAGTACTTGCATACGCTCGGGTTCAAGAACGTCGTCGTGATCGACCTCACGGATGCGCCATTCGGTGATCTGCTGAAGCGCTGTCCGGAGTTCCCGCAGGACCATCTTATCGTCGGCGACTTCTTCACCCATCAGGCTACCTATGATCTGATCATCGAGCAGACCTTCTTTTGTGCGCTGGATCCATCGTTGCGCGAACGCTACGTGAAGAAAATGCATGAACTGCTTGTCCCGGGTGGAAAGCTGGTGGGTGTATTGTTCGACGACCCGATGACGGAGAAAGACCCGAACCATCCACCTTTCGGAGGTACAGCGGATGAATATCGCAAACTGTTCGCCGGACGGTTCAGCACGCTGCGCATGGAGCCCTGCCACAACTCCATCGCACCCCGATCCGGACGCGAAGCATGGATAGCCGCCACGAAGTGAGGGGCGGGCAGCGAAGCGTTGATCGCGCTCGTCTCTGTACATGAACATGGGAAACAGCACCATACCCGTCCATCATCTGCACGAGCAGGAAAAGCGGCCCGTTCGTGTAGAACGCTTCTTTCGTCGCGATAAGGATGTGCACAACGAGATCCACCGACACGACTTCCATGAGATCTTCTTCCTGACCTCGGGCTCCGGTGAGCACATGATCGATCTCGCGTCGCACACCTTCCGCGCTCCATGCATGCACGCCATTGTCGCTGGGCAAGTTCACCGCTTGGGCCGCAGTGCGGACAGTGCGGGCGCAGTGCTGATGTTCCAGCGCGAGGCCATCCACGCTACCGCTATGGACGATGACCTGCACACGCTGTTCAGCGGCCTCCATGGCGGCCCGGTCTGGGAACTCACCGCCGATCAGCTCGATCTGGCGCGAACGCTGCTGGATCTGATCGATAACGAGACGGGCAGTGAGGACCCGAGCGCCCGTCGCGCCGCGAACGGTCTCTTGTCAGTCCTCATCGCGAAATGCGCGCAGTGGGCCGGATCACCACATTCGCAACTCGACGATGCCGGTTCCGGGGATATTGCGCGCCGCTTCCTCGGCGACGTGGAGCGCGACTTCCTCAACGAGCGCCGCGTGAGCACCTATGCCGATCGCTACGCCATCACCGCCGACCACTTGAGCGACCTGCTGCGCAAGCGGATCGGCCGCAGCGCGATGGAGGTTTTGCAGGACCGCCTGATCCTGGAGGCCAAGCGGCTCCTGCTCCATTCATCCAAGAGCGTCAAAGAGGTGGGGTTCGCGCTGAACATGGAGGATCCCGCGTATTTCAGCCGGTTCTTCAAGAAGGCCACGGACCTCACTCCGGGAGAGTACCGCGACCAAGTCCGGGATTTGTACAAGGGTTGACCGGCTCCGTCCATTGACGCCGACCGCCGACGCCTGGATCTTTGTCGTCAACAAATACGGATCCCATGAAAAACCGAATTCACTGCATCACTATCGCGTTCTTCGCGTTGGTGGGCACCTCCAACGCGCAAGAGGACTGCATGAACCTGTGGCCCGTGTCCTTCGGCTACGCGCCGTTCGATAGCGACCAGATGGAAGTGCGGATCCAGAACAACGGGCCGGCAGGCTGGAGCTACCCCTCCCTCGTGTTCTACAATACGAATGGCGATACCGTCGCTTGGCGCGCTGCGGAGTTCTTCGGGATAGGGAGCGATCAGGTCTTCACCTTGGATATCACGCATCCCGAAGCGATCAACGATGGCGGCGTATACCCCGGTTTGGAATTGTGGACCGGCTTCAACGACTCATTGCGATGCGAATGGGTGCTATCGGGGGAGTTCTGTTTCCCGTCAATCTGTGCCACAGTGCACCCCTATGCGTTTTCATCCGATCCAGCGGCAGCCGGCACCACCTTCACCTGGAACATCAACAACGATATCGGCGAGAGCGTAGCCTCGGGTGAGATGACGATGGCGCAAGGCGGCGTGGAGGTGATGGACACGGTGTGCCTTTCTCCCGGGAACTATTCGCTCACGATGGTCAACCCTTCCATCTCGGGTAGCGGAACCACCTACCAGATGCGCGGTCAACCAGGCTCCACGTCCGCATCCCCGTCGATAGATCTGAACGCCTTCGACTCCAGTGTCTTCACTGTGCTCGAGGCGTGCATTGACGGGACCAATTCGGTTGCGGAGATCCCTTCGGAAGAATTGCGCCTGAACATCGTGAACGGAATGCTCCACCTACAGCTCCCGATCGCTCACGCGGCTTTAACCGTTGAACTGCTCGATGCGGCAGGCCGCGTACTTCATCGAAGCCGTGACAACAGGATCCAAAGGGACCTGGATCTTTCAGGTCTCGCCCCGGGCGTATTGATCCTCTCCGTGACCAACGAGGTCCTTGGACGCATGTCGAAGACGATCGCCTGGACCCGTTGAGCACTGGTTGAGGAACACTGTGGCACAATTTTCCCGAACAGCCCCAACAACTTGTCGCCAGTTCAGTATCCTTGATGGTCTAATAGGCGGCACAACCTGAACGCATGAACAGCATGGAACCCAAGAACAGACCAACCCCTGCTCAAGTGACAGCAATGGACCGTCGGAAATTCCTTCGAGCGGGCTCGCTCATGAGCTTGGGCTCGCTGCTTCTACCGAGCCGTTTGGTGGCATTGCCCGTGGCCCCGGATGATGGAGGCGGCTGCGCCCCCACCACGGACGATATCCTTGGCCCTTACTACTTGGCCGGGTCGCCCAACACGACCATGGTCGCGCAACCGGGTGAACCCGGAACACGCTTGTTCCTATCGGGTACCGTTCTGAGCAACGATTGCCTGACACCCGTGCCGAACGCGAAGATCGAGGTCTGGCAAGCGAACCACGCTGCGGTGTATGACCTGAGCCCGGCGTTCACCCTGCGCGGCACCCTGTTCAGCGATGCCAATGGTCTGTACGCTTTCGAGACGATCATTCCCGGGGCGTACCTGAACGGCAGCCAGTACCGGCCGAAGCACATCCACTTCAAAGTGACGAAGCCGGGGTTCCCTGAACTGGTCACGCAACTCTACTTCGAGGGCGATCCGTACATCGCGGACGATCCGTGGGCTTCACAACCCGATGCCATTCTGAGGATCATCCCGCTCAACGATATCGGCGGCGGTCAGTCCGAAGGAATGTTCGACATCGTGCTCGACGGGTTCACGAGCATCAAGCCGAACCGCTACGGATCGGATGGTGATGTGCTGCCCATTTACCCAAACCCCATGGCGGAGCGGGCCAGCATCCATTTCAATGTGTTCCGGAAAGCCAAGGTGCAAGTGATCATTACGGATTCCGACGGCACCGAGATCGTCACTCTAAAGGATGAAGAAATGGCCCAAGGCCGATACACTGTTCAGTGGAACGGCAGCGGCGGTGGTTATGGCGGGATGGTGGCATCGGGCCTTTATCTCGTGCACTTGCGCATGGATGGCAATACGATCAAGAGCCAGCGGATCGTTCGGCAATGACCGGTGCAGCGCTTGACATACCGATCGAACGGAGGCCCAACAGCCTCCGTTCTTCATTCTGGAGGGTCAAGGAGCATTGATCATCATCCCGCAGCTTTGCAGCATGAAGTACATTCCCATTGAATGCGCACTTCACGATCAATACCTGGCGTACGCCACCATGCGAACGCCGGTTGCGGTGGAATACCGTGGACCCGAAGGCCAGGTTTTCAGTGTTTGCGGCGTGATCGTGGATGTATACACCTCAGCCGATGGTGCGGAGTGGATGTTGATCGCCGGTGAAAAGATCCGGCTTGATCGGATCCTGCACGTTGCTCCCGTTATCGGCACGGGACAGGTCGCGGATTGAACCGATGGCTTCCTTTCACCACCTTCACCCCGCTTTACACCACCACCATGATCACCTTGTCCCGTTCCGCGGTCGCTTACTTCGAAGAGTTACCCGAAGAACGACAGGGACCCATGGTCATGATCCGTCAGTTGATCCGTCATCAATGGCCGGCGGTGAAGGAGGACATGGCGAACGGCATGCCTACCTATCACTTGCAAGGGGAAGCGGTGTTCGCCATATCGAACCAGAAGAACCACATCACCTTCTACGTGCTACCCTTCATACTGCTAAGCGCTTTCCGGAACGATCTGCGCACGCGCAACTGCGGGCGTAGCTGCATACGGTTCCGTCGGTTGGAAGCGGAGGACCTCGCGCTGTTGGAGCGGATCATCCGTTACGTGGGTGCTACGTTCAAGGGGGGCAAAGGACACACACCCTGAAGAACATGAGGAAGTTCCTGTTCTGCTTGCTGTCCTTCAGCGCGCCATGCCTTCATGCGCAGCAGCGGAGCGCGCTCTTCATCGGCAACAGCTACACCTATGTGAACGACCTGCCGGGTACAACGCGGCAGCTGGCGCTTTCCCTGGGCGACACACTGAACGTTGCCAGCAGTGCGCCCGGGGGCCACACCTTCGAGCAACACAGCACCAACACCACCACCCTTGGCCTGATCGCTTCGCAACCCTGGGACTTCGTGGTCCTGCAGGAGCAAAGCCAGCGTCCTTCCTTCCCGCCGTCACAGGTGGAGCAGGACGTGTATCCCTTCGCTGCACTGCTCGTGGACAGCATCCTCGCGAACGACAGCTGCACGCAACCTGTGTTCTACATGACCTGGGGACGGAAGAACGGTGATGCCTCGAATTGCGGCAGCTGGCCTCCCGTGTGCACCTATGAAGGCATGCAGCAGCGCCTGCGGGAGAGTTACCTGGAGATGGCCTATGCCAACGACGCCTTCGCAGCACCCATCGGCACGGCGTGGAAGAACGTTCGCGGAACGCATCCGTTCATCGAACTGTACAACGCCGATGAGAGCCATCCTTCGCCCGAGGGAACGTACCTGGCCGCTGCGGTGTTCTACAGCACCCTATACCGTAGACCGAGTATTGATGCCACCTATGCGGCGTCGCTCAACCCCGACACGGCCGCCATCCTGCGCAGCATCGCCAGCAGCACGGTGCTTGACAGCTTGAGCACGTGGAACATCGGTGTGAACGACCCGGATGCGTCGTTCACCTTCGTTGATCAGGGCGATGGGAACGTGCAGTTCACGCATGGCGGACCGGGCGAGCACACGTGGCAATTCTCGGATGGCAGCAGTTCGACCTCCGCCTCACCGTTACAGCACTTCGCGACCGGAGGGCTGTACTCGGCCACGCACATCTGGACGGATGGATGCGGCCGATCGGATAAGGTCACTGTTGAATTCGATCTACTGATCGCGGGGATCGGCTGCCATGAGGCGTGGCCGAGGCCTTTGATCGGAGCGCTGGGACATGGCCAGGTGTTGATAGCGGGTGACGCGGCTTCCAATGGAACGATCGATCTGTTCGATCCAATGGGTCGGCATGTTCAAAGCATTCCGATCTCTTCGACCGATCGCATGACCAGCTGCCCCAGTGGGCTCTTCATCTGGCGGACGATATCATCTGACGGGATCATCCGCACCGGCCGACTGGTCGTACCTTGAACTGCTCCTGTTACATCGAATACCATGATCCAACGTTGGCACCTTCATCTCGCAGCCGCCTCGGCCATGTTCCTGTGCGGTTGGACCTTGCGCGGAGAGATGGCTCCGCCGACCAAGCCGGTACCGCGCGTCACCGGCATCGGCGGCATCTTCTTCAAGAGCCGCGATCCTGATGCACTGAAGGCCTGGTATTCCAAGCACTTCGGCATGAGCATGAACGAGTATGGCGCGCTCATGGAATTCCATACGGGTCCATCGCCCAAAGCGCTGGGCTACCTGCAATGGAGCCCCTTCAGCGAACGGACGAAATACTTCGCGCCCAGCACCAAGGAGTTCATGGTGAATTACCGAGTTACAGGTATTGATGAGCTGGTGGCCCAACTGCGCCGGGACAGTGTGATGGTCCTGGACAGCATCGAACGGGTGGAATACGGGGCATTCGTCCACCTGATGGATCCCGAGGGCAACAAGATCGAACTGTGGGAACCGGAGGACAGCGTGTTCACGCGGTTATACGGCACATCGACGGTGAAATAGGCGGATAACGTGCATCGCTCGTGATCGGAAATTCGCCACGGCATGGCGTATTTCCAGCCACCTGCTGGCGAATTTCCAAATAGGCTCCATACCTTTGCGAGGCCATGAAAGCCCGTAATCTCCGACATGCCGTCGATACCGCCCTGCTGGACACCCCGGTGGTGCTGGTGAACGGCGCGCGCCAGACCGGCAAGACCACGCTGGTGAAGGACATCGCACGCAAGCGCAAGGCCACGTATGTGACATTGGACGAACATGCCGCCCTGGACGCCGCATTGAACGATCCCGCCGGGTTCATCGCCGGTCTGGGGGATCTCGCGGTGATCGACGAAGTGCAGAACGCCCCCAACATCTTCCGCGCGATCAAAGCCTCGGTTGACCGCGACCGACGGCCGGGGCGCTTCCTGCTCACCGGCAGCGCCAACGTATTGGTGCTGCCCAAGCTGGGCGATTCCCTGGCCGGTCGCATGGAGATCATCTCCCTGCACCCGATGGCACAGGACGAACTGGCCGGTCGCAATGGCGGTTTCATCGATGCGGTGTTCAGCAACAAACTGCCCACGAAGGCACCATCCGCCTGCGACCGCAACAAGGTGGCCCGCAAGGTCTTTGCCGGCGGTTTCCCCGAAGTGATGGGCCGAGCCGATGCAAATCGCCGCAGCGCCTGGTACAAGGCCTACATCACCTCCATCCTGCAGCGCGATGTGCGCGACATCAGCAACATCGCCGACCTGACGGCCATGCCCAAGCTGCTCACGCAGCTGGCCCTGCGCAGCAGTGGGCTGATGAACCTGGCGGACATCAGCCGGGGCATCGACGCGCCGCACACCACCTTGCGCCGTTACCTCGCCCTGCTCGAAGCCACCTTCCTGCACGCCCCGCTGAACGCGTGGACGGCCAACCGATCGAAGCGGCTGGTGAAAGCCGCGAAGACGCACCTGTGCGACAGCGGCTTCGCTGCGCACCTCTGTGGGATCACATCGCCCCAGGACCTGGCTAAGAGCGACCGGCTGGGTGCACTGCTGGAGACCTTCGTGGTGGGCGAAGTGCGCAAGCTGAGCGGCTGGAGCAAGCTGCCCATCGACGCGTACCACTTCCGCACGGAAAGCGCCCGTGAAGTGGACGTGGTGCTGGAGGACGGGCGCGGCCGTATCGTGGGGATCGAAGTGAAGTCCTCGGCGAGCATCGGTCACGATGACCTGACCGGTCTGAAGCACTTGCGCGAGATCGCGGGCGACAACTGGGTGCGCGGCATCGTGCTGCACAACGGCACGGGCGTAACGCCCTTCGCACGGGACCTGCATGCAGTACCGATCAGCGCGCTATGGGAGTGGTAGCGATCGGAAATTCGCCACGACGTGGCGATATTCCAGCCACCTGCCGACCGATAACCCACCGCTCAACCGGCGATCACAGTTTTACAACCTCGGCATCGGCCATGGCCTGGTAGATCTTCTTTGCCGTGCCCTCGCTCACATTCACCAACGGCAGGCGCAGGTGATCGCCGCAGAGGCCGAGCACCTTCATCGCCGACTTGATACCACCTGGATTCCCTTCCAGGAACAGGCAGGTCATCAGTTCCAACAGCTTGAAGTGCTCGCGACGCGCCGTGAGCAGATCGCCCGACATGCCGGCCTCCACGAGGCGTGCGAATTCGGTAGGCAGGGCATTCCCCACCACACTGATCACACCATCGCCGCCCAGCGCGAGAATGGGCAGGGTGAGCGCGTCATCGCCGCTGATCACCAGGAAGTCCTTGGGGCGGTGCTTGAGGATGGTGGCGATCTGGTCCAGGTTGGCACTGGCCTCCTTGATGCCCACGATGTTCTTGAAATCCCGCGCGAGGCGCAGCGTGGTCTCGGCGCTGATGTTGCTGGCGGTGCGGCCGGGCACATTGTACAGCAGGATGGGCAGCAGGCTGGCCTGTGCGAGCGCGCGGTAGTGCTGATAGATGCCTTCCTGCGTGGGCTTGTTGTAGTACGGGCTCACGCTCAGGATGCCGTCCACGCCGCTCAGGTCGTAGGTTTCCAGCTGGTGCACCACCTCCGCGGTGTTGTTGCCGCCGACCCCCAGGACGATGGGCACGCGGTTCTTCACCACCTCGATCACCTGTTCCAACAACTGCTTCTTCTCCTCGGGGGCGAGCGTCACGCTCTCGCCGGTGGTGCCCATCACCACCAGGTAGTCGATGCCTCCGTTGATCTGGTGCTCCACCACGACCTGCAGGGCCGCGTAGTCGATGGCGCCGTTGGGGCGGAAGGGGGTGATCAGGGCGACACCGAGGCCGCGGAAACGTTGGTCCATGTTGATCGGGTGATGCGGGAGCGTTCAGGCATGATCAGTTCATCGAAGGCTCCACCTTCGCATTGATCATGAGGAGATAGCGGTCGATGTTGGCGATGAGCTGGGGCAGGCTGTGGGCACCGGCTGTGTCGATCATCATGTCCAGGAAACGCTTGTTGTCCTCGGTGAAGCGACCCACCTTGAAGCGTGCACGGCTCTTGGCCACGATGTACTGCAACGGCAGGTAGTCGTCCATGGTGAGGTCGATGAGCACGTCGTGCTCCTCGGTGATGAAGTTGTTCACGGTGTTGCCACCCGGTATTCGGTACCAGTTGAGGTCCTTCTGGCAGAAGGCATCGAAGTTTAGCTTGGCGTGCAGGTAGAAGGGCAGTTCCTTGGCATCGAAGTATCCGATGCATTGGATCCGGTGCAGTCCAAGTTCGTCCTTTATCTTCTTGACGTAGTTGCGCACATCAGCATGGTCCTTCTCATCCTTCACGAGGTAGACAATGCCCACCTTCACGCACTGCGCCAGGTTCCGGGCCACCGGCCGGCGGTCGGGCATGGTCTCCTTCAGCAGGCGACGCATGCCGAGCCATTCCTTTATGCGGTCGAAGAGCTTCATGCCCCGATCATACGATTGAACTCCGCTTCATCGATCACCTTTACGCCCAATTCATCGGCTTTCGCCCGTTTCGCCGGACCCATGTCGGCGCCGGCGAGCACAAAGCTCGTTTTCTTGCTGATCGACCCGCTCACTTTTCCGCCGTTGCGCTCAATGGCCAGCTTGATCCCGTCCCGATCGTAGCCGGTGAACACACCGCTGACCACGAAGGTCAGTCCTTTCAGCTTATCTCCAAGGGGTGCCTCGTCCGTGGCGTCCACCTCGAAACGCAGGCCAGCCGCTCGCAGCCGTTCCACCATGCGGCGATCGCCTTCCGCAGCGAAGAAGTCCGTGATGCTCTGCGCGATCACCTCCCCTACTTCGTCGATGGTAGTGAGTTCGATGAGTGACATGGCCATCAGCCGGCCGATGCTGCGCACGGACCGTGCGATCTTCTTGGCCACTGTTTCGCCCACGTGCCGGATGCCCAATGCGAACAGGACCTGCTCGAACGGAATGTCGCGGCTGGCCGCGATGCCCTCGATCACCTGGGCGGCGCTCTTCTCACCCCAGCCCTTGCCCAATGACAACAGTTGTTCCTTGGTGAGGTCGTAGAGATCGGCCACGTTGCCGATCAGCCCTGCCTTGACGAGTTCCGCGACGGTCTCGCCGCCAAGCCCGTCGATGTTCATCATTCTGCGGCCCACGAAATGTTCGATGCGTCCAGTGATCTGCGGCGGGCAGGCATGCTCGTTGGGGCAGTAGTGCTGGGCCTCCCCCTCGTATCGCACCAGGGCAGTACCACATTCGGGACAGGTCTCGGGGAACTGCACGCGGGGAGCATGGGCGGGCCGCTGAGCGAGATCGACGCCGACGATCTTCGGGATGATCTCGCCTCCCTTCTCGACCTTCACGAAGTCGCCGATGTGCAGGTCGAGCTTGGCGACCTGGTCCGCGTTGTGGAGCGAGGCGCGCTTCACGGTGGTGCCCGCGAGCAGCACGGGCTCCAGTTCGGCAACGGGCGTGATGGCCCCCGTGCGGCCCACCTGGCAGATGACCCCATTGAGGCGTGTGGTGGCCTGCTCCGCCTGGAACTTGTAGGCGATGGCCCAGCGTGGGCTTTTGGCGGTGAGGCCGAGTTCCTCCTGCACGTGCAGATCATCCACCTTCACCACGATGCCGTCGATGTCCATCTCCAAGGTGTGCCGGGCCTTGTCCCAATGGTCGATGAAGGCCATGATGCCTTCCACCGAATCGGCACGATCGATGAAGCGGCGCTTGATATCGGGCGTCTTGAAGCCCCATGTGTGCGCGGCGCGGATGTTCGCGTAATGGCTCCGTGACGGCAGCTGCTCGCCTTGAATGCCGTAGATGAAGTTGTCGAGCCCGCGTTTGGCCACATCCTTCGGGTCCTGCTGCTTCAGCGAACCGGCAGCGGTGTTGCGTGGGTTGGCGTACAGCTCCTCCCCTTTCTTCGCGCGCTCGGCGTTCAGCTTCTCGAAGCGGTCGCGCATGAAAAGGATCTCCCCACGTGCTTCCAGTTCCTTCGGGAAATCACCCCGCAGTTTCAATGGGATCGCACGTACAGTGCGCACGTTGGCGGTGATGTCGTCGCCCTTCTCCCCATCGCCCCGCGTAACGCCGCGCACAAGTTCGCCATCGCGGTAGCTCAGGCTGATGGCCACACCGTCGTACTTCAGCTCCATGGAATAGGTGGTGCGCCCGATCTCCTTCTCCACACGTGCCACGAAGTCGGCCACTTCCTCGCGGCTGTAGCTGTTGGCGAGCGATAGCATGGGATAGCGATGCGCCACCGTGGCGAACGACCTGGTGAGGTCGCCGCCGACCCGTTGCGTGGGACTGTTGGGCGAGGCGAATTCAGGCCACTCCTTCTCCAGTTGCTCCAGCTCCTTCAGCAGCAGGTCGAATTGCTGGTCGCTTATGGTGGGCGCTGCCACTACGTAATACCGGTGGTTGTGCTCCTCCAGTTCCTCGCTCAACTTCGCGATGCGCTGCTGCGCTTCATGGCGTTCCATCCTCTGCTGCTTTTCGTTCGCGCCGCTCGTCCAGCTTGTCCTTGGCGTAGCGGAAGATCTTGCCGAATTTGATCGAAAGTCCGAAGTTCCAAGTGGATCCCGTGTATTTCTTGTCCACCAGTTCACTTGGACCGAGGACCTTCCGATAACCCAGACCGCCTTGCAGGTAGAGCCAGAACAGCACTTTGAACGACGCGCGAACGCCCGTTTCCAACGGATATACGGCGTAGTCCTTATGGCGCTGGTATACACCGGTGCTGTCCTTCACTTCCAACGGCGAGCTGCCGATGCCCGCCATGAACGGAACGCTCAGCTGCCACTTCCGCGTATCAAGCAGGATCCGCTCGTAGGTGCCGCTCAGGTAGTTCATGGAGGTGCGCACGTCCAAGCTGTCCTTGCGCAGGTCGGGTACTTCGATACCACCTTCCTCGAAGGGCGTATCCAGTCCGTATAGGCCCAGCGCGTAAATGTTCCAGCGCTTTTGGATGCCGAAGCGGAGGCCGTAGAACTTGACCACATCACCCAGCACCTGCTGGCGTCGGGCGTCGAAGTTCACGATGAAGCGGGCCTTGTCCTGGATGTCGTGTGTGCGGGCCGTATCGCTCCATTGCGCCCGGGTGCAAAGGCTGAATGAGCAAAGAAGAAGGAATACGGAACCCCTCATCGCCGGGCGGAAGTGAAGCGGGGCTGCCCGCTGAGGTCATTCAACAACTGCACCTCGGCATAGCCCATGGACAGCAGCATCGCCGGGATCTCGCGGGTGTGCTGATGATGACCTTCGAACCAGAGCTGGCCATCAGGTGCCAGGTAGCGCAGCCCCAATTGGCCGATGGTGCGGAAGAAGAGCAGCGGGTCCTCATCCTCCACGAACAACGCAAGGTGAGGCTCGTGATCACGCACGTGCGCTTCCATGCTCCCCGCATCGGTGCGCGGCACGTAAGGTGGATTGCTGACGATGAGGTCTGCCGTGCCAAGCGAAGCATCGGGGACCAGCACATCGAGCAGGCGCCATTCCACCGCGAGGTGGTTGAGGCCGGCGTTCCGTCGGGCCACCTCCAAGGCCTCGGCGCTGATGTCGATGCCGACGACCTGCGCACTTGGAAAGGCCTGTTTCAAGGCCAAGGCTATGCACCCGCTGCCCGTGCCGATGTCGATGATGCGTTGGGGCGCAATGATCTGCGCCCGAATGATGCGGTCCACCAGTTCCTCCGTCTCGGGGCGTGGAATCAGCACAGCGGGATCAACGCTGATGCGTAGGCCGTGGAACGTGGTGCTGCCCAACACATACTGTAACGGTACCCCGGTCTGCAGCGGCATCAAGGGGCCGGACACCCGTTCCAGCTCATCCGGGGTCAGTTCCAACTCGCGGTTCATAAGGAGCTCACCGGCGTCCCAACCCAGGCGATCATTGAACACAGCACAAGCGATGGCGCGGACCTCCCCGGCGGAATAGCGTGCTCCCAAACGGTGCTGGTAGAGGTCCAGCAGTTCGCGAACGGTGGATGGGGAGGAGGTCACGGGGCGAAGGTAGAAGCCATGTGACCGTATGGAAGGAGCGTGACAAGTGAGCATCTTCGCGGCCGTGACAAGCGAGGACCGGATACGACGCTGCATGCAACTGGCCTTGAACGGAGCCGCCACGGTGGCCCCCAATCCCATGGTGGGTGCGGTGCTGGTGCAAGGCGACCGGATCCTGGCCGAAGGCTGGCATCGCGCGGTCGGTGGCCCCCACGCCGAGGTGGAATGCCTGCGGGCCTTCGGCGAGGCCAACGTTCCGGAGGATGCCGTGATGTACGTCAACCTCGAACCGTGTGCACACCATGGTCGTACACCTCCTTGTGCCGACCTGTTGATCGCGCGGGGCGTGCGTTCGGTGGTCATTGGATGTGGAGACCCGAACCCCTTGGTGAAAGGACAGGGCATCGCGCGGCTGCGCGCGGCTGGCGTGCACGTAACGCTGGGAGTATGTGAAGCGGAGAGCCGCTGGCTGAACCGCCGCTTCATCACGAGCATCGAACTGCACCGGCCAATTGTGGTATTGAAATGGGCCGCTTCCGCTGATGGCTACATGGACGAACATGGCCGCACGGCGCGGATAAGCAACGCGGCCAGCGATGTGCTCGTGCATCGCTGGCGATCCGAGGAGCAGGCGATCCTCGTGGGCAGCCGCACCGTGATCAACGATGATCCGCAGCTCACGGTCCGACGTGTGGCCGGTAGGCAGCCCTTGCGCGTAGTGATCGATCGGCAGAACAATGCAGCGGCACATGCGCGCATCCTCGACACCTCCGCTCCCACTCTTCTCATCACGGGCATGGAACGGAAGGATGTCGGCTGTGACCAGTTGGTGATCGCCTCATCGGATGACCCGATCGATCGCACATTGGGCGAACTGCACGCACGCAACATCCTTTCGGTGCTGGTGGAGGGTGGAGCCACACTGCTGAAGCATTTCATCGCACGCGAGCTGTGGGATGAGGCGCGCGTGATCCGGGGTACATCCGTCCTTGGCGCAGGTACCGTGGCTCCGACAATGCCCATGGAAGCGGCCGCGGTGCGTTCCGTTGCGTCCGACACCATCTCGTTGTACGTCCGCGGCGAACACCCTTCGGTACCATGTTGTTGGTAATACTCGCCGCGCTCTGCGTGGCCGCCTTCGGTGTCCTGTTCAAGTCCTTCGAGTCGTACCGTATCTCACTGCGGCCGGCCATTTCGGTGAACTACATGGTCGCCTTCGTCACCGGCCTGATGGTGAGCACGCCATGGAACGATGGTGACCTCTCGCTCCTGCTCTGGCCCTCGCTCGCATTGGGCGCAATGTTCGCGTGCATGTTCCTGATGCTGGGCATCAGCTCACAACGTGCTGGTGTCGCACGCACCACGATCGCCGGCCGCATGAGCCTTGTGCTCACCGTGCTGATCACCGCCCGCATATTCCGCGAGGATCCGGGAATGCTGGGATGGACGGGGATCGCGCTGGCCATCGTGGGGCTGGTGCTTACGAACTGGCGGACGGAAGGCACAGCAGGGCGCAACGCCTGGGTGCTTCCATTGGTGATCCTTGTGGGCAGCGCGCTGTGCGATGTCGGGGTCACGGTCGTCCAGCGCACGCGTACCACGTCCATGAACGAAGCATCGCTGCCCACCTTGTGCTTCGCTGCAGCGGCCCTCGTGAGCACCATGCTCGCACTGTACAACGGCGATGCACGCGATTACCGCTCGTGGCGCGTGTGGTTCGCCGGAGGCTTGTTGGGCCTCGTGAACTATGCTTCGCTGTTGCTGCTGGTGAACGCGCTGTCGAGCGCGGGCATGCCGGCCAGCATCGTATTCCCCTTGATGAACATCGCGGCCATGTTGTTCAGCATCGTGGCATCGCTTTCCCTTTTCAAGGAGCGCATCACTACGCTGCAATGGACGGGCGTGGGCATTTGCGTTTGCGCCCTCGTGCTCATCATGCTGGCGTGAACCATGAGCGGCGATCGCTAACGCTCCATTGGGAACTTGCGGGCGTAGCGGTGACGCGGATCAGTTGAAGTACGGCGTGAACAAGGCCAGGAGGTCCTGCGGTGCGCGGCAAGGGCGCCCGGTGCTTTTGTCGATGAACACGAGCGTGGTGCTGGCTTCCGTCAACAGGTCGCCCGCCTCGTTGTGCACTTCATAGGTGAAGTGGATACGCGTGGAAGGCAGCTCCGCTATATGCGCTGTGATCGTGAGCAGATCATCGTACAACGCTGGCTTGAAGTAGCGCACCTGGAGGTCGCGCACGGGAAGCATCACGCCATCATCCTCGAGCCGCTTGTACGGCATGCCGAGGCTGCGCAAGGTCTCCACCCGGGCCACCTCGAAGTACTGGGCATAGGTCCCATAATATACGTAACCCATGCGATCGGTCTCGGCGTAGCGGACACGGAGGGAAGTGCGGTAGGTGAACATCAAGGGGCAAGTTAGTCCCGGGTGCTCTGACGATATTGTTGCCTCGCATCGCTCCGGCACCTTACATTCACAGCATGGGGCGGCGCTTGCGATCACCGCTTCACAGTTGAATGATCCCGGAAGTGACCAAGAAGCGTGTTGTGCGTCAGGATGTCCACGCCCGGACCCATATGCCGCAGCCCTTCTCACCCCCCCCTGATCAGCGCACGGAAAGCCTTGCTGGACGTGGAACCTACGCATTGACGGGGCTTTCCGAGGACAACGGAAAAAAAACGGCACCGGCAATAGGGGATCAACTTTTTTTTTCACCGATCGACATCCATATTTGCGACCCCTTCACCGGGCCGTCATATTCAGTTGACCGTTCGGTAAGGACCCAGTTCACCTTCGTTACCCACCCCACCTCACACCTGACCTGCCCATGAAGAAAGACCACGAGAAGACTTGGGAACGGTGTCTGGCGGTGATCCAGGACAACGTGAGCCAGCAGAGTTTCAAGACTTGGTTCGAACCGATCAAGGCGATGAAGCTGGCGGACGCTGTCCTCACCATTCAGGTACCCTCCCAGTTCTTTTATGAGTGGCTGGAGGAGCACTACATCGGATTGCTGAAGAAGACCATCAAAAAGGAATTGGGGAATGACGGGCGCTTGGAGTACTCCATCATCATGGAGAACGGATCCAAGAGCGCCCACCCGTACACCGTCAAGATGCCGACGAGCAATGCACGCGAGGTGAAGAACCCTCCCGTGAGCCTTCCGATCGACGTGGCCAACAGCCCGATCAAGAACCCGTTCATCATTCCAGGTCTGCGCAAGATCAAGATCGAGTCGCACCTGAATCCGAACTACTCGTTCGAGAACTTCATCGAGGGCGATTGCAACCGCCTTGCACGCAGCGCCGGCTATGCCGTATCGCAGAAACCGGGTGGCACGGCCTTCAATCCCCTGTTGATCTACGGCGGTGTAGGTCTTGGCAAGACGCACTTGGCGCACGCCATCGGGATCGAGATCAAGAAGAACTTCCCGGAGAAGACCATTCTTTATGTCCCTGCCGAGAAGTTCACCCAGCAGTTCATCGAGAGCGTCCGCAACAACACGAGCGGCGACTTCCAGCAGTTCTATCAGATGATGGACGTGCTGATCATCGACGACGTTCAATTCCTGGCCGGCAAGGAGAAGACCCAGGACGTGTTCTTCCACATCTTCAACCACCTGCACCAGAGCGGCAAGCAGATCGTGCTCACAAGCGATAAGGCGCCGGTGGAGATGCAGGGTGTGGAGCAACGCCTGCTGAGCCGCTTCAAGTGGGGCCTCAGCGCCGATCTGCAACAGCCCGGCCTCGAGACCCGCATCGCGATCCTCCAAAAGAAGATGTACGCCGAAGGCATCGATCTGCCCAAGGAGGTGGTCGAATACCTCGCCTACAGCATCACCACGAACATCCGTGAACTGGAAGGGGCGATGATCAGCCTCATCGCGCAGAGCTCGTTGAACCGCAAGGCGGTGACGCTCGACCTGGCGAAGCAGATGATCGACAAGTTCGTGAAGAACACGGCGCGCGAGGTGTCCATCGATTACATCCAGAAGGTGGTGTGCGATTACTTCGACCTGCCGATCGAACTGCTGAAGAGCAAGACGCGCAAGCGCGAAGTGGTGCAGGCGCGCCAGATCGCGATGTATTTCGCCAAGAAGATGACGAAGAGCTCACTGGCGAGCATCGGCGCACACTGCGGTGGCAAGGACCACGCGACCGTGTTGCATGCCTGCCGCACCGTGAACAACCTGCAGGAGACGGACAAGCAGTTCCGTGGATACCTGGAGGACCTCGAGAAGAAGTTGAGCGTGCACTGAGCACAATGACCTGATCACAGAGAAGGACTCCGGCGTACCGGGGTCCTTCTTCTTTACAGACCTTCGCACCGATGGCAACGAAAAGCATATTGATGGTCTGCATGGGCAACATCTGCCGCAGTCCCATGGCCGAAGGCATCCTGCGTGACCTGGCCCGTGCGCGCGACATCGACATCCGCATCGACAGCGCGGGCACGATCGGCAACCATGTGGGCGAGTCACCGGACCATCGGGCGCAGGCCTGCATGCATGGTCACGGCGGGAACATCAGCGACCTGCGTGCGCGACAGGTGCGGGCGAACGACCTCACCGACTTCGACCTGGTGCTGGCGATGGACGAGGATAACCTGATGGACCTGCACAAGCTCACCACCGACCGTTCACTACAGGCCAAGGCCCAATTGATCATGGACTTTGCGCCCGATCATCCGCTGCGCGAAGTACCGGACCCATACTATGGCGGCCCTGACGGCTTCGAGCAGGTATATGACATGCTCACCGATGCATGCGATCGGTTGCTCGACGAACTGGTTCCCCATGCCTGAGCATGTCCTGTACTTGCTACCGGTGTGGTTGGGCGATGCGGGCGGGGTGGATCTAATGCCGCCGGCCAACATCGCGATCGCCGAACGTGTGCAGATCTATTTCTGCGAGCATGAACGGACCGCCCGCCAGATGTTGCGCCGCATGTCCCCTACGCTCGACCTGAACGCCATTCGGCTATGCAGGCTAGACAAGGACACCAGCGAGGTGGAACTCTCGGAAATGGCTGCGCTGTTGAAGGAGCAGGATGGCGCGATCATCAGCGAGGCGGGCATGCCGTGCATTGCCGATCCCGGTGCGCGCCTCGTCGCCCGTGCGCATGAGGCCGGGATCGCCGTGGTACCGCTCACCGGCCCCACGTCCTTGATGCTTGCACTGGCCGCATCAGGCATGAACGGGCAACGCTTCACATTCCATGGTTACCTGCCGCGGGAAGCACCGGCCCGCAAGCAGTCGCTCAAACAGCTTGAACAGGACGCACGCAAAGCAGGAGGTGCCCAGCTCTTCATTGAAACACCTTACCGGAACGACGCCATGCTCGCCGATGCGTTGTCCACCCTGGAAGGATCAACACGGCTCTGCATCGCCATCGATCTACAACAGCCTGGAGGGAGTGTGCACACCAGGACCATTGCAGCATGGCGCAAGCGCACGCCCATCCTCGGCAAGCGGCCATGTGTGTTCATCATCGGCTGATCAGCGCGGTAGCAGGCAGGGCAAGGCGGTACGGACACCGGCCCCACGCGAGGGCTGCCTTCGGCCCCGGCAACGCGGACCTTTGAAGATCGTCCACTTCACACGGAAGTACACGTCCGTTCCGAAGAGGCCGCGACGCGAGATCAATGGAAGGAGGTCATCGCTGCCGATAATGATGTTATTGAGGCGCAACATAAACCCCATGGAAGGACGTGTGATGTCATATTCATGGATCACTATCGGCACCGCAGCTTCGAACCTTCGCCACTCCGCACGGGGCACGATGGCCAGCGAGTTGGGTCGACGCAGTCGCATGGTCGACGGCAAGGACAAGGTCTGTACCCAGTTCGCCGCCACGTACACATGGTCCAGCACACGCTTGTCGAACTGCACGGCGATGGCCGTGGGCAACCCGACCGACATGTCGTTGCTCCGTTCGAAGCCCGATAACGATGTCGCGATCAAGCTGTCCACGGCATGTTCATCCTGGAGTTGGACCGCGTTGTAGTCCGGAAAGAACGAACGGCTGGAACGGAAGGTGCCGGCCATGGCATCGCGGAAACGGAGGCCACCCAGGTCGATGAGCGATGCGCCCACGCGCCAGTCGTAAGGCAATGGTTCGCACACCTGATGGGGTACGTGGCCATCCGCCTGTTCCAACGTTCTCGTGTATACCAAGCCAAGGTCGAGGCCCAGTCCATGTCCTGCATTGAGCGAGGGCATGACCAGACCATAGTATCCGGTGGCCTCATGCACCTGTGCACGTGCCGAATCCAGCACGGTGTGATCGAGCACGTCGAACCCGAGCCCCATGCCCGCGTGTCCGAGCAGATACTTGCCCGTTACGCCTGCGCTCACCAGCGTGTGGTCGTGCGCAACGAGCAGCCGCGCATAGCTGATGTTGAACTCGGTCCACGCTGCAGCGGTGAGGCGGATGTTCTCATCGTAATAACGCGTGCGCCATTGGGGCGAGAAACCCAGGCCGTTGTAGGCAAAGCGGGCCAATGGTCGATCGATCCCGGTAAGGCTCAGGTGCACACGGCCGTTCACCGCGGCACCAATGCTGTTGCGACCGAGGTTCAGCGCGATGGCAGGACCCACCACGCGCACGTTAGCGAACGCTCGTCTACTGCCGTCGCGCACCGATTCGGTGAACACGAATCCATCGCCCTGGACCGAGCGGAAGCTGGCGCTCATTTCGCCCAGCATGGTGCGTGAGCTGCTGCTCACGCTCACATGATCATTGCGGATGAACAGGTCGAGGCCGATCAGGTTGATGTCCATCCGGCACCATTGATCGGCCATGTGCGCCGGGTTCATCGGTACCCCGTCGGTGCCGGCGTAATTGCTGTTCAGCAGGCCGAACCGTTCCTGGGCCTGTGCGTTAACTGCACAGATCAGTACGAACACGATCAGTATCCGACGGAGCATCACCCATGTTCAACGCGGAAAAGTGGGGCGGGGTTGCCCTCACGGCACGGCCACCGTACTGTCCACCTTGGGTGTGGATGGCCGGGAAGACACGCTCACGACCTCCACTGTATAGAGGACCGGTGTGAAGGGCGGTACGATGCCACCGGTGCTGCCTTTGGCTCCGAAGGCCAATGCCGAAGGCAGGAGGAAGCGGCCTTTGCCACCGGGCGGAAGCAGGTGGGCGGCCACTTCGAGGCCTTTGATCACCTGCCCCGGATCACCCAGGCGGAAGGTGAGCGGTTGGCCGGACCGATGGGTATCGTCGAACATCCGCCCGTCGTCGAGGAAATGCGCACTGTAGTGGATGGTCACCTGATCTCCGCTCTGAATGGGCGGGCGGTCCGGGTTGTCGGCATCCAGGACATAGCGCACGCCCATGAACTCCTTCCATTCCATGGTGGATGAGCGGAGGAGGTAGTTGGACAGGATGGTCGCTTCATCCGCGGCGGTGCGGGCCATCAGCCGGTCGTGGGCCAGGCGCCGGCTGTCCGCCGGGGTGCGGATATCGAGGAGGGAGAGTTCCACATCGATCCATAGCGTATCCCGACCTGAAGGTGCGGAGGTACCGAGTACCGTCCAGGGCAGGCGCTCACCTTTCGCGATCACGCTGACGCTATCCCCGGCGTGCATCATACCCGGAAACAGGTGCATGAATCCCTTTGGATCGTCGTGCATGGCGAACCAACCTTCGGTACTGAAGAGCGAACCGGGGGCGGTTGCGTGTTCGGCCATCCGCACGCGCAACAACACGCTGTCGCTATCGGTGGGCTGCACCTGTCCTTCCCCCAGCACGCGCAACTTCATGTGCACGCCCGCGCCCACCGGCTTGTATCCCTTGAACGGTCCACGCCCGCACGCGGTCAATAGGAGGACCGCCAGCAGCGGCACAAGTAGCTGAAGGAGGTGCGGGCCGCGATACATGGGTGGCGAAAGGTAGATGCGGCGGCGGAAGCGGCGGTCCGGTCCACTCCCCTACTTTCACGCCGCCGATCACACGCGTAAACATGGAGATCATCCAGTTCATCATCGACCTGTTGCGGGACACCAAGCCCACCATCGACCAGTTCATCATGGACCATGGGAAGCTGGTCTACGGCCTGCTGTTCGCCATCATCTTCGTGGAAACGGGGCTGGTGGTGATGCCTTTCCTGCCGGGCGATTCGCTGTTGTTCGTGGCCGGTTCCTTGGCGGCGGGTGCGAATGCGCAGCTTGACCTGGGGATGCTGTTCGTCCTGCTCTTCACCGCAGCGGTGCTGGGCGACAACCTCAACTACTGGATCGGTCGGTTCTTCGGACCGCGCATTGTCAAGTGGAAGACCTTTGGGCGTGACCTGGTACAGCAAAAGCACCTGTACAGAACGCACAGTTACTTCGAGAAATACGGGGTGAAGACCATCATCATCGCCCGCTTCGTGCCCATCGTTCGCACGATCTGCCCGTTCGTGGCCGGTGTGGGTGCCATGAGCTACCGGAAGAAGTTCCTCCCGTTCGACATTCTTGGCGGAGCGCTCTGGATCGGCACCATGCTCACCGCAGGATATGTCATCGGCAACTCGGACGTGGTGCAGCACAACTTCAAACTGGTGATCCTCGGCATCGTGTTCATCAGCGTTCTGCCCATGGTCATCGAGGTGATCAAGGGGTATATGGGCAATAGCACGAAGGCCTGAGGCGTTCATAGGACCGTGCAGCGTTACGGATTGATAGGTCGTGCATTATCGCACTCCTTCAGCAAGGACCATTTCACGCATACCTTCCAACGGGAAGGCCTGGCCGATCATCGCTACGACCTGTTCGAACTATCGGAGATCACGGAGTTCCCCGCGTTCCTGGAGCGCCACCATGATCTGCGCGGACTGAACGTCACCGTTCCATACAAGCAGAGCATCATTCCGTACCTCAGTTCATTGGACCCATTGGCGGCGGCGGTGGGCGCGGTGAACACCATCGACATCCGCGACGGGAGGCTGATCGGGTACAACACCGATGTACACGGCTTCCGGCACATGATCCAGCCGGTGTTGGGCACCCTGCAGGAACCGGGCAGCGATATCCGTCCACGTGCACTGGTGCTGGGCAGCGGCGGCGCGAGCCGTGCCGTGGCGTTCGTGCTGCGCGAAGCCGGCATCCGTTTCCGTGTGGTGAGCCGTGACCGATCGCGTGGAGAGCTCACCTGGGACATGCTGGACAGTACCGTGATCAGCGTATGCAAGCTCATCATCAATACCACGCCGCTGGGGATGCATCCGGATGTGGATGTGGCCCCTCACCTCCCCTACGGTTCCATCACGGCTAAGCATGTGCTGGTGGACCTGATCTACAATCCGGAGCGCACACAGTTCCTGAAGCATGGCGAGGCCCGTGGTGCACGCGTGATCGGTGGCCTGGGCATGCTGCACGCCCAGGCCGAGGAGGCGTGGCGGATCTGGAGCGCGAAGTGAGCCAGGCGCCCGACTGAACGGATGCCGTTGGAGGAAGGGGCCGCGGTGCCGATACATGTGTGGGCGATGTGCAATACCTTCGATGGAAACGCTGTCGCCATGCGCACATGGAATCCCCTTTTGCTGGTCTTCCTTGGCACGTTTATGATGGCTCATGTATCCGCCCAACAATGCCCGGATATCAGCGTAGGGACCTACGATGGAACGCCATTGCTGGGCAACGAGAACACGCCATTCCCTACGAACACGGGTTCGAATGATCGGCGGGGTGCCCGCCGGCAGTACATCTATCCCGCATCCGAATTGCTCGCGGCTGGCGTTTGCGCGGGTCCGATCCAACGGATCACGTTCTACGGGTTGGACAGGGAATTCCCCTGCGATCCCAACGTGAACTGTCCCAGTCTGATGGTCGACCTCAGGATCGGGAATTCCGCGCTCACCGATTTCGGACCTTTTGTGGAAGAACAGAACACGCCGCTTTCAGTGGATTGGGATGCTGCCACGGAAGCCTCCACCACCATGAATTCATTCTCCGGTATCCCGTTCGTGGTCGATACCGGCATGATCCATTTCCAGTTGACGGGCGCTGGATTCCAATGGAACGGCGTGAGCAACATCGTTGTCGACATAAGCTGGGTGCGTGCAGCACCGAACGGGAACAGTCCCCCGGTGGCCCTGGTGGAGAACCTCCCTTACACGGCCTGCAAATGGGTGCAGGTGACCAGCAGCTTTAGCCTGTCGCACGGCAATACCTACCAGGACAACCCGCTACCCGCGAACGCTACAACGGGCACGACCTTCAACCGGCCGGTGACCACCTTTAATTCCACTGCGGAAGTGGCCTTGGCGATGAGCGACGACGCACGTACTGACGAACTCGGCACCTATTTCGATCCGATCACGGGTGATGCGGTCGTCTCTCGAACCGGTGACGTAAAAGGGAATTGGACCGTGATATGCACTGATGTCATGGGCCGCATGATGGCGCAAGGTGTGCTCCCTGCAGGCACTTCCCTCCTTCGGATCCCTATGGGGGCGAAGTACGCGGGTGTGGTCGTCCTCTTCGCTATTGACGCAGCTGGTAACAAGCGCAACCTTGGCAGGATCTCCTCAGTCCGGTGAACGGTAGGATCCGCTGGTGAAGGCCGGCCTATCGAAGGAAGGCCTGCCTACCGAAGGAAGGCCTGCCTACCGAAGGCAGGCACGCACCACCATCACCACGATGCACGCCAGGAACATCAGGATGCTGATGCGGTTGATGCCGTGCATGAAGCGCAGGTTCAGGTTCGGGTCCGACGGCTTGAAGAGGGTCGCCGGATTCAGGTAGTAGAGGATGCGCTTGAGGAACATGGTGTGCTATCCGGCGATCCGGACCGTGATGTACGAAAGTAGCAACAAGTCGAGTAGACGCCTTGTTCAGGTGGATCAGAGCGGACACCGGGCGTTGCCCCCGAGGAACGTTCAAGCAACCAATGCGGCACCTTACGTCTGTTGTTCATCCATCGCAGGATCATGAAGCCATCCTTGACGCTTGCGTGTCTGCTGACCGCCCTATCCACCATGGTCAGTGCGCAGTACGACACGTTGTGGATCGGAACCCCGGACGGCCCCAGCACGAGCCTGGCCAACACGCCTTTCCCCACAGGCCCCGGCCGGACCGCCAGAACACAGTACCTGGTGAGTTCCGATGCGCTCATCCAGGCGGGTTTACCGGCGAACCAGGACATTCATGGTATTTGCCTTCAGGTCTTGGACGATGACGTCACCGATCCGGCCTGTGTGGTCGATCTTCATGTATGGATGAAGAACACTGTGTCCACTGCGCTGTCCGACTTTGAGTACACTGGTATGCAGATCATTGGGGATTTTCCCGGGTTGACGCTGACCGAAGGCCTGTTGGCCTTATCCTCAAACATTTCTGGTTGGCAATGGTTGGGACCTGGCATCAGTTGTTTGATCGAGGTGAACTATGAGCGAAGCGTTGACGCCGGCATCAGCCCACGGATCCTGCTGGATACCGGCCTGGCATACACTGCCACCTTCACTGCCCGGACAGCCGATGCCATGATGGGTGTGAACATCACATCCGCCACGCCCAACATCGACATGGAAACCGACAATAGCCTTCCAGTGCTGGGCTTCCTGGTGGATGCATCGACCTCGATCAGTGACCATGGACACGGAAGGGTTCTTGGCCTTTGGCCGAACCCATCCTCGCAGGCGATGAACGTGCGCTTACCCAGCAACACGGATCGCGTGCGGATCACCGATGCCATGGGCCGGATCGTTCTGGATCAGTCGGCCAGCACAGCCTCCTCGACCATTGCGATCCAGGAGCTAGCGACCGGTTGTTACCTGCTGCAAGCCATGTCCGGTGGACGCGTGTTGGTTTCCGACAGGTTCATCAAGGACTGAAACGCCTCGTCGACCGCTTACTTTTGCGGCCCGCCAGCACAGGGATCCGACCAAGGGTCGCCCAGTTGTGACGGATCGACCGCATGCCCTTCGAGCTCATTTCCGAATTCACACCAACGGGAGATCAACCCGAGGCCATCAAGCAATTGGTGGAGGGCGTGAACGACGGCACGCCTTATCAGACCTTGCTGGGTGTCACCGGAAGCGGAAAGACCTTCACCGTGGCCAATGTCATTGCGCAAACGGACCGGCCCACGCTGATCCTGAGCCACAACAAGACGCTGGCCGCGCAGCTCTATGGCGAATTCAAGCACTTCTTCCCGAAGGACCGGGTGGAGTACTTCGTTAGCTACTACGACTACTACCAGCCCGAGGCCTACATCCCCACGAGCAACACGTACATCGAAAAGGATCTTTCGATCAACCAGGAGATCGAGAAGTTGCGGCTCAGCGCGACCAGCGCGTTGTTGAGCGGCAGGCGGAACGTGATCGTGGTGGCGAGCGTGAGCTGCATCTACGGCATCGGCAACCCGGCGGAGTTCCACAAGAGCGTGGTGCATGTTACGCGCGGCTTGAAGATCAGCCGCAACAAACTGCTGCACGAGTTGGTGAGCGCGCTGTACAGCCGGAAGGACGTGGATCCGCAACGCGGCAACTTCCGCGTGAAGGGCGATGTGGTGGAGGTCTACCTCGCTTATGCCGATGAAGGTGTGCGTGTGCACTTCTGGGGGGATGAGATCGAAAAGCTGGAGCGCTTCGACCTGGCGAACGGCAAGACCATCGAGGCCATGGACCTCACCACGATCTATCCGGCGAACATCTTCGTCACCAGCCGCGACACGATGACCTCCGCGATCCATGCGATCCAAGAGGACATGGTGAAGCAGGTGGAATTCTTCAACAGCATCGGCAAGCACCTCGAGGCAAAGCGGCTGGAGGAGCGCGTGCTGTATGACCTGGAGATGATGCGGGAACTGGGCTACTGCAGTGGCATCGAGAACTACAGCCGCTACTTCGACCACCGCAGCACAGGGCAGCGTCCATTCTGCCTGCTGGATTACTTCCCGAAGGACTTTTTGATGGTGATCGACGAGAGCCACGTAACGGTGAGCCAGATCTCGGCGATGTACGGTGGCGACCGTTCGCGCAAAAAGAACCTTGTGGAATACGGATTCCGCCTGCCCAGCGCCATGGACAACCGTCCGCTGAAGTTCGAGGAGTTCGACGAGATGATCAGGCAGACCATTTTCGTGAGCGCGACGCCGGCGGACTTCGAATTGAAACGTTGTGAAGGCGTGGTGGTGGAACAGGTCGTGCGTCCTACCGGGCTGTTGGACCCGCCGATCAGCGTGCGGCCGAGCAAGGATCAGATCGACGACCTGTTGTACGAGATCCGCCAACGCTCCCAGAAACAGGAACGCGTGCTGGTGACCACCCTCACGAAACGCATGGCCGAGGAGCTCACCGAATTCCTCGGGCGCAACGGTGTGAAATGCAAATACATCCACAGCGATGTGGAGACCCTGGACCGCATCGAGATCCTGCGTCAGCTGCGGCTGGGCATGTTCGACGTGCTCGTGGGGGTGAACCTGCTGCGCGAAGGGCTGGACCTTCCGGAGGTATCGCTGGTGGCGGTGCTGGATGCGGACAAGGAAGGCTTCCTGCGCAGCAACCGTTCGCTGACACAGACGGCGGGTCGCGCCGCGCGGAACGTGAACGGCATGGTCATCTTCTATGCCGACAAGGTCACGGACAGCATGAAGCGCACGATCGAAGAGACGGAACGCAGGCGTGCCAAGCAGATCATCTACAACGCGGAGCACGGCATAACACCGACGCAGATCAAGCGGGACCGGGCGAATGTGATGCAGCAGACCGCGGTGATCGATGTGTTCAGCCAGGGCGGGCAACGGGCCTATGTGGAGCCGGAGGAACTGAGCATGGCCGCCGATCCCGTGGCGCAATTCATGACCGTTGAGCAGTTGGAGAAGAACGCCAGCATCCTGGAGACCCAGATGCGGAAGGCGGCCAAGGAGCTCGACTTCATCGCTGCTGCGCAATTGCGGGACGAACTGTTCGCCATGCGCAAATTGATCGACGAACGGCGTGTTGGCGCTGTCGGATGATCGGTTCCAGCCAACCGGTACCTGAGATCCAGTAGTCCACGATCCCGGCGGGCTTCACCCTGTCCGCACGGATGACCGTTTCGTCATCATGGATCCTTCGCCCGCGCTGGTCCCCGGTAGGTTTGAACTAATGTACCCGCTCTCAGCGCTGTGCATATGATGAAATGAAAGGCCGGTTCTCCTATGCGTCCATGACCGCAGCCGCTGTCGTCGGCGGGCTCGTAAGCTTCGTGATAGCTGACCGCATCCGGTCCGCGGATACGTCCACCCCGACGCAGATCGTCACGGAGCTGACCACACCTGCACCGGTCCCCTGCACCTACGTGATCTCACGGGTCAATGGATTCGAGATGGTAAGGCCCGTATTGTCATCCGAGCCGGTGTGCGAATCACCGCGATTCGAGATCATGCGCCGACACATCAACGCCGTGATCGACTCCTGCAGGTCGGCCCACCTGGTCACGATGGCATCGGTTTATGTCAGGGAATTCCATAATGGAGATTGGACGGTGACCAATGGCCAGGAACTCTATGATCCAGGATCCCTGCTCAAGGTGCCCATCCTGTTGACCTATCTCGCCTGGGCAGAGGAGGACCCGTCGATCATGGACCAGATATGGCGGTGCGAACAAGCCGATATGCTGGCCGATCAGGAAAAGCATCCCTTGTTCCATTCAGCGCAAGCACAGATGAACGTCGCTTACGGCGTTGAGAAGCTTTTTGAGCTGATGATCACCCACTCGGACAACAGGGCCACGTCCATCCTGTTGCGCCACATGGATCCCGCGCGGTTCATCAAGACATTCACTTCCATCGGGTTGCCAGCACCGGACGTGCGATCGGCCAATTACCAAATGAACGTGCGGCAGTATTCGATGTTCATGAAGGCGCTGTACAATTCCTCCTATTTGAGCCCGCTGCATTCAGGCTATGCCCTTGGGCTGTTGTCCCGCTCCACATTCACGCAAGGGCTGCTCGCGGGCCTTCCCCCAAAACTCACGGTGGCCCATAAATTCGGCGAAGCCGGTTCCGAGGAGGTGGACCAACTGCACGAAACAGCCTTGGTCTATGCGAACGGCAACACCTATCTGATGACCATGATGACCAAGGGAGTCGACCTGAAGGACCAGGCGCGGGTGTTATCAGCCGTGTCGAAGGTGGTGTTTGAGCACATGACCACCGAGCCCATAGCTGAAGGCGCGGCCCTGGCCGGAGGTCCGCGCTGACCGTTCCGTGCCCTACTTTCAACCCGGCGGTCGTACGCGCCGGAGCGTACGTCCATCCATAAATCGTTCGCCTGATGAAAAGCGGCCTGATCATTCTGGGTGCCTTGATCATTCCCTCGTGCATGGAGGCACAGGTCTCCTTCGCCGGGCGGCCCTTGGGCCCGGACCCGCGTCGAACGGACCTTTCGACCGTGCCGGTGATCACCCTGCCCACCGTGGATGCAGGCGCTGAACTTGCGGCGGATGCACACAACGCGTCGATCGGAAGAAAGGGTCCATACCGCTTCGGTGTGGAGCACCTTACGGACATCCGCACGGACCGTGATGGTGTGTGGGACGTGTTACCACAAGGGCAGCGCCTTTGGCGGATCAAGCTACAATGCCCACAGGCCGTGGGCATCGGCGTGACCTTCACCAACTATGTGGTCCCCCCAGGTGGGCGTGTGTTCGTGTACAACGATGCCGGCCAGGTGCTGGGCGGATATACGGCGGACAGCCATCCGGGCCACACCGTACTGGGCGTGCAGCCCTTGCCGGGCAGCACCGTCACCGTGGAATACCAGGAGCCCGGGGTTTCCGCCGGGCAGGGACATTTGACGCTTGGCCGCGTGGTACACGCCTATCGGGCCCCGTGGGCGGGCTTTGACAGGGCTTTCGGCGATAGTGGGCCCTGCAATGTGAACACGATCTGCCCTGAAGGCGATGACTGGCGGCCGGAGATCCGCTCCGTAGCGCTGGTGCTCGCCGGCGGAGGCTCCTGCACAGGGCAGTTGCTCAATAACTGCAACAACGACAGCATCCCTTACTTCCTTACCGCGAACCATTGCCTGGGCGGTGCAGACCCGAGCACCTGGGTCTTCCGGTTCAACTGGGAAAGTCCCACCTGTGACCCTACGGCGAACGGCCCCACCGACCACACGGTGAGCGGCTCAACACAACTTGCGGCAAACCCAGGGAGCGACATGCTTTTCCTGCAGCTCAACGACCAGCCTCCCCCCGAATTCAACGCCTACTTCAACGGTTGGGACAAGAGCGGTGCCGTGCCCCAACAGACCACGTGCATCCATCACCCGAGCGGAGACATCAAGAAGATCACCCATGATCTGGACCCCTCCGTATCCGAGAATGGCATCGATGTGGGCAACGGGCCTGCCGATTGCTGGCATGTGTTCAACTACGAGACGGGCACCACCGAGCCCGGCAGCAGCGGCAGCGGACTGTGGGACCAGGCCCACCACATCGTTGGGCAGCTCTATGGTGGTTCGGCCAGTTGCACCAACAACAACGACGATTGGTACGGCCGCTTCTCCGTGAGCTACCCCTTCATCGAGCAATGGCTCGGGGCCTGCGGCGACACCCTGAACGGCCTGGACCCGGGCATCACCGTCCCGATCACAACGAACAACACGGCCATCACCAGCATCGTGGGCATTGCGGCCAACATCTGCAACGAGGACTCCGTGCAGCCGGTGGTCACACTGAAGAACAACGGCACGGCCTATCTCGCGTCCGTGACCATCACGTATGAGGTACTGGGCGGAGCAACGGGGACCATGGGCTGGTCCGGGAACCTGGCGCCCCTGCAGACCGCCAATGTGCAGCTTCCGATGATCGCCGTCGGGAACGGAGCGCAGTCCCTGGTGGTGAGCACGGAGGCACCGAACGGATCCAACGACGGGGATCCGACGGACGACAGCGATACCCTTGATTTCGTCGTGAACTCACCTGGAGAACTGGTGACCCTCCTCCTTAGCCCGGACAACTTCGGAGAGGACATCACGTGGGACCTGGCCAACGCTGACGGTACGGTCCTGTATGCCGGGGGACCGTACGCGAACAACAGCACCACGCCGATCGAAGTGCCCTTCTGCTTGGGCGATGACTGTTACACCTTCACCATCAACGACGTGTTCGGCGATGGCATCTGTTGCAGCGAAGGCCAGGGACACTACACGATCACCAGCGCGTTTGGGGACCATGTAGTGAGCGATGGTCAATATGGTCAGGGAGAGGTGCGGGAGTTCTGCCTGGAGGGTGTGGGCATCGACGCGTTGAGCGCTGGCGCTGTTCCTTCCATCTGGCCCAACCCGGCCACGGACCGCCTCACCCTGCACTGGCCGACCGTGTTGTCCCAGGATCTGCGGTGGTCACTCGTGGATATGAACGGCCGCCTACTTACGGAAGGGCGTGTGGCCAGGGGAGCACAGCGAAGCACCATCGCCTTACCCACGATCGCGGATGGTGTTTATGTTCTGACGACCATCACCCAGGGCTCGTTCAATTGCCAGCGCTTGGTGGTGCAGCGCTGAACACTTTCACCCGGGCGGTCGCTTTCCGCCGCCTTGTGAGAGCTCATTCTTGTGATCCCGCCATGGCAGGGTTTTGAACAGCGCCGCCAATGGATCCCGCTTCGGAATAACTTGTCCCCCCGCGGTCGGAGGCCGAAACCCGACCGACCTTACCCACTCATCAGAACCGATCAATCCGCCCACCATGAACATGGACCGTTACGCTCTTCTTTTCGCCGCGCTCGTCGTCGGCAGCATCCCGCTCAAAGCACAGATCGCTTATGGCGGCCAACCGTTCGGTGTAAAGGCCGAAAAGCTTGGCTGGTCGAAGCCTGAGGTCATGCACTTCCCTGCGGTGGACGAGGCCGCGCTACTGGCCGAGGACGATGCCCGGGCCGCAAGCGGGGTGAAAGGCCCGTTCCGCTTCGGGTTCAATCACACAGCCGACCTGTCGCTGCAGAGCAGTGGAACATGGACGGAGATGGCGAATGGCTCGCGGGTATGGCGCCTATCGCTGCATTGCCCCGGTGCGCGCAGCATCAACTTCGTGTTCGACCAATATGTCGTGCCGGAGGGCGCGCAGGTCTTCGTGTACAATGCGAACAACGAATGGCTGGGTGCGTTCACACAAGCCAGTTCCGGTGGCCGCGCCGAAATGGGCGTTACCCAGCTCGCGGGTGATGAGGTGACCGTGGAGTACATCGAGCCGGTCGCGGTACAGGGCCAGGGCCAACTGCACATCAACCAGGTGACACACGCATACCGCGATGTGCTGGGGTTGATGAAAGGCCTCGGCGACAGCGGCGCCTGCAACAACAACGTGATCTGCCCCGAGGGAGATGATTGGCGCGATGAGATCGCCTCCGTGGGTATGATCACGGTAAGTGGCAGCGGCATCTGCACCGGCACACTGATCAACAACTGCGCGAATGATGGCACACCCTACTTCCTGACGGCCAATCACTGCACCTCGGGCTCCAACGTGGGAACCTGGGGCTTTCGGTTCAATTGGGACAGTCCCACGTGCACACCCACCACGAACGGCCCGACGAACCAGACCGTGGCAGGCTCAACATTGTTGATGAACAGCGCTGGTTCGGACGTGGCGCTCCTGCAATTGAACACCACGCCACCTGCGAGCTATGGCGTGTTTTATGCCGGTTGGGACGCCACGGGCACCGCAGCCACGACCAGCACCTGCATCCACCATCCGAGCGGGGACATCAAGAAGATCAGCTTCGACAACAACGCGAACACGCAGGGCACCTTCGGTGGCGCGGCGTGCTGGCGCATCGCCACATGGGAGGATGGCACCACAGAGCCCGGCAGCAGCGGCAGCGGCCTTTGGAACCAGGACCACCGCTTGATCGGCCAGCTGTTCGGTGGCGAAGCGAGCTGCGCCAATAACGTGAACGACTACTTCGGCCGGTTCAACGTGAGCTATCCGTTGATGGATGAGTGGTTGGGTACCTGCGCCACGGTCCTCAACGGTTACGACCCCAACGGATCACCCCTCGGGCTCGACGCATCCATTCAGAGCATCACCGGCATCGACGCGAGCTACTGCGGTGCGGCCGTCATCAGCCCGTCGCTGGTCTTCAAGAACAACGGCACCCTGCTCATCACCAGCCTGATGTACAGCTACAACCTGGACGGCGGATCGGCCACCAATGGCACCTGGACCGGCAGCCTCGCACCCGGGGCAACGACGACCCTGGCCTTGGGGAACATCACCACCTCGAACGGAGCGCACACCTTCAATGCAAGCTGCTCTTCGCCCAATGGCGGCACGGACGAGAACCTGGGCAACAACACCCGCAGCCAGTCGTTCGTGGTGGCCGATCCCGGATACACGGTGACCTTGAACATCACCCAGGACGATTACGGTTCCGAAACAACCTGGGAGGTGGCCACCCAGGGCGGCTCGGTCCTTTTCACCGGCGGACCGTACACGGATGGGAACGATGGCGTGGTGATCAGCACGGACCTGTGCGTAGGCGAAGGCTGCTACGTGCTCACCGTGAATGATGGATACGGCGATGGCATCTGCTGCCAATACGGCAATGGCGACTTTGAGGTCCTGGGGGCCTTCGGCGTGCAGCTCGTGAACGGGAACGGCACCTTCACCGATGCCTCCGTGAACCCCTTCTGCGTCACATCGAACGGTGTGCAGGAATCCGGCCTTGGGGCCGACCTTCGCGTGTTCCCCAATCCAGGGGACGGGCAGTACACCGTGACGCTGCCCACAGGCGATGCACCAGCGCTGTTGACGGTGCGCGACGAACTCGGTCGCGAAGTGATGCATCTAAGCGCCCGCGCGGGCAGCAATACCGCGTTGGATCTGCGGACATTGGCCATTGGCACGTACAGCCTCGATGTCCGCATGGGCGACCAGCGCGCAGTGCGCCAGTTGAACATCGTGCGCTGAGCCGGACCGTATCAAGGAAAGCCCGCTGATCATTCGATCAGCGGGCTTTTCGTTTCAATACTTCAGGTGGTAATAGATGAGCTTCACGTACTCGTTGTATACGATCATGAGCCCCGATTCCGTTTCCCACCAACGCTCCTCATTGAAGGTGTCACTGGGTGAGCCGTGCATCAGAACGGTAATGTCGGCATCAGCGAAGCGGTCCGCGAAGACGAAGCGGATGCGGCGCAGATGGAACGAATGGCTCACGATCAGCACGGTGTCCACGCCAGCGTTCCGGGCCACATCCAGCAAGGCATCGGCCTCCTCCATCGTGCTGGTCCCGCGGTCCAGTTGCATGATCCGCTCGGCCGGTATGCCACCATCGATCATCACCTTGCGTGTAACACCGCCTTCCGTGATATCCAGCCCCAGCGCTTCCAGGTCACCAGGCACCTGGGAGCCGGTGCAGACGAATCGATCCACCACCCCGGCATGGTAGAGCCTTGCCGCCTCGCGCCCCCGGTCCCATGCGGCACCACCGAGCACATAGGCCACATCGGCATGTGCAACAGGTGTGTCGGTGATGAGGAAGTCGCCTGTGGCCCGAAGGATGGGGATACGGCAGAGAAGCAGCAGCGTGACCACTGCGGCTAGGACGATGAGCCATCGCACCCATCCCCGAAGCCAGAGCCGTTTCAGCAGTGATGGGCGAGTAGATGCGCCGTCCATGCAGGATGTTCAATAGGTCCCGTTGCGCCTGCGGATCGCCCATTCCATGGTGAGCAGGGCAAGCAGCGCGAAGAACAACCAGCGCCAGCCGATGATGTCGCTGAAGCTGGCGTGGGCGTATGAACGCGGAACGATGGTCCTACGCTCATCAATGGCCTTGACGATCTCCTCCATTTCGGCCGGCGACACCATGATGCCTTGCGTTCGAGCGGCCAGTGCGGCAAGCAGCTCATGATCCGCCACGGTGCTGAGCTGTTCGGCGACCATCGGCTTCACCAGCAGTTCCCCTTTGGTGGCGAAGCGCTCCCCATCGAGCAGGGTGCTGGCGGCATAGGTGTACCGGCCCGGTGGCAGCACCCCTGCTTCGAGGCGGTAACCGGTGCCGTTGCGGCTGAAGGTGTACGACAGGTCCCGTCCCTCCTCGTTCCGCAGGTTGATGGCGGCCTCTGGCGTGTTCACCGGCTCGTAGCTGGCGTTGTACAGTTCAGCATCGATGAGCACGGGCTCGTTCTGCGCGAATTCCTGCGCATGCCGTACACGGAACCGGCTCTTGTCCTGCTTCAGTGCAAGGAAGGCGACCAGCTTATGCACAAGCTGATCGAAGTGCTGTTGTGTATTGTAGAGCTGCTGGTCCGCCAGCTTCCATCGCCAGAGGCCTTCACCGCAGATGATGGCGCTGTGGCGTTCGCCCTGTGGCTGGATGGCTAGCAGCGGGTACGGCGTACGCACCACGCCCACTTTCTGGAACAGCAGGGCCGCAGCCCCACGACCCAGTTCGTATGTACCGATCGGCACTTGCAATGGTGGAAAGCGCTCAAAGGCCTGGGCCTCCTCCGCATCCACAGTGAATAGCGCGAAGTCCGGGTTCATGGCCGCCTGCGCATCGTTCACGGTGCGCTGCGCACCAGTGATCTCCAGGCCGCTGCCCAGCGCGTTGAGCTGGGCAAAGTCCGTGTTCGCACCCATGATGGTCAGGGTGGGGATGTTCCGCTCGATGATGCGCTTCAGCACCGGCTGGATGGCCGCGTATCCGGAAGGCAGTTGATGCAGCATGATGAGGTCGAATTCCTCCACCTTGCCACTGAACGCGGATGCGTAGGCCACTTCCGTGGAATAGCCTTCCAGCTTGTCCATGCTCTGGCGAAGCGCGGCCACATCGGGATGCGGGCCAAGGGCGAGGATCAGCACCTTCTGTCGATCATCGAGCACATCGATATAGATCGTTTGCGCGTTGTTGGCCTCGGAGGCCTCTCCCTCGACGGGAGCGATGCGCACGACGTAGCGCTGCAGACCGGGTGCGTCGGCCTTCACCATCAGGGGCACTTCGCTCACCTGCGGGTCACTGGTGATGCGTTGGTCCTTGGAGGACAGCACGCGACCATCGCGACTGATGCTCACGCGGGCCGTGGTGCCTTTGAGATGGCGCGCTTCCACGCGGGCCACCACGGGGAACTCGTTGCCGAGGTAGGTGATGCGGTTGTGGTCGACGTGGCGCAGCGCAAGGTCGGGGCGCACGGTGGTGTCGCCGAGGGCGATGGTGAACACCGGAACACCGAGCCGCTCGGCTGCGGGAAGCGGATCGCGGCCGCGATTGTAGATGCCATCGCCATCGATGATCACCGCACCCAGATCAGGCCCGGCAAAGCGGTCATGCACCGCGCGGAACAACTGGTCGATGTCCGTGTACCCTTCGACCTGCCGCAGATCGATGCCCTCGCTCACATGATCGCCATAGCTGAAGGGACGCACCTCGTAGTGCTCTCCGAGGCGTTCCTGGAGCTGGCGCAGCACCTCGCCATGCGCGGCGCGGAGCGTGGCGCTGTCCCCGGTGGCCAGGAGCGACGAACTGGCATCATGTGCCAGCACGATCACCGGCTTGCGCACTTCGCGTTGGAACACGCGCACCATGGGTTCCAGCAGGAAGAAGGCGAGCAACGCGATCACCAGCGCGCGGGACGCACCCAGCAGCCAGGCCAGGCCCTTGCTCCATCCATGCGTATCGATGGAACGACGATACAAGAGCCACGCACCCAATGCCCCCAGCGCGAGGCACAAGGGCAGGAGCCAGAGGGAATGGGATGTGGTAAGGCTCACAGGTCGTTGCCGCGGGGCTGTTGCACCTTGGCTGAAGGAAGAGCGAAGATCACACCTGCAGCGTCATGCCGCACAGCTTGGGCGGGGTAAAGCCAACGATCTTTCGCCAACCTATGTCAACATGCCGCCGCACACATGCAGCGTTTGACCCGTGATGTAGGAGCTGAGGTCGCTGCCGAGGAACACGCAGGCATTGGCCACATCGGTGGGTGTGCCACCGCGTTTCAGGGGGATGCCTTCGCGCCACTGCTCCACCACCTTGGGGTCCAGCGCGCCGGTCATCTCCGTTTCGATGAAGCCGGGGGCAATGGAATTGCTGCGGATGTTGCGGCTGCCCAGTTCCAGCGCCACGCTCTTCGTGAAGCCGATGATCCCGGCCTTGCTGGCGGCGTAGTTGCTCTGGCCCGCGTTGCCCTTCACCCCCACCACGCTGCTCATGTTGACGATGCTGCCGCTGCGCTGCTTCAGCATGGTACGCATCACCGCCTTGGTCATATTGAACACGCTCTTCAGGTTGGTGTTGATCACCGCATCGAAGTCGGCCTCGCTCATGCGCATGAGCAGCTGGTCCTTGGTAATGCCGGCGTTGTTCACCAGCACATCGAGCTTGCCCCACGCGGCCACCACCTGGTCCACCGCGGCCTGTGCCTGCTCGAAATTCCCCGCGTCGCTCTGGATGGCCAGGACCTTGCGTCCGGACCTCGCGGCCATTTCCGCTGCGGTGGCATTGGCCTTCTCGGGGCTGCTCACGTAAGTGAAGGCCACATCGGCCCCTTCCTCCAGGAAGCGTTCAACAATGCCGCGGCCGATGCCGCGCGATCCGCCGGTGATGAGGGCGGTTTTTCCGTTCAGAAGGGCCATGTTCGGTGCCGGGCCTTGAGGCCCGTGGAGGCGAATGTAGCAAGCTGGCAGCGCATGACCGAGGCGGACGGATCACGCGCGGCGCTACCTTCGGGATCACTTCGTTCGATCATGCACAGCCTCTTCGACCGCGACCATGTGGACCACCTGGTGGCACGCATTGCCCAGCTCACGCCAGAAGCCACGGCCAAATGGGGAACCATGCACGTGGACCAGATGCTGGCACACTGCCAGCAACCGTTGAAGGTGGCCTTAGGTGAATTGAAACCCAAGCGCACGCTGCTCGGCTCCTTGATCGGTCCCATGGCCAAGAAGAAGCTGGCCACGACCAAGGTCTGGAAGAAGAACTTGCCCACGGACAAGGCCTTCCTGATCATCGATCGCCGAAAGTTCAATGACGAACAACGCAAGTTGAGCGAACTGATCCGCCGCTTCAACGCGGGTGGCCCCGAGGCCCTGAGCAAGACGCCCCACCCCTTCTTCGGCAAGCTCACGATCGAAGAGTGGGACAAGCTGAGCTGCCATCACCTGGACCACCACCTGCGCCAGTTCGGGGTGTGAACAGCGGCATGCGCGGTAGGCTCTCTCACTGGGCGGTCATTGTAACCACCTGTGTGCTGCTCTTCGCGCGCTTCGAGTACACAGAACTGCGCGGCTGGAGCAAGTTGCAGGTGACCAACTGGGACGCACTGGCCTACTACGCCTACCTCCCCTCGCTTTTCATCCATCACGACATCGAGCGGATGGACTGGATCGAGGAGATCGATAGCACGTACCATGTGGTGGGCACGGGCGGTCTGTATCAGATGCTGCCTGCGGCAAATGGCAACCGGGTGGACAAGGTGATGTACGGTGTTGCGCTGATGGAACTGCCGTTCTTTTTCATCGGACATGCCGCCGCAGGCCTGTTGCATATGCCACAGGACGGCTTCTCGGCACCATACCAATGGTCCATCGCGTTCAGCCCGCTGTGCTATGTCATCCTCGCGCTCTTCCTCTGGCGGCGTGTGCTGCTCCACTACTTCAGCGATGCCACGGCCGCCCTCACCATCCTGCTGGTCACACTGGCCACCAACGCCATCCAGTACATCAGTGTGGACAACGCGCAGACGCATGGCTTCCTCTTCGCGCTCTACGTGCTGATCATTTGGGCAACGCTGAAATGGCATGAACGCCCACGTATCCGGTACGCATTAATGATCGGCGGCACCATCGCCTTGGCCACCTTCACCCGGCCCACGGAGCTCATCATGTTGTTCATCCCGCTTTTGTGGAACACGCATTCGAAGGAAGCAGCCCGGAAGAAATGGGCCCTGCTACGCGATCACCGCCTGCATGTGGCATGGATGCTGGCCATCGCCGTGGTCGTCGGCTTTCCGCAGTTGCTCTACTGGAAGATCGTCACGGGAAGCTGGGTGTACGAATTGGGCAGCAAATGGGACTTCCTGAACCCGCACTTCCGCGTGCTTTTTGGAGGCGAGAAGGGTTGGTTCATTTACACGCCGCTCACGCTCCTTTTCGTGATCGGCCTCTTCTTCATGCGCGATCGGCCTTGGCGGAAGAGCGTGTTGGTCTTCAGCCTGATGAACCTCTGGATCATCATCGCCTGGCATGACTGGCGCTATGGAGGCAGCTACTCGGCGCGTGCGCTGGTGCAGAGCTATCCGGTATGGGCGCTGGTCTTCGGCGCGTTGACGGAGCGGCTGCGATCCTCCAGATGGAAGCTCCCCTTCCTCGCAACGTGCGGCTACCTGCTTTTCGTGAACCTCTTCCAGATCAAGCAGTACAACAACACGGTGATCCACTTCGACCGAATGAACTTCGAAGCGTATCGGGCCGTTTATCTTAACGCACATTCCACGGAGGAGGACCGTGCGTTATTGAGCCCGGAGCGCCCGTGATGACCGATCTCTTTCTTTCTCGACGGATGCGCGTGTGGCGTTCTCGGCAGTTGATCCGCGAGCACGCTTGAACTGTGTATCTGCGGATGCCTGCCGCCTGCGGATCACCCCAGCACCTCCTTCATCTTCGCGCCGATGGTGGCGGGGCTCTCCACCACGTGGATACCGCACTCGCGCATCACCTTTTTCTTGGCGGCAGCGCTTTCGTCGGCACCGGAGACGATGGCACCCGCGTGGCCCATGGTGCGGCCCTTCGGTGCGGTCTCGCCGGCGATGAAGCCCACGACGGGCTTCTTGCAGTTGGCCTTGATCCATTGTGCGGCCTTGATCTCCAGGTCGCCGCCGATCTCACCGATCATCACGATGGCCTTCGTCTCGGGGTCATTGGCGAACATCTGGATCGCTTCGAGCGTGGTGGTGCCGATGATGGGGTCGCCACCGATGCCGATGGCCGTGGTGATGCCCATGCCGGCCTTCACCACCTGATCCGCCGCTTCGTACGTCAGCGTGCCGGACTTGGACACGATGCCGATGCTGCCCTTCTTGAACACGAAGCCGGGCATGATGCCCACCTTGCATTCATCGGCGGTGATCACACCGGGGCAGTTGGGCCCGATGAGCACACAATCCTTGCCGCGGAGGTATTCGCGGGCGGCCACCATGTCCTTCACGGGGATGCCCTCGGTGATGCACACGATCACCTTGATGCCGGCCTCGGCGGCCTCCATGATCGCATCGGCCGCGAAGGCGGGCGGAACGAAGATGATGCTGACATCGGCACCGGTCTGCTTCACCGCATCGCTCATGGTCTCGAACACCGGACGGTCCAGGTGCTTCTGACCTCCCTTCCCCGGCGTAACGCCACCGACCACGTTGGTGCCGTATTCGATCATCTGCGTGGCGTGGAAGGTGCCTTCGCTACCGGTGAAGCCCTGCACCAGGACCTTGCTGTTCTTGTTGACGAGTACGCTCATGTTGGAAAAAGCCGTTGTCGGTTTCTGGTGGTTGTGACGAAAGGGAGGCCCGTTCGCGCGGCGAATCTAATCGGCGTTGGCCGGTGAAGGAACGAGCGGGGTGTACTTGGTGCGCAAGTAGTCGAAAACGAGCCAGAGCGTTCCGAGCATGATGGCGCCCCCCACCCAGAAGGGAAGCCCCCGGCCGACCTCATACAACGGCCCGGCGAAGGCGGGTCCCAGCACCCGGGCCAGCGAACTGAATCCCTGGTTCTGCCCCATCACCTCCCCCTGCTCATGGGGCGATGCCGTACGGCTGAGGATGGCGACGAGGCTGGGATTGAGGCACGCGTTGCCGATGGAGAGCACGATCATGGGGATCAGGCTGCATAGCAGGAAGACCCAGTTCATGGGGATCGGTGCCCCCTGCGCATCACGAAGGCCTACTGGAACAAAGGGGATCGTGGCGAGGCCAAGCCCTACCAACACGCAGCCGTAGACCATCATCCGGCGCTCGCCGAGGAAGCGGTTGAACACGCCAACCAATCCTCCTTGTGAAATGGCGGAAAGGATGCCCCAGAGCGAGAACATGAGACCGGTCTGCTCCACCGTCAGGGCGAACCGGTCCTTCCACAGGAGGGACATGGTCACGTTCATCATGCTGAAGGCGGTGATGTATACGAAACCGATGAGGAAGATGTCGCGGAAGCGGGTGTCCCTGAGCGCAGCGAACGTGCTGGCCACAGGCTTGAAGTTGATGCGGCGGGTGGGATCCATCACCTTCAGCGATTCCGGCAGGAAGGCCAGCACGCCCAGGATGTTCAGCAGGCAGAGCGCGGTGGCGAAGTAGCCCACGGCCTCGATCCCGAAGCGATGGAAAATGATGCCGCCGATCGCCGGTCCGAAGGCGAAGGCCATGCCGAACGAAGCGCCCACGATGAGGCCGATGCGCTTCGCACGGTCCTGTGGTGGCGTGATGTCGCTCACATATGCCTGGGTGGCCGCGATGTTGCCCGAACCGATGCCGGTGAGGATGCGGCTGGCGAAAAGCAACACTATGCCCGTGGCATGCGCGAAGATCAGGTAGCTCGCAGCACTGATCACGATGGCGGCGAGGATCACGGGTCTGCGCCCATAACGGTCGCTCACACTGCCCCAGATGGGCGAGAAGATGAACACCATCACCGCGAACACCGCTGCCGACAGGGTGATCACCGTGTCGCTCGCATTGAGCTCCTTGGCGAAATAGGGAACGACCGGTATGAAGATGCTGAAGCCGAGCAGATCGATGAAGATCGTGAGCCAGAGGATGAGCAGGCGGCGGTCCATGACTACGCGCTGGCTGCGGGTGGCATCGGACCTTCCACTTCGGAATGACGACGCACATAGGGCCGGATGATGAGCCGGATGGTGTTCTTCCAACTGAGGTATTTCCAGGCCCAGCCCATGAGCACCTGCAGCCGATTGCGGTAGCCCACGAGCGCCATCAGGTGCACGAACATCCAGGCCATCCAGGCGATCCAGCCTCCGACATGCAGCCGGCCCGCATCCACCACGGCCTTGAACCGTCCGATGGTGGCCATGCTGCCCTTGTCCACGTACGTGAACTCCTTCATCGGCTTCCCTTCCGCCTTGCGCACGAGGTTCTGCACGAGCAGCGCGGCCTGTTGGATGGCCGCAGGCGCCACTTGCGGATGCCCTTGCTCCCACGGCCCTTCCTGCATCAGGGCCACATCGCCCAGTGCGAATACGTCCGGGATGCCCTGCAATTGATTGGAGCGGTCCACCTTGTAGCGGTTCGCCCGCGGTTCCACGGCCGCCTCGAGCCCGGGGATCACGGTGCCTTTCACGCCCGCGGCCCAGATCACGGTGCTGCTGTCCATGGTGCTGCCGTCTTTGAAGGTGATCCGTTCCCCGTCATAGCTCACTACGCGGGCGTTGAACAGTACTTCCACGCCCATATCCCGCAGGTAGGCCAGTGCGTTCACGCTGCTCTTCATGGAGAAGTTCTTCAGCACGCGCTCGTTGCTGTCGATGAGCACGATGCGCATGCGGCCGCTCTCCAGCTCGCGGTACTCGCGCTTCAGCACGGTGTTGCGGATCTCGGACAGGGCACCCGCGAGTTCCACACCGGTGGGACCTGCGCCCACGATGGTGAAGTTGAGCTGGCGCTTCTGCATGTGCTCGTCCTGCTGGTACAGTGCCGCTTCGAAGTCCTGCAGGAAGTCGCTGCGGATGTCGAGCGCCTGCCCGATGCTTTTGAGCTGCATGGCCTCGCGTTCGAGGTCCCGCATGCCGAAGAAGTTCGTTTCACTGCCCGTGGCCAGCACCAGGATATCGTAGGGGAAGTCACCACGATCGGTGAGCACCACCTTGCGCGACGCGTCCACCCCGGTCACCTTCGTCATACGGAAGGCCACGTTGGGCATGGGCGCCACGGTGCGGCGGAAGGGATGGGCGATGCTGTCGGCGCTGAGGCTGGCGGTGGCCACCTGGTACAGCAGTGGCTGAAAGCAGTGGTGATTGTGCTTGTCCAGCAGCATCACCTTGTACGGGCGACCTTCCAGCCCCTTGATCAACTCCAATCCAGCGAAGCCGCCACCGACCACCACCACGGTGGGATACTTCAGGTCGTCGTATGCTTTACCGGCGGAAGTTGGCATGGCGGGGCCGAAGATCGCCCAATTTCGCGCCGTGTTGGAACAGGACACCATTTGCGCGTTGAGCACCCCCCCGGGGGTCGGGGCCATCGCACTGATCCGCCTCAGCGGCCCGGATGCGCTTTCCATCGTGCGCAGGTGCTCCGACCTGCACGGCAACCTCGCGGCCCGCACGGCCCACTTCGTGAAGCTGAAGGATGAGGACGGGGCCATCGACGAAGGGCTCATCACCTGGTTCAAGGGTCCGGCATCGTACACAGGCGAGGATGTGGTGGAGGTCGGCGTCCACGGCTCACCCTACATCCAGCAGCGCTTGCTTTCGGCGCTGGTGGCCCAAGGCGCGCGTTCGGCACGTCCGGGGGAATTCACCCTACGCGCCTTCCTGAACCGAAAGCTCGATCTATCGCAGGCGGAAGCGGTGGCCGACCTGATCGCCAGCCAGAGCGCGGCCTCGCACAAACTCGCGTTGCAGCAATTGCGCGGCGGCTACAGCGATCGCATCGAGCAACTCCGGCAACAGCTCATCGACTTCAGCGCGCTGATCGAACTCGAGCTGGACTTCAGCGAAGAGGATGTGGAATTCGCACAGCGCGATGATCTTCTTGCGTTGATCAACGAACTGATGGGCATCTGCGGTGAGCTGATCAGCAGCTTCCGCTACGGCAACGCGATCAAGCAGGGCGTGCCCGTGGCCATCATCGGGGCGCCGAACAGCGGCAAGAGCACCTTGCTGAACGCATTGCTGCAGCAGGACCGCGCCATCGTGAGCGAGATCCCCGGCACCACGCGCGACACGGTGGAAGAGGCCATCACCATCGGGGGTGTGTTGTTCCGCTTCATCGACACGGCGGGCATCCGGCACACGGAGGACACCATCGAAAAACTCGGCATCGAACGCAGCTACAAGAAAGCAAAGGAGGCCAGCATCGTGGTGGTCCTCGGCGATGCCACGGTGATGAACGAAAGCGCCTTCCGCATGCAGGCGTCCATGTTGCGCGAGCGCATCGGCGATGGTCCGCAGATCATCCCCGTGCTCAACAAGATCGACCTTCCCGGCGTGAAGGCCGGCAGCGGCGTGATGCACATCAGCGCGAAGACCGGTGCGGGACTACAGGAATTGAAGGACGCCTTCATCGAGCACGTGGAGGCCTTGCAGGAAAGCGACGGCGGCATTGTGGTGACGAACGTGCGGCACGTGGAAGCGCTGGAAAATGCGCGTCAGGCCCTTCACGATGCGCGCATCGCCATGACCAAGGGCGTAAGCGGCGAGCTGCTGGCCACGGACCTGCGGCGGGCGCAGCATCACCTGGGCGAGATCACCGGCCGCATCACGCCGGACGATCTGCTGGGCAGCATTTTCGGGAAGTTCTGTATCGGGAAGTAGCCTTACCAGGCACGCGCATCCCTTTCGTACCAGGCCAAGCATCGGTGACAATGATGTTTATAACATCTTTGTTACAAACAAAGGCATTACATTTGCCGGGACGGCCAAAAGGCGGCTCCACATGGACGACGAACGCTCACCCTTCTTCATTGGCACGTTGGTATCGGGCGACAGCTTCGTTGACCGCGGATCACACCGCAAGCACCTGCGGGCGAACTTCCGGTCGGGGCAGAACACCGTGATCATCAGCCCGCGGCGCTGGGGCAAATCATCGCTCATCCGTCAGGTGGCGCTCGACATGGCGCGCGAAAAGGACGTTCGCTTTGCTTTTGTGGACCTCTTTCACGTCCGCACGGAACAGGAGTTCCTGGAGCGCACGATCGAAGCCACGATCAAGGCCTTGGGCAGGACGATGGACCAACGCATGGCCGATGTGAAGGAATTCCTCCGCGGCCTTGTACCACAGATCGGTTTCGGCATTGATCCCCAGAGCGAGTTCAGTCTGAAGCTGACCCTACCCGAGGGGCACCGCGCCATGCAGGACCTGTTGGAACTGCCCGAGCGCATGGCGACAGCGAAAAAGGTGCGGCTGGTGCTGTGCATCGACGAATTCCAGAACATCGCCATGCTTCCGGATCCATTGGGGTTCCAGAAGATGCTACGCGCTTCCTGGCAGCATCACAAGGCCGTTTGCCATGTGATCTACGGCAGCAAGCGGCATATGATGATGGACCTCTTCAACAAGCAGAGCATGCCCTTCTATCGCTTTGGCGACGTGTTGTTCCTGGACAAGATCAAGCGCGCGGACTGGGTGCCGTTCATCAAGGGGCGCTTCGCCAGCGTGAAGATCAACATCGCCACCGACACATGCGACCATATCGCTGAGGTGATGCAGGACCACAGCTACCACGTACAGATGCTGTGCCACGCAGCGTGGCTTCGCACCCATGGTCGCACGTGCACCCGCGCCACAGTGGACATCGCATTGCAAGACCTGTTGAACCAGCATGACGCGCTCTACCATAGGCTCGTTGATGAACTGACCACGCCGCAGCTCAACTACCTGCGCGCCCTGCTCAATGGCGTTGAACGCTTCACTACCATGGACACGATCCGTCGCTTCAACCTGGGGTCCAGTGCCCATGTGAAACGCATGACCGACGCGTTGGAGAGCAAGGAGGTGCTGGACTTTGTGGGGGAAAAGACCGAGTGGATCGATCCGCTGTTCAAGATCTGGCTTGAAGAACGATTCTGGGGGTCACGATTGCGCATGGTATGAGCCATACCCCCCTCCTCCCCGCCTTCTACTTCGGCAGCGTCGAGCATTACCGGCTCCTGGCACGGCACCCGAAGGTGATCATCGATATCGGCGAGCATTTTGAACGCCAGAGCTACCGCACGCGCACGACGATCGTTGGGCCGAACGGAAAGCAGGACCTGGTGGTGCAGATCGCGCGCAGGTCAGGCCAGAAGATGCCGATGCGCACAGTCGGCCTCAGCTACGTTGAAAGCTGGCCGCAGCAGCACGTGCACGCCATCCGCAGCGCTTACGGGAACACGCCGTGGTTCATTCACTACATCGACGACATCGAAGCCGTTGTGCTGAAGAAATACGACCGTTTGGTGGACCTGGACCTCGCCACCCTGCGGCTCGGGATGAAGTGGCTGGGGGTGAGAACCGAGGTAGAGGTGAGCGATGAATACGTTGTCCCAAGCGTGCTGTCCGATGTCCTACGCGGCCCCAATACCGCCATGGGCCGCGTAGGACATAAGACATCGGACAACACGCAATTCCTCGACCTCCGGACTAACCTCCACCCCAAGAAACCATTGCCCGCCGAGATCACCGCTGTCTCACCCTACCAGCAGGTATTCGTCGACCGGCATGGCTTCGTTCCGCGCATGAGCATCATCGACCTGGTGTGCAATTGCGGGCCTGACGCAGCACATATCATCCGGTGATCGATCTTTCGGGCCCACGTAGAGCGGCATCACCCCGCTGCACACCCCGGCCATCGCACATGCACCGCTCCGCCAACATGACCCGCCATCGATATGGGGCGTTCACCATTACGCGACCTCTCGGTGTGCTGGCTGCGTATGCGCTGCTGCCGTTGCTGACCACCGCGCAGAGCGAAGGTCTTGGCAGCTGGAACATCCTGAACGTGCAATACAAGTGGAACGAACGATATAGCGCGTTCGCGGAAACCCAACTACGCTCGCTGCGGTTCTATGACGACTTTCACTACTACGAGTTCAAGGGCGCGGTCACCTACAAAGCGATGCCGGGCCTGCGCTTGACATTGGGATCCGGACGCTATGTGACCTACCTGCCTGGTGGGGACTTCGTACGGCCGAAAGCCAATGACGAATTGCGCATCTGGCCCCAACTGGTGCATGATGCCACCTTCGGCAGACTGCGGATCGAGCATCGCTACCGTATGGAACTGCGCTTCACCAGCAACGGCCACCGCAACAGATCCCGCTATCGCCTCGGCGCCTCCTACCCTTTCGGAGCGCTGAAGGGTGGTGAGCGTCCCTTCGTGCTCAGTGCAAGCAATGAACTGTTCTTCACCGACCGGGAACCCTACTTCGAGCGGAACCGCGCACAAGTGTCCATCAACCGCCGCCTCACCCCCACATGGGCAATGCAATTGGGATACCTGCACCAGTTCGACTACCGCATCAACGACGAGAGCGGGCGGGATTTCCTGGTGGTGGGTGTGTATGTGGAACTGAAGCGCGGCACGCAACAGGCACCCACCCCACCGGGAGCTCTGCCGCCGGACTGAGCCATCCCTTGTGCAATGATGAGCCACCGCACCCTGCCTCCCTGCGCGGAGTTGGGCCTTGCCATATCCGAGCCGCACTTTAGCGGCCTTCCGGCCTTCATGCCGTATCTTGCGACCACGAACGCTGTTCAGGCCGAGAGACGGTACCCTATCCGTCCATGTTCCACCTGAACAGGTAACCAACGTTCGTTACGAAACATGGCCACATTCGAGAAACGCGAGAAAGAGAAGAAGCGACAGCAGAAACAGGAGGAAAAGGCGCGCCGCAAGGAAGAGCGCAAGGCGAACTCCCCCGGAGGAGGCTTGGAGAACATGATGGCCTACGTGGATGAATTCGGCCGCATTTCCAGCACGCCCCCCGACCCCAACAAGGTGAGAGTACCCATCGACGCCTCCGAGATCGAACTCGGTGTGCCCAAGCGGGTGCATGAGGAAGTGAAGGCGGAACGCGAGGGCCGCGTGGACTTCTTCGACACCTCGAAAGGCTTCGGCTTCATCAAAGAGGATGTGACCCAGGAGCGCTTCTTTGTTCACGTGAGCGGATTGACCGTGCCCATTGCTGAAGGCGACAAGGTGCAGTTCGAAGTGGAGCGTGGCCAGAAGGGCATGAACGCGGTGCGGGTGAAGAAGATCTGAGGTCTTTTTACCGCAAAGGCGCAAAGAGCGCAAAGGCAGGATGGGCTGAACCGCAACCGTCTTCGTCCCGATCCTTCGGGAGGCGCCAAGTTGATCCGCGAGCATCCGGTCCATCCGCGTTCATCTGTGTACATCCGCGTCCATCTGCGGTTAGAAAAGAAGGCGACCTTGCGCCCATCGCATCTGGGGTTCAAGGTGCATACGCGCAGATGAACAGTTGATCGTTCGATCGCCGTAGGTGTCCGGGTGAAGTGCTCGGTTCCCATAATGAACCTTTGGGCAAACCTCGCGCATGACCCTCCGAGCCATTATCAGCTATTCCGCCCTGCTCCTTTCCTTCACCACGCTGAAAGCACAGGTGACGGATGCGGGGCCGGACACCAGCCTGTGTGTGAGCTACTATACCATGCAGGGCAGTCCTTTGCCCGCTGGTGCTACTGGCTTTTGGGCGTTGGTTTCCGGTTGTGGTACGATCATGAATGCGGGCAGTCCAACAACCGATCTCAATTCCTTGTGTATCGGCACCAATGTGTTCGTCTGGTATGTGGACGACAATGGAGCGATCACTACCGATCAAGTGGCCATCACCGTGTTTGACGCGACGATCCAAACAGCGAGCGCCGGTGTGGATATCCAGATCGCGATCCCTAACACAATGGCCATGCTGAGCGCGAACCCATATGCGTATCCCTGTTCGTGCCAATGGACGATCGTTCAGGGTGCGGGCGTCATCGCAGACCCAACAGACCCCAACACCTATGCCTCAGACTTGACCGTTGGTTCCAACATCTTCGCCTGGACCTGCGACAATGGCGCATGCGGTATCACTTCGGATACAATGACGGTCGAGGTTCTGGACCCGACCGGGCTTGCTTCATGGTCCAACAGTGGTCCGGTCGTTTCATTTGAGCCGTTCTCAAGAAGCATCAAGGTCTCCGCTCGCGGACCTGTGAAGGATCTGCGTGTCATGGACCTGAATGGACGGATCATCGGCAACAACGCCATCGAACAGGGCCTGTATCTCGCCACGTTCATGATAGGTGACCGGAACTACTGGCAGCGCATCGTTGTCACGCGCTGATCCCGCATTCCGCGTGACGGATCGCAGTGGAAAGCCCGGAGTCCCGACGCGTCGGGACGAGGACTTGGAACGAAGAGCCGGACCCCGAGCCGCTCCCGAGCAACTCCGTAGGAGTGCATCGCAGGGTGACTCGTCCTGAAATGGGTTTACGCCAAACGTGAACCATGGAAGACAAGTTCAAGCACAACAAGCACGGCAAGTTCGAATCGCGTTACAGTGAGTCGTTCAAGCGCAAGGTGATCGAGGAGTATTTGGATACGGGCAC
>JANOAK010000004.1:0-3222 GCA_031411095.1 Flavobacteriales bacterium | reverse complement strand
CTTCACTTCGTCCGTAGCCTCGCAACTGACCACCTTGGAAGGCGACATGCGCGCCGATGGCTGGGGCGTGATCCGCCACGATGTGAGCCGCGCGACCAGTGCGGTGAACCTGCGGGCGATGATCCAGGCGGACTACAACGCAGATCCGAGCAACGTGAAGGCCGTGTTCATCATTGGCCACGTCGCGGTGCCGCACTCCGGTAACCTCAACCCGGATGGTCACGGGGATCACCAAGGCGCCTGGCCCGCCGACGGGTATTACGGCGAAATGAACGGCACCTGGACGGACAACTCCGTGAACAACTCCAACAGCCAGAACAGCCGTAACCACAATACCCCCGGTGATGGCGACTTCGATCAGAGCGACTTCCCCAGCACACTTGAACTGCAGGTGGGTCGCATCGATTTCTACGAGTTCGAATCCTTTCAGTACTACGCGGGTCTGAGCGAAACGCAACTCACCATCAACTATCTCAACAAGCTTCACCAATTCAAGACGAAGGCGTTCACGCCCACCTTCCGTGGAGCGGTGTTCGATAACTTCGATGATATGAGCAACGGCCTGGCGAGCGCCGGCTACCGCAGCATCTCCGCGCTGGTGGGTCCTTCCAACCTCACCGACCTCAATCCCAACGGAGCGCCCTTCACCACCTACATCAACAACCAGAGCTACCTCTGGACCTTCGCATGCGGCGGTGGCAGTTTCAGCACATGCTCAAACGTGGGTTCCACCAGTGAGTATGCGAGCACGGTGAGCATGGGCGGCGTGTTCAACATGTGCATCGGCAGCTATTTCGGTGACTGGGACAGCTACAACAACTTCATGAAGGCACCGCTCGGAAGCGGCAAGGCCCTCACCAACGTATGGTCCGGCATTCCCAACTGGTTCTTCCACCACATGGGCATGGGCGACAACATCGGGTACAGCACACTGGTGTCCATGAACAATACCACATTGTACACCCCGCAGAGTTCGGGCTGGCAGGGTTCGCCATACAACCGTGTGCACATGGGCCTCATGGGCGATCCATCGCTCCGCCAGGTGATGGTGGCCATGCCATCGAACCTGCAAGTGACCAACGTCGGTGGTCTGGCCAACTTCACATGGACCGCAACAAGCGGTGTCGATGGCTATTACGTCTACGATCTGGGCAATGGCACGGGTGTTCCGCAGCGTGTAACGCCGAACGTGGTCACCGGCACCAACTTCAGCAGCCCCACGGTACCATTCGTTTCCGGCCGCCAATACATGGTGCGTTCGGTGAAGTTGGAGGTAACGCCCACGGGCAGCTTCACCAACCTGTCGCTGGGCGCATTCGGCACGGCTTCCGGTCAGGCCACTACCAATGTGGTGGTGGCACCGCGCATGGTGCTGGAAGGGCCATACGACAGTGGTACGGGGCTGATGACCGACGGACTACGCACGGCGGGCCTCATTCCCCTCGCTGAACCGTACACCGCATTGGGCTATGCGCAAGTGGCGGGCGGTGGTGGCGAAAGCACTACGCAGGCCGTGTTGAACGTGTCCGGCAACAATGCCATTGTGGATTGGGTGCGCGTTGAACTGCGGAGCAGCGGCACACCGGCCACCGTCCTGGCCACGCGGCAGGCCTTGTTGCAGCGAGATGGCGATGTGGTGGGCACCGATGGCACCACAGCGCTGAGCTTCGGCGTAGGCACGGGCAACTACTACGTGGTCGTGCGCCACCGGAACCACCTGGGGGCCATGACGGCCAATGCGCTTTCGTTGAGCGCCACCAGCACCACGGTGGACCTGAAGGCCACTACGCTAAGCACATATGGCAACGGGGCATTGAAGACCATCGGCACAGTGCGGGCGCTTTGGGCGGGCAATGTGGTGCCGGACAACAAGTTGCTCTACACCGGCCTGGGTAACGACCGCGACCCGATCCTTGCGCGCATCGGCGGCACCGTGCCCACGAACACCGTCGCCGGTTACTTCCCCGAGGATGTGACACTGAAAGGGTTTGTGCAATACACGGGCACTGGGAACGACCGCGATCCCATCCTGTTGAACATCGGTTCCACCGTGCCCACGAACACCAAGCTGGAGCAGCTGCCCTGACCTGGTTTGCCCCCTCCTCCTCGAGGAGGGGATGTCGGCGAAGCCGACCGGGGAGGTGAAGTGATCATCAGACCACCCTCGACGCATCGGGGCGAAGCGCCCGCCTCTCGGGCAACAGTCCTATCCGCTTCCTCCGTCAGCGGCAGGAGGGGGAAGATCTGGTTCGACCAACCACGCGACCATGGCCTACACCCGACCTAGGTTGCACCCAACCCCACAACCCGGCATTGTCCACATGCTGGGAGCACCATCGGAGGGACATTGGTTGGAGGTCATGGATATCACTGGTCGGATGATCCAGAAGATCGCCATGTCGAGGGCTATTGACATTTCCGTCCTGCCTGTGGGCGCATACATCGTGCTCCTGCGCGCATTCGACGGCAAAGCCATGGCCTTCGGGCGTTTGCAGCGACTCTGATCGTTGATTTTTTTCGTCGGGTGTATCGACCGGCTCATCCAATTTCCGAAGAGTTCCGAAACCCATCGGCATACTGTTGCAGTATAAAAGGCCGACATGTACGTCCGAACCATCCAACAGGGCCCGAAAGGGATCGGTTGGAACAGCTCTGCCGCTGGGTTCGATCGTCCATGTACGATCATTCCAACCTGCTCGGATCATGCTCCTCCGTACCTACCTCCTCCTGATCGGCCTTGCCTGCGCGTTAGGCCTTGACGCGCAGACCGCCTCCCAGAAGGAAGCCGTTCAACTTTCCGCCACCATCCAGGTCTCCCCGCCGAGCATCACCCTGAACTGGGTGCCGTTCTCGACGGCGACCGGTTATACCATCTACCGGAAGACACGATCGGAGTCCGCATGGACAAGCATCGGAACAGCCTCGTCCTCCACTACACAACTGGTGGATAACGCGGTGACGGTGGGCACCTACTATGAGTACAGGATCGTTCGCACGCAGAGCTCCGGCACGGGTACGGGCTATATCGCGTCAGGCATCAACGTGGCTCCAACGGAGTATCGGGGCAAGATGGTGTTGGTAGTGGACAACACCTTCACTTCGTCCGTAGCCTCGCAACTGACCACCTTGGAAGGCGACATGCGCGCCGATGGCTGGGGCGTGATCCGCCACGATGTGAGCCGCGCGACCAGTGCGGTGAACCTGCGGGCGATGATCCAGGCG
>JANOAK010000003.1:0-233443 GCA_031411095.1 Flavobacteriales bacterium | reverse complement strand
CTTCACTTCGTCCGTAGCCTCGCAACTGACCACCTTGGAAGGCGACATGCGCGCCGATGGCTGGGGCGTGATCCGCCACGATGTGAGCCGCGCGACCAGTGCGGTGAACCTGCGGGCGATGATCCAGGCGGACTACAACGCGGATCCGAACAACGTGAAGGCCGTGTTCATCATTGGCCACGTTGCGGTGCCGCACTCCGGTAACCTCAACCCCGATGGTCACGGGGATCACCAAGGCGCCTGGGCCGCCGACGGGTATTACGGCGAAATGAACGGCAACTGGACGGATAACTCGGTGAACAACTCCAGCAGCCAGAACAGTCGCAACCACAATACCCCCGGTGATGGCGACTTCGACCAGAGCGACTTCCCCAGCACACTTGAACTACAGGTGGGTCGCATCGATTTCTACGAGTTCGAATCCTTCCAGTACTACGCGGGCCTGAGCGAGACACAGCTCACGATCAACTACCTCAACAAGCTGCACCAGTTCAAGACGAAGGTCTTCACGCCCACCTTCCGGGGTGCGGTGTTCGACAACTTCGACGATATGGGCAACGGCCTCGCGAGCGCCGGCTACCGCAGCATCTCCGCCTTGGTGGGTCCTTCCAACCTCACCGACCTCAATCCCAACGGAGCGCCCTTCACCACGTACATCAACAACCAGAGTTACCTGTGGACCTTCGCCTGCGGCGGTGGCAGCTTCAGCACGTGTTCCAATGTCGGTTCCACCAGTGAGTATGCGAGCACGGTGAGCATGGGCGGTGTGTTCAACATGTGCATCGGAAGCTATTTCGGCGACTGGGACTCCTACAACAACTTCATGAAAGCACCGCTGGGAAGCGGCAAGGCCCTCACCAACGTATGGTCCGGCATTCCCAACTGGTTCTTCCACCACATGGGCATGGGCGACAACATCGGATACAGCACACTGGTGTCCATGAACAATACCACATTGTACACCCCGCAGAGTTCGGGCTGGCAGGGTTCGCCATACAACCGTGTGCACATGGGCCTCATGGGCGACCCATCGCTCCGCCAGGTGATGGTGGCCATGCCATCGAACCTGCAAGTGACCAATGTCGGTGGTCTGGCCAACTTCACATGGACCGCATCCTCCGGTGTTGATGGGTACTACATCTATGACCTGGGCAACGGAACGGCTGTGCCAACGCGCGTTACACCCAGCCTGGTCACCGGCACCAACTTCAGCAGCCCCACGGTACCATTCGTTTCGGGGCGCCAGTACATGGTGCGTTCCGTGAAGCTGGAGGTAACCCCTACCGGCAGTTTCACGAACCTGTCCCTCGGCGTCTTCGCAACCGCGTCGGGTCAGGCCATCGCGGACTGCCTCGGTGTGGTGGGCGGATCGGCCACGATCGGCAGTGCGTGCAACGACAACAACGCCTGCACCACCAACGATGTATATAACGCCAGCTGCCAATGCGTAGGCACCAACAGCGGTGATACGGATGGTGATGGCGTGTGCAACGGGCAGGACAACTGCCCCAACGTGGCCGGTCAGGTCGGTTCCGCGTGCAACGACAACAACGCCTGCACCACCAACGATGTGCTCAATGCGAACTGCCAGTGCGTGGGAACCAGCGGGGCTGATAGCGACGGTGACGGTATCTGCAACGCACAGGACAACTGCCCGAACGTGGCGGGCCAGATCGGATCGAGCTGTAACGACGGCAACGCCTGTACCACCAATGATGTGCTGAACGCCAACTGCCAGTGCGTGGGAACGGCCGGTGCTGACAGCGATGGCGACGGTATCTGCAACGCGCAGGACAACTGCCCGAACGTGGCTGGTACCATTGGATCCACCTGTAACGATGGCAATGCGTGCACCACCAATGACGTGCTCAATGCCAACTGCCAGTGCGTGGGCACGGCCAGTGCCGACAGCGATGGTGATGGCATCTGCAACGGGCAGGACAACTGCCCGAACCTCTACGGCCAGATCGGTTCCACCTGCAACGACAGCAACGGCTGCACGATCAACGATGTGATCAACGCCAACTGCCAGTGCGTGGGCACCAGCAGCGGCGACACGGATGGCGATGGTATCTGCAACGCCCAGGATAACTGCCCCAACGTATCGGGGGTGATCGGTTACCAGTGCAACGATGGCAATGCCTGCACCACGAACGACGTGCTCAACGCGAACTGCCAGTGTGTAGGTACCCCGAGCCCTGACAGCGATGGTGATGGTATCTGCAACGCCCAGGACAACTGCCCCAACGCGGCGGGCCAGATCGGCTCCAGCTGCAACGACGGTAACGCGTGTACCACGAACGATGTGCTGAACGCGAATTGCCAGTGTGTGGGAACGGCCGGAGCCGACAGCGATGGAGATGGCATCTGCAATGCGCAGGACAACTGCCCGAACGTGGCCGGCCAGATCGGTTCCAGCTGCAACGACGGCAACGCGTGCACCACCAACGATGTGCTCAATGCGAACTGCCAGTGCGCAGGCACGGTGGTAGACTCCGATGGCGATGGCATCTGTAATGCACAGGACAACTGTCCCAATGTGGCCGGTCAGATCGGTTCCACGTGCAACGACGGCAATGCGCAGACGGTGAACGATGTGATCGGTTCCGATTGCCAGTGCGCAGGAAGCACGGTGGATTGTAACGACAACGACCCCTGCACGCTGGATAGCTTCGATGGTACCAACTGTGTGCACACCGCGCTGCCCGACAACGATGGCGATGGTGCCTGCAATGCCGTGGACGGCTGCCCCAACGACCCGAACAAGCTCGCTCCAGGCACCTGTGGATGCGGTGTGAGCGATGCCGATGGGGATGGTGACGGTACAGCCGATTGCAACGACGGTTGCCCGGCCGATCCGCTCAAGACCCAACCCGGCCAGTGTGGCTGTGGTACCGCGGATGTGGATGGTGATGGGGACGGCACGGCCGACTGCAACGATCAGTGCCCCAATGATCCCAATAAGATCGCCCCGGGCATCTGTGGTTGCGGCACGGCCGACACGGACAGCGATGGTGACGGTATGGCCGATTGCAATGATGCCTGCCCGTCCGATCCCAACAAGGTGGCAGCGGGCTCCTGCGGTTGCGGAAACCCCGAACCCGGCGCCACCTGCAACGATGGGAACAACGCCACCCTCAACGACGTCATCGGGGCCGATTGCCAGTGCAACGGCAGCTTCTTCACGGTTGATTGCCTTGGCGTTCCCAATGGGACGGCCATGCCCGGTACCTCCTGCGATGATGCGAACCCGGTCACGGTCAGCGACATGTGGAATGAGAACTGTGAATGCAGGGGACTGCTCGTGGATTGTCTCGGTATCCCTGGTGGCGATGCGCTGCCCGGGGCTCCTTGCGACGATAGCGATGCCTCCACGGGCAATGACACCTATGCATCGAACTGCGAATGCGCCGGTGAGCCGATCGATTGTGCCGGTATCGTCGGGGGCTCTGCGGCCGTCGATGCGTGCGGTGTGTGCGCCGGCGGCACCACGGGCATCACCCCGAACAGTACCTGCCTCGATTGCCATGGCGATGTGAACGGTACGGCCTCGGTGGATGAATGTGGTGTATGTGCCGGTGGGAACACAGGCATCGTTCCCAACAGCAATTGCACCGATTGTCAGGGCGTGGTGAACGGAACGGCCCTTCCCGGCTCGGCCTGCGACGATGGCAATGCGGCCACCGGTGATGATGTATGGATGGTGAACTGCGAATGCGCCGGTGAGCCGATCGATTGTGCCGGTACAGTGGGAGGATCAGCCGCCATCGATGCGTGCGGTGTGTGCGCCGGCGGCACCACGGGCATCACGCCCAACAGCACCTGCCTCGATTGCCATGGCGATGTGAACGGTACGGCCGCGGTGGATGAGTGCGGCGTGTGTGCCGGTGGCAACACGGGCATGGTCCCCAACAGCAGCTGTCTGGATTGCGCGGGTGTGCCCAATGGCACCTCCCTGACCGGTACGGCGTGCGACGATGGGGATGCCAACACTTCGGATGATGTGTACACAGCGAACTGCACATGCGCTGGGGTGCCCATCATCTTCGATTGCGTCGGCGCTCCCAACGGGTCGGCATTGCCAGGCTCCCCCTGCAACGACAATGATGCCACCACGGGCAATGATGAGTGGACAGCCGATTGCCAATGCGTGGGCGAACTGATCGATTGCCTGGGTGTGGTCGGCGGAAGCGCGCTTCCAGGGACCACCTGCAACGACAACAACCCGAGCACCGGTAACGATACCTATACGGCTGACTGCGGTTGTGTGGGCCAGGTGATCGATTGCCTGGATGTCCCCGGTGGAACAGCGCTGCCCGGATCGGGATGCAATGACAACGATCCAGGTACCGGCAACGACGTGTGGACGAGTGACTGCCAGTGCGCTGGTGAGGTCATCGATTGTGGAGGGGTGACCGGCGGTAGTGCCCTTCCTGGCAGCAGCTGCGATGATGGTCTGCCTTCGACCGGGAACGACCGGTGGAACAGCAACTGTATCTGCGTTGGCGAGGTGATCGATTGCCTGGGCGTGGTGGGTGGTCCTGCACTGCCCGGCACGGCCTGCGATGATCAGGTGAACGGCAACGGCACCGATCTGTGGACCATTGATTGCAACTGTGTAGGCAACTCCAATACGGTGGATTGCACGGGTACTCCCGGAGGCACAGCGTTGCCAGGAACACCCTGCGATGATGCCGATGCGAACACGGGCGAGGACACCTACACCGAGAATTGCACCTGTGCTGGCATTCCGATCGACTGTGCCGGTGTGCTGGGTGGAACGGCGACCCTGGACGACTGCGGTGTATGCTCCGGTGGTAACACGGGTGTGGAACCGAACATGGACGCCGATACTGATGGCCAGATCGATTGCGAGGACAATTGCAACGTGTTGTACAACCCCGACCAGGCCGACTTCGACCAGGATGGTGTGGGTGATCCCTGCGACAATTGCGCCTGGGTGGCCAATGCCGGTCAGGTGGATACGGACGGGAACGGTATCGGTGACCTTTGTGAAAGCGGAGTAGGAATGAATGACCTGGAGGGCGGCAATACATTCTCCATCTGGCCCAACCCTGCCACATCACACGTTGTCATCACCTGCTCCAATGCACAGGTGCGCACGCTCCACTATTTCGACGTCTCCGGAAAACTCGTTCAGATCTCAGCGTTCACCCAGCAGGCCGACATCGGTCCGCTGGCCATGGGAACGTATACGGTCATCGCGCTCGATGCGGAAGGCAGACCGCTGGCGCGTACCAGGCTCGTCAAATACTGACGGGTCCAGGTTGGAAGGAAAGGGCTCTCCGCAAGGAGGGCCCTTTTTACTTCCCCCTGACCGTCAAGAACGAACTAGTCGAGGACCACGGACCCCAGATGCAGCGGAGCGGCCGATCCCGACGTGCGGAAGATGGCTTGATAGAGACCTGAGGCCAGTGTTCCGCGCGGTACGAACAGGTCGCCGGGCTGTTGAAGCACCTGATCCAACACCTGACGGCCCACACCATCGATCAGCAGCAGATGACCGGCGGTGGAAGGGCTGGACAGGGTGAATCCGTTGCTGCTCACCGTTGGGAAGATGCGTGGAGAAGGGCTGGCAGCTGTTTCCCCCACCGCGGTTCCCGTGGAAGGCAGGCTGTACACATCGAACAGCGCCGTGCAATAGAGCGTCTGCGGGGTCGCGTAGAACTCCTCCTGCGACTGAGCATCCACGGACGAGAATCCCGTGATAAAGGCACTCCAGGTCGCCCCGTTGTCCGTGCTGCGTAGGCAGCCCGTGCTCGTACCCACCAGTGCGTACAGCTTTCCGTCGAAGGCGATCAATTCACCCTTCGTGGGCGACTCGGGATCGCCCGATGCCTCCGACCAGGAGGTTCCCCCGGTGGTGCTGTATCGGATGCCGAAGGAACTTACAATGACCAACGTGTTGTTGATCGATGCCAGCGTGTAGGTGGTGTAGTTCACCACGGGATGTGCCGTCCAGCTCTGTGCATTGTCCGTGCTGGTCCACAGCCCGGTGCTCGTGCTGGCCCAGATGGTACCACCGACCTGGGTCAGTGTGTACACCGTGACGTTCGAACCCATGCCGCTGTGGCCGATCAGCCAGGTGTTGCCGAAGTTGCTGCTGCGGTAGATGCCTCCCCCTTGGGAAATGCTGCCCGCGAACACCGCCATGATGCTGTTGCCGATGGAGTAGAACTTGTTGGCGTATACCGTGCTCGATGCGGCGAGCGTTCCGTTGATGTTGGACCAGGTATCGGTGCCGCTGGTGCTGCGGTAGATCCCGCTTTCAGTACCTGCATACAGGTAGGCCCCGTCCTCGCCTATGCTCTGTACGAACCAATTGGACCCGCTCATCGGCAGGCCGGTGTTCACGGCAGTGAAGGGTCCTGTGCCACTTTCACTTTTCAGTACACCGTTCGGGTAGCTCACCAGGTATAGATCGCCGTTCTGCCGGCACATGCTGCGGTTGCTGAACGTGCCGGTCATCAAAGGGCTCCATTGCGCGAGCAGTGGACCACCTAGTGAAAGGATGGCGAAGGAGAGTAGGAGTTTTTTCATGGGAGTTGGGTTCGGAAAGGTCGAAAGTAGGGAGGCCCGGCGAACGCCCGGTCAGGTGCCCGGACGAGTGCCTGCAGGGATCGCCATCTGTTGCAGGCGCGCCCGCACAGCCCTGAACCGGGGGCAGTCGCGCTCCAGCGCACCGCCCAGCACCGTGCCCAATTGGAACGCTTTGCTGCCTTCGCCCTTGGTCTGGCGTAGCAACGCACGTACCTCGGCAGGGTGCTGCAGTACGGCGACCTCCATGCAGTGCTTTACCCTGCTGCTGATCGCTTTGTCGGTTCCGTGTACGTCGATGTTGGCCATGCAGCCGCAGAGATCGTCCATCACCCCGCCCTTGCCTTCCGCTTGCTGGGCGAACACCCGAGAAGGCAGGGCGAAAACCGCCATCAGCACAAGGCCGAAAAGGATCTTTCGGTGGAATGTCACGATATCGAAGTTAACGATACGGATCTTCATAGGTTGCGAATGTGATGAGCGGTGCATAGCATACATGGGTCGTTCTGGAACGCCAGCACCGTGGGGCAAATGACCCAGCGGATGCACGGGTTCGAAAGTGGCTACTTTTGAACGCATGTGGCGGAACTGCACCTTGCGTGTGCATGCATGGATGCTGATGGTCGTGGCCGTGCTGGCCGTCGTCCCGCGTGGATCCATGCACACCTGCGCGCGATCGGGCGAGCATGTGGGTCATGCGCATACATCCGCGATCACGTCCGTGTGTCCCATCTGCGATGAGGCGGTGCCTGTGTCCGCCGTTCCTGATCGGGTCACGGCCTGCCAACCCTTGCCCGCACTGAGCACGCATGTCGCGGGTGATGTGCCGGACCCTGCATTCGCTCATGTGGTCCATGGGCTGGATCGTGGGCCGCCGATGGGCGCCGCCTAGTTGACCATCCCGGACCCATCCGCGTGCGCGGATCACGCCGAGCACACATTGTTCCACCTCAGACAGGGCCTCCTGCATCGCATGATGATGCACCCGGCCCACTGTTCAGTCCTGTTCACGTGATGAAGGAGTACCGCTTATTGCTCATCGCCCTCGCCCTTGTTGCGCCGATCTGGGCGAACGCCGCCGCGCCCCCGGTCACCTTGAAGGGGCGGATCATCGAGGAAGGCACGGGTGACCCCATCCCCGGCGCACAGATCTGGCTGCCCGACATCCGCAAGGGGACCAGTTCCGGCCCCGATGGGAGCTACACGATCCCCGATCTCCCGGCCGTCAAGTTGTTGATGCAGGTGACCATGATCGGCTACGCCACGGCCACCTTCACCGTTGATCTCTCCCTCACCTATACGAAGGATGTCGCGCTCAATGCATCGGTTACGGAAATGAATGACGTGGTGGTCACGGGCGCTTCCAAGGCCACGGAACTGAAACGTGACCCCGTGCCCACCACGCTGGTGGACCGCCAATATCTGCTGGAGCATGCATCCACCAACATCATCGCGGCGCTTGCGCGCGTACCCGGTGTGAGCGCTGTTTCCACCGGGCCCAACATCGCCAAGCCCTACATCCGCGGCCTGGGTGCCACGCGGGTGCTGACGCTCTTCGATGGCATCCGCCTCGAGGGCCAGCAGTGGGGCGAAGAGCATGGCGTGGAGGTGGATGAGTTCGTCGTGGACCGCATCGAGGTGGTGAAAGGGCCGGCCAGCCTGATGTACGGATCCGATGCGCTCGCCGGCGTGGTGAACCTGCTCCCCGCGCATGGGGCCGCACCGGGTACACTAGAAGGAAGCCTGCTGACGAATTATCAAACGAATAACAATGCGGCGGCTGCATCGCTGAAGCTCGACGGGAATGCGAAAGGCATCATCCACGGCGCATGCCTTTCAACGAAAATGGCCAGCAACTACCGCAACCGTTTCGATGGTCGCGTGTATGGAACGAAGTACAAGGAGAACGATGTGCACCTGTACGCGGGGGTGAACAGGTCGTGGGGTTATTCGCACGTGAGCTTCAGTCTCTACGACAACCGGCAGGAAGTACCGGATGGCGGTCGCGACAGCACCTCGCGCCGCTTCACGCAGCAGATCAGCGAAGAGGATACGGTGCGCCCCATCGTCAGCGATGCGGTGATCCGTTCCTACGATATCGCGATCATCCACCAACGCGTTCAGCATTACCGTCTGAACTCGAATTCCAGCTTCATCGTGGGCACGGGACGACTGACCACCAGCGTCGGGTTGCAAAGCAGCATCCGCCGGGAATACGAACATCCCCAGGCGCCTGATGTTGCGGGCATCAACCTGGTGCTTTCCACACTGTCCTACGATGCGAAGTACCATTTCGCGGAACGCAACGGATGGGAGACCACGGCCGGGATGAACGGCATGGTGCAGTACAACAACGCATCCAAGGGCACCGCGTTCGTCATCCCGTCCTACCGCAGTGTGGATGTCGGCCCCTTCATTCATGCCCGGCACCGCGCGGGTCGTACCGACCTGTCGGGCGGACTGCGGTATGACCTGCGCAACTACGCGAGCGAAGGCATGACGATCCGCCGCGACCCCGCCACCGGTTTCAATTCGGCGAACATCACCACGGGCGATCCGGTGGAGGAGTTCGTTGCCTTGTCCAAGGCGTTCGGAGGGCTCAGCGGCAGTGTGGGCATGGCCTTCAACTTCAACGAGCGCACAACGCTGAAGGCGAACATCGGACGCGGATACCGCGCGCCGAACGCGGCGGAGCTCTCGGCCGGCGGAGTGCATCCCGGATCGGGCTTTGCACAACTTGGGGTGGATGGACTGCGTCCCGAGTTCAACGTGCAGGAGGATGTGGGCCTGTTCTACAACGGCACGCACGTCACGGCGAGCGTCGAGCTGTTCAACAACGACATCAGCGACTACATCTACAACGAGAAGCTCGTGAGCGTGAACGGTGGCGATTCGCTCTTCGAGCAGGCCGGTGGGCCCTATCCGGTGTTCCAGTTCCGTCAGACACGGGCCCGGCTGTTCGGCGGTGAGCTCAGTCTGGACATCCATCCGCATCCGCTGGACTGGTTGCATTTCGAGAACGCCATCTCCTTCATTCAGGCGGAGAACCTGGGTGGAGCGGGCAGGGGAGTGACCGACAGCACACGCTACCTGCCGCTCATTCCACCGCTCCATACCAGCAGCGAGTTGCGGGCCTCCCTAGGCAAGCGGTCGGGGCCGTTCACCAATGCCTTCATCTCCTTCGGTGTGCAGTATTTCGCCGCACACGACCGCTTCTTCGGCGCCTACGGGACCGAAACGCCGACCGCGTCCTACACGTTGCTCGATGCCGGCCTTGGCGCTGACGTCGTGAACAGGAAGGGTGTTACGCGATGCACCATCACCATCCTGGGCACCAACCTGGCCGATTTGGGGTACCAGAGCAACATGAGCCGCTTGAAGTACTTCGATGACTTTCCGGTGAACGGCACCGGCAGGAGCGGCATCTTCGAAATGGGCCGCAACATCAGCTTCAAGGTCGTTTTTCCGTTCCATCTCCGGAAGTCGAAGGAGCCGGCGTAACGAACCGATCGCATGGGCATTCAAGTTGGAACCATCAGATCCGCCATGCTCAACGCCCGCGTCGCCTTCGTTCTCGCAACCGTCCTCACACTGGCTTCCGGTTGTTCCACGGCGCCTGCCTCTGCTATCACGGCGCCAAAGACCCGCGAAGCACCGCCAGCGGGTCCGGTACCCTTGTCACGCATCTTGGACAGTCTGCACATCAAGCCAGCGGAACTGTGGTTGGAAGTGGACAAGAGCGAACGGGTGTTCCGGGTGATGCACGACAGCACGGAACTGAAGCGATACGTCTGTGTGCTCGGGGAGAACCCGATCGGGGACAAGCGCATGCAGGGCGACCGGCGCACACCGGAAGGCACCTTCACCTTCCGCAGCAAGCGAAGGCCGCATCAATGGCATGTGTTCATCTGGATCGACTATCCGAACGCCGAAAGCCGGCGTCGCTTCCAGGAACGCAAGCGCACGGGTGAGATCCCCGCGAACGCCGACATCGGTGGCGAGGTGGGCATACACGGTGTTCCGGAAGGGAAGGACGAATGGATCGTGAGCGGCCAGGACTGGACCTGGGGTTGCATCGCCCTGACGAATGCGGATGTCGATGAGATCTATCCCTACATCCAGCCGATGCGGACGATCATCCGGATCGTGCCGTGATCAGCGGAGCATTGGACCCAACGGCCCATGCCTCATTGATCGAACGTGTTCGGGTAGGCTTGCTTCAACGAGGTGATGCCTTCCTTCACCTTGTCGGACAGTCCGCGCTTGTACGCTTCTAGCTTCGTGGTCAGGAACTGGTCCGATGCGCCCATGATCTGCGCGGCCAGCACACCGGCGTTCTGTGCACCGTTCAGCGCCACCGTGGCCACCGGCACACCAGCAGGCATTTGCAGGATGCTGAGCACGGAATCCCAGCCATCGATGCTGTTGCGGCTCTTGATGGGCACCCCGATCACCGGCAGCGTGGTGAAGCTGGCCACCATGCCCGGCAGATGGGCGGCACCCCCCGCTCCCGCGATGATGCACCGCACTCCACGCGCGCGCGCCGTCGTGGCGTATTCCACCATGCGTTGCGGCGTGCGATGCGCGCTGACCACCGTGAGCTCGAACGCCACGCCCAATTCCTTCAGGATGTCCGCCGCCTCGCGCATGATCTCCAGATCGCTGCGGCTGCCCATGATGATGCCTACCATGTTCGTGTCGTTCGTTGGTTCGCTCATTGTGCGGGTGGGTGCTTCATGGGTTGCCGGACCGTAGAGGCTAACGGGGTGATGTGGCAGTGCACTTTCGTTACGGCGATGGCCTGGTCCAATCCGGCATCGTTCCTGGCCATCACGGTCACGTGCCCCATCTTCCGGCCCGTGCGGGTCTCTTTCTTGCCATACAGGTGCACGAAGGTGTCGGGCATGTGCAGCACATCGTCCAGGCCTTTCACATCCGCATCACCAGTTCCACCTTCACCCACCAGATTGATCATCGCCGCGGGGCTTCGCAGGGCGGGATCACCCAGCGGCCACTGCATGTACAGCCGTAGCAATTGATCGAACTGGCTGCTCGGGCAGGCCTCGATCGTATGGTGACCGCTGTTGTGCGCGCGGGGAGCGGTCTCGTTCACCAGCAGGTCGCCGGCTTTGGTGAGGAAAAGTTCCACAGCATACAGTCCGGGTGCGTTGAACGCTTCCGCCACGCGCAAGGCCAGTGCTTGAGCCTTTCGAGCAAGGTCGGGGGCAATACGGGCCGGGGCGCGCAGATGATCCACCAGGTTCAACCGCGGATCGAAGACCATTTCCACCGGGTCGTACAGCACATGGGCGCCCTTCGCCGAGCGCACCACCAACACGGCCAGTTCCAGTTCCACCTCCACCTGCTGCTCCAGCACGCAGGGTCCGCTGAAGGCCTTGTCAACCTGTGCGAGCGTGGGGATCGGCATCACCCCGCGTCCGTCGTAACCGCCCGTGCGCGACTTCAGGAAGGCCGGCAGCAGATGGGCGTGCGATGCGATCTCCGAAGGATCGTTGATCAGTTGGAAACTGGCCGTGGGGATCCCATGATCCAGGTAGAACTGCTTCTGGAGCCCCTTGTCCTGGATGATCCGTAGCACATCGGGATCGGGGATCACCCGCTTGCCTTGCTGCTTCAACGTGGCCAATGCTTCCACGGACACGTGCTCGATCTCGATGCCCACCACATCGGCCTCTTGTGCAAAGCGGAGCACGGTATCACGATCGTTGAAATGACCTTGCACAAAGTGGTCCGCAATACCGACACAGGGGCAATGTGGATCCGGATCGAGCACCTGGACCGTGCTGTTGTAGCGCAGGGCGTTCTCCAGGAACATGCGGCCCAACTGGCCTCCTCCGAGCAACGCGATCCGGGTTTCCGCCATCGGGGCGAAGATAGCCGGTGGCCCGAAGCCACTATCCTCGACGGTTCCGGTGGTGGCGAAGCCGCGCCATGCGATAGCCCACCGTGAACTGCAGCAGTCGATTGCGCGGATTCACGCCCGTGGTGGAGAACAGCACGGGGGACATGCCAGCATAGTAGCGCACCGTCATGTCGAAACCTGTGTACAGGTCCAGGCCCACCCCTGCGGTGAATCCAAAATCGAACGGGCGGAAGCGGTCGGTGGAAGGGATCGTATCGATCGTTCCCTTCAGGATGCGGCTTTCCTGCACGCCCCCCTGGATGTTCAGGGCATTCGACAGGTACAGCTTGGCGCTCAAGGGCAGGCACAGGTAGAGCATCCGCATGCGGCCCGGTCCGCTCTCCGCATAGGGCAGCTGACTGCCTTGGTAGGACAGGAGCAGTTCAGGTTGCAGTTCGAAACGCGCACCCACCCACAGAGGAACGTAAATGCCCCCCACCACGCCTGGGATCGGCTTGTACACTTGGTCAGAACCCAAGAGGTTGGTCCCCTGCGGCCCAAGCTTTAATCCGATGCCCGAACGGCTGGGTCGTTGCCCCAGCACTGGCAGGACCAAGGTGAAGAGCGACCAGAATGCGAAGTGACCTCGGGTGGACATGGGGTGGTGACGGGGTTCTCTACGGACCCCATCACCAGCAGGTTAGCCTTCGGCGGATGCGTATTCGACAGAGCGCGATCCCATGGTCGATGAACGTTGCTGATCGATCGCTGAAGACCGTGAACAAGTTGACCCTGGGAAAGGCGTCCGCGAGTTCCAAATGACCCGAAGTAACCACCCCTGGTCGCGAGTAGGCCTTACACCTCGGTCAACGCCCAAATGGCCTGCTGGGGATCCGGTGCGTTGAAGACGCTGTTGCCGGCCACCAATACATCTGCGCCGGAACTCACGAGCTCGGCAGCGTTCTCCATGCTCACCCCACCATCGATCTCGATGAGGCAGCTCGCCCCTTGTGCAGCGATCATTTCGCGCAATGCGTTGATCTTGCGGTAGGTGTTCGGGATGAACTTCTGGCCTCCATAGCCAGGGTTCACGCTCATCATGCACACCAGGTCGATGTCGCCGAGGATGTCCTCCAGCATGCTCACCGGCGTATGCGGGTTCAGCGCCACGCCCGCCTTCATGCCCGCTGCGGTGATCGCCTGCACGGTGCGGTGCAGATGCGTGCAGGCCTCCAGGTGCACGGTGAGGATGTTGGCCCCGGCATCACGGAATTGCGTGATGTAGTTCTGCGGCTCCACGATCATCAGGTGCACATCGAAGATCTTCGGGGTATGCTGGCGGATCGCCTTGATCACCGGTAGCCCGAAGCTGATGTTGGGCACGAACACGCCGTCCATCACATCCAGATGCAACCAAGGCGCGGCACTGTGGTCCACCATCATCACGGCGTCCTGCAGGTTCGCGAAATCGGCGGAGAGGAGGGAGGGGGCAACGATGTGGGCCATGGGGCGAAGGTAGACGGGCACGCTTGTTGGGTAATTTCGGCCCACCCATGCGCCCGCTGATCGTATCGTTCCTCTGCCTGTCCGTGCTGGCCTCTGCACCTCCGGCCCTTGCGCAATGGCCGCTGCCCAACGGCATCTCCTGGCAATTCGCCGCCAGCCTCGGCAGCACTACCACCAGCCAGCTCTTCAGCCTCTTTCTGGTGAAGATCGACAGCAATTGCACCGTGCTCGAAAGCCAGCCGTTGACGCGCGAGAACTTCATCCGCCAGGTGCAGGGCCGCACGTTCAGCAAGGCCAATCAGGATGCCGAGGACCTGTTCCGGAAATACGAAGTGAAACAATGCACCCTGCCCCAGGACAGTGCGCACATGGGATTCCTTACGAACTGTTCAACGCTCGATGAACTCTGGCGCTTACGGTATTGGGAATATCCGCTTCAGGTGGAGGAAGGCCAGCGGGAACGGCTGGGTTGGGCAAGCGAAAAATTACGTCCCGGCGCGCGGCAGATGTCGCTTCTGGAGAACTACGGCCTGAAATACCCGATCGACCTGATCATCGGCGAGAACTTCTTCCGGTTGTTGAAGGACATGGGTGATCCCGAATGGGTCGCGAATTATCGCGGAGGTCTCTGAACCACGAACCCCGAACCCCGAACCTCGAACCAAGATCCTCGAACCCGCTCATGTCCCCTCACCCCACGGACCACCTCTTCAACGCCCTTCGCTCCGGTGAGCGAAGTGCATTGGCGCAGGCCATCACCCTGGTGGAAAGCACCCGGCCCGAGGATCAGGACTTGGCCCGGGAACTCGTGCGGCAATGTCTGCCCTTCAGCGGTGGCGCGCACAGGATCGGCATCACCGGCATTCCGGGCGCGGGGAAAAGCACATTGATCGATGCGCTGGGCATGCGCATGGTGGAGGAGGGACACACCGTGGCGGTGCTGGCGATCGACCCGAGCAGCTCGCGCAGCGGCGGCAGCATCCTCGGCGACAAAACGCGCATGGAACGCCTGGCGCAGGAGCCCAAGGCCTTTATCCGGCCGTCGCCTACAGGTGGCACTTTGGGTGGCGTGGGCCGACGCACCCGCGAGACAATCATCCTATGCGAAGCCGCCGGCCATGATCGTGTGCTGATCGAGACCGTGGGTATCGGCCAGAACGAACTGTCGGTGGATCGCATGACGGACCTGAACGTGCTGTTGATGATCGGCGGGGCGGGGGACGAATTGCAGGGGATCAAACGCGGCATCATGGAAGCGGCGGACATCATCGCGCTCACGAAGACCGATGGTGGCAACGAACAGCGCAATGCCCAGGCCGCGCAGGACCTCCGCCAGGCCCTTCAACTGATGCCGCCCCGATCACATGGCGCACGCGCTCCGGTCCTGTTGTGTTCTGCCGTGCAGAACAAGGGCACCACGGAACTGCTGGCGCAGATAGAGGAGCTCGCTGCAGGGCTTGGCGCAACTGGATACACCAGGCAGCGCCGCCGCGAGCAGGATCACGGGTGGCTGCGCTCGACCATCGAGGAGGCGCTGCTCCTCGGATTCTTCACCGACCCGCGCATCCAGGCCGCACTTCCGGCAGTGGAAGCAGAGATGGACAAGGGGGACCGAAGTCCCTTCGATGCTGCTGCGGAACTGCTCCGGCTCTACAAGAGTTGAGTGCGCGAACGGAATGCGTCGGCCTTAGAACAATTTGCGCACTTCCTCGCGGATCGCCAGCAGTGCTTCCTGCGTGGGCAGGTGCGACAGGCGCGAGGCCACTTCGAACACGCGCTGGCTCAGGGCCGTACCGCTCGCGCTCGGTCCCGTCTGCTCGTAGGCGATGTTGATGATGCGGAGCGTTTCCTCCTTGCTCATCTTCACCTGGCCCCAGGCGCGGTCGCTCACGTAGATCTGCTGCGTCACATTGTGCTCATACTCCTCGCGGATCGTGGCGAGCAGCTCGGCATGCAGCATCTGGCTGGTCATGTTGCTTTTGTGCACCCGCAGCACCAGCGGTCCCGGACTGATGCGTTCCAGGAACAGCGTGATGCGCTCATAGGCCTGCAAGCGCAGGGGCAGCGCCTGCTTGTGGTCCTCCTTCTTGATCTGCGCCAGCCAGTCGGCATTGCGCTCCTGCGCCCGGCCCTGCAACATGCCGCGTATCAGGTAGAAGGCGGTGAGGAACACCACCACACTGGGCAGCAATGCCAGCAGCACTTGGAACCATTGGTCTCCGGTCATCGTGGAAAAATCGGTTGACGAATATCGGTAACTATGGATCAACCGGCGAAGCGCACCGGGGCCCCATCCGTAGTTTCGCGGCCTTGTTACCAGGAACCACGACCGACCCCATGAGCCCGGTGGCTGCCCCGCCCATGCACATCTCTCCCCTCGTTTCGTCCATCGCCGAGCCGGCCACGCTGCTCATGGCCCGCCGTGCGCGCGAGCTGCGCGCCCAAGGCAAGGACATCATCGACCTCAGCCTCGGCGAACCCGATCATGATCCGCCCGCCTTCGCCCTGGAGGCCGCTCAGGAGGCCATCAAAGGCCCCTGGCACAAGTATGCCCCGGTGAACGGCTACCTCGATGTACGCCAGGCCATCGCCCGCAAGTTCAAGCGCGACAATGGGCTGGAGTATGCCCCGGACCAGATCATGGTGAGCACCGGCGCGAAGCAGTCCATCATGAACGTGGTGATGTCCCTCGTGGGACCCGGCGACGAGGTGGTGATCCCCGCGCCCTTCTGGGTCACCTACGCGGAACAGGTGCGCATGACCGGCGCCACGCCGGTGATCGTGCGCAGCACGCTGGAGGAGGATTGGAAGCCGCCGGTGGACCGCATCGCCGCCGCCATCACCCCGCGAACGCGCCTGCTGATGTTCAGTTCACCCTGCAACCCCAGCGGTTCGGTGCTCACGTTGGACGAGATGGAGGCCCTGGCCGCCGTGGTGCGCAAGCACCCGCAGTTGTTGGTGATCAGCGATGAGATCTACGAGCACATCGTCTTCAGCGGCACGCACCGCTCGTTCGCTGCGCTGCCCGGCATGATGGAGCGCACCATCACTGTGAACGGATTGAGCAAGGCCTTCGCCCTCACCGGCTGGCGTATCGGTTTCATTGGCGCTCCGCTCTGGATCACCCAGGCCGCCATGAAAGTGCAGGGCCAGTTCACCAGTGGCGCGAACAGCGTGGCCCAGCGGGTCACCCTCGCCTGCATGGAGGCGGATCCAGCGCTATTGTCCGGCATGCGGTCCGATTTCCTGCGCCGCCGTGATCTGCTGGTGAAGGCCCTTGCCAAGGTGCCCGGCTGGCGTTGCAACGTGCCGCAGGGTGCGTTCTATGTGCTGCCCGATGCGAGCGCCAGCATCAATGGCACCACCATCAGGAGCAGCGTGGACCTCTGCCTGCACCTGCTGGATAAGGCAGGCGTGGGCATCGTGGAAGGCGACTCCTTCGGGGCGAAGAACACCGTGCGCATCAGCTACGCCACCAGCGACGATAAACTCCTGGCCGCGGTGGACCGGATCGCGCAAGCACTTTCCACCACTTGACCGTGATCTCCGGCAACGCACGCTCCATCGTCGAAGGCTTCGCCGGCATTAAAGTGCTGGTGCTGGGCGATGTGATGGTGGATGCCTACCTGTGGGGCAAGGTGGACCGGATCAGCCCGGAAGCGCCGGTGCCCGTGGTCCACGTGACCAGGCGCAGTGCGCGGCTCGGTGGTGCGGCCAATGTGGCCCGCAACCTCCACGCTTTGGGCGCGAAGCCGCTCGTAGTGAGCATGGTGGGTGAGGATGACAACGCCTCGATCATCGAGAAGCTGCTGCGCGAAGAGGACATGCCGTCGGAAGGCATCGTGCGTGCCAAGGGTCGAAGGACCACCGTGAAGACGCGCATCATCAGCGGCCACCAGCATGTGGTGCGCGTGGATGAGGAGATGGAAGCGGACCTCACCGTGAGTGAGGAGGATGTGCTGTTGAAGCGCCTGCGCATGCTGCTGGATGAACAACGCCCGCAGGTGATCATCCTGGAGGATTACAACAAGGGTGTGCTCACCGAGCGCATCATCGCGGATGTGATCGCCATGGCCCATGAGCGGGGCATTCCGGTGGCGGTTGATCCCAAGAAGAAGAACTTCTTCGCATATCGCGGTGTGGATCTGTTCAAGCCAAACCTGAAGGAATTGCGCGAGGGCCTGAAGCTGGACCTGAACAATGGCGACCTGGCAGGCGTTCGGCATGCGGTGGCACAGCTTGAACAACGCATGGGCAACACGGCATCCCTGATCACGCTGAGCGAACATGGCATCTACGCGCATGGCCCGGAGGGGGAATGTGCCCTTCCGGCGCACGATCGCGTGATCGCCGATGTGAGCGGGGCGGGCGATACCGTGATCGCCGTCGCCGCGTTGTGCCTGGCGCAAAAGCTTCCGCTGCCGACCATCGCGGCGTGGAGCAACCTGGCCGGGGGCTTGGTATGCGAGCATGAAGGCGTGGTGCCCGTTGATCGTACGGAACTGTTGAACGAGGCCGTGCGCCTCGGCCTCTGATGAGCAGCGTAAAACCTTACTCCACCGATGGCTCCAAACGCGAGCAGGTGGAGCACATGTTCGATGCCATCTCACCGAAGTACGACCTGCTCAATCGCCTGTTCTCTCTGGGCGTTGATCAGCGCTGGCGCCGCAAGGTGATCCGCCTGATGTGCGCCGAACCGGTGCAGCACATGCTGGATGTGGCAACCGGCACCGCCGACCTGGCCCTGCTCGCGGCTGCGAAGGTCCCCAAGGTCACGGGCGCCGACATCTCCGCCGGCATGCTCGAACACGGCCGCGAAAAGGTGCGGAACGCGGGCCTCAGCGATCGTGTCCAGCTCGTACAGGCCGATGCCGCCGACCTGCCATTTCCCGATGCCTCGTTCGACGCGATCACCGTGGCCTTCGGCGTGCGCAACTTCGAGGACCTCGAAAAAGGCGTGCGCGGGATGATGCGCGTGCTTCGTCCGAACGGCCGTTTGTTCGTGTTGGAATTCTCTCAGCCGAAGGGCCTGATGCGTCCGTTCTTCCGGTTGTACTTCCATTACGTGATGCCCGCCATCGGCCGTCTGGTCAGCAAGGACAGCGCAGCCTACAGCTACCTTCCGGCCAGTGTGGATGCCTTTCCCGAAGGTCCGGACTTCGAGGCCATACTGCGCACATGTGGTGGTCGGGAGGTGAGCCGCGCGGCCCTCACCGGCGGCATCGCTACGCTCTACATCGCCCGCAAATAGTCAGCCGCATGGGCACATGTCCACATGGGCACATGACCACATGCTCGGCAATGATCCTTCCCTACTTTCGTTCCCGTTCCGATGCGTAGCCCTCGTTCGTTCCTCCTTGCTGCCCTGTTGCTGGGTGCTTTGCTGATCCCGGCGGTGGCCAAGGCCCAGCGGAAGATCAAGACGGAGAACCAGCCGAACTTCGATCTGCGCCCTTTTCACTTCGGTTTCCTGTTGAGCTACAACACGGCCGACTTCTTCGTGAAGATGAAGCCGTACGACCCGTTGGCGGATTCCTTGCTGGTGATGGACCACGTGAAGCAGCCCGGATTCAACCTGGGCATCGTCACAAGCCTGAACATGACGGACAACCTCTCGTTGCGCTTCATCCCCACGCTGTCCTTCCAGGAGCGGGTGCTGAGCTACCGCTTCCGCCGGAGCGATGGCAGCGCGATCGGTTTCGACAAGCCCATTGAGAGCACCTGGCTGGAGTTCCCGCTCTTGCTCAAGATGCGGAGCGACCGCATCAACAACTTCGCGGTCTATGTGGTCGCCGGAGGCAAGTACAGCATCGACATGGCCAGCCAGAAGGACGTGAACCAGGACCTGGACGAGGACATCGTGGTGAAGCTCGCGAAGAACGATTACAGCGCAGAGGTGGGTGGCGGCATGGACATGTTCCTGCCCTACTTCAAATTCGGTATGGAGCTGAAGTTCGGCGTGGGCATCCCCAATCTGTTGATCGACGATGGTACACGCTTCAGCATGCCCATCGAAAGCCTGCGCAGCAAGACCTGGATCTTCACCTTCACCTTCGAGGGCTGATCGGTGATGGAGCGCACGGTGGAGATCGCGCTGCCGCCGCGTGAGGCGGCCGATCCGGTCCTGGTCCGGCAAGCCGCCGCAGAGGCCGCTGGTATTGATCCGGGTATGGTCATAGGTTCGCTCGTTATCAAGCGCTCCATCGATGCGCGCAGCCGCCAGCCCTTGGTGCGCATGCGCGTGGAACTCTCCACCGAACATGCCCTGGACCTTCGCGTGGAACCACTGGAATTGCAGGATGTGTCCAAGGCTCCACCCGTGATCATCGTAGGCTGCGGGCCGGCCGGCCTGTTCGCGGCGTTGGCCTGCATACGGAAGGGACGTCGCCCCATCATCCTCGAGCGTGGCAAGGACGTGCGTGCCCGGAGGCGCGACCTGGCCGCCATCAATCGCGAGCACATCGTGGACCCCGACAGCAACTACTGCTTCGGGGAGGGAGGTGCCGGCACGTATAGCGACGGCAAGCTGTACACCCGCAGCGACAAGCGCGGGGATGTGCAGGGTGTGCTGCGCACGCTGGTCGCCTTCGGGGCTTCCACGGACATCATGATCGATGCTCATCCCCACATCGGTACGAACAAACTGCCCGCCATCATCACGTCCATGCGTGAGGCCATCATCGCGGCCGGCGGCGAGGTGCGCTTCGGTACACGCGTCAACGATCTGCTGATCGGCGATGGTGCGATCCGCGGAGTACTCACCCACGACGGAAGTGAAGTGATCGCCGATGCCGTGGTGCTGGCCACAGGACATTCCGCGCGCGACATCTTTGAGCTGCTGCTGCGCAAAGGGCTGCACATGGAGGCCAAGGCTTTCGCCATGGGCGTGCGCATCGAACATCCGCAGGAGGTCATCGACCGCATCCGCTATCACTGCGATGTGCGTGATCCCCTGCTGCCGCCCGCCAGCTACAATGCCGTGGAGCAGGTCGATGGTCAAGGTGTGTACAGCTTCTGCATGTGCCCGGGTGGCATCATCGCGCCGTGTGCGACATCCCCCGGGGAGGTGGTCACCAATGGCTGGAGTCCCAGCAAGCGGAACAATCCATACGCGAATTCGGGTATCGTGGTCGGTGTTTCCCCGCAGGATGTTCCTGCCTTGGCCGGTGCGTCGTCGGACGCGCTCACCGGTGTGCGGTACCAGCGCATGGTGGAGCAGGCGGCATGGCATGCCGGTGGACAGCGGCAAAGCGCACCGGCCCAGCGCCTCGAGGATTTCCTCGCCAAGCGCAGCAGTGCCGACCTGCCGGGCTGCAGCTACCAGCCCGGCATCGTGCCGTATGCATTGGATGAGGTGCTGCCCGCTGTGATCGCAGGTCGCTTGCGGAAAGGGCTGCTGGCCTTCGGCCGGAAGATGCGGGGCTACGTCACGAACGAGGCCGTATTGGTGGCCACGGAGAGCCGCACCAGTTCGCCGGTCCGCATACCCCGCGATACCGTCACGCTCCAACATCCGCAGGTGCGCGGACTGTTTCCGTGTGGTGAAGGGGCCGGTTATGCGGGGGGCATCGTGAGCGCCGCGATGGACGGCCTGCGGGTGGCGGAGGTGGCCTGCGCGTAGCCCGCTCAACCGCGGATCCTGCGGGTGAACTCCATGCACAGCGCCGAGGCGGCCGCGGCCACGTTCAATGATTCAGCAGAGCCCATGCGGGGAACAGCAATGCTGCGCCCGGGCCCGTGTTTCACCCCATCGCTCAGTCCATGGGATTCACTTCCCAGCACCAGAACTGCGGGCTGCACCAAGGGTATGGCGAACACATCCTCGCCGCTGGCCTCGGCCTTGTACACATGCGCACCCACGCCCAACGCATCCATGATACCTGCGGGCAGTTCACCCTTCCGCACGTCGATCCGGAACAGCGAGCCCATGGAGGCCTGCACGCATTTGGGATTGTAGGCCTCCACGCAGTCGGGCGAGCACCAGACCTGCACAATGCCGAACCAGTCGGCGATCCGCAGCAGGGTGCCAAGGTTCCCTGGATCGCTGATGCCATCGAACGCGAGGACGAGCTCGGTGTTGAGCGGTGGCGTAGGCGGCAGTGGGGCGGGGGTGCGGACCACCGCGATCACCTCGTTGCCATCCTCCAGCGTACCCATCCGTGCCAGATCGTGTGCGGGGTGGATGACGGCCTCTTTCAACCGCAGATCCTTAGCTGCCTGCTCTGTGGCATGAATACTGTCGACCCGCAGGGGTGATGCCAGCAGCTCCTGCACCACCTTGCGGCCTTGCACCAGGAACAGGCCCTGGGCCTCGCGCTGCTTTTTCTGGTGCAATAAGCGCAGTCGGTTCACAGTTGGGTTGGCGCTCATGGCGAGGGATATCTTCGGGCGCGTTTCCTTCGCGCCGGGCATCGAGGCGCAAAATAGTCCTCTGTTCGCCGCCATTGCGGATCGTATCGCCACATATCCTCCTGCCCATCGCCTTGCTCATCGCGGGGTGCAACAGCACACGCTGGGTGCCCGAGGGCCAGCGTCTTCTGGTGAGCAATACCGTTACGCTGGGGAAAGGCGACCTGAAGGCCGATGAGCTCCGGAGCATACTGAAGCAGAAACCGAACAAGCGCGTGCTGGGTCGCCCCATCTATCTTGACCTGTACAACCTGCGCGATCCGCGGAAAGTGGCCCGCAAGCGCGCCAGCAAGGACAGCCTGTGTGTGCTGGAGAATGAGCAGCGGCTCCTGAAGGGAAGGAAGGCCCGCGTGTGTGAGCAGATGCTGAAGGGGCGCAACGGTGAACCCCCGGTCATCATGGACACCGCACTTACCGCGCGCAGCTCGCAGCAGCTCAAGCAGTATGCGATCAAGGAGGGCTTCTTCAAGGCCGAGGTGCGCGATTCGGCACACTACACCCGGCACCGACTTCCACCCTTCAAGGGCTGGGGCAGCCAGTCGTTCAGGAAGCCGAAGGTGGCCATGGAATACATGGTGGAACCTGGTCGCGCCTGGGTGATCTGCGAGGTGGGTATGCGCGTGGATGATCCCGACATCCGGGCTTATTTGAAGGCGGAGGAGGCCAACAGCCTGTTGAAGACCGGGGACCGGTTCGATGCCGATGTGCTCGATGCCGAACGCACCCGGGTTACCGATCACTTGCGTCACGAAGGCTACCTCTACCTGACGCGGGACATGGTGCTCTTTGATGCCGACACCAGTGCGGGCGATCATCAGGTGGACATCCTGATGCGCATCGAACGGCCCAACAACCTGGGTGAACGGGGCCTGCGCGGCACACCGGAAGGGCGCGTCTATTACATTCACGATGTGTTCGTGGATGTACGGAACACGGCGGCCCGGCGTTCGGAGGTAGCCCCCGACACGGTGCACTATGAGGGGTTCACGGTGTTGTACACTGGGAAGCGGCCGCCCTTCCGCCCGAAGACGCTCACCGGACAGATCCTGCTCAGGCCCGATGCCCGCTTCAATCAGGTGGATGCCGACCGCACCTTCCGGCGCCTTACCAACCTGCGCGCCTTCGACCGGGTTGAATTGACGTATGATACGATCGGCCTGTCGCAGCCTTACCTGGTGAACAGCCGTATCTCCCTGCTGCCCTCCAAACGGCAAGGCTTCTCGGCAGAGGTGCTGGGCACTAACCGCGGTGGATCATTAGGCTCCTCCATCAACTTCAGTTATCGCCATAAGAATCTGTTCCGCCGCATGGCTGCTTTGCAGGCCAGTTTCAGTTTCGGCTTCGAGGCGCAGCAAACGTTATCACAAACCGTTACAGCAAGCGAAGGAGCAAGTACGTCCATTGGAAACAATGCCTTGTTCAACACGGTGGAGATCGGTCCGGAGTTGAGTCTACGCTTTCCATCACGCTTCGGTTCCGCCAAGTCGGGTGGTTCTCGCTGGGTGCTCACAACCTTGTATAACTACCAGCGACGACCGGATTACACGCGCACGCTGGCCAAAGGAAGTAGCGGACTGGAGGTGAATTCCTCGTTCACTGAGTCCTGGTCGGTCTGGGCGGACATCAACGTTATCCGGATCCCGCAACGGTCGCAGAACTTCGTCGACGTCCTCAATGCTTCCAACGATGCGGTGTTGAAGGACAGTTACACGGATCACGTCATCATTACCATTCCACGCGCGATCTACACCCTCAATACGCAAGGCGAGCGTCCAAAACGGCATGTGTTCTTTGATCGTGCAACGATCGAGTTGGCAGGCACGTTCCTGCGGTTGATACAGGAAGTAGCTGGCGCCCGGCTGTACACGGATTCCACCAACCAGAGCTACTACAAGGTCTTCAATGTACGGTACGCCGACCACATCCGCTTGGATAACGACTTCCGCTACTATCTGCGTTTCCACGATAAAGGAAGCATGGCCTTTCGATTCGCATCCGGCTTCGGGATCCCCTTGGTGAACCAGACCGCACTCCCCTTCGAATCAAGTTTTTTCAGCGGTGGTGCCAACGGCATGCGGGCTTGGCGGGCACGCTCGCTCGGGCCTGGCTCGTATTCCTCGCCCACCAGCAACTTCGATCGTATCGGTGAGATGCGGCTGGAGGGCAACGTGGAGTACCGCTTCAAGATGTTCGGCTATCTCGAAGGTGCACTCTTCACCGATGTGGGCAACACTTGGTACATCCAAGACAATCCGGCCAAACCGGGTGGCCAGTTCAAGACGGAGAGCTTCCTGAGCGAGATCGCTGTGGGCACAGGGGTGGGCGCCCGCCTCAACTTCGATTTCTTCATTCTCCGTTTCGATCTAGGGCTACAGACCAAGGACCCCAGCCTGCCCATGGGCCAGCGGTGGCTCTTCCAACCCAAGGATCCCGGAATGGAGACGCGCTTCGGCCAAAAGCTCAATTTGAACTTCGGTATCGGATATCCCTTCTGATCGGAGTGGACGCCGCCGTGGTCCGCGGCATAGATTTGCCGACCATCGCCAACAACGAAACGTAACCAATGGAAACGCTGAAGACCGGGAAGATCGAGGAACTGTTGGGTGCCGAAGCGGCCCACCTGCTGGACCACACGTGCAACACCATCGACAAGAAGAGCCTCAACCTGCCCGGTGGCGATTTCGTTGATCGCTGCTTCTCCCAGAGCAACCGCAGCCCCCAGGTGCTGCGCAGTATCCAGGCGCTCTACGGCAACGGTCGCCTTGCGGGATCGGGGTACATGAGCATCCTGCCTGTGGATCAAGGCATCGAGCACAGCGCGGGGGCCAGCTTCGCCCCGAACCCCATCTATTTCGACGGGGACAAGATCGTGGAGCTCGCCATGGAGGGCGGTTGCAACGCGGTGGCCTCCACCTACGGCGTGCTGGGGAGCGTGGCCCGTAAATACGCCCACAAGATCCCCTTCGTGGTGAAGATCAACCACAACGAACTGATGACCTTCCCGAACAAGTACGACCAGGTGCTGTTCGGCACGGTGAAGAGCGCATGGGACATGGGGGCCACGGCCGTGGGCGCCACCATCTACTTCGGCAGCGACGAAAGCACCCGCCAGATCCGCGAGATCGCCGAGGCCTTCCAGCAGGCCCACGAGCTCGGTATGGCCACCATCCTGTGGTGCTACCTGCGCAACTCCGGTTTCAAAAAGGACGGTTCGGACTACCACACCGCTGCGGACCTTACCGGCCAGGCCAACCACTTGGGCGTCACCATCCAGGCCGATATCATCAAGCAGAAGCTTCCGGAGAATAACGGGGGGTACAATGCGCTGAGCGGCTATGGCAAGACGCACAAGAAGGTGTACAGCGAACTCTCGAGCGACCACCCGATCGACCTTTGCCGCCTGCAAGTGGCCAACTGCTACATGGGCCGCATCGGCCTGATCAACAGCGGTGGGGCCAGCAGTGGAGCAAGCGACATGGCGGATGCCGTAAAGACCGCGGTGATCAACAAACGGGCTGGTGGTCAGGGTCTTATCAGCGGCCGCAAGGCATTCCAGCGCCCTATGGGCGAGGGTGTGGCCCTGTTGAACGCGATCCAGGACGTGTACTTGGACAAGAAGATCACGATCGCCTAAGCAACGTCCCGGTGCACCGGAAGAAGCACGTGCCTCGATGGGTCGCGCGCCTTCCAGCCAAGCCTCGTTTCCTCGGCTTTCACACCTAATTTCGTCCTCATGGGTTGGTTCACACGCGTAAGGGAAGGCATCACCACCTCCACCGAGGAGAAGAAGGAGACCCCGGAGGGTCTCTGGTACAAATGCCCCGAGTGCTCGGAGATCTGCACCACGGAGGATCACGAGAACAACTTGTGGGTGTGCCCCAAGTGCCAGTACCATGAGAAGATCGGCAGCGAGGAGTACTTCGCGTTGCTCTTTGACGACAACAAGGGGAAGGAGTTCGGGGAAAAGCTGATCGCCGGCGACCCCTTGGGCTTTGAGGACACCAAGAAGTACACCGACCGGCTGGCAAAGACCCGCCAGGAGACCGGCCTGTACGATGCGCTTCGCGCTGCGGAAGGCAAGATGGAGAAGCAGCCCGTGGTGATCGCCTGCATGGATTTCCGCTTCATCGGGGGCAGTATGGGCAGTGTGGTGGGGGAGAAGATCGCCATGGCAGCGGATGTGGCCTTGAAGCGCAAATGTCCCTTGGTGATCATCAGCAAGAGCGGCGGGGCGCGTATGATGGAGGCTGGTTTCAGCCTGATGCAGATGGCCAAGACCAGCGCCAAGCTGAGCTTGCTGGCCAAGAAGGGCATTCCGTACATCAGCCTGATCACCGACCCGACCACGGGGGGGGTCACGGCCAGCTTCGCCATGCTGGGCGACCTGAACATCGCCGAACCCCATGCCTTGGTGGCCTTTGCCGGCCCGCGGGTGGTGCGGGAGACCATCGGTCGCGACCTGCCGGAAGGCTTCCAGACCAGTGAATTCGTGCTTGAGCACGGTTTCCTGGACAAGATCGTGGAACGCAAGGACCTGAAGAAGACCCTGTCTCAGTTCCTCACCTTCTTCCGGAACTGAGGCTGGTGGGGGGGATGGGAGGCTAAATGCCCCGGGATTTGGTCGGGATCCGGACGAAACCCGTACATTTGCCGCCCGGTCCGCCAATGGGGCGCCGCCGGAAGAAGCAAGACGACGACCATGCAACTGACCAAAGAAGCGAAAGCCGGGATCTTCAAGACCCACGGTGGCAACGAGAAGAACACCGGCAGCTCGGAAGGCCAGATCGCGCTGTTCACCGCGCGCATCGAGCACCTCACGGAGCACCTCAAGAAGAACAAGAAGGACCACGCCACGGAAAGCGCCCTTCTGGACATGGTGGGCAAGCGCAAGCAGCTGCTCAACTACCTGAAGAACTACGACATCGAGCGTTACCGTGCGATCATCGGCAAGCTTGGTCTGCGTAAGTAAGCAGGCTTTGGTCCGACCCGGTCGGAATGCGTCGGACATCAACTGAACGATAAGGGCGATCGTGAGGCACGATCGCCCTTTTTCAATGAAACGGTCCCCGAAGATCGTGGACCCCTGAAGGCAGGCAACGGAGGAAACAAACAACCAAAACGGCGCGAAAGGCGCGCCAAAAGACCATGAGACCACAAGGAATTACCAAGACCATCGACCTGGGCGATGGACACCCGATCACGATCGAGACCGGCGTATACGCCAAGCAGGCCGATGGCTCTGTGACCGTGCGTATGGGCGACACCATCCTCCTCGCCACCGTCGTGGCCACCAAGGAGGCCCGTGAGGGCATCGATTTCCTGCCACTGCAGGTCGAATACCGCGAGAAATACAGCGCTGCCGGGCGTTTCCCCGGTGGCTTCTTCAAGCGTGAGAACCGCCCCAGCGATCACGAGATCCTCGTGAGCCGACTGGTCGACCGTGCACTGCGCCCACTGTTCCCCGATAATTTCCACGGCGACACGCAGGTGCAGATCATGCTGATGAGCAGCGATAAGAAGAACCACAGCGACAGCCTGGCCTGCCTGGCCGGCGCCGCTGCCATCGCCGTCTCCAACATCCCCTTCGGCGGTCCTGTGAGCGAGGTGCGCGTGGTGCGTGTGAACGGGAAGTTCATCATCAACCCGGACATCGCGGAGATGGAGGGTTGCGACCTCGACCTGATCGTCGCGGCCACGGAGCGTGACATCCTCATGGTGGAGGGTGAGATGAAGGAAGTGCAGGAGGTGGACATGATCGAGGCCATCAAGGTGGCGCACGAGGTCATCAAGGTGCATTGCAAGGTGCTCAACGAGCTCAGCGCCGCGGTGGCGAAGAGCCAGGTGAAGCGCACGTACGAGCACGAGAAGGCGAGCGAGGAGATCGAGAAGAAGATATACGACTTCTGCTACCAGCGTTACTACGACATCGCTACCCAGGCAAGCGCCAAGGAGGTGCGCAGCGAGAAGTTCGGTGCTGTGAAGGACGAGTGCATGGCCACCCTCGCCGATGAGGAGAAGACGGACAAGGCCATGCTGGCCCGCTACTTCAAGAAAGTGCAGAAGAAGGCCGTGCGCAATGTTGTGCTCGACAAGGGCGTTCGTCTCGACGGTCGCAAGACCACCGAGATCCGCCCGATCTGGTGCGAAGTGGACGTGCTCCCCGGCACCCACGGCAGCGCTGTCTTCACGCGCGGTGAAACGCAGGCCATCAACACCGTGACCCTCGGCAGCTCGATGGACGAGCAGACCGTGGACCTCGCGACCAAGAAGACCAGCGAATCCTTCATGCTGCACTACAACTTCCCCAGCTTCAGCACGGGCGAAGTGAAGCCGATCCGTGGTCCGGGTCGTCGCGAAGTGGGCCATGGCAACCTGGCGCTCCGCGCCCTGAAGCCCATGATCCCAGCGGCTCCGGAGAATCCCTACACCATCCGCCTCAACTGCGATGTGCTCGAGAGCAATGGTTCAAGCTCCATGGCCACGGTGTGCTCCGGCACGCTTGCACTGATGGACGCCGGTGTGCAGATCAAGGCCCCTGTGAGCGGTATCGCCATGGGCATGATCAGCGACGGCAAACGCTTCGCGATCCTCAGCGACATCCTGGGAGACGAGGACTTCCTGGGCGACATGGACTTCAAGATCTGTGGTACGGCGAAAGGCATCACGGCCACCCAGATGGACATGAAGGTCGACGGCCTGCCTTACGAGGTATTGGGCCAGGCCTTGGAGCAGGCCCGTCAAGGCCGTCTCCACATCCTCGGCGAAATGCTGAAGACCATGGAGAAGCCACGTGTGGACTACAAGGACCACGCGCCGCGCATCATCACCTTTGAAGTACCCAAGGAGTGCATCGGACCCATCATCGGGCCTGGTGGCCGCGTGATCCAGGAGATCCAGGCCGAGACCGGCGCGCATATCTCCATCGACGAGGCCAACGGTATGGGCATCGTAGAGATCATGAGCGAGGACAAGGCCAGCATCGATGCGGCCGTGGCCCGTGTGAAGGCCATCGCCTTCCCGCCACAGGCCGAGATCGGACAGACCTACCGCGGCAAGGTGAAGACCATCATGCCCTACGGTGCGTTCGTGGAGATCTTCCCCGGCACCGATGGCCTCCTGCACGTGAGCGAGCTGGAATGGAAGCGCATCGACCGCGTGGAGGATGTGCTGAAGGAAGGTGAGGTGATCGACTTCCAGGTGGTGGGCAAGGACCCCCGCACCGGCAAACTGAAGCTCAGCCGTCGCGTATTGCTGCCCAAGCCGGAAGGCTATGTGGAGCGCGAACCCGCCATGGAAGGTGATGATCGTGGCCCCCGCCGCGATGATCGTCCACGCCGCGAGTTCCGCGACCGCGGCCCCCGTCGCGACTAAGGCGGTAACACCAACTGATCGAAAAGCCCCCGGGAACACCGGGGGCTTTTCATTTCAGGTCCTCACCTGCTGCGGTTCAGGCAATTGGGTCCATGTGGAATGCCCCGGGCCTGCAGGGGTCGTAACCGATGTTCGGGCAGGCGCGTTGAACAGGACGCTCTTCCTAACACAGGCGTACATATGGCTCGAATGCGACAGTTGAAGATCTCGAAGCAGGTCACGAACCGCGACACACCATCGCTGGATAAATACCTGACCGAGATCGGAAAGGTGAAGTTGATCACGGCCCAACAGGAGGTGGAATTGGCCGTGCGTATCAAACAGGGCGACAACAATGCCTTGGAGGAGCTGTGCAAGGCCAACCTGCGCTTCGTGGTGAGCGTTGCCAAGCAGTACCAGGGGCAGGGCCTCACCCTGCCGGACCTGATCAGCGAGGGGAACCTCGGCTTGATCAAGGCCGCCACGCGCTTTGATGAGACCCGTGGATTCAAGTTCATCAGTTACGCCGTGTGGTGGATCCGGCAACAGATCCTTCAAAGCCTCGCCGAACAAGCGCGCATTGTGCGATTGCCGCTGAACAAGATCGGCTCCATCAATCGCATCAACAAAGCCTTCGCCAAATTGGAACAGGAACATGAACGTGCACCCACCGCGGCCGAACTGGCCGAGGTGCTGGAAATGACCCTCGACGAGGTGAAGACCAGCATGAGCAACTCCGGCAAACACCTCAGTATGGACGCCCCGTTGCGCGAAGGCGATGACAGCGGCACCATGCTCGATGTGCTCCGGAACACCGACATGCCCGATCCCGAAGAGGCCCTGATGACCGACAGCCTGCGGGTGGAGATCGAACGCTCCCTCGACACGCTGAGCGCACGCGAAGCCGATGTGATCCGGCTCTACTTCGGGCTCAAAGGCAACCAGCCGCATACGCTGGAGGAGATCGGTCAGAAGTTCGATCTTACCCGGGAACGGGTACGGCAGATCAAGGAGAAGGCCATTCGCCGGCTCAAGCATGCCGGGCGTGGTCGAACGTTGCGCGCCTACCTGGGTTGAACTTTTCCCACCACTCGTACGAAAGGCCCTCGCAAGAGGGCCTTTCCTTTTTCCGGGAGCCATGTACCCAAAAAGAAGAGCGGGAGCCATCGGCTCCCGCTCCAATTAAGGTCGACCTGCCTTATTTCTTCTTTCGCAGCTCCTTCAGGCGCTTTTCCACCAGGAATTGCTGGAGCGCATCCATCCGCTCATTGAGTTCCTTGATGTAGAGGCTCTGTTCCTCCACGGTCACCCACAATTGGTTGGTGAGCTTATCCAGGCTGAACTCGCCTTCGCTCATCCACTTCTGGCGGCCATCCATGGTGGGCAGGTGGCGTTCAGCTTCAACATACTTGGCCATCTCACCCACGGTAAAGTGGCGATGGCCGGCGGCCTGCCGCGCATCCTCTGGTTTCACAGTGCCATCGTAGTACTTATCGAACACGTGGTCACTCAACAATACGGTACCACCCCATACGCTGCTTTCTGCGCTCAAAGTGCCCGGGCCTTTGAAGAGGTAGTTCGGAGCGGCGCCGCTCGCTGCCCAGGCCGGAGAACCGATCATCACACCTTCCTGGGCAAGGAGGTAGGAGCTGTTCGGATAGGTCGGGAACGTTCCACCGATCTGTGCGTCCAGCTTCAACAGCGGACGACGAGCGGCGGCGCTCTGTGCGCCTTGGTACTGGAAGGTACCGTCGCAGGTGGTAAGGCTGGTCGCGGAGGTCCAAGCGCAACCACCGCCGGAAAGTCCGGCCCATCCCCAGCCCGTGCAGATCACACCCGGGGTGGTCTGTGAGGCTCCACCTGGTGGCAGGTTCGGGTTGGCATTGCAGGGACCTGTGTAGTAACATGTACTTGCCCCGAAGGTCGGATGGCCGCACGCATCGCAGTATAGGCCGTACATGGCGTTGTAGGTGGTGGTTTCATAATAGATCGGCGTATTACTCGTCCAATCCTGGTTGTCGAAGCAATATTCCACGATCATGTTGATCCCCGGCCCCAGCCACTGCCAGTTGGTTCCGAAGGCGAACGAATTCCACCCGCTAACGGCCACATACGGGCCAGCGTTGGTATAGCATTGGAGCAGACCGGTGTACTCAAAGTCGCTGAGGCCATTGGACACCGTGTTCTTCATGCTGATCTTGATGTTCCGCATACCCAAGGCTGTTCCCGCGCCCGAGGTCTGGAAGGCAACGCCTTTCACGTCCGTATTGGGGCAGATGTTCAACGCCTGCAGGTCTTCGCTCTTGTAGAGGTATTGGTGGCGACCATCCTCCCAGAACGTACTGAAAGGCGTCTCCAGCGTGGCTGCGGTGGTGGGGTTGGCCGCAGCACCGTTCACATCGATGGTCGGCCAGCTACCTGCCGTAGCCCCAGCGGGCACCACCGCGGGGGTGGGGTAACCGCATGCCACCACCGGCGTGGTCTTGTAACGCTGTTTCACGCGGGCCTTGAACGCATTCTCCAGTTGGTACCAGCCCACATACTGGATCTGCGGAGCGCCAAGCGGATTGTTCACATAACCCTCATGCGCACCTGTGGCCGCATTGAACCGAATGGCGCCTTCCGTGGCAACGGCTGCGCTGGCCCCGGTAAGCTTCACGGCACCGTTCACTTCCATCAGTTCATTGGGCGCACCGGTCGTTCCTACTTGCACCTGTCCTGTTGCGCTCACACGCATCCGGTTGATCCCGTTCGTTCGGATGTCCAAGGGAATGGCGTTGGTAGTGCCGATGAAATCCGTTGCCGGGTTAGTGCCGGAATTCCCGCCCAACTTCCAGTTCGAGCCCCAGGCAACGTGTACCCATTTGTTGGGGATCGCCAGCGTGGCATCCCAGTAATAGAAGCCCTTCGGTTCCCCTGTTGTCGCACTGGAGTCGGTCTGGTAGATCAACAGCGAATTGGCTGGAACCGGTGCTGCGTTGGGGGGGCGCTGAGCATAGACCACCCGGGGCGCGAGCAGACCGCGCGTAATATCATTCAGTTCGAAGATCGCCTTGTTGGTAGTGGGCGGCGCTGCGTTGGGGCTGATCCGGACCTGTGCGGATACACCGGTGCTCATCAACGAGCCGATGAACACCAAGGTGCCGAACCGCAGGAGTTGTGTGTAGTTCATGGGTCTTGCGGGGATCAGCGTTGGTTGGTAGTGACGGTGCGTTCGCCAAGACTCTGCAGGAGCGCCGCCTTTTCAGCATCGGTATAGTCCGGCATTGCAGGAAGTAGGGTTCTCGCAAGGGCCAGTTCTTCCGGACTGATCGGCCGATCGTTGGACAGGAGTTCGATCACGTTCAACCGGTCGTTCAGTTCAGCGACGTACAGGGCTTGGGTCTCAGCAGTGGTCCACAATTGGTTCGTAAGGTCGCCAAGCGAGAACCCGCCTTCCTGCTGCCAGCTATCCCGTCCTTTGATCGTGGGCAGATGGCGGTTCATGCGGGTGAACGCGGCCATTTCGTCAATGCTGTAATTGCGCTGGGCGCCGAATTTCGAGGCATCGGTGGGTGCGACCGCCCCGTCGAATGCGCGGTCGAATACGTGGTCGTTCAACTCGCTACTGTTGTCGTATACCCCGTTCTCCGCCGAGATGGTCCCCGGTCCTTTGAACGTGTAATACGGCGTCACCTGGCGACCCCACGGAGCACCAGCGGTAGTGGATTCGACGACCAGTCCACCCACGTAATAGATGTAGGAATTGATGCCCGATGTCATCGGCGATGCGTTGGCCACGCTACCACCGAACTGCACCACAGGGCGCCATGTGCTGACACCGGATGTACCACAGCCGGCTGATGGCAGGTTCGTGGCCAGGTTCGCGCTGTTACAGTTACCGATACCCGCTGCGGGAGTGCACGCGGCGGCATAGATGGGTGCAGCGTAGACACCATACGTCAGGTTCGCACCGGTATTGGTGGCGCGCACGGGTATGCCTCCTGCCACCAGACCGCCACCACCGTTGGCCGTGTAGCACGCGATCTCCACCACAACGTTCCGCACACCGTCCCAAACGAATGGCGTTGTAAGGGCGAACGTGCGCCAGCCAGCTACACCAGCCGTAGGCAAGGTGGCCGCATTGTTGAACCCGCATCCCGCGGCAGGGTCCGTTCCATTATCAAATCCGCCGGTAAGGTCATTGATCCCCAGGGCGACATGCTTAACGGTGACCACATATTGCATCACACGTTGCGGGTTGTTCGCGGCAATGGCCTGGTTCACCCAGAAACCGATCTGGTTCAGGGCTGAACCTGCGCAAAGTCCACCGGTTTGGTTCGGGCTACCGTTCAACTGGGCGGTCTCCACATTCAGTTCATTGGCCCGGTAGAGGTATTGGTAGCGATAACGACGCGTGGCCACATCGAAGGGGAATGGCGTGACCAGGAGCGGGTTCGGCGCGCCGCTCGAGACGGTGGCGGCTCCTTGGGGGATCTCCGCGGTCTGTGCCGGGGCACAGATGGGTGAACCCTGCTGCTGGTAGGGTTTGGCGAAGCGTTCCTCGTATTCGTTCTCCAACTTGCGCAATCCACCCGTATTGGCGTCGGCCAACGCGATATTGCTCACGGAAACGGCCGAGGTCTGTCCCCAGTGACCATTCCACATGATGGCATCGATGTTCTGCACCGGGTTGGCGGGGGGCACGAAGGTGGCGAAGAGGGTATCCGGGCGATATTGAATGACACCGGGCACGGTGGTGGTGGCGCTGTAAGGGCCGGGGCTGGGCACGAAGATCCGCAGGGCATTGTTCACAGTGACCTGTTCCGCTGGGGTGGTGGTCCCTACCCCCAGGTAACGACCCGCTGGTGCCCCCGTAAGGCGCATTCTTTCCGTGCCGTTCGAGCGGAACACCAGGTCCGTATTATCCCGGGTGCCAAAGAAGTCATTCGCGGGGGAGGCCACGTTGTTCCCAAGAAGTTCCCACCCATTTCCACCGTTGGCCACACGCACCCATGCGTTGGTATACTCCATGTAATAGAACCCGGGCGTGTTGTCCGTCTGGTAGATGATCATACCCTGCTGGGCCGCGGTGGTGGCCGCGATGGCATCCCGTTGGGCGCGGGTCATACGCGGAATGAGCATTCCTTTCTGCTGCGCGGTGGCCAGCGGCAGGTAGTTGGAGCTGACATCCAGGATGGCGCTGGGGTCGGGGCTCCGGCCATCATTGTTCACCCCGATGTTGCCGGTGTTCTGGGCGAACATGGCGGTACCGGTGATCACCACGGAAAGCGCGGCCAGGGAGCGAAGGGAGATGGATTTCATGTGGACTCGCTGTAGGGTGTTCACTTCGAGTTGTTCAATGCGGTGAGCCGCTGTTGGATGGCTTCGACCAGATGCAGCTTCTGAGCTTCCGTCAGGCGTCGGCTCTCCTTCACATCGGTGAACATGGCGTTCAATTCCTCCACCGTCGCGCGCCTCCCGAAGGCCAGCGATTCCATGGCCCTTAGATCCGTTTCAAGTTCGGTGATCTGCAAGGCTTGTGATTCCACCGACTCCCACAGGCCGGTCTGCAGTGTACCCAGCGAGGGCGCTCCCTGGGCCTCCCATTCCTCACGTGACGGCATATTAGGGAGGTGACGGTTCTTCTGGAGGTAGTCCTTCAACTGGTTCACCCCGATATAAGCATACCCTTGGCTCGCCTGATGGTCCTCCGGTCTTACCTCGCCATCAAAATACCGATCGAACACGTGGTCGCTGAGGAAGGTATTGCCGTCATACACGGCTACACGGGCGCGAATGGATCCTGGCCCGCGGTAATTGGCATCGGCCCAAACACCAGGAGAAACAGTGGCGGAGTCAATGATCAAGCCACCGGCATAATTGAGGTAGGAGGAGAAGAGATCGGCGGCAGCGAAGCCCGAGGTCTTGATCAGCCCATAGAAGCGGGTCACTGGACGTGTGAACGTATTACCGGTATTGGCACCCGCGGTCAGGGGGTTGTCCTGGTATGTGTTCCCATGTGAGATGTTCGTGGCGGGTGGCGTGATCACCTGCACCCATTTGGTGGCCGTGTATCCCAAGCCTTCCTCCAATTGCACGGGCGGGGAAAGGCCGATGGTGGCGGACCGCGCCCACGAGACGTCAATGATCAAATTGCTCGCGCCGTTCCAATTGAATCCGGCTCCGGTCAAGGTGAAATCCACCCACCCGTTCTGAACCAGAATGGCTGTTCCTGAGCCGGCGTTGATGTTGCCTGAAGCCTCCGTTACGGCGTCCCAGTTCACGGACAGCGGAATGGTCTGGCTCACCACCGAAGCGCCGAAATTCGCTAGGGCTGAGTTTCCCATCCGCACATCCACCAGGATGTCGGCACCGGGAGTGGCGCCTACAATGCCTTGGTCATTGCTGAGCGCGTAGAAGGAGAACTTCGTGATCGGACCAGCGCACAGACCTGCGGCGATCAACTCGGCGGCAGGATAGATGTACTGCACACGGAAACCGCGGCGGTTGTTACCCCCGTTCACGGAAGTCCCTGTGTTGGTGGCGAACGGCGTATTTTCATTCCCCACGATCTGTGAGCCATCGTACGTTCCTTTAACGACAATGCCGGAAACACCCTGGCATTGTTGAGTAATGGGCCGATAAGGCGCGTTGGCAATACGTGTCTCCGCGTTCTCCATGCGTTTCCAGCCATTGGCGGCACCGTTGATGTTGCCGAAGTGCCAGCGGTTCGGAGAAACGGCGGCATTGTCGAATTTAAGCGCACCAACCGTGTTCAGGAGCGTATTACCCACCTTCAGACCACCATTGATATCCAGGCGTTCCACAGGAGCGGCGATGGGATTTACGCCAACGAAGCCAGTGGCGGCACTGATCAGCATCTGAGGCTGCGCGCCCGTGCTGGTGGTGCGGATGTGCAGATCGTCGTTGGATCCCGCGAGTGTGCCGAGGAAATTGGTGGCAACCGCTGCATTGCCATTCAGCCTCCACCCTTGCAGGGCCGAGGACCAACGCTCCCAAGCGGCACCATCCCAATAGAAGAATCCATGAGAGAGCTCAGCTGCCAAGGTGGGATCGGGATCTACACCATCGTCGGTCTGGTACACCCAAAGACCCGTCTCTGTTGGAGTAAGCCCGGCAATGTTGAGACGCTGCGCAAAGGACATGCGCGGCACCAGCATACCTCGTTTGGCCCCGGTAATACCGGCCACATCCACATCCAGGATGGCCTTTGTGTTGGGTGCAGCACCCGTGACGTTGATGGCCGTGTTCTGGGCGTCGGCACTCTGGAATGCACAGGTGAAGAGCGCCGAGAGCAACAAGAAGCGTAACGATTTCCGCATGGAGGGAAGCGTTGGTGTGATTACGGTTGGAGCGAGGAGTACGCTTGACTAACAAACAAATATAGCCCGATCATGGACGCTTGCCAACTGGATGGGACGAATGCTCCTTCCATCTTGGTTTCCTGACCGGACAACTGGGGCTTCACGGCCCCATGACGACGGCGATGATGCATGGTTGCCAGTGAGTTATCCACGATCTCCGGGATATCATTCCTTTATGAACCGACTGCTCTGGGGCATGCGATCGGCGGTGGTGGTCACCCGCAGTTCATAGGGGCCGGCCGAAAGGCCATTCAGGTTGACGGCCACGGTACGCGGACCGCGGTCAAGATCCATGTCCCGGTCCCGCACCACACGCCCGGAGGCATCGATGATCTGCACATAGGCCGTGCCATTGATCGGCATGGTGAAGGAGACGTTCAGGAGGTCGCCGGAAGGATTCGGGAAGACCACCGGGGTGGATGTCTCCTGCCCAACGAAGACCACGAGCACCGACGTCAGTTCGTAGGCCCCGTCCGTATCCACCTGACGCAGGCGATAGTAATTGGCTCCCCGGAGGGGAAACACGTCAAGAAACCGGTAATCGATGCGGTGCTGGGATTCCCCTGCTGCGGCGATCGTGCCGATCGGGGCGAAATCCTGTCCATCCGGCGAGCGTTCGACCACATAGTAGTCGCTGTGCTGTTCGGTGGCGGTCGACCATTTCACATCCACCATATCCTCCATCCGCTCCGCTTGGAAGGACAGGAACTCGACCGGAAGGACCGTGCAGGCCAGCGTGGCTCCAGCCGTAAGGTTCCAGTTCAGGTCGAATGCCGAACCGGTCTGTGAGTAGTTGCTGATGTACATCAAATAGACCTGTCCGGCGGTTACACTGATCCCGCTGATCCACCCATTGCCCCCCGACCCTTCAGTGCAGGTGCCACAGGTGGCAGGGCCAGAAAAGGTCGGTGTGACCCAGGTCGGATTGGCCATGCCAGTATTGTAGCTGCCCGTTGGTCCGAACGTGTTCGGACCAGATGCATAGGAACATCGGATCGGCGCACCTGTGGGGGAACAAATGCTGCCCGTGAAGGAACCTGTGGGATAAGGTCCCCAAATGGCAAAGTCGTAATCGTCCAGGGCCAATGGTGAGATGGTGAAGCCCAAGTTGCCTCCGGTGGCGATGGAGAACGCATACCAGGTGCCCTGCCTTTCGGAACTGGACAGGCATCCGAAGTTCGTAGCGGAAAGATCGGCCACGAAACCCGTGAAAAGCGAGGAGTTCTCCACGTGCTGGTCGTCGCACACGGTGGTGCCCCCTTTGCAATCCTCGAGCCGTGTGCCCACAGGAGAGAAGAGGCATAACATGAACGTGCCTGTGCTACCACCATAACCGAAGATCCTGATCCAATACGTGGTGCCCGGCGTCAAACCAGTCCGGTAGATGTAAGGCATCAACCCTTCACCTGAGTCGTCATCGCAGGCGAGTTGGGTGAAGGTTCCGGCACACAGGCCCGTGCTGGAGGAGTACAAGGCCATTACTCCATCGGTCATGGTTAGTGGGTCCGTTTGGATAACGACGCTTCCGTTAGCTGGGGCAATGAACGAGTACCACACGTCCCGGGCACCAGCGAACGAGCCGCAGGAAGGCGCTGCGGGCGGGTTCGTGGTGGTGGCTCCAACATTCGTGAAGCTTTGGGAATCGCACGAGGAGCCCACAGGGACACTGATGGCCAGACAGGGACTGTCCGGCAGGGGCGGAGTTACATACGCACATATGCTGAATCGACCGAAGAGATCATTGCCCGCTTCCCATACGCGAATGAACAGCGTGTTTCCCGGGGTCTGGCCGGTCAGGTTCAGCGAGGACATCTCGTTGAAGGGGAAGTTGATGTCGTCATTGCACGAGACGAGTGTAAGGACACCACTGCAGGTGTTATTGCTGGACCTATATGCGGCCATGCCCGCATCGCGCAATGCACTTGAACCGATGCTCTTGGTGAGGATGGTGACATTGCCGCTCGCGGGGACGACCAAGCTGTACCAGATATCGCCCCCCACATAACCGGCGCATCCCGGGGCAGGTGGACCCGGAGTGTCGGTGGCCACCACGTTCGTGGGGCTGGGGGACAGGTTCACACACGATGTGTTCACGGGCAGGCTCGTGGCATTACAGATCAGGTCGTTGGGCGGTGCGCTCGTATTGCACGAGATGTTCACGGCGATGCAGTTCGTGGTGGAATTGCAGGTGGAGCTTTGGTCCAGTAGCACGCGCACCTGGCCGGTGAACGTAGCCGTCCAGGTGATGGACGACTGCGTTCCGCATGCATCATTGTTGAACGCCAGCAGGGTGCCGCCGGAATTGTTCAACAGCGTCATATAGGTGTCATAATTGGCCGATCCGCAGGTCGCGAACGTGTATGTACGGGAGTTGGTAACGTTGATGAGCAGGTAGCGTCCGCCACGAACACAGGGGATCGGGCTGTATGTGCCTGGGCACGGGATCGTCATGGCGGAACCTTGGAGCGTATTGTTGTTCGGACATTGAGCGACCGCGGACCAAGGCAAGGAAAAAAGGAGAAGCACCGACAACCCATGGGCCGGCCGGAATGGAGCGAAGCGGAACGTGGTCATTCGTTCTCGATATCCACTTCGGTGAATGTGTCGGGGTGCTCCTTTCGCCAGTTGGGATGCGCGGCGATCCATGCCTGTTTGGCAAGGGTGTAGGCCGGATCATCCTGCTGTGTTCCACCTGGCCCCCCGGGTTGCACAAAGGCCCCAGGTGCGGTGGTATCCGGGCCGAGATGCGCACCGGTCATCAGGTCCACCATGCTGGTGATGGCGACCCCGGTGCCCAGGAGGGCTTGTTCCAACGTGGCCCGCTCAATGCCGACGTTCGACAGCATTTTCACTTGTTGGTCCTTGCGCACCACCTCCAAGCGCACGAACATCCCCGTGCCCACGAGCGCATCCCATACGGCCTTTTCGCGGTCATCCGAATCGCAGTCATCGATCGTGATGAGGTAGGCATGCTCGGCTTCGCCTTGCGCTTGGGCCATGTGCATACCGGTGAGCGGTAGTGCAAGGAGAAGAACATGTCGCAGGAAATATGCAGCGTACCGCGCTGCGAGCGGAGACTCAATGGTGGTGGTCTTCATGTGTGCAACGACCGACCATCCTCAACAGGATGGAGGGCCCTCAAAGAAGGACCGGGGAAGCGATTGCCGAGGCGACAGCAAGGACCTGTCTTTCAACAGATCAAGGTGAACAAGGTGGAAGTCGGTGCTGGTCCGGTCGGTAGGACGGCTTCAGTACTTCACCACCGGGTATCGCTGACAGGTTCCATCATTCGCCATGGAAACCACCATGTAGGCGCCTTCTGGAAGGTCCCGAAGGTCCAATCGCTTGATGTGATCGGTCCGAAGAACGACCGCCGAGCGGAGCTCATGACCTTGAAGGTCGAAGATGATGATCCGGTCAATGGTGTGTCCAGCGGAGAGCGGCACCCATAGTTCATCGTGCACAGGATTCGGGAATGGAAGGGCGGTTGCGTCGGGGTTGATGTTCTTGAGCTCAACGACCTGGGATACGGAGATGGCTCCATCCAGATCGGCCTGGATCAACCGATAGTAGCCCGTGCCCACCAGGGGCTCGGTGTCCACCAGCTGGTAGGTGATGGTCTGTTGGCTGGTGCCGTGGGCCGGCAGGGTGCCGATCGCTTCGAATGAACCACCATCAGCCGAGCGTTCCACGGTAAAATGGTCCGTGTTCTGTTCCGATGCGGTGGCCCAGGAGATAAGCGCCTTCTGACCATCCCACATGGCATTCAAGTGCACCAGTTCCATGGGCAGTACGGTGCAGTCCAAGGACGCTCCGGCACCGAGTTGCCAGTTCAGGTTGAAGCTCTGTCCGGAAAGGCTGAAATTGCTGACATAGAGGATGTATACCTGGCCGATGGTAACATTCAGTCCAGGTGTCCAACCATCGCCACCGACGGGATCCGAATAGGCTGGCAACGGTGCTGCGAACTGCGGAGTGGCCCATGCCGCTGTGGGGGTACCTGTGCCGGTATTATAACTACCGGTCGCAATGAACGAGTCCAGACCGGAGGCGAAGGAGCACCGAACAGGTGTACCGAGCGGCGGGCAGATGCTGGTGGTGGTGGACCCCGGCGGATAGGGCCCCCAAATGGCCCAATCATAGTCGTCGTTCCCGGAGGGGTCGATCGTCATCCCCAAGGTGCCTCCGCTGGAGATGGAGAAGTTGTACCAGGTGCCTTGTTGTTCAGAGGCGAGAAGGCATCCGTAGTTGCTGGGGTTCAGGTCCGCCACACTGCCCGTGTTGGTAGTATTGTTGTTGATGCCCAAGCTGTTGCAGAGCGTGGCACCGCCCACGCAATCCTCCGGAGAGGCCGGTGGGGGATTGCAGGTGATGGTGGTGGTGTAGGCAATGCCCGTGGTGGGGGGCGTACCGGAAGTGTAAACGACCTGGCCGGTGCTGAGGAAACTGAGGGTGTACAGGTTGTCCGTTTCGAACGGCCCCACGGCCGTGTACTGGATAACGAGTACTTGCCCGATGTTCACGCCGATCAGGAAGGCGTTGTAGGAGTTGTTACACGTGTACACCCCGGCAGGACTGCCGTTGATGAACACCGAGACGAAGGAACCACCCCACCCATCGCCGAAGGAGTCGAATACCTCAAGCAGGTATGCGCAGTTTGTGGCGGGCACCGTGGTAGGACCATGCACGCAGATGGAAAAGGAACCCGTGGTGGTGCCGTATCCCCAGAACCGGATGAAGTACTGCTGGCCGGGAACGAGGTTGTTGAAGTTCAGGAAGGGCATCAGCCCAGGTCCACCGTCATCATTGCACTGTACCAGGTTGTAGGTGCCTGAACAGCTGGTGGCGGTGTACAGGGCCATGGCTCCATCCGTCAGTGTCCCGGCCCCCGTTTCAATGATGGCGATCCCGGAAGGCGGGGCGATGAAGGAGAACCATACGTCCGCCGACCCCGCCACCTGATTACCGCATCCCGGGGGAGGGATCACCGGCACGGTGGTGAGGTTGGCACCCACGTTGGTGTACACCGATGGCGAGCAGTTGGTCGTTACGGTGAGCGCCACCGCCTGGCAGGGGTTGTTGTTGGTGACCGGTGGCGGAGGAGCTGCGCAGGAAATGGTCAGCGGGATGCAGATGGTATTCGCGTTGCACGGGAATTGATCCACCAACACACGGATCTGACCGGTGAGCGTGGAGGTCCAAGTGACCGTACTCTGCAAGCCGCAGCCGTCATCATTGTAGGCGAGGTTCGCCCCGCCACCGTTGTTGTATACCGATATCTCGGTATCGAAGGCCGTGCTGGTGCAGGTGGAGAAGGTGTAGATGTTCCCCATGGTGACGTTCACCAGCGCATACTGCCCACCTTGGACGCATGGGACGGTGGTCGTTCCCGGGCACGGCACGGAGACCGCCGTACCGGTCAACGTGTTGTTGTTGGGGCATTGTGCGGACACACGTGCGCCGGTGACGAGCAGGCCTGCCACGGCCATGCACCGCAGCGCAAGGGCCAAGGAGCTTCTCCGGCCGGACCGCTCAATGATCATGGGGAACAAGTTGATCATTCACCGGGAACGGGACACCGGGATGGTCCTCCATCCACTGCAGCTTCTGTTGGCGGTACGCCTCCTGCTCAGCCTCGTCCAGTACCGGCGTGGTCGTTGCCTGCCGGTCAGGATGGTCGACCGGAACGGTCACCAATTGATGGAAGCGCACCACACTAAGGCCGGCCGGGGCGATGGTGTTCTGAATGGTAGTGCGATCAAGTTCGGCGATGGTGCGCACCTTGGCCTGGTGCGTGGTGGGGGCAATACTGATCAGCGCGTTGGGGTCCTGATCGATGAGGGCGGAGAACACGACCTTTTCATCCGAGCGATCATCCAAGCCGGAGAACTCGATCATGTACGTCCGTTCCATCACTTTCTGGGCACGGACGTTCACGCCTCCACCCAGTGCCAGAAGAATGAGGCAGAGGGATGGAAAATGTCCAAGACAGGGTAGGGTTATTCTCATGCCGATCCGCTAAACTAACCGATCTGCCGAAAGACGGGACTTTTGGGCAAAAGATGCCTGAACGGTGCGATCAGCGCGCCAGCGCCTCCATCCGGCCGGCCTCAGCGCTGCGGCCCGGGTATCGTAGCAAGGCCTCCCGGAGGCATTCCACCGCAAGTTCGAGCTTGGGGTTCTCCAGCACATAGGCCAGGCGCACCTGCTTCTTCCCCGGCGCCGGATCGGAATAGAACCCCGTGGCAGGGGCCATCATCACGGTGTGGCCCTTGTGCTCAAAGCTCTCCAGCAGCCATTGGCAGAAGCGGTCCGAATCGTCGATGGGCAGCTCGGCCACGCAATAGAAAGCGCCCTTGGGCTTGGCGCACAGCACGCCGGGGATGGTGTTAAGACCGTCCACCAGCGTATCGCGTCGGGTGCGGTATTCGGCGATCACCTCGTCGAAATAGCTCGTGGGTGTGCGCAGCGCGGCCTCACCGGCGAGCTGGCCGAAGGTGGGGGGGCTCAACCGCGCCTGGGCGAACTTGAGGACCGTGGCCAGAAGGTCCGTGTTGCGGGTGATGAACGCACCGATGCGTGCGCCGCACATGCTGTAGCGTTTGCTCACGCTGTCGATGAGCACCACGTTCTGTTCGATGCCCTGCAGGGTGAGCGCGCTCACATGCTCGGCGCCATCATAGCAGAACTCGCGGTACACCTCGTCGCTGAACAGGTACAGGTCGTGTTCCTTCACCATGTCGCGCAAGGCTTCCATTTCCTTGCGGGAATAGAGGTATCCCGTGGGGTTCCCCGGGTTGCAGATGAGGATACCCTTGGTGCGAGGGGTGATCAGCTTCTCGAATTCGGCGATGGGCGGCAATGCGAAGCCGGTGTCGATGCCGCTGCGCACGGGGACCACCTTCACGCCCGCGCTGAGGGCGAAGCTGTTGTAGTTGGCGTAGAACGGTTCCGGGATGATGAGCTCGTCCCCGGCATCGAAGCAGGCCATCATACCGAAGAGCAATGCTTCTGAGCCACCGGTGGTGATGATGATCTGCTCGTGGGTGAGCGGCAGGCCATGCTGGTCGTAATATGCCGCCAGCCCTTTGCGGTAACTCTCGTTCCCGGCGCTGTGGCTGTACTCCACCACCTTCAGGTCCATGTTGCGGATGGCATCCAACGCCACCTGCGGGGTGCGGATATCGGGTTGGCCGATGTTGAGGTGCAGCACCTGCGTTCCGCGTTTCTTGGCGGCCTCTGCGAAGGGTACGAGCTTGCGGATGGGCGAGGCCGGCATGAGCTGGCCTTTTTGCGAGATGGAGGGCATGGCGGAAAGGGCGTTCAGTGTGCGAAGATCGGCAAGAAAGACGAAGCCCCCCGACAGGTCGGGGGGCTTCGAGGCGATGCTGAGGGAGGCTTAGTGGCCGCCTTCGGTCGGAGCCATGGGGCTCACTTCCTTCACAGGGCTGGCAGGCGCGGTGGCGCTGGCCTTCACTTCACCCTTGATGCGCACGATCTTCTCCGGAGCGTTGGCAGCGTTGCTGCTGATGGTCACGCTCTTGTTGATGGGACCTACGCGGTTGCTGTCGTACTTCACGGTGACCATGGTGGACTGGCCTGGCGCAACAGGTGCGGTGTCGCACTTGGGCACGGTGCATCCACAGCTGCCTTTGCAGTTGCTGATGATCAGGGGCTGGTCGCCGGTGTTGGTCACCTTGAACTCGCAGGTGCCGTTCGCGCCCTGGTCGATGGTGCCGTAGTCGTGGACTTCCTTGTCAACGGAGATCATGGGGCCGGAGCCGCCGACCACTTTGCCGTCCTGGGCCATGGCACCGAGGTACAGAGCGCCGAGGCTGAGGGTTGCGATGAGCTTTTTCATTGGGGGGATGTTGTGTTTCGGTGTTATTACGACGCAAACGTAGGGCCATGTTCCCTGGGGCTGGCCCGATCAACAAAACATTAACAGGCCACATCGATCACCTTTGCATGGGAGCATGGGGCGCGTGTTGGACATACTCAAGGACTCGTTCCAGGGAGGGGAGCGAGACTACACCTCGATGGGTGTTCGCCGCGCCATCGTGTTGTTGAGCATACCCATGGTGCTGGAGATGGGCATGGAGGCCTTGTTCGCCCTGGTGGATGCCTTGTTCGTAAGCAGCTTGGGGGTGAACGCCACGGCCACGGTGGGCCTTACGGAAGGCTTGTTGGTGATCGTGTACAGTGTGGCCTGGGGCCTGGGCGTGGGCGCCACGGCGTTGGTGGCCCGCCGCACGGGCGAGAAGGATCCGGAGGGCGCACGGGTGGCCTCTGGGCAAAGCCTGGTGATGGCGCTGGGCTCCGGACTGCTCTTCGCCCTGCCCGCGGCCTGGTACGCGCCGGAGCTGTTGGGTCTCATGGGTGCCGACGCAGGGGTGGTGGAAGTGGGTGGTACCTACGCACGCATCATGCTCGCGAGCAATGTCATCATCATGATGCTGTTCACGCTGAACGCCGTGTTCCGCGGAAAAGGCCTCGCGAGCATGGCGCTCTGGACCCTGGGACTGGCGAACATCATCAACATCATCCTGGACCCGCTGCTCATCTTCGGCATCGGACCCTTCCCCGAGCTTGGGGTGACGGGTGCGGCCGTGGCCACCACGACAGGAAGAGGGGTGGGGGTGTTGCTGCAGCTGTATTTCCTTTTCAAGGCCGATGGTCCGTTCGCGTTGAGGTTGCCCGATATGCGCCCCGTGTGGCATGTGATCGGCGCCTTGCTGAAGATCAGTGCCGGCAGCATCGGACAGTTCTTCATCGCCAGCGCGAGCTGGACGTTCCTGGTGCGCATTGTGGCTTCCTTCGGCATGGATGCGGCAGCGGGCTATGCTGTAGCGGTCCGGATCATCATCTTCAGCTTGCTCCCATCATGGGGCATGGCCAATGCGGCGGCCACCTTGGTGGGGCAGAACCTGGGGGCCGGACAGCCCGATCGTGCCGAGCGCAGCGCCTGGTTGTGCGGTCATTACAACATGGTCTTCATGGTGTTCGTCGCCACGTTCTTCTGGCTGGCGGCTCCGTGGATCGTGGGCTTCTTCCATCAGAGCGCCGCAGCCGATGAGTACGCGATACAGGCCCTGCGCGTGATCGGTCTCGGTTACCTCTTCTACGGCTACGGCATGGTGCTGGCGCAGGCCTTCAACGGCGCGGGGGATTCGCTCACACCAACGTGGATGAACGTGGTGTGCTTCTGGCTGATGGAGATCCCCCTGGCCTATGTGCTCGCCAAAATGCTCGGTTGGGGGCCGCTCGGGGTATCCGCTTCCATCGCCATCAGCGAGAGCAGCTTGGCCGTGTTGAGCGCCGTGCTGTTCATGCGCGGCAAGTGGAAGCTGGTGAAGGTGTGAGCTCAATCCGTCATCACCTTCGCGGGTGGTGCCTTGGGCTTGCCATCGGCGTACCACTTCAACAGGGTGTCGATGATGTGTTCGATCTTCCGGCTATCAGCCCAAGTGCCGCGGAAAACGAGGTTGTCATCCTTGTCGAACACATACACTCCGTTCGGCACGCAGCCATAGGCCTTCAGCGTGGCATCGTCCAGACCGTCCACCAGCACCGGCAGCTTGGTCAACTGCGCGAACTCCTGGGCATAGGCGCGCTTCTCGTATTCGCTCTTCGGATCGGGATAATGCTTGAACTTCCTCCCGTCCCCGGGATGAAGTTCCTTGCCATAGATCACCATCAGGTCAACGGGCTGCCCGGTGTATTTGTCGAGAAGACGGTCCCATAGTGGAAGCTGGAACCGAGCAGGCGGATTGGTGATGCTGCCGAACATGAACGCCCGGATGCGGCCCCGGCCCTCGCTCAGCTTGTAGCGGTGACCATCGCGGGCGTCGGTAAGCTCGAAGTCGTGCATGCGCGGTACCACGCCACCACCTTCGCTGTAAGTGCGCAGGTCGGCGATGGTGGCCTTGATCACCTTGTCGAAGTTCATGCGCCAGATGTTCACCTGCCTGCGCATGCTGCGGATCTCGGCCTGGCTGTAGCTGTTCAGGTAGTAGTCCAGGTCGTCACGGAAGATCAACGCACTGTCCGTGTGATAGGGCTCGGGGTTCCAGTTCTGTACCTGCGCGGGTAACAGGAGTGGACAAAGCGTGAGGGCGAGGACAAGCGCGCGCATGGTGAGCGCTAAAGGTATGATCCTGTCCATTTGATGTGTTGTCGCCGGCGAGGGTACAACTGCGCAGGGGCTGCCGCGCCACGCCCTGCTCAGTTCCCTTTGCGGGCGCTCTTGAAGGTCGCGCGGAAATCGGCGAAGGACATGGTCTTGTAGGCGCCTTCGCGCACATAGCGCAACACGGGCTCCAGGTCCTCCGGTGATTTGAAGCCGGGATCGGGGCCGATCAGCGTGCCGTCCGCGGCGATGTAGACGATCGTGGGATAGCCGATGCCACCGTTCGCCGCGGCCACCGCCTGTGTCCAGGGGTGGGTGCCGTTGCGGCCACCCTTCAACTTGGGGTCGTAGGCCGTGTTGAGGTACTTCTGATCGTTGAAGTACACCGTGTCTGGGCCTTCGGCATTGAAGGAGACGGGGTGGAAGTTGGCATTGATGTACTGGGCGGTCTGTTCATCGCGGAAGGTGGCGGCGTCCATCTTCTTGCACCAGCCGCACCATGGCGTCCACATGTCCACCATCAACGGCTTGCCATCGGCGAGAGCGGCTTTCTGGGCTTCGCCGATGGGCACCCATTTCACCAGGGCCGCACCGTGATCGGCGGGAACGGCGCCCCCATGGTCCTGCGCGTGTACGAGGAGGGGCAGGAGGGTGGAAAGAAGCAGGAGGCAGCGCATGAGGATGTGTTCTGTGGACCCGAAGTTACAAGTACCGTGCCCGTGCATCAATGGATGTGCCCCATCAGTTTCTTCACCAGGGGCGAAATGGCGATGAGCACCACACCGGCGATCAGGGCGTAGATCCCCAGTTGCAGGTAGCCTGAGGTGTAGGATTGCAGCTTCTCGATGTTCGGTGCGTTCTGGTCGGCAGTGCTCATGCCGGCACCGAGGAGGCCGGCCACGTACTGGCCATACGCGCTGGCCAGGAACCACATGCCCATCATCAGCCCTTGCACCGAATGGGGCGAAAGCTTGGTCATCAGCGAAAGGCCGATGGGCGACAGGCAGAGCTCGCCGAAGGTGATCACGAAGTACCCGAGGGTAAAGACCTCGAGCGAGGTGACACCGTTCGCATCGGCGAAGTGGATGGTGGCGTAGAACACATAGAACGCCAAGGCCAGCAACAGGAAGCCCAGGCCGAACTTCACCACGGAGTTGGGCTCCAGTCTCCGCTTGCTCAGCCACACCCATAACAGCCCCAGGAGGGCGGCGAAGGCGATCACGAAGAGCGAATTGGCGGAGTTGTTCACGGCGTTCGGGTCCATGGGGATACCGAAGAAGGTGTCGCGCAGGTTGTTCAACGCGAAAAGGCTGAGCGAGCCTCCGCTCTGCTCGAAGAAGGCCCAGAAAAGAATGGAGAAGAAGATGAACACCAGCGCGGCGAGCAGCTTCTTGTTCTGGGCCCAGGAGAACTTGCGCATCTCATACGCCAAGTACACCAGCGTGGCGGGGCCGATGATGTACATGAACAGGTCGGTGTTGCGCGGGACGGTGACGAGGGCGAGGATGATGGGTACGGCGATCAACGACGCGATGTAGGTGCCGAACTCCAGGTAGCGTCGGCGTGTCGGGGAAGTGTCCGGATGCAGGGGCGAAAGGCCGATGGGGCCCAGCGACCGGCGTGTGAGGAAGAAGTTGATCAGGCTGATCGTCATCACCACGGACACGAGGGCGAAGGCCAGGCTCCAGGAATAGTACTTGCCCACGTACACCATGATGATGCCCCCGAGCAACGCACCGAGGTTGATGCCGGCATAGAACAGGCTGAAGCCCGCATCGCGGCGGCTGTCCGTGTCATGGTACAACTGGCCCACCATGGTGCTGATGTTCGGCTTGAAGAATCCCGTGCCGATGATGGAGAAGCTGGTGCCGATGTAGAAGAGCTCGTTGGGAGCGAAGGCGATCACCAGTCCGCCGAGGATCATCAGCAGGGCACCCCAAACGAGCGATTTCTGGAATCCGAGGATCTTGTCGGCGAACACGCCGCCGATGAAGGTGAAGGCGTAAACGAAGGCCTGGATGGCGCCGTACTGCAGGTTCGCTGTGCGGTCGTCGAGCCCGAGCTTGGTTACCATGAACACGGTAAGCATGCCGCGCATGCCGTAGAAGCAGAAACGCTCCCACATCTCGGTGCCGAACAGGTACCAGAGCTGCCGTGGGTACTTCCCTTCGAAGTTGCGGATCTGGTCGAGGGTCGGTGAGCTGTTCATGGCGATGAAGATCTACTTCTTTTCCGGGATGATGCGGTTGAGCCAGCGCAACATCACGAACATGATGATGGTGGCGGCCATCAGGAGGCCGAAGTTCACGAGGAAGAAGTGGCTCTTGTCCTCATACGTGTCCCACAGGCTGGCGAGGATCCCCGACAGCTTGTTGCCGATGGAGGTGGAGAGGAACCAGCCGCCCATCATCAGCGCAGTGAGGCGGGTGGGGCTCACCTTGCTCACCAGCGAAAGTCCCATCGGGCTCAGCATCAGTTCGCCCACCGTCACCACGCCGTAGCTGGCGATCAACCACCACGCCGAGGCCTTGATGGCGCCGTTCTGGCAGATGTGCACCGCCCACACCATCACCAGTGTGCTCAGCGCGCTCACCAGCAGGCCCCAGCCGATCTTGCTGGCGGTGCTGGGTTCGCGTCCGCGCTTGCGCAGCAAGGCGAAGAAGCCCACCACGAAGGGCGTGAGGATCACCACCCACAACGGGTTCACGGACTGGAAGAGCTCGGTGTTCAGGATGTAGGCGGGCTCACCTTCCGGCGGGAACAGCTCCGGCTGCATGTTCTTGTAGTAGACCGGCTTGCCCAGGACCTTCTGTTCCTTGCCGTCCACCTTGATCACCTTGAAATCATCGTCGTAGGCCACAACGGTGTCAACGGCGTTCACCGGCTTCTCCACCTGGTACAGCGTTTCGGCCAGCGGCACCACGGCGGCGGGCAGTTCACGGTCCGTATAGTACTGCGCCCAGGTGGTGAGCGCCGTACCGTTCTGCTTGAACACGGCCCAGAACATGATGCTCACGGCGAAGATGCTCAGCAGGCCCAGCAGCGGTTTCTTGTCCTCCACCGTGGCCCGCAGATAAAGGCCCACGTAGAAGATGATCACCGGGATGGTGGCGAAGATGAAGGCGTCGGTGGAGTCACTGCCGAGCATGTTGCCGGGGAAGGACCAGGCGGCGATGCCCACGATGATGGCGGGCAGGAACACGGTGGTGAGCACGCGGCTCAGGGCCATGTCCTCTTTCTGCACGGCCTTCTTCACATCGGCATGACGGTAGTGCCGCAGGCCGATGGCGAACACGATGAGGCCGATGAACATGCCTGCCCCCGCCGTGGCGAACGCATAGCCCCAGCCGTAGCGATTGCGCATGTACGCCGCGAACAGGTTGCAGATGCAGGCACCGATGTTGATGCCCATGTAGAAGATGTTGTACCCGCTGTCCTTCTTCGCGCTGTACCGATCATCGTTGTACAGATTGCCCAGCAGGGTGCTGATGTTCGGCTTGAAGAAGCCGTTGCCGATGATGATCAGCGCCAGGGAAATGTAGAACGCGGTCATGCCCGGCAATGCGAGCCCGATGTAGCCCAGCCCCATGAGCGTACCGCCCAGGAAGATGGCGCGGCTGTATCCGAGCACGCGATCCGCCAGCAGTCCACCCATGAACGGTGTAAGGAACACCAGGGCGATGAAGGTGCCATAGATGTCGGCGGCATCCTTGCGGTCCATGGCCATACCGCCGGTGGACACGGGGTCCATCAGGTACAGCTGGAAGATACCGATCATCAGGTAGTACCCGAACCGCTCCCACATCTCGGTGAGGAAGAGGAAGGGCAGGCCTGATGGATGCTTGCGCTGCGAGCTCATGCGGGTGATCGCCGGAAGGGAGGAACAGGAGTGGATCGGTCGCTGCTGGTCCGATCGCAGGGAATATGGCGTCCGTCCATCATGTCGGGTGCTGGAACTGGCATGCGGCGAAGGAGGCTGATGACTAGTTCACCCCGTGCATGCGACCCTGCAACCAGCGATGGATCAGCACCAGCAGCACGGCCGCGCTGCCGCTGAGGGCGATGAACACCATGAAGAAGGTGAACAGGTTGTCGATGGGGAAGCCCATGAGCATGGGGATCTTCTGATCCACGACGGGAGCGCTTTCGCCAGCGCCCGGAGGAATGAGCGCGCTGAGGGTGCCGGCGAACTTGTTCGCCGCGGCATTGGCAAGGAACCACGTGCCCATGAGCAGGGATGAAAGACGAAGAGGTGCCAGTTTGCTCACCATGCTCAGGCCGATGGGCGACAGGCAGAGTTCACCCATGGTGTGCAGCGCGTACAGGGTGATCAACCACCACATGCTGATCTTGGCGCTGGCATCAACACCGTGCACACCGAAGGCGATCACCATGTAGCCGATGGCGAGCAGCGCCAGGCCGATGGCCATCTTCAAGGGCGAGGAAGGTTCCCAGCCGCGCTTGCCCAGGCCGATCCACAGCATGCTGAACAGCGGTGCGAGGATGATGATGAGCAGGGGGTTCACGCTCTGGAAGTAGGATGCGGGCATTTCCCAGCCGGCGATGTTGCGTTCGGTCTGCTGGTCGGCGAAGAGGGTGAGCGAGGCACCCGCCTGCTCGAAGCAGGCCCAGAAGAAGATCACGAAGAAGGCCAGGATGAAGATCACGCTGATCCGCTGTTTCTCCTCGTGCACCAAGCTCTTGTCGCTGAAGATCACGATGGGCATGGCCACCATGGCGCCATAGATCAGGTAACCGATGGGGTCGATGTCCACCTTGAACCAGGTCTTGAAGTTGAGCAGGAAGAACATCAGGCCAACACAACCGAGGATGGTGGCGATGGTCTTCATGTCCATCTTCTGCTTGGGCATGCCGATGTGTTCGCCGGCCGCATCCACGAGGTACTTGTTCTTCATCAGCTCGAAGGAGATCACGCTGATGATCATGCCGATGCCAGCGGCCAGGAAGCCCCACTTGAAGTCGAAGATGTCGCCTGTTTCACCCAGGCCACCGCAGACCAGCGGCGCAAAGAGGGCGCCGAGGTTGATGCCCATGTAGAAGATGGTGAAGGCCCCGTCGATGCGGCGGTCGTTCTTGGGGTACAACTGGCCCACCATGGTGCTGATGTTGGGCTTGAAGAAGCCGTTGCCGATGATCAGGAGCGTGAGACCCGCCCACATGGTGCTGATGGCACCGGGGCTCTGCACGCCTTCGGTCACCAGACTGCCGCTGAAGAAGAGCAGGAACTGACCGATGGCCATGAGGATGCCGCCCACGAAGATGCTGCGACGGTTGCCCCAGTAGCGGTCGCTGATGTACCCGCCGAGCAGGGGAGTGAGGTACACCAGGCCGGTGAAGCTGCCGTAGATGTTGCTCGCTTCGGCGTTGCCGATGAACAGGGCCTTGGTCATGAACAGGATGAAGAGCGCACGCATCCCGTAGTAGCTGAAGCGTTCCCACATTTCCGTGAAGAACAACAGGTACAGTCCCTTGGGGTGGCCTTGTTCGATGGTCGTATTGCTCATGCGATGAGGTCTGGTTTGGTCCGATCGGCGGGGAAGGTAGCAGAACCGAAGAATGTAGAACGTTGAACCGCAGAATGTAAAAGTCAACCGCCGCAGATCCTTCTGCGGTCCTATATTCTTCGGTTCTCCTGTTCTTCGGTTCTCAGAGGTTCTGTAGCAGGAAGTTGGTCATCTTCTCATACAGGTGCAGGCGCGTGGTGCCGCCGTAGATGCCATGGTTCTTGTCCGGGTAGGCCATGAAATCGAAGGCCTTGTTGGCCTTCACCAGCGCGGTGAGCATCTCGGCGCTGTTCTGGAAGTGGACGTTGTCATCCGCAAGGCCATGGATCAGCAGGTACTTCCCACGTTGTTTGTCCACGTGGTTGATGGGGCTGTTATCGTCATAGCCCGATGCATTGTCCTTGGGCAGGCCCATGTAGCGCTCGGTATAGATGCTGTCGTAGTAGCGCCAGTTGGTCACGGGCGCCACGGCGATGGCGGCCTTGAAGAATCCCGAGCCCTTGGTGATGCACAGGCTGCTCATGTAGCCGCCGTAGCTCCACCCCTGGATACCGATGCGCTGCTTGTCCACGTACGGTTGCGCGCCGAGCCACTTGGCCACGCCGATCTGGTCCTCCGTTTCGTACTTGCCCATCTGCCCGTAGGTGATGTGGCGGAAGTCATGCCCGCGACGACCCGTGCCGCGTGGATCGGCGCACACCACGATGTAGCCCTTCTGCGCGAGCAGTTGGTGCCAGATGAGGTTGCGTCCGCCCCACTGATCGAGCACCTCGTTGCTGTTGGGACCGCTGTACTGCGTCATGAACACCGGGTACTGCTGCCGGCTGTCGAACGTGGGCGGCTTGATCATCCATGCGTTCAGTTCGGTGCCATTCTCCAGCGCGATCTTCAGGAACTCCTTCTTGGGCAGGTCGTACTCCTTCAGCTTGGCGCGCAGCTTGGCATTGTCCTTCAAGGTCATCACCAACTTGCCCTGCCCATCGTGCAGGGTGATGGTCTCGGGTTCATTCGCCGTGCTGTGCGTATTGATGAAGTACTTGAAGCCGGTACTGAACTCCGCATCGTTGCTGCCGCCCACGGGTGAGAGTTCCTTCAGGCCTTTGCCATTGAGCCCGATCGCATACACCTCCTGGTGCATGGCGTCCTTCATGCTGGCCGTGAAGATCACGCGCTTACCGGCCTCATCGATGCCCTTCACGCCCGTTACATCAAAGCTGCCGGAGGTGATCGCGCGTTTGACCGTGGCGGCGCTCAGCGTCGGGGGTTTCGTGGCCGCCTTGCCGCCCAACGGGCAGAAGTAGACCTGGTTCCACCCACTGCTCTCGCTGGTGAGCACGAAGCCGCTGCCGTCCTTCAGGAAGTGGAGGTCATCGGTGACCTCGATGTAGGTTCGGCTCTGCTCCTTGTAGATCTCCTGTGGTCGAAGGGCACCCGGACCCTGCTTGATCACAGGAACCTGCACCGTGTAGATGAGCTTCTCGTTCTGCAACCGGTTCATGCGCATGAACCACACGGTCTCCTCATTGTTCGTGAATCCGAAGCGGGGGAGATAGATGTCCACTTCGTCCGTGCCCAAGGGAACGCGCGTGCTGGTGCCGCCGCGCAGGTCGTACACAGTGAGGCTCACTTCGCTGTTCGTTTCGCCGGCTTTCGGGTACTTGTAATTGTAGTCGCTCGGGTACAACTGGTCCTTGTACATGGCGATGTCGAATTCCTTCACCTCGCTCTCATCGCTGCGCAGGAAGATGATCCGGTTGCCTTCGGGGCTCCATTGGTAGCCCTGCACCAGTGCGAATTCCTCTTCGTACACCCAATCCGTGGCGCCGTTGATCACCTTGTTCCATTCCCCATCGCGGGTCACGGCGGTCTCCTGCATGGTCGCGAGGTCCACCACATACAGGTTGTTGTCGCGGACGAAGGCGGCACGGCTTCCGTCGGGGCTGAAGGTCGCGAGGCGCTGCTTGGCCTTGGTCGTGTCGCTCAGCGGCTTCAGGCTTTTGCTATTGAGGTCGTAGATGTAGTTGTATGCATAGTAACTGTAGCGATAGAGGGGCTCGGTGGCGCTCTCGATCATCATCAGCTTTTCGTCGCTGCTGAGGTGATAGCCGTCGAAGGCGATGGGCGCCTTGGCGCCCGGCAACATCAGGTCCTTGCCGTTCACCAGCGTGCTCAGTTTGCTGCCCGTGCGATAGTCGTACACGTTGATCACCGGAGCGCCCGCTTCCTCCTCCTGCGAGGTGTAGCGAAGGCCGTCGTTCATGCTGTTCAGGCCACCCACCCGCTCCGCCCCGAAGGCCGGGCTGTACCAGATGTCCTGGTTGCTGAGCTGTTTCTGGGCTGTGAGCGGGAGCGCCGCAAGCAGCAGGCCCGCGGCAAAGAGGGAAGTACGCATCATCATGGAGGTCACGTTCAAGGGGGCGGCCAAGATACCCCGCCCCGTGCATTCGCTTTGGGCGGGCCTGTACCGCTGGTCAATATGTGCGTGGTCCGTCACAGTTCCATTCGCCGGTATGGCGCCTTGGGGAGCGGTCCCTGGGTAACGGTCCTGTCACTGCATAAGGATCCCGTTGCAACTTCGTTCCTTCCACGATCAACCACCCATACCCATGGATCCACGCATCATCCCCTTCGCCATCGCCCTTGCCTGCATAGGGCAGGTCAAGTCCCAGTCCGCCCCCCCGGCACCAGCTCCTCCCTTCATTGAGGTCAACGGACGATCCGAGATGACCGTTGTGCCCGATGAGATCCACATCGCGATCGAACTGCGGGAACGGGGCAGTGGCAACAGCAAAGTGACGGTGGACAAGCAGGAGGTGGAACTGAAGGCGGCGGTGAAAGGGCTGGGCATCGATGTGGCCAACCTCACGCTGAGTGATGCCATGGCGGACCTTGTGCCGAAGAAGTTCCGCGACGACGACGTGATCGCCACAAAGGGTTACATGCTGAAGGTGGGCGATGCGGAGATGGTGCGCAAGGTGTTCCTGGAACTGGACCGCCTGCAGATCGAGGACGCACGGATCCACCACGTGTCGCATTCGAAGGAAGTGGAGCTGCGACGCGAGCAGCGGATCAAAGCGATCAAGGCCGCCAAGGACAAGGCCGACTACTTGTTGGAAGCCATCGGTGAGCGCACGGGCGCAGCGCAGGAGGTGCGGGAGATGCAGGACATCGAAGCCCCTCCCGGCGTGCAGATGCGACAACTGTATGCCAACGAGCGCTTGGAGACGATCAATGGTTCGTGGGACGGCTACAAGGAGCTTGGTGTGGGTTTCTCACGCATCACGATCGGTGCCGGCGTGTATGTGAAGTTCGCGATCGCGGCCCAGTGACGGTTCTCCATGGGCACATGGTGGCATGTTCACATGTGCACATGATCTACTCTTCCACGAAATCCATATCGCGGTGGAACGTCTCGTGTACCCGGGTGGTGGCCCACATGGCGGCGCCTATGCACACAAGGCCAACGACCAATGCTCCGTTGACACTGCCCAGGGGCAGGGCGAGGTATTTGAACGCATTGGTGACAGGTACCACGGCGCCGCGCACGAAGTTGGGCGTGGTAGTGGCCACCGTACTGCGGATGTTGGTGCCGAACTGTTCGCTGGCGACGGTGACGAAGATCACCCAGTATCCGGTGGCGGTGCCCAGTGCCAGGCACATCCAGTTGTAGGTGGCGATGCTGGCGCCGCGCATGGCGAAGAGGAAGATCAGCGTCAGCACCAGGTTCGCCGCGAGGTAGATCATGATCACTTTCTTGCGGCTTCGCATCAGCTGGCTCAGTATCCCGCTCATCAGGTCGCCGATGCTCAGGCCGATGTAGGCGTACATGATCGCATCGCCGTTGACCTTCTTCAGGCCGACAGCATCCAGCGCGGAGGTATCGATGTTGAGCTCCGGCACGAACACATCCTGCGACAGGCTCACCAGCACGCCGATCACGTACCACACCGGCACACCGATGAGGATGCAGCCGAGGTACCGCAGGAAGCGTGAGCGGTCGTTGAACAGCAACCGGATGTCGCCCTTTTTCACGGAGCTTTCCTTGAGCTTCTCGAACAGTCCGCTCTCGAAGGTGCCCACCCGCAGGGCCAGCAGCACCAGGCCCATCGTGCCGCCCACCACGTAGGCCACCTGCCAGTTCATCAGGTGGTGGCCCGTGAACCCTTCGATCCATCGGGAGATGCCTTCGCCATGACCACCCACAAGAGATGCGAACACGGCACCGAGCGCCCCCACCGTTACCACGATCATGGTACCGTATCCGCGTTTGCCGCGCGGTAACGTCTCGGTGATCAACGTGATGCCCGCGCCCAGTTCACCGGCAAGGCCCACACCGGCGATGAAGCGCACGATGGCATAGCTCGTAAGGTCGGTGGTGAAGGCATTGGCCACATTGGCGGCGGAGTAGAGCAGGATGCTTCCGAAGAGCACGGTGATGCGCCCCTTCTTGTCGCCCCACACGCCCCAGAGGATGCCGCCCACCAGCATGCCCAGCATCTGCCAGTTGAAGAGGTTGATGCCAACGTCCTTGATGATCGGGTTACCCGCGCCCAGGATATGTTCCAGGCTTTCGCGTTTCACCACATTGAACAGCACCAGATCGTAGATGTCCACGAAGTACCCGAGGGCGGCCACCAGCACCAGCAGGAAGGAGCGGCCGGGGAAGATCCCGCCGAGGCGGGACGGGTTGTGTTCCATGGTGCGTGCGACAGGTCTTGGCGTTGCGCTCCGGCCGGCCTAATCGAGGATCTCCTTCACGCTGCGTTCGATCGTGGTGCACAACCGCTCCAGCGGCAGGTCGTTGCGGTCATTCCCAAAGGGGTCCTCGATCTCCTCGGCGATGAGCTCGAGGCTGGCCAGTACGTAGAAGATGAACATGACCACCGGCACCGCCAAGTATCCCAGGTCGGAGGCGAAGCCCATGGGCAGTGTCACCACGTAGATCACGATGAACTTCTTCAGGAAGGTCGTGTACGAATAGGGGATCGGGGTGTTCTTGATACGCTCACATGCCCCGCAGATGTCGAGAAAGGCGGTGATATCGGTGTTCAGGATGATCAGCTGCTCGGAAGAAAGCACACCATCGCGGTGCAGGCGCATCACACGCTGGTGCATGAGGCTGACCACCTGCGCCGGTGCATGTTTGGCCCGGTCGAGCTCGGGTATCTCGGGGTGGGGCTCCTCATCCAGTTCCACCTGGGTCCAGGCCTTGTTCAAGTGCTTGTTGAGCTCGCGCGCGAAGAGGGGGATCAACGAGGCCAGGTAGGTGCGTTCCTCCTCGGCATCGGGCCGCAGGAACGCGGCCATGCGGCTGGCGAAGTTGCGGCTCACGTTCACGAGCGATCCCCACAGCTTGCGGCCCTCCCACCAGCGGTCATAAGCGGTGTTGGTGCGGAACACGAGGAGCATGCTGATGGCGAAACCCAGCAGGCTGTGCATCACGGTGATGTTGCTGATCGGGCTGTCGGCGCCCACCTTGAAGTACTGGAGCTCGATGAAGGCGATCCCGGCCGAGTAGAGGCCCACCAGGAGCAATAAAGGCAGCAGTTTCCGGAAGGTGTCGGACTTGTGGAAGGCGAGGGCCTTCACCCAATTGCGTGAATCGTAGGAGAGCATGGCGGTCCGCGAAGGTGCGATCAAAACGACGAACCTGGGGAAGGCGGATCGGCGCGGGGGGGTGGAAAACATCTTCATCGATGGCCACGGGGATCCATGAACGGTTCCAACTTCGCGCCATGGCCGCCCACCCAGCTCCACTTCACGACGGATTCATCGCGGCACTGCGCAGCGCACTTCCCGCCGATGCGGTGCTGCTGGACATGGAGGCTCGGTCGCATTATGGTCATGATGAGACCGAGGACCTGGTGCATCCGCCGCAGGTGGTGGTGCGGCCCCGGACCACGGCTGAGGTATCGGCGACGATGCGGCTCTGCGCGCAGTACCAGGTGCCTGTTACGCCGATCGGGGGTCGCACCGGCCTCAGTGGAGGTGCCCTCAGTGTGCATGGTGGGGTGGGCCTGGCGCTCGACCGCATGAACGCGACCGTGGACATCGACGAACGCAACCTGCAGGTGACGGTGGAGCCGGGTGTGATCACGCAGGAACTGATGGATGCCGCAGCGGCCAAAGGGTTGTATTACCCGCCCGATCCCAGCAGCAAGGGCAGTTGCACCATCGGCGGCAACCTGGCCGAGAACGCTGGTGGACCACGCGCGGTGAAATATGGTGTTACACGCGATTGGGTATTGAACCTGGAGGTGGTGCTGCCGGATGGCGAGGTGATCTGGACCGGCGCCAACACGCTGAAGAACAGCACCGGCTATGACCTTACCCGCTTGATGGTAGGAAGCGAAGGCACCCTGGGGGTGATCACCAAGGCCGTGCTGCGCTTGGTGCCACTGCCCAAGGAGACCCGATTGATGCTCGTGCCCTTCGACAGCCCCACCAAGGCCTGCGAAGCGGTGAGCGCCGTGTTCCGTGCAGGTATCACACCCAGTGCCTTGGAGTTCATGGAACGCGATGCCATCGCCTGGACCATGCGGTTCACGGAAGGTCTGCCTTCGCAGGTCAACACCACACCCGGGGCGTATCTATTGATCGAGGTCGATGGGGGGCATGGCGATGTGCTGATGCGCGACTGCGAAACCATCCTTGGGGTGATGGAGGCGCACGGTGCGGGCGAGGTATTGTTCGCGGAGACCACCGGAGAGAAGGACGCGCTGTGGAAGTTGCGCCGCAGTGTGCCGGTGAGCGTGAAGGCGCACAGCGTGTACAAGGAGGAGGATACCGTGGTACCGCGCTTCGAGCTACCGCGCTTGTTGGAGGGCGTGAAGGCCATCGGCGTCCGTTACGGCTTCACGTCGGTGTGTTACGGCCATGCCGGCGATGGCAACCTGCACGTCAACATCATCAAGGGCGACCTGAGCGACGCGTTCTGGGAACACGAACTGCCCGCGGCCATCCGGGAGATCTTTCAGCTCACCGTGTCATTGGGGGGCACGCTCAGCGGCGAGCACGGCATCGGGCTGGTGCAGCGGCCTTACATGGATATCGCCTTCAATGGAAGGCAATTATCGCTGATGCGCGCGCTGAAACATGCCTTCGATCCCTTGGGCATCATGAACCCGGGCAAGGTGCTGCCTTAACGGCTGCCTCGCCGCGCCACCCACGTATGTACGAGCCGGCCCTGGTCATAGTCGGCGAGCCAGAACAGTTGCCCGGTGGTGTCCGCCTCCAGCCATCGCCCATCATACTCGCTGTAGCTGAAGGTGCCCATGAGCACGGAGGTGGTCCGCCCTTCTTTGAACCACCAGTGATAATGCGGGCCGTGAGCTTTGCCCTTCCGCTTGTGCGTCCACAGCACAGGTCGCCCATCCTCGAGGAAGTCGATCAACGTACCATCTGGTTCGCCATGCACGAATGTTTCCACCCGGGTCACGGTCCCCCTACGCCCCCAGTAGCATTGCGTTCCCTCCTTCAGCCCCTGTTCGAAGTGCATCAGTGAACTGGGCCTTCCGGTAGCGTGCTGACCCCTCCACCAGCCCTGTCGTACATCCTGCTCATATCGGCCGGTAAGGCGCATGGTACCGTCGGCTTCGTAATAGGTGACCATGCCGTCCTTCTGCCCGGCGCGCTCCTCCACGATCACCCGCAGGCGGCCATTGCGGTCCAGCACATGACGCGTGGTGGCGACATGGCCACAGGACGCAGCCAGCAGGATGAGCAGGGGGGCGGTGAGGTATCGCACCGCGGGAAGGTAGCGATCAGAACAGGGCTGCCACCAGTTCCTTGAAGGTGGCCTTGACCACCACGCCCGGGGGTGTGGCGCTCAACTGGGCCGCCGCCACGCGCGAGCCGGTCACTAGGAAGCTCACGCGCTTGTCCGGCATGTCCTTGCGGAGGTCCGCCAAGTAAGTGGATAAGGAATCGCTTTGCGGGAATGCCGTGAAGATGGAGATGAAGCGCACCGGTCCACTGAACTGCTCCACCACCTGCGCCAGATCCGCCTTGGGTACGCTTTGCCCCAGGAACACCACGCGTTCGCCGCGTGCCTTCAGGAGGTAGTGCACATAGATAAGGCCCAGCTCATGGATCTCGTCCTGCGGCAGGTACAGCACATGTACGGTGCCCGATCCTTCGGCCGTGGGGCGCAGGCCATCGATGGCAGCGATCAACTTCTGGCGCACGAGGTTGCTCGCGAAATGTTCCTGCGCCGGGCAGATGGCATTGCTCTGCCAGAGCAGCCCGATGCATTCCAGCAACGGCACATAGAGCCGTTCGACCAGGTTGCGGAAACCCTCCCGTTCAAGGTATGCCGCAGAGGTCCGCTCGAAGGAGCCGGTATCATAGCTGACCATCGCAAGCTTCAGCGCGTTCAACGCATCATCGGTGCCGCCTTGCTTTTCGGCCAGCTCCTTCACCGAGCGTTCACGCTCCTTCTCGGATAATGCCGCGATGCGCGAGATCTTCACGCCATAGCGGTTCAGGAAGGCCACGTTCAGGATCGTCTTCAATTCATCCAGGCCGTAGGAGCGGATGTTGGTGTCCGTGCGATCGGGGTCCAAAATGCCATAACGGCGCTCCCAGATGCGGATGGTATGGGCCTTCACGCCGGAGAACTCCTCCAGGTCGCGGATGCTGAAACGGTTGAGATAGGGACCCATGGGATCGGGCGAAGCTATGACCCGGTATTTGCGGAAGAACGAACGGAGCGCGGGATTGTTCGCTGGGGCCTCAACAGAGCGGGGCCCTCCGATCGGAAGGCCCCGCTCCAGTTCAGGAACACGCGATCAGCGCACGATCTGCAGTGGCAGGATATGACGGCCGCTGGTGTTGATGATGCTCAACTGGTACACACCAGCGCTCAAGGCTGACACGTCGATGGCCAGGCGGTTCTCACCTTGCTGCAGTTGCACGCTGCCCACTTCGAGAGCAACACGGCCGCTCAGGTCGGTCACGGCGATCGCGGTGCGAACGTCCCGCACGGCATCCAGGCTGATGTTCACCTCGTTGCTGGTTGGGTTCGGCCATGCGCTGATGGCGAACAGGTCGTCATTGGTCTCCTCAACGCCGGTGGCGAGGGGCAGTTCGACCAGCGCTCCACCCGAGGCCAGGGCAGCCCACAGTCCGAAGGACGCACCGTTGCTGTTCATCATGGGATCGAGGAAGCCACTGGCCAGCACGGTGATGGCGGCGTTGGCCAGGCCGAGCGTGGCCAAGGGCGCCTGGTAGCTCACCAGCGGCATTCCATCAGCGGTACGTACCTGCAGCACGTAATCGGCAGCAGGCACTTCCAGGTAGTCGGTGTACGTACCGTACGCGAGGTCGTTCACCACCGTCGCACCACCCAGCACGGCGGTCTCGGCCACATCCACGATCGGGGCATCGGTGCAGCCGTGGAATACCAGTATGTCGGTATTGCCTGGGGTGGCTGCGGCCTCGCGTGCATCGGCCTTCGCATACAGGTTGAACGGCTGCACCGGGCTGTAGCCGGTGGCGCTCACAATGCCGTTCGCGGTGATGATGTAGGTGCCGCCGGCAGCCAGGTTGTACGTGAAGTTGGCGATGGCATCCGTGCTGGCCGTGCTGTTGGCCGGGGCGATGCCCACGTTGAAGTCGATGGTCGCCGGCGCATCCACGAAGGGCGACGCCGTGCGGAAGGCGAAGTTGTCCAGCAGCAAGGTGTTGTTCAGCCACACATCCACGGTGGAGGCGGCGAGGTCGGCGCTGTTGTGGATCACCTGCACGCGGGCAGTGGGGTTGGCCACCAAGGGCAGTTCCACCAGCGGTCCACCAGCGGGCAGTGCCACCCAGAGACCGAAGCCGGCACCGTTGCTGTTCGCGGCGGGGTTCAGGAAGCCGCTGGCATATACGGTGAGAGCGGCACCTTGGAGGCCGAGGGTCTGCAGCGGCGCGGCGTAGGTGGCCACGATGGTGCTGTTGTCGGCGGTGCGCACTTGCAGGGTATAATCGGCCGTGGGCACTTCGAGGTACCCGGCGAAGTCGCCATAGCTCGCGTCGTTCACTGCGGTGGCGCTGAGGACGGCGCTCTCGAACACATCCACGGTGGGCGCATCGGTGCTGCCGTGGTACACAAGTACATCCGTGTTCATCGGCATGGTGGCCGCTTCACGTGCCCCTGCGAAAGCGTTGAGCGTGAAGGGCTGTAACGGGCTGTATCCAGAGCCGCTCACGATGCCACTGGCGACCACGGCATAGGACCCGCCTTCATCCAAGGTGAAGTCCTGCGTGTAGATGGCATCGGCACTGGAGGTGCTGGAAGCGGGAGCGATACCCACCGTGAACGCGATGGTGGCGGGAGCATCCACGAAGGGGGAGGCGGTACGGAAGGCGAAGTCGTCGAGCAGCAATTGGTCATTGAGGTAGACATCCACAACACTGGCGGCCAGGTCGGCGCAGTTATGTACCACCTGCACACGTGCAGTGGGGTTGGCCACGAGCGGCAATTCAACGAGCGGTCCACCCGAAGGCAGGGCCACCCAAAGGCCGAAGGCCGGTCCGTTGCTGTTCATCGCCGGGTTCAGGAACCCACTGGCGAGCACCACCAAGGCAGCGCCGTTCAGACCGAGGGTCGAAAGGGGCGCGGCGTAAGTGGCGACAATGGCTGAGTTGTCCGCCGTGCGTACCTGCACGATGTAGTCGGCCGTGGGCAGGGCCAAGTAACCGGCGTAGTCGCCATAGCTCGCATTGTCCACAGCGGTCACATTCAGCACGGCGCTCTCGAACACATCCACGGTAGGCGCGTCAGTGGCACCATGGTACACCAGCACATCCGTATTGACGGGGTCGGAGGCCGCTTCCTGGGCCGCAGCGAACACGTTCAGGGAGAAGGGTGTGGCCGGCATGTAACCGCTGCCACTGACAATGCCGCTGGCCACGATCACATACGAACCACCATCGGCCAGGGTGAAGTTCTCCTGGTAGATGGCATCGCTGGCCATGGTGCTGTTCGGCGCGGCGATGCCGACCGTGAACTGCACCCCCGCTGGCGCATCCACGAAGGGGGAGGCGGTGCGGAAAGCAAAGTTGTCCAGGAGCAGCGTGTTGTTCAGCCACACATCCACCTGCGTGGCGGCGGCATCAGCGCAGTTGTGGGTCACCTGCACACGGGCGGTCTGTGCCGTGGCAGCTCCGGCCATCAGGAGGAGGCCGGTGGCTAGTACGAGAGTTCGGGTCTGTTTCATTGTTTGTTCGGTTGAGTGTGGGTAGAACACCCACTCATTCAGAATGTTCAATAAAAGTGACAAAAAGTTAGACAAAATAATTGGCGGCGAAAGCACACATAGAGGCGGGGTCGATCGCTCGTGATGAGGAGGGCGGCGCTTCAGTTCAAGGCGAGGCGCGCGGTCCACGACCTCTGGGAGCCTTGTAGCAGCAGTGTGTATGCACCTGCAGTACAGGAGCGTAGGTCGAGGATCATGTCCAGTTCGGAACGGGTGCTGATCGGTATCGCCAACGGGCGCCCTAGCGCATCGAACACGCGCAACGAGGAAGGTCCAACGAGTGGCGGGAGTGACAGGAGGAATCGTCCACGGTCCTCAAGGGGGCGCACCCGTAGCGTAGCACGCTCAGGTTCCGGTAAGGTGGCTGTGGAAAGGTCCAGGCAGAATGATGTGGACTCCGTAAAGGTGAAGGTGCCACCGCTGGCGAGCTGGCCTTGCTGTGGGTTACCCACCGAGTAGGACCCGTTGCCATTATCGCAGCACATGCCATCGCCGTAACTGTCGCTGATGGTGAACGTGTAACAACCGGCAGGCAGGCATACATGATCGGTAATGGTGCCCCCAGCGTTCAGGCCGGAGTACGGTCCACCCCCTGCAACATCCTCCCCGGTGAGGTCATCGGCGATGGTCCAGCTCGTTTCGCCGGGATAGTCATCCAAGGTGACCGTGAGGTCCAGGCGGTTCGCTCCGATGCTTACGGGCACTACCGAGGTATAGGTATCGGTGCCGTTGGCGTTGGAGATGCTGAGGGATACGACATGATCGCCGGGCGTGTTGAACACAACGGTGGGGTGGGCCTCGGTACTGGTGGTGGGTGATCCTCCTTCGAGTGTCCAGGACCATCCGGGAGCGGCGTTCAACGATGCGTCGGAGAACAGGATGGGATCACCGGCGCAATTGCCTGTGGTGCTGAAGGTGAACGCAGCGGAGGGTGCGGTGCTCACAGGGAGGAACAGATCGCTTTCCCACAATCCACGCCCATAGGTGGCCGCGCGGAGCTTGCCGGACGCCTGGTTGATCTCCAGTTCGGTGATCGCGAGCAGGGGAAGGCCCTGGCTGAAAGGCTGCCAGTTGCTCAACGTGTTGTCCGTGTAGTACACGCCGAGGTCGGTGCCCACATACAGCCCGTCGGTACTTCCTTCCTGGTACACGAGGGTGTTCGCCGGCACGTTCGGCAGGTTACCACTGATGTTCGTCCATGTGCCACCGCCATCGGTGCTCTCGTACACCTTTTCACCAGCGACGTAACCGCTGAGGCAAACGAACACGTGTAGCGGTTGCGCTGGATCCACGGCGATGGAACTGATGGCGGCATCCGGCAGTCCCGTGCTCACCTGCAGCCAGGAGCCGCCGTTGTCGGTGGTCCGTCGCATCCAGTTGTCATTGCAGTAATACACCACGCTGCTGTTCGATGGTGAGATGGCGATCGCCCGCACATCGCGGGGGGTGTTCACCGTTGTCCATTGTGTCCAGGAGTCCCCCCGGTCCTGTGAGCGCCACAGGTTCTGGAAGCCGGCGATCACGACCTGCGGGTTGTTCCGGTCGATCACGTACGGCGTGACCCACGGACCTTCCTCGGTGATGGGGAAGCCGATGTTGTTGAAGCTCTGACCGCCGTCATCACTGCGGCTGATGCCCCCGTTCTGGAAGCAGCCGTAAAGGATGGCGGGGTCGTCCGGGGCCACGGCCCCTTCCATGCCGTCCGCGCCCATCACGTGCGTCCAGTCCGTTCCGTTCCACAGGTTCATGCCGTTGTCCTGCGCCCCGGCGATGATGAGGTCGGGATCGAGCTCACTTCCACCGAGCCGATAGAATTGTGCGATCTGGAGGCCGGCGCTCAGGTCGCTCCAGGTGGCTCCGGCATCCGTGCTGAGGTAGAGGCCGCCATCGCTTCCGCAATAGAGTGAGCCGTTGAACACATCGAGGCTGTGGATGTCGGCATGCACGTATGGCGCCTGCCCGTTGTACACCCAATCGGTCTGCACCGCCCAGTTGGCGCCACCGTTCACGCTCTTCCACACGTTGATGCCACCCACCCACACGTTGTTCATATTCGCCGGGTCGACGGCCAGGGCCATGTCGTAATTGCTCTGGCCCCCGCTGTCGTTACCGGTATTGCTGTAGCCGAAGATGTTGGGGGCACTACTACGCAGGGTGAAGGACGATCCGCTGTCGTTGCTGCGATAGAGGCCGAGGTAACCGCCGTCCGCCTCCTTGCCGCAGAGCACGTATACCTTGATCGGGTCGGCGGCACAGACGGCGATGCGCATGCGGTTCACTAGGGTCGCTGCCGGCAGTCCTGTGCCCGCAGTGGTGAAGGTGGAACCGCTGTCGGTGCTTCGGATGAACACGTCACCGCAGGCATACACCACGCTGGCATCGCCGGGTTTGAACTCCACATCGTGGAACGATCCATTGGCGACCTTCGCCCACACACCACCGCCATCGGACGTCTTCCAAAGACCGTTGTTCGCCGCGCAGAAAAGCGTTTGCGGATCGGTCGGGCTCATGCGCAACATGCGGGTATTGCGCGCTGCGGTGGTGGCCCAGTCCAGCCCTGATGCGCTCCAAGTGCTCCCACCATCGGTGCTCTTGATCACGCCCATGCTGTACGTATCCGTTCCGTCACCATCGCCGGTAGCGCAGTAGATCACGTTGCTGTTCGTGGGGTCGATCGCAACGCCGCTGACACCGAGCGTGGGCTGATCGGTAAAGAGCGCTGTCCAATTGAGGCCAGTATCCGTGCTCTTCCAAAGTCCGCCATTGGCTGCACCGGCGTAAATGGTGGATGCGTTGGTCGGGTCCGCCGCCATACAGTTCACGCGCCCATTGCCGGGCGTGTATCCGCTGGGTCCATTGGTCCAGGAGTACGGACCGAGGGGCTGCCAGTTCGCGTTGCTCTTGGCGCCGAGCAGGTGGTCCAACGCCTTCGCGTCCTTCACGGCCTTGTTGAACACGGCCGCATCGGGGCGTATGCCGCTGGGATAGGTGCGTTGTTCCATCCACCATTCCCAGCGCTTGAACAGCTTGTAGCCCTTGCTGCGCTCGTAGGGTCGGCCGCTCCAATGGGCGTTGAAGGCCGCCTGCACCTCATGGACGTTCACTGCGGGGTCCTGCATCATGTCCATCCATTCCTGTGCCTCTGCATGGATCGGAAGGACGAACAGGAGGGGCAGGAGGGAGCGGAACGGACGCATTGGGCGAAATTAGGCCCGTGCGGGAAGTTCTCCCCTCCTTGGCGGCGTCCCGAAGGGGCATCGCCGACGGGACAAGGAGGGCTTCATAGTCCCGACGTGTCGGGAGCTGGGGTGGTTTCCGCTCTGGCTTATGGACATTTGCACGCCATGTTCGAACAGCCTTCCGACTTTGTTCCCCATCGCACCCGCGACGGCTCGATCACGTTGCGCAGCGCGCAGTTGGATGTGTTCCATCACAGCGTGCATGGCGCGGTGCAGGAATCGCTGCATGTGTTCATCAACATGGGCCTGAAGCAACTGGCCGCTGCGCACATCGATGTGCTGGAGGTGGGATTGGGCACTGGACTGAACGCGCTGTTGACATGGTTGTACGCTGCGGAACAGGGGAAGCAAGTGCGCTACACCGCGCTGGAGCCCTATCCGATCCACAGGAACGTGCTGGCTGAGGTCGATCATCCGGGAACACTGGGAAGACCGGAGCTTCGGGAGGCGTTCCTGGCGATGATGAGCGCCCCCGCCGAGGTGGAACAGCGCGTTGATGATGCGTTCAGCTTCACGCGGTCCGCAAGTTCAGCGCTAGCGTGGCAACAGGATGAACGCTTCGATCTCGTGTACTTCGATGCCTTCGCGCCCAGGACCCAACCGGAGTTGTGGAGCGTTGAGGTGTTCCGCAGGATGCGGGATGCACTTCGGCCCGGCGGGATCCTGGTGACGTATTGCGCGAAGGGCGATGTGCGCAGGGCGATGCTGGCGGCGGACTTTCGCGTGGACCGCGTGCCGGGGCCTCCAGGCAAGCGGCAGATGTTGCGGGCAACGCGACCTTCGTTGCCATGAACACACCGTTCAATGTGCGCGTCTATGGCCTGTTGGTGCACAATGGCCGCTTGCTGGTGGCCGATGAGTTGATCAAGGGCATGCGCATCACCAAGTTCCCGGGCGGCGGCCTGGAGTTCGGTGAAGGCCCGAAGGATTGCTTGATCCGCGAGGTGCGCGAGGAGATCGGAGTGGAGGCCTTCAATGTGGAGCACTTCTACACCACGGATCTCTTTCAGGAGAGCGCCTTTCGCGCGGGCCAGCAGATCATCAGCATCTACTATTCCTTCCGCGTGGCGGATCCGTTGGCTCTGCCCGTGAGCGCGGTCCCCTTCGACTTCAAGCAGCAGGTGGAGGATGAGGAGTCGTTCCGGTGGCTGGACCTTGCGACGGCCCGAATGGAGGATGTGACGTTGCCGATCGACCGCTTGGTCCTGGGCATGCTGCTCAAGCGCTGAGCCTACGCTGAACGAAGCCGCTGATCTTCTCCACGAGGTCCTCCGGCTCAAACGTGCGCCAGTCGGTCTGGTCCAGCTGCCCGCCCATGAGGAAGTATTGGTCGATGTTCGCGGCCTTCATGTCATCGCGGACATGTTCCCGGAAGTTGAGCATCGCGATCCAACCATCGTTGTCGTTGGCCTCATCGAACCACTCGCTGTAGTACTCCTCATCACCGGCGTGGAAGTTCAACACGTTCTCACCGATGAGGATGAATCGGTTGATGCCGTGCGACATCATCGGCTCCACGATATCGCGCTTCAGGAACATCACGTCATTGCCGAGCAGGTCGTTCCATTCACCGATCAGTTCGATGATCACGCACCCTTCATCGTAATCCGCGAAGAGCACCTTCAGGTACAGGGTTTCACTACCGAACTCATCCCATTGCGGATGGATCGCGTGATCATAAACGGCATGCGTGAACTCGAACTCACTGTGTTCCGTGCCGAAGAAGGGCGAACGCTCATCCTCTTCCGCCGTGTAGCGGTGGCGCCAGTTGTAGAAGGGCTCGAGGGTATGCACGGTGTAAAAGTAGGGTGACCGTGGGTGGTTGGCTTCATGTGGTTGGCCACATGCTTCAGGCCACAGGCCTCAGGCTCGATCGCCGGAGGCGCTGTTCGGCTCCAGGGTCGTTAAGCGTGTGGGCGCAAGGTCATGTGTATCAATTGCGTTCTCGATATTTCGGGAAACTGAAACCACATGAAAGACTTCAAGAAACTCGACATCTGGCAAACCGGAATGGACCTCGCCGACCTGGTGTATGCTGTGATCGAGGATATTCCTTGGCAGCGTGGGCAGAAGGTCATTGATCAGCTCAGCGGATCATCGCTTTCCATTCCATCGAACATTGCAGAAGGCAATTCCAGAAGGAGTGAGAAGGACAAGTATCGTTTCATCGAGATCTCCCTCGGATCGGCATTCGAACTGGAGACGCAGCTACTGTTCGTTGAACGCCGAAGATGGTCGACCGCCGAAAAACGGGACGCAGCACTCGAACTAGTTAGGAAGGAACAACGCATGCTGCAAGGCTTCATGAGCATCCTGCAGAAATAGCGGCCATGGTTCCAGGCCAGAGCATCACCTGCGGCCCATAAGCCTGCGGCCAGAACCGCGACTGCGTCAACCAAGCTTGCAGCCTGCGGCCTCAAGCCTGCGGCCAGAACCGCGACTGCGTCAACCAAGCCTGCAGCCTGCGGCCTGCAGCCTGCGGCCAGAACCGCGACTGCGTCAACCAAGCCTGCAGCCTGCGGCATGAAGCCTGTGGCCAGAACCGCGACTGCGTCAACCAAGCCTGCAGCCTGCGGCATGAAGCCTGTGGCCAGAACCGCGACTGCGTCAACCAAGCCTGCAGCCTGAGGCCTGAAGCCTGCAGCCCAAACCGCGACTGCGTCAACCAAGCTTGCAGCCTGAGGCCTGAAGCCTGCAGCCCAAACCGCGACTGCGTTACGCTCAAAGGGTATGCCCCGCCTCAATGGCCCTGCGCACACTTCCGTAATGGCGCAGCATCTCATTGGCCACCTCATAGCTCACCTTCAGGCTGTCCATCACCATGCGCGTTCCGCGATCGATCAGCTTGTGGTTGCTCAGTTGCATATCCACCATGCGGTTGCCCTTCACGCGGCCCAACTTGATCATCACACTGGTGCTGATCATATTGAGCACGAGCTTCTGGGCGGTGCCGCTCTTCATACGTGTGCTCCCGGTGACGAACTCTGGACCCACGGCCACAGCAATAGGAAGCTTCGCCACGCTGGTCACCGGACTCCCGGGGTTACAGGTGATGCAACTCGTGAGGATGCCCCGTGCGTTGCAGGCCTCCAACGCACCGATCACATATGGCGTGGTGCCGCTCGCCGCGATGCCCACCACGGTATCGTCCGGGCCCACCTGATGTTCCTCCAGGTCCTTCCAGCCCTGCTCCGTATCGTCCTCAGCGAACTCCACGGCCTTGCGGATGGCCTGGTCACCACCGGCGATCAATCCGATGACGAGCCCATGCGCCACGCCGAACGTGGGGGGGCATTCGCTCGCATCCACAATGCCCAAGCGACCGCTGGTGCCTGCCCCCATGTAGAACAGGCGGCCTCCCTGCGACATGCGCTCCTGCACCGCGTCCACCACCTTCCCGATGTCCGGTAACACACGCCCAATGGCCTCTGGCACGGTGCGATCCTCTGCATTGATGTTGCGCAGCAGGTCGGCCGTGGACATGTGTTCCAGATCGTTGTAACGGGAGGTGCTTTCGGTGATGCGGTCCATGGATGAAATGTCCGGCCTTACGGATCCGGAGGTGCAAAGGTGCGCATGGGACCCGCGACGGACATCGCGGCTTCTTCTACATTTGGACGTGCTCAACTGGCGGATCATGTGGTGGGTGGGGATCGGTGGCATGGCGATATTGGCCCTGGCCTTTTTGTGGACGGCTCGTGTGAACTTCGCGGGCATGAAGGCATACGTGGACGCGCACTCGCCCGACGGGTCCGTGGAGAGCTTCGATCGCATCCTGCATGGTCGCCTTACACGTAACCTGCGGTGGCTCGGCGGCGTGCTGCTCATGTTGGCCTCCGGCATGGGCCTGGCCACGCGACGGATCTTCAGCGCCACGGAGGGAAGGTCGGGGCAGTGGGGGGCCTTCGTGGCGGACCTTCGCGAGGGTTGGTCGGAGCTCGTGAAGCGCACCAGCCGGTCCCATGTGCGCTGGGTCCTGTTCGTCATCTTCGTCGGTACCGTTCTCCGTATTTCGCAGATGCGGTTGGGCATCATCTACGATGAGGCCTTCACGTACACCTATTACGCCACCCAGCCGTTCCACTTCATCGTTTCGAACTACACGTACCCCAACAACCACATCCTGCACACCTTGCTGGTGAAGTTGAGCACGAACATCTTCGGTGTGCATCTGTGGAGCTTGCGACTGCCTGCCTTGCTCGCCGGGGTCGCCGTGATGCCCCTGTTCTATGTCTTCGTGCGGGCCATGTTCAACCGCTACATCGCATTGATGGCCATGAGCCTCGTGGCCGCCAGCGGAGCGCTCATCGAGTACAGTGCGTTGGCGCGCGGCTACAGCCTCACCTGGTCGTTCATGGTTGGCGCCATGCTGGCCGGGCGCTACTTCGCCAAGAGCAACAACATCGTGGGGGTGCTATTGGTGGCGGTGTTCAATGCCTTGGGCATGTGGGCGGTGCCCACCATGGTCTATGCCTCCATCGCCTGCTACACCTGGCTGCTGCTGTACCTGATGACGACCTACGATACCACCTTGAGGCGGAGGCTCCTGCGGTTGGCGGCATCCCTCGCAGCGTTCATCCTGCTAACGGCAGCCCTTTACACACCGGTCGTTATTGTGCACAGCATGGACCAGCTGTTGCATCACCCCACCATGGGCGAGAACACCTGGGAGAGCTTCGTGTCCACCCATCAGGACAAGGCCTTCGAGCTGTGGGCGTACTTCAACGACACCTCCGCCACGCTGGTCAGCCTGCTGGGCTTCGTGGGCCTGATCTACGCCGCTTATGTGAGCGGGAAATACCGCATCATGTTCATCGCCCTTGTGCTCGGGGCGGTGCCGTTCACCATCATCCAGAGCATGGTGGGTCCGCCGAGGATCTGGACCTACATCCTGTTCAACCTGCACATGAGCTCGGCGATCGCCTTGTTCTACGCACTGAAGTTCATCGAGGAGAAGGTGTACGCAGGCTTCTCGAAGCGTTTCCGCACGGTATTGGCGAGCATGGTGATCCTCCTGGGCATGGGCTGGTTGGGCATATCGGGAGCGAAAGACCGCATCCAGCGGGATGATGAGGCCCGGCAGGCCGCAGAGTGGTTCCAAGGCATCCTGCGCCCCAACGACCGCGTGCTCACCCAGTTCCCCAACGAAGCGGCCTTCGAATTCCACCTCATGGCCAATGGCAACGATCGGGGTCCTGTTCATCTGGGACCCGGACCTGGCGGGCGTTTATTCGCGCTGGTGGGTCCTGCCGATGGGCAGACATTGGAAAGCGTGCTGAAACACAACGGCATGGAACGGCTGGATACAACGACCTTTGCGAAGGTGAAGGATTGGAAGAGGTTGGAGATATTCGCGGCCCGGTAGGGGCGCGAAACTTCGCGCCCCTGACCGGGACGAGAGGACCCGATTTCGCACACACGGTTAAAAAACAACGCGATCTGAACATCGCCCCAGCACATGGCAGAAGAAGGCAGGCAGATAATCTTCAATATGGTGAAGGTGGGGAAGACCCTTCCCTCCGGCAAGAAGATCCTCAACGACATCTATCTCGGGTTCTATTACGGCGCCAAGATCGGCATCCTCGGTCTCAACGGCAGCGGTAAGTCCACGCTCATGCGGATCATCGCAGGCAAGGACAAAAGCTTCGATGGCGATGTGCACCTGAGCCCCGGTTACACCATCGGGCACTTGGAGCAGGAACCCGATCTGGACGAGTCGAAGACCGTGCTGGACATCGTGAAGGAGGGCGTGAAGCCGATCACCGACCTCTTGGCGGAATACGAGGAGGTGAACGCCAAGTTCGCCGACGAAGAGCTGATGAGCGATCCGGACAAAATGGACAAGCTCATCGCGCGTCAAGCTGTGCTGCAGGACAAGATCGAGGTGGCGGACGCCTGGAACATCGACCAGAAACTGGAGGTGGCGATGGACGCGCTGCGCACGCCCGATGGCGATACGCCGATCAAGGTGTGCAGCGGTGGCGAACGCCGCCGTGTGGCCCTGTGCCGTCTTTTGCTGCAGAGTCCGGACATCCTGCTGCTGGACGAACCGACGAACCACCTGGACGCCGAGAGCGTGGCCTGGCTCGAGCAGCACCTCGCCGGCTACAAAGGCACCGTGATCGCCATCACCCACGACCGTTACTTCCTGGACAACGTGGCGGGTTGGATCCTCGAGCTCGATCGCGGAGAAGGCATCCCGTACAAAGGCAACTACACCAACTGGCTGGAGCAGAAGACCGCGCGCATGGCCATGGAGGAGAAGACCGAGAGCAAGCGCCAACGCGTGTTGAAACAGGAGTTGGAGTGGGTGCGCAGCAATGCCAGCGCCCGCCGCACCAAGAGCAAGGCCCGCCTGCAGAACTACGAGAAGATGCAGGGCGAAAGTGTGAAGGAGAAGGAAGCGAAGCTGGAGATCTACATCCCCAACGGCCAGCGCCTCGGCGACAAGGTGATCGAGTTCAACAAGGTGACCAAGGGCTTCGGTGACCGGTTGCTTTTTGAGAACCTTTCATTTGCGCTGCCACCTGCCGGCATCGTGGGCATCATCGGTCCCAACGGTGCAGGTAAGACCACGCTGTTCCGCCTGATCCAGGGGGAGGAGAAGCCTGACGCGGGCACGGTGACCATCGGCGACACCGTGCAGATCGCATACGTGGACCAGAGCCACAAGGACCTATCACCGGAGAAGACCGTGTGGGAAGTGCTCAGCAACTCACAGGAGATGATGTTGATCGGCGGCACGCTGGTGAACAGCCGCGCCTACCTCTCCCGCTTCAACTTCAGCGGACCCGACCAGAACAAGAAGGTGGGTGTGCTTTCCGGTGGTGAACGCAACCGCCTGCACCTGGCCATGACGCTGAAGAACGGCAGCAACGTGCTGCTGCTGGACGAACCGACCAACGACCTCGACGTGAATACCTTGCGGGCGCTGGAGGAAGGCATCCAGGACTACAGCGGCTGCGCCGTGATCATCAGCCACGACCGCTGGTTCCTCGATCGCGTGTGCACGCACATCCTCGCCTTCGAGAGCGAGAGCAACGTGTACTGGTTCGAAGGCAGCTTTAGCGATTATCAGGAGAACTACAAGAAACGCGTGGGCGACATCGTGCCGCACCGGATCAAGTACCGGAAGTTGGTGCGGGGGTGATCGCCGCACTGTGGATGTTGTAAAAGCCCGGCGATGAGCCGGGCTTTTGCTTACACGCCTCTTGGACCGCGCAGAAGCATGCTCGTTAGTTGCCAGCGGCCGCGGGCAGCTCGTTCGGTGCTCCGGGTGTAGGTGGCGAAAGCGCGGTCCACAGGGCCGTGCCATCAGGTGTGCGGCCGAAGGAAACGATGGGTGATGGGGATGCCGCGATCGGCGCCTCGCTTACGATTAGGCCGGTGAGCGTCCCGTTATGGACCAGCGCCACCACTCCATCATTCGGCGATAATTTGAAATTGGTGTGTATATCCGCACCTTCCTGATCAAGTCCATCACACCAGACGACCAAAAATCCTTCGGCACCGATGGTGACCTCGGGGAGTTCGTATTTGTGGGGATCCCCCTCGAGATCATCGGTCACGAACCATTGACCGGATAGGAGCGTGAACTCGTCACCGGGATTGTAGAGTTCGAACCAATCGGACGCCTCTCCGAATTCGTTCTCCTGCTCGGAATGAGTGGCCATCACCTCGTTCACCACGAGCCGGCCCCCGTTGCCCTCGGGATCGGCCTTCGACAATTCAGCGTCTTCCTTGTTGCATGAAAGCAACACAGCCAGCACAAGGATGAACGGATGCTTTTGCACATTACAAAACAACGTCCGCTGTGTTTTTGCATGTTGAAGGGAATATGAAGGATAGCATAAGGTTCGCGGGATTGGGTTGACGCTGATCTGGAGTCCACGGTCCAGCGCGAACCCTTCCGGGCGACGTATGTTCGCTGGACCATGAGCCGCGGATTCGTCAGGGAGGATGATCAGGAGGAAGCGCCCTTCATTCCGCCCCGTGCACCACTTCCACCTGGTGTGGTGAACAACGTGACGCCGCGTGGACTGCAGCTGCTGTTGGAGGAGCGTTCCGCATTGGAGGGTGAGCGATCACTGCCGTACGAGAGCGATGATCTGCGCCGCAGGGCATGGGCGGAGATCGATGGTAAACTGGAACACTTGAACGAGCGCATCGCCACGGCGCGCGTGGTGGAGGTTCCCGTTCCGGCACCCGATGATGTGCGCTTCGGGGCACGCGTCACCTTCCGCTTCAACAGTGGCCCGCAGAACGGGCAAACGCGCACATTCACCATTGTGGGAGCGGACGAAGCATCGGTGAAGCAGGGTCGCATCGCCTTTATGGCACCGATCGCCCGCGCGCTGATGGGCAGGCGGGTGGGGGAGACCTTCACCTTTGCACAAGGTCCTTCGCCGGAGGAACTGGAGGTGCTGGCGGTGGAGTATGTGTGATCGCTCATTACTCCTGTTCCCTCATGGTCTCCGCAACAAGATGTGCGTTTATGAAGATCACGGGACCCTGAGGCTCACAACTCAGAGCTTCAGGGTCCAGTTCGTGAGACCCTGATGGAACCAAAGAAGTCACAGGCTCACTCCGTCGCCTTCGGACCGCTGATCTTGCGGAACGTGTAGCTCTCGAAGATGTGGCGCTTCGCGAAGCGCGTGTTGCCGTTGGTGTTCACGAACTTGTTGTACACGTTCACCGGCACGCCGAAGAACTCGTACACACTGCCATCGCCGAAGGTCACATGCAAGGTCATGCTCTTATAGTGCCAGTTGCCGATGTTGCTAGCCACTGTCTTTTCGAACTCCGGTGCGTTCACCACATGCGTTTCCGGGTGGATGCTCTCGAGGAACTTGTACGCCTCGATGATGTGCTGGCTCATGGTTTCAGCCTCCAGCCGCTCCTTCTCGTCCTGGAAGCGGTCGGGATGGTGCTTCTTCATCAAACCCTTGTACAGGGTATTCAGTTCCTTCAGGGACTGTCCGGGGACCGAGCCAAGCACCTTGCGACTTTCTGAGATCTTCTTCATGAGTATTCGATTGACATGCCGTCATTATCGGGCCGCGCCCGCCGAAGCGCGAAAGCGCGTAGGCGGGGCGCGAAGATGGCGAAGTGCGGTGGACCTGTGATCGTGGGCGCATGATCGGCCGGGCAATTCATCCGGGTGACCGGTCGATCACCGTACTTTCATTCCGTCTGAAAAGGCAGGCCCGGAAGCAGCGCCGCGGCCTCTGGAGCTTCGGACAGTTCTGGTCGGCAGGCCGCTCGCTCAAGTGGGGGGCGGCTTGTCCCTTTGCGTACCTTCGGTGAATAGCCGCACGCATGAAAGAGCGCTACACCTTGGCCACCGTCCTGTTGCTCCCGTTGTTCGCGAACGCGCAGTTGACCATCACTGACAGCCTCACCACCGGCACCATCGCCACGCTGCTCGAGGGCTATGACGTCACCGTTTCCAATGTGGCGGTGAACTGTGCACCGCAGGCAATGGGGTACTTCACCGGCAGTTCGGAACCGGCGATCACGGAAGGCTTGGTGCTCACCAATGGAAGCGCTGATGTGGTGAGCGGCCTCAATGACCAGGGTTCTGCTGGGCTTTATCTCGGCACGGCAGGCGATTCGGACCTCGACTTCTCCGTTGGCGGACCGACCTATGATGCGTGCGGGCTGGAGTTCGACTGTGTTCCCATGGGGGACACCCTGCTCTTCAACTTCTCCTTTGGATCGGAGGAGTACATGGAGTTCGCCAGTTCAGCGTTCAACGATGCGTTCGCCATCTACCTCACCGGACCGGGTTTCGACATCCCCACGAACGTCGCGGCGCTGCCGGGGGGCACCACGGTCTCCATCAACAATGTGAACGAACTGGTGAACCCCACCTACTACTACAACAACGAGGTGCCCGCCGGCCAATATGTGCAGTACGACGGCTTCACCACCAACCTTACGGTATTCGCTGTGGTCCTGCCCGGAGAGAGCTATCACTTCAAGGTGGTCGTTGCCGATGTGGCGGATGGGATCTTCGACAGCGGCGTGTTCCTCGAAGCCTTCAGCTTTCGCAGTCCGCTGTTGACCACGGCCGTTGGTGAAGTGGAACCGATGGATATGCGGATCATTCCTCGCGGTGATGACTGGATGGTGCAGGTGCCATCGGTCCTGGCGAAAGGCCGGGAGTTCGTGGTGTACAACGCCACGGGCAGCGTGGTGGGTCGCAAGCGGATCACGGGAAGCCGCACGGCACTTGACCTGGGCGACCTGGGCATGGGCGTGTACATCCTGCAGGTGCCCAACAGCCCGCTGAAGCCCGTGCGCTTCGTGAAGGGCAACTAGCGCGTCTACTTGGTTTGCGGATGCTCTGATCCGCGGGGGCTACTTTCGCGGCCATGGCCACCAAGCCCTCCATCCCCAAAGGCACGCGCGACTTCTCCCCGGTGGAGATGCTGCGCCGCAAGTACATCTTCGGCACCATCGAGAAGGTTTTCCAGAAGTACGGCTTCATGCCACTGGAAACCCCGGCGATGGAGAACCTCGAAACGCTCACGGGCAAGTACGGCGAGGAAGGGGATCGCTTGATCTTCAAGATCCTCAACAGCGGCGATGCCTGGCATGAAGTGGATGCCAATGTGAAGGCGCGGTTGGTCGCAGGTGATCCCGTTCCGCCCGGACGCCTGGCCTCCGAGCTCTGCGAAAAGGCCCTGCGCTACGACCTCACCGTGCCCTTCGCGCGCTATGTGGTGCAGCACCAGAACGAGATCAGCTTTCCCTTCAAGCGCTATCAGATACAGCCGGTATGGCGTGCGGACCGTCCACAGAAAGGCCGCTACCGCGAGTTCTACCAGTGCGATGCGGATGTGATCGGCAGCAAGAGCCTGCTGAACGAGGTGGAATTGGTGCAGCTGATCGACGAGGTGTTCTGCAGCCTCGGCCTCTTGGTGGAGGTGAAGCTGAACAATCGCAAATTGCTGGCAGGCTGTGCAGAGATCGCCGGTCACCCGGACCGCGCGCTGGACATCGCCATCGCGCTGGACAAGCTGGAGAAGATCGGCATGGAGCAGGTGCTCGGTGAAATGAAGGAGCGTGGTGTGGATGGCCCGAAGGTGGCCTGGCTCATCAACGAACTGCACCGGCTCAACACCAGCACGCTCGGCTGGCGCGAAGTGCTCGCGGAACTCAAGGTGGTGCTGCTGGCCTCGCCCCTGGGGATCGAAGGATGCAACGAGTTGGAGACCGTGCTCAACGACCTGTCGCACGAAGGGGTGGGCGTCATGAACCGTGTGTCCATCGACCCCACGCTGGCCCGCGGCCTCGACTATTACACCGGTGCCATCGTGGAGGTGAAGGCGCTCGAAGGCTCGCTCCAGAGCAGCATCTGCGGAGGTGGACGCTACGACGACCTCACCGGCGTGTTCGGCCTGAAGGGCATGAGCGGCGTGGGCATCAGCTTCGGGGCAGATCGCATCTACGATGTGCTGTTGGAAACGGGCAAGTTCCCGGCGGAGCTGGGCGCCAGCACCCGCCTGCTCTTCGCCAACTTCGGCGAGGGCACCCTCGTTACCTGCCTCAAGCTCCTGCGCGATGTGCGCGACGGGGGCATCGCAGCGGAGTTGTATCCCGATGCTGTGAAGATGGCCAAGCAGTTCAAGTACGCCGATGACAAGGGCATTCCCTTCGTGGCCATCCTCGGCGAGAACGAGATGAACCAGGGCCTCATCACCATCAAGGACATGAAGACCGGCGAGCAAAAGGCCGTACCGCAAGCCGACCTGCTTAGCGCGATCTACTGAAAGCTTTTGTACGGGCCGGAAACCCCGGATGAAACTCCGGGGCCGGCCCCAACGATCTCCCCCATGAAGCCCCATCCCATCGGAACCGTCGGCATCGAACTCGCCGAGCTGGCGCACATCCTCCACACGCACAGCCCCATCGCGCTGAGCAAAGAGGCCGCGGCCGCCGTGAAGCGCAGCCACGACTACCTACGCGACCGCCTGAAAAAGAGCGACGCGCCCATCTATGGCGTGAACACCGGCTTCGGGTCCCTGGCCGATACGCGCATCGACAAGAAGGACCTCGCGCAGTTGCAGAAAAACCTGGTGATGAGCCATGCCTGCGGAAGCGGCGAACCCGTGCCTGCGGAGATCGTCCGCGCCATGCTCGTGCTGAAGGTGCAGAACATGGCCTTCGGACACAGCGCCGTGGCCCCGGCAACGGTGCAGCGTCTCATCGACATGTACAATGCCGACGTGCTTCCCGTGGTGTACGAACGCGGCTCGCTCGGCGCATCGGGCGATCTGGCGCCGCTCGCGCACCTCTGCCTGCCGCTGATCGGACTGGGCGAAGTGGTGGTGGCCGGCAAGCGCATGCCATCGGCACTGGCATTGAAGAAGTTCGGCTGGGCGCCATTGGAACTGGGGCCGAAGGAAGGGCTGGCATTGCTCAACGGCACGCAGTTCATGAACGCTTACGCATCGCTGCTCACGCTGAAAGCGAACAAGCTGGCGCATTGGGCGGATGTTATCGCGGCAATGTCACTCGATGCGTATGATGGGCGGATCGAGCCGTTCCATGCATCGGTGCATGCGGTACGCCCGCATCCCGGGCAGGCTGCTGTGGCAGGCCATATGCGCGAATTGCTCAAGGGCAGCAAGCTGATCACACGAGCGAAGAAGCATGTGCAGGACCCGTATTCGTTCCGTTGCATCCCCCAAGTGCACGGAGCGTCGCGCGATGCCATCGGATACGTGCAAGGTGTTGTTGAGCGCGAGTTGGAATCGGTGACGGACAATCCGACCGTCTTCGACGATGAGGACCTGATCGTGAGCGCCGGCAACTTCCACGGCCAGCCCTTGGCCCTCGCGCTGGACTTCCTTGCGATCGCGATGGCGGAGCTGGGCAGTATCAGCGAGCGGCGCACCTATAAGCTCATCGGTGGCCAGCGTGGCCTGCCCGCCTACCTCGTTGCGACGCCCGGCATCAACAGCGGCTTCATGATCCCACAGTACACGGCGGCATCACTGGTGAGCGCCAACAAGCAGCGCTGCATGCCCAACAGCGTGGACACCATCGATAGCAGCAACGGGCAGGAGGACCATGTGAGCATGGGTGCTGCGGCCGCCCTGAAGACCTGGGCCGTTGTGCAGGATGTGGAACGGATCCTCGCGATCGAACTGCTCAACGCCGCCCAAGCGCTGGACTTCCGGCGCCCCGCCCGATCATCCCCGCAGGTGGAAAAGCTACATACCGACCTGCGCAAGCGGGTGCCCTTCGTGAAGGAGGATGTGGTGATGCACGACCTGATGGAAGAGGCGTTGGCCGTGCTCCGATCGGCGTGAGGCGCGCTAGTACTGCAGATCCGGAATGGTGGGTGGCCACCGATGCTCGGAGCGCAATGCGGGAGGACCGTTGTCCGGCGCCGGTAGTGCAAGGCTGGGGGGCACAGGATCCGGCGCGCCCGGATCATCGTTGGTGACCTCGTGGAGCGGAGCGAACGGGAAGACACAGTCCGGCGTGATGTCCGGCGTGTTGGCTTTTTGAGGGGTCACCAATTCCTCCTTGGTACAGGATGTCACGAGCGCCAGGCAGGTGGCAAGGGTGAGTGCGGTGAGGGTTTTCATGGGCTTACGGTTCAGGAGGAATGGATGGCCTGGCCCAGTACAAGGTGGGTTCAACCACGTCCCCGGAACCATACCCAGTGCGGGTGAAAATTCGGCGGCTGGAAGGAGCCGAACGGGCCGATCGCACACCACCTTTGTTGTCGTTATGAACGTATACATGCTACCCGGCGTGGGCTGCGATGCGCGGCTGTTCGACCGGCTTCAACTGGATGGCCTGCCGGCGAAGAAGCTGGAATGGCCGCGGTTCGGACCGAGCGATACGCTCACGTCCATCGCCCAGGCGATGGCATCCCAAGTGGATGCCGATGCCCCGCATGTGCTGGTGGGGGTGAGCATGGGGGGCATGGTGGCGCAGGAACTGGCGATGTTCACCCACCCGCGGAAGGTCGTTCTCATCTCCTCATGGACCGGGCCGCATGAATGGAACACGCTTACCCGGATCAACGCGCGGCTGGGTCTTCATCGGGTGATCCGCGATTGGAGCCTACGGGCGGCCTGGCCTGTGAAAAGGCTCATCGACCGGCGGGAGAGGAGCATCGACGTGCTGCTGTTCGACATGGCACGCGAACAAGGTGCTTCACAATTGCGCCGAGGCACGGCGGCCATCATGCGTTGGAAAGGATCTCGGTGGCAGGGACCGCTCGTGCGGATCCACGGCGACAAGGATATCATCACACCCCTCCGCTTTCCGGTGGATCACCTCGTGAAAGGCGGACAACACGTCATGGTGCTCACACGTTCCGGCGAAGTTTCGCGCCTGTTGCGCGAAGCCATCAGTGCTTGACGAAGCGCGCTGCGCATTCGCCGGCCTCCGTGCTCACGTGCACGATGTACACGCCATCAGGAAGGTCGGCGGTCTGCATCGACAAGGTGCGGCCGCCCATGGAATGAACGGCGCGTGGCAGCCTCCTGCCCGTGAGGTCGAAGAGGTCGATCGCGCGGATGGCCTGTCCTGCCACCGATGCCAGGAGCATATTGCCCGAAACGTCGTAGCGCAACCCCAGCTGTATCGGGTTGGAAGCATGCAGGCGTTCAGCTCCGGTCACATAGATCTCGTCGAACAGACCCGACAGTGGGCTGATCGGACCACCGATGAAGCCGGAGTTCAGGACCACGATCGCCGTGTCTCCTGTGCCCACCTCGATGGTGTCCTCGAAGGAGACGAAGGTCCATACGGTCTCGGATGTGCCCACGGTCTCCTCCAGATGGAAGCTGCCGTTGTTCACGGAGCCGAAGGAGAGGTACGCGCCCAGGCAGATGTTCACATCATCATCGGCACAACGCACCCAGCCGCTCAGTGTGTGGATGTCGCCGTTCTGGGCATTCGGCAGTCGTTGGTACAGGTAGCTGGGGAAACAGCCCTTGGCATTGCCGGGCTGCACCGATGCGCACCACACCCCGCCGCCATTCGGCGCATCCATCACGGGCTGTGGCTCACCGCAGGTCCATTCCCATCCCTGCAGGGTGAAGGCGCCGTTCGTTTCGAAGCTTCCGTTGGTGATCTGGGCACTGGCTGCGCTTGTGAGGATCAGCGCGAAAAGGGTAGAGAAGTGTTTCATGCTTTGATGAAGCGCAACGTCCGGGTGCCGGAGATGGTCTTCAACAACATGACGCACAGACCCGGTGGAACGCTGCTTACATCCACGTCCAAGGTGCGGCCAGTGTGATGGAAGGTGTGAAGGTCGATCTCCCGACCGGTCGCATCGAAAAGGATGATCTGCTGTGGCGCCTCCGGCAAGGTGATGCGCAGAACATCAACGGCCGGGTTCGGATACCAAACGAACCGGTCGACCTGCTGGTTGGTCAGCCCGGTGGAAATATCCTCCGTTGCAAGCCCGTCGAATTCCGCGTCCCCTCCGAAGCCGGCACCGCTGACAACGCCAGCCTCGCACACCACGAAGGCCGTGTCGCCTGGTTCCAAGGTGAACGTGTTGGTCACGCTCAGGAGCGTCCATTCATACGTGTTCATCACGGGAGCTGTGAAATACTCCCACCACCCATCGCTATGCTTGATGCCCATGCCGATGCCGATCAACGGAAGGGTGGATCCTCCGGGGTAAATGCGGCACCACCCGCTCAAGGTCCATGTGCTTCCGTTGGTGACGGTCGGGACCAGCTGAAAGGCCTTACTGGTGTAGCAGGGCCCGTTCGTAGTTCCATGCGGCAGGATCAAACTGCGATCCCCTTCACCCATCATTCCCGATCCGATCCAGGCATTCTGGCAGGGTACCGACCATGCTGTGGCAGAGAATGCGTCGCCGATCTCGAAGCTTCCGTTAACTAGCTGGGCGCTGGTGGACGAGGTAAGGAGGACCGCGAGGAAAGTGTACGCGTGCTTCATGCTTTGACGAACCGGATGACATTAACGCCCTTGGCGGTTGTTATGCGAAGCAAACAAATGCCGGCAGGAAGTGTGTTCACATCAAGTTCCAATGTGCTATCGCGGTGGTTGAAGTTCTTCAGGTCGTGTGTTCGGCCACCCGCGTCGATGGCGGTGATGGAGGCGGGAGCTTCGGGCATATCCACCCAAAGCTTGTCGGTGGCGGGGTTGGGGAAGGGTTTCGAAATTCTATGTGATGAGGTCGCGCATAGGCTCGTGGAGGAAACGACATCCAAGAAGATCCCATCGAACCATGTGGGCAAGCCACTGAAGTTGCTTTGGCCTGCACTCAGGGCCAGGCAGTGGTTCTGGCCGGGAGGCGGTGTATCGGATAGGACGAAAAGTGTATCCACGAATTGCCATCCACCGAATTGACCGCCAGAAGTAAAGACAGGAAAATACCAATTAATGATACCAGAACTATCACATCGGCAAAGGTTAATCCAGGGTGGTTGCCCCGTTGTCGGACCCGGATAGTTGATCCAGCCACCGAAGTGCACTGTTGCACCTGAATCGATCGAATTGAGAAACTGAAAAGCGCGGTTCTCTGATCCTGCGGTCCAATGTACCGTTGGTATCGCGAGTGCGGCCCCGTTCCCTCCACCGGCCGGGAATGCATAAGAAACGGCCCAATCGTCATTGCCGGGCAGTATCGGTGCATACACCCAGTTCATCAATCCATCCTCAAAACCCCCGTTCACGAGTTGACCAGTGGAAACATTCGCCGTTATCGAAGCAAGGAGGAAGATCGCCGTTCGTATGGTGGTCCGATGGGGTTACCGAAGGTAGTCGCACACTTCGCATCTTCGCATTCGCAAAACCGCCCATGGAAGAGCTCTTTTCCGTTGCCTCCCTCATCAGCCTGCTCACCCTCACCGTGTTGGAGGTGGTGCTTGGCATCGACAACGTCATCTTTGTCAGCATCATCCTGGGTCGGATCCCGGCGAAGGACCGGTTGCGGGCCCGTCGCATCTGGATGGTCGGAGGCATCCTGCTTCGGTCGGCCTTGTTGATCGGCCTCGGCTGGCTGGTGAAGAACGGCGAGAACGAGCTGTTCCGGCTTGGGGACTATCCGTTCAACCTCCGGAACGTCATCATGTTCTTCGGCGGGCTTTTCCTGCTGTACAAGGCGGTGAAGGAGATCCACGAGAAGTTGGAAGGCGGCGAGGAGCACGTGAAACCCTCCACCGTCAACAAGGCCTTCTTCGCCATGGTGGTGCAGATCCTGCTCGTGGATGCCGTGTTCTCATTCGACAGCATCGTAACGGCCATCGGCCTGGCGGACCATGTGGAGATCATGATCATCGCGGTGATCATCGCCATGATCGTGATGTTCTTCTTCGCCAATGCCATCAGCAAGTTCATCGAGAAGCACCCGGCTTTGAAGATGCTGGCGCTGTCCTTCCTGGTGATGGTGGGCTTCATGCTCTTCTTCGAGGGCCTGCACCCCATCCACCACAGCGAGATCCCGAAGGGCTATGCCTACGTGGCCATGGCCTTCAGCTTCGGGGTGGAACTGCTGAACATGCGGTCCCGCAAACACGTGGTGAAGCTCAACAGCCCGGAAGAGGACGCTGTTTGACTCAGTTCTGCTGACCCGTGAAGACGTACTGTACAAGGTTGGCACCCATCTGCAAGGCCTTGGTGCGCAGCTCCGGGTTGTCTCCGTGCACCCCGGGATCCTCCCAGCCGTCGCCCAGGTCGCATTCGAAGTCGTAGAAGCACACCAGCCGACCTTCCCAGATCAGTCCGAAGCCTTGGGGAGCCGTGCCGTCGTGCTCGTGGATCTTCGGCAGGCCCCGCGGGAAGTCGTACTTCTGGTGGTACACCGGATGGGCGAAGGGTAATTCCACGAACTCCAGTTCAGGGAACACCTTTTTCATGGCGGGCCGCAGGAACTTGTCCAAGCCGTAGTTGTCGCTCACGTGCAGGAACCCGCCGCCGATCAGGTAGTTCCGCAGATTCTCCGCCTCCTGTATGCTGAAGATGATGTTGCCGTGGCCCGTAACATCGAGCCAGGGATAGGTGAAGATGTCGGGGCTCCCAACTTCCACGGTGGGCACTTCGGGGTTGATATTGGTGTTGATGTTGGCGTTGCAGTACTTCACCAGATTCGGCACGGCGGTCGGGTTGGCATACCAATCGCCGCCGCCGTTGTACTTCAACACGGCGATCTGGTACGTGCCCTGGGCGCATGTGCTCATGTGGGCATGTGCACATGTGGCCATGATGGAAAGGATGAAGAAGCGGAAGGACATGGTGCGAAGTTACCGCGGAAGCTGCGCGAAGTTCATCCACGTGCAGGCTGCGATCGCCGCCGTTTCGGTGCGCAACCGCGCTGTGCCGAGCGAAACAGCGGCGAAGTCTTGGACGATCAGTCCATTCGCTTCCTCCGGCGTGAAGTCGCCTTCCGGGCCGATGAGGATGATCACCGGCTCCGTGGGCTGGTACACCTGGGTGAATGGCTTGTGAGCGCCCTCGCACCAACCGAATGAGCGTTGCGCCGGGATCTCGCCGGAGATCAGCTCCTTGATCGTGATCGCTTCATTCAACTGTGGAAGCCAGGCCCGTTGCGATTGCTTCATGGCGCTCACCAGCACACGCTCCAACCGGTCGCGCCGCAGCTTGTCGCGTTCGGTGCGATCCGTGAGCAGGGGCGTGATGCGGTCCACCCCGATCTCCGTGCACTTCTCCAGCATCCACTCGAAGCGCTCCATCTGTTTCGTAGGCGATACCGCGATATGGATCGACGATGATCGTTCTGAGGCTGAACTTGAACGGGAGCTGATGCGCACCGCGCAACCCTTGCGATCGGCGTGCGTGATGACGGCTTCCGCGCGGGTACCCTTTCCGTCGAGCAGGCCGATGACATCGCCTTCGCGTAGCCGAAGCACACCCGTCGCGTGGCGAGCTTCCTCATCGGGAAGCTCCAGCTCGTCCACGGGCAGGGAAGGGCAGAAGAAGAGGTGTTTCATGTAACAGGACGCGACGCGCTGAATTCGATCCGGCTCAACACGAAGATCACGCCGAACAGCAGGATCAGAAACGCAAAGCTGGAGATCATTGGTGAAAGTCCAGCGGACACAGGCCATTGCCAGTGCGACCAATCGCCTTGGCGGAGATGGGGAAGAATGATGTCATACAGGGGTCTGTGTTCCTCGGTTGGCAACGAGTACCATACGGTGCTCTTCGCTGCCCAGCTCGTGAACAGGCCGATGCCGCTGGCAATAAGCAATGCCGGCCGCCATCGCTTGTCGGCTGCGATCGCGGGAAGCCCGGAGGCCAGGAGCAGCGCAGCGGCCGCGCACAAGTGGCGTGGTCCATAGGCCCATCCGCCCCACCACATGGCGTAGGCGCTCACCACGAAGATGTTCACCAGCGCAGCGATCACAGGTGCCGAGCATGGAAGATCCTTGACAGCCCGGATCGAACGCATCTTCCACACCAACATCACCAGCAGCACGGGCATGTAATAGAGCAGCCCGCGATAGCTGCTGAACATAAGGCCGAACAGCGCTTCCAATGAAGGCAGCGCAAAGCCGAAGCCCTTCGACATGAAGGTGTAGTTGGCCTCGTGCGCATAGAGCAGTTCGGTCGCATGACCTGTGGTGGCCATGTTGTACGCGAGCAGGATCAACAGGAAAAGCAGTCCCCCCGAAGCGAGGCGGATAGTTCCGGTCCAATTCCGACGCACCACAAGGCTCGCCAAGAAGACCAGGGGGATCACCGCCAGGGTATACTCGCACAGCACGGCAGCCCCACACCCTGCGCCGGCGGCGCTCCAGCGTTCGTGCTTCATGGCGAGTACAGCCAGCAACAGAAAGCACGCACCCGGCAGGTGCGCATAGAAGGAGCCGCTGTACACGAAGAGGAAGGAACCGTAAAGCGGGAGCATGGCCAACGCCGCACGCCAGCGCGGCGCCACATTCACCTTGCACAACGACAGCCAGATCAGGGTGATGATGACGGCCAATGGAAGGCTTCCGCAAACGAAACCACCGAACTGCAGCAGTCCATCGGTCAGCAGGCCATGATCGCCACCGCCGATCAGCCCGAGGCGATCGAATAGCCACCAGAAGGGGGCGACCACCAGCGCGGGCAACGGTGCCTTGTCGCTGTAGTAGTGCCCGCTCACCACGGCCTTGTCGTTGGTGAGTTCCTGGTAGGCGTCGATCCTCAGCGTATGATGTTCAACAAGGGCCGCCACCATGGCCGCGCGGCTCATGGTGTTGTCGTTGCGGCCGATGTCCAGGTGCCATGCGCACAGGAACAGGTTCAGCAGGAAGAAGAGCGCAACGAGCGGACGCGGCGGCATGGATCAGCCCGGGATCATTGCTTGCGGAAGTCGAGCTTCCAGAAGTGGAAGTCCGGACTGTGCAGATCGATCTTGAAGCCGGTGACCTTGTGGTCGGCGTCGAAGCTGAAGGTGATGTAACCGGGCTCGAGGAAGGGGTCGTTGTGGTTCCACTTCCACGTGTCGTGGTGCCAGTGCTCCAGCTTGCCGTTAAATAGTTCCTTGGCATGGTCGAAGGTGAGCACGGGTTGTCCATACACTTCCTGGATCGTGGCTCCCCCATAGACCTTGTCGCTGTATTTGCCCGCGAGGGCCGTGGCGTCAGCCGAGGGTTTAGTTCCTTTCACATGGGCCGCTTCGCGATCGGCCACCCGTTTCGCCTCGCGCTCGGCACGGCGCTTCAGCCTCGGTACCATGTCGCCCGCAGGATCGGCCTTACAGGTTCCGAGGTATTGATCGATGAGGTACTCGGTCATGGCGAACACCGAGTAGGTCTCGCCATTGCCGAGGCAGATCACCGCGAAGTCCTTTTCGGGGACCACGGCGTGGTTGAGGATGAAGCCTGGCATGCCACCGCTGTGGGTGATGATCTTGTACCCATCACGGTCCTCTGTGAACCAGCCCATGGCCGCGCCATCGTAATGCTTGCCATCGGCAGCGGCCTGCGGCGGGACCGGGAAGCCCAGTTGGTTGGTGGTGATGCTGGTCCAGGTGTCGTTGGTGAGGAAGGGTTTTCCGGCCAGGGTGCCTTCGTTCATCCACATGGCGTCCCACTTGGCCAGGTCGGTCACCGTGCTCATCACGCCGCAGGCGCCGTCGGCACCGGGCAAGGCCTGGTAAGGCATGCTCGTCTGCAGAGCACTGGGGTCCTGACCTTTGCGCACGTGTGGCAGGGCCACGTCACTCATGGCGCTGAGGTCGGCCGTTTCCACGCGGCTGCGGTCCATGCCCAGGGGTTTGAAGATGCGCGTGGTGATGAACTGGTCCCAGCTCATGCCGCTCACGGCCTCCACCACCTGCGCGGTGCAAATGAGCATCAGGTTGCTGTAGCCGAACTCATTGCGGAACTCGTGCGTGAAGGGCTCGCGGCCATGGCGTTCCAGGATCTCCCGTTGGGAATAGTCGGTACCGTACCAGAGGAGGTCGCCATCGAAGGTGATCCAGCCGCTGCGGTGGCACAGCAGGTCGCGCACCATCATGTGCTCGGTGACGTATGGATCGGGCGTGTTGAACCAGGGCAGGTACTTGCGCACGGGATCATCGAAGCTGAGCTTGCCCTCGTCCACGAGCAGACCGATGGCACACGCCGTGAAGGCCTTGCTGATGCTGGCGCAATAGAATACCGAGTTGGGCGTAACGGGATCAGCCTTGGCCAGGTCCAGCTTGCCATAGCCCTTGCTCCAGACCAGTTCACCCTTGCTCACCACGCCCACGGCCAGCCCGGGCTGGTCGAAGGCCTTTACGGCGCGGGCGATGTAGGCATCCAAGCTGTCGACGTTGGGAGTGCGTTGCGCGGAAAGGCACAGGGTGAGGCCGCACGCGGCGGCGATCAGGATGGGTCGAAGGCTCATGGTAGCGCGAAGGTGCGCAACCGGGCGCGATCCACAACGTCCATGCGATGCTCCTTACTTTCGTGGCACCTTCAACCCATCCCATGCGCCGCACCGCCCTGATCTTCCTGTTGGTCCTGCTGCTCATCCTGGCGGGCTTCTTCTACTTCCGCTATTCGTGGGTCTTCGGCGAGGGCGCAAAGAGCGGAGAGCTGAACTACGTGGTGCACAAGGGGTGGGTGTGGAAGACCTACGAGGGCAAGCTGATCCAGACGGGACTGAAGGGGCAGGGGGGAAGCATGCAGAGCAACGAGTTCATCTTCTCGGTGAAGGATGAGCGTATCGCGAAGCAGCTGATGGTGAACAGCGGCAAGACCTTCAACCTGCACTATGTCGAGTACCAGGGCGCTCTGCCGTGGCGTGGCATGAGTCCCTACGTGGTGGACAGTATCATCAGCATGAGCGGTGCGGCAACGCCCGTACCGGGCGCATTGCCCTAAGCACTACTCGGAGCTCACGGTCATCTTCTCTTCGCCTTCGGGTTCTTTTTTGGCCCCTTTCAGTTCGGTGGTCGCGTCGATGCCACCGAGCACTTCCAGGTTGATGCCATCGCTGAGACCGGTGGTGATGTGGGTCCTCTTCCACTCCTCGCCGTTCCTCACCTCCACGAAGGCACTGTCGCCCTTGGTGTTGAAGGTGACGATGCTTTCCGGCACGGTGAGCACGCTGTCCTTGCGTTCCAGCACGATGTCCGCGTTGGCGCTGTACCCGCTGCGCAGCTGTTGGCCCTCCTTCAACTTCACCGCAGCGCGGATCTCGAACTGGATGGCGCCGTTCTGTTCCACGCCCTTGGGCGCGATGTATTCCAGTTCGGCGTCCCACTTGGCATTGTCAATGGCGCCCACGGTGATCACCACGGGCATGCCCAGCTTCACCTTGCCCACCTCGCTCTCGTCCACGTTTCCCTGGAAGATCAGGTCGGTCATGTCGGCAATGGCGGCGATGGTACTGCCTTCGTTGAAGTTGTTGCGCTCGATCACGCTGTTGCCCTCCTTCACCGGCACATCGAGCACCATGCCGTTGATCGTGCTGCGCACCACGGTGTTGCCCGCGCTCTTGTTGCTGATGCCGTCGCGCACCACCTTCAAGGCCTCTTGCGCGGCGTCGAGCTCCTGCCTGGCCTGTTTCAACGACACATCGTAGCCCTGCATCTCGGTAGCGCTGATCACGCCCTTGTCGAGCAGGGGCTTGTTGCGGTCGAAGTTCAGTTGTGCGTTCTGCACGCCGATGTCCGCGGAGCGCACGCGCTGTTCGGCGCTGCTCAACGACATCATGTCGGGTACGATCTCGATACGGGCGAGGGCATCGCCCTTCTTCACCTGGTCGCCCGCCTTCACGAACATTTCGCGCACGATGCCGCTCACCACGGGCTTGATGAGGATCTCCTTGCGCGGCACCATGCTGCCGTTGGCCACGGTCTTCTTCACCACGTTGTTCTTCTTCGCCTTCTCCACGTTGAACTCATCGGGACGGCTGGCGCTCTTCTCATAGAGATAGTAGAGGGTGCCGACGAAGAGGGCGACGAGGCCGATGATCAGGAGATACTTGAGGATGCGTTTCATGGTTATCTTTTGTCATGCCGGGCTCGACCCGGCATCGCGTTAGGGTCTACTCTGCTCTTAGTGCGTCAACAGCTTTGATGGCCAGTGCCCGTCGCGCCGGAAGAAGTCCCGCGAGGAGGCCACTGATGATGAGAACGGCGAAGGCCACGAGGGCCACGAAAAGGTCGATGCCCGGGTTCTTGAAGAAGTCGGCATCGCCGGCCACGGCGCGGGTGATCTCCAGCACGGCCACACCGGCGAGCAGGCCGAAGTAACCGGCGATGGAGGTGAGGGTGAGGGCCTCCATCACGATCTGCGAGGTGATGGCCTTGGGCGTTGCACCGATGCTGCGGCGGATGCCGATCTCCTTCGTCCGCTCCTTGATGATCACCAGCATGATGTTGCCGATGCCGATCACGCCGGCCAGCAGCGTGCAGATGCCCACGAACCAGCTGAGCCCGCCGATGCCCAGGAACAGTCCGTTCATCATGCCGTACATCTGCTGCATGTTCCAGCTGCCGAAGGCATTGTCGTCGGTGGGGTCCACCTTGTGCCTGCGGGCCATCAGCGCCTTCACCTCCTTTTCGATGCGTGCCACGTCCTCGCCCGGCTTGGCGATGATGCTGTACCAATGCACTTCGTTCAGGCTGTTGAAGGCCTTCTGGAAGGTGGTGAAGGGCACATAGATCTTGGCCTCAGGGTTGTCGCCCATTTCGGCGCTTCCCTTCTTCCTGGCAAGTCCCACCACTTGGAAGAAGACGCCGTTGATCTTGATGTACTTGCCCATGGGGTCCTCCATCTCGAAGAGACGGTCGATCACGGCCTGCCCGATCACGCACACCTTGCGCTCCTCGGAGAGGTCGGCATGGTTCAGGAATCGCCCCTGGAACAGGCGCATGGATTCCACCAGCAGCACTTCAGGTTCGGCCCCGTAGATGGAGAACGCTCCGATGCGGCTGCCATAGCTTACGTTGTTGCCACCGTTCCAACCACCGAGCTGCAGTTGGGGGGAACACACCTCGATGCCGCTCACATTGCGCCGGATGATCTCCGTGTCCGCGTTCTCGAAGTGGAACTGGCGTCCACGTTGGAATCCGCCATACGGCTTCGTTGTGGGCATGGGCCAGATGAAGCAGCTGTTCGTGGCGAAGCCGTCGAATCCGCCGAGCACTGCGTTCTTCAGCCCGTTGCCCATGCCGAGCATCACCACGAGCATGAAGATGCCCCAGCCCACGCCGAACATGGTGAGGAAGCTGCGGAGCTTGTTGCGGCTCAGCGTGTTCCAGATCTCGCTCCAACGATCGCTATCGAACATGGATCGAAGATCTATACCGCAAAGAGCGCAAAAGGCGCAAAGCGGGACGCACAAGAGGAGCGCCGTACGTCGGCATTCCTTTGAGGCCTTTGCGTCCTTTGCGGTATTGGTTCCTCATTCGTCTCTGAGCGCTTCAATGGGACGGATGGCGGCTGCACGGCGCGCGGGGATGAAGCCGGCGAGCGCACCGGCCAGGACGATGGCGGTGAGGGCCCAAATGGCCACGTCGATACGGATGGTGGGGTCGCGGAAGAACTCGTTACCGGGTACCAGGCTGGCGATGCCTTCCATCAGGAACACACCGCTCACCAGGCCCATCCAACCGGCCAGGGCGGTCACGAACACGGCCTCCAGCATCACCTGGCCCACGACGTTGCCCGGCGTGGCTCCCAAGGCCTTGCGGATGCCGATCTCGCGCGTGCGCTCCTTCACCACGATGAGCATGATGTTGCTGATGCCCACGATGCCGGCGATCAGGCTGCCGATGCCCACGAACCACAGGAACGCGGTGATGCCGCCGAACACGTTGTTCATGGTCTTCACGTTCTCCACGTTATTGTTCACCCAGAGCGCGCGTTCATCGGTGGGGTCGAAATCGTGGCGGCGGGCGATGGTCTGCACGGCCCGCTCCTGCGCCATTTTCGCACCGAGGATGCTGGCATCGGAGAAGCTGAACATGACCTTGTCCACATCGCGCTTCGCGTTGAACACCTTCTGCGCGGCATTCAGGGGAATGAACACGGGCCCGCGTTGCATCATGTTGTGGCCGCCGGACTCGAACTCGTAGAGCCCCACCACCATGAAGGGCACGCCGTTCACGTTCACCCATTGGTCCATGGGGTCCTCCTCCTTGAACAGTTCCTTGCGGGCCTCTTCGGAGATCACGATCACTTTGCGCTGTTGCTGCTCGTCCACCTCGTTGATGAAGCGGCCCTGCAGGATCTTCTGTTTCTCGAGGTGCTGGCTTTCCGGTTCCACGCCCCGGATGCCGAAGCTCCCGTAGTTCATGCCGTGCTGTAGCTGACTTTCACCGCGCCAGACCCGGTAGGTCCCGGTGACATGCTGGATGCCGGGGACCGCACCGCGGATGGCGTCGATGTCCTCTTCGGTCAGTTGGATCTTGCGGTTCGCGGGAAGTCCCTTCCACGGTTTGCTGGTCTCGCCCCCGTTGATCTCGATGCTGTTGGTGGCCGTATTGCGGAAGTTGTAGCTGAACCCGTTCCGCAGCCCGGCTCCGGAACCGAGCAGGATGATCAGCATGAAGATGCCCCAGAACACGGCAAATCCGGTAAGCACGGCCCGCAGCTTGTTCTTGCCGATGCTTTGCAGCACTTCGCCCCATTTCTCCCTATCGAACATGGGCGTCGGTGCGGTGAGCCGCTGCGGCGTCCATGTGCGCAGCGAGGTTGCTGGGGTCCATATGGGCGTTCTCGATCATGCCGTCGCGCAGCCAGATCACGCGCTGGGTGAGGGATGCGACCTCGCGCTCGTGCGTCACGATCACCACGGTGATGCCGAGGTCCCTGTTCACGTCGGTGAGGAGCTTCATCACATCCTGACTGGTCTTGCTGTCGAGCGCTCCGGTTGGCTCGTCCGCGAGGATGATCTTGGGGTCGCTGATCAGTGCACGTGCGATGGCCACGCGTTGCTTCTGGCCGCCGCTCATTTCGTTGGGCATGTGCTTCGCCCAGTCCTTCAGACCCACGCTTTCGAGCATGGCCATGGCCTGTTCGTTGCGCTTCTTGCGAGGAACGCCCTGGTAGTAGAGCGGGAGCGCCACGTTCTCCATGGCGTTCTTGAAGGTGATCAGGTTGAAGCTCTGGAACACGAAGCCGATGTACTTGCTGCGCAACAGGGCATTTTCCGTTTCACTCTGTTCCTTGATCACCATGCCATCCAGCGTGTACTCGCCGCTGTCGTAGTTGTCGAGGATACCGATGATGTTGAGCAGCGTGCTCTTGCCGCTGCCCGAGGCGCCCATGATGCTCACCAATTCGCCCTTGCCGATGTGCAGGTCGATGCCCTTGAGTACAGGCAGCAGGTTGCTGCCCATGATGTAGGCCTTGCGGATGCCGGTGAGTTGGATCATGCGTGCGGCAGTGGCCAGGGAAGCACATCCTCAACACTGGCCGGGCCCGAAGGTACCGGGACCCGTCGGGCGGACGAAGGCCCTTACACGAACGGTTGGAGGATGGGGAGGAGCGGGGATAACCTCACGGCTCACACAGGTCCCACACCTTCCTTCGCCTCGCGGGCAGAAGGGCCAGCATCAGGGCCGCGGGCACGTTGACGAACGGTATGGCGGTTAGCAGTCCCAGCCAATGGCTCCACCCGATGTCGTGCAGCCGGTGCACGCTGTTCCAGACTAGTCCGGCGAAGAAGAGGAAGGTGCCCAGGCAGACGACCAATGGAACGTTGCCCAGGACCCATGGCCCAATGAGCGCGAAGGGATTGATCCAGGAGAGCATCACAACTGCGGCATCGGTGCCGGGAAGGAAGGTGATGGCGAGCAGGTCTACGGCCGACTTGCCGAGGGCGAGTAGCGCGATGTTTCGCTGGTAGGTGAGGCGGCCGGTGCAGCCGTCGCAGTGCATGATCCGTTGGAAGGTGTTCATGGTGCTGGGTGTTGTGCACGTTGTGCGAACAGGTCGCCGACCGTGCGGGTGAGTGTGGCTTGTAGTTACAAAAAGAAATGAAATGAATCGGCCAAAAAAAAGCGTGTCGCCACCTGGCCCGGTCGGGAGGTTATGCAGCGCGCGGTGGCGACCTCGGGTCTCATTTGAGCAGGGTGGTGGCGGCCTTCACGAACCATTGCACATCGCGGCGGGTGCTGTGGTCCAGCAGGGTGTCCAGGCGGGTGGTGAGGTCGTGCAGGTCATGGGTCATCTTGCGGAAGCTCTTCGCATCGGCGGTGGCCCCGGGGATGTCCTCCATCTGGTCCAGGAGGCGGATCAGCGGTTCCAACTCGCGCTTCTTGCGTTCGCGGGTGATGTGGGTGGCCACCTTCCACACGTCCTTCTCCGCCTCGAAGAACTCGCGCCGTTCTCCGCTCTTCACCATGCGCCGTACCAGGCTCCAGTCGATGAGGGCGCGCATGTTCATGTTCGCGTTGCCCCGGCTGATGTTCAACTGCTCCATCACGTCCTCGGTGCTCAGCGGCTCATGGCTGATCAGCAGCAACGCATGTACCTGGGCCATGCTCCGGTTGATCCCCCACGCGCTGCCGAAGGCTCCCCAGGCCTCGATGAACCGTTCCCGTGCTTCCCTGAGATCCATCTTGCTAGGTGTGAATGTTGGTTGTCATGCCGAGCGGAGTCGAGGCATCGCGCGCTTCCTTCAGGTCCATCTTCCGATCGTTCTCGTACCGTACCCGGTGGTGGGTCCGGTAGGTCAAACGTAATACATAACATCGAAAGTTTCAAATAGTATTGAAAATAGTATCGTGCGTGTGCGGACCCCACGGTTCTGCCTGCACTGGCGTGTTCATCGCTCCGTCCTTCCCCTTCATCCACAAAGGCTTGAAGGAAGTGCGTTCCGGGTGCATCTTCGTGCGGCAGAGCGATCCAAGGCTGTCGTAGATGATCAAACAACGGTCACAGTTGGTCCTGAATGCCGTGCGGAAGTACGTGAACATGCTGTTCACCACCCGGGCCGCGGGCCTGTACATGCTGATCTTCGCCGTGTCCATCGGAGCGGGTACCTTCATCGAGAACGACTTCGGCACCAGCGCGGCGCAACGCGTGGTGTACCGGTCGGGCTGGTTCGCCCTGCTGCTCGCGCTGTTCTCCATCACCATCGCGGTGAACATGGTGCGCTTCAAGATGGTGCGGCAGAAGAAGTGGTCCTTGCTCACCTTCCACCTCGCGATGATCGTGATCCTCATCGGCTCCGCGGTCACGCGCTACACAGGCTTCGAGGGCATTATGCACATCCGCGAAGGGGACCGTTCGAACCGCTTCCTGTCCGCGGAGACCTACCTGCAGTACGAGGCACAGCGCGGGGAGCAGCGCTACCGCTTCGACGAACCCGTGCTCTTCGCCAGTCTGGGGAGCAATGCGTGGGAAAGCTCGTACCTGATCGGCAAGGACCTGGTGGAGGTCGCGGTGAAGGAGTTCATTCCGAATCCTATACAGTCCCTGGAGGAAGCCGTGGATGGCAGGCCGACCATCAAGATCGTCTTCGGCGGCATGGCTGGGCGTGAGGAGTATTTCCTGAGCGCCGGCGACGCCACGCGCTACCGGAACGTGCTCTTCAACTTCCGCGACGAGCCCGTGGCCGGGGCCGTGAACATCGCCATCCGCAACGATTCGCTGTTCATCCGCTACGATCGTCCGCTCGTGCAGCGCGTGATGGCCACACAGGCCGTGGACACCCTTATGCCGCGACAGGCCTACCATCCGCTGAAGTTGCGCGCATTATACACCGACGGTACGAACAGCTTTGTTTTCGGCGACTTCAACAGGAGCGCCATCGTTCGCCTCGGTTCCAGCGGCATCAAGGTGAGCAACGAAAGCATGACCGCGCTGCGCATGGAGGTGAAGATCAATGGTCGGCCACAGGAGGTCATGGTGTACGGGCAGAAGGGTGTTGCCGGCCGCCCGGCGATCGCGCATTCCGACGACCTGCATCTCGCGGTGTCCTATGGTTCCGTGGAAAAGACGCTGCCGTTCTCCCTCAAGCTCTATGATTTCATCATGGAGCGGTATCCGGGCACCAACAGCCCCACATCGTTCGCCAGCGAGGTGCAGCTCATCGATGACCGGACAAGCCTGAAGGCCGACCACCGCATTTTCATGAACAACGTACTGGACCATGATGGCTATCGGTTCTTCCAGTCGTCGTACGACCAGGATGAGCTGGGTACGTACCTGAGCGTGAACCACGACTTCTGGGGCACCTGGGTGTCCTACACCGGTTACGCACTGCTCACGATCGGCATGGTCCTTACGCTGTTCAGCGGGAAGAGCCGCTTCCGGAACCTGTCACAGAGCATCTCCCGGATGCGCGGCTCCACTGCTGCGGCCGTCCTTACGATTGTTCTGTGCGGAACACCTGGCGCAAGCTCGGGGCAGAAGGTGATCGACCAGAGCAACAGCGCGCATGTGGTGAGCGCGGATCACGCGGCGCGTTTCAGCCGTGTCGTTGTGCAGGATCATGCGGGCCGCATGAAGCCGATGCACACCCTGTCGCGCGAGGTGATGCGCAAGGTGTACCGCCGGGAGAGCATCAACGGGCTTTCCGCGGATCAAGCCCTGTTGGCCATGTTCGTGAATACACGGGAGTGGACCGATGTGCCGCTGATCAAGCTGGGCGAGCACGAGCGCATCCATCAGCTGGTAGGTGAGCCGGGTCCCAAAGCGTCCTACCGCGCGTTGTTCGATGAGAACGGCGACTACAAATTGGCGGGGGAAATGCGTGCGGTGAGCAGCATGCCTGCTGCGGACCGTGGCGTGTACGAGAAGGAGCTCATCAAGCTCGATGAGCGGGTGAACATTATGAACATGGTGTTCAGCGGGATGGTGTTGCGGATCATTCCGGTTCCGGGCGACCCGAACAATGCGTGGGCATCGCGTCACGTCAGCGGCCATGACCCGCATGAGGTGTCCAGTCCCGTGGCTGAGCGCTTCTTCGCCGCCTATGTCCCGGCCTTGCAGGAAGCCATGATGCGCGGCGACTATGCCCTGCCGGACAAGCTGGTGAATGAACTGGTGGACTATCAGAACAGCAGAGGCGGTGACCTGGTGCCGTCGCCGGAGCGGATCTCCGCGGAGATCTTCCTGAACGACCTGGATGTGTTCGATCGCCTGGCCGTGTTCTACGCGTTGATGGGCGTGGCCTTCCTGTTCTTCCTGTTCTACTCGGTCTTCAAGCCGGCAGCGGACCTCACGCAGGTGCGGAAGGTGATGCTCGTGCTGCTGTTGATCGGCTTTGCGGCGCACACGCTCGGGCTTGGCCTGCGCTGGTACGTCTCAGGCCGGGCCCCGTGGAGCAACGGCTATGAGTCGATGATCTACATCGCTTGGACCACGGTGCTGGCCGGGCTGTTGTTCTCACGGAGGTCGCTCGGTGGGTCCGCGGCCACCATGGTGCTCTCGGCCACCGTGCTGATGGTGGCGATGCTGAGCTACCTGGATCCGGAGATCACGCCGCTGGTGCCGGTGCTGCGATCCTACTGGCTTACCATCCACGTTTCCATGGAAGCGGGCAGCTATGGCTTCCTAGCCTTGGGCGCGGTGATCGGGCTGATCAACCTGATACTGATGATCCTGCTGACGCCGAAGAACGAGAAGCGTGTGCATCGTTTGGTGAAGGAAATGTCCAACCTCAGTGAGATGACCTTGATCGGTGGACTGTTCATGATCAGCATCGGGACCTACCTCGGCGGGGTGTGGGCCAACGAGTCCTGGGGGCGCTACTGGGGCTGGGATGCAAAGGAGACCTGGGCGCTGGTGACCATCCTGGTGTATGCCTTCATCCTGCACATGCGGTTGATCCCGAAGATGCAGGGACTGTACGCCTACAACTTCGCTTCGCTCTTCGGATTGGCCTCGGTGATCATGACCTATTACGGCGTGAACTACTACCTATCAGGGCTGCACTCCTATGCGGCGGGCGATCCCGTGCCCGTGCCCGACTGGGTGTACATCGGGGTTGCGCTGCTCGTGGTGATCAGTGCATTGGCCTACGTGCGCAAGCGTCGCTTCAAGGCATTCGGTTGAGCAGGTGAGCTGCCGCGTGTCACTCGATGACCGTGCCGCCCTCGAGCAGGATATCGTACGTGTATCCCGATCCGAAGTCCTTGTCAAGCACCACGGTGCCCACCATGGTCACCGAACTGCCAACGGTCAGCGAGAGCGCGGTGGTCACCACCACCTCCTTGCCATCCGATGCGCCGTCCTTCAGGTGGATCCAGTTGCGGCCCATGATGTTGGGGTTCACCTTGGTCACCTTACCCGTCACGCGCACGGCCTTGCCCGCGAACTTCTTCGGATCGGCGACCAAGGCGGCGATCTTCACAGGGAGTGCCCCGTCAACGGGTGTGGAGGCCCCATCCAGCGCATGAGCGTGCTGTGGGGTGGTGGTGGGCATGTTCAACCCGCCACCTGCATTTCCGTGGTCTGAGAGTACCAGCTGTGAGATGAGGTAGACCTTGTCGAAGGTGCGATCGTATTCCGTGCTGTGGAAGTCGGTCTTCAGGAGCCCGCCGCGATAGAAGTAGCTGCGGCCGATAGCAACTTCCTGCTTCATGGCGGCCACCCAGAACTCCTCTGCGCCCTCCTTCACCCGCACATAGACATACTTGCTTGTGGGTAAGGCCTCCAGTGCGACCACGGTATGCAGTTCCTTTTCCACGCCCGGAACCAGCTCGTTGGAGCCTTGCTGAGGGGCACCCATCCCATCCGAGAAGACACCTGTGCCGCTGCTGCCGTCCTCGTTCCCCGTGGTTGCGGGAACAGCTTTTGGCCCGCTGTCGCAAGCGAACAGCAGGGTTGCACACAAGGCGAACAAGGCCAAGCGCTCAGGTAGATCGACGATGCACTTGTTCATGCTCCAGTTCCTGTTGATCCCCGTGGACGACATTTCACGCATTGTCATGCTTAAGCTGCACCGAATTTACGGAGCACGCCGGACGGACAGCACCGATCATTTCCGTCCGGCAAAGCGCTTGGTGATGGCCGTGTTGAAGCGGTAGTTCCGATCCGTTCCCAAGGTGGACATTTCGCCGAGCAAGGTGAATTGCAGTGAAGGACCGATGTTCCAGGAAAGGTCGGCGCCATAGTACTGCTGCTGCATCTTCGACCGGTCGGAGACGTCCTCGCCGGACAGGCCGTACACGTAGTTGATCATCCGGTAATAGATGCCGCATGTGAGTTTCCGGGGGATCAGCGTGCGTCCATGGCGGATGGAGGCGATGTCGCTGCGTAGGTAGCTCGATGTGTTCCGGTTCACCTGCACCGTCCAGCGGCCCCATTGGTCCTCGGTGCCCGTGAAGGTCACGAACCCGTTGATGTTGTCCGATGGGTTCAGGCCATTGCTCTGGAAGCGCGTGCTGAAGCTCAGGCCGGTCAGCACATGCTTGAAGGGCTTGTAGGTGAGCCTTACGCGCGCACCCTGCCGGGCCTCGTCATCATCCAGGAGCATTTCCACATCGTTGCGGTAGGTGTCGTAGAAGATGATCCGCCGGCGGCTGTCATACGAAACGAAGACATCCAGCTTCCGGCTGAAGCGGTACTTGGAGGAGAAGTACAGGTTGGTCAGCCGCGCTTTGCCGCTTTGCGGATCGTACAGGTCGAGTTCGAAGGAGGAGAACACGTTCAGCTTGCGGCCCAGGGTGCTTGAATGTTGGAAGTAGGTGTACCGGCGGTCCACTTCCGCCCCGTTGTTCTGTTGCATCAAGCCCAGGGTGGTCCTGGAATCGACCTTGGCGCTATGGATGATGGAACCCAGATAACCGCCGTACTGCAGCAGCGAGGGATCCAGCCCATAGTCCTGGATATCCGGCCGTGATCCGGCGATGGCTCCGGCGAAGAACCGCCCGAAGGTCTTCTCGGCCTGCAGCCCGTCGATCGCTCCGATGGAAGCAGCATTGTTATTGATCTTCCTGCCGAAAGTGATCGTGCTCGTGGAGTCCAGCGCATAGGACAGGGCCAGGCTATACACGTTGAAGAACTCCGTCTGCTGCGGGAACAGAAGGGGTTCGGATGGGAACAGCTGGCGATAGTTCACATAGGTCTCCGCCGAGAAACGTGAGTTGCGGATGCGATCGGCGTTCAGCGCGAAACGGTACATCAGCCGGTGGTCATCGCCCCGCTCTGCGGCCACGGTGCTGTAGCTCGCCGCCGAAAGTCGTCCCCGGATGCGTTCGCGGGTACCAACCTTAGCGCGGGCCGTGTCCTGCGGAACGGGTAGCGGTAAGGTCGCAATGCGCGCCGTCGTGGCATACACGCGGTCGCTCTTAACGATCGTACAACCGCCGATCAGTGTGCTTACGCAAGAGGTGGACGACTTGCTACCGACGATGAGACATGGGCTGCTTCCACCGGATCGCGCCACGAACAGCGTATCCCCGAGCGCGATGTTGGCGGTGGATGCGAAGCGGACGTAGACGTTGTTTGCGGTGATGTAGGTGACATCACCTTCCACCCGCTCCTGCGCCAGGTCCACGACTGCGATCAAGCCAGCGGCGGTGATGCAGAGTGTCCGTGCAGCGTTCATGATCAATTCGTACCGTCCGGGTGGCACGTGAAGCACGCGTTACTGTTGTACGTGTAGCCGGTGACAGCACTGTGATCGTCATCCACTTGTGCCTGATCGTTGTGCGGATGACAACCGACGCACGTGAACACAGCATAGTTCCCGGCATTCGTATGGCAATCCGCGCAGGCATTCCATTCCCCATCGTGTGGACCACTATAGATGGGGAAATACTGGCCATCGTGATCGAAGGTGGCAGGTTGCCAGCCGTTCTCGGAATGGCACTGTGCACAATCGGTCGGGAACTGCGCGGCGACGTGGTTGGGATCGGTGGTGGCATTGTAGTCCGGCATGTGACAGGCGTCACAATTCGTTGGCGTGCCCGCAAAGCCGTTCGCATGGCATTGATCGCAATTCACGCCGACATGGCCGCCATGCAAGGGGAAAGCAGTTGTGTTGTGATCGAAGGTCGCATTTGCCCATGCGCTTTCATCGTGGCATAGGGCACAATCCTGCGGGAATCCGGCCGCCGCATGGTTCGGATCGGTGGTGGCATTGTATTCCGGCATGTGGCACGCATCGCAATTGGTGGGTGTGCCCGCATAGCCGTTCGCATGGCACTCGATGCAATTCACGCCGACATGGCTGCCTTGCAACGGGAAGGCCGTGGTGTTGTGGTCGAAGATCCCCGCTTCACCGTTGGGGTGGCAGGAAAGACACGCTGTGCTCTCATACACATAGCCGGGCATGCCGTTATGGTCGGCGCTCGTCTCGGGGTCCGTATGGCAACCCGTACAGGTGAACAGGGCAAAGTTGCTGGGGTCCGTATGGCATTCCACGCAGGCGCTCCATTGGCCGTTGTGGGTGCCGCTGTAGATCGGGAAGAACTGACCGTCGTGATCGAAGGTGGCCGGCGACCATCCGGGATCGGTGGTGTGGCACGAAGCGCAATCGGTGGAGAAGCCCGATGTGGTATGCACCGGGTTCTGCGCGGCGTTGAAGTCGGGCAGGTGGCAGGAGACACATTCAGGTGAAGCGTCGGCGAACGTGCCCGTGGTGTGGCATTGTGCGCAATCCTGGATGTCGTGCCCGAGGGTGAGCGGGAAGAAATCGTGGTTCATCAATGTGGTGCTCCAGCCCTGACCGAAGGGATCATGGCACTCGGCGCATTCCGCTGAGAAACCGGACGCCACGTGATTGGGATGCTGCGTGGCGGCGAAGTCGCTCTGGTGGCAATTGATGCAATCGTTGCCCACCCGCTGGAAGGCGAGCGTGTTCTCGCTCGTATGGCAATCCACACAGCTCAGGTTGCTATGCACACCCACCAGCGCGAAGCCGTTCTGTTCATGCAGTTCAGGGATATCATCCACCAGCCAGGTGCGCGAGTTGTGGCAGCGGGCGCAATCATTCCCCACGGTCATGGCGTGCACATCGGTGTGGCACGAAACGCATTCCGATGAAATGGCGGGCTGGAACTGCAAACTGCTGTGGCACGACCGGCAATCCACGGTCGCATGCACACCCTGTAAGGGGAAAGCCGTGCTGTCGTGATCGAACAGGGTGGGCGAGCGCATCGTGGTCCAGCTGTCCGGCACGTGGCATGAGGCACAATCGATCTTGAACGCCGCGCCGTGGGGTGATTGTGCGGGAGAGGAGGAATGCAGGCAGCACCCGAGCCCCACGATCAGCGACATCCACAGCCCTCGCGCGATGGACCGGACCGAGCGCGTTGCCGTCCGCTGCACGACCGCGGTACGACGACCGGTCCGGTCAACCAGTGCGCTGTATGCTGGCAGCACATGATCCATAAGGCTAGTATACGCCACAGATGCTCCGTTGGCCATGACAGGACGCAGCCGACCGGACGAAATTGGATATGGCTCTGATGGAACCGGAGGATGGCCCATCGAACTGACCGCAACTTTCGTGTGCGATCGGTGCTCCGGTGTAGGCGACCGCGGGTCCATGAAGCTCCGATCGAACTGAGATCGCTAAGCGCTCTGCTCCTGGATATCGACCAGGTCGCGTGTGGTTCCCGCCGTAAGGAAGGCCAGCACATCAGAAGCGAGCTGCTCCTTGTCGGAGGCGAGCAGCCCGTGCGCTGAACCATCGTACTCTACCAATTTGCTTCCCGGGATGCCCTTGTGCGCCTCGCGTGCTGTGTGGTCGATGCGAACGGTCTTGTCCGCCGTGCCGTGGATGATGAGCGTCGGAATGGTGAAGCTCTTCAGGTCCGGCCGGAAGTCCGTGGTGGCGAATGCAGTGGCACAATCGAGGGTGGCCTTCAGTCCGCCTTGCATGGCCATGTGGTTGCTCCAGTAGAGCACTTCGTCGCTCACGGGCTTGTTCAGCATACCAACACCATAGAAATCCTTGAAGAAGCCTGCCCAGAAATGCGGTCGGTCCTCTTTGATGGCCTTCGCCATGCCCTCGAACACCCCCTGATCCACACCCAATGGGTTGTCCTCCGTCTTGAGCATATAGGGGACCACACTGCTGACGAGCACGGCCTGCGCTACGCGTGAGCTTCCGTGGCGGGTCAGGTACCGCGCCACTTCTCCGCCACCCATGCTGAAACCGATGAGCGTGGCGTCGGTAAGGTCCAGTTCCGTCATCACCGCTGCCAGGTCATCGGCGAGGGTATCGTAATCATAACCATCATAGGGCTGCTCGCTGCGGCCAAAACCACGGCGGTCGTAGGAGACCGCCCGCATACCGGCCTGGGTGATGGCAAGTGCAAGATCATCGAACGTGTCTGCGCTCAACGGCCAGCCGTGGAGCAGGACGACCGGCTTTCCGAAGCCATGGTCCTTGACATACAGCTTCACATCATCGCGGGTCTGGATCGTACACATGGGAGAAGGTTTCCAGGAGGCGTCCAAAGCGCATGCCCAGGGTAACGTGATCACCGATCGAAGGTGTTGATGGACCCTGTTCCACGGTGTGCGCGGATGTATGCGCACAAGGGATGGATCACGGAAGAGATGTTATCCATGGGGTTACGGGTGCGTTCTCCCCATGAACGCGACATGATTCCCCAGCCTTGGTAACAGCCGATCGAAAGCAATGATCAGCGCCTGCTGAACAGACTACCTGCCGCGAGGGAAAGCGCGAGCACCGTGTAGACGCCGAACAAAGCCCTGTCCGAGAGACGCTCCTCGAATCCGGGCGTGAAACGTTTGGGTACAACGTGATAGTCCGTGATATAGGCGACCACGGCTGTTGCCGCACCGCCCAACAATGCACGCTGCACGGATGGTCGTTCGTGGCGAGGCATGAAAAGTTCATGCAACCCTGCCCAACTGGTGGTCGCCATTGCATTCAGACCGGCACCCACGAGCGTGTGGGGTGCATCCAATTCCTCCGTGTTCGAGTCTTTTCTGCCCCAAAGGATATGGCTTACAGCATTGATGGGAGCTATTGCGGATCCGCCTTCCGACCGCCCCAGGATGGCAACGGCGGTCGTAGTGGTGGCAGCGGCCAAGGTGCCGGTGCTGATGGTGTCATTAAGCCAGGTTCCCATGAGCGTGTTGATCGTTACCGTCGCCTGTATGCAGCACAATGATCGTACCGTTGCCGCTGAAGGTTCTGAGCGCGCTCGCGGAACACCGTACTTCCACGGAGAGCTCACATGCTCGTTTCAGATGGAGGCCTACTCATGGCAAGCGCTGCACGCGTGCTTCGGCAACTTGAACGACAGGACCTTCTTCGCCGGGTCAGGATCGGGTGTATGGCACTTCCTGCAATCCACTTGCGCATGCTGCCCGTCCAAGGGGAATGCGGTCTTTGAGTGGTCGAACTTGCTCGGGTACCATTCACCGGTAACGTGGCATCGGGTACAATCCGTCACCCCGGCGACTGCGAATTCTTCGCCGTGCACGTTGTCGTGACAGTCATAACAGGAACTGCCCAGGTCACGGAACTTCCACTTCGCCCCGGTGGTGCGCTCTGCGCCAACGGTCCATTTTTCGTTCAGATGGCACGCGGAGCAAGGGGTGGCCAAATGCGCACCGTCCAGCGGGAAGGGCGTCTCCGCATGTTGCTCCAATGTGTACAGGCTTACATCGAAACCGTCCAGGACGGAGTGGCACTCGGCACAATCCGGTGACGTGCCATTCTTCGCGAACTCGCCCTGGTGATAGTCCTTGTGACAGCTGTTGCACGTGGCGAACGGGATCTGATCGGTGTAATGGCCGGTATGGCACTGCTTACAGTCGACCCCGACATGTTTGCCCTGTAACGGAAAGTCGGTGACGTTGTGATCGAAAAAGTCCATCGACTTAACGGCCACCCAGCCTTTCTCCTGGTGGCATTTCGCGCAGTCGGTGCCGAACTTTCCATCGTGCTTGTCCGTGTGGCAGGTCACACACTGATCCACCGTTACACCGGCGCGATCCTGAAAAACAGTGAGGGGGTCGCTGGTCTTCTTGTGGCATTCGAAGCAGTCCGTTGTCCTGTGCTTCCCGTTCAACTTGAACTTGGTGGTGTTGTGGTCGAACCGGTCCCTTCCTGCGAACGTGGAGAAGGCATCCTCGGTGTGGCATTGGGCGCAGGCCGTGGCGAAATGTGCCTTGTGCGGATCGGCGTGGCAGGCTTTGCAGTCCGCATGCGGTAGGTCCCCGAAGGCCTGTAACTCCTTGCCGTTCTTCACGGTGACCGCGTGGCATTCCTTGCAATCCACCGGAGCGTGCTTGCCCTTCAGCGGGAAGTCCGTTTTGTTGTGATCGAAGGCGCTTGCGGGCTTCCACGCGGCCATGCCATGGCACTTCAGGCAATCCTTGTCCATGGTGCCCATGTGGTGGTCCTCGTGGCACGAAAGGCACTTCTGGTCGAGGCCCAGGAAGGTATCGGGGCGCTTCTTCAGGTTCACATCCACGATGTTCTCGGGCATGTGGCACTTGCGGCAGTCGATGGGCTTGTGCGCGCCCTTCAGTTCATAGCCGGTGAGGTTGTGGTCGAAGGTCTTCTGATCGAAGCGCACCATCTCGAACTTCCGGCCGTGGTGCTCGCTGTGGCAGGCGAAACAGTCCTTTCCTTTTACGTCCTTGCTGGCGTGATAGCCCCGTTTCGCCGTGAGCAGGGCCTTGATATCCTTGTGGCATTCGAGGCACTTCGCGTTCGTCACCTTGTTGCCCAGGTCATGGCATTGGGTGCAGTTGCTCATGCCTTCGAGCTTGGCATGCGCGGCGGTGAGATCCCCGGGGGACAATTGTGCATACCCCTGCAGCGCGACCAGCGCGCCGACCAGAAGGAGTATGGCCCTGAAGTGCTTCACTTGTGCTTCTTCACGACGTGTGCGAACCGCTTGGTGATCTCCACACCGGACTTTTCCAGAAAGGCATTGGGCAGCTCCCCACCGGCACAGATGTAGATCAGGTCGTTCTTCAGCTGCTTGACGTCCTCGCCCACCTTCACCAGCACATGATCCTCGGCGATGGAGACCACCGATGAATTGAAGTGCAAGGTGAGCTTGCCCGCATCCCGGGCGGCGGTCACGAGTTCCTTGTTCTTGGGCTTGCACCGGGGGAACTGGTCCTGCCGGATGCAGAGCGTTACACGGTTGGCATCCATCAATAGCATGGCGTACTCGAGGCCTGAATCCCCACCCCCCACAACAACCACATCCTTGTCGGCGATGTTCTCGGGTTCCAACAAGCGGTAGGCCACTTTCGGAAGTTCCTCTCCGGGCACCCCCAGTTTGCGCGGCGTACCCCTGCGCCCAATGGCCAGCAGCACGTTGTTACTGATGAACTCCGTACCCGTGTTCGTGGACACCTTGAATGTTCCATCCTTCTGCGGCAGGATGGCTTCCACCTTCGTCCGCTCCGTGATGGTGATGCCGTGCTCCTTGATCACCTTGTTCCACAGGTCGAGCAATTCACCTTTCGACGTGTCGAAGAGCCTGGCCTTCCCATAGAGCGGCAGGTCCATGGGGGCTGTCATAACGATCTTGGTACGCGGGAACGTGAAGACCGTCCCCCCCAGCGATTCCTGTTCCAAGGTAACGCTGGTGAGGCCTTGTTTCTTCGCCTCCAGCGTGGCGGAGATCCCAGCCGGTCCTGCGCCCACGATCACCACGTCCAGGATCCCGTCCTTCACTGGCTTGCGCGTGCGTGCAATGCTGTCCATGGCCTGCTGACCCTGCTCCACGCTGTTCTTGATCAGGCCCATGCCGCCCAGCTCACCCGCGATGTAGATGCCCTTGACGTTGGACTGGAAGTGCTGGTCCACATGGGGCAGGTCCACGCCGCGGGTCTCCGTACCGATGCGCAGGGAAATGGCCTCCACCGGACAAGCGTGGAAACAAGCGCCATGGCCCACACAGTTCGTCGCATTGATCACCGTGGCCTTGCCATCCACGATGCCCAGGATGTCCTTCTCCGGGCACGCCGCCACGCAGGCCGCACTGCCGATGCAGGTATTCAGGTCGATGTAGGGATGGAGCGATACGGGTTCGAAGGTGCCTTCGGCCTTGGCGACCTCCACCTTCTTCTCCACGATCGCCGACTTCTTGTTCAGGCTGCGCAGATAGAAGAACACGACCAACGCGCACAGCAGGAACGCTGAGCCATAGATGGCGATCTGTTCAATGAGCACTTCCATCAGAAGATCCAGCGGTAACCGAATGAGAGCGTCACGGCCACATGGATGATCAGTACGATGAGCATGATCAACGCGAAGGGGAGGTGGGCCACATGCCAGTACTTGAACATCCGCTGCATCAGCAACAAGCGACCGATCCTGTGCGAGAGCGCGAACTCCTCCTTCGCCATCCGGATGATCGCGGACCGTTCCGCCCGGTCGATGCGCTTCGCCTCCATCGCTGAACGAATGGCACCGAGCGCCCTGCGTTCAGCGATGTATCGGGATATGAACGAACCACGCTTGTCGCTGCCGCCGTCCTCGCCTTCAGCACCCACGAGGAGGGGGATGAGTTGTTCGTTGAGGCCTGTTCTCTGCTTCAGTGAATCCACCAGTTCCGACCGCATGCCCTTCACCTCGTTCAGGCTGAGCTCGCGCCCTTCCACCGTGCGGGGGATCTGGATGTAGATGAACCGCCCGATGACGCCGCTGGCCACCACCGCCACCATGCTCCAGAACGCCACCGAGACCAGTCCGCCGAACTTGAAGGCCGTGTGGAAGAGGATCAGGATCGGCCCCAGCGTACAGAGGAAGATGTGGAACTCGAGCAGGTACTTCAGCCGGAGCTGCTTGGTCATGAAGTTGTACCGCTTGCGGGCGATGTAGATCGTAACGCCGAAGAGGATCAGAAAGGTGCCGAGGATGCCGATGCCATGACCATAAGCGCCGCTCGGCTTGAACCACGCGTGCTGCGGATGATAGAAGCGCTCTTCCAATGGAAGTCGGTAATAGGAAAAGCCGGTATAGCTGAGGTACGCCGTGACCACGATCACGATGGCGGTCATGGTGCCGATGAAGAGGGTGTGCGTGGTCTTGTTCATGGGCCTGCTCAAATGGGGTCCGGACCCGTTCTGGTGAGGGACGGGAACGGCAACGTGGGCCAAGGACGAATGTAATCCGTGCGTTCGGCCGCGGCCTGATCGTTGCCGATGGAACGGGAGGAACGGACGACCTGTGCGGACAGCATCACCTCTGTGATCGGTGCAAGCCAAGGCGTGTCCTCGGGGGAGGTCGCCGGTCCGTCGCATCTACTCCTCATCGCCCTTGTTCTTCAGCGCCGACAACAGGGCATACGCCCCCTTCACCACCAGTGGCCGCTCGCGTAGTTCCGGCCCGGGATCGACCAGTTCGAAGAAGCCGTACTCGTTGGCGCCCGTGGTCACCGGGACCATCGTGTAGCTGCCGTCCGGGTCCGCTGTGAAGACGGACTGGCCATCGCCGCTGCGCACCACGGCCTCCTCGGGAACGCACCATACCGTGTCCGTGAGACTCTCCAAGGTGGCGCTCATGGCCATGCCGGGCACCAGGTCCTTCGGTGTTTTGGTGAAGTGGCAATGCACCACCGCACTTCGATCTGCGTCGAGGCTGCGGCCCACCAGGATCACCTCCGCCTCATATTCATCGTTGGGGTGGGCCGTTGGACGCGCATGTACTTCCTGGCCCACGCGCACGAGCGGCAGGTTCTTCTCAAAGACCGTCAAGGCCAGGTGGATGTCCGCAGGGTCCACCAGTTCGAAGAGCACGTCGGTGGGTTGTACATACCGTCCGATGTTCACGTTCACCTTGGACACCCAGCCGTGGATGGGCGATCGCAGGGCCACGCTCCGCGACATCGTCTCCACCGTGAGCGCGGAGGGATCGATGCCGATGAGCCGCAACTGTTCGGCCAGGGAGCGCTGCGTTACCCGCTGGGTATTGAGTTCCGCCGTTGCTTCCTGGAACACCTTGTCGCTGGTGTTCTTCGAGGCGTTCAAGGCCTTCTGCCGCTCGAAGTCCTGTGTGAGCATCTGCACTTTGCCCTCGGTCACCAGGTAGTCCTGTTGCAGTTGGATGAAGCGGGGATCCTCCATGGTGGCCAGCGCCTGACCCTTCTGCACCTCCATGCCCGGCAACAGGTCGGATGAACGCAGGTATCCCCCCAGTGGCGCACTGATGCTCACCAGGTTCTGCGGGGGCACATCCACCACGCCCTGCACGGGCATCATCACGCCCAGGGAACGCCGTTCGATCCTGCCCGTGACGATCCCGGCGTTCTTCAGTTGTTCCGGCGAGAGGGTCACCTGGGTCCCGGTCGCTGCAGGGGTTTCCGCCTCCGCCGGAGCTTCGGCGGAGGAACATGAGGTGAGGACCAGCAACGCGGCAATGGCACAGCCGGGCAGCACGCGAAGCGCACGCGGTGAGCAGGTGTGAAGGGGTATGGAAAGGCGCATGAGCTGCGGGATGTTATTGTTCGTTGAAGGCGTTGAGCTCGATGCTGGCGCGGCCCAGGTCGCGGAGCGCATCGAGGTATTCCATGGCGAGGGTGATCGATTGTCCGGTGAGCAGGCTCCATTGAAGTCGATCGATCTGGCCGTTGCTGTATGCTTCCTCCGCCGACCGACGGAGCTGTGCGGCCTCCTCGGTGGCACCCTGCTCGAAGGCCTCCACACGGGCGATTTGGGCATGGTATCGCTGCTGTGCCTGGAGAAGCTGGGTGCGGACCTCCTGGGTCAGCGCCTCGGATTCGTTCGAAGCGCGTTCGGTGCCCAGGCGTGCCGACTTGTTGCGCGCCGTTTGCGCCCCGAAGAACAAGGGAACACCGATGCCGGCCCGCACCATGGTGAAGCGGTCATGGCGATCGTAGATCACCGATCCATCCGGCACGGAGGGCGACCGATCCAGCGTCATCGACGATACGCCGAGCGTGAATTCCGGTAGGAGGGTGGAGCGTTCCATGCGCCAGCGGGCGTTGGCCGCAGCCTCCTGTTCGGCGGCCGCACGCACGAGTGGGTGCTGCTGTACAGCTGCGTCACCGGACGGTTCAGGTGCGACCAATTTCAATGGAACAGGCTGCGGTTCCAAGAGCACGGGTGCGCCGGGCGGTCCGCTCCGGATATTCACCAACTGCGCTAGTCGCGCGCGTGCCTGTTCCAATTCGGCCTTCACCTGTTGCACCCGCGCCCGCATCAACATGGCCTGTGTGCGGGCCGTGGCGCGTTGCAAGGTGTTGCTCGATCCCAGGTCGAACCGCTGCTGCTCACCGCTGACAGCGAGCGCATAGATACTGTCCGCTTCCTGCAGCAGGCTGAGTTGTTCGCGCAGCACGAGCACCTCGTGATAAGTCTGCTTCACGAGCGTTCGCACCTCGCGCTGGCGCAAGGCCTGTTCCCATCGGACGCCCGTGGCGGTATGCTGCAGCATCTGCCGTCGTCTGGTATACACGGTGGGGAAGGAGAGGCTCTGGCTGATGGCGATGCGATCGTCGTTGACGTTGGTGTTGAGCTGGCCATATTCAACGTCGATGTTCGTGCGCGGAAGGTCCCACGCCGATCCGATGAGCGCTTCCTCCGCTTCGCTGCGCAACGCGGCGCTCTTCAGGTAAAGGTTGTTCCGCATCGCGCTGTCCACCGCCTGTTCCAGGGTGATGGGCCGTATCGTCGGCTGCGCGCTGGTGGCGAAGGGCGTTCCGATCATTGCGAGGAGGATGACCACCACGGTGGCTGCGGCACCCTGGGCCCCGGTGTTACCTGATCTGCGGTAGACGAGCATGTACAAGGCCGGCAGCACGAAGAGGGTGAGCAGGGTGGCGGTGAGCAGGCCGCCGATGACCACGGTGGCGAGGGGCCGCTGTACTTCCGCACCCGCACCACTGCTCAAGGCCATGGGCAGGAAGCCGAGCGAGGCCACGCTGGCGGTCATCAGCACGGGACGCAGGCGGGTGGCCGTGCCTAGGCGGATGCGTTCGGCCACGTCCTTCAGGCCGTTCTTCGCCAAGTGCTCGAACTCACTGATGAGCACGATGCCGTTGAGCACCGCCACGCCGAAGAGCGCGATGAAGCCCACACCCGCAGAGATGCTGAAGGGCATGCCGCGACCGGCCAGCGCGAACACGCCCCCGATCGCGGAGAGTGGCACGGCGCTAAAAACCAGCAGGCTCAACTTCAGTGAACCGAATGCGAAGTACAGCAGCAGCAGGATGAGCAACAGGGCCAGCGGCACCACCACGCTCAGGCGCTTCTTGGCCTCCACCAGGTTCTCGAAGGTGCCGCCGTAGGTGGTGTAGTAGCCCACGGGCAGGTTGAGCTGCGCATCCACCTTGCCCTGCAGTTCCTCCACGATGCTCTGCACATCGCGGCCACGCACGTTGAAGCCTATGGTGATCCGGCGTTTGGCATCCTCGCGCTGCACCTGGTTGGGGCCGTCCTCGATCCGCACGTTGGCCAGAAGCGAGAGCGGCACGGGCTTGCCCATCGCAGTGGGCACCAGCAGGCGTTGTACGTCCAACAGGTCCGAGCGGCTCTGCGAGCGTGCGCGCACCACCAGGTCGAACCGTCGCTCCCCCTCGAACACCTGCCCGGCCACGCTGCCCGCGAAGGCGGTGCGTACCACGTCGTTCACGGCTTCCACATCCAGCCCGAACCGGGCCAGGGCCGCGCGATCATGAGTCACCACGATCTGCGGCAATCCGCCCACGCTCTCCACGTAGAGGTCCTTGGCGCCCTCCACCGTGTTCACCAGTTCGCCGAGCTTGTGCGCATATGCGGCAAGCGTGTCGAGGTCCTCGCCATAGATCTTGCACACCACATCCTGGCGTGCACCGGTCATCAGTTCGTTGAAGCGCATTTGCACGGGGTATTGGAATCCGAAGGTGACGCCGGGCAGGACGCTCAGGGTGCTGCCCATTTTTTCGGCCAGTTCATCGAAGGTGGTCGCACTGGACCATTCCTTCTTGGGTTTGAGGATCACCATCATGTCCGCGGCCTCGATGGGCATGGGGTCCGTGGGGATCTCGCCGCTGCCGATCTTGGCCACCACTTTTTCCACTTCCGGATAGTGCGCCTTCAGCAGGCCCGCCGCCTTCTGACAGGTCTCCACGGTGTTGGTGAGCGAGCTTCCCGTGAGCAGGCGGGTGTCGATCGCGAAGTCGCCCTCCTCCAGTTCGGGGATGAACTCGCCGCCCATCGCTGCCATGATGCCGCCGGCCACGGCAAGGAGCACCACGGCCGCGATCACCAGCCGGATGGGCTTCAGGATGGCCTTGTTGAGCCATGTGCGATAGGTGATGCCCAGGCGGTCCATCATCCGGTCGGTCCGCGTTGCGGGTGGGTTGAGCTGCTTGCTCAGGAACAAGGCGCTCATCATCGGCACGTAGGTGAGCGAGAGGATCGCCGCGCCCAGCACGGCGAAGGCCACGGTCTGCGCCATGGGCTTGAACATCTTGCCCTCGATGCCCTGGAGCGATAGGATCGGCAGGTATACGATCAGGATGATCACCTGCCCGAACATGGCGGAGTTCATCATGCGGCTCGCGGATGAACCCACGGCCTGGTCCATCTGTTGCTGATCGAGGCGCTCGCCCGGTGCGCGACCGTGCGTGTGATGCAGGCGGTGCAGCACGGCCTCCACGATGATCACCGCGCCGTCGACGATGAGGCCGAAATCCAAGGCGCCCAGGCTCATCAGGTTGCCGCTCACGCCGAAGAGGTTCATCATGATCACGGCGAAGAGCATCGCCAGGGGGATCACCGATGCCACCACCAGGCCCGCGCGCAGGTTGGCCAGGAAGAGGACGAGGATCAGCACCACGATCAACGCGCCCTCCATCAGGTTCGTTCGCACCGTGTGGATGGCGTTGTTCACCATCTTGGTCCGGTCCAGGAAAGGTTCGATGGTGACACCCTCGGGAAGGGTCTTTTCGATCTGGGCGATGCGTTCCTTCACGCGTTCGATCACCTCGCTGGAGTTGGCACCCTTCAACATCATCACCACCGCACCGGCCGCTTCGCCTTCATCATTGTAGGTCATAGCGCCATAGCGCGTGGCGGTGCCGAGGCGCACCTCGGCCACGTCGTGCAGCAGCACGGGTGTGTGGTCCGGAAGCACCTTCACCTGGATCATGCGGATCCCCTCCATGTCGGTGATGAGGCCTTCGGTGCGGATGAACAGGAGCGCCGGCCCCTTTTCGATGTAGGCCCCACCGGTGTTGCCATTGTTGCGGGCCACGGCATTGAACACATCGGCGATGGTGATGCCCATGGCTCCGAGGCGCTCGGGGTCCACCGCGATCTCATACTGCTTAAGCAGGCCACCGAAACTGCTCACGTCGGCCACACCCTCGGTGCCGATCAGCTGGCGACGAACGATCCAATCCTGGATGGTGCGCAGTTCGGATGCGTCATACTTTCCCTCGTAGCCGGGCTTCGGCTTCACCGTGTATTGGAAGATCTCGCCCAGGCCGGTGGTCACTGGCCCGAGTTCCGGTTTGCCGAGGCTCTCCGGTATGGTGAGCTGTGAAAGCCGCTCGGTGACCTGCTGGCGCGCCCAGTACACATCGGTTGCATCATCGAATACGATCGTCACCACGCTCAGCCCGAAACGGCTGAAGCTCCGTTGCTCCACGATGCCCGGGATGTTGCGTGTGCTTTGTTCGATGGGGAAGCTGATCAGCCGTTCGATGTCACCCGCGCCGAACGCGGGGCTCACGGTGATCACCTGTACCTGGTTGTCGGTGATGTCGGGTACGGCGTCGATCGGCAGTTGGGTGACGTTGTAGGCACCGTAACCGATGAGGCCGAGCACGAGCAGCCCGATGATCAACTTCTGCTTGATGGAGAATGCGATGATGCGGTCCAGCATGTGGGTCGCTATTGGAGGATGAAAAGGGAGTACGGATGCGGCACGGTGCATCGCGACGGGTCAACAGGACCGCGTCGCGTTCATGGGACGGTGCCGTAACAGCTCAGGAGCGCTTGGGCGGCTGCCACACGTCGGTACGTTCGCCGAGGGATAGCGTGGCCTCGGGTTGCAAGGGGTCCAACGGCAACGTGGGGTAGTGGAACGCAATGGACGTCAGCGGAGCATGGAACAGGTCCTGCACCATGCTGATGTTGATGTGGTGGTCATGCGAACGGAACGGAAGCCGCTCGTCCTGCGCGAAGTCCTCGTCGTGCTCATCCCCACTGAAGTAGTGCATCACCAGATAACCGACCACCGTTGTGCCAGGCTGTTCGGCCCGATGGTCCAGGTAATGATGGACGAGATGAGGTAACCGCGCCAATTGGTGCAGTTCGGTCTGGCCGAACAGGATGGAACCCACTATGAAGATCGCGATGATCGCCCGCATCACTCGCGAATGTAGTGGGTCAGTTCGATCCGAACATGATGATCATCACTGTGTCCCTGGCTCTTCGCAGCCAGTGCGCCTTGGGCGTCAATGCTGGACGATCAGTCGGGTCGGGTGCTTCGCGGTGGACCGGACCACGTACACCCCATTCGGCCAGGTGCTCACATCGATCCCCTGCATCCCACGTCCCCGGAACACCAGTTGACCGGTCATGTCGCACACCTCCATCGTCGTGTTGGCGAGGCTGCCATTATAGGAAACATGGTCCTGTGCGGGGTTTGGGAAAAGTTCGATCACTGTGGCTAGTGGCAGGTCCTCCATTCCCACCGGATCGAGGCTCACACCGAATGCAAAGAGGTCCACCTCTGCGAAGGGAGCATCCGTGATCACATGGCCCGTGCCACTGGTGCAGTTGCCCGAGGTGGAACCGGCATTCGCGTTCCAGAGGGAACCGTTCCAATGCGCCACCACCAGGCTGTCGCAATCGTCGGTGGGCAGCACTCCGGCATCCTGCCAATGCAGGGAGACACGCACGGGATCACTCGTCACCTCGCGCAACAAGGACCAATACCCCGTGAGCGCGATCTCCTGCAACCCGGAGCCCAGGACCGTTGCCGAAGGGGGCATATCAGCAGATGCCAGCGCGGTGAGTTCCGTGTCCTGGTCGTCGATGCCGTAAACGCCGATCTTCCGGAGCGTTCCATAGGCGCCCACCGGGAAGACAAAGTCCGTGTTGCCCATCTTCTTCATGGGTCCATCCACGAAACTGCTTATCGAATTCGCAATGGCCGATGCTCCTTGCGAGAGGATCAACAGATCATTGGTCTGCGTGTTCATAATGCCCGCCTCCAGTTCCAGCTGACCGTCGACCACAACCGGTCCTGACAGATAGGCGCCCAAACCGGTGCTGGCCAACCGCAGGTTGTGAAAGCCTGTTCCCGTGATCAACTGGAACCCATCACCGGTGAAGGCCACGATGTTCTGCTGTGGCAGGAAGGTGCCCAGGTCCACCCAATCGCCCTGCACGTCGATCATCGCCGGGGAAACATGGTTCAATTGAGCGGCCGCGCCGATGTTCACGTTCCCGAAACGATACACGCCCGAGCCATTGAGTTCATTGGTGCCTGTTGCGTACACATCACCTCCCACAGTATGAACGACCCCATCATTGTCGATCGCCGAAGAACCCTGCAATCGCAACGCGCCCCCGGTCATTTCCAGACTATCGGTGTCGTGGGGGAGCATGAATGTCGAATTGAAGGCTTCCACGTTACCGTCATTGGCGACTCGGAGGTACATGTCCACTGTACTGCTCGCGGTGTTCATCACGTTCCCGTTCAGGTCAATGGATCCGCCTTCGATGATCATGCGCGGAGTGCCGCTACCCGGTGCTGCGCCGAACCAGACCACATCACCGTTCACAGCTGCAAGCCCGCCTGTCATCCTGAACTCCGGGTCATGATCACCGAGTTCGCATTCGAAGCCCAGTTCGCCCAGAACGACCAGGTTGCCCGCGGACATGATGAAGGCACTGGCGCCATTCACATCACCATCGGCGATCGCCAGCACGGTGATCACCTGCATCGTGCCCGTGGCCCCTTGCTGTTCAAACCGCCCACCATCGCCGATGATCAGTCGGTCGGTGGTGAAGTTACCCGCGGTCTTGATCACCACGGAGGGCCCACTGACGACCATGCGATCGGCCACGGACAGGTTGGCACTGATGGTCAGCGTGTCTCCATTCTCAACGAACACGCGGTCAGGTACGAAAACGGAACTGCTGGTGATGATCGGGGAAACGGCCGCGCCGCTGTAATTCGCCGGGTCGATGGTGACATTCTCGCCGGACAAAGGCCATTGGTCCCAATTGGCCGCGTTGTTCCAGTCGCTGTCAACAGCACCGGTCCAGTCCTGCGCGAACGTGGGGACGGTGATCAGGATCGTTGTTGCAAGGAACCAGCTGCGTTTCATGATCGGATCAATGTTGGACGATGAAGTTGAATGTGCCATGGGTTCCTGGGATCCGGGTGTCAGCCCGCAGCACGTAAATGCCGTTGGGCCAAGTGCTCACGTCCAAGCTCGTATTGCCGATGCCCGTGCAGATCTCTCTTCCCACTGCGTCGGTGATCACGAATGACTCCGAGGGATGGATCACGCGGATCGTGATCAGGTCCGATGCGGGATCCGGGAAGAGCGAGATACGAATGTCGACGTACTCGGCCATGGAGGTATTGAAGTCGTTGAAGGTGTCGTTCAACTTGGCGATGAACAAGTTCGGGTCCAGACAACAGGATTGGTGATTCCAGTTGAGCCAGGTCGTGGAACCCCACGTGGTACCGGTGAGGTAGAAGGTGCTGTCGTTCGCCAGCGCGAGCCCTGATCCGACATCATCGGACCCGCCGCCCATGCGTTCGGCGTAGGTGATCGACCCATCTTGATCATATCTGGCGATGAAGCAATGCGCGCTCTGGCTCACGATGTCCACCTGGATGCCATCGAACTCCGCGTAGGGGATGTTGCCGCCCAGCATGCCGGTGATCACCGTGTTGCCTTGTGCATCAGCGATGATGTCGAACGCCTCGTCGTTGCGGATGCTTCCACCGCGCCGCAACCATTGCGCGCTGCCATCGGGTGAGTATTTCACGACGAAGACCTCATCATCGGACTCCGAATTCCCACTGACACTTTGGGGACCGAAACTCACCAGTTCACCGCTCGCGTTCCCGGTGATGTAGCTGTTCTCCGCGGCATCGATCGCCAGGCCCCGCGGGTAAGAACCGTAGGTAGTGCTATTGCCACCGCCGTAGCTCAGCCACTGGCAGGTGAGCGCATCATCCAGTTTCAGCAGGAATATGCTGAACGATGCGGCGCTTGCGCTGAAGCCGTTCAGCGAGATGTTGTCGAAGAACGCGCCGCATACATGGATGTTCCCTGTCCCCGGAGCGACTTCCACCGAAACGGCCTCCTGGTGTATGGCGCTGATGTCGTTCAGTTGAACAAGATCGGCAAGTGTACCGTCGGGTAGGTATCGCGCCAGAATGCCACCATTGTAGGTGAGCGATTGGCCGTCGAAGATGTTGGTCCCGTCGGTGGTCCCCACCAATACGATCCGTCCCTGACTGTCGATGTCGAGATCATTGAAGCCAGCGCCGATCCCAGGGCCACCTCCGTGATGCATCCACTGTATGTTCCCATCCAGGTCGTACTTGGCCACAAAGGCATGGCGACTGTTCCCCGCGTACGTGAACGAGATCGTGTCGAAGGTTACGGTGGGGTTCGCGATCTGCGTTCGGAACGATCCGCATACGTACACCGCGTTGTCCATCGTGGAGACCTTCACCGCTGCCTCCTGGATATCCACGAAGCCAGGGCCTCCGAAGGTGCGCACCCATTCAACGAGCCCGAACGTGCTGTACTTGGCCAGGCAGCCGTCCTGATGAGCAGGAACCGATAGGCCGGAGAACTGACTGTCGATCGCCAGGTGCCCCAGCACGTAGGCATTGCCGTCAACGTCGGTGTCCACGGCATCACCACGTTCATTGGCTGAGAAGGGGGTGGATCCTGCGTCCCGCATCCAAAGGATGGATTGGGCGGTGGACCGACCACACCACATGAGGAGTGCAAGGAAGAGGATGTGATATTTCATGGCCACTGCATCGTAGGTCATTGGCTGCACTATCAATACTACGGACCTCTTCGGCAGAGGCACCTCTGATAAAGTGATGAAATGGCAGGGTTGGCCGACCTAACGGAGATCATGGTCACCGAACCATCTGTCACACGGTGAACGGCGATTACCTTGCCCACCCGCCATCGCCATGGAACTCGTCACCACCTCACCCCTCGACCTGCTCGAACGCCACTTTGGATATAAGAGCTTCCGGCCGCAACAACAGCAGGTCATCGAGCACGTGCTGGCAGGCCACGACACCGTGGTGCTCATGCCCACCGGTGGTGGAAAGAGTCTGTGCTACCAGATCCCGGCGTTGGCTTCTCCCGGCCTCGCCGTTGTGATCTCGCCGTTGATCGCGCTGATGAAGGATCAGGTGCAGGCCTTGCAAGGCAATGGCATTCCTGCGGCCTTCATGAACAGTTCACTGGGGTACGCCGAGGAACAAGCGATCAGCGAGCAGCTCCGCAGGGGGGAATTGAAGCTCCTCTACCTCTCGCCCGAACGGTTGTTCGCGCCGAACGTGCTGGACTGGATCGCGGGCCTGAATGTGAAGCTCTTCGCGATCGACGAAGCGCACTGCATCAGCAGCTGGGGCCATTCGTTCCGCCCGGAATACAAGCGCTTGAACACGTTGAAGCAGCGCTTTCCGGATGTGCCCGTGATCGCCCTCACCGCCACGGCGGATCGTACGGTGCGCGGCGATATCGCACACCATCTGGGCCTTCGCAATGCGCGGATGTTCGTGAGCAGCTTCGACCGCCCGAACCTATCGCTGGCCGTACTTCCAGGCGTGGACCGCTGGAAGTCCATCGAGCGGATCATGGCGCGCCATGCCGGCCAATGCGGCATCATCTACTGTGGAAGTCGCGACGCCACGGAGAAGCTCGCGGCGAAGCTCCAGAAGATCGGCGTTCGAGCCGACCATTATCACGCTGGGCGCCCAGCTGAAGAACGCAACGATGTGCAGGACGAGTTCATCAGCGGCAGGCTGCATGTGATCTGCGCCACCATCGCCTTCGGCATGGGGATCGACAAGAGCGACGTGCGCTTCGTGATCCACTACAACCTGCCTGGCAACCTCGAGAGCTACTATCAGGAGATCGGTCGCGCCGGGCGCGATGGCCAGCCCAGCGAGACCATTCTCTTTTACAGCTACGCCGACGTGCAGGGTCAGATGTACCACATCGACAAGGTGGACGATGAGCAGTACAAGCGCATCCTCACCGCGAAGCTCGAACGGATGAAGGAGTATGCCGAAGCCCAGGTGTGCCGCCGCACCATCCTCCTCAGCTACTTCAGCGAGAGCAGCGGTGAGCCCTGCGGGAACTGCGATGTGTGCAAGGATCCGCCGAAGTACTTCAGCGGAACACTGGCCGCCCAGAAGGCCCTGAGCGCCGTGGTGCGCTGCCGCGAACAGCTGAGCATGAGCGTGCTGATCGACGTGTTGAAAGGGACGCGCTCCGGTGAAGTGCTGGAGAAACGCTTCGACCAGGTGAAGACCTTCGGTGCCGGAGCGGACTCCAGTGCTTTCGCATGGATGATGTTCATTCAGCAGTTCATCCAGCACGGGCTGGTGGAGATCGACTACAAGGACCATTATCACCTGAAGATCACCGATACCGGAAAGTCCGTATTGCAGGGTGAACGCGAGGTGCGGCTCGTCAGTCCGGAGACGATCAAGGAACGCCAGGAGCGCTCGAAGAAGGCGAAGGTGTTGGCGGTCGCCGAGCCGAGCACAGGCAATGCGGGACTGCTTCAACGATTGAAAGACCTTCGGAAGATTGTCGCCAAGGAGATCGGCAAGCCGGCCTTCGTGGTGTTCACGGATGCCACCTTGCTCGACATGGCGGAGAAGCGACCCACCAACGTGTATGAGTTCCGGCTGGTGAACGGGGTAGGCGATCACAAGGTGAAGACCTACGGTGACCGCTTTCTGGCGGTGATCGCCGAAATGGCCTGAGGGCGGCGGACGCTGGACATCGCAGCCTTACGCCGGGTCCTTCGCACAGGCGTACAGTATGGCCGGCTTGAATGGGGAGCGACGGTTCCCCGTTCGGCATTTTCGTCCGGTCCCCGATCCGAATGACACCCGTCAGGTCCGAATAGGGCGGTCACTCGCTCAGGCGGATGCCGACCTTTGTACCCATGTCCGTCCAGAGCGCCAAGGGAAGAGCAGGCCGTCACCTGCATAAGCGGCGGGTGGAGCTCGAGCTGCGCAATGTGAAGGCCCTGTTCAATTCCATGGATCCCGCACCGTTCCATGAGAAGGACCTGGACGAGGATGCCGAGGAGTTCATCGTCAGCTGGACGCGGGAATATCCGCTGGCCACACCGTTGACCCTCCATGTGCATCTGTTGGAATGGCCGACGGATGATCCCACGCACACGATCACGGATGCCGTGCATCACTACTTCGCCTATAGGGGCCAGCTCATGAAGATGGAGTTCCGGCAACTCATGAAGCAGGCGCGTACAAGCCTGCTTATCGGCCTATCGTTCCTCTGTGCCTGCCTCTTCGCCAGCAGCTATTTCCTCGCCGATCGCGAGGGCACGGTGTTCACGGTACTGCGGGAAAGCCTGACCATCGCGGGTTGGGTGGCCATGTGGAGGCCGATGCAGTTGTACCTCTATGAATGGTGGCCATTGCTCAAGCGGGGGCGGATCTACGCGAAGCTGAGCACCATACCGGTGGAAGTGGTGCGTGGGAAGTCCTGATCGCCTCAGGTGGGCCGGGCGGTGCGCCGCACACGCCATTTCACCACTTCATACCACACCACGGACAACGACCCGATGCCGGCGGATAGTGCGAGCAGCGGAAGGGGCGGTGTTGCAAGCGCGAAAAAATCGCGCGGGCCGGGCACATACAGCAGGATAGTCAGCAGGCCGAGAGTGCCCCGTACAATGCCGCGCAGCAGTGGATTCCGGTAGCGCAGGGTGCTAAGCAGGGAATGATGGAACGAGCGGTTGACCAGGGTGAGCGCGATGTTCGCCACCACCAGTGCGGTGAACACCATGGTCCGGGCGAGGTCCTCGCCCAGCGCGTTCCGCACGGCGTATTGGTAGCAGAACATCGTGCCAGCAGTGATCATCAGGCCCTGCACCACGCTGGTGCGCAACTCGGTCCAGGAGAGGAACGTAAGGTCCATCCGCCTGGGTGGACGCAGCATGCTGCCCGCCTCCAGCGGCTCATTCTCGTAAGCAATGCTGCACGTGGGACCCATCAGCAGTTCGAGGAAGATCACATGCACGGGGGTGAAGATGTTCGGGTAGATCCAGCCCAGGAGCAGGGGCAGGGCAACGGTGAGGATGATGGGGATGTGAATGCTGATGATGTATTGGATCGCCTTCTTCAGGTTGGTGTAGATCCTGCGGCCCATCGCCACAGCGTCCACCATGCGGCCGAGGTCATCATCCAGCAGGATGAGTGCCGCGGCCTCCTTCGCCAGTTCGCTCCCACGCCTGCCCATCGCAATGCCGATGTGTGCTGCCTTCAACGCGGGCCCATCGTTCACACCATCTCCGGTCATCGCCACTACGTGCCCCTGTGCCTTCAGTGCGTTCACTACGCGCAGCTTGGCCTCCGGGAACATGCGCGTGAAGAGGTTGCTCGTGCGCAGGGCGTCATCGAGCTCCGCATCCGTCATCCGCAGCACCTCCTCGCCCATGAGCGTACGGCCTTGCACGGCAAAGCCCACCTCCTTTGCAATGGCGAGTGTCGTCACCGCGATGTCGCCGGTGATGATGTTAACCCGGATGCCGGCCTCCTGGAACTGGCGGAACACGGTCGTGATGTTCGCCTTCGGTGGATCATGGAAGGCCACCAGGCCCAGGAGTTCGATGGCCAGCTCCTGTTGCGTGGCCGGATACGATCCACCGGGCAAAGCCGTCTCACCGACCGCCAGTACCCGGAAGCCCTGTGCCGCTAGGGCATGTACCTGTGCCATCACGGTGCTCCGTTCCCCATCATTGAGCGTGGTACAGGCCAGGATCGCTTCGGGTGCACCTTTCGCGGCCATGATGCGATGTCCGCTGTTGCTGGCGAACACGTGCGTCATCATCGGGGGGTGGCCGCTCAACGGGTATTCATGCACCATGCGGTATTGCGGACGAGCATCCACCGACACAAGTCGTGCATACACAGCATGCAACGCGATCTCCATCGGGTCGAAGGGTACGGGCTCACTGGCCCACATTGCGGTGCTGATCAAGTGCAACGCATCGGGCCCCGACCAGTCCGGCGGTGCGCTCGCTGCACGCTGTCCGCGGAGGTGGATCGATACCAGCTCCATGCGGTTCTCCGTGATGGTGCCCGTTTTGTCGGTGCAGATCACGGTGGCCGAGCCGAGCGTTTCCACCGTCTTCGCCTGCTTCACCAGGATGCCCAGCTTCATCAGCCTCCACGCCCCCAAGGCCATGAAGGTGGTGAAGGCCACGGGGATCTCCTCCGGCAGGATGCTCATGGCCAGGGTGAGCCCTTTCAGCAGGCTGTCCAGCAGCAGGCCCGAAGACCGGTAGTTCAGGCCCCACACCACAAGGAAGAACAACAGGCCCACGATGGCCATATTGCGAACGAAGCGATGGATCTGCAGTTCCAATGGCGACCGGCCTTCCGTAATGGAGGCCAGCGAACGGCCAATGCGCCCCAGCTCCGTCTCGGTTCCCACCTTCGTTACCTGAACAACGGCCAGTCCGCCCGTGGCCTGCGTGCCTCGGAACACCTGACCGCCCTTGCCGCCGCTGAGGTCCTTGCTCACCGAGAACGCCTCACCGGTGAGGATCGACTCGTTCACCGAAAAGTCATGAGCGTGCACCACCACACCATCGGCCGGCACCAACTCGCCTTCGGCCACCACCACGTGGTCGCCCACTACCAGATCGTCGGTATGCACCTCCACCACCGCGTTGTTGCGGATCACCTTCGCCCGGGCCTGGCTGAACTGCGCCAAGGCCTCCAACGCCCGACGACTGCGCTGATCCTGGTATAAGGAGATGGCGCTCACGAGCACGATGGCACCGAGCATGAAGAGGGCCTCGTTGGTGTTGCCGAGTATGAAATAGATGGTGGCTGCGGCCACGAGCAGCAGGAACATCGGTTCCGTGAGCGTGGTCAGGAGCGCTTTCCGGAAGCCACTGCGTTCGCGCGTTGCCAGCGCATTGCTCCCATGCTTGGAGCGTGACGATACCACCGCGCTGTCGCTGAGCCCGGCGAAGGGGAATGGATTGGCGATGCCGTCATGCGTGGTGTCGCCCATGGTAACCTGCCGGTAAGGTAGCAAGTGGGAACGATGATGAACGGGTCAATGGTTCCACTGCATCCTGAGGGACACTCCGGCTTTTGGTCTGGAACGGGATCAGGAATAGCACAGGAGATGGTTTCCATCCCCGGAACTCAACTGCCATTGACCCAGCGGCTGATGATCGCGCGGTGAACACCGGTTCCCCAGAGCTTGGCGGATCACCGACTTTATGGTAACTTACCAAGCGTGCGCTACCTGGTCTATCTGTTATGCACCTGTGTGCTCATGGGCACCGCAGGGGCCCAGAAGCCCCCAAAGGGTTGGAAATATGCCAAACCCGACCAGGAGCCTATACCGGGTTGGAAGTATACGCTGCTGCCCCCGGGCACGGAATGGGCATACAGGGTGGGCCGCACGAAGGATATCACCGGACCTGCCGACGTGGAAATGGGGAAGGGGCTCCGGTGGGAGGACACCACCTTCGCTGAGCATGTGTGGATCCAGCAGGGGTTCACCTTCTTTGAGGACCTGCCCTCCGATAGCTCCTTCTTTTTCCTGTTGCGGCCCGGATTGGTCGGACTGCCGGCGGGATCCTACGAGAACGACGTCGTTAGCTGCTCCTTGATCTACACCAGTTGGGGGCGGGTCGTCAGGCAGTACATCAGGGCGCATCGCGTGGGACCTTCCCGTGATGTGGTACAACAGGTCACGATCGCCTATCCGATGAAGGCCGCGAAACGCCGCCCCGGGGAACTCGCCAACTTCAGGCGACAGGCGGTGCTCACCCTGGCGATCTACCAACGCACCGATCCCCCCGGGTCGGTGCCGGATGCCATCGGCGAGGCGACCAGTGTGTTCAAGGGATTGAAGCTCTTATGGGACCTGTGACGTTCCGGACCGCTGCTCGCCCCAGCCGTATCATTGTCGGACCACCATGCTTCTGACCATGACCAGGATCACCACACCCGCGCCGACCACCATTCCCGCCATCCCCTTTTTGCTCGTGCTGTTCATGGCGTCCGCAGGGGCCTTGGCGCAGGCACCGTCGACCATTCCGGCCGGTACCACACCGTTCACATACACGGACATGCTGATGCTGGATCGCATCAGCGGCCTTCAAGTGGATCCGAGCGGGCATTATGCGCTGTTCACGGTGCGCGCCACCGACATGGCCAGGAACAAGGGCGTGCGCTCGCTCTGGATGAAGGATCTGACCCGGCCGACCACGCCCGAGGTCAGGCTTGCCGTGTCGGACAGTGGCGCCGATGGCGCACAATGGTCTCCGGACGGCAAGAGCATCTACTTCCTTTCCGCACGGGGGGGCGGAGGAAGCACGCAGGTGTGGCGAACGGACATCAAGGGCACAAAGACTGAAATGATCACGCATCTTCCACTCGATGTGCAGGCCTATCGGATCGCGCCGGACGGCAAAGGCCTTGTGGTCGCACTTGCGGTCCTCCCGAATGCGAAGGGCGATGAGATCGAAGGCACGGTCAAGGCACAGTCGGAGAAGCGCATGGGCAGCGGCACAGTGTATACGGGTGTGTTCGTTCGTCACTGGGACACATGGGCGGATGGTACACGCGGTCACCTGTTCTACATCAAGCTCAACAGCGCGGATGCGCCGTTCATTCCCATCGCGCTCACACCGGGGTATGATGGCGATGTGCCGTCGAAGCCCTTCGGTGATGAAGGCGACTTCTGCATTTCCCCCGATTCACGTACCGTATACTTCAGCGGCCGCGAGGCGGGACGCAGGGAACCGTGGAGCACGAACTTCGACATATACAGCGTGCCCCTTTCCGGTGGCCCGCTCACGAACCTCTCGGCCGGGAACAAGGCGTGGGACGCCGCCCCGCGAATGTCATCAGATGGTCTTACGCTCGCGTACAAGGCCATGAAGCGACCCGGCTTCGAGGCCGATCGTTTCGAGGTGCAACTGCGCGATATCGCCACCGGGACCGTGCGGCCGCTGGCTGCCACTTGGGACCGCAGTGTGGAGGACCTGCAATGGAGCGCGGACGGCAAGAGCATCTATGTAACGGCGGCCGACATGGGTTGCCAGCGGTTGTTCCGCATCGATGTGAAAAGCGGTGCGGTCACCACCCTTTCGAAGGACGGGCACATCGATGCCTATGCGGAAACGAGCAAGGGTTGGGTTTTCCTGAAGAGCGCGCTGAGCGGTCCATCGCAGTTGTATCTGGCCAGGCCGACGTCAGCGCTGATCGATGTGGCGGCCACGAACCTCACCGCGGTCAACACGGTCTTGAAGAGCAAGGCCTTTGGTGCTTACGAGCAGTTCAGTTTCCCGGGTTGGAACGATGAGACCGTACATGGCTATGTGGTGAAGCCCGTGGGTTTTGCGGAAGGGCGGAAGTATCCCGTGGTATTTCTCATCCATGGCGGACCGCAAGGCAGCTTTGGCGATGGGTGGAGCTTCCGCTGGAATCCGCAGACCTATGCTGGGGCCGGATATGCCGTGGTGATGATCGACTTCCATGGGAGCACCGGGTACGGCCAGGCCTTCTGCGATGCGATCAGCCAGCATTGGGGCGATCGTCCGTTGGAGGACCTGCAGAAGGGCTGGGCCCACGTGCTGAAGACCTACCCCTTCATCGATGCCGATCGGGCGGCCGCGCTCGGCGCTTCCTACGGGGGCTTCATGGTGAACTGGATCGCCGGGAAATGGAAGGCGCCGTGGAAGTGCCTCGTATCACACGATGGAGTGTTCGACCAGCGGTCCATGGGCTATACCACCGAGGAGCAATGGTTCACCGAGTGGGAGCAGGGGGCCAATGTGTACGATGCGCCGGCGGAGTATGATGAGTTCAATCCTGCGCTATTCGCAAAGGACTGGTCCGTGCCCATGCTCATCATCCATTCGGACCTCGACTACCGGATCCCCGTGGAACAAGGCATCGGGGCCTTTACTGCGCTGAAGGCCATGGATGTGCCGTCGCGTTTCCTCCGCTTTCCCGACGAGAACCACTGGGTGTTGAAGCCCCGGAACTCCATGCAATGGCATGCAACGGTGTTCGACTGGTTGGACGCCTATCTCCGCGGGGTCATGAAGTGAGGACCAACTCCATGTCCTGCTCGTTGTACAGGTACATGGATCGGACGGTGGAGGGGAGTTCGCGTGATCGGGCTTGTGCGGCACGCGATCGGTAGCGGTTCATGTAATGGATCATCCGCTCACCCATCGCGTCCACCCCGCATGGTATGCACAGTCGTTCGAGAAGCGCCGTTCCGCCCTCCGATCGCTGATGGTCCTGGCGTCAGTCGCGTTCGTCCCGATGGCGCGGTTGGTGGCACAGGACACTGCGGTGGTCCACAACCTGGGGATGTTCTTCCCCGATCGACGTGAGCATGACCCTTGGAACCTGTCGCTCGGGTTCGTGACATACACCACGCACGAGGACATCACCGAGGAGGTACGCGTGCGGATCCCGGCGCTGGATGTGCATGTGTTGCGACACCTGCATAAGGGATTCTACCTGGACGGCCGGCTACTTGCCCAAGGTGTGCAGAACCATGTGTCCGCGGGATTCCGCTGGGCCACACACCTGAACGATCAATTCACCTTCTCCGTGGGTGATGATGTTGCCTATTGGCGGGGGAACCTGCCCATTCAGGGATTTGACTGCAAGGCACGGGGCTGGATGAACTACCCCGGCCTGTCCTTCGGATACCGGTCCAAACGCGACCTGTTGTTCACCCTGCAAGCGCGTATGTTGATCACCACCAACTATGAAGTGCTCGTCGGTGACCGCAAGCGCACTTACAACACCGACAGGGTGAGCGGATCCGCCTATTCGTTCTATGTGGAGCAGCCCTTCTTCAAGCGCAGCTACATCACCCTGGGCTTCACACTGGCCTACACGAATTTCCTCTGGGCCACATGGTCGCTCTTCGAGACCTTCGATCGGAACCTGCTCTACCCGCAGATCACCACCGCGTTGATCCTATGAGATCCGCCTTGCACATCGCCCCGTTCCTGCTGCTCCTGACGGCGTGTCAGAAGGAGTACGAAGCGCCGCTGCCCAACACCTCGTGGGACCTCTTCTCGTCCACCGGGACCACACCCGTGGACACCCGCGCACAGGGCCGCATGGAAGGGGTATATGCCGTGGCCCAAGGTGCCGATCTGGTCGGTGACGAGGTGGTGGTGAAATGGAGCTCTACGCAGGTCGGCATGGATACCACGTATCACGTATCCATATTCTGTGGCACCAACATCGCCTACTTGAGCGGCGAGGGCCGATACCTGGACAGCACCTTGCTCTTGAACATGTACTGGCGCACGCTGGCGAACACCGGCACGGGCCTGTGCCGCTTGACCATCACGTACGGCGGTGGCGTTCGAGCGCTGTGGAGCAACGAACCACTGGGTGCTGACAGCGTTCGGATCACGGGCGCCTATGGTATCGATGCCGATCTGCCCGATCGCCCGTTCACCCTGCACTATCGGCGACCGTTGGCCCAGGCCAATGACCTGGTCGTGCTGGCACACCGGTGCGGTGGCCGTAATTCGGATCTCCTCCCGGCATCGGAGAACTCGTTGGAGATGATCCGCCTGGCCCCCCGGCTGGGTGCCACTGGTGTGGAAATGGATGTGCGGCTCACCAGTGACGGGGTGCCGGTGATCTACCACGATGAAACGCTCAATGATCGCACCATCAGGCCCTGCGGATTGTTCGGGCCCATCGGGAACTACTCCTACGCGCAACTCAATGGGCTGGTGCGCCTGATCAACGGTGAACGCATTCCCACCCTGCGCGAAGCCCTCGCCGCCGTGGTGAACGAAACACCCTTGGCCTACGTGTGGATGGACATCAAGCTGACCGGATCACTGGAGGTCATCCGGAATATTCAACGTGAATACATCACACAGGCCCAGAGCAGTGGCCGCGACGTACATATCCTCATCGGTCTACCGGCGCAGGAACAGCTCTCGAACTTCCTTGCACTACCGGACCATGCCAATGCCCCCTCCTTGTGTGAATTGGAGATCAGCGATGTCCAGGCCGCGAACAGCGAGGTGTGGGCGCCGCGTTGGACACTGGGGCTTCAGAACGCCGAGGTGGCGCAGGTGCATGGTCAGGGGCGGAAGGCGTTCGTATGGACGCTTGATCAGCCGGACTACGTGCAGGAGTTCATGCAAGCGGGCAATTTCGACGGTATCCTGAGCAACTATCCCACACTCATTGCCTACCATGCGTATGCTCGGCCATAGGTGTGTGTTGCCATTATGGGCGATGTTCCTCTCGGCGAACATCCAGGCCCAGGTACCGGATAAGCCGGACAGTACGCAGATGGGCCGGTACGCGTTAGTCCTTTATGCTGGTGGCGGCCTCTCCAGCTATCCCGCACCAGCTGGTGTTCCCACCCATCTCGTTACGCACAGCACCACGCTCGGACCATCCGGCTCGGTGCGTTTGATGTGGCTCCCCGACCATCGGCTTCGCGTCGGGTTCGAGAGCGGCTGGACCCCGCTGTATAGCTACACCATCGATGGCCCCGGCCCAACAGGCAAGGTGGAACTGGTCGCGGTGCCCTTGTTGCTCGTATGGAGCATGCCGCTCACCGACCGCTTCAGCCTGTTCGCCGGATATGGTACCTATCGCATCACCAGCAAGCTGGACTACCTGGGTACCGCACGTTCATCCACCCATAGCCTGGGCTATTCCGCAGCCGTGTCGTATGTGTACCCCATCAGCGAATGGGTAGGGGTGGACATGGAGGTGAAGTGGTACAACGCAACGGAGACCCGGCACACCGTGCTGGCGCTGCAGGCACATCTGGTGTGGAAGTTGCACCATTGGTAGGCATGAAGGTCCCCTTCCGGCTCCTGTTACTCATCTTCATGCTGTCCACCATCACCCCCGGAGCTGCACAGGACGACACGTTGCGGCCGGGCTGTTCGCCCATCCTCATTTTCGCCAGCGACACACAGGAACCCATGCGCATCGAGGAGTTCCTCCTGCGCAGCAACGATAACAAGCGCGCCACCGAGGCCTTGTTCACCGGCATCCTGGCGCATGACCCCACTGACCTGTTCCTTCTTGGTGATGTGGTGAACCTGGGATACAAGAACAGCCGTTGGGCCTTCATCGATACGGCGCTCGTGCTGGCGCGTCAGCGGGGCTTCAACGTACACGCGATCCTTGGGAATCACGAGCTCATGGGTCGGTCAGGCGCGGGTGAACGCAACTTCCAGAGCCGCTTCCCCGAACACATACGCACCGGTTATTTGGTGGTGAAGGATTCCATTGCCGTGATCCTGCTCAACTCCAACTTCTCCAAACTCTCCAAGCTGGACATCGCCCGCCAGGACGCGTGGTACGTGCGCACGCTGGCCGAAGCGGACAGCATGCCCCAGGTGCGGAGCATCATCGTTTGCTGCCATCACTCGCCATACAGCAACAGCAAGCTCGTCGGTTCCTCCGCGCGTGTGCAGGAGCACTTCGTCCGGCCTTTCATGAAAGCGACGAAGACGGGGCTGTTCATCTCAGGCCATGCACACCTGTACCAGCATTTCGTGAATGCGGACAAGCACTTCTTCGTGATCGGGGGTGGGGGAGGTCTGCACCATCCCTTGGCCAAAAGCCCGGGCCCGCACGTTTGTTTGGAACCCGACTATGACCCCCTCTTTCATTTCCTTACTGTCCAGATGTGCAATGGAGCTTTGCGCGTGATCTCACACCGGTTGAAGGATGACCTAAGCGGCTTTGATGAAGGCTGCGATTACGTGATCGATGTAACGAGACCCGTGACCGGAGCTACCAAGTGACCTTGGTCACAGGTCCTGTGGCCGGAAGGACCATTCTACACTCTATACGAACGCGGCGAGCAGCATCCACGCGGCCGTGGCCACAGCACAGGTGATCCACAGCCTACGCCGCGTGCGCGTAAGTGAGCGCATCAGGGCCTCCTGAAGTTCGTTCGTTGTAGGTCGGTTGTTCATGACAACATGCGTAAAGCACGTTCTGTGCCAGATGACCGTACACCGACGAGCTGGTGTTCAGTGTGGCGGAACATCCATGAAATGGGTGATCCATGCCGCGATCGGCCTGTATCGGTAAGGTGCTTTCCCGGCAGCACGGGTAGTTTCCAACCACCCAGATGATGAAGGGACCTGCGCTTTCAAGTGGATACTCCGCCAGGAACAGATGAAGCAGTGATATGCGCAATAGTTCCGGTCGCGTATGGCAGGGAGCGGTGCCAGAGGACCCCAATGCGGTTACCCAGTTCGGGGTAATAATTGATAGGCGCGATCAGTGGGAGCCGGAATTCGGATAATTTCACCTTGAACCAATCAACTCCCACCATGTCAACTGTCACAGCAGCGAAGATCGTTACGAGCGCTCCGGCCAATCAGGACACAAAGCCGGTTTCGGTGAGCGGAACATCTGCCATTCCATTCCAGTTCGTCTCCGCGGTGCTCTCCGGAGGCTTTGCCAATGTTTACCTGAGGTGTACTTCCGGCAGCCTGGCCACTGCGGCGCCGACCGCCACGGGCGATTGTGCAGTGGTCACCTCGGGAACGGTCGGTTCCATCGTCCAGATCACCACGAATTCCACCAACGTCCAGAATTGGACCGTACGGGTGAGGCCCACCAGCGCTGGAACGACCACCGGCCAGACCTTCACCTCCGGCACAGGCAGGGGAAAGACCCCGGCAAAGCCTGTAGCAAAGAAGAAGTGAGGACGCTCTCCGCTCTTATTCCGGTCTGTTTGAGCTTGATGGTCGCGGGGCAAACCCCGGCCCATCCAGCAGGTGGCGCAGCATGGGCTTCAGCGAGGTTGGAGGCACTGCGGAACATGAGGGGGCGCGATGCTCAGCGAACGCTTCAGTTGACGGATTCCTTGCTGGCCCATTATCGAGCAGCAAAGGATGGTTGTGTGATGGCTGAACTCTACGGATTCCGGTCCACGAGTTACGGCGACATGGGGGTCTACGACTCCGCCATGGTATGTGGACATCGCGTGTTCGATTTGTTCCCGGCATCCTGCGATAGCTCCGTGCTCCTGCGTGGCTATGTAGCCATGAGTTACCTCTACCATCGCCTCGGTGAGGAGGATAAGGTGGATTCGATCTGCAACGAGGGGCTGCGCCTGTGGCGCCCGAATTGGAAGGCGACCATCCTGCGGAATTCCTTATTGACCAATAAGGCGATCGCCCAGTTCATGCTCGGCGACAAAGCCGGGGCGGAAAGCTCATTCCGCCGGATACTGACCTACGCCAAGAGCGAGGGGAACCTGCAGGACATCGATGATGCGAGTGCCAACATCGGAGCGGTAAAGGCCGACATCGGGCAATTGGACAGCGCGGAGTACTACCTGATGGCCGCCTTGGCGAGCGCACGTGCTGGAGGAAAGCATGGGCGCATGGCCATCCAGTACTCCAATCTGGCGGATCTCGCGGAACGCAGGAACGCCCCACGACGCGCCATCATGCTATTGGATTCAGCGTTGATCCATGCCCGATCGGCGAACGACCTGGCCCAACAAGTGAAGATCGAGAATGGTCTGCGCATGGACTATGAGAAGTTGGGTGATCTCCGGGCGGCCCTGGAGCACGCCAATGAACGGTACGCTCTCAACGATAGTCTCCTGAACGACCGCAAGGTGAAAGCCCTCGCTGAGATGCAGGAGAAGTACGAGAGCGAGAAGAAGGCCAAGGAGATCTTGGGCCTGAGGGCGGAGAATCTCCAGAGCGAGTTGGAAAAGAGCCGGGCCAAGCGTGCACGGAACATCTTCATGTTTACCGGGATCGCCATCCTGATGGCCGCAGGCGGATTATGGAATCGACTCCTCTTCACCCGTCGGTCCCGTGCAGCCATCCAGAAGGAAAAGGACCGCAGTGAGGAGCTCTTGTTGAACATTCTTCCCGAGGAGGTCGCGGAGGAACTCAAGGCCAAGGGCGAGGCCGATGCCAAGCTCATCGAACATGTCACCGTGCTGTTCACGGATTTCAAGGGCTTCACGGCCATGTCCGAGAAACTCAGCCCGAAGGAACTGGTGCGGGACATCCACGAGTGTTTCTCGGCCTTCGATCACATCATCGAGAAGCACGGCATCGAGAAGATCAAGACCATCGGCGACGCTTATATGGCCGCTGGCGGCCTGCCCACGCCGAACAACACCCATGCGCTCGATGTGGTGAGGGCCGCCTTGGAGATCCGGGATTTCATCGCGCAGGGCAAAGCCCTCAAGGTGGCGAAGGGCCTGCCTTACTTCGAGATCCGTGTAGGCATCCACACAGGCCCCGTGGTGGCCGGTATCGTGGGGGTCAAGAAGTTCGCGTATGATATCTGGGGCGACACCGTGAACACCGCCAGCCGCATGGAATCCTCCGGCGAGCCCGGCCAGGTGAACATCAGCGGTACCACTCACGATCTGGTGAAGGACCGAGCGGAGCTTCGGTTTACGCACCGCGGAAAGGTGCAGGCGAAAGGCAAGGGGGAAATGGACATGTATTTCGTGGAAGCGGCTTGAGCCGGGTCACTTCGAGAGCTGCGCCTTCAACCGCGCAATACGCGCGTTCCGGGCGAGGAGATAGGCGTCCTTGTCGATCCTGATCGAGGTGATATGGGTGCGAATGGGCCTTCCCAGCCAGCGCCACAGGAACCAGCGTTTCAAATAGCGCATTGATAGGCGTTGATCACCCTCGTAGAGGTGATGTTCCCGTCCGGCCAGCATGGCCACGTTCCGTACCAATGTATCGGTGCGGGCATCGTAGACCTGCATCACAGCGGAGCGGTCCCGCCGGCTGATGTCGGCGACCTTGATCTTGTAGTCGTTGAGCCTGCGATATTCGCCTTCATTGATGCGCTGGCTGATCGCGGTATCGGCATCCGCGTCCTTGGTCGCCGGTCTCCCTGGAGTTCGTTCCCATATGGTACTACTGTCGTTGCTGAGCACGTAGCCCGCATAGCACTTCTGTTCCAGCACGTCCATGGTCACCTTGCAATGACCACGAAGGCCCCAGTCGCTCCCCCAGGAGTTCAGGAACGTGAAGGTGCTGTCCTCGTTGTATCCGATGCACACCATAGCATGGCCGAACGCATCCCCTCCATCGGGCCATAGCTCATAGACAAAGGGTTCCTTTCCGCCCGCGGCGTTGCCATCGTCCAGGAACTTCTGGTCAACCACAATGCCGGTGAGGATGGGTTGCTTCATGGCCAGATGATAACGCCATTGGTCCGGATCGTATGCCTGAAGTAGTGTGGCCGGTGGGATGCGGTGGCGAATGGCATTGAGCGTATTGCTGAAATGAGGCCGCCTGCAACAACTGTTCAATGTGGTGTCATATGGCATGTCCTTCAACGTGCACGAACCCCCGATCATGGCATAGGTCAGCACTTGGTCGAGGTCCGTCCCGTTCTCGCATACGCTGTCCGCGCGTGGGTCGTTGATCCGGCGATCCATGCCGATGATCAGGTTGTACAAATACGCCGGACTGAACGTCCTCGCGCTGTCCACCGGATCCTCATGACCATATTGCCGGTCCTCCCAAAGGTTCTGGCGATAGCTCATCACCCCATAGCACAGCGCCCACGGTACGCATGAGTATTGTCGACCTTGGTTACCTGCTGGCGGGAACCAGCTTGACAGGTCAACGGATTTGGGAAGCTTATATCCTTTCGGGATCCCGGTCCAGTGCTCAACGGTCACCTTGGGCAGGCCCGTGGTATCCGGTAGTAGCGCCCCAGTGATCGGCATTTGGGCGCGGACGGCCGTTAAGGACAGGATGATCAGGCAGGTTACTGCACGGTGTACCTGAGGTGCAAAGAACCTGTGCTTCATCGGGCGTACATGGCGAAAGCAAGATAGGAGATGGCCCGGCATCATCGTTGCGCACTCACGGTCCCTCACATTCGCTCCCGATCTGGGAAAGTGCTTCCCCGATCCGAGTGTGCAGGGGGGAGATCACGCCCGTGCCGATCATGACCCAACGCTCTGAAAGCATTGCCGAACGGGATGTTCGCCGATCGGCACGCCACGTGTTCCAGCATCATCAAACCCCGATCGACCATGAACAGCGCACAGGATAAGATCAAAGGCAACTGGAACCTGCTGAAAGGAAAACTGAAGCAGGAGTTCGCCGACCTCACGGACAACGACCTGTTGTACGTGGAAGGAAAAGAGGATGAGTTGCATGGGCGCCTGCAGACGCGTTTGGGTAAGACCAAGGACGAGGTGAACGAGCTGATCGATCGCCTCACAAAGACGGAACGCGAAGAGGTTTGACCCGACCCTACGTGAACGGCCGGCCCGAGGGAGCGATCCTTCGGGCCGCGCTGTTTCTGGTCAGTGGCGTAGCCCTCACAGTGGTGCGTGTTCAGCTCGGGACGTCCTGCATCAAACGCACCACCTCATCATCTCCACGGGATCGAACTCCTCGTAGAACTGGCCTACTGCGTGGAAATCCTCCGGTGCGATCAGGTGGATGAATTCATCCGCCGAGGCTTTTCCGCGCGCCAGGAAGCTTGGCGGGACCACGGGCATGGCCACCACGATACGGGCAGGATGTTGTTTGCGGAGTAGGTCGAGCGTGGCCAGAAGCGTATGCCCTGTGGCCACTCCGTCATCCACCACGATCACCGGGCGGCCTTCGATCCTCCGTGAAGGACGGTCTCCCCGATATAGCGCGTTGCGGGTCCGCATCTGCTGTCGTAGATGCATTGTTTCACGCTCGACGTACCCGGGCGGCAAGCGGACCTGTTCAGATAGAACAACGGTCTGCGGTGAGACCGCGCCCACTGCCAGTTCGGGGTTGTTGGGGTGCCCGATCTTCTTGGTGAGCACGATGTCGAGGGGAAGTCCCAGCACCCGCGCTAGCGCATGTCCCACGACCACACCGCCGCGCGGGATGGCGAGCACCAAGGCATCCGTACCGCGATAGTGTTCTAGTGCCTTGGCCAACAATTCGCCAGCCTCCACACGATCGATGAAGCAGGCCGGTGCCATCGATCAACTCGTTCGTGAACCGGGCTGGGGTCGCGTTGGCGGCTCGTGCGGTGGGGGGGCGGTGGTTCCTGCGGACGGGTGATGGGATGGTCCGGGCCCGGGCGTGGTGCAGGTTCCCTCGGAACGGTCGTGGGTCGCTCCGGCTGCGGGAAGTCCGGTTGGCGCGGGTCGACCGCACCAACGCTCCACGCATGCCGGATCCGGGTGCAGGCTCGTGCGCATGAGTTCATCGTTGTTCGTGAACGATCACATGGAAGGTACAAAGTGCTTCCCGCTTTCGCCCTGTCGATCGTCATGTGCGCGGATGGCGTAGCGCTCGTTGGGGCTTCGCTCGCGACAGGCTTCTCGTCCCGTCAAGTGTTAAATGAAGAAAGCCCCTCTGAAGGGGCCCTCGTCTTCGCCGTTGGCTTCGCTCGGGACAGGCTTCTCGTCCCGTCAGTGTCAAATGAAGAAAGCCCCTCTGAAGGGGCTTTCGAGCGGACCGGACGGGACTCGAACCCGCGACCTCCGCCGTGACAGGGCGGCATTCTAACCAGCTGAACTACCGGTCCGTTGTCTCTCAGGTTTCCCTGAAAGCGGGGGCAAATGTACACGCATGGCGCATACCTGCAAGTGTGAAAGTTCGAAGGATGAAGAATTCAATAAAGACGGGCCCGTTTCAGGAGGAACTCGAGCAGGATGGGCTCGAATCCGGCGTTGATGTCGGCCTCCACCAGGTCGATGCGGTATTGGCCGCACTTCAGCTTCAGTTTGTGCCAGTAGTCGCTCATGGCGGTGCGGTAGGCTTCGCGCACCTCCGCTGGGTGGGCCTTCACCTCCTGGCCGGTCTCCTTGTCCACGAAGGTGTACGGGCGATCCTCCAACTGCAGGTCCAGTTCCTTCTTGCGGTCCACTACATGGAACAGGATGATATCGTGCTTGTTGAAGCGCAGGTGTTGCAGTGCTTCGAAAAGCCGGTCCTGCTCGTCCACCGTATCCAGCATGTCACTGAAGATCACCACGAGGCTGCGGCGTGGGGCGCGATGGGCCAGGTCGTCCAACGCGTTGGCGGCGTTGGTGCGTTGGCCGGTGGCCGGAGCCTCGGTGGCCAGCAACGCCTCCAGATCCGTCATGATGTGCTTCAGATGCACGGCGTGGCTGCGCGCCTGCTCGGCCACCAGCACCTTGTCAGTGAACACCGTAAGCCCCACGGCGTCACGCTGCTTGCGCATAAGCTGGGTGAGCGCGGCGGCCGCATACACGCTGAAGCGGATCTTGTTCAGGGCCTCGGGATCGCGGGCATCCACCTCGGGATAGTACATGCTACTGCTCGCATCGATCACCAATTGGCAGCGCAGGTTGGTCTCCTCCTCGTAGCGTTTCACGTACAGCTTGTCCGTGCGGGCGAAGAGCTTCCAGTCAATGTGACGCGTGCTCTCGCCGGGATTGTACGCCCGGTGTTCGGCGAACTCCACACTGAAGCCATGGAAGGGGCTCTTGTGCAGGCCGGCCAGAAAGCCCTCGACCACCTGCCGGGCCTTGAACTCCAGCTGGCTGAGGGCCTGGATGTGCTTGTTGTCGATGGGCATCGCGTGTTGCAAAGAACGGACAAGCCCCGGCGTTCACCGAGGCTTGTTGACGTTCGTTGATAATTCAGGACTTACGCCAGCTGGCCGTCCAGCTTGCCGGCCAGTTGGGCCTTGGGCACGGCACCCACGCTGCGGTCCACCACTTCGCCGTTCTTCAGGAACAAGATCGTGGGAATGCTGCGGATGCCATACTTCATGGCGATCTGCGGGTTGGTATCCACGTTGAGCTTGCCGATGACCACCTTGCCATCGTAGTCCTTGGCAAGTTCCTCCACCACGGGACCCACCATGCGGCAGGGACCACACCATTCCGCCCAGAAGTCCACCATCACGGGTTTGTCGCTCTTCAGCGCGAGCTCTTCGAAGTTGCTGTCTGTGAATTCGAGTGCCATGTATCCCCGGTCGTAGCGAAGCGGAGAACCGGGGTCTCCGCGTTTGGTTTTTGACTTGTCTTTACTTGCAGCCGCAAAGTTGATGGTCACGGGACCAATTCCACCTTGAACTGCTTCAACTTTTCAACGCCCACGATGCCCTAAGCATCAAAGTCCTGCCTGCTTCGGGACATCCGATCGTGTACAAGTAAGGTGCCGGGATGCCCGTACTGCCATTTTGGTCAGCCCAGCTTCACCTCCAGGTCCGAGATGGCCGCCAGCCGAAGCATCAGTTCCTCGCTGACGCCCACGGTGGTGGCCTTGACGGGGAGTTCCACGTTCAGGTTCTCCGCCGCGCTGAAGAGGCTCACATGCACCTTGCATTTGCCGGGGTATTCCTTCAGCAGGTTGCTGAGTTCCCGCGTCATGTCCTCGCTCACGCGTTCCGCTTCCACCCGCAGGCTGAGCTTCGTGAAGAACTTCTCACGCACATCGCTCAACAGCTCCATCTGGCTGATCTTGAACTCCAACTGGCCCTCATCGCGGCCCCAGGTGCGTTCCATGGCCCGGCCTTTCACGAGGAGCGTTGTGCCTTGCACCATGTACAGCTTGCACTTCATATAGTCCTCGCTGAAGAGCATGAAATCGTGCGTGCCGGCATGGTCCTCGAGGCTCAGTGTACCGAAGGGCTTACCGCTCTTGGCAATACGGTGTTCAGCCTTGGTGACGATGCCCGCGAAGCAGAGCTCGCGACCGGCCAGCGCTTTCAGGTCCTGTAGCTGGGGGAGGGTGGTGTTGCACAGGTGCGTCACCTCCAGGCGGAAGTCGTCCAAAGGATGACCGCTGAGGTAGAAGCCGATGACCTCCTTTTCGTAATGCAGCTTCTCCAATGCGCTCCACGGGTCGATCTGTGGCATGGTCGGCTCGGGGATCCCGGCGCCTTCGGTGCCCAGGTCAAACATGCTCACTTGTGACGAGTCCTCGCCATCCTGGTGCTGCTGTCCGTAGCGTGTAAGCGTCTCGATGAAGGCGGGCTTGCCTTCGCCGTTGCTGTGGAAGAACTGCGCGCGGTGGGTCTTGGCGAAGCCATCGAACGCGCCGGCATAGGCCAGGCTTTCCAAGGCCTTGCGGTTCGCGCTGCGCAGGTTCACGCGGCGCATCAGGTCGTACACGCTGGCGAATGGACCACCCGTATTACGCGCTTCGATGATGGCCATCACGGCCGCCTCGCCCACGCCCTTCACAGCACCCAGTCCGAAACGGATCTGCCCCGCCTTGTTCACGCTGAACTGCAGGCCGCTCTCGTTCACATCGGGCCCCAGAACCAGGATGCCCATGCGGCGGCACTCCTCCATGAAGAAGGTGATCTTGTCGATGTTGCCCTGCGAGTGCGTGAGCACCGCGGCCATGTATTCACCCGGATAGTTCGCCTTCAGCCACGCGGTCTGGTAGGCCACGAACGCATAGCAGGTGCTGTGCGATTTGTTGAAGGCGTACTGCGCGAAGGCCTCCCAATCCTTCCACACCTTCTCGCACACCTTCGTGTCGAGTCCCATGGCGGACGTGCCTTCCAGGAACTTGCCTTTCATCTTGTCCAGCGTGGTGCGGTCCTTCTTGCCCATCGCTTTCCGCAGCACGTCCGCATCGCCCTTGCTGAATCCGGCGAGCTTCTGCGAGAGCAACATCACCTGTTCCTGGTATACCGTGATGCCGTAGGTCTCCTTCAGGAGCTCCTCCATCTCCGGCAGGTCGTAGGTGATCTTCTCCAGCCCGTGCTTGCGTTTGATGAAGCTGGGGATGTATTCCAGCGGGCCCGGACGGAAGAGGGCGTTCATGGCGATCAGGTCGCCGAAGCGGTCCGCCTTCAGCTCTCGCAGGTACTTCTGCATGCCCACGCTCTCGAACTGGAACGTGCCGTTCGTCTGTGCGCGATGGTAGAGCTCGAAGGTCTTCGCATCATCCAGCGGGATGCCGTCGATGTCGATCTGGATGCCGTGGTTCCTGTCGATCATGCGCAACGCATCGCGGATGATCGTGAGCGTCTTCAGCCCGAGGAAGTCCATCTTGATCACACCCGCGTCCTCCACCACTTTGCCGTCATACTGGGTAAGTAGCAAGGTCGATTCCTTCGAGGTGCATACGGGCAGGATCTCCGTGAGGTCCTTCGGCGCGATGATGATGCCGGCCGCATGCACGCCGGTGCCGCGCACGCTGCCTTCGAGCTTCTCGGCCTCGCGCAGCACATCCGCATGGAGGTCCTCGCCATCCGCGATCTTCCGGAGCTGCTTCACCAGTTCGATCTCCTCGCTGTTGAGGTTCTCTTTGGCCTTCAGACTGCCTTCGCCATCGAGCGGGGCGTGAAGCACACGTTCCAATTCGATGCCCGGACGCTCGGGGATCATCTTCGCGAGTCGATCGGCTTCGTTCAGTGGAAGGTCCAGTACACGGCTCACATCGCGGATGCTGCTCTTCGCCGCCATGCCGCCATAGGTCACGATCTGCGCCACCTGGTTCTGGCCGTACTTCTGGACCACATAATCGATCACCTTCTGACGGCCTTCGTCGTCGAAGTCCGTATCGATATCGGGCATGCTCTTGCGGTCCGGGTTCAGGAAGCGCTCGAACAGCAGGTCGTACTTGATCGGATCGATGTTGGTGATGCCGGTGCAATACGCCACCGCACTGCCCGCGGCACTGCCGCGGCCTGGACCGATCAGCACACCGATCTCGCGTCCGTGGTTGATGAAGTCCTGCACGATGAGGAAGTAGCCCGCGAAGCCCATCGTGCGGATGGTGAACAGCTCGAAGTCGATGCGCTCCTTGATCTTCGGATCCAGTGAATCGATGCCGGAAACGCCGTCATTGATGTAGCGCCTGATCGCGCCCTCATACGTAAGGTGCTTCAGGTACTCGTCCTGGTCCGCGAAGCCCTCGGGGATCTGGTAGTTGGGGAGGAGGATGTCGCGCTTCAGCTTCAGGTGCTCCACCTTGTCCACGATCAGGTTCGTGTTGTCCAGCGCCTGCGGCAGGTCGTGGAAGGCGGCGGCCATCTGGGCCTGCGTCTTGAAGAAGAACTCGTCGTTGGCGAATGCGAAGCGCGTGCCTTTCGGTTTGCCCTCCTCGTCGTCGAAGTCCTTGGCGCTGGGCGTGCTCTGCTTCTCCCCGGTGTTGATGCAGAGCAGGATGTCGTGCGCGTTGCTGTCGGCCTGATCAACGTAGTGGCTGTCGTTGCTGGCGATGATTGGCACGTTGTACTTCGCAGCCAACTTGAGCAACACAGCGTTCACCTTGTCCTGGTCGGGAATGCCGTGGCGTTGGAGCTCGATGTAGTAGTCATCGCCGAAGAGATCGAGCCACCACTTGAACTCCACTTCGCCCGCTTCCTCGCCTTTGCGCAGGATGGTGCGCGGCACACTCGCGGCCAGGCAGCACGAGGTGGCGATCAGTCCTTCATGGTATTTCAGGATGAGTTCCTTGTCGATGCGCGGGTACTTGCTGTAGTAGCCGTCGATGAAGCCGAGCGAACAGAGCTTGCTGAGGTTCTGGTAGCCCGTGGCGTTCTTCGCGAGCAGCAGTTGGTGGAAGCGCTGGTCCTTCTCCTCGCGCGTGAACTGTTTCTTGAAGCGGTCGGCCACGAGGTAGAATTCGCATCCCACGATCGGCTTCACCTTGGGTGTGCCGTCCTCGTTCTTGTGCTTGCCCGCCTCGGCCACGAACTTGAAGGCCCCGAACATGTTGCCATGGTCGGTGATCGCCAGCGCAGGCTGGCCGTCGCTCACGGCCTTCTTGTACAGCGCGGGAATACTCGCGGCGCCATCGAGCAGGGAGAACTGGGTGTGGACGTGGAGGTGCGAGAACTTCATGATGGGGATCGCGAAGCTACCGGTGGGAGGGGGAGACTAGCCGGGACAGTTTTCCACAAACGGACCCGCTCATGGTCAGTCGATGAGTTCCAGTTCCGCGTAGCGAATGTTCAATTCCTGGATCTGCATCAAGTTGTCGCACTGCTCCAGATCGTTGCCCACATTTCGGTCCCCCGGGCACCAGCCCGGTACATGTAGGCATGTGGGCCGGGCTGGTGCCCGGTGGACCTTAACTTCGGGCATGAAGAGCGACAAGGGCGGGGGTTATGGTACCCTGCGCGCAGGCCTGAAAGAAGTCGGCACTTCCGGCGCGCCATTCTGGTGGGATCGTGGCTATGTGCCGCATATCGAGAGCCACTTGCTGAAGCAGCATGTATGCTTCCGCCTGGCCGACAGTTTGCCTGCCCATGTGGTTGTGGGGATGTTGGCGGAACTGAAGACCATGCCGCCTTTGTTGCGTACCGCGGAGATGGAGAAGCGTGTGATGGCCTACCTCGATGCGGGCCACGGCAGTTGTGTATTGCGTGAGCCTGAACTGGCTGAGCTTGTGCATGACGCGTTCATTCGCTTCCATGGCATTCGCTACACGCTTCATGCTTGGTGTGTAATGCCGAATCATGTGCACGTGCTCTTTCAAGCGCTGCCCGGTTGGACAATGAGCAAGATCATTTCGACATGGAAGTCGTACACAGGCCGGAGGATCAGTGAGTGGCGCCGGCGGGCCGGGCTAGTGCCCGGCAGACCGGGAGTGTGGCAGCGGGAGTATTTCGACCGGTATATCCGTGATGCGGTGCACAACGCGAACGTGGTCGACTACATACATGAGAATCCGGTGAAGGCGGGTTTGGTGGATCGTGCTGGTGCATGGCGGTATTCGTCGATCGGCATCGTCCCTCGCTGGTTGGTCACTGTGAACGAATGATGTCTGCCTGCGCAAACACGACAAGCAGTTCTAGAAGGTTTTCGACCTGCTCCGCCAGTTACTGGATCCGCCCGCATCGCCGTGCAAGCGCATTGGATCACGTCAGAAAGGCTTGAAGGAGTTCGGAATTTCACCGATCGTGACACCTCTTTCGCCATTACCACAGTGGGCATCCCGCTTCCCGGCGAAGCCGTATGTTCGATCCTGCTGCCACCAACCACACCGACCCGATGCGTTCATTCCACGTCTTCCTCTTGGGGATCCCTGCCTGTGTTTGTGCTGCCCAGAACGGAAAGCAGATCTCCATTGACCCGGGCATTGAACGTGTCACCGTGTACTTGAACGGGGGCGAGGTGCGTACCACGGCTGCGGTGGATCTGGCGGCCGGGCTGAATACGATCGTGCTGAAGGAACTGTCGCAGTTCACCTATGTACAGAGCGTGCAGGTGGCGATCAAAGGGGGCTCGGGGAGTGGGGAAGGCCTGGCGATCCTAAGCGTGGATCCTTCCGTGGACCGTATTCCCCCGGAACGCTCCGAGCCGCGCATCGTGCGCCTGCAGGACAGTCTGCGGCTGTTGAACAAGCAGGTCGTGGAGGTGAACGACCGCTTGGGTGCGAGCATGGTGGCCAAGGACATGCTCGTGCACAACTACACGATCGGTGGTGCCAATACCACGCTTACGGTGGAAGCGCTGGCGAAGGTCAATGACTATTTCCTGGATCGCACCCTGAAGCTGAATCGCGACATCAGCGTGGCCGCGCGGGAGAAGGAGGAGTTGGAGAAGACCCAGCGGACGGTACAACAGGAATTGCAGAAGCTGGAAAGCGAAGGAGGCCGGGAACGTAAGAAGGTGACCGTGTTGGTGAATGCGGACCGCGCCGAACATGCGAGGATCGAACTGCGGTACCTCGTGGCCAACACCGGATGGTCCCCGGCGTACGATCTGGTGGCCATGAACAATGCCGGTCCCATCACGCTGCGCTATAAGGCACAGGTGTACAACAACACGGGCATCGACTGGAAGAAGATGAACCTGATGCTCAGCACGGCGGATCCCTCGCTGGGTGCGAACTCACCGGACCTGGTGCGCTGGGAGCTGGGCGGGTCGGGAGTTGAACCGGATGAGGCCCTGCAGCTCAATACCCCGGGATACATGGGCATCAACACATGGAACGACCCAACGCAGAAATATGAGACCATCAGCGTGAGCGAGGTGAGCGCCGAGTTCAAGATCCAACGCACCTACGATGTGCCGAGTGACGGAAGGCCGTACATGGTAGAAGTGGCCGAGCACACGCTTCCTGCCGAGTACGGGTACGTGGCCGTTCCCAAGCTGGATCGCGATGCGTTCCTGCAGGCGCGCATCACCGGCTGGGAAGCGTTGGACCTGGTGGACGGCCCGGCCAACGTCTACTATGAGGATCGCTACATCGGCGAATCCTTGATCCGCACGGCGGGGATCGAGGACACCTTGGATCTTTCACTCGGACGCGATAACGACATCCGTGTGGAGCGCAAGGAACTGGAGGATCGCACCAGCCGCAAGGCCATGGGCAGTGAACGCAAGCAGACCATGACGTACGACATCACCGTGAAGAACAACAGCGGCGCTCCCGTGCATGTCACCCTTCGCGACCAGGTGCCCGTGAGCATGGACGACCAGATCAAGGTGGAGATCCTTGAACTGTCCAAGGGACGGTTGAACGATCCCGACGGCTTTGTCGAATGGCCGATGGACCTCGAACCCGGCGCATCGAACACGGTGAAGCTGAGCTACGCCATCCGCCACCCACGCGGTTGGAACGTGAAATATCGCACGCGGGTAAGAAGGCAAAAGGTGGCGTTCTGAGCGCGATGTGGTCAGGAGCTGGATTCCGCTGTTATCACACACTTCGCTTCATGCCGCACCGGGAAATTCACCGAGTTCGCGATGAAGCAGTACTTGTGGGCCGGGGTGTGAAGCGTGCGTGCGTTCTCGAGCATGTGCTCCTCGGCCACCACCACTTCCGGGCGAAGCACCACCTCCGTGAAACTGCCACCGCCGCCTTGTGTGAGGGTCAGAATACCGGTCGGCTTGTCCCGATAGCTCTTGACCAGGATCCGTTTGCGGGCGCAGAGCGCGAGGTAGGTGAGCATGTGGCAGCCCGCAATGGCCGCCAATAACAGGTCCTCGGGGTTGTGCTTCGTTGGGTCGCCGTGGAACGTCGGGTCAGCTGTCGCAACGATGTCGGGTTTCCCTGCGATGTGGATGGTATGCTCGCGCGAATAGGCCTCATAGGAACTTGTTCCATCAGCAGCGGCCCCGGTCCACTCCAGATCCAGGGTATATACATGTTCGTTCTGCATGGGGCGAAAGTGGGCGGCGGCCGTTCAAGGTCGACTGATGAATGTCAGTTGCGTAAGGGATCCTCACCCGTGACCGTCAGTTCCATGATGCTTTCATGAACCGGGCCACGCGCGATCCTGTGGTAGTGACACAGCGCAGCACATACAGACCTGTTGGCAGCTCGCTGACGTCGATCGATCCAGTGAACGACATGATGCTGATGATGCGGCCCGATCCATCCAGGATCGAAATGGATGCGTTGCGCATTGAAGCGCTTTCCTGGAGATGGATCACATCGAATGCTGGATCGGGGAACACGTGCCATCCCACTGTAGCGGACGCTTCCTCGGTCACACCGACATCCGGTGCAAGCGTCCAACCGATGTCCTCCAATATCCCCAGGCAAATGGGCCCAGGCCAATGTGCTGCATCACCGGCGGAACTGAAGGGCGTCATCAGTTCGTTCGGATCACCGTTCGGGTATGTGCTCTCGTTCAGGTGCACGCAGCTGCTGCCGAGGGCGAAGGCGGTAGGCGAATAGATGCGGATTGTGTTGCCCCCGCTTGCAGCAAGTCCCAAGGCACCGCCCCAGTTCACGGCATTGCTGCTCATCAGTGCGCCCAGCGCATCGGACGGGTTGGGGACATCGGTGAGCAGAGACTGGTCGGGGGCGCGAAGGAACCGATCGAAGATCCCCGGCAGGGTGTCGAGCTGTGGCCAGGGAAAGGTGGTGATCAACGGGGAGAAGTCGCTCATCTGCAACAGCCCGAATGAACCTTGTGCACCGGTCTTCTTCGCCAACCCGACGAAGCCGAGGCCGTGCCCCATCTCATGGAGCGCGATGGACACCAGGTCGTATTGGCCCGCACCCGGCAAGCCGTCCGTGTCCAGATACCAGTTTGTACCTGAATTCAGGTAGATGTCGATGTCGTTCTCCCCCGGGTTCAGTTCCGTTCCAGCGATGGCATTGGCCAGGGCCGTTGCATACCACGTCTGTGGAACAGGTGCGCTGGCAAAATCCTTGCGACCGTTCGGAAAGGTGATCCCCAGGGCCGCAGTGCCCATGGGGGCCCAGTTCACCAGGACCTTGATGGGTACGGGCGAGACCAATACACCCTCCCAGATGGAAGCCGCATGATCGATGGCGACCTGTGCGTTAACGGGTACCAGGTTATAGGTAATATCGATGGTGGCCGCACGGGAAGATCCCCATGCATTGAACGATAGCGCGAAGACAAGGGTCAGGGAGCGTGGCAGCATGACCACGAACTTACGCAGGGCTCAGGTCGCGAGCATCTGCATCAGCCGGAATAGGTCCGGCTCGAAGGTCTTGCATTGCGCGAGGGCTTCGGCATATGGGGTATAGCTCAACTGCCCCTGGGTAACGCCGGTGACGCATCCCTGCTTACCAGCGATCAGGCCCTCGACCGCAGCAGCGCCCAGTCGTGCGGCGAGCAAGCGGTCGGACATGGTGGGATTGCCCCCGCGTTGCAGGTGGCCCAGCACGCTCACACGGATGTCGAACTGCGGACAGCGCTTCTTCACCACCTCGGCCAGCTTGAAAGCCCCACCTGCACGGTCGCCCTCGGCCACCACCACAATGCTGCTGCTCTTATCCTTGGAGCGGTTCTCGAGCACCCGCACGAGGTCATCCACGTTCTCATTCCGTTCCGGCAGCATCACATGCTCCGCTCCAGCGGCGATGCCGGTGTGCAAGGCGATGAACCCGGTGTCGCGCCCCATCACTTCAACGAAGAAGATGCGGCCGTAGCTCGACGCTGTGTCGCGCAGGCGGTCGATCGCTTCCAGTGCCGTGTTGCAGGCCGTGTCGAATCCGATGGTGCGGTCGCTACCACCGAGGTCGTTGTCGATGGTGCTGGCGATGCCGATCACGCGCACGTCCTGCTCCGTGACCAGTTCCTGCGCGCCGCTCTGAGTGCCGCCGCCACCGATGCAGATCAACGCGTCTATCCCGGCGTCGTGCAGGTTCTTCGCGGCAGTCGCCCGGCCTTCCTTCGTGCGGAAGGCTTCACTGCGTGCACTACGCAGGATGGTTCCGCCACGTTGCACGATGTTACCCACATCGCGCGGTCCCAGCTCCTGGAACTGTCCGTTCACCAGGCCGTCAAAGCCGTCCAACGCACCTGTGCAGCGGATACCATGGAAGCTCGCCGTTCGCACCACGGCACGGATCGCGGCGTTCATGCCCGGCGCGTCACCACCTGAGGTGAGGAGTGCGATGTGTGCCGGTTTCATATCGGTGCGGGCTATTGTCCACTTCCCCGACCACTTGTCGGGGAGGTGCGAACCTACAACAGTGGCAGGAATGGCGCGGTGTTCATGGCGGCCGCAGGGAAGTGTGCACAGAAGTGGATGTCAACGACTAGGTGGCCGCAATAAAGCTGACTGAGCAGGATGTCGACGCTCTGTAAGGGTGCGGGCCTCTTTCTTGGAGATCGCTTTCGAGGGGATGCGATCGACGTGCACATACCAATTGCGATCCACCTCCAGTACATGCTTCTTTCCAGCGGCGAAGCCGGACCATGACCAACGCGTTGATACTATTGTCGTGCGCGCTTCGCCGTTCATGAAGATCTGCACCGGCATCCTGAAGAGCGGCTCGCACATCGCCCACCGGACGAAGACGTCACCTCCACGGATCGTCCATTCCAATTTCGGAATGCTTGTGGTGCAGAGGTACTGGAAAGCGATATCGTTGAGGGGTTCACCACTGAATTCGCTCATAAAGCGTACGATCTCTCGGCTGGATGTCACCTTGTGGTAGTAACGCCGGTTCATCTCCAGCAGCATGGCCTTGAACGTGCTGTCGCCGATGATGTGGCGGATGGTGTGGAGCATGTTGGCCCCCTTGTAGTACATGTCGCCGCTGCCTTCCTGGTTCACCCCGTAGGGGCCGATGATGGGCTTATCGTTGGCGATCTTCTTCCGCAGCCCTACCACATAGTCGTCTCCGGCTGCTTCGCCGAACTGGCACTGGGTGTAGATGGTCTCGGCATAATCCGTGAAGCCTTCATGCACCCACATGTCGGCGATGTCGGCGGTGGTGATGCTGTTGCCGAACCACTCGTGACCGCTTTCGTGTACGATGATGTAGTCCCATTTCAACCCCCAGCCACTTCCGCTGAGGTCATGCCCGAGGTACCCATTCTGGAAACCGTTGCCATAGGCCACCGCGCTCTGATGCTCCATGCCCAGGTGAGGCGCTTCAACCAGCTTGTATCCGTCCTTGTAGAACGGGTAAGGCCCGAAGTTCGCCTCGAAGCACTTCAGCATGGAAGGGACCTGTTTGAACTGCTCACGGGCTTTCGCCACATGGTCCGCCAGCACCCAGTAATCGCAGTCGAGCGGTCCGTTCACGCCGGCATATACCTCGCTGAAGTGTGCGTATTTCCCGATGTACGGCACCAGGTTGTACGTATTGATCGGGTCGGTCACCACCCAGGTCCAAGTATGGGTACCGTCCCTGTTCCGTATCGTATCGCGCTGTCGACCGTTGCCAACGGCTTGCAAGGTGTCCGGCGCCGTGATGTGCAGCACGGCCCCGTCGTCAGGTTCATCGCTCTGGTGATCCTTGCACGGATACCACACGCTGGCACCGAGCCCTTGGCAGGCCACGCTCATCCAAGGGTTTCCCTGGTCATCGCTCTTCCAGATCCACCCCCCATCCCATGGAGGCATTTTCGCCGCGCGAGGGACACCATGATACCGGACCGTGATCGTGCTCGATTCGCCTTTTTTCATGGTCGCAGGCAATTCCACATGGATGACATTCCCTTCGCGTACGGACGAAATGCGCTTCTCCAGGATGGTGAAGGCATGTTCGCCGTATACGCTCACATCGGCGCTCACCGAATCCACGACCAGGGGTTCCTGCAGGTCCACCTGCATCATGCGTCCGCTGTCCACGGCGAGAAAGCTGATCGTCGTTGTGCCCGCGATGGAGCGTGTGGCGAAGTCTGGACGAACATGGACATCGTAGTGTGTCACATCCCACCACGCTCTTTCCGGTCCGATGGCACCGCGCAAAGTGTCGGACTTTGTGAAATGTCGGGTGCCATGTAGCGGCTGGGCTTGTACCAATGTAATGGGAAGGACGATAAATAGTAAGGTCCGTAGGAACATCAGGTGAAGTTGAGAGGTGGTGAGGAGCGGAGACATGATGTGAACGGGGACATATGCCTGAAGAACGAGGGGCTGAAGGAGGTGATACGTCATGGCTATTTGTCCTCAAGCTAACATATGCATGTACATACATATGATGGTAAGTTCTTGAAAAACAGCCGTATAATACGAATGTGTCATGCCCTTCACGCCGTTCCATCCAGTGTTGCCTTGGCACCTGTGACCATATCGGCGAGTTGGCGGGCTTTGGGTTCATCCAACAGGTCATTATAGTTGAGCCTTAATCGCCGCCATGCTGCCTGTGCGTCAGCCTCCAGTTCCAAGCCCTTGGTGGTGATGAACACGCGCACTTCGCGACCAGTGGAATCGCGCTTTGCCAACCGCTTAGCCTCCATCCTGTCCAATGTTCTGCTGATGGTGGTGGTGTCCAGTTGATGGACCAACGCAAGGTCGCCGACGGTTATTCCTGGAGCGTTCTTCAAGGTCATCAGGATGAAGCCTTGGGTGGGGGAGATGTCCAACGGGCGGAAGTGCTCGGAAGCCATCCGCGACAGTGTTCGGTGGAGGGCTGCGCTTGAATGGTACAAGCAGGTGTTGTAAATGGACCGAATGTCTTTCATGGCAAGGGTTCTAGGACGAATGTATGTACATGCATCCATTCCTGAAAGGGCAGCTTTCCATCCACCCCCGATCCACCCAAGCCATTTTATTCCGATATTCGCGGCCCCTTAGATCCGACCTGGCGTCCGCTAGGAACGAAAGGGGACGTCAGAAACCAACCAACCAACCGCGACATGCCAACTCGCATCCGCCTTCAGAGAAAGGGCAAAAAAGGCCAGCCGTACTACCACATCGTGGTGGCTGATCAACGTTCACCCCGTGACGGTAAGTACATCGAGAGGATCGGTGCTTACGACCCCGGAAAAGTTCCCGCATCCATCGAGATCAACCGCGAAAAGGCGCTTGATTGGTTGCAGAAGGGCGCCCAGCCCTCCGACACCTGCCGTGCCATCCTTAGTTACACGGGCGTCGTGTACAAGAACCACCTGGCCAACGGTGTGAAGAAGGGTGCGTTCACCACCGAAGAGGCGGAGCGCCGCTTCGACATCTGGATGAACGAGAAGAACACAAAGATCGAAGCCAAGCGCACGAGCATTGGTCAGTCGGCCGAGAAGGCCCTGGCCGACCGCATCGCTTCCGAGAAGAAGAAAGCGGAGGAAATGGCTGCCAAGCTCAGCGCCAAGTTGGCCGCGGCGAGCGCTGCCGCTTATGTGGCTCCTGCTGCTGCTGAGGAGGAGGCTCCTGCCGCCGAGGCTCCAGCCGAAGGCGAGGCCCCTGCCGCAGAGTAATTCCGTACACCATATCCCGCGAAGCCCTTCGACCTTGTCGGGGGGCTTTTGCATTCCGGTAGGTCAGCGCAAATGGATCTCGTCCAGGAAATACCAGGGCATGCTACCAGCGCCAGGCCATCCTGCACCGATCGGACCCCGGCTTCGCACGGTGAAGCGGACGTAGCGCGCCCGGACGTTCTGGTCAATACCCAGGTCTGTCCGGCCATCAGCGTCCGGTGATGGGGCCACGCGAGCTACTTCGGTCCATGAGGCACCGTCGGAACTTGTGGCGATGGTCACTTCGGCAGGTAAATGGATCCAACTGGTGCGCTCCTCCAGGGATCCGATCCCCAGGTGGGAGAGGTCCGTGTCCACGCCCAGGTCAACGGTGATGCGGACCCGCTCGTTGTTCCAACCGAGCCATTCGTTGTTCACGCGTCGCTCGCCCGCGCTGACGCCATCCACGAGGGTGAAGGATCCGCCCGTATCGTAGCGCGGGTTCGGTAGGGGATCGCACGTGATCTTTCGACCGGTGCCTCGGTCGAATTGCAACGAGCGCACGGTGGTGCGGCCCATACTTTGCCCATCGCGGAAGAGCACGGCCTTCACCGTGGAACTGCCCAGCAGTTCGATCGGCGCACTGAACTGTGCGGAGGCGACCGTTGGTTCGGTGCCGTCCAGGGTGTAGTGTACCTCGCCGAGGCCTGGCGTGGTCTTCAGGCTCATGAGCACCTTGCCGCGCACCTTGCTACCCGCGAACGAGTATTCCACGTTGTACAGGCTCCGGCTGTAATTTACGTGCAGGCGGTCCAGCGCCGGTAGTTCCTGCTCCAGCCTGCGGATGAACTCGCGCTCGTTCCGCACCTCCTTCGGGCTCCAGAGCACCTCGGCGAGTGCGGCCATCCGTGGCATGGCCATGTACTCCACATGTTCGGGCGTGGTCATGTATTCGGTCCACACATTGCCCTGCGCACCGAGGATGTAGCGACCTTCCTCCTTCGTCAATTCCGCGGGAATGGGCTCATAGGCGTACACTTTTTGCACCGTGGTATAGCCCCCGATGGCGAGCGGCTCCACGGCAGGCGCGCCCTGGTAATGATCGAAATAGCAATGGGTGCCCGGTGTCATCACCACCGCATGCTTGTCCTTCGCTGCGGCGATGCCACCCTCGGTACCACGCCAACTCATCACTGCAGCATTGTGTGCCAGCCCGCCCTCCAGGATCTCATCCCATCCGATGATCTTCCGACCCTTTCCGTTCACGAACTTCTCGATCCGCTGGATGAAGTACGATTGCAGTTCGTGTTCATCCTTCAGGCCTTCGGTCCGCATCCTGTCCTGGCATCGCGCGCAGGCCTGCCAACGCACTTTCGGGCACTCATCTCCACCGATGTGGATGTACTCGCCCGGGAACAGCTCCATGACCTCGGTGAGCACATCCTCCAGGAAGTTGAACACGCTGTCCTTGCTGCAGTAAACATCATCGAACACGCCCCAGCCCTTGGCCACATCGAACGGTTCGGCCGTGCAGCCCAGCGCAGGATAGGCGGCCAGGGCGGCGAGGCTGTGTCCAGGCATTTCGATCTCGGGAACCACGGTGATGTGTCGCGCCGATGCGTAGGCCACCACTTCGCGGATCTGTTCCTGGGTGTAGAAGCCGCCATAGCGTGTGGTGTCGTAGGTGCGATCGCTGTAAGGGCCGTATTGGCTGCCCTTCCGCCATGCGCCCACCTCCGTCAAACGTGGGTACTTCCGGATCTCGATGCGCCATCCCTGGTCGTCGGTCAGGTGCCAGTGGAAGCGGTTCATCTTGTATCGCGCGAGCAGGTCGATGTACTTCTTTACGAAGTCCACTGAAAAGAAGTGGCGGCTCACATCAAGGTGCAGACCTCGCCAGCCGAACCGGGGATGGTCGATGATGCTGGCGCAGGGGACCGGTGTGCCGTTCAGTTCCTGGTCCGCCAGTTGCACGAGCGTGCGCGTACCGCGGAACAGGCCTGCTTCCGTCGTGGCCTGCAGGTCGATGCCGTGTTCCTTGATCGTCAACCAGTAGGTCTCCTCAGGCACCACGCTGTCGGGCGTGATCAGCGAAAGGGTGATCGGGATCGTCCTGTCACATTCCACGCCCTGCTGAAAACCGTTCTCCAACTCCGCGGATAGCATCTCGACAAGTCGGGTCATCGCATCAGGTCCGGTAACACGCGCGCAGTGGAAGGAGCAGGTGCCTTTTGCGGCGGTCACCTGTGCGGGGGCGGGAATGACGTTGAGCGTGAACGCTTGTTGGGCGGGGGAGTGGCTCCCAAGCAACAGAACGGAGACCAGGAGGATCGATCGCATGGAGAACGCAGCGGTAGGCCGCACAAAATAGGCGAGGATGTGATGTGCATCCGGGCATCCCCTAATTTCACACCATATCATGGATATCGACAGCCTGCATCACATCGGCCGCTTGGGCAAGCCTTGGGGGCACCATGGCGAGTTGACCGTGCATCTGGAGGATGTGGATGCCGATGACCTGGTCCACCATGGTTCGCTCTTCGTGGACATTGAAGGGCAGAAGATCCCCTTCTTCTTCAGCAAGCTCTACGAAAAGGGCCGCGACGTGCTGATCAAGTTCGATGACTTTGATGACCCGCAAACGGCGTCCACCTTGGTGGGGCGTGAGCTGTATGCACCGCCCGGACACCTGTCCGATGCCAGCGATGAGAGCTGGGACCCCGAGGAATTCATCGGCCTGATCGTGCGGGATGAGAAGCATGGCGACCTGGGCGAGGTGACCGCGATCGAGGGCACGCCGAAGAATCCGGTGCTCGTGATCCTCCATGGTGAACAGGAGGTGATGGTGCCGCTCGTCGATGAGATGATCGTGGACATGGACCTGGAGGAACGGTCCTTGCTGATCCGCACACCGGACGGATTGATCGATCTGTATCGCAACCCCTGATGTTTTCGCGAGGAGGCGCTGCGGAGCTTGCCCTGAGCGGAGTCGAGGGGAAGCGATCGTTGATCGAGAAGTGATCCGCATTTCCGATCCCATGCCGAACGACTTCTTCCAATTCAAGCAATTCGCCATTCAACAGGACAGGTGTGCCCTGAAGGTGGGTACCGATGGTGTTGTGCTGGGTGTATGGGCCCACGTTGAAGGAGCGAAGCGCATCCTGGACATCGGCACAGGCACCGGTCTGCTGGCGCTCATCGCCGCGCAGCGCAACCCCACCGCATGGATCGACGCCGTTGAGATCGATGATACCTCAGCGGAACAAGCTGCGGAGAACGTTGCTGCCAGCCCGTGGAGCGATCGTGTGCGTGTGCATCGCATGGATGTGCGCCGCATGAAGAGCGCCGAGCCGTACGACATGATCCTGTGCAATCCGCCGTTCTACGCGGGAGAGATGGATTCACCTGATGCGCGCAGGGGTTTGGCGAAGCATGGCGGTGAACTCTCGTTCGGCGAACTCATCGGTGTGGTTTCCACGTTGCTCGCCAGGGACGGCCTCTTCGCCTGCATCATCCCACTGAACCGCGAAGCGGAGCTGGTGAAGCTGGCATCGACCGCTGATATGCACGTGGTGCGTCGCTGCGTTCTGCGCTACCTCGAAGCACGACCAGCCAAACGCGTGCTGCTGGAATTGGGTCCCACGCCGGGGGAGTTACGCGCAGAGGAACTTGTGGTTGAACACACGCCGGGCGTGTTCACTGATGCGTATCGTATGCTGCTCCGCGAGCTGATGTTGAAGTTCTGAGCGGTCGCCCATCACGCCTCCACCTCCGCCTCGTGGAACACCACGCCGTGCTTCTCCAATTCATCCAGGATGGGGTCGTAGATCTCCGGCTTCAGCGGTAAAAGCACCCCACGGTCGGCCAGCTTGCCATTGAGCACGAGCTTGCAGGCCATCGCGATCGGCAGTCCCACGGTGCGTGCCATGGCGGTATGCAACTGGTCATGGCCCACCAGGGCGAGGGAGGCGTGGATCTCCTGATGCATACCTTCTACTTGGTAACGGAAGCGGTGCCACATCACCACCAGGTCCTTGTCCTCCTCGCGCAGCTTCCATTTGTTCTCCAGCAAATGCTGCAGTGTGGCGGCAGGCGAAAGTCCCTGGACACCAATGGGCGCCTTGCTGAACAGGCCCAGCCAGTCCAACTTCTTCATCACCTCCCCATCCGGGTTCAGGTTCAGGTTGTACGCCAGGTTCAACCGCGTCCCGCGGATGGTGTCGTGCGGCAGGAAGGCATCGATGTATTCGCTCCACGCGGCGTTCGCCTCCAGTTCCATGGGATATGTGTCGTCCGTGCAGCCCAATTGCACGAAGGTGTCCCACGCGGCACAGTAACCGGCCTTGCGCAGGGTGCCACGCTTCAACGTGGGGATCCCATCCAGTCCGTAATGCGTGCGGTACTTCAACGAGTCGCGGTTCGCATAGCCTTCGAACAGGCCGAATTCGGGCACGGATACTTGCACGGTGCGCTGGAACAGCTTGTGGTAGGGGATGTACTTGGTGCGGCCATCCTGCATGTACTTGGCCGCGCCCCCTTGCCCAGCGAGGATCACATTGCGTGGGTTCCAGCTGAACTTGTATCCCCAGGGATTGTCGTCGCTTTCCGGCGCGACCAGCCCGCCGCAATAGCTCTCGAAGGCATCCATGCGCCCGCCTTCATGGCGGATGCGGTCCAGGATGCGCATGGCGCTCATGTGGTCGATCCCGGGATCGAGTCCCATCTCGTTCAGGACCAACAGTCCCGCGGCCCTGAATTCGGCATCCAGGGGCCACAGGGCATCCGGCACATAGCTCGGGGTGATCACATGCTTCTTCAGCCTCAGGCAGTCCTTCAGCACGTCCATGTGCATGAAGGCGGGCAGCATGCTGATCACGAGGTCGTGCTTCGCGATGAGCGCTGCCCGGGCTTCCGCGTTCGTGGCGTCCAGTTGTACGGCATCGGCCACCTCGATGCCCTCATGGACTACACGGCGGGCATGCGCCACATCACGCTCCGCCACCGTGATCCGCCATTCCTGCTGGTCGGCATGGGTGATCAGGTAATGGATGAGCGAGGTGGCCGAACGTCCGGCGCCGAGGATGAGGATGGTACGCATGTTATCCGCCGAGGCCTTGTACCGGACGGCAGCGACCGGCGCAAGGTGGATGGCGGGTGCGAATTTGACGATTCGCGGCCGAGGAGGATCGCCTGCCCGGGGGAGTTCGGCCAACAAAAGCAGGGGAGCGGTGGCCTCGCTGTCCGAGATACTGCGCCATCTATGGCATCTTTGCGGCATGGCCCTTTCCTCCCAGCTATTGGAGAACGCCGTGGACCAGCTGGCCACCTTGCCGGGCATCGGGCGCCGCACGGCCATGCGCATGGCCCTGCACCTGTTGCGCCGCGAGGCGCACGAGGTGGCCCGCTTCTCGGAAGCGGTGCGGCGGCTGCGTGAGGAGGTGCGCTATTGTTCCGAATGCTGCAACATCAGCGACAGGCCGGTGTGCGACATCTGCGAGAACCCGGGTCGCGACCGCAGTGTGGTCTGCGTGGTGGAGGACATCCGCGATGTGGTGGCCATCGAGAACACGCGCCAGTTCAAGGGCCTGTACCATGTGCTCGGCGGGGTGATCGATCCCATGCAGGGCCTGGGTCCCGAGGACCTCAACACCCGCCAGCTCTTCGAACGCCTCGGGCGCGGGGGAGTAGCCGAGGTGGTGCTGGCGCTGGGTGCGACGTTGGAAGGGGATACCACAGGCTTCTATCTGAACCGAAAGATCAAGGAGCAAGGCATTCAGGTGAGCCAGATCGCACGCGGCATCAGCGTGGGCGGCGAACTGGAGCAGGTGGATGAAGTGACGCTGGGTCGTAGTATCGCCGATCGAAAACCTTACGAGCAGAGCGTAAGGAGATAGACATGTGCCATGTGCACATGTGCCCAGGAGCACATGAAGTTATCCGTCATCATCGTCAATTACAATGTGCGGGCTTACCTCGAGCAGTGCCTGCGCACGGTGTTCGAGGCCATGAAGGGCATCGATGGCGACGTGTTCGTAGTGGACAACCAGAGCACCGACGGAAGTGTGGAGATGGTGCGCGGGAAGTTCCCCCAGGTGAAGCTGATGGCCAATACCGAGAACGTGGGGTTCTCGCGTGCGAACAACCAGGCCATTCGCGAGAGCAACGCGGAATATGTGTTGCTGTTGAATCCGGACACGGTGGTGGGCGAGGAGGTGTTCCACAAGGTGCTGGAGTTCCTGGACGCGCACCCGAAGGCAGGCGGCCTGGGCGTGAAGATGGTCGACGGCACGGGTCAGTTCCTCCCCGAGAGCAAACGGGGCCTGCCCACGCCCGGCGTGGCGTTCTACAAGATCATCGGGCTTACCCGGCTGTTCCCTCGGAGCCGTGTGTTCGGCCGCTACCACATGGGCCATCTGCCGGAGGACAGCACGGCGCCCATCGAGATCCTCTCCGGTGCCTGCATGTTCCTACGCAAACGCACGCTGGACGAAGTGGGCCTGCTGGATGAGAGTTTCTTCATGTACGGCGAGGACATCGACCTCAGCTATCGCATCAACCTGGGCGGCTACGAGAACTGGTACTTCCCTGAGGCGCGCATCATCCACTACAAAGGCGAGAGCACCAAGAAGAGCACGGTGAACTATGTGTTCGTGTTCTACAACGCCATGTCCATCTTCGCCCGCAAGCACTTCACGCGCAAGCGACCGGATGTGTTGGCGGCGCTTATCAACGGGAGCATCTACTTGAGTGCCGCGGGAGCCATCGTCACGCGCTTCCTCAAGCGGGCGTTACTTCCCATGTTGGATGTGGCCCTGCTGGTCGCGCTGTCGATCGGTTTCGCGTATGTGGCGTACACGGGAACCCAACCTGCTGAACTGGTCGAGCTGAGGATCCTGTCGGCGCAAGCTGCATTGATGCTGGTGACCTTCGGGTTGATGGGCGCTTATGACCTGCCGGTGCGGATCAGGCACGTGTTCACCGGTGGTCTCCTGGCCTTCCTGATCGTTGCGCTCATCGGGATCCGGATCAGTGAAGGACACATCTGGCCGCTCACGATGTACACTGCTTCCTTGTTGGTGGGTGGGATACAGATCACCGCTGGCTTCCTTGCCAGGATGCTCCTGCACCTCGCCCGCATCAAGCCGTTCAGCTTGCGCACCCTCGACCGCAAGCGCATCCTGTCGATCGGCAGCGAGGAGGAAACGGCCCATGCGTTCGCGCTCCTCTGGCAGACCCACTTCGGCCTGGGGCGTCAGAAGCAGATGCATTCGTCCGAGGCCAATGGCCCCGATGCGCACACTGCCATCCGCAGGCAGATCCGCAAGCACGGGATCGATGAGGTGGTCTTCTGCGCGAAGGACCTTAAGTGGGGAAGGATCATCGAATTGATGGAGCAGTTGAAACGCGCCGGTGTGATGTTCAAGATCGCACAGCCCGCACGGGAGTTCATCATCGGCCCCAGCAGCATCGAAAGCATCAACGACCTGCTGATCCTGGAGGAGCACGCGGTGAACAGCGCCTCGGCGCGTCGACGGAAGCGCATGCTGGACATCGTGCTGTGCATCTTCTTCCTGATCACCTTGCCGCTGGGCATCTGGTTCGTCGCGGACCGTTCGGGCTTCCTGGGCAACCTGGTGCTGGTGCTGCGTGGTCAGCGCAGTTGGGTGGGGTATGCGCCGATGTCCGATCCCAGCCTGCGCCTGCCCCGGATCCGTCCGGGTGTGCTCGATCCCATCACGGTGCTTGGCCTGAAGCCTTCGCCCATCACCGTTCGCCGCGTCAACCTGAACTATGCCAAGGATTACCGGGTGCTGGAGGACCTTCGCTGGGTGATCGGCTGTTTTTCGGGCCTTGGCAGGCGCGGGCGCTGAGCCGCTCCTGCGCACTTGCGTGCACAACTGCGGCGAGGCTGGTACATTCGCCCCCGAACGCCGGGGCACCAGCCAGGCACGTGACGAATGGCGCACATCGAGATCCTGCTGCCCAAAATGGGCGAAAGCGTGGCGGAGGCCACCATCATCAAGTGGTTGAAGAAGGAAGGTGATGCCGTTGCGGCGGATGAGGCCATGGTGGAGATCGCCACGGACAAGGTGGATAGCGAGGTGCCGGCCCCCCAGGACGGCATCCTGCTCAAGCGATTGGTGAACGACGGCGATGTGGTGAAGGTGGGTCAACCCATAGCGCACATCGGCACCGCGGCGGATGCCACCTCCCAGCCCGCGGCCACCGCACCTGCGGCCGCTTCCAACGGCAGCCCCAAGCCCGCAGCGCCCGCCGTGGCACCGGCCCTGGCATCCACGTCCTCATCCACAGCGCAACCTGTACAGAAGGAGGGCCCAAGCGGCAAATTCTACAGCCCGCTGGTGCGCAACATCGCCCAGAGCGAAGGCCTCAGCATGTCCGAACTGGAAGCCATCTCAGGTTCGGGCATGGGGGGAAGGGTGACCAAGAAGGACGTGCTGGATTATTTGCCGAACAGAGGTGCCACACCTGCCCCTGCCCCTGCCCCTGCCCCTGCCCCTGCCGCTGCCCCTGCTGCGAACTCCGACACCCCCGCAAAGTCCGGCCCTTCGGTGCAGCCTGCACCTAGGGACGAGATCATTGAAATGGACCGCATGCGCCGGCTCATTGCCGACCACATGGTGATGAGCAAGCGCACCAGCCCCCACGTGACCAGCTTCGTGGAGGCCGATGTCACTGGCCTTGTACTGTGGCGCGAAAAGGTGAAGAAGGCCTTTGAGCAGCGCGAGGGGGAGAAGCTCACCTACACTCCGGTGTTCATCATGGCCATCGTACAGGCCATCAAGGAAATGCCCATGATCAACGTGCAGGTCGATGGGTACAACATCATCCGCAAGCGCGACATCAACATCGGCATGGCTGCGGCCATGCCCAATGGTAACCTGATCGTGCCAGTGATCAAGAACGCCGATCAACTCAACCTGGTCGGCATCGCCAAGAAGGTGAACGACCTGGCCAACCGCGCCCGTACCGGAAAACTGTTGCCTGATGAAGTGAGCGGCGGAACGTATACCGTAACGAACGTGGGTACCTTCGGTAACGTACTGGGCACACCGGTGATCAACCAGCCCCAGGTAGCGATCATGGCAACGGGTGCCATCCGCAAGAAACCAGCGGTGATCGAGACCCCGCAGGGCGATATGATCGGAATTCGCCAGATGATGTTCCTGAGCCATAGCTACGATCACCGCGTTGTGGACGGAGCGCTCGGCGGACGGTTCGTGCGGCGGGTGGCGGACATCCTCGAGGCCTGGTCCGTGGATCAGGAATTTTGAACAGGTCGGTACCCGCACCGAAAAAACCTACTTTTAACCGCCCATCCTATAGGTGGGAAGAAACCGTGTTGGCAATGAAGAACAGCTACGCTGCGCTTACTACTCTTATACTTTCGTGTGCTTCGCTGCCCGTTATGGCACAAGGCGAGAACACCACGTTCAATTGGAAGTTCGAGGAGGCCAACAAGCTCACGGAGGAAAAACTCTACGGCCAGGCCGCGGAGGTATGGAAGCAATTGGTGGATGCGCAGCCCGAGAACAGCAACCTGAACTGGAAGCTGGGCCATGCCTTCATGAACTCTTACAACCAGAAGGAAAAAGCCTTGCCTTACCTCGAAAAGGCAGCGTTGGCCCGCAGCGGGAGCTATGGAAGCTTCAACACCGCACAATATGACCCGTTCGACCCCTTGGAGAAGAACGCTCCGGTGGAGGTGGATTACTGGCTTGGTCGGGCCTATCACCTCGACGGTCAATTCGACAAGGCGGATCAGTACTACACCAAGTTCCAAGGGGAGGTGGATGACAAGCACGAGTTGAAGGCGCTCGCTGCCCACGGCATGGAGCAGACCGCGAACGCGCGCAAGCTCATGGGAGCCCCGAAGAACTATATCGTGAGCAACGTCGGGCCCGTGATCAATAGCGATTTTCCGGATTTCAGCCCGGTGATCAGTGTGGACGGGAATGCCATGTTCTATACCAGCCGCCGCGTACGCCCGGACAGCAGCAACCTGGGTGTCATCGATCCCCTCGCCGGCCTGCCCTTCGAGAACATTTACGTGAGCTACAAGGACCGCAATGCCAATTGGCAGAAGCCCGAATTGCTCAACATCAATCCTCCCACAGGACACATCGCCACGGTGAACGTCTCGGCCGATGGACAGACCCTGCTGCTCTACCGCGATGACGGAGGGGATGGCAACCTGTACGAGAGCAAGCTGGTGGGTGAGTTGTGGAGCGATCCCGTGCTCATCGGCAGCGATGTGAACACCAAGGCCTGGGAGACGCACTGCGCGCTCACAGCGGACGGCAACACCTTGTATTTCGTGAGCGACCGTAAGGGCGGATATGGTGGACGCGACATCTACCGCGTGGTGAAGCTGCCCACCGGCGAATGGAGCAAGGCCCAGAACATCGGTGGTGGGGTGAACACCCTTTATGATGAGGACGCGGTCTTCATGCACCCCGATGGCCGCACGATGTACTTCTCGAGCAAAGGACACAACAGCATGGGAGGCTTTGATGTCTTCACCACCGAACTGAAGGACGACGGCACCTGGACCGCGCCGGTGAACATCGGGTATCCGCTGAACACGGTGGACGACGACGTCTTCTTCGTGACCACCGCCGATGGTCGCCGCGGGTATTTCAGCAGCGACAAGAACGGAGGCTACGGCGAAAAGGACATCTACTTCGTGGATTTCCCCGAGAACATGGAGGCCGAAGGCCTTACGGTGCTCAAAGGCTTCATCATTCCCCCTCCGGGCGAAATGCTGCCTCCCAGCGCTGTCCTGTACGTAACCGACAAGGCCACCGGGGAGGTGAAGATGTACAAGCCCCGTCAGCGTGATGGTGTGTACGTCGCCATCCTGCCACCCTGCAAGGAGTACAACCTGGATTACCGTGTGAACGACAAGACCGTACACACGGAGGACATCTTCGTGGAGTGCGAAAGCGCCTACCAGGAGATCAACAAGGAGATCTACCTGAACCCGGTGTCATTGGCCGGTCCTGCCAGCATCATCGATCTGCCCACGGGAGCGCCTCCCGGAAGCAAGGAGAAGGGAGAGCAACTGCCCGTGGGCGGTGCGGACAAGTCCGGCAACACCTTGGGCAAGGATGGGGTGATCTATGACAAGGACGGAAATCCTGTGACCACGGGCAAGGATGGCAGACCTGTCACCACCGGCAAGGATGGAAAACCTGTGACCACCGGCAAAGAGCCCGCCCTCACGGACGCCCAGATGAAGGAGTTGGCCAGCAAGCACGTTACGCCGAATGCGAAATACGTGGAGGAGTACGGGAAGTTCTATGCCTACAACGTGAAGGACATCGATCTGGGCGAGGCCGATTGGAAGCGCTTCGTTGATGCCGTCATCGGGGTGATGGAGAAGGACGGATCCGCACGCATCGTCATCGAGGCCAGCGCCAGCAATGTGCCCACGAAGACCTACGGCACCAACGAGAACCTGAGCAACCTGCGCCTTGAGGCCGCACGCCAGCGATTGATCGAAGCGGTCACCGCACGCGGCAAGGATCCCGCCAAGCTGCTGCTCGAGGCCGTCAACCATCTGGTACAGGGTCCGCGGTATGCTGGCGACTTCCAGAACACGACCAAGTACGGCAAGTTCCAATACGTGAAGCTCAAGGTGCACTGATCCCACCGATCGTGAAGAACTTCAGAAGCCCTCCGAGTTGTCGGGGGGCTTCTTCGTTCGCACCTTCGTCACATGCAGCTGCAACTCGAACGGCCCCTGGCCATCTTCGATCTGGAGACCACCGGTGTTCGCATCGGGCGCGACCGCATCGTGCAGATCGGCATCGTGCGCTTAAGACCCGACGGCCAACGGGAGAACTATCAGAGCCTGGTGAATCCCGGGATGCCGATCCCCGCAGAGGCCACGGCCGTTCATGGTATCACCGACCTCGATGTGGCCTTCGCCCCGCGTCTGGAGGACATTGCCGATGAGGTACTGGCTCATCTCGCCGGGTGCGATCTGGCCGGCTTCAACCTCATCCGCTTCGATGTGCCCTTCCTCGCGGAAGAGCTCTTTCGCGTGGGCGTCACATGGGACACCTCGCAGGTAAGGATCGTGGACGTGCAACGGATATACCACCGCATGGAGCGCCGCGACCTGAGCGCTGCCGTGAAGTTCTTCCTGGGGCGTGAACATACCGGCGCCCACGATGCCCTTGCCGATGTGGAGGCCACCACCGATGTGCTGCTCGCGCAGCTCGAGCGCTACGCCGAACTGCCCCGCGATGTGGGCGGTCTGGGTGAGTTCAGCGGCGACAGGGACCGCAATCCCGATGCCGCTGGCAAGCTGCGGTTCAATGAGCGCGGTGAGGTGTGCCTGGGATTCGGGAAATACAACAACTGGACCTTGGAGAGCATCGGACGCAATGATCCCGGTTATATGCAGTGGCTGATGACCAAGGCGGAACTGCCCGGCAGTACCTTGGCGGTCATGCGGAACGTATTGGCGCAAATGGAAGGCTGATCATCGGCACAACGGTAAACGACGCTCACCATGAAGGTCATTTGCATCGGCAGGAACTACAGCGAGCACGCAGCGGAACTCGGCAATGCGGTTCCTTCCGAGCCGGTCTTCTTCCTCAAGCCCACCACAGCGTGCCTCTATCCCGGCCAGCTCATCCGGCTCAACCCGCTGCTCGGTGAGATCCATCACGAGCTTGAACTGGTGGTGATGCTCGACAGCTACGCCAAGGATGTGCCCGAGAAAATGGCCCTGGGCATGGTGGCGTCCTTCACCCTGGGGCTCGACCTTACTGCGCGCAAGTTGCAGGAGGAGCTGAAGGCCAAGGGACTGCCGTGGGAAAAGGCCAAGGCCTTTGATGGCAGCGCTGTGCTCGGTGAAGTGGAACTTCCCATGACCGCAGGCACCGATCTCGGTCAACTCGACATCATGCTCAAGAAGAACGGGCAGGTCGTCCAACAGGCCAACACCCGTCAGATGCTCTTCACCGTGGCCCAGCTGATCAGTTACGTATCGCGCTACATCACCATCGAACCGGGCGACCTGCTCTTCACCGGAACCCCGGCGGGCGTGGGTCCTATCGAACATGGCGACCTCCTCGAAGGCTATCTGAACGGGCATTGTGTGTTGCGCAGCAACGTGGAGTAGGTGTGCCCATGATGGCCTGTTCATGAGGTATCCCTCTAGATGCCCGGCGGGGGTGTGAGCGTCCGATAGGGGGCACTTCGGCAACGTGGAGGGCTCCGTTCGTGCGTGGGGGCTGGGTTTTACCGCTGCGCGCCCCGAAAGGATAGCTTTGCGGCCGCCGCTGCGCAACAAGCCCAGGGGCAACGCCTAACCCATCCCTTCGCCCGTGACCCGCATCGTACAAGTCGGCAACATCGCCTGTGGCAGCGACCAGCTCTTTCTCATCAGCGGACCGTGCGTGATCGAGACCGAGGACGTGATGATGCGCACGGCCGAAAAGCTGAAGGAAGTAGGCGAGCGCCTGAAGGTGCCGGTGATCTACAAGAGCAGCTTCACAAAGGACAACCGCAGCAGCGTCGACTTTTACCAGGGCCCTGGACTGGATGAAGGGCTGAAGATGCTGGAAAAGGTGAAGCAGCAGTTCGGCTTTCCCCTGCTCACGGACATCCACTACCCGTCGCAGGCAAAGGCCATTGCCGAAGTGTGCGACGTGATCCAGATCCCCGCGTACCTGTGCATGCAGACCACCCTGATGGTGGAAACGGCGAAGACCGGGAAGGTCGTCAACATCAAGCATGGCCAGTTCCTCGCACCGGAGAACATGAGCAAGCCGGCGGAGAAGTGCGAAAGCGTCGGCAACTCACGGATCATCCTCACCGAGCGCGGTTACACCTTCGGCTATAACGATCTGGTGGTGGATCCGCGCGCGTTCTACCACTTGCGCAGGACGGGCTACCCGCTGGTGTTCGACATCACGCACAGCATCCGCAAATACGGCATACCGAGCGCCGATCCGCGCGGCGGGAACCGTGAGGTGATGCCCACCATCGCGCGTGCGGGTGTTGCCGCTGGCGTCGATGGCGTGTTCATTGAAACGCATCCTGATCCGGCCACCGCCAAGTGCGATGCGGCCAGCCAGCTCTGTGTGTACGACCTCGAGGAGTTCCTCAAACCCCTGCTCGACCTCCACGCCGTGGAAGTGAAGCACCGCCATCAAACAGCCCACGCCTGATCGAAGCACCCGTACACGCGACCCATTGGGTCGCCACAACGGGTGCGATCTGCTACCTCACCTGAACCGACCAACGCATTCACCGAACCATGGAACTTTACCTGGATAGCGCAGACATCAAGGAGATCGACGAAGCCTTCAAGCTCGGCTTCCTCACTGGCCTTACCACCACGCCCACGTTCATGCACCGCGGTGGTGTAACGAACATCGACAAGATGATCCTGGACCTCGCCAAGAAGGTCCCCATCCTGCAGGTGGAGGCGCTTGGCGGAACGGCCGAGGAAGTGGTGAAGGAGGCCAAGCGCCAGCTGAAGATGGGCCTCAAGAAGGAGACCACCGTCTTCAAGATCCCCGTTTCGCTCGAAGGCCTGCGTGCGTGCCGGATGCTGCGTAATGAGGGCATCATGGTGAACGTGCACCTGGTATACACGCTGCAGCAGGCCTATATGGCCATGCAGGCCGGCGCCACGTATGTGTGCCCGCTGGTGGGCCGCTTGCAGGACCAGGGCCACGATGCGTTGAGCCTCGTTCAGCAGTGCGTTGAAGCGGTCAATTACTACGGCTATAACAGCAAGATCATGTTCAGCAGTGTGCGCACCGTTGAGCATGTGCGCAATGCCGTCACCATCGGCGTGCACACCATTACCGTGCCCTGGAAGCTGATGAAGCAGCTCACCGACAACCACATGACCCAGTTGGGCACGCAGCAGTTCTATGAGCATACGCGCCTGATCACCATGAAGGTGAAGGACGTGCTGTCGCACAGCAACCCCGTGGTGAAGGACAGTGCCACCGTGAGCGAGGCCTTGGTGGAAATGACCAAGCACGGCTTCGGCGCGGTGATGGTCGTGGATGCGAAAGGGAAGAACAAAGGTGTCTTCACCGATGGTGGACTGCGCCGTGGATTGGAGAAGGAGGGCAACAAGTTCCTCGCCAAGAAGTTGAGCGCCATGTCCTTCAATGAGCCCATCACCATCGGCCCCGAGGCATTGCTCGATGAAGCGCAAAAGCTCTTCAAGGAGAAGAAGGTGGATACCATCAGCGTGAGCGAGAACGGCAAGCAGCTCGGTATGCTGGACATTCAGGACATGATGAAGGCCATTGAGGGCTGAACATGACCGTGCGAGAGGCATTCGTTGAGCAAGGCGTCCGCTTCCATCTGACCGAGGCGGCGCTGGAGATCCGCAGTCTGGCCATCAAGGCCGTGCTCTTCGATTGGGACGGCGTGTTCAACGATGGCTTCAAGGATGCTGAGGGGTGCAGTCCCTTCAGCGAGGTGGACAGCATGGGGGTGAACCTGCTGCGGTTCGCCCTGTGGCTGCGCAACGACGAGAAGCTGCCGAAGGCCGCCATCATCACCGGGCAGCATAACATGATCGCTGAGCGCTTCGCCGAACGCGAACGCTTCCACGGCGTGTACATGGGATACACGAACAAACCCGAGGCCTTCGATGCCTTCCTCGCCAAGCACGGACTCAAGGCCGAGGAGGTGGCCTTCTTCTTCGACGATGTGCTCGATCTGCCTGTGGCGCAACGCTGCGGCTTGCGGATCCTGCTAGGCCATCGCGCCACGCACCATTTCCAACAATACGTGGAGGCCGGCGGTCATGCGGACATCACCATCCCCACCGGTGGCGGGCATCATGCACTTCGCCAGGCCTGCGAGCTGCTCATCGCTTCCTGGGGTGAATGGGATCGCGTGGTGGACCATCGCGTGCGTTACGACCTGGTGTACCAGCGCTACCTCGCCGATCGCAATGCGATCACCAGGGAAGTGAAGCGCAACGAGCGCTGATCAGCGCAGCGCGATGCGGATGCTGTTCGCGCCGTCCTTCAACTGGAACGCCGCGAGCCTGTAAGGCGGCGGACCCATGTTCACCGGGGCGTCATTGCTGAACCCGTAAGGTTCCTTGGGCCAACCGATCCAGCTCGTGTTCAGTTCGCTGTCGCTATTGATGTCGTGGAACACCTTTACGGCATATTCCCCCGCCGGTAGATCGGTGTAGGTAACGGCCACCACGTTCGCATCCGCTGGCACCGATCGAAGGACGCAGCCCTTTTCCGTGTCGAAGGATCCCTTTGAATTGCACAGGGCCACACGCAGCATGCCACCGGCCTGGGGCCTGTTCAGCACCACGGAGATCTTCAGGTCATTCTGCGCAAAGCATCCGTGTAACGGGCCCAGGAGCGCAAGGAGGACGAAGCAGCGGTTCATGGTTCAAAAATGCACCTTCACCTTGATCGCATCACGCAAGGCCTTGCGGAAATCACCTCGCGGGATCTCCATCGCTCCCAGCGATCGCGTATGGTCGTTGATGTACTGTGAATCGAACAGGGTGAAGCCTTGCGCTTTCAAATGTCGCGCCAGTTCGTGGAAAGCGGCCTTGCTCGCGTTGCTCACCCGGCTGAACATGCTTTCCCCGAAGAAGGCGCCGCCCATGGTAATGCCATAGATGCCGCCAACGAGCACACCGCGCTGCCACACCTCCACCGAATGCGCATATCCGGCGGTGTACAGGCCTACATAGGCGTCGATCATCTCCTCCGTGAGCCATGTGCTGTCGCGGCCTTCGGCGCAGGCGCGCATCACCTCCGCGAACTGCTGATCGCGCGTGTAGGTGAATTCAGCCTTGCGTATGGCCCGCAGAAGGCGCGCATTGGACCTTGACCGCTCGAGGGGGAACACCGCCCGGGGATCGGGGTCATGCCAGTAGAGCGCACCATCCTCATGCGCCATGGGGAAGACCCCACGGGAATAAGCGGCGAGGAGGAGGTCGGGGGTGAGCAAGGAGGCTGGCTACTTTGGCGCGATGCAACAAAGGAACGGATGGCTAGGGCTGTGGTTGGTATCCGTCATGGCGTGTACGGGCGGTCAGCAGCGTGAAGAAGGGGCGCAGGAACAGGTCGGCGCTCCTGCCGATAGCACGGGAGCGGTGGCGGTCCACCAGGCGCTCAGCCTTGACACCACACCTGTCAAGCTCGTGCCTGCGGATGTCACCCTCGCGAAGGGCCTCCAATTCCAGCTGCGGATCCCCGAAGGGTATGAGCTGAAGGTGGCCGCTGAAGGAATGGCGCGGCTCCGCTTCCTCTGCCCATCGCCCGATGGCCGCATGTTCGTCACGGACATGCACAACCTCACCGATAACACAAAAGGTCGGGTATACATCCTCGACCGGTGGAACGAGGACAGCGCACACTTCGCGAAGCGCAACGAATACCTGAGCGGGCTTCGCAACCCCAACCAGGTGGCCTTCCACATAACGCCGAGGGATACATCGATCTACGTGGCCACCACCGATCAGCTGTTGCGCTATCCCTTTCATCGGGGGGACACCTTGCCATCCGGCACAGCGACGGTCATCGACACGTTCCCATCGTACGGCCTCAGCTACAAATACGGTGGCTGGCACCTCACGCGCAGCATCGCATTCCACAACGACAAGTTGTACGTGAGCGTAGGCAGCAGCTGCAACGCGTGCATCGAAACGGAGGAGGTGCGCGCCACCATCCTGGAGATGGACCCCGATGGACGGAACCGCCGCATCTATGCATCGGGCCTCCGCAACGCAGTTGGCCTGAAGTGGGTGGGTGACCAGCTCTTCGCCACGGACATGGGTAGTGACCAGTACGGTACCGGAGCGCCCGAGGACAAGCTGCAACGGGTGACGGACGGCGGCTACTACGGCTGGCCCTTTTACTACCAGCGGGGTGATTCGGTGCTTATGGACACGGCGTTCGCGAAGCCCCACATGCGGCTGCGTGGGTGTGCACCGGCCTATGCGGCGCTTGGTGCGCATACCGCGGCCCTCGGCCTTGACCTGTTCCACAGCTATGACGATCCACGGCTGAAGGGTTGGTTCGTGGTGGCGCTGCACGGGTCATCCGTGGTGAGCATGCGCAAGGGCTATCGCATCGTGCGTGTACAACATGGACATCCAGTGGAGGCGCTGGTGGATGGCTTTCTCCAAGGCAACGACCGGGTAGGCCGCCCCTGCGACGTGCTCATGCGCGATGCCCAGAGCTTCTGGTTCACGGATGACCTGAACGGCGTGCTCTATCTGGTGCGCCGGATGCGCTGATCAGTCGGCCTTCAGCACATGGCGGGTGATCTCCGCTCGTCCTGCCAGGGATGCACGCAGGATGTAGCTGCCGCTCGAAAGGCCGTGCAACGCCGGGTCATCGATACGCACCTGCTGATAGGTCATGGCAGGAAGCGCAACAGGTCGCAACAGGGTCGACCGGCCCAGGATGTCCACGAGTTCGAGTTCCAATTGAACGGCCTCGCCGGTGAACAGCTCCAGGTCGAGGTGGTCGGTGAAGGGGAGCGGATATGCCTGGAAGAACGCGGGTGCCTGCAGCCCGGTGAGGTCGTTCCCTCCCAGGAGCAGATGTGCCCGCCACAGGTCGGGAATGCCATGACCCAGGCTGTCGTTGGGCGTGTGGTACAGCGATGCGCTGCGTTTCACCGCATTAATGATCGCGGAGGCGGGCAGATCGCGATGTAGTTGCCAGAGGCAGGCCACGGCCCCGCAGAGCACAGGGGAGGAGAAGGACGTGCCGCTGATCGATCCGATGTTCGTTCCATCGATGTCCAGTCCGATGCACCCCCAACCCGTGGCGCAGACATCGGGTTTTACGCGCCCATCCGCCGTTGGACCCCGTGAACTGAACGGGGCAGGTTCGCGGAACGTGCCCACCGCGCCGACGGTGAGGATGCCCACGGCATCTGCCGGAACGCCGATGTAGTGCCAGTCCGATGATCCTTCGTTCCCTGCACTGTTCACCGGGATCATGCCCTTACGCAACGCGATGTTGGCCGCAATGCTCATCCGCACCGTGTTGCCGTCCAATTGGGCATACGTGTGGTCCATGGTGCTGTCATCGAACACGGTGTAGCCCAGCGAGGTGTTCAGCAGATCGCAACCAAGGCTGTCGGCCACTTCCGCCCCGCTGATCCAATTGTCCTCCTCCACGGGATATTCCGAATGGACATCCTCCGTGCGGAACAGCGCGTAATCCGCATCCGGCGCTGTGCCCAGGAGCCTGCCCGGCAATACCCCGGCCATGGTGGAGAGCACGGAGCGCCCATGCCAGTGTTGATCATACACGTCGCAGTGCGGGCACACGATATCGCGCGTGTACACGATGCCGTTGCGTGCGCGCAAAGTGGCGAAGGCTTCAAGGGAATCGGTGTCCTCGAAGCCGCTGTCGAACACACCGATCAGCAGGCCTTCGCCCCGGGCGCTACCGAGCGTATGCAGCAAGTGGGCGTTGATCATGGCGCTCTGGCCGAATGACGGGCCATAGACATCGTCGTACAGGCCTTTCGGGATCCCCGTGTCCGGTGGGGGGAACTTGGCAGGCAGCGCATGGCGACCCTTGGTCCGTGTGTAAGATGCACGCACCTCCTGCACGAAGGGCAGCAGGTGAAGTGTATCCAGCGCCAGCGTGTCGGTGCTTACGATGGTGACCGCATTGAACCAGCGGCTCACACTGTGCAGCTCGAACTGGCCAGCGGCCAACAGGGCACTGATGTACCCGGGGTCCACGGGCAGATCGAGCTCATCCACGGGTATGCCCTGGCGCTGGCGACGGTCCAACGCGCGCTCTGAAAGGAAGGCGTCGGGTTGCTGAAGGCTGTACGGCGTGTTGGCCTTGTCGGTGAACGTCACCCAGTACGTGGCGGGTGCGGTCTGCGCGAAGGCCGCCGTGCACGCAAGCAATGAATGGAATGTGAACGCCTTGCGCACCATACGCGCAAAGGTATCAGTGCCCGTGGCCGGTGATCATCTGCTTGACATACCAACGGTCGTAGCCCTGCGAGAACTGGTTGTTCACGCTGTCCACTTCGCGGTAGATAAGGCCCACACCCTTGGCATAGCGCTCGCGGTAGGTCTTCGTGAAGTACAGGTTACTGGGGTAGGTGCCCACCACCAGCAGGGTGCTGTCGAAGCTCATGCCATTGATCGTCCACGGCACATCCACCTCGGCATAGTTCAGCTCGAAGTCATCGGCCGTGTTGCGGGCGTTCGTGTTCCAGAACGTGCTTGTGCGTGGCGGGAAGACGAGCTTCACACGACGCATGTTCTCCTCGGTCCTCTCTGCCCGGACATCCTCGCGCACCTGCCACCAGACATCCTTCGGCAGCCAGTTGTTGTTCGCGTCGCGGGTGGAACGCAACACGCGTTGGGCAGGGCGACCTTCGGGGTCGGTGAAGTTGTCGGTCAACTCCTCCCGCAAGGCATAGCTCAGGCTGATCGAATCAGGAACGCCTTGTCCGACCCTGCGCACGCGCAGGCTGTCCACCTGATACTCGATCCACGCACCAGGGCTGGTGGGGAAGTAACCGTATCCCAGGTCCATCACGGGGGCCTCATCCTTCTTGCAAGCCCCTGTGGCCAGCCAAAGGATGGACAGCAACGCAAGGATGAAGTGCCCCTTTTTCATGCTGTGGCCAGTTCCCGATCAATGAATCCACCACCGATCACATCCTCCCCCTCGTAGAAGACGGCACTCTGGCCGGGGGCGATGCCGCGAACGCTGTGATGGAACTCCACGCGAACGCGATCGCCGTCCATGCTGATGGTGGCGGGCGTGCCTTTGTCCTTATACCGGATCTTCACGTGGGCTTCCATTTCACCTTTTAACGTGACGATCTTCTGGAAGTTAGGTTGCCGCACAAATGCCACCTGTTTGTCCAGGTCCTCCTTGTCGCCCAACACCACGGTGTTCGTATCAGGACGTATGTCGGTGACGTACAGTGGCTTGCCAGTGGCGATGCCCAATCCCTTGCGCTGCCCGATGGTGAAGAAGGGGTAGCCATCGTGTTCGCCGAGCATGGCGCCATCCGTGCCGACAAGCTTGCCGTGCTTCAGTTTTTCGAAGGCCTCGGGGTCCTTCCGCTTCAAAAAGCCGCGATAGTCGTTGTCCGGGATGAAGCAGATCTCGTAGCTCTCACTTTTCGTGGCCAGGTTCGGGAAGCCGCTCTTCAGGGCCATTTCGCGGATCTCGGCCTTCTTGAAACCGCCCACGGGGAAACGCGTGCGGGCCAGGTTCTCCTGCTCCAGGCCCCACAACACATAGCTCTGGTCCTTGTCGTGATCGCGGCCACGGCTCACGATCCACCTCTCGACTCCGCTCGAGGTGACAAATTCGCTGCGCACCTTGGCGTAGTGGCCGGTAGCGATCAGCTCGCAGTCCATCATATCGGCACGCTTCAGCAGCGCCTCCCACTTGATGAACGTGTTGCAGAGCACACAGGGGTTCGGCGTGCGGCCCGCCATGTATTCGCTCGTGAAGTTGCCGATGATGGAACTGCCGAACTCCTCCCGGATGTCCAGGATGATGTGTGTCATCCCCCGGCTCACGGCCAGTTCACGTGCATCGTTGATGCTATCCAGATCGCAACAGCCCGTGATCCGTTTGCCACCGCTGGCCTCCGAATAGTCCCAGGTCTTCATGGTGACGCCGATCACTTCGTAGCCCTGCTCATGCAGCATCAACGCGGTAACCGAGCTGTCCACCCCGCCGCTCATGGCCACCAGTACGCGTCCGTTCTTGCTCATCTCCGATGGTTCTCCTTTTCCAAGTCCACGGATCAGGGATCAGGAATTAGGAATTCCTAATTCCTGATCCCTGATTCCTTGCCGGCGGTGTAGGTCGTTGTCTTCAGCAGTTTTCCGGCCTCATCATACTCCTTCACGTCCCCTTCGAGCAGGTCGTTCCGGTACGTGCCTTCGCGTTTGATCGTTTGGCCTTGCAGCACGCGTTCGGTGTCCTGCCGGGCGTTCTGGTCGGGGCCCAGTTTGGTGGGCTGCTCCACGAAGTGCCCGTTGTCGTGATACTCCACGAAACGGCCATCCTTTTTGCCGTTCTTGTAGGTCACCTCGCTTTTCGGCTGTTCATTGGGGTAGTACTCCTTGAAGGTGCCGTTCTCCTTTTGGTCCTTCACGTATTCGCCCTTGGCATAGTAGATCTGGATCTGTACGGAGCCATCGTCGTTGTAATGCATCCAAGCACCTTCTCGTTCGCCCTTCACATACTTGCCCTCGATCTCCTTCTTTCCGCTCTCGTAGTAAACGGTCTCCACACCATCCGGAATGTCGTTCACGTAGGTCACCACGCGTCGCGGCTGTCCGTTGGCGAAGAACTCCGTGCACGTGCCGTTGCGTTTGCCCAGGCCCCAGGAGCATTTGTTCGCAAGACCCCCCTCGGCGAAGAAGGCCTCCTGGTCCCCGTTCAGCTTGCCCGCCTTCCAACGTTCGGTGCTGCGCAGATGCCCTTCAGCGTCGAAGTAGTTCCAGGTGCTGTCCTTGTCCTCGCCCACATAGCGCCCCTCGGCCATCACCTTGCCGTTCGGATGGAAGTGCTTGGCATGGGAAGCCCCGCCGGTGGGATAATGCTGCACGATGCTCTCCACCTTGCCCACCGTGCTGTAATACGTGAATGTGCCCACGGGTCTGTCGTCCTTGAACTGGCCCTTGTAGCGCAATTGCGAACTGTTCGCCCACGTGCGTTCCCAAGGCCCCTGCTTGCCCTTGGCGTCGGTTTGGTTCACCTGGGCGGTCAGCATGGCAGAGAGCACCAGGGCGCCGGCCAGAAGGAACGTGCGGGTATTCATGGAAGCTGCGAAGTTAAGCCGGGCAACAGGCAAGGAACGCGCCGGAATGGATCTTCGCCGTATTCGCGAGCGGCAAGCCGGGTCTGCGATAGAACGCCGCGAAGCGATCTTTGATTTTCCCGTTTTCGCGAGCGGCCCCACGGATCTGCGACCCTCGTTGCCGCGAAGCGATCTTTCATCCACCTGGTCGTGTGGGACTCACTCTCTCGGCAGTCGATCGCGTGTCGCGAGTGACCTTCATTACTCAGCTCGTATTGGCGTGTCCTATGTGACCGCCACCCCAAATAGTTTTCAACCAACGCTCCTCGGTTCCAAGTACGTCGTATACCTTTCCAATACAATGACGTATCTGCCCCCCCCCCTGCGAAAATGGGCTGTGCTTGCGCTGATCTCCATTAGCGGAGCCACGATGGCCCAGACCATCACCATCACGGCCGTGCCGCTGGACCGGCACGGGTACAACATCAGTTGTTTTGGGCACAAGGATGGGACCATTGATCTTACTGTAACCGGAGGAACACCGCCCTATTCATACAAGTGGAGCAATGGCTCGTACGACGAGGACTTGCAGGACCTGCCAGCAGGGTTCTATGCGGTTTCTGTGTCTGATGCAATGGGTGAAGAGGCCCGCATTGAGGTTACCTTGACCGAGCCGGCTGAACTTCTGCCAGCACTCATTCCGTATGAATACCCGAATGGTTTCAATATCAGTTGCTTCGATTGTTACAATGGAAGTTTGGACCTGGTGCCCATAGGTGGTGTCACGCCATATGCCTACCTGTGGGCGGATGGTCCCACTACGCAGGACCGCGCCTTGCTGGCCTCCGATAATTATCAGGTCACCATCACGGATGCGAATGGGTGCGTCTTCACGTCGCAACAGGTATACCTACGCGCACCGGACCGTAGCGATTGGACGATGAGCGGCAACACCGGGTCCAACCCGGCCACGCATTACATAGGCACGGCGGACAACAAGGATGTGGTGTTCAAGAGCAATGGACAAGAGAGGTTACGGCTAAAGACCGACGGAGCCCTGAAGGCCACATCGCTCGCCTTCGATCACGGTTATCGTTTGCTGATGGTGGATTCCACGGGCCAGCTGAAACTGCTTACGGATCATGACCTGAACGATGCACCGCTGGCGACCACGTGCTACGATCACGGCTCCAACCTGCCTTGGACATTCTGCGGGAACATCGTGTTCCCGACAGCGAAATTGGGCACGCGTAACAACGTGCCGCTGCGGCTGATCGCTAACGATCAAGAGCGCATGATCCTCATGACCAACGGCAAGGTCGGCATCGGCACCACACCTCCAGCGGGTCCCGTAGGGGACTACCGCCTTTTTGTTGAGAACGGCATTTCTACGCGCGATGTGCTCGTGAAAGTGGGCGATTGGCCCGACTTTGTTTTTGCCGATGGTTACCACCTGATGCCATTGGAAGACCTTCGTGCCTTTCTCGATGCGAACAGGCATTTGCCCGGCATTCCCTCGGCCGAAGATGTCGCGTGCAAGCAAGGAGTGGAGATCGGCGATCTCCAGACGCGCATGTTGAAGGTAATGGAGGAGCAGGCGTTGTACATCCTGCAGTTGGAGGAACGGTTGCAACGGATGGAAGCGACGCTGAAAACGATCCAAGGAACAAGGTGATGAGGGCGCGTTACGTTGCCCCTCTTGTGTCTGTTGGTCTGCTCTGGGCCAACGGACCGGTGGCCATTGGGCAGGTCGCATACCCTGATCACACAATTCAAGATGTGGAATGGACCAATGGCACACACCACACAGCGGTCACGCAAAAGATACTGTCGCCTAGCGACCCCAGCTTACCTGTAACCATCTCTGGAGCTGCCGATGCGGAATTCGTCTCGGGTACACAAGTGCACATGACCGATGGCTTCCATGCCGGTGTATTCACGGGCAATGGACGCTTCAGGGCGCGGATCGATCAAGGCCTGGGGCCCGATGCAGACTTGGCGGTGATCGCACCAGATCCTGCGACGCATATGGTGGATAGTGTGTTGCACGTGGAGAAATGGGAAAAACTCGAAGTGGGCCTTCGCTTGCCGCAAGACTATCAAGATGCCATCACGCGGTTCTTTGCGCATTACTATTCAAACGGTGATACGAACACAGTTACCCCGGCCATGGTCGATCACGGGCACGACCTCAATCCATATGCTGATGACTCCCTGCAACTGGTGATCACCCTTACAAGCCCTTCCGGTGCGCAGAAGATGAAGTGGGGCTTTTTCATGAAAGAAGCGACATGGGCCAACACGGCGGACACGGCATGGCTTGTTGAGAACATGGCAAGCCCGCTCCACCCCTACACCATTCGCTTTCGCTTCGCGCCAGACGAGGAGGGTCTCTGGCAATTCGAGCTCTCTGTGAAGGCCCCTCATACTACCAGTCTCAGTAACGATGCATTAGCCCCATTACGTTACACGGGATACACTTTCGCATGTGACCCGCCCTTGCCCGATAACAAGGGATTCCTCCATGTCAATGAGGTCAATCGTCGTACGTTACAATTCGAAACGGGCGAGCCCTTCTTCGGCTTGGGCACGAACTTGGCCGATATTGGTGACCGTCGAATAGACCATGACCACATCCGACAAGCCATGGAGGACCTCCATTCGGTCGGGAGTAATTACTTGAGAATGTGGTTAATGCGCCACCATTTTGCACCGGAGTGGGTGAACCTAGGCGTGTATGACCATTACAGGGAGGAAGAACCCTGCACCAACTGGGTCGGACCTGCAAAACATTTGGGAAATTGCCAGTACCAGTGCTGGTATTTCGACCAAGTACTAGAACATGCGAGAGATAATGACATGTACATCCAGTTATGCGTCGATCCTTGCGGACCAGGCATAGCGTATGAAATCCCAATTTGGGGTTCCAACGCGTATGTGATCCATTTTGTTGAACCAGCCTCACAGAGCAGACCGTATGATCTGAAGGAGTATTTCTATAAGGACGGAAATCCAGCGAATATCAACAACGGCGTATTCTATTACTGGAAGCGCAAGTACAAGTACATCCTGGCGCGGTGGGGGTATTCGGTGAACATTTCGGCTATCGAACCGTTCAATGAGACCGATCAAATGCTCTCTTATGGCACCGATAGTCTGGCAAATTATTCCCAAACATCCGACACATATTACTCCATGTGTCCCGAAAATCGTATAACCTGGACAGATGACCCGCTGCTACCAATAACTATTAATAACTGGCTCACTGACATCGCGCACTTTATCCGTGACCCAGTGGATACAGCTAATCTTGCCCAATCGCCGCTTGGCGATAGCACGAAGCTCATCCTAATGAGTTACGCAGGAGGCGCCCCGGCGAACACGAGCGATACTAACTATTACCTACCCCTTCGCAACCCCAACGTTGACATTGCGGATGTGCACCGATACCTGTACTGGGGCGAGATGGAACTTGCCTACAGCTTTGATCTTGCCCAAGCTTACCGCAATGTGTTCCTGAGCAACGGCAATAAGAAGCCCTTCCAAAATGGCGAGTTCGGCACATGGGGAACCAGTAACGACGATGATAGCTTTCCGTACTTCAGCAACTACGATGTCTCCTTCCATAATGAAATCTGGGCTTCCACCTTCTTCGGTAATTTCGCCACCAGCAGTAGCTGGTTCTGGGCAAGGGTGTTTTGGTGGGAGGATAATTTGCAACCGCCACCGCCGGATTTTGGAGCTAACGGAAATCAATGGCAACAGATATTTTCGAGTGCGAAGGGCGCTACGAATCTTCTCGACATCGGGATCATTGGCGGCTATCCCGTGGTGAATAAGCCGATCTACCACAACTTTTCACCGCTGATGGATATGCTGTCCAATCCCACGTGGCAGCAGTATGCCTTCTTTAACGGGAATTTCAAGGCGCAGAAGGTATACGACGACCAAGCCAATATCGAGTGCTACTATTTGACGAACGCGGACCAGAACGTGGCCATCGGCTGGGTGCATAACCTCAATGCCTATTGGGCGAACAATTTCTATGTCACACGCGCTAACCAGAATTTCTTGGGATGTACTGATCCCAATAGTCAATCGATATTGCTCGATAATTTCCAAACAGGCGTAGATCAGTATGTCACATATTTCCCAACAAGGGTAAATAGCGCAGTATATCCAACAGATCAGCTGGATGATGATGGGAACGGGTGGCTCGTCCTTGACCTGTCGACCGCACCTCTAAACGGCATCGCAGATTTCCCTTCTCCGGTGCCCCCCTATGGCCCGTTACCCTATTTGGACACACTACATTCGGATTATGGCTTTATTATCACCCCCCAACCCATGCAACGCCGTATGATACCCATCAACGCGGCAGATACTATTGGCTTTGAGTCCACTTGGGACTTTGGCATTTACCCAAATCCGGCCCGTGACGCAGTTAATCTGTTGCTGCCGGCAGATGGTTTTGAGCGAGATATTGCAATTTATGATCTGACAGGCAAGCGCATTTTCTCTTGGAACGGGGTGACCGATCGAATGCTTGGTGTCACCACAGGAGGCCTCGCCAGAGGAGCTTATTGCATAAGGGTCTCACATGAGCTACAGACCAAGATGAAAACCCTGATCCTTGATTGACCATGAAAACGGTCCTCCTTGCATCTGCGGTGCTCTGTTGGTGTATCAACACCTTTGCACAGACCACATTCGAGAAGTACTATTTGACCGGAGCTTCCGCCACCATGACCCTAAGCGAACTTTCCAGTGGGAACCTGTTTACCGGTATTGGCTGTTCTGGCACTTCGATCATGGATCCACAGGGCAACATCATCCACATCCGTTGTTACGAAGGCATGCCCTTTCTCGTGTTGCAATCGGTCCGGAAATTCTCGGACAACGAGATCTTCTTCGTTGGGGGCTATCTTCAAGACTCGTGCAATGTTGCTGAAAGTTTGAAGGTGGATCCCGTCATCGGCAAGATGGATTCCTTGGGTAACATAGTGGCTATGAAGCGCTATGTTTTGAACGCGGTCACGTGCCTGAATAATGCTCAAGGCCTGGAAATAACCAGCGAAAAGGGTATTGTCGCTACGGGGCGTGCTGAGAGCTTTTTCGCCTTGAGTGTCGATTCGTTGGGCACCGCTTTATGGTCCAAGCAATTCCCGTATAACGGCAGCTTCAGTTTTATCCGTGAACTACCCGGCGGGGACCTGCTGGCCGGTATCAACATGGATGCGGCCGGGGCGGCCATAGCCCGGCTTGACGCGAACGGAAACTTCATCTGGTGCAAGTCATACATCCGCCCCAAGGGCTTGGTGCATGATTGCTATATCGAGTCGGACAGCTCGTTCATCATCACGGGTTACACCGACAGCATCGGTTCAACGAACGGGTTCGGGACGCTGCCGCCAGATTACCACCCGAAGCTCTTTATGATGAAGTTGAACGGAACCGGTAATGTTCAATGGTGCAAGGGTTATGACAGTGAGCCCAAGTGGTATGCGCCGGAACCCTTGCGAATCGTTACAGCCCAGGATGGCAACTATGTAGTGCTAGCCAATATTGGGATCCAAGACCACAATCTACCATACAGGCCCTTCCTAATGAAGACTGATCAGAACGGTGACACTATGTGGACACGATCAGCCGGGGTATACGGATACAGCTATGTAACAGCTTCCCTCCTAGCAGGCTCTGATGGCGGATTTTACTACGATGGTGGGGCATACGGCGATTTCGGGCTTTGGTCTGGTGCTGCATTCCTCTTCAAGGCGGATTCCGTTGGTCATCTGCCCTGTTCAGAAGCACCGCCACCGCCGATCATTGTCTCTGATCTTTTCCCTGTAGATAGCAGCTTCACGCTCACATCCGAAGAAGGTGCAATTGGGTTTTCTGTTACTATCAGCGATGTTATGAACGACCCGATCGTTACTTATGACGGTTGCACCATTACAAGTACACCCCGCAACAACACCGAGCGTAAATTCCAAGCATACCCCAATCCCAACAGCGGTCATTTCACCGTGCAGTTCGACGACCCGCTCATGGCGGAAAGCTACTACAGCGTATACGACACCATGGGCAGGTTGCTGCTGCAGCGCCCACTTCCGACAGGTGCAACGCTCGCAGAGGTGGACCTGAGCCGTTTTGGCAAAGGCACCTATGTGATCAAATTCACAGACAAAGAGGGCGTGTGTTATGAGCGGGTGCTGGTAGAGTAGGCGGGCAGCGGTACAGCGGGAGCATTGTGTTCGAGTAGGCAGTTCAGCCATGTGAACGCACTTCAGGACGTTCAGCCTACCGCCCCATCTTTGCGCGCATCATCGGCAGCAACCGCATGCGCATCGCCCACCTCAGCACCTTTCATCCGTACCGCGGGGGCATTGCGCAGTTCAACGCCCGGTTGTTGCGCGAACTGGAGAAAGGCCACACGGTGCTGCCGTACAACTTCTCGCGCCAGTACCCGGATATGCTTTTTCCGGGGAAGACCCAACTGGTGGAGCCGGGCGATACGGCCGATGTGGTCAACGCGCCGCGGGTGCTGGACAGCATCGACCCGCTGAGCTGGGTGCGCACTGCGAACCTCATCGCGGAGCAACACCCCGATCTGTTGCTGATGCGCTATTGGATGAGCTTCTTCGCGCCATCGCTGGGCACGGTGGCCGGGCGTTTGCGGAAAAAAGGCGTGAAGGTCCTCACCATCTGTGATAATGTGGTGCCCCACGAAGCGCGCTTCTTCGACAGGGCCTTCACACGCTATTTCCTGCAGCGGAACGATGGCTTCATCGCCATGAGCGGACAGGTGAAGGAGGATCTGCTCCACTTCCGGCCCGATGCCCGGGTGCTGTTGATGCCGCATCCGTTGTACGACCACTTCGGTGCTCCGATGCCCATGGAGGAGGCGCGCAGGAAGCTCAACATCGCGCCGGAGAAGAAGGTGCTCCTGTTCTTTGGCTTCATTCGTGACTACAAGGGACTGGACCTGTTGATCGAAGCGATGGCACAGCTGCCACAGGACCATGTGCTGGTGATCGCCGGTGAGCCGTATGGCGACATGGCGAAGGTTCACGCGGCCATTGAGCGGCTTGGGTTGAAGCAGCGGATCGCGGATCACATCCGGTACATCGCTGACCCCGAGGTGCCCCTGTTCTTCGGCGCAGCGGATGCGGTGGTGCTTCCGTACCGAAGTGCCACCCAGAGCGGGATCACGGCCATCGCGCAGCATTTCTGCACGCCGATCATCGCCACCGATGTAGGAGGGTTGAAGGAAGGCGTTGCGGACGGTGTTACCGGGATCGTGGTATCCGTGGCCGAGGCCGGAGCCATTGCCGAGGGGATCCAGCGCTTCTTCGCAGGCGATGCACAGGTGTTCCGCCGCCATATGGAAGCGCAGCGCGAGCAATTGTCGTGGAAGCGCTTCTCCGATCAGTTGGTGACCTTCGCGTCCTCGCTCTGATCCGCCAACCGAACCTCCTTCAGCCCGAACCACAACGCGTAGTCCGTGTTCTGCAGGAACAATGGGTCGTGCCGGATGTCGAGCACGTAGATGCTTTTGGGCGGATCGAGGATCAGTGGAATGGTCATGGTGCTTCCATCCGGTGCGGCATCCAATAGAGCATAACGCTGCCACAGTTGCTGGTCGCTGCGCTGGGCACGGCCGAAGAACAGGTCCATGTTGGCGCGATGTCCGTTGCGCAGGAAGAGCAGTCCCGTGCAGGCGAAGATCCCCGCGATGATCATCACCGGTGCGGTGCGGAGGCGAAAGGCCCAGGGCCGCGGTCCCGAATGCGTCATCCGAACGGACAGGTGCAGAAAGACGAGCGGAAGCCCGAAGAAGTACGCCACATTGAGGGTGCGGTACTGTCCGAGCGTCCCGGTGCTCCAATAGGCGGGGAACACGCAGAGGAAGAGCAGGGCGGGCAGCGCCACCAGCGTCATCCACGGCTTCAACCCAAAGCCCGAGCCAATTCCGGGGAAGCGTACTGACAAGCGGTCGTGGGCGAGGATGTACAGCGCGGCCATTCCCAGCACAGCAGGGGAGGAGAGCCACACCGCACCGAAGCGCAGGGTCTGCAACAGGCTCATCCCGATGGAGGAAAGGAGCTGGTGTTTTCCGGTGAAGAAGGCCGATCGTTCTGCATTGCCCGGTGCCAGGATCATGAACGCGGCCGCAAGGATGGCCACAGCGAGCAGCATCCATCCGCCGACGGTCACGCTTCGGACGTTGATGAGCTTCACGGCCACCGCACCCGCATGACCCACCACGAGCAGGAGCATCAGCACCTCATTGAAGCCGACCAGCGCGGCGAGCAGGAGCGCTGCGATGGGTAGCTGCCAGGGCGAAGGTCTTCGATACATCCGCACGAGCAATGCGAGGTACATGATCGCGAGCACATGGGCCAGCTGGTAGGTCACTGCGGCCGTGTACCAGTAGAAGCCTTCGGCGATGTCCGGCATGGCGTGCAGGTACAAGGCGGTCCAGATCAGGGAGCCGGTGAGCACATCGCGCAGCGAAAGCCAGGGCCTGCAGCAGGCAAGGAGGAACACATACGTGCTCGCGAGCGTGGCCAGGATGAGGAGCACCGGCACCACGCGGTAGGTGTCGATGGCCTCCAGACCTCCGCGCATCGGGCCGAAGAGCACGAGGAAGTTGCTCGTGTAACGCCCGTTCCAGTGCGCGTGCTCCCACTTCATGGCCGCCATGGTGCCCTGCGAAATGTCCTTGTGCGCGTAGGAGAGGTCGTCGGCCATGGGATGTGCGTACCGGGCCAGCCACAGGTGGCGGGCGATGCACAGCGAAAGCACGACAATGAGCGCGAGCTGGAGCCGGGTGCGGAGCGTGTCAGAGACCAATGCGCTCATCGACACGGTAGGCATTGCGCTCCGTCGAGGTGCGCGCCACCAGTTCGGCCACGAAGCCCGCGAGGAAGAGCTGCGAACCGATGATCATGATGGCCAGGGCGATGTAGAAGACCGGGTTGTCGGCCACGAGGCGCGCGGACTGGTGATGGTACACATGCCAGAGCTTGTCGCCGAGGAGCCACAGGATGGAGCCGGTACCGAGCACGAACATCAATGTGCCGATGGCGCCGAAGAAGTGCATGGGCTTCTTGCCGAAGCGGAACACGAAGGTGATCGTGAGCAGATCGAGGAAGCCGTTGATGAAGCGGTCAAAACCGAACTTGGTGACACCATGCTTGCGCGCATGGTGCGTCACCACCTTCTCGCCGATCCGGTGGAAGCCTTCCTTCTTGGCGATGAAGGGGATGTAACGATGCATTTCGCCGTACACCTCGATGGCCTTCACCACTTCGCGACGGTAGACCTTCAGGCCGCAGTTGAAGTCGTGCAGCTGCACCCCGCTGGCCTTGCGCGTGGCCCAGTTGTACAGCTTGGTCGGGAGGGTCTTGCTCAGGGGATCGTGCCGCTTCTTTTTCCAGCCGCTCACCAGGTCGAACTTCTCCTCGGTGATCATGCGGTAGAGATCGGGCAGTTCGGCGGGATCGTCCTGCAGATCGGCGTCCATGGTGAACACGACCTTTCCGGTGGCGGCCTTGAAGCCTTCGTTGAGCGCGGGGCTCTTCCCGTAGTTGCGGCCCAACCGGATCCCCTTCAAACGCCCATCCAGCGCGTGCAGCCGTTGGATCTCCTCCCAGCTCCCGTCGCGGCTGCCGTCATCCACCAACAAAAGTTCGTAGGTCAGCCCCATGCCTCCGAGCACCTGATGCAGTCGCTCGGCCAGCTCGGCCAGCGACTCGCGCTCGTTCACCAGCGGTATCACAACGGAAACATCCATGCCCTGAGCGCCTTGGGTTTGGGTGAAGGCGATGCCGCAAAGGTGGTTCCCCGGACCGAATGACCAACAAAGGGTTTACGGCCTCGCGCAATGGCTCCTACTGCCCCTGCCTACTGCCCCTTCCTACTGCCCGTGCCTACTGTCCGCGACTTGGCACAGCCCTTGCCTTCACCCCATCCGCTTACATTCGCGATCTCTCAAACCACACCACCCATGGCACGTCTCAGCACCCTTGCCTTCGTCAGCATCCTTTTTACCGCGGCCGCTCAGGCCCAGACCAGCGACATCGTCGTCTTCTCCGAGATGGGGGAGAAGTTCACCTTGGTGATCGATGGCGACGTAAAGAATGAAACTCCCGCCACCCGCGTGGTGGCCACCGGCATCCGCAACGAAACACCGCTGATCGTGGTGCGCGTTGCTGAAACAGGTGTGCCTCCGGTGAAGCAGAACGCTTGGATGGAATATGGCAAGGAGTACACGTTGAAGCTGACCACGAACAAGAAAGGGGAATACGTTCTGCGCATGCAGGGACAGGCCGAGTTGGGCACTGCCAAGCCCACCGAGGCGGCCAAGGCCCCCCCCACCAACTTCGTGGATGATACCGAGAAGGCCACCACCACGCAGCCTGCCACCACGGGCGATGTGCAGCGCGTGACCACCACGACCACCACGGTCCGGACCACCGGGGATGACGACCTGGATGGGGAGAACGTGAACCTGAACATCGGTATCAACGGGGTGGGCATCAACATGGGCGTGAACGTGACCGACAACATGGGCGCCACGCAGAGCACCACGCAGAGCACCACCACGCACACCACTACGACAACGACGACGGGAACCACGGTAGCGCCCGCCCCGGCCGCCACCATGGAGAAGGAGCCGGCTTACCGGATGCCCGGTTACAACGGTCCCATCGGCTGCAGCTTTCCCATGAGCGAGGGCGAGTTCTCCTCGGCCAGGCAGAGCTTGGAGAGCAAGGGATTCGAGGACAGCAAAATGACCCTGGCCAAGCAGATCGCGCGCGACCATTGCTTCACCGTGGCACAGGTGAAGAACATCATGGGCATGTTCAGCTTCGAGGACAGCAAGCTGGAGTTCTCCAAGTTCGCCTATGACCATACGTACGACCTGGGCAACTACTACCAGGTGAACGACGCGTTCTCTTTTGAGAGCAGCATCGACGACCTGAACAAATACATCCAGTCGCGCTAAGCGTCAGCGCCGGTCGGCGCCCATCTTCACCACCATGAAGCCCTACCTCCTTCCCCTGGCCATCGGCGGCATCGTCGCGATGCTCATCGGCGGTTGCTCGGGATCGAAGTCCTTCGCGAAGAAGGGCGAAAAGCTCGATGCCAACGGCCTGTATACCGAAGCGGCGGACATGTACCTGCAGAGCCTTATGCGGAACAACCGCAACGTGGATGCCAAGATCGGGCTGAAGAAGACCGGCCAGATGCTGTTGAACGACAAGCTCAGCGGCTTCTTCAAGGAGTTCAGCATGGGCGACAACAAGGAAGCTGCCGTGAACGCATTCCTGGGGGCCAGGGCCTATGCCGAACGGGTGGGGCAGTATGGCGTGGTGCTCGACATTCCGGGCAATTACCAAAGCGACTTCAATGAGGTGAAGGGGAAATACCTGGTGGACCTGTACACCCAAGGGCAGGACCTGATGGCCCGGTGGGATTTCAAGGGCGCCGAGGCCGTCTTCGCGAAGATCGGCGCGCTGGAGCCCGGCTACAAGGATGCTGGAAGCCTGCAGAACGTGGCCTACCTCGAGCCCTTGTACCGCAGCGGCAAGGAGGCCCTGGCGCAGAACCACTTCCGCAAAGCCTACGATGAACTGAGCAAGGTGGTGGCGAAGGATGCCGCTTACAAGGACGCTTCAGCACTGCGCAATGAGGCCGTGGACAAGGGCAGGTATTCCATCGCAGCGCTGCCGTTCGGTGGCACTCTAAAGGACAAGGCACAGGCCGCCCGCTTGAACGCGTACGTGATCAGCTCGATCACCGAGATCAACGACCCGTTCATCAAGGTGGTGGACCGGGAGAACATCCAACGCATCCTGGATGAGCAGCGGCTCGGGATGAGCGGGGTGGTGGACGAGGCCACGGCCGTGAGTGCGGGCAAGTTATTGGGAGCGCAGGCCGTGCTCATGGGTTCGCTCATCGACTACCACGAGGTGAACGGCCAGCTGAAACGCAGCACGAAGGACGGCTTCGCCAGTTACCAGGTGAAGCAGCCGAACCCCAACGATCCCGGCCAGATGATGGTCATCACGAAGTACAAGCCGGTGAAATACATCGAGTATTTCCAGGAGAACAAGGTGATCCTGTCGTTCAGTTACAAGCTGGTGTCCCTGGAGACCGGGGAGGTGTTGATGAGCAAGGTGGTGGACCAGGAGAAAGCCGACCACGCCTACTATGCCACCTACGATGGCGATGGGAACACCCTCTTTCCCGCGCGCAACGGCGCGGTGGAAACGGCCAACAATGCCCGCCGCGAACTGGTGGGCCTGCTGAACGCCTCCAAGGAAGTGAAACCCGCCGCTACCATCGCCACCGAACTGTGTCGCCAGGCCACGGCCGGCATGGCCTCGGCCATCCGCGAGGAACTTGTTGCGAAGCTCCCGTGAAGCGCATCCTCCTCCTCAGCCTGCTCGCCTTCGGGGCCTGCAAGGGCCGCCAGAACACGGCGGGCCCTGCGGAAACACAGGTGAACACAGGGGCCGAGAAACCTTCCTGGGTGCGCGGTCGCCCGGTGTCCGACCAGGATTACGTAGGTATCGGCCTGTGCCCGAAGAGCCGCGTGGACTTCCAGGAGAGCGCGAAGAAGAACGCGTTGAACGACCTGGTAAGCGAGATCACGGTGCGGGTGGAGGGCAACAGCCTGTTGTACACGCTCGATCGCAAGGACAGCTTCGACGAGTCCTTCACCAGCGCCATAAAGACCACGGCCAACGAGCAGATCGAAGGGCATGAACTGGTGGACACCTGGCAGAACGATACCGAGTATTGGGTATATTATCGCCTGAGCAAGGCCGAGCACGCGCGCATCAAGGCCGAACGCAAGGCGAAGGCACTGGGCCAGGCCACCGATGGCTTCGTCCGCGCGCGTCAGAGCGTGGTGGCGGGCGACCTTAAAAGTGCGTTCGATCAGGACCTGCGGGCCTTGATCGCGATGAAGGAATACTGGGGCGGGAACGATGTGGTGACCGTTGGCACCGAGCAGGTGTCGCTGGCGAACGAGATCTTCAGCGACCTGCAGAAGCTCACCACCAGCGTGCGGCTCGCGGCCCTGCCGGAGCGTTGTGCCCTCGACTTCGCGAACGGTTACCGCCGTGAAATGCTGCTCTCGGCCCAGTTCGTAGGCAGCAACAGCGCACGCGACCTCGCCCAGCTGCCACTTTCCATCAGCTACCCCGCCGGTGGTGGCAAGGTCACCGAGAACAAGAACACCGATGCCGAAGGCCGCCTGCACATCACCGTGCAACGCGTTGACCTGGAGGTGCCCAGCCCCGAACTGCTCGTGCGGCTGGACATGGACGCGCTGGTGAGCAAGGACCTTGACCCCACCTTCACGAAGCCGCTGGTGGGCAGCCTGACCATTCCCGAGCTGCATGTGGCCATCGACCGCACCATGCCGCGTGTGTTCATGCAGGCCACCGAGACCAACCTGGGACGGCCGGTGACCGATGCAGGCATCGGCCTGATGTTGCGGGAGGAACTCACCCGCAGGGGCTTCCGCTTCGTTGAGCGCCCTGCAGATGCGGACCTGTTGATGAACCTCACCAGCAGCACCCGCGAAGGCGGCATGAGCAACGGCTTCTTCACCGTGATGCTGGATGTGGCCTACACCTTCAAGAACCGTCGAAGTGGCGAGGTGGTGTTGGAAGGAGGCAAGGCCGGCGTGAAGGGGATCCAATTGGACTACGCGAAAGCAGGGATGGATGCTTACAAGAAGGCGGGGCAGGATCTGCGGAAGGACCTGATCACGGCCATGATGAACGCGCTTTTGTAGGATCCACGAGCTTTCCCTTAGTTTGGCACACCGTTCGCAAATCACCCATCGCACACGACAATACCAACGTCGAAAAACATGAAGACCACCTACACCTCCCGCACGCTTCCCATCGCGCTTTCAGCGTTGATGCTGATTGGCGGCCTCAGTTCCTGCAAAAGCAAGAAGAAGACCGTTGAACCCCAGCCCACCGGCGAGGTGGATGTGGTGATCCCCTGCTCGGGACCGGACTACTTCACCAACGACAAGGTGTTCCGCGCGAACAACCTGGGTGAGAGCATGGACCAGGCCACGAGCAAGAAGAAGGCCATGGCCAACGCCCGCGCCGACATGGCCAGTGCCATCCAGACCCAGATCAAGGGAGTGATCGACAACTATGTGAACAGCCGCGAACTGAACAACAAGGAGGAAGTGGCCGAGCGTTTCGAAGGCCTTACCCGCGAAGTGCTGGATCAGAAGCTGTCCGGGGTGAAGACCATCTGCGAGCAGCAGAAGAAGGTGGTGGCCAATGGCAACTACAAGACCTACGTGGCCATCGAGCTCAGTGCACAGGACCTACTGTCCGCGTACAATGAGCGCCTTAGCAAGGACGACAAACTGAAGATCGACTACGACTACGAGAAGTTCAAGCAGACCTTCGACAAGGAGATGGAGAAGCTGGGCAAGCAGTAGGCCCGAACATCCCTCAAGCGCATTGGAACCCCTTCCGCTCCGGCGGCAGGGGTTCCTGCTTTTTGGGCACAGCCCCTTCGGCGTTCGTTCCCCCTTTCTTCCCAACTTCGCCACCCACATGAACAACCGCACACTGGCCTGGGCATCGGCCATCCTTTTGCTTGCCGTGGCATTGGGGGCCTTCGGTGCACATGGCATCGAGCCCCACGTGAACATACAGGCCTACCACAACTGGCAAACGGCCGCGCAGTACCAGTTCTATCACGGTCTGGCGCTTCTTGGCCTGGCGGCGATCGATGCCCGTCTGGCGGCCAGGATCGTCTCCGTGGTGCGCATCCTGTTCGTGTTGGGGGTGATCTGTTTTTCAGGCTCACTGTACCTCCTGGCCATGCGGGAGATCATTGGTATCCAGTCCCTTACGCGATTCCTCGGCCCCATCACGCCCTTGGGTGGACTGCTCTTCATGGCCGGCTGGATCATGCTGCTGATCGGAGCCCTGCGCAAGGTCGAGTGAGCGCGTTCAGTTGGCGCACCATCGGCCCCTGCCTTAAATTCGCGGCCCGCTCCGCAAACAAGGACCCGTTCCCGCAAGTGGAAGCAGCCGCGGGAACTCATCAACGATCAACCAACAGCACCAATTCATGAACGAGTTCGGACTGAAACCGAAGAACGCCGACCTGAACAAGATCGGCCTTGGCAAGGTGGGAGACGCTTATTGGAACCTCGAGCCCGCCGAACTGGTGGAACACGCGATCGTTTCGGGGCAGGGGGTGTTCGCCAACAGCGGGGCCCTGGCCATTGAGACCGGCGAATTCACGGGCCGCAGTCCCAAGGACAAGTTCTGTGTAAAGGATGCGACGACGGAGAACACCGTGTGGTGGGGCGATGTGAACATCCCTTTCTCCTCGGAGAACTTCGACAAGCTGCACGACAAGATGTGCGCCTATCTGATGGGCCGCGATGTGTACGTGAAGGACGCCTTCGCATGCGCCGATCCCGAATTCCGACTGAACCTGCGTGTGGTGGCCGAGCAGCCCTGGAGCGCCATGTTCGCGGGCAACATGTTCCTGCGCCCCACGCGCCGCGAACTGGAGATGTTCGAACCCGAGTGGCACGTCCTCTGCGTCCCGGGTTTCATGGCCGATGCGGCCAAGGATGGCACCCGCCAGCACAACTTCGCCGTCATCAACTTCACCAGGAAGATGATCCTCATCGGTGGCACGGGCTACACCGGCGAGATCAAGAAGGGCATCTTCACGGTGCTCAACTATGTGCTTCCGCAGGAGCGAAAGGTGCTCAGCATGCACTGCTCGGCCAACATCGGTGCCGATGGCGACACGGCCGTGTTCTTCGGCCTGAGCGGAACCGGAAAGACAACGCTCAGTGCTGATCCCGAGCGGAAGCTCATCGGCGACGATGAGCACGGCTGGAGCGACAACGGTGTGTTCAACTTCGAAGGCGGTTGCTATGCCAAGTGCATCGACCTCACCTCGGAGAAAGAGCCGCAGATCTGGGATGCCATCAAGTTCGGCGCGATCCTCGAGAACATCGAATTCAAGGAGGGGACCTCGGAAGTGGACTTCGCCAGCGCGAAGAGGACGGAGAACACGCGTGTGAGCTATCCGATCGATCACATCGACAACATCGCCATGCCGAGCATGGGCGGTCACCCGAAGAACATCTTCTTCCTTACCTGCGATGCGTACGGCGTGCTGCCACCGATCAGCAAGCTGAGCCCCGGCCAGGCCATGTACCACTTCATCAGCGGCTATACCGCGAAGGTCGCAGGTACCGAGGCGGGCGTAACGGAGCCACAAAGCACGTTCTCCGCATGCTTCGGCAAGGCCTTCCTGCCGCTGCATCCCACGAAGTATGCCGACATGCTCGGCGCTCTCATGAAGAAGCACAACGTGCGCGTGTGGTTGGTGAACACCGGATGGAGCGGTGGCGCCTATGGCACGGGCGAGCGGATGAAGCTGAAGTTCACCCGTGCCATGATCACCGCCGCGCTGCGTGGTGAACTGGACCGCGTGGAGTACAAGGAGCATCCCGTGTTCGGGGTGAGCTTCCCCACCAGCTGCCCGCACGTGCCCAGCGAGATCCTCGACCCCCGGGGGACGTGGAAGGACAAAGGCGCCTACGATGCAACGGCCGAGAAACTCGCCAAACAGTTCGTAACGAACTTCGACAAGTACAAAGAAGGCGCAGGGGCGGAGATCATGGCCGCAGCACCCAAGAGCGCCGTCAAGGCCTGATACCAGCCAGTACCAACAAGGCGAAGCCCTCCGGTGATCCGGGGGGCTTCTCTTTTTCAGCGGCGTACTTTCGGCGGGATGCAACGCCCTTGGTCGATCCTACTGCTTGCCGCAGGCGTGTTCCTGTTGGGGTGTGGTGCCGATCCGAAAAGAGCATCCGGCTGGGGTGACTGGAGACCGGTGCAGACACGCTTCGCCACGAAGTTCAAGCTATGGGCCCACGGGGATGATCGCCTGGTCCTCGTGTTCGGTCAAGGCGGGGACAGGGACACGTTGGGCCGTTACCTCATTTCCCAGGATACATCGCTCAACGGTCCTGTGGAAGCCGTGCACCTGATCACCCCGCTTCGCCGCATGGCCATGTTGAGCACCACCCACATACCCTTTGTGAGCAGGTTGGGCAGGGCGCAAGCGGTGGTGGCCGGCGCGAACCTTGATCGGATACGGGACACGGAACTCCGTACGAAGATCGATGCGGGCCTGGTGGAGGAAGTGGGCACAGGGCAGGGGGTGGATCGGGAGCGCCTGCTCGCGCTCGATGTACAGGCCGTATTCACCTATCCCTTCGGCAAGAGCGAAGGTGGTTCGTTCCAAGGCTTGCAGATCCCTGTGGTGGAGGTGACCGAGTACATCGAGGAACATCCCCTCGGCCGGGCGGAGTGGTTGCGCTTCTTCGGCGTGATGCTCGGTGAGGAGCGCATGGCGGACAGCTTGTTCCAGGGCATTGCGCAGCGATACGAGCAGGTGCGTGTATCGGTACGGAAGGACAGCACGCCCACCGTGCTGTTCGGCAGTTGTTGGAATGGGCAATGGTTCGTTCCGCCGGGCAACAGCTACATGGCCCGGCTGATCGACGATGCCGGTGGTCGTTACGTGTTCGCGGACCGTAAGGGCGACGGGAACATCACGGTGGATATGGAGACGATGATCACGGTGGGTGCGAACGCGGATGTGTGGGGAATGATCACCGCGGAAGAGGGTCCGCTCCTGTCCGCGACCTTCACAGGGGGAGATGAGCGCCTGGAGGATTTCAAGGCCATCAGTTCACACAACCTGTTCGCCAACAACAAGGAGGCGGACCTATTCGGTCAGGCGCTCCTTGAACCGGACATTCTTCTGCAGGACCTTTGTTGCATATTTCGCACGGGGCAATGCCCCAAGGCACATAGGGCGAGGGCCGCTCCCGCCTATTTCGGGCCAGCGAAGGTTTCGGAGCAGCACTGATCAGATCCTGATCCCGAGCTTCGCGTAGATCTTCGCCATCAGCCACGCCGGTCCGATCAGCAGGAACTGGAGGTCGCGCAGGAAGCTTGGCTTCTTCCCTTCGATGTTGTGCCCGATGAACTGACCGATCCAGGCCAGGGTGAAGAACCCAAGGCAGATGGCCCAGAGAGGCCAAGGTGCATGCGCGGCAAGCCAATGGGCGAGCCATAGGCAGAGGGTGCACCACAACGCCATGCCCACCATGAGCGTAAGTGAACGGGTGAGGTAGAAGTACAGCACGAAGCCGATCGCCAGCTTGGCGAGGGGCATGGGGCCTACATAGGGTATCGAGGGGGTTGGAATGGACGCCAACAGTCCGATCACAGAGAAGAAGATCGTGGGAACACAGATCCAGTGGATCAGCTCATTCGTTGAATTGCGATGGCTCTCACCGTACTCATCCAACCAGTGATGAATGCCGTGTGCGTTGCTCATGGAAGGTAGCGTTCGTGGAGGATACGGATGTGGTGGAGCGCGTGCCCGGCGATCACCCAACCGATGGCGCGCACACCGATGCGGTTGCCATTGGCCGTGCCAACGCGCTCCAAGGCCTGCTCATCAAAGCTGTCGAAGAGCGTGATGGTGGCGGCGCGCACCGCGTCATGCTCCACCAGGATGTCATCGAGCATGCGGAGATCGCACCGGGCCTCGGGCACATAGTCATTCTCTTCGAAGCCTGGAAGTTCCGTGCTGTCGTTGCGGGCGAACCGGAGCGCACGATAGGCGAAGATCCGCTCCGAGTCCACCATGTGCTGGAGCACCTCCTTCACCGTCCATTTACCGGGGGCGTAGCGGCGGGAGGCCTGCTCGTCCGTGAGTCCATCCAGCAGGGCATGCAGCCGGTCCTTGGCGAGAAGGAGCGCAATGTGCAGGTCGTCGCCCGGGGCCTCGCTCACATAATCACGATAGAACGCCGGGATGGTGGTGATGTCTGAAGGTCGCGTGGTGGGCATCGGACCAAGGTAGATCACGGGACCTATTGCTTGAGGTCCACCGCGATGACCTCGGAGGAGCCGAAGATCTCCTTCACCATGAACACCCATCCGGAAGCCTTTCGCCACCATTGCCCAGGTGGGCACCGTGGATCGCGGATGGAGATCACACCCACGTGGTAGCCTTCGCCGCAGGCCTTGCGGTACAGGTCGCGTGAGCGGCGTGCATGAACGCCGAGGGAGGCCACGTCGAAGGCGCGGATGTCATGTTCCTTGGCGAACACGGCGAAGTAGTTCGCGTTGGCCCAGGAGCGGCTGTCGGGCCTGCCCCAGGAGGGTACCGCACGGACCAGTTCCTCGGGTATCCCCAAGTGCACAAGATCATGAGCGGCCTTATGGGCATAGGTGGGCCAGGCATCGCTCACGGTCCCTTCAGGGGAGATGAACAGTGTGCTCACCTGAAGAAGGTGGACGTTCTCACCATCGATGTTCAGGTATTTCACGAACAGCACAGGCTCGTCCACCGGGGCCGACCGTTCCGTGATCGCCTGGATACGGAGATGCGACGTGGGCCGTTCGATCACCGTTTCGAACACAGCGGGCACAGGTTCAACAAAGCGGATGGTCAGTGTGTCGCTGTCGGCCAACAGCACGAATCCGGCCCCCGGCAGTCCACTGGCATCCAATCGCACGCTTCCCGCCACGGGGGAAGCGAGGCGTATGTCGATGGCCCCCGCGTTCTCCAGGTAGTAGGCGAAGGGCCTGATGGAGCCGGTGGTGCATACGGAGGTGTAGCCCCCGGTGCGCACAAGTTCCGCTGCATCCTTCAGTTGGGCCTCTTCGAGCCAGCCTTCCACCACGAGCACGTGACCTCCACTGCGTTCGGTGATGGCCAGCCAGGGGAAGGCAACGGCGAGCATGGCCACCAGCACAGCGATGGGGCCGGCCACCATCCACCAGAAAAAGCGCATCCGCTTCATTCCTCTCCGCGCAATGCGTTCTTCAATTCAACCAGCTCCGTCCTGGCCTTTCGGTCACCGGTGACAAGGCATTGGAGCGAGCCGGCCTCACAGGCCTCCACCGCTTCCTCCACACGGCCCAGGTCCGCGAGGATGAGGGCCAGCTGGTAATAGCAAGCGATGTAGTTCGGATCCTCCTGTATCAATGTATGCAGGTCATTCGCGGCGCCCTGCATGTCACCGGCACGTTTCAGTTCCAGGGCAATGGCGTAGCGAATGAACGTATCGCCGGGTTCCTCGGCAAGCATGGTACGAAGCTGCTCGAGGCGCGACGGTGTCATGCGTCCTGGAAGGGATGGTCGCTCCACTCGCGGCGGAAGATCTCCGCCGGCGCGGTCCGCCGAATGCGACCTTGGTCCATTTCCGCGATGCGGTCGGCCACATGGAAGGCATCCTCGCGGTCGTGGGAAACGATGATGGCAGCGGTGCCATGATCACGGAGGATCCGCAACACCTCGGTACGCACCAGCGCGCGGGTGTGTGCATCGAGGTCGCTGAACGGTTCGTCCATCAGCATGAGCGCAGGTCGGCGCACCATGGAGCGCGCTATGGCCACGCGCTGTTGCTGGCCGCCGCTGAGCTCGTGCGGATATCGACCTGCCAGGTCCGCAAGTCCAACGGAACGCAGCTCACTCTCCACCCTGTCCCTCCGCTCCGCCGAGGGGACATTGTTCAGGCCGAAGGCCACATTGCCGGCCACGGTGAGGTGCGGGAAGAGGGCGAGTCCCTGGAACACGAAGCCGATGCCGCGCTGTTCCGGGGCGATGAACTGGTGGTCGTCGCTGATCGCCCTTCCTTGCATGGTGATGGTGCCCTTGTCCGGCCGTTCCAATCCCGCGATGCAGCGCAGCAGTGTGGTCTTGCCGCAGCCACTGGGGCCCAGCACCATCAGCACTTCGCCGGGGTCCAGCTGCAGTTCGGTACCTGTGAGCACCGGGTGCGCCCGCGTGTGCGCAAAGTGGAGGTCGGATACGGAAAGGAGGGCTCGGCTCATCGCACGCGTCGCTCAAGCAGGCGGTCCAACGCCATTACCGGAACGAGGCCGCAAAGTACGATGAGCAGTGCAGGGAGCGCCGCATCCTGCCACTGCTCGATGCGGGCCAGTTCGAAGACCTTGGTGCTCAATGTGTCGAAGTTGAACGGCCGCAGGATGAGGGTCAGGGGCAGTTCCTTCACCACCTCCATCAGCACCAGCAGTGCGGCGGCGATAACAGCGGGCCGCAGCAGGGGCATGTTCACCTGGGTGAAGGTGCGCCATGGGGAAGCTCCCAGCAGCCGCGCCGCCTCATCCATGGAGCGCTTCTGCTGTTTGAGCCCGGCGCGCAGCGGTTGGCTGGCCAGGGCCAGGAAGCGCACGCTGAAGGCATAGATCATCAGCCCGATGCCGCCGATGAGCAGGATCCCGGTCCACCGCGTGAGGGCCCCGGCGATGGCCATCACCCCGATGGCGATCACCGCACCGGGCACCACATAGCCGATGCTCGCCCAATTGGTCAGGCGGTCCTGTCCGCGACTGGTACGTTCACTGTAGGCGAACCCGATGGCGATGAGGATGGTGGTGGTGGCCGCGAGCGATCCCACCAACATGGTATTACCCAGGGCAGGAAGGAACTGGAGGAAGTGTGCGTTGGCGATGCTGCGTTGCGCGTCGATCACCAAGGCGGAAACGGGCAGTACGAAGGCCATGAAGAACAGCGCGCTGCACCAGAGCGTGGCACATACCCCGCGCCAACCGGTGGTGGGTATGGGGACCACCGGGCGGTAAGCGGCTTCCTGCGCGGCTTTGCGGCGGATGGAGCGCTCAAGCGTGACCAGCGTAACAACGATGAGCAACAGGACCCCGCTCAGGCGAAGGGCGCTGCCAACGTCGTACAAGCCGCCCCAACTCCGGAAGATCGCGGCGGTGAGCGTGCGTACGCCGTAGTACTTCACCGCGCCATAGTCGTTCAGTGTTTCCATGGCCACGAGCAGGGCACCCCCGGCGATCGCGGGCCGGGCAAGGGGCATGGCCACGCGGAAGAAGCGACGCAAGGCATGGCCCCCGAGCATGCGCGCAGCATCCAGGTGAGGGCTCATGCCCGCACTGAACGCCACCCGGGCCGGCAGGTACACGTACGGGAACAGCGCGAGCGCGAGCACGAACGACAAGCCGCGGAGCGACATGATGTCGAGGTGCGGACCGAGGCGATGGGCGATGATGTTGGTGATGCTGCCGGTGGGCCCCAGCAGCGTGGCGAACGTGATGGCGCAGATGTACGTGGGTAGTGCCAGTGGGAGCACCAACGCCCAGCGGAAGAACCGGCTGCCGGGAAAATCAAGGGTGGATACAAGCCAGGCGGTGCTGATGCCGAAGACAAGCGCGAGCAGCACGGTGAAGAAAAGCAGCTGTACCGTTTCCCAGGTATGCGAGGGCAGGATGCCGTGCACCACATGGTCCCACTCAGGTGCGGTGGAGTGGAACGGAGAGGTAAGCACCACGCCCAGCGGCAGCAGGATGAGCACCGCGATCACCGCGATGGACCACTGCGGGCGCGAGCGAAGGGCATGAATGGCCTTGCGCATGACGTCTAGCGCCAACCCGAAGCGTCGAGCACTTTCACGGCGTCGGCATTGTACCGCCCCAGCTTGCTGAGGTCGAGCGTATCCGGCGTGAGCTTGCCGAAGCCTTGCAACACGGCAGCGGCAGGGATCCCGGGCTTCACGGGGTACTCCATGTTCCCATCGGCGAACGCGGCCTGCGACGCATCGGAGCTGAGGAAGCGCAGCAGCTTGATCGCGTTGGCCTCGTGCTTCGCATGTGCGGCAACTCCACCACCGCTGATGTTCGCGTGGGTGCCGATACCACCCTGTTCGCCATCCACCCCCTTGCCTGAACGCAGCACAGGGAAGGCCACGGCGATCGCGTTCTTCGCTTTCTGCCGCGCGGGATCCGTGCTCTGCATCAGCTTGCCGATGTAGTAACTGTTGACGATGGCCACGCTGCCCAAGCCTTCGCCAATGGCCAGGAGCTGATCGGTGTCGCTGCCTTTGGGATCACGGGCCAAGTTGGCCACCAGACCTTTGCACCAGGCCAGTGCGCTATCCGTGCCGAAGTGTGCGATCATGGAGGCCACGAGGCTCTGGTTGTACACGTGCTCGCTCGGTCGCACGAGGATCTGGCCTTTGAAGCGGGGTGAAAGCAGGTCACTGTACGTGCGGAGTTCTTCGGGTTTCACCTTGGACCTGTCATAGGCCACCACGCGGGCGCGCATGGTGAAGCCGAACCAATGCCCCTGTGGGTCGCGGAAGTGGGCCGGTATGTTGGCCTCCAACACGGAGTCATGGATGGGTTTCAGGAAGCCGCGTTGCTGGGCCAGACCGAGGCGACCCGCATCGGCGGTGATGATCACATCGGCAGGGCTGTTGGCCCCTTCGGCCTCGAGGCGACTAAGCAGTTCGTCGTCATCGGCCATCACCACGTTCACCTTGATCCCTGTGGCCTGGGTGAAGTCAATGAAGAGCTGCTGATCCGTTTCGTAATGGCGGTGCGTGTATACGTTCACCACCTGTTCATCCTCCGCCTTGGGGTTCTGGCAGGCCATCACGACGAACGGCAGCAGCCAGAGCACTTTTTTCAACATGTGGCAAAGGTCGCCCCCGGGGTGGCTATGCAGCATCCCCCGATCAGGGTATACGGCGGTCCCTCATTCTTGATCCGCCAAGGCGGCGACCCTTCGGATGAGCGCATCCGTGGGCTCCGTATTGCCACGAAGGACGACCAGGGCATGGTTCGCTGAATCTGAACGCGGTCAGCGCCGGGGATCATCATCGATCCCCAGACGGGTGATCAACGTGTCGATGGACAAGGCGGGTGAGAAGAGGGAGTGGATCAGCAGCTCGGGGTTTCCCCAAGTGTGAACAGCCGTGTCGCTGGCGGCGATGTGCTTCCAGGCGTTCGGATCACCACCGATGAACAGCACCTGGCCGCCCGGTTGATGAGCATGTTCATCATGCACCCATGACCTGCGGTCGTAGTCAGGTCCGAACGTGGGAGGAAGGTCAGGCACGATGAAAGGACAGGCATAGCACAGCACATAGGCACCGAAATGCGCGTCCGGGTCCCTCTTCTCATCGGGCCAACGGATGGGGACCACCACGTCCGCCTCCGAAGCATGGGCAGCGGTGCCGATGCTCGTGCATTGATCGAAAATTCCCGAGAGCCGGACCTCACGCACCTGTGAGCCTTCCTGGTGTGCCATCTCGCGATCGACCACGGTGGTCGTGATGGTCCACTTGTTGGCGAATGAGATGAGGCTGGCACCCACCAGCAGGATGATGACGAGCGAGGCCCGGTCCGCTCGTATCCGGAGCTGGGATATGGCCCAGCACAACAGGATCGGCGCGGCGAGGAACATGCGCGATCGCGTGAAGAAAACACTGTCGCACCCGTTGTTCACCTTGGGGATCCCCAGGGCCATGATCATCAGGGACACAGCGAGCATCAAGGCCCATGCAGGTGTGCGGCTGCCCTGCCTGTAGAGGACGATCCCGGTCGCGATCAGCGCCCAAAGGACCACCTGGCCATGGGGCCACCAGATGGGGCTGAGGGATGCGAAGTACCGGTCGGCATGAAGCAAGGCGTTGAAGAAGAGGCCAGCGTCGAACACGAGCTCCTGCGGATCGATGGTGTGTTTGAGGTCCCACAGGTGAGTATCGAAGAAGTGCGTGCTGTACCACCAGAACAGGGCAGCGGGGATCGATCCGAGCAACGTACAGATCCAGAACCGGGCACTCCTCCAATGCTCCACAATGATCACGGTGTAAAATGCCACAATGAGGAACAGGGAATTGGGATTGCAGACCATGGCTGCTGAGGAGATGAGAGCGCCGGCCAGAGGACGCGGCGTTCGCCACCGGATGGACAAGGTCCATGGCAGCAGGGCCGTCAAGGCCAGGCCATGCACGAAGCCGCGCGTGATGGTGGTGAGCATGCCCCATTCCACGGGCAGCAACAAGGGCATGGCAGCGTAAATGCATGCCGCCAGCGTGTTGCCACGCCGCAAGTGCCAAAGCGCAAAGGACCAGAACGGCAGCAGGGCGAGCAGGGAGGTGACGGTCGGGAGCACGATCCATGGATCCCCGCCGACGTGCACGAATGGCGCACCCAGCAAGGCTTCGAGCATGGGGTTGTAATTCTGGCCATACATGCACCATTCGCGGAAGGTGCCGTTGCCGTAGTCCCGGGCCATTTGCCAGATCACCGTGTCGTCCTGGCTCGTACAACGAAAGCCAAAGACGTCAAGCAGGTGGGACCTGTCCAGGATACCGAGTAGCAGCAACGCAGCCACCAGCGGCGTTCTCCAGCTATCGGACCAGCGCATTGATGCGGGCGATGGTGTCGGAGGCCTCCGGCCTCAGGGGGATCCATCGCTCATCCCGCCTGAGCCACGTCAACTGCCGCTTGGCATAGTTCCGCGTGTGCTGCTTGATGAGCGCGATGGCTTCGGTTTGCGACAGGCGACCATCGAAGTGATCGAAGAACTCCTTGTATCCAACGGTGTTCAATGCGTTCAGTGCGCGGAAGGGAAGGAGCGCTCGGGCCTCCTCCACCAGGCCATCCGCGATCATGTGGTCCACCCGCGAATCGATCCGTGCATACAATGCACTGCGGGGCATGTCCATCGCGATCCGATGGATGCGTGCATCGGTGCGTTGTTCAGGGGTGCTGCGCTGGGCGCTGTAGGGCTTGCCGCTCACTAGGCACACCTCCAATGCGCGTAGCACCCGGTGCGGATTGCTGCGATCAACGACGTTCCAATGGTCGGGGTCGAGTCCGCGCAGTTGTTCCAACAGCGCCGGAAGTCCATCGATGCGCAGCTGTTCCTGCAGGCGAGCACGGACGGTTGCATCGGACGGCGGAAGCGGGTCCAATCCGTAAAGCACAGCATCGATGTACAGGCCGCTGCCGCCAACCATCACGGCGGTCCCCGAACGTGCCAAAAACTCCTGAAGCACGGGTTCGACCGCGCGTGTGAAGGTGCCGGCGCTCCAGGTCTCCTGCAGGTCGAGGTGACCGAGGAAGTGATGCTTCACGCCCAGCAGTTCCGCTTCGGTCGGCCGTGCGGTGCCGATCCGCATGGCATGATAGAACTGCCGCGAATCCGCGCTGATGACCTCCGTGCCGAGCTCCCTGGCGACCTGTGCGGCCACCCGGGTCTTCCCGCTGGCGGTGGGTCCGCCGATCACGATCAATTGTCGAGGCGCGCCCGCCATCAATGGTAGTCCTCTGGCAACTCCTCATGGCCGCTCATCCCGTCGTCCTCCCCATGCCCGAACTCTGTGTGCTCCTCATGCCCATCCTCGCCGAGGCCCATGTCCTCATCGGCATCATAGATCTCCTCCGCCTCCTCCCGCATATCCTCCTCCTCCAGGGCATTCCCCGGGAGCAGTGCGGCATCCATGCGGCTATGCTCGCCCGGAGGCGTGCCCACGCTCATCACCACTTTCGGGTAGCGCTGGCCTTTCACCGGGTCGCCAGCATGGATCAGCTCGCAGAGGAACATCCACATGTGCAGGTAGTCGTAGGCGTACACGAAGCGCTGCTTGGTGCTGCGCATGTGGTCGCCGATCTGCGTCTCGTGCATCAATGCGGGAACCTTGCCGTCCTCTGCAAAGCCCATGTCGGCCAGGGGGATGTCGTTGCCCTTGGCCCATTCCTCATCGCTCACGTAGAAGCAGGCCATTTCCTCGCCCTTGAAGCCGAAGGCCTTCTTGATCGCCTTGTGGAGGTCGAGGAAGGTCTGGTTGCTGCGGATCTCGATATCGCGAAAGGCTTCGCTCTTATCGTCGATCAGAACGCGGAAGCGGTAGATGACCATGGTTCAGGGGCAGTTGGCAGGCTGCAGGTACCGGCTGGGTCGGGAGGCAGTTGGCAGTTGTGAGCAGTTGGCCTGAGCGCGAATCTACTTCGTGGTCAGGGATCCCGGGTCGGGGCCGTTGGAGGGCTCGGGCCGGGGCACTTCCGTTGGCACCTCCATGCCGGCCAATGGTTCCAGGCCCAATTGGCGGCCGGTCTCCAACATGATCCGCCAGGCCTGTCCGCGGTCGTTCCCGATGCGGCCGTCGAGGATGGCGTCCTTGATCACGGTTTTGATGTCACCGATGTATTTGCACGGCTCTATCCCGAAGGCCTTCATGATGTCCTCGCCGGTGATAGGGGGCTGGAAGTTGCGCACATGGTCCTTGGCCTCCACATCCTTCAACTTCTGCATCACCACCTCGTAGTTGCGGAGGTAGCGTTCCTTCTTCCGTTCGTTCTTGCTGGTGATGTCCGCCCGGCAAAGGATCATCAGCGCATCGATGTCGTCGCCGGCATCGAAGAGGAGCCGGCGCACCGCGCTGTCCGTCACTTCCTCCTTGGTGAGGGCGATGGGGCGCAGGTGAAGGGCCACGAGCTTTTGCACGAAGCGCATCTGCTCATCGAGCGGCAGCTTCATGCGGCGGAAGATCTGGGGCACCATGCGGGCGCCCTTGTCCTCGTGCCCGTGGAAGGTCCAGCCGTGCGTAGGGTCGAAACGCTTCGTCTTCGGCTTGGCGATGTCATGCAGCACGGCGCCCCACCGCAGCCATAGGTCGCTGCTGTTGGCACACACATTATCGAGCACCTGCAGCGTGTGGTAGAAGTTGTCCTTGTGTCCGATGCCGTGCTTTTCCTCCGCACCCTGCAATTCCAGGAACTCCGGGAAGAAGCGCTGCAGCAGTCCACTGTCGCGCAGCAGGATGAAGCCGATGCTGGGTTTGCGCGAGAGGATGATCTTGTTGAGCTCGGTGCTTATCCGTTCCGCGCTGATGATATCGAGCCGCTCCGCATTGCGCCGGATGGCCTCGAAGCTGGGGGGGTCGATGGTGAAGCCGAGCTGTGTGGCGAACCGGATGGCGCGCATCATGCGCAAAGGATCGTCGCTGTAGGTGATGTCCGGATCGAGCGGGGTGCGCAGGATCCCGCGGTCCAGGTCGAGCAGACCGCCGAAGGGGTCCACGAGTGCCCCGAGGCTGCCGGGGTTCAGTGAGATGGCCAGGGTGTTCACCGTGAAATCCCGGCGTTCCTGATCATCCCGGATGGTGCCGGGTTCCACTTCGGGTTTGCGGCTGTTGCGCGAGTAGCTCTCCTTGCGGGCCCCCACGAATTCCACCTGCATGTCGCCCAGCATGAACATGGCCGTTCCGAAGTGCTTGAACACATGCACCTGTCCGGCATGCAGATCGCGGGCAACCGCCTCGGCGAAGGATATTCCATCAGCCTCCACCACGAAGTCGATGTCCTTGCACGCGCGTCCCAGGATCAGGTCGCGCACGTAACCCCCGATGGCATAGGCGGCCACGCTCCGGGCCGCCGCCTCCTTCGCCACCGCCTTGAACAAGGCCTGCTCCATCACGTCGTCCAGGCGCGAGGTGTCGAGGGTGAAGGAGTGTGTGCGCTGCTGCACGGGTTGACTGTGGGTGGCGAAAGTAGATGGCTCCTCCGGCCAATTCCATGCTTTCGGTCCGAAGTACCACGGAAATCGCACGCTCAAGCAGCCATGCCGGTGCTTGTGCACAAACAATTCGCGCTTCAGCTACTTTTGGTCACTCCCATGTCCATCTCTCCCGATAGCGGCCTCGAGCTTCTGTCCGCTGTCCAACGCGGTGATAAGGCAGCATTCGCGCGTTTGTATGACCTGTATTCCGCCGCGCTCTTTGGCGTGATCACCCGCATCCTGGGCGAAGGTGACCAAGCGGAGGAAGTGTTGCAGGATTCGTTCATGAAGATCTGGCGCTCGGCCAACACGTACGATGCCGTGAAGGGAAGGGTGTTCACCTGGATGCTCAACATCGCGCGGAACACGGCGATCGATCGTGTGCGTTCAGCGGACCATCGTGATTCGGGGTTGACCCAAGGCCTCGATAAGGCCGTATATCGGATGGGAACGGATGAGGTGCGCGATCGACTTGATCACATGGGCATGAACGAGGTCATCGGAAAGCTCAAGCGGGAACACCAGGAAATGATCGACATGGCATACTACCAGGGCTGGTCGCAACAGGAGATCGCCGATCGCACGGGGCTGCCCCTGGGTACGGTGAAGTCCCGCACGCGTACGGCCTTGCAGGTGCTGAAGGAGGCGCTCAAGGACTACTCATGAACTCCCAGGAACTCATCGGTTCCGGCCTCCTGGAGGCGTACGCGTTGGGCCAGGCCTCTACCGAGGAGGTCAGGCTGGTGGAGCGCATGCGTGCTTCGGATCCGCAGGTGGATGTGGCGATCACGGAGATCGAGCTTTCGTTGGAAGCACTGGCGCGCAAGCGTTCCGTTGCACCGCCCGATCGCGTCCGCGCCGCACTGTTGACGGAGCTGGGTGGCCGGGACGGGGCACGCGTGTTCCCATTGACGAGAAACGACAGGAAGGACCAGTGGAAGACCTGGCTGGCCGCGGCCTCCGTGCTCATCCTCGCTGGCAGCATCGGTACCAACCTCATGCTGTATAACAGGCTGGGCAGGGTGCAGGACCAACTGGCGCGTTTCGAGAGCGAACGTGAAGTACTGGCGGAACAACTGCAGGTGAACAACGCATCCTTGGAAGGGACCCGGGAGCAATTGCAGGTGCTGTTGGATCCGCGGCGCAAGGTGATCCCGCTCGCGGGTCTGCCCGTGGATCCATCGGGAAGCGCGCGGGTGTATTGGGATCCGTTCACCCACGAGGTGCACGTGAACGTGCTCTCGCTGCCTGCACCGCCACCGGGAAAGCAATACCAGCTCTGGGCCTTGGCAGGTGGCGTGCCCATCGATGCGGGCGTTTTCGATGTGGTCGGCGGCCTGCAAGCCATGCGCGCCATCACATCGGCCGAAGCCTTCGCGGTAACGCTCGAGAAGGCCGGGGGCGTTCCGTCCCCCACGTTGTCCGCTATGTATTTGATGGGCCCGGTGGGCTGAACAACACAGCACCTTTCTTTCCTGCAACGCCCGTTGTGCGGGCCTTTGCATCGTGCATGCGCATGCACGCGATGAGCGCCGGGTGGGACCGGTGCGCTTCAGGTCTTGAACGAAAGCGTTCGCAGGGCGACCGTGCACGCGTCGGCCGGGCGGTGGATCCCCTCTTTTTTTCCCTCCCCGATCCGACGAGTGCGGTTATTCCGTAGGTGGATCATCGCGGCAACTCTGCCAGTGATACAAAACCTATAAGCGCATGAACTACCGAGAACACCTGGCGCGGGCCGTGCTGGTGTCTGCCGCGTTGTTCGGATCGGGGATCATTTCCCCCTCCTGGGCCAGCAGCCACCGCGAAGCTCCATTGATCGCCAATGACCCCTTGGCGGACAACACGGACCTGTACTGTTTCCGAAGTCCGGATGATCCGAACACCATCACGATCATCGCCAACTACATCCCCGCGCAGTTACCGTTCGGCGGTCCGAACTACGCCACGTTCGGGGAGAACATCCGCTATGAGATCCACATCGACAACGATGTGAGCACATCAGGGGATGATATCACCTATCGCTTCACATTCACGCGGACGAACGAGGATCCCACCACCTTCTTCAACATTCGCCTGGGCCAACAGAACCTGCTGACCCGTTACACCTTGGAGAAGAGCACGGACGGAGGCAACACCTTCACCGTGGTATTGACCAATGGTATTGTTCCACCGCCGAACATCGGCGCGCGCAGCATCGAAGGGGGCGCGGGTCTGGGAGCGGCGAGCTACGATGCGTTGATCACGGCAGCGATCATGACCGCGACCACCGGTGAGACCGTGTATGCCGGTCCTGCCGATGATCCCTTCTTCGTGGACCTGGGCGGCATTTTCGACCTCGGTGATGCGCCCCGGCAGAACGGTGGACAGGTACGCGACGGAGTGGCGAGGACCAACATCCACAGCATCTGCCTGAAGATCCCCATCAGCATGTTGCAGAAGGACGGCATCAGCGTTTCGTCCGCCACCTCCATTCTCGATGCCAACTTCGTCATCGGTGTGTGGGCCAGTGCCAGCCGTCAGGCGATCAGCACGCTCAACACCAGCGGCGGTGGTGATATGACCTCGGGCGATTGGGTGCAAGTGAGCCGTTTGGGCATGCCACTGACCAATGAAGCGGTGATCCCGATCGGCAGCAAGGACCTCTGGAATGCCTTGACACCCTATCAGGACCTTGCGAACCTCTCGACGTTCGGCGGATACTTCTACAATCCTGAACTGGCCTTGTACATGGATGATGCCTTGTTCGGCTCCGCGGTCCCGGCCTTTGCCGGCCTGCGCATCCAACGCAACAGTCTGGGTGGGTTCGATTTCGGGAACGGCCAAAGCGGATTGTACGGTTTGAAGGGAAGTCCTGCCGTGGCAGGAACGGCCCTCGATGATGCCATCTTCGGCAACCTGCTGTTGCCGGCGGATAACAGCCCACGCAGCGTGGACCTGTGGCCCATCTTCCATACCGGCGTGCCCAACCTGGCGCCGTATCAGTTGGCCACGGGGAAAGGCGGTAACCCGCTTGCGGCCGGTAAGCCCTTCATCAACAACTTCCTGCCCAATGGCGGCGATATGCTCCGCCTGAACATGGCTGTGCCGGTGACCCCGCGCAACAGTCCTGATTTCAGCAGCGAAGGCATTGTGGCCGCTGCGGTGGCCGGTCTCACCGACCCGGCCTACGCCAACACCTCCATCCAGTTCATTCCCAACATGGATGGATTCCCCAATGGTCGCCGCCTCGAGGATGATGTGACCCGCATTGAACTGCAGGCCGTGGGCGGTGTGGCCCTCGCCGCGATCGGACTCTGGATGGACGATTACAATGCTGCGAATCCCAACCAGTCACCCGTGACCAACCTGCTGATCAACAACCTGCAGTACAGCACCGGTGTGGAGACCAACGACGTTCCCTTCAGAACCAGCTTTCCTTACGTAGCCGCTCCATGGAGGGGTACGGGGGTTTAGCCAGGGTGTGAGTTCCAACGCCCAAACGACCAACACATATGAAAACACTTAAGAACATCACCTTGGCCAGCGGCCTGCTCTTCGCGCTCAGCGCGATCGCGAGCAGCCACCGCGAAGCACCCCTGATCAGCAATGATCCACTGGCGGATAACACGGACCTGTACGTGTTCCGCAGCCCGGAGAACCCGAACATGATCACCATCGTGGCGAACTACGTGCCACTGCAATTGCCGCAGGGTGGTCCCAACTACTACTCCTTCGGCGAGAACATCCGGTACGAGATCCACGTGGACAATGACGCGAGCACACCCGGAGATGACGTGGTGTATCGCTTCACGTTCCATAAGGTCAACCAGGATCCCAGCACGTTCTTCAACATCCGCCTGGGCCAGCAGAATCTGAAGACCACGTATACTATGGAGCGTAGCATCGACGGTGGTGCCTCATTCCAGGTCGTGGTGGCCAATGGCATCGTGCCTCCTCCGAACATCGGTGATCGTAGCATCGCCGGTGGTGCCGGTCTGGGCACGAGTTATGCGGCGTTGATGGCCGGGGCCGTTACCATGTCCAGTACCGGCGAAAAGGTGTTCGCCGGTCCCGTGGATGATCCTTTCTTCGTGGACCTCGGCGGCATCTTCGATCTGGGGGACGCACCTCGCCAGATGGGTATGCCTTCCGATGGGGTGGCATGCAAGAACGTGAGCACCATCGTCATTCAGGTGCCGATCAGCACGCTGCAGAAGGATGGTCTGAGCGTATCACAGGCCACCAGTATCCTCGATGGCAACTTCGTCATCGGTGTATGGGCCAGTGCCAGTCGCCAGCAGATCCGCACGTTGAACACCAATGGATCAACGGCCTACACAGGCCCATGGGTCCAAGTGAGCCGCCTGGGCATGCCGCTGACCAATGAAGCGGTGATCCCCATCGGTTACAAGGACCGCTGGAACTCCGAGACCCCGTATGAGGACCTGGCGAACCTGGCCGACTACGGCAACTTCTTCTACAACCCTGAACTGGCGTTGTACATGGATGATGACCTTTTCGGAGGGGCGGTGCCGGCCTTTGCGCCCTTGCGCATCCAACGCAACAGTTTGCAGGCCTTTGACTTTGGGAACGGTAACGACGGTCTGTTCGGGTTGAAGGGATCGCCTGCCGTGGCCGGTACGGCGTTGGATGACGCCATCTTCGGCGACCTGTTGCTCCCTGCTGCTGGTTCACCGCGGAGCGTTGACCTGTGGCCCATCTTCCATACGGGCGTGCCCAACCTGGCCCCGTATCAATTGGCCACGGGAAAAGGCGGTAACCCACTCGCGGCAGGAAAGCCCTTCATCAACAACTTCCTGCCCAATGGTGGCGACATGCTCCGGTTGAACATGGCCGTACCGGTGACCCCCCGGAACAGCCCGACGTTCAGCTCCCTGGGCCTTGTGGCCGCAGCGGTCTCCGGCCTCACGGATCCCGCTTACAACGGCAGCACCGCGCTTCAATTCATCCCCAACATGGACGGCTTCCCGAACGGTCGACGTCTGGAGGATGATGTTACGCGGATCGAACTGCAAGCCGTAGGTGGAGTGGCGCTGGCCGCGATCGGCCTGTTCTATGACGACTACACCGCCGGTGGCGCGAACCCCGTGACCCAGGATCTGCTGGATGTTCTTACCTACACCACCGGCGTGGAAAGCAACGACGTGGCCTTCAGTTCCACGTTCCCGTACGAAGCGGCCCCATTCAGCGGTACCGGTGCCTGCGGCGGTGCGCCAGTGGCATACACCCAGCCTGTTGTGTTGCCACCGAGCAATGGTGCACCCTGCACACAGAACCTCACGCTCACGATCACGACCGACGACATGGACAGCGAAACGAGCTGGGAGATCCGCCGTTTTGCGGACAACAGCGTTACCGCCAGTGGTGGTGGCTATGCGGATGTTGCTGGTGCGAACGTGATCGTGGAGAACATCTGCCTGCCGGTGGATGATTATCGCCTCTACGTCATGGACGCCGGTGGGAACGGTATCAGCGGTGGAGGATATGTATTGGCCGATCAGAACGGTCGTCGCATCATTGATGCCAATGGGATGTTCACCTCCACGAGCGCGGTGCAATTGCCCTTCTCGTTGCCGTTGAGCAACATGACCATGCAACCCATCTCTTGTGACCGTACCGACGTGAAGCCCAACACCACCCTCTATGCATTGACGCAGCCGGGGGCCCAGGGCTACCAGTTCTGGTTCTTCGATCCACATGGCTCGTACAATCGCCGCATCTTCCGCACGCAGAAGACGGTCCGTCCCAACCAGATGGTGACCTTCCCCCTGCCCGTAGGCATGGACCTGAACGTGAAGGTGCGTGTGAAAGTGGCGAACGTGTTCAGCGCATTCGGTGCCGCGTGTCGCATCCGCCTGATGGTGATGCCGCGTTCACCGGAGCAGATCCTGCCCGTGTCCACCAGCGTCCTCCTCTATCCGAACCCCAACGCCGGGGATCGGGTGTACCTGTTGATGGAAGACCTGTCGGGGGATGCCCAGCGCGTGGAAGTGGATATTTTCGATGCTATCGGGCGGCAGGTGCACATGGAGGTGATCCAGAACACCGGATCCAGCCTCAACACCGAACTGCGCATCACCGAACGCCTCAACACCGGTGCCTATAGCGTGCGCGTCACGGTGGACGGTGCCTCCCGGACCACGCGCTTGATGATCATGTGAATCTGTCCGTCGATAACGGCGGTGGACGTTCAACGCAGATCCCCCTTCGGTGTTCCGGAGGGGGATCTTGCATTGCGCCGATCCGATCGCATCCCACTTCCGTATATCCGGATGAGCATGGGCTCAGTCCTTTGATATCACATCATCTCTCCAGCATATCCGGCCCCGTAAGGCGGGAATGCTTGGGGGATGATCAACCCTCGGAACACCGGAAGTCATGACCATCATCCGCCTCTTGAACATCGCGACCCTTTCGATCACGGTGATCGCCTGCCAGACCGCCGGTCCACGTGATCAGCTGAACACGGCGCCCGGCGCGTTGGGCGCAGGCCTTACCATCCCCCGCCTCGATGCCCGCACCGCCGAGATCGGAACCCCGGAGGAACGGGATCTGTTATTGGATGTGTACGACCGTTCGCGCATCAAGCTGGAGAAGAACCCGGAGGATTGGGATGCGTGGTTGCGCATGAGCGAGGCGTTCATCACGGATGCCCGTGTGTCCGGCAACTATGCAGCGGATCAGAAAGAGGCCCTGCGGATCCTGGACCATGTGCTCGCACAGCCCGGCGTGTCAAAGGAAGTAAGGGGTCAGGCACTTACGCTGAAGGCGACCATTGAGCTCAGTCAACACCGCTTTGCCGATGCGCTCGAACTGGGGCGGGAGGCCTTGCGCATCGACCCGTACCGCGCGTTCAATTATGGCGTGATGGTGGATGCGTACACGGAACTTGGCCGTTATGACAGCGCTGTGATGATGTGCGATCGCATGGTGTCCATCCGGCCCGATCTGCGCAGTTACAGCCGCATCAGTTACCAGCGGGAGGTGCATGGCGACATCCCGGGCGCCATGGAGGCGATGGATCTTGCGGTGAAGGCAGGGTTGGGCGGTACGGAAGAGACCAGTTGGTGCCTGGTCCAATTAGGGGGCCTGTACGAGCGTTCGGGTGATCTGAGGACCGCTGAGGAGCACTATCGCAGGGCCCTTGCCGAACGGAAGAATTATCCCTTCGCGCTGGATGCCCTGGGCCGTGTGCATGCCAAACAGGGGTCACCTGCCCAAGGCCTGAAGGAGATCGAACAGGCCATCGCGCTCATGCCGGATCCCCATTTCCACATGGACCTCGCACGTATACTGGCCACGACGGGGGATAAGGAGGCATACGATGAGGCGGTACGGAACGCGGGGAAGGCCCTCATCGGGCTCGCAAAGGGTGATGAAGGTCACAACCACCAGGTAGGTCTGGAGATGGCACGGTTCCAACTTGAATTCATGAAGGACCTGGACAATGCGCTGGCCAATGCCGAACATGAGTTCAGCCACCGCAAGGACAACAACGATGTTAACACCGTGCTGGCCGCCATCCACTATGCGAAAGGCAACATGCAAAAGGCAGCGGAGCATATCGCACTGGCACAGCGTACCAATAGCCAGGACGCCTACCTCATGTGCCTGGACGGTCTGGTGCACGTGGGACAGGACAAGGTGGCCACGGGCAGGGAGCTCATTGCGGCCAGCCTGAGGACCGACCCTTACCAGGAGCATCCGTTCATTGCTGAGGCGAGGACGCTGGTGGGCCGCTGATCGGACAACACGGGAGGTACGCACATGATACCGACAACACGGTTCATCGCAGGCATCGCCGCAGCGCTGCTCATGGCCACGCCGGCCGCTGCGCACGTCGTGGTCAACCAGTTCGACCTGATGACCGGTCAGGAGGCAGGTTGGTATTTCCTGAAGCAAGGCTTCCTGCACATCCTCCCCCTGGGGTTGGATCACATCCTGTTCGTGATCAGCTTGTTCCTGCTGAGCACCGACATCCGGAACATCCTGATGCAGGCCTCCGCATTCACGGTGGCCCATTCCATCACGCTTGGTCTGGCGATGTATGGGGTTGTCGATCCTCCCTCCCACATCATTGAACCCCTGATCGCCATCAGCATCATGGTGGTGGCGCTGGAGAACATCTTCGCTCCGAAGATGCGCACGTCACGCATCGGGATCGTGTTCATGTTCGGCTTGGTGCACGGACTGGGATTTGCTGGGGCGCTCAGTGAGCTGGGACTTCCCCAGAAGCACTTCCTAACCACGCTCCTCACCTTCAACATCGGGGTGGAGCTCGGCCAGGTCACGGTGATCCTGCTGGCCTACCTGCTTGTTGGTCGTTGGTTCAGTGGAAAGCCGTTCTATCGCCAGCGGATCGTCGTGCCATCATCTGCCTTGATCGCGCTCGTGGCCGCGTTCTGGACCGTGCAGCGCATCCTGGGATGATGGCACCGCACTACGCACGGCGCACCCGGACAGTGGACCCGGTCGATCACAACCCGGCGCACGAGTTACTGCTCCGATCGTCCGTGATCATTGCAACCGTGAGCATGGCCTTGCTGTGGGCTCTATGAGCGCATACGTGGTCGGGAACAGGAGGCGGGCAGGCTGGATATCGAAATGAGCGCACCGCCTGTGGCGGGTCACGCCGCCACACGCTGCACAATGATGCGGCAGGTGATGTCACTGGTGACCACCACCGAATGCGGAACGAACATGGGGATACGCATGTAGTCCCCGGCCCGCATGGGGTGTGCCTTGTCGCCGATGATGATGTTGCAGGTGCCCTCCAGGATCAGGAACTTCTCGATGCAATCCGTATGCGTCTCCACGGGGGCGCCCTTTCGCATCCACACCAGCGCCGTGAGGGCCTCCTCGTTCATGGCGAACGGCACGAAATACGTGTCCTCGTTCGCTGGGTCCTCCACAATGTGGGGTTGTTCGATCCAACGCGCGTACTCTGCTGCCTTGGAGGCCGGATGCAGGATCGGCGGACGATCGGTGGTCATGCGTTCTGCCAGCAAGCTGTCCGCACTGGACAGGACCTTGGCGCGAGCAGAGGACGGCGGCTCTATGGCTTGGGCCATGGCCACGCGCTCAAAGGCCCCTTCCAGCCGAAGGACCTCGGCTTGCACGGCGGGGTCAGTAGCGATCGCGTTCCGGACGGTCACGACCAGGTCGTCGCTGAGCGTTCCCAGCACGTACTCATCCAATAGACCGGATGTGATCAGTTCCTCCCCGTTCATCAGTGGGCAAAGATCGGTCGAAGTAAGGGTCGCATCCAGCAGCGGGGACGAAAAACCGCCGTTCCTCTGGTACAGCACCCTCGCCAATGGCGGTCGGGATCCCTGTGCAGAGGTGACCTTCGGCCGACGGTTGGGCCATCGCCGATGTGATGGTGAAGGAGCAGCATGGCAGATATACGGGCCAACGGTACCGTTCGGATCGCCCTAAAGGGGATGAACCACGGTGCTGCTCCACTCCACGACCCGCTGAGCTGCCCTAACTTCGTCTCCTTCACGACAACCATGGCCATGCCCACCCTCACGCTCAAGTACCCCGAAGTCAGGAATTACGTTGCCGGCAAGCCCGATATGGACCTGCCTGACCGGCAGGCAGGCGAGCAGCACAAGATGGATGTACACTCGCCGCTGGATGGCAGTGTGATCAGCACCGTGCCCTTGAGCACGATGGCCGACCTGGACAAGGCCGTGAAAGCCGCCGAGGCCGCCTTCCCTGGCTGGAGCGGCACGCCGATCAAGGAGCGCTCGCAGATCTTCTTCCGCTATCGCGACTTGCTGTGGAAGAACCGCGAGGAGCTGGCCACGCTGGTACACACCGAGAACGGCAAGACGATGGACGAGTCGTACGCCGAGGTGGACAAGAGCATGGAACTGACCGAATTCGCGTGCAGCTTGCCGCAGTTGGTGCAGGGCGAAGTGCTGGAAGTGAGCAAAGGCGTGGAATGCCGCATCGAGCGCAAGCCCTTGGGTGTGGTGGCGAGCATCGCGCCGTTCAACTTCCCGAACATGGTGCCGCATTGGACCATCCCCAACGCATTGATGCTGGGCAACACCATGATCTTGAAGCCGAGCGAGGTGGTCCCCATCAGCGCCATCCGCATCGCGGAGCTGCTGAAGGAAGCAGGATTGCCGGATGGCGTTTTCAACGTGGTGAACGGCGACCGCGCGATCGTGGAGGCCATCTGCGATCACCCGGGCATCAAGGCTGTGAGCTTCGTGGGAAGCACCAAGGTGGCCAAGATCGTATACATCCGTGCTACGAGCACCTTGAAGCGCGCGCTCTGCCTGGGCGGCGCGAAGAACCATTTGCTCGTATTGCCCGATGCGCATTTGGAGATGACCGCGAGCAACGTTGTCGCGAGCATGAGCGGTTGCGCGGGACAGCGTTGCATGGCCGCCGCGCAGATGGTCGGCATCGGTGGTGTGGACCACATCATCAGCCAGATGATCATTGAGGCGAAGAAGCTGATCCCCGGAAAGAACCTCGGACCGGTGATCAGCAAAGCTTCGTATGAGCGCATCCTCGGTTTCATCGCGGAAGCGGAGAAGGCCGGTGCGAAGGTGCTGCTCGATGGTCGCAACCCGCAGGTCGAAGGCGGTGCGAAAGACGGCTACTACCTCGGCCCCACCATCATCGACCATGTGACGCAGGACATGCGCATTTCGCAGGAGGAGGTCTTCGGTCCGGTGATCAGCATCATCCGCGCGAAGGACCTGGATGCGGCGATCACCATCGAGAACGCGAACCCCTACGGCAATGCGGCAGCGGTCTTTACGCAGAGCGGTGGATTGGCAAGACAGGTCATGGAACGCGCCAGCGCCGGCATGATCGGCGTGAACATCGGCGTGCCCGTGCCGCGCGAGCCTTTCAGCTTCGGCGGGTGGAACGACAGCAAGTTCGGGACGTGCGATATCACCGGGAAGAGCAGCATTGAATTCTGGACGCAGTTGAAGAAGACCACGACGAAGTGGAATCCGGAGGGGAAGACGAATTGGATGAGCTGAATAGACGCTCTATCTTGTAGCAACATTCAAGTGCAATGACCACAACAGCACTCCGGAACAAGTTGGCAAAACGTATCCAGCGCGAAGAGGACAAGATCGTGCTCACCACGATCGAGATCCTGCTTCGAAGCGACACCAAGGAGGATGCTCTTCGTCGTCGCATGACGGAGATGGCGATACGCTCCGAGGAGGCGATCAAGAATGGTGATGTGATGACGCTTGCAGAAGCGCGCAAACGTTCGAAACGGGTGCTTCAAGGGATCGCCGCCTCGCGCTCCAAAGCCAAGCGTGCTTGAAGATCATCATCACCACACCTGCGTGGGAGAGCTACGAGCAGGCGTTGCACTTCCTGGCCGGGTACATGACCGTTCATGAGCTGGAGCGCTGGAACAAGAAGCTCTGGGATAGCATCGAGGACCTGAAGACATTCCCGCGACGAGGCCAATACGAGCCTTGGCTTGAATACAAAGGCGAAGGGCATCGGCGGTTGGTTGTCGGCAAAGTGAAGGTGGTCTATCGCATTGAAGGACGAACGATCTATGTCACCGACATCTTCGATGCGCGGCAGGATCCGGGGAAGATGAAGGGGTAGGCTAGTGGTCACTATGTCCAAGAAGAAGATCATCCTCGGCTGCTACTCGATCACGGCCGTGGCGGTTGTGCTATACTTCATCTATGTGTCATTCCAGCTTGAGCCGAGTCAATCAATCTGGTTGCTCTTCGCGCCACTATACGCGCTCGGTCTCTTTGCACTTATTGCTTGGGCCGAATCGCTTCTGTTCATGTTGCTTTTCGCTAGCAGCTTCAGAGAAGTGCGCAGTTTGCTTCTCCCAGTTTTCCTTGTTTCGTCTGTCGCGCCAGCATGGATGCTGAATGCCTGGTACGAGAATCGCCGAGCGCCAATTCCGCCTCCTGGTACATTACCTGTATCGGAATCGATGTACGCCGATGACATGGAGGCGATATCGGCTGATATCATGAACCGTGACTTTGGGGTGTGGTCGAAGCAGCACAGGGTCGATACGGTTTACGACGTTCGCGTTGATACGATCATCTACTCGAAGGACCTCAGTCACTTTTTCGCGTTCGTGGTGGTGTCAACCATGTCGGAGAACCGACATTGGTATTTCAACGAGTACCGGGTAGGAAGGAGGAGCGGGGAAGAGTGGATACTTTCAAGGCCCAAAGGCAACATCTGGTCGACTAGATTCGAAACTCCAGACTCGATACGGGTCATGCTCTTGCAGTATTACTACAACAAGTATTCGATTAATGGCTCGGATCCGGACAAGCCTGAGATATGGACCGATGCGTACATATTTCCACCGAGTTCGCGTGAGGGATAGAAGCGGAAAGCCCGAAAGCCAGGTAAGCCGGGCGCGGACTTGGAGCGGATAGCCCGACGGCGAGTCATCGAGCCGGCACGCCCGAACAGATCCCTATCGTGTGCGCTTGCCGGTCTTGAACCCCAGCGCCTGCCGCGGTTTCGCCTTGGCGACTTCAGCGAGCAGCACCCGGTCCTGCTCGCGCTTTTCCATCTGCTTCAGGTAGCGGAAGATCACTTGGATCTTTCCTCCGTGCTCTTTGGAGGTGTTGCGCAGCCTCTCCAGTTCCAGCAGCAGGTCTTTGTGGGTGAGGAGCATTTCGCGCATGCGGGTGAAGACGCGGATGATCTGGATGTTCACAGCCACGGCGGTCTTGCTCTTGAGCACGCTGGAGAGCATGAGGACACCATGTTCGGTGAAGACACGCGGCTTCTTCCGCAGGCCCATCACCTCCCGATTGGATGTCGCAAAATGCGACTTCCAATCCGCGAGTTCGGTATCCGTCATCTCGAACATGAAGTCTGTAGGAAAGCGGTCGATATTCCGTCGGACCTGCTCGTTCAGGCGTCGCGTGTCCACGCCATAGAGCGTCGCCAGGTCGCGGTCCATCATCACCTTCTGGCCACGGACCACATAGATCTTGCGCTCCACGACCTCATCCGGTATGCTCACCGAAGCCTTGCCCATTGAGCGAAAGTAGAATTGGAAGTCGCATTTTGCGACATCCAATGGGCTTGACCCTTCACGTTGTTACTTTGTTGACCTATCCCAATTCCCGTGAGCATCCTCACCAAAACCAACCCGGCCGAGATCCTGAAGGACAATCTGGAGCACACGATCTTCTCGTGGAGCAAACAGTCAGGACTCAACCCGCTCAATATTGCCTCCGCCAAGGGCATCTACCTCTACGAGCGCACCACCGACGCGTCGGGGCGGGGCGGCAAGCGCTACATCGACTTCAGCTCGCAGCTGATGAACGTGAACATCGGGCACGGGCATCCGAAAGTGGCGGAGGCGGTGGCGAAGCAGATGGCCGAGGTGAGCTACGTGCATCCGGGCATGATCACCGAGGCGCGCGGCAAACTGGGCAAGACGCTGGCGGAGATCACGCCGGGTTCGCTGAATCGTACCTTCTTCACCAACGGCGGCACCGAGGCGGTGGAGCACGCGATGAAGCTGGCGCGCTTGTACACCGGTCGGCACAAGATCATCACGCTGTACCAGAGCTACCACGGCGCCACGTATGGAGGGCTCAGCGCCGGTGGGGATCCGCGTGGCTTGCCGCACGACAGCCAGGGCGTTCCGAACATCATCCACGTGGAGAACCCGTATTTCTACCGTTGTCCGTGGAACAGCAGAACGCCGGTGGAATGCACCGAGAACGCCCTGGCGCACCTGGAGCGTGTGGTGAAGTACGAAGGCCCGCAATACGTAGCGGCGATCATGCTGGAAGGGGAGAGCGGCTCCAGCGGTTGCATCAAATACCCGCCGGGCTACTGGAAAGGCGTGAAGGCCATTGCGGACCGTTACGGCATCCTCACCATCTGCGATGAGGTGATGAGCGGCTTCGGTCGCACCGGCAAGTGGTTCGGCATCGACCACCACGGCGTGGTACCCGACATCCTCTGCATGGCGAAGGGCATCACCAGCGGCTACATCCCGCTCGGCGGCCTTATCGTGCGCGAGGAGATCATCAAGCACTTCGACGATAAGCCTCTGCCCATTGGCCTCACCTACAGCGCACACGCCGTGGCCTGTGCCGCCGCCAACGCCGTCATCGACATCTACAAGGAAGAGGACCTCGTGACCAACGCCGCCAACATGGGCCGTTACGTGGACGAGAGCGTGGCGAAGCTCGCGCAGAAGCACCCGAGCATCGGCGACTTCCGCAACACCGGCCTACTCGGTTGCATCGAACTTGTGAAGAACCGCGCCACCAAGGAGCCCATGGCGCCGTGGAACGCGAAGCCCGAGGAGATGGCCGTGATGAACAAGGTGGCCGCCAAGATCAACGAGCTGGGCATGTTCACCTTCGTACGCTGGAACTGGATATTCGTCGCGCCGCCATTGTGCATCGACAAGGCGGGGGTGGATGAGGGGATGGAGATCATCAGTAAGGCGGTGAGCATTGCGGATGAGGCGTGTGTTTGATCGATGCGATGCTGACGCTCGAAGATCCCATATGGCAAAGCGCTGAAGGAGGTTACCGACAAGCGTATGATGCTTCGATCGCCCTGCGGCGACTTGAGACCACGCTCGATGACGAAGAGGTGGATGGACTGTTGGATGAGTTGTGGGACAATCTTCATCATCAGGGCGATGTCGGCTTGGCCTCGTACTTGGCGGTTCCGCAGCTATGGCGCTTGGCCGACATCAAGGAGTTGTTCCATTGGAAACTGATCGGCTTGTGCGCTGTGATCGAAGCTCAACGCCACACAGGAGCCAATCCTGAACTACCGGTTGAACTGAAGATCTACTACTCAGACGGATTGTCATCGCTGCGGGATTTCTTGCTGCGCAACCTGAAGAATGAACTTGATGCCGATTCGTTGCGGATGGCTTTTGCCATGTTAGCCCTGTGCGATGGTAAAGTCAAGCTGGGCAGGACGCTGATCGCATGTGACGATGACGTGGCCGACGAGGTGCTAGAACAATACGGTTAGTCCCCGCCGCCGCGCCGTCGCCGGAGCGCTTTGGGGGCGTGCGCCCCTATCTTGTTAGTCGCCATCATCTTGAGGTGCCAAATTGGCTTGTCAAGTTCGCTCGTTCCCCGCCGCCCTATCTTGTCCAAAGCGGGATCCTCCCTTCAGCATGAACATCCGCACCGCCTACAACGCCTGGTCGCAGCAATACGACACCAACGCCAATCGCACTCGCGACATGGAGGCCAAGGTGTTGCGCGAAGTGCTGAAGGATGTGGCCTTCGGTCGCGTATTGGAGATCGGTTGTGGCACAGGCAAGAACACGGAGTGGCTCGTGGAGCGTGCGGAGCACATTACAGCCATTGACCTTTCCGAAGGCATGTTGGCCAAGGCGCGGGCAAAGGTCGGTTCCGCCAAGGTGCGGTTCGTACAAGCCGATATCCTTCAGCCATGGACCTTCCGCGAGGGGAGCTATGACCTCGTCACCTTCAGTCTCGTGCTGGAGCATGTGGAGCATTTGGAACCGATGCTCAAAGAAGCCGCGACCAGTCTATCGTCCGGTGGCCATGTGTACATCGGCGAGTTGCATCCCTTCAAGCAATACGCCGGCACCAAGGCGCGCTTTGAGACCGAGCAGGGCACGCACGTTGTTACGTGCTTCGATCACCACATCAGTGAATTCCTTCAGGCTGCCCGGTCGAATGGTCTGGAGCTCGTTCATCTTCGCGAGCACTTCGACGCGGATGATGCTACAAGCCCACCGCGCATTCTCAGCCTCCTCCTGCGAAAGCCTTAGGGTTTCTTCATTGTACGGCAGTTGGCACGTTGCTCGGCCACGAACCCCGCGCATTCCCGCACACCCACCAACTTCAATTGCTCTCGGGACCTCCGCACCTTCGGCCGCCAGCCGGGTAGTTTGATCGTGCCGGGTCGTCCTTCTTGCAACGTGTAGCACCGTTCACGTACAACGCCACCCAGCTGCACGCGGACACCGATGGTCGAGTGTCCGGGCCAGATATCCAGCTTATACAAACAGCGGTCCCATGCGGCATCCGACACCCCGGGTTGCCGACCCAGCCACGCGACCAAGCTATCGTAGGTGGCGGTGTGATCGGTGTATGTGGTGCTCCCGTTGGAGACCCGCGTTCCCTTGCGGTGACGGTGCAGCTCGCGCTTCATCCAATGGTCGAGCGCACGTGGGGTCTTGTGGTCCCGTGCACGTGCGAAGGTGTCGGCATGCTGCGCCCTGAGGGAGGTTGACAGGAGCACGGTCAGGAGGATCAACCATTTCATGGCTCCAACCAGCTGCGCCATTCAGGGATGGCCGCCCGCAACATCGCATCGGTGAGCGGCAGGTGCTGGCGAAAGGCCTGTGGGTCGATGTGTTCCTGCCCGGTGAAGAGGTCCAGGGTCCGCGCGACCTCATGGATGTACACAGCATGGATCGCTGCACTCTCGTTCCCGCTGATGGACCACGGTGTCTTTTCCAGCACTTGCAGCAGGTAGCGCACGGCCTGTCGGTCCTGCTTTTCAAGTTGAACGTAGTGCTCTCGGGTAGCGCACACCTGAGGCCGGGACCGCCGATGGTCCTGCAACTTCTTCAACCCCATGATGCGCACATCAGCGAAGAAATGCCCGGTGGCAGCGATGGCCAGATGGAAGTCCAGGTGCCGGTCGATATAGCGTTCCACCTCATGGTAATGCGGGTCCCGGGTCCAATACCGCTGGGACAGGTGCTCGAAGTGGTAGCGCACGGAATCGTCGGTCATCGCTAGTTCCAGACCCGCGAGCAGTTCACAGGTGAAGGGCGGGGGTTCCGGATATTCGGGGAAGAGGTTGGCGCTGTCCGAAAGGAGCTGGCGGATATGCTCCACAAAGGCCTGCGATACTGTGTCACAAGTGCTTTCCCCGAGCGCTGGACCGGTGGCGTCCGATACCTGTCCGTTGCACGAGGTGCACAGGACCATGCACAGGGGCAGCGCTGAGGAGAGATACGTGTTAACGGCCATGCTGGAACGAAGTACACCATTCCGTGTAGAAAGTTCAATACCGAACGCAATGTTCCCGGCACGCGATCGCGACCTACATTGGTCAACACCGTTCGCCTTATTTGTGCGGTCGGTCATAGGCTCAACCGCATGGAGGACATCACCACCTCGTCCCTTTACAGTGAAGACCTTGCACCCGTTCCTGCGAGCAAACGCACCTGGGGCACATGGAACTACGCCGCGTTGTGGATCAGCATGAGCCTGTGCATCCCCACGTACATGCTGGCCAGCTCGTTGATCGAGGGCGGCATGAACTGGTGGCAGGCGATCTTCACGGTGTTCCTGGGGAATGCGATCGTGCTGGTGCCGATTGTGCTGAACGGTCATGCCGGGGCGAAGTATGGGATCCCCTTTCCGGTGCTGGCCCGCTCGAGCTTCGGCACCACGGGCGCGAACATTCCGGCCATGCTGCGCGCCATCGTGGCCTGCGGCTGGTTCGGCATACAGACCTGGATCGGCGGGCACTCGCTCTACCTGATGGCGAAGGTGTGGCTCGGCACCAGCATGCACCTGCCGCAATTCCTGCCGACATGGTTGGGCCTCGGAACCGGACCGGCGATCGCGTTCATGCTCTTCTGGCTGCTGAACATGGTAGTGGTGTACTACGGCGTGGACATCATCAAGCGCCTGCTCGTGTTCAAGGCCATTTTCCTGCCCGCCGCCGCGCTGGCGCTGTTGTTCTGGGCCATCAGTGCGGGCAATGGCCTTGGTCCGATCCTCGCGCAGCCCTCGCGCTTCGCCACCAGCGCCGACTTCTGGAACTTCTTCTTCCCGGCGCTCACGGGCATGGTGGGCTTCTGGGCCACACTTTCACTGAACATCCCCGACTTTACGCGCTATGCGAAGAGCCAACGGGCGCAGATCGCCGGGCAGGCCATCGGTCTGGCGCCGAGCATGACCATGTTCGCCTTCATCGGCGTGGTCGTCACCAGTGCCACCACCTTGATCTACGGCACCACCATCTGGGATCCGCTGGTGCTGGCCGGGCGCTTCAACAGCAAGCTGCTCGTGAGCGTGGCCATGATCAGCGTGGCCATCAGCACGCTCGCCACCAACATTGCGGCCAACATCGTAAGTCCCGCGAACGACTTTGCCAACCTCGCGCCCAAGAAGATCGACTTCAAACTGGGCGGCTACATCACGGGCATCATCGGCATCCTGATCATGCCCTGGAAACTGATCGCCGACCCCAACGGCTACATCTTCACCTGGCTCATTGCGTACAGCAGCCTGCTCGGCCCCATCGGCGGCATCATGATCGCGGACTACTTCTTCATCCGCCGCCAGCATCTGGAAGTGAACGAACTATACTCAAGAAGTGGCCGATACAGCTATGGCGGCGGTTTCAATCGCGTCGCCATCGTGGCCTTGTTGCTTGGTATTTTGCCCAATGTGCCGGGCTTTTTGGCAACGATCAAAGCTGTCCCGCCCGATGCCGTGCCCGCATGGATCAATGAATTGTACCACTATGCGTGGTTCGTAGGGTTCTTTGTGTCCGGTGGGGTTTACCTGATGCTTTCGAGATCTCGTGCGCAGGCTGCGTGAGGGATAGGATCGGCACTCCGGAGCGACGTCTTCGGCGCGAGGAGTATAGCGGATAGCCCGACCCGAGCCCCGGAGTTTCATCCTGGGGTTACGAGGGGCACGCCCTCTTATCTTGGAACCGCATTCGATCATCTGATCGTCTGATCATCTGATCTTCTGATCCACCATGAGCCTACTCATCAAGAACGGCACTGTCGTCACCGCCGCCGACTTCCACCGCGCCGACGTCCTCATCGAAGGCGAACACGTCAAGGCCATCGGCCATGATCTCGCCGCCCACGGTGCGCAGGTGATCGACGCGAAAGGCATGTTCGTGCTACCTGGCGGCATCGATCCGCACGTGCACCTGGACATGCCCTTCATGGGCACCTCCAGCAGCGACAACTACGAGACCGGAACACTCGCCGCATTGCATGGCGGCACCACCACCGTCATCGATTTCGTGCTGCAGACGCAGGGCAAAAGCCTGCGCCATGCGCTGGAGGCCTGGCAGGGACGCATGAACGGCAACCTGTACGGGGACCTCAGCTTCCACATGGCGGTCACCGACTTCAACGAGGGCACCAAGGCCGAAGTGAAGGAGATGATCGAACAGGAGGGCATCACCAGCTTCAAGACCTTCATGGCGTACAAAGGCGCGCTCATGATCGACGACCGCCAGATGGTGGGCCTGATGCAGGAGGTGAAGGAGCACGGCGGCATGGTGATCGTTCACGCCACCAACGGCGACATGATCGATTACCTCGTGCAGAAGCACCGGAGTGAGGGTAAGCTCTCGCCGCTCTATCACTACCTCAGTCAACCGGAGATCACCGAGGCCGAGGCCAGTCACCGCTTCGCCGATATGGCGAGTTACACGGGTGTGCCCGCCTATATCGTACACCTCACCTGCGAAGGCGCGCTCAATGCCGTGCGCGATGCTGCGCGCCGCGGCCAACGCGTTCTTGCGGAGACCTGCATCCAATACCTGCTGCTCGATGCATCGCTGTACGAGCGCGAGGACGGCGCGAAATGGGTGATGAGTCCTCCGTTGCGCGAGAAGAAGGATCAAGCGCAACTGTGGGCAGGCATCGAACAGGGCAGCCTGCAGGTGGTCTCCACGGACCACTGCCCGTTCACATGGGAGAAGAAGCTGCTCGGCAAGGACGACTTCTCGAAGATCCCCAACGGTCATCCTGCGATCGAGCACCGCATGGAACTGCTCTTCAGCGAAGGCGTGAACAAAAAGCGCATCAGCGTGAACAAATTCGTGGAGGTCACCGCCACCAACCCCGCGAAGATCTTCGGCATGTTCCCGCGCAAAGGCACCATCGGCATCGGCAGCGACGCGGATATCATCCTGCTCGACCCGAACGAGAAGCACACGCTCAGCGCAAAAACGCACCACATGAACGTGGACTACAGCGCCTACGAGGGAATGCAGCTCACTGGTAAAGTGAAGACCACGATCCTGCGTGGCCAGGTGGCGGTGGACAATGGGCGCACGCTGATCGACAAAGGCTACGGCCGGTTCATCAAGCGGAACAAGGTGAGCGGGATGCTGTAGGGATCAGAAGATCAGACAATTAGAAGATCAGAAAATGGCCCGACCGAAAGGTGTTCAATTTTCTGATCGTCTGATCAGCTCATTGTCTGATCGGAATTTGGGTGTGCCGGCTCGAACACCTGCCTACCGCTCTTCGTTGCTAGTCCTCGTCCCGACGCGTCGGGACTCCGGGCTTTCCACTGCGATCGCTCACGCGGCATCCATAGGAAATCCGGTGTGGACCGCTTAACATTGGCTCCTCGGACCCATTATCAACCAGCGACCCAATGGCACGTAAGATCAAAAGCGGCCTTATTCAGATGAGCCTTCCGAAGACGGAAGGCGAAGGCACCATACCGGAGATCATCGACGCGATGGTGCAGAAGCACATCCCGTTCATCGAAAAAGCCGGACAACAAGGCGTGCAGATCCTCTGCCTGCAGGAGATCTTCAACACGCCCTACTTCTGCCCGGGCCAGGACCGCAAGTGGTACGAGAGCGCCGAGAGCGTGCCCGGTCCCACGACCGATCTGATGGCCACGTACGCCAAGAAGTACAACATGGTCATCATCGTTCCGATCTACGAGAAGGAACAGGCCGGCGTGCTGTACAACACCGCCGCCGTGATCGACGCGGACGGCACCTACCTCGGCAAGTACCGCAAGAACCACATCCCGCACACGAGCGGTTTCTGGGAAAAGTTCTTCTTCAAGCCCGGCAACCTCGGCTATCCGGTGTTCCAGACGAAGTACGCCAAGGTGGGCGTGTACATCTGCTACGACCGCCACTTCCCGGATGGTGCGCGCTGCCTCGGATTGAACGGTGCGGAGATCGTCTACAACCCCAGCGCTACAGTTGCTGGTCTCAGCGAATACCTCTGGAAGCTGGAGCAACCCGCGCACGCGGCGGCCAACGGCTACTTCATGGGCTGCATCAACCGCGTGGGCGAGGAGAAACCATGGAACCTCGGCAAGTTCTATGGCCAGTCCTACTTCGTGGATCCACGCGGCCAGATCTTCGCACAAGCTTCACGGGATAATGATGAGTTGCTGGTCGCGGAATTCGATCTGGATATGATCGAGGAGGTGCGGAGCACGTGGCAGTTCTTCAGGGACAGGAGGCCGGAGACATACGGTAAACTAGTTGAGCTTTAGCACCCGCAAAGCCTGACGCGCCGCCGCGAGCCATGAGCTTCGAGCCACGAGCTTGAGCCAACATGGTCAAGCTCGTGGCTCAAGGCTCGCGGCTCAAAGCCCAGTAACAGATCGCATAAGATGGCAGAATACAAAAGACCCACCACCGAGCAGGAGTTCGCCCAGAACTTCCATCCGAAGAAACCGTTGATGACGGATACAGAGGCGTACTACGAGAGTTCGCGCTGCCTGTACTGCTATGATGCCCCGTGCATCAACGCGTGCCCCACGGGCATCGACATCCCGAACTTCATCCGGCAGATCAACGATGGCAACAAGGACGGCGCCGCGAAGACGATCTACGAGAGCAACTGGATGGGCCATGCCTGCGGGAATGTGTGCCCCACGGAGGAGCTATGCGAAGGCGCGTGCGTGTACAACCACAGCGACGTGAAGCCCATTGAGATCGGGCGCCTGCAGGCACACGCCACCGATAAGGTGATCCGCGCGAAGAAGAAGCTCTTCATCACAGGCAAGCCCACAGGCAAGAAGGTCGCGGTGATCGGAGCGGGTCCTGCGGGGATCTCAGCAGCCTGCGAGCTGCGGATGCTCGGTCACGCAGTGGACATTTACGAAGCGCGTGAGAAACCCAGCGGCCTTTGTGTGTTCGGTGTGGCTCCATATAAGCTGACGAACGAGGAAGCGGTGGATGAGATCGCTTACCTCCAGGACCAGTTCGGTTTCAATGTGCATTACAAGAAACCCGTGTCGGGTCGTTCCGACTTCGAGCGCTTGGAGAAGGACTACGACGCGATCTTCATTGGCATCGGCCTGGGCAGCACCGCTACGCTCGGGCTACCCGGAGAGGACAAGAAGGGCGTGATGGGCGCGCTGGAGTTCGTGGAGGAGCTTCGGAACAAACATCACGCAACCCCCGTCGGCAGAAAGGTGATCGTACTCGGCGGTGGTAACACCGCGATGGATGCTGCGAGCGAGAGTTGCCGCATGGGCGCCGAGAGCGTGACCATCGCCTATCGCCGCGGGCCTGAGGAGATGAGCGGATATGCCTTCGAGTTCGACCTGGCGAAGAAGAGCGGAGCGAAGGCAATGTTCAATGTGACACCCGTGGAGGTCATGGGCAATGGCTCCGTTACGGGAGTGAAATTCGTTCGCAACAAAGCGGCCTACGGCAAGATCGAAACGATCCCCGGCAGCGAGTTCGTGGAATCGTGCGACATGGTGCTGCTCGGCACGGGCCAAGGCAAGCAGGTGGAACTTCTTGAGCAGATCTCCGGACTCGCACTGGACAAGAAGGGCCGCATCCTCGACAACCGCGGCCGAATCGTGGTGAACGAGAACTACCAGACGAATAATCCCAAGTACTTCGCGGCCGGCGATGCGGTGAATGGCGGTGTGGAGGTGGTGAACGCGGCAGCCGAGGCGAAGAAGGCAGCGCATGGGATACACGGTTTCTTGAACGGTCGGAAGCTTTGATCTTCTGATCTTCTAATTTTCTGATCGACACATGGCAGACCTAAGGACCAACCTCGCCGGCATCAAGAGCCCGAACCCCTTCTGGCTCGCATCGGCGCCACCTACCAACAGCGGCTACCAGATCATGAAAGCCTTCGACGCGGGCTGGGGCGGTGCCGTGTGGAAAACCCTCGGGGTGCCCGTGGTGAACGTGAGCAGCCGCTACGGCGCTGTGAACTACCGCGACAAGCGCATGGTGGGCTTCAACAACATCGAGCTCATCACCGACCGGCCGCTGAAGGACAACCTGCGCGAGATCAGCGAGGTGAAGAAGCGCTTCCCAGAGCATGCGGTGATCGCTTCGCTCATGGTGGAGACGCGCGAGGAATGGCACCAGATCGTGCGCGACGTGGAGAACGCCGGCGCCGATGGCATCGAGCTGAACTTCGGTTGCCCGCACGGCATGTGCGAACGCGGCATGGGCAGCGCGGTAGGGCAGGAGCCGAAGGTGCTGCAGATGATCGTGGAGTGGGTGAAGGAAGTGGCCAAGATCCCGGTGATCGTGAAGCTCACCCCGAACATATCGGACATCACGCGTCCGGCGCGGGCTGCGCGGGCCGGTGGTGCTGATGCGATCTCGCTCATCAACACCATCCAGAGCATTGTGGGCGTGGACATCGACCAGTTCGTGCCTTACCCGATCGTGGACGGCAAAAGCACCAACGGTGGTTACTGCGGCCCCGCTGTGAAGCCCATCGCGCTGAACATGGTGAAGAACTGCGCGCAGCACCCCGATGTGAATCTTCCGATCAGCGGTATCGGGGGCGTGGAGAACTGGCGCGATGCCGTGGAGTTCATCCTCCTCGGCGCGACTTCCGTGCAGGTCTGCACCGCCGTGATGCACTTCGGCTTTGGCATCATCCGCGAGATCCTGCCCGGCCTGGAGCGCTACATGGACGAGAAGGGCTTCAAGACCATCGAGGACTTCCGCGGCAAGGCGCTGCCGAACATCATGCATTGGGAGGACCTCAATCTGAAGTACAAGGTCACCGCGAGCATCAACGAGAGCAAGTGCATCGGCTGCCAACTTTGCTACACCGCATGTGAGGACGGCGCACACCAGGCCATTGCGCTATCCGCTGATCCCGCGAACCGCATCCCGAGCATCATCGACGAGAACTGCGTGGGCTGCAACCTATGCTCCCTGGTTTGCCCCGTAGAGGATTGCATCACCATGGAGCGCCGCGATGACGGCAAGCAGCACCTCACCTGGGGCGAGCGCACGGCCGCCGGCAATATCCCAAAGACGTTTGACGATCCGCTCGCTGGTGGCTTGCATCATTGGGTGCCGGAACCTGCGGAGGCCTTGGTGAAGAAGAAGCCTCGCCATTACAAAGGATAGGCTCATGGACGAACACATGCAAGCCGCCATCGCCGAAGCCCGCCTGGGCCGGTCAGAAGGCGGCATTCCCATCGGTTCCGTGCTGGTGCGCGAAGGCAAGCTCATCGCCAAGGGGCACAACAAGCGCGTGCAGGAGAAGAACCCGATTCTGCACGGGGAAATGGATTGCCTCAACAATGCGGGCCGCATCGGCAGCTACAAGGGCACGATGATCTATTCCACCTTGATGCCGTGTTACATGTGCGCAGGCACCATCGTGCAGTTCAAGATCAAGAAGGTGATCGTTGGCGAAAGCCGCACTTTCGCTGGAGCGCGGGCCTTCATGGAAAGTCACGGCGTGGAGGTGATCGACCTGGATCTTCCCGAGTGTGTGGCGATGATGGAGGAATTCATCGCGGCCGAGCCGGATCTGTGGAACGAGGATATCGGGGAATAGGACCTGCCTGCCGGACAGGCAGGCGCAGATCGCACGGATCGTTATGATATGCGCGGATCCGAAGATCCATTTCTCGGATCTGCGTTGATCCGCATCATCTGCGTCATCAGCCTGCCATCACACGGGCCGCCTCGATCCCCAACGCGCACCTGAAGTGCCCCTGAGGGCAGGCCGCGTGTCCGTGCAGTCCACATGGACGACACGCCAGCTTCTCCGAGTTCTCCACCACACGACCATTTCCGTGCAGAGGTCCGAATCCAAATGCGGGAACAGTGCTGCAGAACACCGCGGTCACCGGTGCGTTCATGGCGCTGGCGATATGCAACGGAGCGCTATCGTTCACGTAGTTCATCATGGCCCCTTGCATCAGGTGGGCTGTTCCGAGCAACGAGAGCTTGCCGGCCAGCACATCGCCCCGGCCGGCCTGGTCTGCAATGCGGGCACAGGCCGCCGCATCGCCCGGTGCGCCGAGCAGGAACACGCGCACATCCTGCGGGATCAGGCGTATGAGCTCGATCCACTTGGATTGGGGCCATTGCTTGGTGAACCACACGGAGGTCGGCGCGATGCACACATACCTGCCCGCACCATCAGCGACGTGGCGGTCATTCGCGGTGGGGTATAGCTTGGGGAAGGGTCGCGTGGTATCCGTGAGGTGCTCGATCAGCCCGTTCAGGCGATCTACCTCGTGAATGCCATCGCCGGGATGGCCGCGCTCGTCTTCTCGGATGATGTGCTTCACCGACCGGGTGAAGAAGGGCGCCATGGGGTTCTTGTCATAGCCGATCGTTTCGCCTGCCTTGGCAAGCACCGTCATCAGACCCGTGCTCAGGAAGCGCTGGCAGTTGATGATATGGTCGTAGCGTTGCTCTCGGATCTCACCGACCAGTTTGAACAGGTTGCGCGTCTTGTTCGAGCGCTTGTCCCAAACGAGCAGCCTGTTCAGGAACGGATGGCCATCCAGCAGTCCTTCGTTGCCTTTGCGCACCACCATATCGATGGTTGCATCCGGGAAGAAGGCATGCAGTTTCTCCAGCAGCGCCGTGGCCAGCACGGCATCGCCCAGGAAAGCGGTCTGTATGACGAGGAACTTCTTCACTGTTCAGGAAGCATGTGCAGCTCCTTTGCGTTCTTCGCGCCCTTTGCGGTAAACGTTCTTCACACCGCCACACTGTGCTCGCGCAACGCCTCATTCAGCGATGTCTTCCGGTCGGTGCTCTCTTTGCGCTGTCCAATGATCAGAGCGCAGGGAACACCGTACTCACCTGCAGGGAATGTCTTCGGCACGGTGCCGGGGATCACCACGGAGCGCGGCGGCACATGGCCTTTCATCTCCTTCGGCTCCGGACCGGTCACATCGATGATGCGCGTGCTCGCGGTGAGCACCACGTTCGCGCCGAGCACGGCCTCCTTGCCCACATGCACGCCTTCCACCACAATGGCGCGCGAACCGATGAAGCAGCCATCCTCGATGATCACCGGTGACGCCTGCACAGGCTCCAGCACGCCGCCGATGCCCACGCCACCGCTCAAATGCACGCTCTTGCCGATCTGCGCACAGCTGCCCACCGTGGTCCAGGTATCCACCATCGTATCACTGTCCACATAGGCGCCGATGTTCACGTAGCTCGGCATCAGGATCACTCCCCGTGCGAGAAAGGCCCCGTACCGTGCCACCGCGTGCGGAACCACGCGCACACCGAGCTGCGCGTAACCGTGTTTCAGCTTCATCTTATCGTGGAACTCGAGTGGCCCCAGCTCGATCGTTTGCATCTGACGGATGGGGAAGTACATGATCACGGCCTTCTTTACCCAGTCGTTCACCTTCCATCCGCTGCCATCGGGCTCAGCCACGCGGACCTCGCCGCGGTCCAGCTTCGCGATCACTGTTTCGATGTGGTTCACCATGTCCGCGTCGCGCAACAGGTTGCGGTCGTTCCAGGCGAGTTCGATCATTTCATGCATACCACAAAGGTGCTCAAAGGATCATTAGAACGGGAGACCCTCACGTCATAGGATGTCTCATCTTGCAGCGGAGGTCGGTCAGGGTCTGCACGCCGACCGTGATGATTGTGCCGACCTTTGCGTTCCATTTTCTGATCATCTGATCATCTGATCGTCGTGCCCCGCATCATCGCCATCGACCACGGCCTCAAGCGCACGGGCCTTGCCGTCACCGATCCGCTGCAGATCATCGCCAGCGCGTTGGACACCGTGCCCACGCCGCAGCTCATGGACTACCTGCGGAAGTACGTCGCCAGGGAGCAGGTGGAAGGCTTCGTGGTGGGGATGCCCACCAACCTGGATGGCAGGGCCACCGATGCAACGCCCGCAGTGCACACCTTTCTCGTGGAGTTGAAGAAGGCCTTCCCCGGCCAATGGGTGGAGACCTTGGACGAACGCTTCACCAGCAGGATGGCCCAACAGACCATGCTGCAGAGCGGCATTGGGCGCATGGCGCGTCGCGACAAGGGCACCCTCGACCGCATCAGCGCCACCATCCTGTTGCAGGGGTGGATGGAACGCCCAAAAGGTCCACCGGGGCCGATGGGGCGATAGGGGCGGCCGCGGCGTGTATTTTCGCGGCCCCATGATCCTTCCCATCCGTGCCTTTGGCGACCCGGTCCTGAAGAAAGTGGCCCAGGATATCACCCCCGATCATCCCGGCCTCAAGGAACTGATCGCCGACATGTTCGAAACGATGTACGCAGCCAGTGGCGTCGGGCTGGCCGCTCCACAGATCGGTCATAGCATACGCCTGTTCGTAGTGGATGCATCGCCCTTCGCCGAGGAGGAGGACGGCAAACCCAGCGAGGAGCCGCACCTGAAGGACTTCAAACGCGTGTTCATCAACGCCTACATCGTGGAGGAGGAAGGGGAGGAATGGCCGTTCGAGGAAGGCTGCCTCAGCATCCCCGGCATCCGCGAAGAAGTGGAACGCCAGCCGCGCATCGTGCTGCAATACCTCGATGAGCACTTCAAGGAGCACGAGGAGACCTTCGAAGGCTTCGCCGCCCGTGTGATCCAGCATGAGCACGATCACCTCGATGGCATCCTGTTCACCGACCACATCAGTCCCCTGCGTCGTCGCATGATCAAGGGGCGTCTGCGCGATATCAGCGAAGGCCGCACGGATGCCAAGTACAAGATCCGATTCACCCCACAGAAATGACCACCATGAACAAGCTCTTCCTCCTCGCACTGCTGATGTTCCTGTTCGCCTGCGGGCAAGGCGGAACGGCCGATACGAAGACCATTTCAGGTGCCGACAGCACCAACACGGTTGAAGCTGTCAAACGCATCAGGTCGATGGAGGACAGCCTCTTCGCCAAGCCGGTGTATGACCGCAAGGGCGCCATGGCGCTGCGCGATGTGTATCTCGCGTTCGCGAAGACCAATCCCCTTGACACCATGACGCCCGAGTACCTCTTCCGCTGCGCCGGTGTGTACCGCACATTGGGCGAACCCCAGGAGACCATGAAGGTGTATGACCGGATCATCAGCAACTACCCGGGTTGGCGCCGACTGGCCGATACCTACTACCTCCGGGCCTTCACACTGGACAACGACCTGGACCAGAAGGGCGAGGCCAAGGCGGCGTATGAGGAAGTCATCAACCGGTATCCGGGTCATCCCTTCGCCCGGGACGCCGAGCAGATGATCCAGAATCTGCAGTACACGGACGAGCAGCTGATCGAGAAGTTCAAGAAGATGAACGCAGAGGCGGAAGCCGCGAAAGGGAAGTAGTCCGCCTGCGTCCGCTCAGAGCGCTTCCGCGAAGAGTGAAGCGTGCAGCCTGGCCTGCCCTTGGGCGATGATGCCCAGGGCCTTGCCGGTGAAGTGGTGACCGATGAAGGGCGTGTTGCGTGAGCGGCTCACGATGTCCGACTCCATCAAGGTCCATTCATGGTCCGGTGCGAAGAGCGTGATCTCCGCTTGGTTGCCCACGGCCAAATGAGGCACGTCCAACCCGAGCGCAGCCCGCGGCCCCTGGCAGAAACGGTCCACCAGCTTCCGCGTGCTCATCCGCCCTTTCAGCGCGGTGCTGGCCACGGCGAAGGCCGTATCCAGTCCGATCATGCCGAAGGCGGCCTGCGGGAATTCCACCTTCTTGTGCTCCACGTCCTCGGGCCTGTGATCGCTGGTGATGGTATCCAACGTGCCGTCCCTCACGCCTTCGCGCAAGGCCTCGATGTGGTGGAGGTCCCGCAACGGGGGCATTACCTTGTAATTGGTATCGAATCCCCGAAGGCATCCATCATCGAGCAGGAGGTTGTGCGCGGCAACGCTCGCCGACACGCGGAGCTTGCGGGCCTTGGCCTGGCGGATGAGCTCCACACCCAGTGCGGTGCTCACCGTGGCCACGTGGAGCTGCGAGCCCGTATACGCCAAAAGGGCCAGGTCGCGTTCGAGTTGGATCTCCTCGGCCAGTGCGGGAATGCCGCGCATGCCGAGGCGAACGTTCATATGTCCCTCGTGCATCAGGCCATGCGCCAGCAGATCGGTGTCCTGCGGGAAACTGATCACGCGGCCGTTGAAGTTCAGTGCGTATTGCAGCGCCAGCAGCATCAGGCGGCTGTTGCGCACGGGCCGTTGATCGTCACAGAAGGCCACGGCCCCGGCCTGCTTCATGTCGAAGTGCTCCGCCAGTTGTTCGCCCTTCATGCCCTTGGTGAGGGCGCCGATGGGCAGCAGGCGAACGGCATGGCCTTGTGCCTTGCGCTTCAGGTACTCCACGCCGGAACGCGAGTCCACCACGGGTTGTGTGGAGGGGAGGACAGCCACCGCAGTGAACCCGCCGGCAGCAGCAGCGTCGAGGCCGTTCTCGATGCCCTGCTTGTATTCCTCGCCTGGGTCGCGGAAGTGAGCACGCGTCTCCACCCAACCGGGAGAGGCATGCAAGCCCTCGAATTCCACCTCGTTGGCGGCTTTCGGCAGGCGCTTGCCCACCTTGGCGATCGTGCCCTTGGACACCAACACATCCACCACCTCATCGTGATGGGGACCACCCGGGTCGATCACATGTACCTGGCGGAGGAGCAGGTCTTTCATCGCATTCGTCGGATCAAGAGGATCTCCAGGAAGAGGAAGATGAGCGCTGCGATCACGAACCACTTCCACAGCTTCACCCCCTGGTCCAGTTCCTTCAAACTTACCGAAAGGTCGTTCCCATCGGCGCGCATCACGCGGAAGGAGGTCAGGCCTTTTTGTTGAAGCACCTGTTCCAGCTGGTCGGCGGTGTAGGTGCGGAGGTCGCTCTCGGTCCGTGGCAGGTTCAGCGCCAGGGTGGCCACGGTATCCTTCTCGACTGTGAGCGCATACACACCGGGCACCAGGTCCTCATCGTGCAGGGCGATGGCGGTGGTCGTCAGCGAGCGGCGCAGTTCCGGCACGCGGTCGCTGCCATCGGGGCCTTTGAGGTGTGGCGCTGCTTCGCCCACGATGTCCACGCCTTCCAGAGGCATCACCGAACCCTCACCGATCGCGTATTGCAGCGCGCCCATGGGACGGCTCAGTTCCGCCATGCGCAGGAGGGAGGTGACGAAGAGCGCATGCTGGGTGAAGTTCCCTCCAGCTGAGGCAAGGGGCGCAGCACAGACATAGGCCTGACCGCGTTCGAGCGGGATCGCCGCGAGGAAGGGACTTCCGTCCTGCAGACGCAGGAGCACATCGGCACGGGGAGGCACACGCAGCGGGAAGCGCAGGTGGGCTTCGGGCAGTTGCACGTTGCGCGGCATGGAACTGAAGACCTCGCCGAAGAACGGGCGCTGCAGGTCGATGCGTTCCACCTTGATCATGGCCGTGTCGCGCTGACCGAAGCCCGCGCCGAACGGTGCCAGCGCTGCGGTCCAGGAGGCCGCGTTCGGATCGATGCCGGGGAAGAGCGCCAGGCTGCCGCCACCCTTCACCTGATCCACCAATGCGGCAGCGGTGCCGCTGGGAATGTCCGGCGGAGCGTTCACCACGATCAGGTCCTGCCGCGCGAAGGAGGCCAGGTCCACCTGTCGGTAGGGTTGCACGCTGAAGCTGTGGGTGCTGTCGGCCTGGAAGATGGCTGCGATGCTCTCGTCGGTCGCTGGATCACCGCCGCTGATCAGCAGCACACGCAGTTGACCTGCCGTGCGGTAGGCGATGTAGTATTGGTCATCGAAGGTCACCGGCCGGTCGGTCAAGCTCACCTGGCCCCCATGTACGCCGGGGCTGTCGTTGGTGAAGTGCAGCACCGTATCCACGCTCGCCTGTGCTTCCACGGCGAAGGTGGCCTGCGCGCGTTGCCGCCCGTCGATGGTCAGTTTCAGGGGCACGTTCTCCAGGGCCAGGTCGCCATGGTTCCGGATGCGCACGTGCAGTGCTTCCTGCTGTCCCACGCGGCGTACCGGGCTGGCGAACCATACCGAATCGATGGCGAGGTTGTTGGCGTTGTTGGGCGTGAGCGGCACCAACGTGGTGGTCACGTTGCTGTCGTTGGTCCAGTTCTCCACATCGCACACCGAGCGCTGCAGGTCGGTGAAGAGGAAGGCGTGCTTCACCGGGGCATCGCTGTGGACAAGCGCTTCGCGTTGGCGCTGCATCACTTGGGCGAGCGGCCGGCTGTACGGCCCCACATCGGCCTGTGCAGCGGCCTGGAGGGCATCATCGCGACCGGTGAGCATCTGCTCACGGCTTTCGAAGCTGTTGGAGAGCACCTGGAAGCGGTCGGTGGCCTTGTACGCCATCACGGCATCCTGCGCATGGCGTCGGGCCTGGTCGAGCAGGCGGCCTTGGGCGTTGGTGGCGTCCATGCTCCAACTGTTGTCCACGAAAAGGCTCACGGCCCGTTGACCGGCCATGACCGCGCCGCTGGGGTTGGGAAGGTAGGGTTGGGCGAAGGCCATCACCAGACAGGCCAGGGTGAGCAGGCGGGCCAGGAGCACCAGCCAGTGCTTCACCTGCTGGCGGCTGCGGGTCTGCTGGCTCACCTCCTGCAGCATGCGCACGTTGGGGAACTCGATCCGCTTGAAGCGGCGCAGCTGGAACAGGTGGATGATGACGGGAATGGCCAGCGCGGCGAGCGCCCAGAGGAAGGAGGGGAAGAGGAAGGCCATTCAGGTGCGCGAAGATCGTTCGTGGAAGCACTAGTTCGCGCGAAGGGTTGTTAACGGGGGGTGAAGGGGTGCCATCATTCACCGCCACGACGCAACAGGAACGCAACGTCCATACCGCAAAGGGCGCAAAGTGTGACTCGTCCTGAAATGGGTTTACGCCAAACGTGAACCATGGAAGACAAGTTCAAGCACAACAAGCACGGCAAGTTCGAATCGCGTTACAGTGAGTCGTTCAAGCGCAAGGTGATCGAGGAGTATTTGGATACGGGCACG
>JANOAK010000002.1:0-152159 GCA_031411095.1 Flavobacteriales bacterium | reverse complement strand
AACTCTAACTGGTCCTTGGGCAACAGAGCGAGGAGTTCAGGGGACTGATACAGGCACTAGGTCTTCCAACCTGGCGGCAGGCTAAGTTCACCCCTGGCTCCTTTCTCATTTGGGTACGAACCTAAAGGCCGGCAGGCAGGCGCGCTGTTCCAGAATGCAAGAACAACTCTGTTCCGTGTATGCGATCTCAAGTCTGACCAGGGACTACATCTACGTCGGCTTGGCCTTCGACCCCGCCGTTCGTATTGATCAACACCAACGCGGCTCAGAGCGGACCACAAAACCTTATGGACCATTCCAGACATTGTTGATCGAGGCCCACCCGAACCGCGCTTTGGCCCGTTACAGAGAAAAGTATCTGAAGTCTGGCTCGGGTAAGGAGTTTCTGAAAGAACTTCGCGCCGCAAGTAGAAGCTGAGAGTAACACCTACCCAGGTGGCGGAATTGGTAGACGCGCTGGTCTCAAACACCAGTGATGCAAGTCGTGCGGGTTCGACTCCCGCCCTGGGTACAGGTACTGGTGAAGATCCAGAATGGTTATCGGCGGGCCTGCCTGCCGAAGGCAGGTTCGACTCCCGCCCTGGGTACAGTTCCATGAGCGCATGCTTGGGCACATGAGCACCTGGGGCACATGAGCACATGCAGAAGGACTCCCTGGTCTACGCCGACCCCGCCAAGCAGCAACGATACGACCGCGCCTACATGCGCATGGCGCTGGAGTGGAGCACCTTGAGCCACTGCACCCGCAAAAAGGTGGGTGCCCTGATCGTGAAGGAGGGCATGATCATCAGCGACGGGTACAACGGTACCCCGACGGGATTCCCCAATGATTGTGAAGACACGAACGGCGCCACCCATTGGTACGTTCTTCATGCCGAAGCCAATGCGATCATGAAAGTGGCCCGAAGCACGAACAACGCCCGCGAGGCCACCCTGTACCTCACCCACTCGCCGTGCAAGGAGTGCAGCAAGCTCATCCTTCAGGCCGGGATCAAGCGGTTGGTGTACCTCGATGCCTACAAGGACCCGGCGGGGTTGGAGCTGCTCCGCGAAGGAGGTGTCATGATCGATCAATTGGGGGAACTTTGAACCCATGAACAACGGCGGCCGCCCCACGTGGGTCATCCTGTTACCGTTGCTGCTGGGCCTATCGCTCGCGGCGGGCTTCCTTGCGGGCTCGCGCATGGGACCCTCCATGCCCCCCGCCAATAAGGGGTTGTTCTCCTTCCGGCATTCCTCCCCCGGTGACAAGCTGGAGGAGGTCCTCGATCTGATCGACCGGAACTACGTGGACACTGTGAACAGCGACAAGCTGGTGGATGATGTGCTGCAGGACATGCTTCAGAAGCTGGACCCACACAGCTATTACATCAGTGCTGCTGAACTGCAGGCCGCCCAAGAGCCCTTGGAGGGTAGCTTCATGGGCATCGGGGTGGAATTCGCCATCCAACGCGATACCATCGTGGTGATCAGCCCGGTGGATGGGGGACCCAGCGCCAAACTGGGGATCCGGGCAGGCGACCGTATCCTGAAGGCCGATTCCCTCCCCCTGGCCGGGGTGGACATCACCAACGACAAGGTGATGAAGGCCCTGCGCGGTAAGGAGGGCAGCAAGGTCACCGTGAGCATCCTGCGGGGCAGCAGCAAACCCTTCGACGTTACCATCGAACGCGGAGAGATCCCCATCAACAGCGTGGCCGTGTCGTTGCTGGAGCCCGATGGTACGGGCTACATCAAGCTGAGCCGCTTCGCCCGCACCACGGAGGAGGAGTTCATCAAGGCCGCCGATGGATTGAAGGCCAAAGGCATGCAGCGTCTGGTCCTGGACCTGCGCGGAAATGGTGGGGGCTATCTCAACGCAGCCATCGGGATATGCGAGCAGTTGTTGCCCGCCCGCAGTCGCATTGTGTACACCGAAGGACGGGCCGCGCCGCGCAAGGACTACTTCGCCACGGGTTCGGGCGATCTCATCGATATCCCATTAGCGGTGCTCATTGATGAAGGGTCCGCCTCGGCCAGCGAGATCGTGAGCGGCGCCGTGCAGGACAACGACCGGGGGTTGGTCGTGGGCCGGCGCTCCTTTGGCAAAGGCCTGGTGCAGGAGCATGTGCCCTTGCCGGACAACAGCGCGGTACGCATCACCACGGCCCGGTACTACACCCCCAGCGGGCGCAGCATCCAGCGGCCGTATGGCGAAGGGGTGGATTATGATGAGGACTTGAGCGGCCGTTTCGATCATGGCGAACTGCTCCATGCCGACAGCATCCACCTGGACAGCACCAAGCGCTACACGACCGTAAGGGGCCGCACTGTCTTTGGAGGAGGCGGCATCATGCCCGATGTGTTCGTACCGGCCGACACGAGCGAGCGCTCGGCCTACTTCAGCGAACTGCTCTTCAGCGGTGCCCTGAACCAAACGGCCTTCGACCTGGCCGATCGTGAGCGGGCCAGACTGGCCGGCATTGGGTCGCCTGAGGCCTTCTCCGCGCGCTACCAAGTAGGCGATGCCCAGTTGACGATGCTTACGCGCACGGCGGAAGGACTGGGGGTGCGTGCGGATGCGCAGGGTATGCAACGCTCCCGTCGGTTGATCGCTCAACGCCTCAAGGCCGCCATTGCCCGTAACATCTGGGGGGATACCGGGTACTACCGCATCGCGTTGCTCGGCGACAGCCTGTATACCGCGGCGCGAAAAGCCCTCGATACCGGGATCACGGGATTGCCCTGATGTAGGGCAACGAAAAAGGGGCCTTGCGGCCCCTTCTTCAATTGCTTTAGGAATGCTGCTTAGTGACCAGCGGCCTCCTTAATGGCGTCCTTCGCCTCGTCAGCTGCTTCGTTCACCGCCTTCACTGCGCTATCGCCAACGGCGATGGCGCTGTCAGCAGCAGCCGTGGTAGCGGCCTTCATGTCTGCAGCAACTTTTTCCATTGCCTTGGCAGCGCTATCAGCGGCAGCTTTGGCTTTGGCCTCCATGTTCTCCTCCTGAGCGCCGCCGCAGGCGACCATCAGAGCTGCCGTCGTGGCAAGCAGAGCAAACTTCCTGATCATCTCCGTGTTTGTTTTGGTGAAAGTGGCGGCAAATGTATGTTTTTTTCAATACGGTCAACAAGTCGGCTCGTTTTTGCCTGTCCTATCTTTCGGTCCTCTCCCAAAAAAGCCGCCAACACACCCCCGACCATGCCATTCACCCTCGCCCCCCTGCCCTACCCCAACAACGCGCTGGAGCCTCATATCGACGCACGGACCATGGAGATCCACCATGGCAAGCACCACAACGCGTACGTGACCAACCTGAACAAGGCCATTGAAGGCACCCCCTTGGACGGGAAGTCCATCGAGGAGATCCTCTCCGGTCTGGACATGAACAACATGGCGGTACGCAACAACGGTGGCGGCCATTACAACCACACCCTGTTCTGGAACATCATGTCACCCAATGGCGGCGGCAGCCCCAGCGGCGACCTGGCCGCGGCCATCGACCGTGACCTCGGGTCCTTCGACACCTTCAAGGAAAAGTTCGCCGCCGCCGGGGCCACGCGCTTCGGCAGCGGTTGGGCATGGCTTTGCGTGCAGAAGGGGGGCAAGTTGGACATCTGTTCCACCCCCAACCAGGACAACCCCCTGATGCCCGGAACGGGTTGTGGTGGCACCCCCATCCTTGGTCTCGATGTTTGGGAGCATGCCTATTACCTGCACTACCAGAACCGCCGCCCGGATTATATCACTGCGTGGTGGAACCTGGTGGATTGGAAGGCCGTGGCACAGCGCTACACCGCAGGCAGCTGAGCGCTCCCGCAGTGACCACCTCGCAGCGGTCCGGACGGTTCTATTGGCTGATCACCTGGGCATACCTCGGGGTGATGCCGGTCATGGCAGGCGGCCCCTACCATCCCCCGGACCCGATCCCTCGAACGGATAGCACCTTCGAGTCCTCGGTCCCCGTGGACACCGTGCACGCTCCTTCACGGGCGTTGGCGGCCGTCTTTGCGCTGACCCTTGGGCCGTTCGGCGGTCACCGCCTGTACCTCGGCACGCGGCCCAAGGTGCCGTTGGTCTACGGTCTTACGTTCGGGGGCTTCGGTGTGCTCGCCGTGGTGGACATGGCCCATATCCTGTTCACCCGTGACCTGTCCGCCTATCAGGGGAACGATCGGGTCTTCATGTGGGCAAAGCCCCGAACGGACGCGCCTATTCGACCGTAACGCTCTTGGCGAGGTTGCGGGGCTGATCCACGTTGCAACCGCGCATCACCGCTATGTGGTAGCTCAGCAGCTGGTGGGGGATCACGCTTAACAGGGGAGCAAGGGCGTCGGGTGTATCGGGGATCTCGATCACGTGATCGGCAAGACCCTTCACCACGGTATCGCCTTCGGTGACGATGGCGATGATCTTGCCCTTGCGGGCCTTCACCTCCTGGATGTTGCTCACCACCTTCTCATAGCTCGCCCCCTTGGTGGCGATCACGAACACAGGCATCTCCTCGTCGATCAAGGCGATGGGGCCGTGCTTCATCTCGGCAGCAGGATAGCCCTCTGCATGGATGTAGCTGATCTCCTTCAGCTTCAGCGCACCCTCCAAGGCCACTGGGAAGGTGAAGCCACGTCCGAGGTAAAGCACGTTGCTGGCATCCTTGTAGATGTCCGCGATGAACTTGATCTGGGCCTCCTTCTTGAGCACCTGATCCACCTTGCCGGGAATGGCGTCCAGTTCATTGAGCAGGCGATAGAACTTGCTTCCGGTGATGGTGCCTTTCTTGTGGCCCACCATCAAGGCCATGAGGGTGAGAACGGTCACCTGTGCCGTGAAGGCCTTGGTGCTGGCCACGCCGATCTCCGGCCCTGCGTGGGTGTACGAACCTGCGTGGGTGACGCGTGCGATGCTGCTGCCCACCACGTTGCAGATGCCGATGATGGTGGCGCCACGGCTCTTGGCCAGTTCGATGGCGGCCAGCGTATCGGCCGTTTCGCCGCTTTGGCTGATGGCAATGACGATGTCGTCCTCGTTGATGATGGGGTTGCGGTAGCGGAATTCGCTGGCATATTCCACCTCCACCGGAATGCGGGCCAGCTCCTCGAACAGATACTCACCCACCAGACCGGCATGCCAGCTGGTGCCACACCCCACGATGATGATCCTGCGGGCGTTCACCAGTTTCTGCTCATAGTCCTTGATGCCGCCCAAGGTCACTTCCCCCATGGCCAGGTTCAGTCGGCCCCGCATGGAATCGCGGATGCTGCGCGGCTGCTCGTGGATCTCCTTCAGCATGAAGTGATCATAACCGCCTTTCTCCAGGGCCTCCAGGTGCATCTCCAGCTCGGTGATGAAGGGCGTGGTCTCCTGGTTCTTCACATTGCGGATCTTCAGGCCTTTGCCCCGCTCGATCACAGCGATCTCTCCGTCCTCCAGATATACCACGTTTCGGGTATGCTCCACGATGGGCGTGGCATCGCTCGCGATGTAGTGGTCGCCGTGGTCGCCGATGCCGATGACCAGGGGCGAGCTCTTGCGCGCTGCCACCATCACGTCCGGGTCCTTGCGGTCCAATACCACGATGGCGTAGGCGCCCACCACGCTGTCCAGCGCAAGGCGCACAGCCTCGGGAAGCTCCACGCCTTCGGTGCGTTGCACATCATCGATCAGGTGGACCAATACCTCGGTATCGGTATCGCTCTTGAACACGTGGCCCCGGGTCCGCAGTTCCTCCTTGATGGCGGCATAGTTCTCGATGATGCCGTTGTGGATCAGGGCCAGATCGCCACTCGTGCTCTGGTGGGGATGCGCGTTCACGTCATTGGGTGGTCCGTGCGTGGCCCAACGCGTATGGCCGATGCCCACGGTGCCGTGCAGGTCGCGGCCCACCACATGCGCCTCCAGGTCGCTCACCTTGCCCTGGCATTTGTAGATGTTCAGTGCTCCATCCTTCAGCAGGGCCACACCAGCGCTGTCATAGCCCCGGTATTCCAGCCGTCGGAGTCCGCTGATCAGGATGGGGTAGGCGTCCTTGTCGCCCATGTATCCTACGATGCCGCACATGGGATATGGTCAATAGGTGGTGAATGTAAGACGCAGCTTCATGGGCCGGGTTGCATGGGCCGGACCGGCCAATACTACACGGTTCGCGCTGACGCCACTGCTTCCCGGATACAATGAAAGGCCCGAGTTGGGCATTTCCCCGTCCAGGACCCTCTGCATCCATTGGGTGACCACGAGCCTGTACTCCCCGTTGGCCGCATCGTAATAGCCCCCTACCAGGTTGGTGCCCAGGGTCTGCCCCGGAAGGTCCAGCTCCTTGCCCTCCGCATCCTTGCGGAATGCGAAGAGCTGCGATGGCGGCAGGTAGGACGGGTAAAAGGTCCCCGCCAGGGGAATGATGAGCTCCGCCTTGGCCAGCGCGCGGACCCCGCTGGTCGGATACGCGAGCAGATGCGGGAAATACAATTGGCCCTTCAACCCGTACAGCGCCTGTAGGTAGAACTGCTGCTGGCCCAAGGTGCTGTCCTGCAACAGGGCGGGCAACCCCGGCTGAAGTGCCGCCTGATGGTCGAAGCTGGAGAGCGTGTAGCGCACGCTGCTCGCATTGATGGGGAAGCTGTAGGAAAGCGTGTCGGGCGTGGTGGTGTTGCGGTAATACAACGTGAGCTTGCTGTCGGCGCTGAGCAGGTTGAGGTACAACAGGCCTTGCGTGTATGGAACGCCGGGCTGTTCCCCGGGCAGGACAACGAGGCCTTTGAAGTACTGCAGGAACGCCGTGTTATCGGTCAATTCCAACTCCCCCCACTTGTCCAACAGCTCTTCCCCGAGTTGCTTGGACAGGCGGATGCGCAGTTGCGGGGTGAGGGAGTCACCGCCGATGAACGGCTTGGTGAACGGAGCCGGGGTGATCTCTCCGCGCGGCAGGGCCACGAGGTCCTCCAGCATCACGGCGGGCACATGGTCGTTCTTGTAAGCGGTATCCGTCCGCAGGTCCTCGCTCAACCTGAATACGCGGAAGGAACGTGGATCGAGGTTGCCATACCCGAACAGGTTCGCATCGAAGGCGAGCGACAGTACCAACGAATCGCAGTCCAACTCATCGGTAATGCCAGCGCCCACATTACCGGAGCTCAGGCGTACCTGGGCCACCACCCCGGCGCTCACCGCGCCGAAGTCGGGGTCGAGGTAGGTGCCGAGCACATTGCGTGTAAGGCCGCTCGTTCGGCCGGGATCCGGGAGCGTGCTCCAGGCCAGGATGGTCGTGGTGTCCACCACCACCGTACCCAAGGCATCACTGGGGTCCAGGACCTCCAGACCGAGATCATCCTCCGGTTTCTTACAGCCGACCGTCAGGCCGAGAAGCAGGGCGGCGCCGATGGCAGGCCGCGCCCACGAACGAAGATCACGCGCCGCCACTATCAGACCAGCGCTTCCTCCTGCACACTGTGGTAGAACTCCGCATGCGCGTTCACACGCTCCTCGTGGGTTGCGTAGGCGAGCACAGGCTTCTCATAGGCCTTCACGGCGTTCTCCATGGTACGGCTCAGCTTGGGGCTGCCCTTCACCACAGCATCGCTCATGTTCATGGCGAACTTGTGCAGGTCGTCCGTGGAGGGTTTGGCCAAGCCCTTCAAAAGGTCCTTGTTGAAGCCTTCCAGGGTGAGCTTCTTGGCCAGGTCCTTATCGAGCTCCTCGGCCGGTTCGTCATACACCGAGTACACCAGCTTGGCGTCCTCGAAGTGGGGATCGTCGTTGAAGAAGTGGCGGATGTACAAGGGGATGAAGGCGGTCATCCAGCCGTGGCAGTGGATGATATCGGGTTTCCAACCGAGCTTGCGTACCGTTTCCAGCACCCCGCGGCAGAAGAACAGGGCGCGCTCGTCGTTGTCGGTGAAGAACTTCTCACTGGCATCGTGCGTGAGCGATTTGCGCTTGAAGTATTCCTCGTTGTCGATGAAATACACCTGCATGCGTGCGCTCGGAACGCTGGCCACCTTGATCAGCAACGCGTGATCGGTGTCGTTGATGATCAGGTTCATCCCGCTCAGGCGGATCACCTCATGCAACTGGTGGCGTCGCTCGTTGATGCACCCGAACTTGGGCATGAACACGCGGATCTCGTTCCCGCGGTCCAACATGCCTTGCGGCAATTGCCTGGCCGCCTTCCCCATCTCGGTTCCATCGGTGAACGGCTCAATGAACTGGGAGATGGTAAGGACCTTCGATTTTTTCAAGCTCATTTCGGGAAGGGAAAGGGGATGGGACCACAAAAGTATAGACATTCGGCGCCTTCATCAACAACAAAACGCGTCCATCCCTTGAAAGACGGCCCCTTTCGGCGCCCTGATCACCATGGAGGTCATTGAAGAAGCCGCCGCCGCTGCGGCCTGGAGCGCAATGCAACGGCGGGCGGGGCATCGGGTGGGATTCGTACCTACCATGGGGGCACTGCACCAAGGGCATCTGCACCTGGTACACGAGGCGATGGCGCAATGCGGGGCCGTGGCGGTCAGCATTTTCGTCAACCCCCTGCAGTTCAACAACAAAGAGGACCTCAAGCACTACCCCAGGCAATTGGAGCAGGACCTGGGGCTGCTGCGGGCGACCGGGTGCCACATGGTCTTCATCCCCACGGAATTGGGCATTTACCAGGACCACCGTGTGCGCACCTATGATCTGGCCCCCTTGGACGAGGTGTTGGAGGGGCCCACACGCCCCGGTCACTTCCAAGGCATGGTGAACGCGGTGGAGCGATTGTTCCATTATGTACGTCCGGACAGGGCTTACTTCGGCGAAAAGGACCGGCAGCAACTATGTATCCTGCAACATGTGGCGCGCGAACACCGCTGGCCGGAGCTCATCGTTCCGGTGCCCACCCAGCGCGCATCGGACGGGCTTGCGCTCAGCTCGCGCAACCAGCGGCTCACCGTGGAGGAGCGGTCCGTGGCCCCACTCCTCCATGCCAGCCTACAGGCCGTGGCGGACAAAGCCTTCAGCGTCCCTGTGGCGGAAGCGCGCCAGGCCGGCCTGGACCTGCTGGCCAAGGAAGCTGCGTTCCGGTTGGATTACCTGGAACTGGCACATCCGCAGGACCTGCGACCCATAAGCTCGTGGGAGGGCCTGGACGAGGTGCTCGTGCTTGTGGCCGCCCAGTTGGGGCCCGTGCGGCTCATCGATAATATCCTTGTCCGCCGGTAAGTTCGTGCCACCGTGGTTCTGCCAACAGCGATGCCCCCGCCCGGCCGTGGCCTGAAAAGAAGATGAAAAGCAAACTGATCGATATCCTGAAGGTCGCCGTGCCCTTGGGCATTGGGGTATGGTTGGTGTTCTACTTCTACAACGCACTGGCTCCTGCGCAACGCGATCAGTTGTTCACGGCCTTCCGACAGGCCAACCTCTGGTGGCTGTTACTGGCCTCCTTCGTGGGGTGGTTGGCCCACGCAAGTCGCGCCTGGCGATGGCGCTATCTCTTGGAGCCGCTCGGTTACGAGCCCGGGTTCTGGAATTGCTACCACGCCGTAATGAACGGGTACTTCATGAACATGTTCATCCAACGCGCAGGCGAAGCGAGCCGGGCAGTGTCGCTCTATCGCACGGACAAGGTCCCCTTCGAAAAGGGCTTCGGTACCATCCTGGCCGAGCGCGTGGTGGATACCGCGATGCTGGGCCTTCTCGGGGTGATCACCATCCTGTTCCAGCTCGACAAGATCGACCTGTTCAAAGCACGCATTGCCGCCTACCGGGCCACGCAGGATCCCGCCCAGGCCAGCGGCTTCCCGTGGTTCACGTTCATCCTCCTCGCGATCGCAGCCATCGCCTTGGTCGGCGCCTACCTGATCTTCACCCGGCCGAACGTGCGCGCCCGCTTCATGGACCTGATGCGCGGCTTCGGCGAAGGACTGCGGGCCGTGTTGAGCACCAAGCGGAAAGGCGCGTTCCTGGCGCACACGCTCTTTATCTGGGTGGCCTACCTCGGCATGTTCAAGCTGGGCTTCTACTGTCTGCCGACATTGGGGGACGTGCCCTTTGCCGGGATCCTCGCGGGGTTCATTGCGGGCGCCATCGGCATCGTCCTCGTGCAAGGGGGCATTGGCGTTTACCCCGCCCTGGTGGCGCTTACCGTCGGCATGTACCTGCCGGCCTCCGTGGGTGGCGAACTGTTGCGACCCGATGCATTGGCCATGGGCTGGCTGCTCTGGCTGGCCCAGACCCTGATGATCATTGTGCTCGGGGGGCTGTCGTTACTTTTGACCGCCTTGAAAAGGACGCATCCATGACCGCCACGGACACCCCTGTCATCCTCGACCCGCGTATCATGGACCGCACGGCGGCCGTTCGAATGGTGAACGTGTGGCGCTTGAAGAGCGACCGCATCGTGTTCACCAACGGGTGCTTTGATGTGCTGCACCGCGGGCACGTGGAATACCTGAATGAAGCGGCCGCACTTGGCCATCGCTTGGTGGTGGGGATCAATTCCGATGCCTCCGTCCGTCGGCTGGGGAAGGGAGGCGACCGCCCATTGAACGACCAGGACAGCAGGGCGCTCGTGCTCTCTGCGCTGCGCTGTGTGGATGCCGTGGTGGTCTTCGACGAGGACACCCCCTTGGATGTGATCACGGCGATCCGCCCGGATGTGCTGGTGAAAGGCGGTGACTGGAAGGTTGAACAGATCATCGGCGCCGACGTGGTGAAGGCCGGTGGTGGGGAGGTGCGCAGCCTCAAGCTCGTGAATGGGTTCTCCACCACGGCCCTGGTCGAGAAGATCCGTCGTGGCTAAGGTCCGCTCCCAATTCGTCTGCCAGAACTGTGGCACATCCTACTCACAGTGGCTGGGCCAATGTGGCGCGTGCAAGGAATGGAACACGCTGGTGGAGGAGGTGCAGGACCGCGTGCAGGAGAAACGGGGCGTGCCCGAAAGCATCCGTGACCGCAAGCCCAAGCCCATCGCCATCGCGGACATCTCATCGGACAGTGGACCGCGCCTTCCACTGGGCGACCGCGAACTGGACCGTGTGCTGGGCGGGGGTGTGGTGCCGGGCTCATTGATCCTCATGGGCGGCGATCCGGGCATCGGCAAAAGCACATTGATGTTGCAGACCGCCTTGCGTGCGAACGGCCTGCGCACCCTGTACGTATCCGGTGAGGAGAGCGAACAACAGGTGAAGATGCGTGCGGAGCGCCTGCAGGCGGAGGCCCCTCAGCCGCTTGCGGAAACAGGGTGCTATGTGCTCACCGAAACGAACACACAGAACATCTTCAAGCAGATCGAAGCCTTGCGCCCAGGCCTGGTGATCATCGACAGCATACAGACCTTGCATACGGCGGCCCTCGACGCCAGCCCGGGCAGTGTGGGACAGGTGCGTGAATGCACCAGTGAGCTCATGCGTTTCGCCAAGACGACCAACACCCCCATGGTGTTGATCGGCCACATCACCAAGGACGGCGCCATCGCCGGACCGAAGGTGCTGGAACACATGGTGGATTGCGTGCTGCAGTTCGAGGGCGACCGCGATCATGCATACCGGTTGCTCCGTCCATTGAAGAATCGCTTCGGTAGCACGAACGAATTGGGCATCTACGAGATGCAGGGGGGTGGGCTCACCATCGTGGAGGATCCCAGCCAGGTGCTGCTGGGTGATCGCGGAGAGCGGCCCAGCGGCGTGTGCGTGGCGGCCACGCTGGAAGGCATGCGGCCCTTGCTGATCGAGGTTCAGGCGCTTGTGAGCACGGCCGTGTACGGCACCCCACAGCGCAGCGCCACCGGGTTCGATCTGCGCCGCATGAACATGCTCCTGGCCGTACTGGAAAAACGCTGTGGCTTCCGCTTGGGGCAGAAGGACGTATTCCTCAACCTCGCGGGAGGGTTCCGCGTGGAGGAGCCTGCGATCGACCTGGCCGTGGTGGTGGCCGTGCTCAGTAGCAATGCCGATATCCCGGTGCCCATGGATGTCTGCTTCGCAGGAGAAGTTGGCCTCACCGGAGAGATCCGTCCAGTGACACGTACGGAGCAGCGTATCGCGGAAGCTACCAAACTGGGATTTGCGCGGATGTTCATTCCAAAAGGAACGAAGGGGGTGGCGGGCAATGGCACCTTGGAGATCATTCCCGTTGGGCGCGTGGACGAGGTGCTCTCCCATCTCTTCGGCTGATCAACAGCGGTCATCCCTGCATGTGATGGCCAAGGGAGATGCACTTGCCCGGTATTGCACAGAGTCGTAACGTTGGCACGCTCCGCAGTAAAATACCGACCTGATCAATAGACGCGTCACCGCTTGAACATGGTAGCTTAGCCATGCTCAATGTGCCTGCCGTTGCCAATCCCCCCAGTGAAATGAGCGATGTGATCGAGACCCGCTTGGCGACCATCAGCCTTAGTTCCCCCCACCTTCTGGAGGTCCGGTTCAAGAACGGGATCAAGGTGGACGGTCCGGGCCTTCAGGAAGTACTAGAACAACGGGCGGAGCTCGGAAGCAAAGGCCCGTTCCTTGTCCTGGGCATCCTTCCTGCCGATGTTGATTTCGACATCAACGTGATGACGGAGAACCACTATGCCGGCCAGAAGGTGCTCGATCATACGCTGGCGGTAGGCTGGGCCGCCAACACGCTCATGAACGAACGGATGGCCAGTCTCTACCTCTCTTACTTCCCGCAGCCGTTCCCCACGCAGGTGTTCATGGAGGAGGATGAGGCCCGCGCCTGGTTGTTGAGCCTGCCGCTTCCTGCCAAGCCCTGAGCCCGCTTACCCGGCGCGCGATCACTCCTTCACCAGCTTGTACAGTTCGCGGAGGTCAGGGGAAAGGATGATCTCGATGCGGCGGTTCTTGGCCTTTTCCCCGGGATCCACGGGGACATATTCCCCACGCCCACCTGCGGTGATGCGTTTGGGATCGAGCTTGCTGCTTTCCTGCAGGATGCGCACAACGCTGGTGGCGCGCAATACGCTCAGGTCCCAATTGTCCTTCATCGTGCCCCCGGGCAGGATCTTGTCCACATCGGTATGGCCTTCCACCAGGATGTTCAGGTCCTGTTCACTCTCGATGGCCTTGGCCAGACTGGCAATCGCCTCGCGTCCCTTGGCCTCCACGGCGGTGCTCCCGGTGGCGAACAAGAGCTTGTTCTCCAGGTTCACATAGATCTTCCCCTCCTTTTGGGTCACAGTTAGCCCCTTCCCCTCGAAACCGGTGAGGGCCGCGCTAACACGCTGCTTCAATGCGCGCATCGCTTCATCCTTGGAGGCGAGCTCCTTTTCCAGGTCCGCGAGCCGCGCCTGGCGCTCGGCCAACGACCGCCCCAGGATGTTCAAGGAATCCTCGCGCGTCTGGAGCTTTAGCCGTGTGGCCTCCAGGTCGGTGAGGAGCTTTCTGTTCTCGCTCCGATCGCCGGCCAATAGGGAATTGTACTTGTCCAACAGTTCGGTGTTCAGCTTGTTGATCTTGTCATATTGCGTGGTCATGTTCCGCAGGCTGGTTCCCTGGATGGTGGTATCGCGCTCCAGGTTCACCTTGCGCTTCTGCAGATCATCGAAGGCCGCTTGCTGTTCCTTCATCACGGCTTCCGCCTGTTGGGACTTGGCCACTGCCGCTCCCTCGGACTCCTGCGTGCTTTTGTAGCGGGCTTGAAGCTCCTCGTATTTGCGCGAAGGAACGCAGGCATTGAACACCGCGATGGTGATGACCGCTGCGAGGAGCTGGACGGAATGTTGGCGCATGATCTGTAGCTTTCGTCTGAGGTGCGAAGGTTGTTCTGGCATGCCCTCGCGGCCTCTGAGCACGAAACTTTTTTGTGAACATCACGTTCCCCTGCTGGCAATGGGCCCCTATAACTGGAGCGAAGGAAGATCCGACCGGCTGCTGACGCTTCCCCTGGACGAGGAGCTGGCCCGGTATCAGCTCATGGCCTACCTGCAGCGCGTGGAGCACCGCTACAACGAACGCAAATTGTATCCACACCTGGATGACCTGCAGGCGCGTCGTGAAACGGTCTTGTGCATGCGCCGCCAGAAGGAGGAATTGGAACATGCCATGGCGCGGGACATCATCGGTTTCGACCTCCGGGCCGGTGGGCCGATCCGATCGGCACCCGAGGATGATGGCGCTGTGCGCTCCCTGGAGCAAGTGATCGACATGGCCCTGCCGCGCATTGATAAGGCGCTGATGCGGGGAACGGAATTGCGGCAGGAGATCATGCAGCGCATCCAATTGGAGCCGGTGGGCCTGTTGCCGCTTCGCACATCAGAAGGCTATCTGCTGCTGCGACAAGGCTCCGCTGCCCGTGTGTATGCCTATCAATTGGGGTTGTACGATGGTGGCGACATGGCTGAGGCGTCACGCCTGATGCGTACGGTCTATGTGAGCGACTACACCATCAGTTGGACCTGCACGCCTGAACAGGTGAAGGCCGATCTGGTGCGCCATCGGAGCACCTTGCCCAACCCGGCCGTGTTCGCCTTCAGCACGGAACTGTTGCTTCCCCCCATCGAAACCTTTCTGCCCCTCGCGAAACAACTGGTGTACGAACTGGTGGCAGGGACTTCCCGTTAGGGCTGCGGCTGCCCCTTCGCTTCCTTGTCGATCCACACCCTAGTGAGGTCCACATGATCGATCGGATTCGGCCTCAGGTCGCGGATCCAGGGCTGCAGGATGTAGACGACATTCTCGTAGTACAGGGGCGTCAAGGGCACTTCGCGCATGGCGCGACGCTCGGCAAGGGAAAGCTCAAAGTAGCGCGACTTGTCATCGGCCAACTGGCGGGCCTTCATGTAATGCTCATCGAAGATGCCATCGCGGAACCGGGTGGTATTGATCGAGGCGGGCAGGGCCATGTCGGTAACGGCGTTCTTCCCCGAAAGCAAGGCCAGGAAGTTCTCGGGATCAGGGTGGTCGGCCGTCCAGCCTTCGCGCCAGAAGCTGGCCTTCCCTGTTTCGATCCGGTCGTAATGTTCGGCGGAGCCCACCATGCTGATGGACACGAACACATGCAATTCCCGCTCGAGCATGGATTGAACGGCCTCCGCCACGCGCACGTAGCCGAAACCGTCGGAATTGGCCTGCAGGCTGATGCGGGGGAAACCCGCGCCACCGGGATAACCGGCAGCGGCCAGCAGCGCTCGTGCACTATCGGGATCGAACGGGCAACCGGGCACGTTCTCGTACGGATAGCCCACCAGTCCCGGTGCAACAAGCCCATGGTCCGCAGCCGATGCGAACCCTCCGAGCACGGAGTCGGCGAGGAGCTTGCGGTCGATCGCCAGCGCGAAGGCCTGCCGCACGCGGACATCATCAAAGGGCCGCTGGAACATATTGAACCCATAGAACTGGGTGGACAGCGCCGGCACTTCCCACAGATGGAAACGGGCCTTGTTCGAGACCGGGTCGATCGAATCCTTCAGCTGCGCGAGCCGGTCCACGGGTAATTCGAGCAGGGCGGACAGATGGCCTTTGAGGAACGCTTCGAATTCAAGGTTCTGATCCTCTTCGAAGGTCACGCGCACCGCATCGAGGTATGGTAACGCGGCGCCTTCTTCATCCCTGTCCCAATACGCGGGGTTCCGCTCCAACAGCATCACTTCCCCGATATGGATCTCCTTCAATTGGAACGGTCCTGTACCGATGGCATGGAGGTCCAGTTCGGTGCCATATTCGGAACGCAGGACCTCCGGCCAGATCCAACATCCGGGATTGGCCAGGATCTGGAGGAAATTCGGGGAAGGATGCACCAGGGAGATCCGCACCGTGCGATCATCCACCTCCACAATGCCCTTTACTCCGCCTTCCGGTCTATCGCCTTTGGCCGTGGCCGCGTAATAGGCATTCGCGCCTTCCACGCGGTCCTGGAACAGCCAGAAGACATCGTCGCCGATGCCACTGGTGCAGTTCTCCGTGAAGCACCGAACAACATCGCCGGCCGTCACCTCCGGACCCCTGCCGTCCGAAAAGGCCTTATCATCATGGAAGCGAACACCTTCACGCAAGTGGAAAGTGTACTGTGTGGCCGTGGCATCCACCTCCCAACGTTCGGCCAGGCAGGGCTTGATGCTCAGGTCCCCGGGGTCGAATGCGACCAGGCCTTGATACACCTGCGCCATGATGCGGAAGGCGGACGCTTGGGAAAGCGTGGGCGGGAAAATGCTCCGCAGTTGACCGGTCTCATTGAGGTTGAAAACGCCCCCATGGCGCTTCCCGTTCCCCTGTCTGGTAGGCGTCCGCTCACCGCAGCCGGCCAATAACAAGGAACCTGCGACGAACAGGAGAGCGATCCTACGATGCATCTGTGCCGGCCAAAAGTATCCGGCAGGCCTGGCACAAGGAGCGCGGCCGTCCGGCGTTACCAACATATTCGTCTTGATGGCCGCCGCAGGACATGCGGAGCGCGTTCAGGGTAATTTTCAACCCGTATCCACAGCACCGCCTGCCCTTGCCCCAGCCCCTGATCGTTCGCCCAACCGCGCTGCTGTTGGCCCTGGGCTTGGCATCGGCCCTGCACGCGCAGGACGACAACCGTCGGGTGCGCAGCGTGGTCCTCGACCGCGATACGGTGGTGTTGGACAGCATGAGCATAGCGCCCATGGGGTTCTCCTTGTGGAAGGACAGCGTTCAGGTGGACACGGCCTTATACCGACTGGACCATTGGCATGCCTTACTCATCCGGCGGGAGGGCAGCCCAAAGGACACGTTGCTGGCGCGTTATCGTGTGCTTCCGATGCTCCTGGCCGGACCGTTCCGCCACAAGGACGCGGGCCGGCTGATCAACAGCGTTCCTGACCGACCCGACCCTTTCAAATACCAACCGGGACGGGATGATGGCGACCCGCTCGGTGTCAGTGGGCTCAACAAAAGTGGCAGCATATCCCGCGGGATCCTCTTCGGCAACAACCAGGACCTGAGCGTGAACAGCGCGTTGAACCTCGAGCTGAGCGGAAAGCTGACCGACCGGATCAACGTGCTCGCCTCGGTCACGGACAACAACATCCCCATCCAGGCCGGAGGTAACACGGCCGAACTGCAGGATTTCGACCGCGTGTTCATCAAGCTCTTCGATGAGCGACAGGAGCTGATCGCAGGCGACTTCGTGCTGGAGCGGCCGGCAAGCCATTTTCTTACCTGGTTCAAGAAGACCAAGGGTGTGGGATACAGCACCAAGCTGGGCACGGCACCGCGCGCAACGGGCTCCCTCGCCATCAGTGCCGCCATCAGCAAAGGCAAGTTCTCCCGGGACCTGATCCAGGGCATTGAAGGGGTGCAGGGGCCCTATCGCCTGAGTGCCGATGATGGAGGGCTGTTCATCATCGTGCTCAGCGGAACGGAGCGTGTGTACATCGATGGGCAGTTGATGTCGCGCGGGCAGGAGAACGATTATGTGATCGACTACAACACGGCCGAGATCACGTTCACCGCCCGCAGGTTGATCACCAAGGACCGCCGGATCGTGGTGGAGTTCCAGTACAGCGACAAGAACTACGCCCGTTCGCTGATCAGGCTGTCCAACGCGTGGAAGCTGGGCCGCACGGAACTCAACGCCGACCTGTACACCGAACAGGATAACCGCAACCAGCCCTTGCAGCAAAGCCTGAGCGAAGCGGACCGCCTGGTGCTCACCAACGCGGGGGACGACCCCCTGGCCGCCACCACCACGGGCGTGGACAGCGTGGGCTACAATGCGGACGAAGTGTTGTACGCCCTGCGCGACTCCCTCGGGTATGACAGTGTTTTCGTGTACAGCACCTCACCGGATTCCGCGCGGTACCGGGTCACCTTCAGCTCGGTGGGGACCGGCCGTGGCGACTATGTGCAGGAACAGTTCACCCCCAACGGCCGGGTGTTCCAGTGGCTGGCGCCCGATACCATTGCCGGAGCGGTCGTCCATCGCGGCGATCATGCACCGGTCCGTGTACTGATCCCGCCACGGTCGCAACAGGTGGCTGAGCTGGGGGCTACGCATCGCTTCGGGACCCGTACCAAGGTGTGGGGGCAGCTCGCTTGGAGCCGCGACGACCGCAATACGTTCAGCACGGTGGGCAACGGCGATGATCAAGGCTCCGCCGTGCGCGCAGGCGTGGAGCATGCCATACCGCTCAGCAGGAACGACAGCACGTTGAAGCTCCTGGTGGGCACGGACAACGAATACCTCGAGCGCACCTTCCGGCCGGTGGAGCGCTTCCGGCCGGTGGAGTTCGAACGCAACTGGAACGCCCTGCAGGTGCCACAGGACCGGGACCAGCTGCTGGCATCGATAAGCGTGGGCCTCACCGCCGTTCGTCGCGGGAGCGCGCGCTTGAGCAGCTCCACCTGGCAGATGGGCTCGCGGTACGAGGGTTATCGCCAGGCCCTGGAGAGCGACCTGCGGCTGGGCAAGTGGGACGTGGCGGTGAACGGTAGTGCGCTCACCACATCGGCCAACGCGGTGGTCAGTGATTTCCTCCGGCACAAAGCGCGCGTGGCCCGTCGTATGAAGGGCATTACGGTGGGTGTGCGCGATGAGCAGGAGCGCAATCGGTTCCGCGCGGACAGTACGGGGGCCCTTGTAGGGGGCTCATATGCGTTCTACGATTGGGAGGCCTTTGCGCAGAGCACGGACTCAGCGAAGCTGGGGTACCGGGTGAGCGGCGGGCAGCGCTACGAACAAGCCTTGCTGGGTCAACAGCTGCGGCCCAGCACCGAAGCCACCGCCTACAGCACGACCCTTTCGTTGCGCCGCGATCCCCGGCGCCGCATCGGGCTCACGTTCACCTACCGGAGCCTGCGCATACTCGACAGCCTCGCCACGGCCCAACGCCCCGAGGACACCTGGCTCGGACGCGTTGAGAGTGATCTCACCTTGTTGAAGGGCGTGGTGCATTGGAGCGTGTTCTACGAGCTGGGCAGCGGACTAGAACAACGTCGTGAGTTCATCTACGTGCAGGTGCCTGCCGGACAGGGTACCTACATCTGGATCGACTACAACGCGAACGGACTGAAGGAGCTGAACGAATTCGAAGTGGCGAACTTCGGCTACGAGGCGGACTACATCAGGGCGTACGTACAGACCAATGAATATGTCCGGGTGTTCAACAACCAGTTGAGCACGGCCATTGAACTGCGTCCGGGTGTGGTGTGGGCGCAGGCCAAGGGGTTCCGTGGCTTCATCGGCAAATGGAGCGACCTGGCCAGCATCCGTGCCGATCGCCGGTCCGGCGGCGATCGTGTGGAGGATGCGCTGGATCCTTTCCGGCTTGACCCTACGGACACCACGCTCACGGCCTACAACTCTTCCCTGCGCAACACGTTGTACTTCGATCGCAGCAGCCGGACATGGAGCATGGACCACAGCCACCAGAGCGACCGCACCAAGAGCTTATTGTTGAACGGCTATGAGACGCGGTCCCGCGTATCGGACATTGTTCATGCGCGCTGGAACACAACACCCCGGTGGACCGTGGAAGTGGAAGGTGAACTGGGCCGTACCAGCAGCAACAGCGACCTGCTCGAAGGGCGCACATACGCGCTGGACATTCGCTCCGCTCGCCCCAAGGTGACCTGGCAGCCGAACACCAGTTTGCGGGTATCCTCACAGTTCAAGTACACCAACAAGAAGAATCGGCTCGAGTTCGGGGGAGAGGAGGCCGTGATCCAGGACCTGGGACTGGAACTGCGATGGAACACGGCGGGGAAGGGGTCGCTCCAGGTCAATGCCAACCTCGTGGACATCGCCTATGACGGGGAGGCCAACTCCAGCCTGGGGAATGAAATGCTGGTGAGCCTGCGGCCCGGGACCAACGGCACGTGGAGTGTTACGGTGCAGCGCCGACTGAGCACGAATCTGCAACTGGACCTCACATACAACGGTCGGCGCAGCGAAGGCACGCCCATCGTGCATGTGGGCGGTGTGCAGGTGAGGGCCTCGTTCTGACCCGGCCTACTTCAGCGTGAAGGTCGTCTTGCCTACGCTTCCTCCGCTCTCGTACACCTCCACGATGTACTGGCCGCTGGCCATTTCACTCGTGGCCGTCCAGAAGATCGCCACATCGATGGGCTGGTTCTGGTAGTTCACTTCGCGTTTCACACTGAACTCACCCTCCATGCCATTGTATTGGAAGCGGTTGTCCGGTTCACTGGAGGGCAGCACCGATCCATCCGGGCTGATCACGCGCATGTACAGGACCTTGTCGCCAGGGTCAGCCGTCCGGTTCTCCCCCAGGGTGAAACTGCACTTGATCATCTCGGCCTTGCTGGCACGTTCGGTGGGCACTTGTTTGCCGCTGTTGCGCAGGAACAGCGCCTCAGCGATCATGACGTTGGCCGTGAGCACCGATCCCTTCGCCAGGCGCGCGGCCTGCTCGGCCGTCATGGTCTCCAGGGCGGCCTTCTGACCCTTCACTTCGCCCAGTTCCTGTTTGGTGGTGAGGTTCTCCGCGGTGAGGGCCTGGTTCACTTGGTTGAGAGAGTCGATGGTGACCACGTAGCCCTGCATGATCTTGCGCAGCGTGGCCGCTTCCTTCTTGGCCTTTTCGAGGCTATAGGTGCCGTTCTTCACCTTCTGCACCAGGTCCTCGATCTGTGCCTTCTGGGCCGACATCTCGGCCGTGAGCTTTTCATTGGAGGTGCTCAGGGTATCGTACTGGGCCAGCATGTCCTCCAGCAATTTCGTCACGTTCTCTTTTTCGCTGGTCACCGCGGCCGCCTGCGTTTGTGCCAATTGGGCCTCATCCCCCTTTTGGGACCAGAGATAGAGGAGGACCACGTTGCTGATGAGCAGAAGGACCACCAGTGCCAGCAGCAAGGTGTTCGATCGGTTCTTGCGGGGTTCCTGGGGCACGGTCGGCGTTTGGTCCATGGGTCTTTCGGGCCCACGTTCGTCGTGCGCCGCTGCGAAGTTACCTTGGCCTTGTGGGCCCGCCTTCACCTGGGGCCACCGTTTTCAACAAAGTATTGAACCCATGCGCCTGCAACGCCGGAATGCACTGCTCGATGTGGTGGGCCTGTTCCTTCCCCGCTGCTGTTCGGGTTGCGACCGGCCCTTGATGCATGCGGAACAGGCCATCTGCCTCCATTGTTCAGAGGACCTGCCCCGGACGATGTTCCACGACGATGCTCGCAACCGGGTGGAACATCTCTTTCTGGGCAAGCTGCAATTGCACGCGGCCAGCGCCTTCCTCCACTTCTCGCGCAGCGGCATGGTGCAGCGGATGTTGCACGGCCTGAAATACCAAGGCGATCGGGAGGTCGGCCTGGAATTAGGCCGCCGCATGGCCCGCGACCTGATGGCCTCGGCACGCTTCGCGGATGTGGATGCCGCGCTCGCGGTGCCCTTGCATCCGCGCAAGGAGCGACAGCGCGGATACAACCAGGCCCAGGTGTTGGTCGATGGTATGCGGGAGAGATGGCCCATGCGCGACCTGGGGACCGATCTGGGCCGGTCCATCCGAACCGCATCGCAGACAAGACAGGAAAGGCTGGAGCGCTGGTCGAATGTCCAGGACGCCTTTCGCATGCTTGAGCCCGAGGCCTTCCAGGGCGCTCACGTGCTGATCGTGGATGATGTGATCACCACCGGCGCCACGATCGAGGCCTGCGCAAGGGCGTTGCAACGGGCGCCGGACGTGCGGATCAGCGTATTCGCCTGCGCATGCGCTTGAGCAGGTAATTTCGCCGCCCATGTCAGAGAAGATCGTCGTTGCGCCCACGGAGGACCGCGTGGAACTTTACCATGCGTTGGTGCCGCAAGTGCAGGAACTGTTGTCCGAGGAGCGTGACCTGATCGCGGCCATGGCCAACATGGCCGCCGCCCTGCGCGAGACCTTCGGCTGGCACTGGATCGGCTTTTACCGTGTGCAGGGCGCCGAACTGGTCCTTGGACCCTTTCAGGGGCCGGTGGCCTGCAGCCGCATCGGTCATGGCAAGGGCGTATGTGGAACGGCCTGGGCCGAGGAGCGGACCTTGGTCGTACCCGATGTGGAGGCCTTCCCTGGACACATCGCGTGCAGTGAGCTGAGCCGCAGCGAGATCGTGGTGCCCATTCGCGACCGCAGTGGTCGCGTGGCCGCCGTGCTGGATATCGATAGCGTTCGGCCGGATGATTTCGGCACGGTGGATGCCCATGGTCTCGAACGACTTTGCACCTTGCTGGAACCCCTCTTCGAATGATGCCTCGCTGGCCACTGCTGTTGGCCGTGCTGCTGGTCGGTTGTGCACAGGTCCGCGAACCCGTGGGAGGGGCAAAGGATGAGTTGGCGCCCGAACTACTTTCCGCAGTGCCTCCCAATGGTACCGTGAACTTCTCGGGCGACCGGATCATCCTCCGCTTCGGCGAACGCATCCGCCTGGACCGCGTGCGCGAACGGTTGCTGATCTCTCCTCCCTTGGAACGCGATCCGGACGTGAGCATTCAAGGTGCCCGGGATGTGCAGATCCTCCTGCGCGCCCCGCTGGCGGCGAACACCACGTACACCATCAACATCGGTGAGGCCGTATTGGACCTCAGCGAGGGGAACGTGGCCAAGGGACTGACCTATGTGCTTTCCACAGGCAGCGTGCTGGACAGTCTTCAACTGCACGGCCGCGTGGTGAACGCCTTCACCGGAAAGCCGGAGGCCAATGTTCTGGTGCTGCTGCGACGATCCGCGGACACCACATCGGTGCGCAACGGTGGGCCTGCCTATTTCACGCGGACGGGCGACCAAGGTGAGTTCGTCCTGACCCACCTGCGGCAGGACGATCACGCCTTGTTCGCCTTGCGCGACCAGAACGCCAACTATCGCTTCGATCTGCCCAACGAGGAGGTGGCCTTTGAACAAGGAAGCATCGATCTGCTCGCGAACACGGACCACACGCTCCGCCTGTTCCGGGAACCGGCGCGGACACAGGCCATCCTCGATGCCCGTGTACAGCCCGATCGCTCCTGGCAACTCGCGCTGACCCGCGCTTCGGACACGCTTCACCTTGTGTCGATCGACCGCATCGGTGGTACACTATCATGGCGCAGTGAATGGAGCCCCGGTCGTGATACCGTGCTGTTCTGGCCCAGCGACACCACCCTGCTCTCCGATCAACGCTTTGCGGTGGTCGACAGCGCCGGCACGGTGGATACCATCGCCTACCGCCCCCGGGAGCGTATGCCGTTCCTCCTGGACCTCAAGCGCGCGGACGACCCCGCCACCGGTGGTATGGGATTGAGGGCCTCCAGACCGGTCGCGCGAGTGTATGCTGAACGGATCGTGTTGCGCGTGGGCGAACAACGACTGCCCGTGACCTTGATCCCGGACGACACCACGCCCCGCAGACTCAGGATCGATGCCAGCCTGCCCGAAGGTGCACCCGCCGTCCTGGAGCTACTGCCCGGTGCCGTGGAGGATATCTATGGCGGTCGCAATGACACCCTGCGTTCCACCCTCAGCGACCGTTCCGGCGATGGTGTCGGTGTACTGCGCGTGGACCTGCTGGCGGACTCCACCGCAGCACCGTCCGGACCGTTCGTACTTCAGTTGCTCGACGCGCGCGGCTTGGTGGTGCACGTGGACCGCATTCCTGCACTTCCGCATCAGGTCGGGTTCAATTCGCTCGCCGCTGGTATCTATTCACTTAAGCTCATTGAGGACCTCGACGGCGACGGGCGTTGGAGCACGGGCGACCTGGACCGGGCACTGCAGCCCGAACCCGTATTCCTTCAGGGTGGCGAAGTGAATGTCCGCGCCGGATGGGATGTGGCGGTAAGCTGGACCGTCTCCGATCGCTAAGGGGCTTCAGGCGAGCTTGTTGCTCAGCGCGGCCATTTCCTCGGCGGGTGCCACATGCTCGTACAACATGCGGTACGTGGCGTTGGTGATGGGCATGTCCACGGCGAGCTTCGCGTTGATCTCATGCACGCACTTGGTGGCATAGTAGCCCTCGGCCACCATGTTCATCTCCATCTGTGCGGCCTTCACGCTGTATCCCTTGCCCACCATGGTACCGAACTCGCGGTTGCGGCTGAAGGCCGAATACGCGGTAACGAGCAGATCGCCCAGATAGGCCGGCTCATTGATGTCGCGGTCGATCGGATGCACCGCTTCCACGAATCGGGCGATCTCCTGGATGGCGCGGCTCACCAGTACCGCCCGGAAGTTGTCGCCATAGCCAAGGCCCACGCTCACGCCGGAGCACACGGCCACTACGTTCTTCAGGATGGAGGCGTACTCCGTGCCGTAGATATCGTCACTGAGCGTCGTCTTCATGTAACGCCCGTTGAGCGCCATGCCCATTTCAGCAGCGTGCGTCGCGTCCTGGCTCGCAATGGTGAGGTAGCTCAACCGCTCCAGGGCCACTTCCTCGGCGTGGCAGGGACCACAGATCACGCCAAAGCATTCCTTGCCGATGCCCCAATGGTCGAACAGATACTCACCGACGATCTGGTTGGTCTCGGGCACGATGCCCTTCACCGCACTGAAGATGACCTTCCCCGCGAGTTCGCTGCGGTCCAGTTGATCCAGGCTGCCCTTGAGGAAGGCACTGGGCACGGCGAGTATCAACGTGTCGGCCTCCCTCACCACGGCATGCAGGTCATCGCTCATGGCCAGCCGCGCAACATCGAATTGCGCCGCACTGATGTAACGCGGGTTATGTCCGTACCGCTGGATGTGATCGATGGTCGCTTCCCCTCGCACCCACCAGCCCACGCGATCGGCATTCCCGGAAAGCAACTTCACCAAGGCCGTGCCCCAGCTGCCCGCGCCGATAACGGCTATTCGTCCCAGGCTCATTTGAACGTGATGTCGGCTTGCACCTCCTTGCCCTCGCGCAACACGGTGACCTTGGTGCTGTCGCCCTTGGAAAAAGCGCCGAGCGCATGCATGTAGCTCATCATGTCGGTCACCTTGTGGTCGCCCAACGCCACCACCACATCCCCCGTCCGCAATCCCGCCGCGGCCGCCGGTTTTCCGTCGGTAACGCCGTCGATCCGCATGCCCTGGCCACTGTACATGTAATCGGGTACCACGCCCAGGGTCACTTTGAACGAGGGTGTGGAGGCTGTGTCGCTTGCGGTCCTTGTGAACGCAAGTTTGCCCTCATCATCAAGGTCCACGATCAATTGCTCGATGTACCGGGTGATGCGCAACATGCCTTCATAGTTCACTTTATCCTCGTCATCACTCGGCTTGTGATAGTCCTCATGTGCTCCGGTGAAAAAATGCACCACGGGCACGTCCTGGAGGTAGAAGGATGTATGGTCACTCGGGCCCACACCACTTTCCGAGGTCTTTATGTTGAAGGCCGCCGGTACAGGCTGCGTACCGGCCTTCGCACCATGCTTATCGGGCGGTGCCGGCTTCAGCCGCTCCCACGCCGGCGAGGTGCCTACGCCGTTGATCGCAAGGTCATTCGTGCTGTCGAGGCGTCCCACCATGTCGAGGTTCACCATGTAGTTGAGCTCCGCCAAGGGTACGGTGGGATGCTTCGTCCACCAATTGCTGCCGTACAGTCCAAGTTCCTCGCCGCTGAAGGCGATGAAGAGATAGTCGTTGTTGCGCGCGGCGGGCATCTCCTTCAGATCACGGGCCAGTTGTAACATCACGGCCACCCCACTGGCGTTGTCGTCGGCGCCGTTGTGCACCGCTGCCTCCCCGCGGTACAGGGATCCTTCGACGCCCATGCCCAGGTGATCGTAGTGCGCGCCGATCACCACTACGTTCTCCTTCCCATGGTCGAGGAAAGCGGCCACATTGTGGCCGGTCAATACGGGACGCTGGATGTCCACCTGCACTACGATGGGCTCACCATCAAGTCCAAGCTTTTTGAACCCGGCCTTGGTGAGGAAGACCACGGGCACGGCACAAGGCTTGATCCGCTTGGTGAGCGTGCTGTCCGGGTCGGTGGCATCGGGATCGTCATTGTACAGCAGGATGGCGTTGGCCCCGCGGTTGACCGCATCACTGATGCGCTTACCCAGATCATGGTAATTGATCCACTTCGAGTGCGGATGGATGCCATCGGGCGAGCTGACACAGATGGCCGCTGCGTGGTCCTTCACGTCAACACCATCCAGGTCGTTACGGCCGAGCTCGGGCGCGATGATCCCGTAGCCACACCGGGCCAGGCGCGTGAATATCGTTCCGGAAGCGGACATGCTCATCGGGTAATACTCTTTCCCAAGTACCAGCTTGTTGCGTCCCACCTGCACGGAATTGCCGGGTCCCAGGGTTGGCGCATCCTCGAAGGTGAAGGCCTGCAGATAGCCAGCGCTGTCGCCGGCATGGGCCAGGTCAAGTTCCTGGAAACGTTGAACGATGTGGTCCGCGGCCATGCGCTCGAAGGGGGTGGCGGTGAGCCGCCCACCCAGACCGTCACTGGCGAGGAAACGCACATCGGCCTTCATGCGCTCGATGGCATCGACATCGCTGGGCACCTGCGCGATGAGCAGTGTAGGACAGAGCAACGTGAGCGCGTAGGTGGTGGATCGGAGCAGTTTCATCAGGCCCCGAAGATACCGGCCACGCATACGAGTGGCATAAGGCTCGCGTTAGGCATGTGAATTGCGACCTCCGCCATCATGAAAACCTTCTTCGTCGCGCTGGTCGGCCTCCTTTCCGCACTCTACCTGGCCAACCCCACCTTGGGTGTGTTCGAACTCCTGCCGGACAACATACCGTTGGTGGGCAATGTGGATGAGGCCACGGCCAGCATGGTGCTCCTGGGCGCACTGCGCTATTTCGGGCATGACCTTACTGACCTGTTCAAGCGCAGGAACGGATCGGCCGTCGCGCGGAACTGATCCCGTCGCCAACTTGCGGGCATGCGATCGCTGCTGCCCATCCTTTGCCTCTGTTGGCTCCTCGGTGCCTGCTCCACACCTGCGCCGGAAGCCTCAACCCCAATTGCTCCATCGATATCGGACAAGGCGTGGTCGCTGATCGAAGCGCAGGACCGCCGTGGCACGCCCGAGCTCATCGTCCTGTTGACCGACAGCGCCGCATCACTCCGGGCCAGGGCGGCACTGGCGCTGGCCTCCGTTGGCGACAGTTCAGCGATACCGGCCTTGCTGCATGCACTGAATGACGAGGACCCCCTTGTCCGCGCTAATGCGGCGTTCGCCTTCGGCTTCTGTGGGGATAGCGTGCATGTGCACCAATTGATCGAACGCTACTCACCCGAGGAGAACGCTGCCGTGCGTGGGCGCATCGCGGAAGCCACGGGGCGCTGTGGAAGGAGGGCCGGCGCGGACCTGTTATTGCGCCGCCAGCTTTCGGCGAAGGCCGATACGCTCGGAGTGTTGCGTGGCCTGTTCTTCGCCACCACCACCGGCAGTACGGATACGAGCCATATCCGCTACGCGTTGTCCTTGTTCTCAGGCAAGGATGCCGAGCGGGACGAAGCCGTGTTGCAGGTGTGCGCCCGGGCGAAGGCCGAACTGGTGAAACCCTTCTCGAAGCGTTTGCTCGCCATCGCCCACACGATGCCGGACACGGGAAGCGCAGAACTACGCATGCCATTGCTTTCCGCACTGGGGAAGACCGGAAGCGCTGAAGCATTGGCGCTCTCACAAGGTCTGCTCGTTCGTGACCCTGACCCGCGGATCCGGGTAATGGCATTGCGTGCCATCGCACGTTACGAGGAACCAGGTAAGAACGAAGCGATCTGGAACGCCCTGATGGATACCAGTGCCATGGTACGCGACCTAGCCGTTGAACAGATGCGCATGCTGAAGGAGCTGCCCGACGACCAAAGCCTGTGGACCCGGGCCCAGGAACATGACGACCTCGCAGTGAAGATCCCGCTTTGTGGCATGGTGATGAAGGCGGGGGACGAGCCTACGCGCTCTATGTGCAGGATGCTCTTGAGGAGCATGGACCAACAGGACCTGGGGCCGTACCTAAAAGCAGAGCTGACCAAAGCCAGATGGGCGGATAGCGACACGGCGCGCACGATCATGCTTGGCAGTGCCCCGGCAGTGGTACGGCTGGCCGCCATGGAAACATGGCTCACGCATTTCGCCGAAGCGTTGAGGACCAAGGAGGTCACTAAAGCCCTTCGCGACCTGTCGCATGGCACCTTCCTGAAGGATGCGCTCAACTCGGGCGATGCTGGGCTTATCGCCGCGGCCTGTGAAAAGCTGCTGGAGGAGGACAGGCCTTATCTCCAGTTCGTCCTGGACGTGCCCACCATCACCGCCGTCCGCAAGGCCTTGCATCCCATCCGCGACCTGGAGGCCCTGCAGATGTTGGAGCAAGCCCTCGCGGAACGGAATGACCTGCCGACGCCGAAGCACGCATCTCCCCCCTTCAACCATCCCATCGATCGCGTGCGTCTGGGAGCCCTTGTTCAAGGTCAACAGTATCGACTTACGACGAGCCAAGGGGATATCATCCTCGCGCTTGAACCCGAGGCGGCCCCGGGCAGTTGCGCCGCGTTCGACTCGTTGGTGTCGGCAGGGTATTACAACGGCAGGTACTTCCATCGTGTGGTGCCGGACTTCGTGGCCCAGGGCGGCTGTCCACGGGGCGATGGCTATGGCGCGATGGATTGGACCCTGCGCACGGAGGTCGGGCTGGAAGGCTTCGTCACGGGCGCGGTAGGACTTGCTTCAGCAGGTAAGGACACGGAGAGCTGCCAGTTCTTCATCATGCTCGCCGATGCACCTCATCTGGATGGCCGCTACACACGCTTCGCGCATGTGGTCAGCGGTATGGACGTGGCGTGGAGGTTGCGCGTGGGGGATGTGATAAGGGTGGTGGAGCGGATGAGATGAGAATACCTGGTGTTCGGTTGTGGCTTGGGCTCCGATGCCCCTCGCGAAACACGGCGACTCTTCGCCAACCATGTCGGTAGAAGCATCCTCGCCGACCCCACTGGTAGATGAGCGGCCCCGCACCGTGGCGGTCAACCGCTGCGTCGGCGACGGCGTACGTAGAATATGCGAAAGACAGCATAGATCAGGCTGAAAGCCACAAGCACCTGAGCGATGATCCCTAAGTAGAGGATTGCGCCAATGGTAAGCACAGGTACATCATCGACTACTGGCACATTTTGGCAGAAGGTCCAATTCGGCTTTCCGCCGATGCTCATTGGCCAGTCATTCATCATGTAGAACCACCGTATCGTTATAAAACTCGGCAGGAGCAGCAGCGTTCCCAGCGCAACGACCAGTGCGTTTATGTACAACGAAGCGAATCCTCGGCGGACCGATCTTGTGTAGCTCCAGACATACGCCACGCGCACAATAGGGACGAACAGAACTAACCTCGATGGAAAAAAATCCGCTTTGATCTGCCCACGGCCGCTCCCAGTGCCTCGTCTCTGAAACCTGCTTCGCACTTCTCCGCGCTCCCTGCGCCTCTGCGTGACGCATCCGCCAACACGCCAGTGCCGCCCATGATCAATCGAACTTCTCCGCCCTCATCTGCGGGAACAGTAGCACCTCCTGGATGGCCGGGTTGTTCGTAAGCAACATCACCAAGCGGTCCACGCCGATGCCTACGCCGGATGTCGGTGGCATGCCGTACTCCAATGCGCGCAGGAAGTCCTGGTCGATGAACATCGCCTCATCATCACCGCGTTGCTGCAGATTGAGCTGCTCCTCAAAGCGTTCGCGCTGATCGATGGGGTCGTTCAATTCGCTATACGCATTGGCCACTTCGAATCCGTTCACGAACAGTTCGAAGCGCTCGGTCAAGCGCGGATCTTCCCGATGCTTCTTGCACAGCGGGCTCATCTCCACCGGGAAGTCGGTAACGAAGGTCGGTTGTATGAGCCCGGGTTGCACCAGCGCGCTGAACAGTTCATCGATCAACTTGCCCTTGCCCATGCTGGGCGCTATATCAACCTTGTGGGCCACACACAGCTGGCGCAGGCCGGGTTCATCCATCTCCAACACATCCATTCCGGTCTTTTCCTGGATCGACCCACACATGGTGATCCGTTGGAACGGCGCCTGGAAGTTGATGGTGTTCTGTTGGAAGGAAGCTGTGGCCGCACCGTTCGCAGCGATCGCCACCTGTTCGAACATACGCTCCATGAAGCGCATCATCCATACGTAATCCTTGTACGCCACATAGAGCTCCATTACGGTGAACTCGGGATTGTGCGTACGGTCCATGCCTTCGTTGCGGAAGTTCCGGCTGAACTCGAACACACCTTCGAAGCCGCCGACGATCAAGCGCTTCAAATAAAGCTCGTTGGCAATGCGCAGATAGAGCGGCATGTCCAGCGTGTTATGGTGTGTAACGAAGGGTCGCGCCGCTGCGCCCCCGGGGATCGGCTGCAGCACGGGCGTATCCACTTCGTGGTATCCGGCATCGGTCATGCACGCGCGCATCGCACTGATGATGCGCGAACGCTTCAGGAAGGTCTCCTTCACCCCCGCGTTCACCACCAGGTCCACATAACGCATGCGGTACCGTTGCTCCGGATCGGAAAATGCATCGTGCACATGGCCCTGCTCGTCGGTCTTCACCACGGGCAGGGGGCGCAGGGCCTTGCCCAATACCGTGAGCTTTTTCACATGGATGGTGATCTCACCGGTACGCGTACGGAATACATGACCTTCCACACCAAGGAAGTCGCCCAGGTGCAGCAGGTGCTTCCACACCTCGTCGTACAAGGACTTGTCGTCGTCCGGGCAGATCTCATCACGTGCGATGTAGATCTGCTGATCGCCCGTGTGGTCGCGCAGCACCGCGAAGGAGGCCTTGCCCATCACGCGGAAGGTCATCAGGCGACCGGCGAGCACCACGTGGATCGGTTCGTCGGCGAAGGCGGAGCGGATCTGCTCAGCGGTATGTGTAATGGGGAATTCGGCGGCTGGGAACGGGTCGATGCCGCGTGCGCGGAGCTTGGTCAATGCCTCACGGCGTACCAGCTCTTGCTCGCTCAAATGCTCGGACATGGATGGTTGCGAATACGTGTGCCTGGTCACGGGTTTCCGTGCAGGAGGCGCGAAGATACCCGCAGCATCATGAGGGAGCGATCAATCCCAGGATGGTGCCGCCCCCTCGTCCTTCTCCTCGAAGATGTCCGTGTCGCCCGGCTGCTTTCCGCAATCCAGGTTCAGGTCGCCGATGCCGGCGGGTCGGGGAAAGTCACTGCGGCTGATCTCGATGGTCTTATCGGCGTACACCTTGTTCATGAAGTAGCCATAGATCGGCAACGCCATGTTCGCGCCCTGGCCAAGTGCCGTGCTGGCGAAGCGCACGCTGCGGTCCTCCGCGCCCGTCCACACGCCGGTCACCAGGTCGGGCGTTATGCCGATGAACCAGCCATCGCTGTTGTTCTGCGTGGTGCCCGTCTTGCAGGCCGTGGGGTACTTGATGTTGCCGTACTTGGCACGGTTGCCCCAGCCCATCCGCAATCGTTGTGCGGTGCCGCGGTCCGCTACACCCTTGAGCATGTCCAGCATGATGTAGGCGGTGCGGCGGTCCAACGCCTCCTCGGTCCGTGGCGTTACGTCATAGATGGTATTGCCGTTCTTGTCCTCGATCCGGGTGAAGACCACCGGCTCAATGTACACACCCTCATTGGCGAAGGCGGAGAAGGCGGAGGTCATCTCCATCAGGGTAAGGTCGGCCACCCCCAGGCAGAGCGAAGGCACGGGGTCGAGCGGGCTCTTGATCCCCATGTGCCGGGCCAGCACGGTCACGGCCTGCGGACCGTACTGCTTCATGAGGTATGCGGTGATGGTGTTCACCGAATTCGCCATGGCGCCCTTGATGGTGATCATCCCACCATAGGCTCCATCGCTGTTCTCCGGACACCATTCAGGCTGGCCAGCAGGCATGTCGAAGCAGATCTTCTGGTTGGGCAGCCGCATGCAGGGGTCCATGCCCTCGCGGATGGCCGTGGCGTAGATGAAGGGCTTGAACGTACTGCCCACCTGCCTGCGGGCCTGTGCAACGTGATCGTATTGGAAGTGCTTGAAGTCCGGTCCACCCACCCACGCCTTGATGAAGCCTGTGTGCGGATCCATGCTCATCAGCCCGCTGAGCAGGAAGCTCTTGTAGTAGCGGATGCTGTCGTTCGGGCTCATCGTGGTGTCGATCTCGCCATGCCAGCTGAACACGCGCATCTTCACCTTCTTGTCGAATACCGCGGGGATCTCGCTCTCCTTCAACACCGGCCACTTCGCATCGCAACCACCGAGCTTTGGGTCGCAGTGATGGAACGGCTTACCGTCCACCTCCATCGGGCGGATATACGCTGCCGGGCGCTGGCAATTGCTGCACAACTTGCCCGTGAGCGTCTTGTACCGGTCGCTCCGCTTCATCGCCTGGGCCATGATGGTCGCGATCTCGGCCGGGGTCACTCGGTAGTCGAAAGGGCGGTTCTTCTTGTTCTTGATGTCCTTGAAGAACTGCGGTTGCAGTTCGGTGCTCAGGTGCTCACGCACAGCGAACTCGGCACCCGCCTGCATACGCTTGTCGAGGGTGGTGTAGATCCTCAGTCCATCGGTGTAGATGTCGTAGGCGCTGCCATCCGTCTTGGCGATACGCAGCTTTCCCGTGGCAGGGTCCTTCGCGGCGAGTAGCTCCTGCACCTGTTCGCGCAACGATTCACGCAGGTAGGGCGCAGGTCCCTCGGTATGATCGATGCGCTGGAACTCCAGTCCGAGGGGCAGGGCCTTCAGCGAATCGCACACCGGTTCGCTGATGTAGCCGTTCTTCTCCATCTGGTTCAACACCACGTTGCGGCGCGTGGTCGTGGTCTCCGGACGGCGCATCGGGTTGAACAGCGCCGGATTCTTGCACATGCCCACGAGCATGGCCGCCTGCTGCACGTTCAACGAATCGGGTTCGGTATTGAAGTAGACACGCGCCGCGCTGTTGATCCCCACGGCCTGGTTGATCCAGTCGAAGCGGTTGAGGTACATGGCGATGATCTCGTCCTTGGTGTACTCACGCTCCAGCTTCGCGCTGATCAACCATTCCTGCGACTTCTGGCGGATGCGCGAGAGCACGCCCTTGGCGGGTTCGTGGAAGAGCATCTTGGCCAGTTGCTGTGTGATGGTGCTGGCCCCGCCCTTCTTACCCAGATAGGCGATCGCACGCACCGTGCCCCGGATGTCGATGCCACTATGGTCGCGGAAGCGTTCGTCCTCGGTGGCGACCAGCGCGTTCACCACATGGGGGCTGATGCGCTCGTAATCCACCGGAATGCGGTTCTCGCGGTAGTACTGGCCCATGAGGCTGCCATCACTGAAGAGCACGGCGGTGGCCAGATCGCTGCGGGGATTCTGCAGCTCGGCCGTGCTGGGCAGGTCCTTGCCCGTGGCGGCGATCACCAACACCAAGGCAAGGAGCACCACGGGCGAAAGCACGATGAGCCACCAGATCCGTCCGGCGGGGAGCTTGATGTTCGAATTGGCTTTCCTGGCCATGCGCTGGTCTACTGGTCGGTTTGGGAACGTTCCACACTGATGCCCACGTCCATCACGCCCGGCAGGGTGTCCCTGCGCATGGCCTGCTCCAACTGGATGGAATAACGTCCGGTGCGGGGGAACCTATTGCGCATTTTGTAGAGCACGTGGGCGCGGTAGCTGTTCACGAAACCCGTGCCCTTGCCGTACCATCGACCCGTGGGGTCGGCCAGCGTGCACTCCACCGTATCGGTCAAATGCTCCCCGCCCGGGCCGGTGAGCTTCACGAAGGTGAAGAGGTTGCTGAAGGGATAGTCGCCGGTGTGCCGCACATCCAGGTACACGTCATGTGCGTTCACCGTGTCGGTGACCTCGAAGGAGAACGTGGGGTTCCAGCCACGTTCCCATTGGCCATTGGGGATCTGGGCGTCCTCCTGGAACACCACGGCCTCCGTACAGCCGGATGCGAACAGCGCGATCAACAGGAACGGTGCTACGGCTCGTTTCAAGCAGCGGGCGGGGTAGAAGGACCACCCCCGGGGGCACCGCCTTGCGGACGGTCAGGGCGGGGACCACGACGATCGCGACCACGGCGGCCACGGTCCCTTCGGCCTTCGCTGGCAGGGCGGTCACCGCGAGGTTCCTGGCCGGGGCGCGGACCTTGCGGTGCACGTGGCGCGGCTGGGTCGCCGGGTGCGGCAGCGGGTCGCGGCTGGGCTTGGCGCGCCTGGCCCTGGCCTTGCGGACGCGGGCCACCACCACCACCGCCGCGACGGTCGCCTTCGCGGCCACCACGGCGGCGTTTGCCGCTCTTGCCTTTGCTGTCGAAGCGGGTCAATTCGTCCTCTCCACCCACACGCTCGTACTCGGGCTCCTGCTCCTCCTTGGGCAGCTCGGCCTCCGCCTCGGCAGCGATCTGCGCGAAGTCGATATCGGGTTCAATGCCTTCGCGGTTCTGCGTTTGGATCTCGCGCACCCGCTCAATGGACAGACCGGCCATCACCGAAGCGCTGCCGGGCATCTTGAAGATGTACCACATCTTCTCTTCGAAGATGTCGGTCTTCATGTGCATGCCCGTGCCCTGCTTGGTCTTCAGCTTGGCGTTCTGCGAGGGGTAGCTCTTCACCGCCTCGATGTACATGTCCAACTCGTAGTTCAGGCAGCATTTCAGCTTGCCGCACTGGCCGGCGAGCTTCTGCGGATTGAGTGCAAGCTGTTGGTAGCGGGCAGCGCTGGTGGTCACACTGCGGAAGTCGGTGAGCCAGGTGCTGCAGCAGAGCTCGCGCCCACAGCTGCCGATACCACCGATGCGTCCGGCCTCCTGGCGGGCACCCACCTGCTTCATGTCGATCTTCACCTTGAAGCGATCGGAAAGCTTGCGGATCAGGTCGCGGAAGTCGATGCGCTGCTCCGACGTGTAGTAGAACGTCGCCTTGGTGCCGTCACCCTGATATTCCACGTCGCCGATCTTCATGTCCAGGCGCATCTCGTGCACGATGGTGCGGGCGGCCAGCATGGTCTCGTCCTCCAGCTTCCGCGATGCGTGCCAGCGGTCAATATCGTCCTGGGTGCTCTTGTGGAGGATCTTGCGGAGCTCGTAAGTGTCCGTTACGCTGCTTTTCCGGTTCATCTGCGCCCGCACCAGTTCTCCGGTGAGGCTCACCATGCCCACGTCGTGTCCGGGTGCCGCGTCCACGGTCACCAGGTCGCCGGGCATCAATTGCAGCGCGTTGGCGTTGCGGTAGAAGGACTTGCGGGTGTTCTTGAAGCGTACCTCCACCGCGTCGAACGGCGTTTGGCCGCTGGGCAGGGGCACGCCGGCCAGCCAATCGAACACATCGAGCTTGTTGCATCCGCTGGTGGTGCAAAAGCCATTGCTCTTGCATCCTGCGGGTTTGCCGTCCGCTCCCGTACCACAACTGCTACATCCCATGATCTGCTCCGCCATGGGCGCAAGGCCCGGGCAGTGGTCGGCAAAGATAGCGGTGACGGGCAGCGTCGCGACCGTGGAGGCCTAAACCATGGCTGAACGAGGGATGCGCTTGAAGGGCTCCTTCTCGAAGTGCTTGGGGTCCTTCACCCGGGTGGGGTGCGTGGCGTGGTACTCGAACTCGTCGCGGAAGTGGCGGATGGCGCTGGCCACAGGCCAGGCGGCGGCGTCGCCGAGAGGGCAGATGGTGTTGCCTTCGATCTTCCGCTGGATGTCCCACAACAGGTCGATATCGTCCGTGCGCCCCTGGCCATGCTCCAGGCGATAGAGGATCTTCTCCATCCATCCGGTGCCTTCGCGGCAGGGACTGCACTGGCCGCAGCTCTCGTGGCTGTAGAACCGGGCGTGGTTCCATGTGCTGCGTACGATGCACTGAGCGTCGTTGTAAGCATAGAACCCGCCCGAACCCAGCATGCTGCCCGTGGCGAAGCCCCCATCGCTGAGGCTTTCGTAGGTCATCAGGCGATCCTCGAACTTGGCCGTCTTGAAGAAGAGCTCGGCCGGGATGATGGGCACGCTGCTTCCGCCGGGGACCACCGCCTTCAGGGCGCGGCCTTCCACACCGCCGCAATACTCGTCGCTGTTCAGGAACTCCTCACAGGTGATGCCCAGCTCGATCTCGTACACGCCCGGCTTCTTGATGTTGCCGCCCGCGCTGATCAGCTTGGTGCCGGTGCTTTTGCCAATGCCGATCTTGGCATATTCCTCACCGCCATCGTTGATGACGGGCACCACCGCTGCGATGGTCTCCACGTTGTTCACCACCGTGGGGCAGTCGTACAACCCTTTCACCGCAGGGAAGGGCGGCTTGATGCGCGGGTTTCCGCGCTTGCCTTCGAGGCTTTCGAGCAGGGCGGTCTCCTCGCCACAGATGTAGGCGCCAGCGCCGATCTGCACGTGGATGTCGTGGTCGAAGCCACTGCCCAGGATGTTCGTACCGAGCCAGCCCGCGGCCCGCGCTTCCGCAATGGCCTGTTCGAGGATGCGCAGGATGTAGAAGTACTCGCCCCGGATGTAGATGTAGCTCACGTTCGCCCCCATGGCGAAGCTGCTGGTGATCATGCCCTCGATGAGCATGTGGGGGATCCGCTCCATGAGGTAACGGTCCTTGAAGGTACCGGGCTCGCTCTCGTCGGCGTTCACCACCAGGTAGCGGGGGAAGGTCTTCGCCAGGAAGCTCCACTTCATGCCCGTGGGGAAGCCGGCACCGCCGCGACCGCGCAGTCCGCTCTTCTTCACTTCCTCCAGCACGGCATCGGGGCTCATCGTTCTCAGCGCCTTCTCCACGCTGCGGTAGCCGCCGTTCGCGCGATAGCCTTCCAGCCCGCGGATGCCGGGCTTATCGATGTGTTCGAGGAGGAGCTTGCGTCCCATGTTTCAAGGGGATTGAACCGAAGAACCGCGGAACATTGAATGTAAAAGGCTGAAGTGCTTGCGGTGTCGCACTTCTACATTCTGCGGTTCAACGTTCATCATTCTGCGGTTCACTTGTCGGTGTAGTTATTCCGAGGCTCGTTGCGTAGTTGCTCGATGAGCGCGTCCACTTTTTCGGGTGTGAGGTGCTCGTGGTACTTGGCCCCGCATTGCAACATGGGAGCAGTGCCGCAGCTGCCGAGGCATTCCACCGCCTTCAGGGTGAACAGTCCGTCGCGCGTGGTCTCGCCGGGATGGATGCCCAGCCGCTTTTCGATGTGCGCGATCAGGTCGTCGCTGCCGCGCAGCATGCAGGGGGTGGTGCGGCACACGTCCAGCACGTGCCTGCCCACCGGACGCAGGTTGAACATGCTGTAGAAGCTGGCCACCTCATACACTTCGATGTGCTGCAGGCCGAGCACCTGGGCCACGGCGTCCATCGCATTCACGCTGAGCCAGCCTTCGTTCTCGCTCTGGGCGATGTGCAGGATGGGGATCAGCGCGCTCTTGCTCTTGTCGGCCGGGTAGCGGGCGATGAGCGCGCGGCACTCGGCCAGCGCGACCTCGCTGAAGTGGAAGGGCGGCGTGCCTTCGGTGGTGGTGACTGCTTTTATCGTGGCCATGTGAACACCCGCAAAGAAACGGAAAGAGCCATGCACCCGATCCCGTTCTCCACAGAGAATTCCACTACTGCTTAATCCACGGGCCCGAATAGAGGCTGACCCCACTGTTATCCTTGATGGTGCAATGGAAAAGGCCGGTCGGCAAGGAGGAAACGTCGAAGCCCTCCGTCCTTGTAGCTGTTCCATCTGCGACAATTCGACCCAACGGATCCGTGAACCGGACATGAAGCGGCCTGCCATCCGGGGCACCGGAGAACTGAATTCGCTCGTTGCCTGGGTTCGGATATATCGACAAGGTCTGCGGAACAGGACCGGCCTCGAGCCCCAAGCCATTCACACAATCATCGAAGAGCGGGTGCAAATAGTCGACCTGTGCATCCTGGTAGCAAAAAAGGCCGCCACCCTCTGCTCCATCAACAAAGCCGTTGCAGAAGTCGTGCGGCAACATATAGAAGGCGGTGGAGCCGATCCGTTCAACTATGGTGTCCGGCAATACCTGCTCGTTAAAGTCTCCTATGTAATGCACATCCACCGCCAGCCAACGTAATAGGACGCCATTAAGCAGGGTGGTGCCGGTGTCGACCACATCCATTCGGCTTTCGGGGTAGCACACCACGGGTTGGGGCATTGGGGCAAGCTGCCACCGATCACCCGGACCGGCGTTGAAGTTGTATAGGGTATCGAACGATGCGGAATCGGGGACATAGATCCAAACAATGCCCGCATCAGCATGACTGAAGACGGGGCTCATTTCAAAAGAGCCGTACTGCTGCGTATCGCCATTGTAATAATGCGTTGTCCGCGTGATCTTTCTGGTGGTCTGGCCGTCGATCATTGTATCTCCGACCGCCTCGAAGTGGACATAACCTGTGGTGTTGAAGGGAATGAAAAAGCCGTAATGCCACGTGGCGCCCGTCGGGGCCCAAACTTGGGCGTGCGATACGTAGGAGAACAGACAAGCAAAGAAAAATGCGACGGGCTTCATTGCTTGATCCATTTTGAAGTGACTGAACCGTACACACTATTTACGCTGATCACGTACAACCCGGACGACAGCGGAGATGTATTGATCAAAGATCGAAGGTTGCCAAGCGATGCTGTCATGACAACTCTTCCTGACAAGTCGCGGATCCGAAGTGATCCATCTTGAAAGGCAGCACTCACTTCAACCAGCAGGTTGTCTGTTCCTGGGTTGGGTCCAAGGGCAAGTGTGGGTACGTCTTGGTCGAGGTCGCCAATGCCCACATTCAACCCGTACAACCTGCTCACCATCCGCTGCAACGTGTCGTTGTTGGTGCCATCATCATAACCGTGGTAGCTCCCCCAGATGTACCAGTCATCATTAGGGCCGGGGAGGATCCCGCGTACAGTACCGGTGGATAAACCTTGATAGAGGTAAGATCCACCACCGGACCCGGCGAACTGGTCGGTGCGCAGAACGCCATTGGTATCCAGCATGCAAATTCCGCCGCGTTGCTGCCCATCAACGGCTTGAAACCCGCCGGTGATGATCAGGTGGCCGTCATTGAGGGGATGGATGCAGGTGGGGCCCGGATCCGACCCGTCCAAGTCGCCCGGACTAAACGCCAGTTGGTTGTTGAAGGACGGATCCAAAGATCCGTCGGGCATGAAACGCACCAGCTGTAGCGTGTCCACTATGCCTGTGACCCGAAAATGACCACCTGCATAAACACGACCATCGGACAGTGGCAGGAATGCGAACGCCTGGCCCCACCAGACATTGGTCTGGAAAGTGGTATCCAGAGCCCCGTCGGTGGCAAATCGCATGATGTTGCTAGTGGATCGGTTGTCCCATGTGGCGGTGCCTGGTGGCGTCCCGAGAGAGCCAATGAACTTGCCATCCGGCAGTTCGCGGAAGTCGTCGAGGCTCCCCGAGCAGGTTCGGTGGTGGGCCGTGGTGTCCAAGCAACCCGTATTGGTAAACCAGACCAGGCAGTAGTACCCCTCGTAGCCCCGGATCGAATCGCTCAGTTGATGCACGCCCCCCATCAAGATCCGTCCGTCGGGATACACATGGTAGTCACCGCCTTGCACGTTGCTATGGTAGGGACAATTGACCATGTCAAAGTCCGTATCCAAACTACCATCTGGCCACGACCGACGAACCCCGATCCCATTGCCTTGATAGATGCGATCGTTCCATGGGGTCAGCTTTCCACCCATGTATGCCACATCAGGGTAGGTGTCATCGCGAGTGCCTTCAGTGTTCAAGCGGGCACCCGAACGGAATGACTGGTCACCGGGAAACTTCATCTGGCCTGAGATGATAACCTTTCCACCCGCTAGGGGAAGTATCGACGACACGTACCATGTGTTGACCTCCGTCTTGAACGTGGTGTCCAGATTGAAAGGCTGTTGCGGCCGCACATCGCTCACCACTATTGCGGTAGCAAGCAACAGGAACAGCCGCGCGGGGCGGCTGGATCTCATGGCCGTATGATGAGCTTTTCCGTACAGAGTTGACGACCCGCGTTCAGAAGCACCACCGTGTAACTGCCCGGTGTGGTTTGGCGAGTATCCCACACCACTTCTTGCTGCTGATCCGGCAAACTGGTCCGGTACACTTCACGCCCGGTCAGGTCGCGGATGACCAGGGCCGCATTGGTGGGTTCCACGAGCATATCGTATTCCAGTGCCACCCACGTGCTGGCTGGGTTGGGATGTATGCGCAACACCGCCTGCGCTATCGCCCCCTTGGCAGGCAGAGACGTGTACGGCATGGGTCTCCGCTCCCCATCCTCCTCACCGCCGGTGAGCGGGGGGCGGCAGAGTTGATAGCCGAAGCAGAGTAAATTACTGATCCAGGTGGCTGGCCGATCATAGGCTTCGCCCATCAAGGCCTGCAACGTAGCCACCTCGCCGCTCTCCAACTGCATCTCGCTGCGGCCAATGCCGTGCAGGTTCTGTAGGAAGGCGATCAGGTCCAACATCCGTTGCCGCTCCAGTGCTTCGGGCGCCTTCAGGTCGTGCTCCGTCGGAAGGGCCTCTACCACATGGGTGGCTTGGGTGTGGTTTCCCAACTGTAGCCACGTAAGCGCTTCGGCATAGCGCGCAGCAGGTGTGCGCACCTGTTGCCAAACCCAGAGTATGCTGTCCATCGGCACGCTCGTGCTGTCATCTTCGGCCAAGGGCAACGTCTGGTAGTGGTGCAGCAGCATGTTGGCCGCTTGCGTCATCTCGGCGTGGTGCGCGGTCATTTCACCTTCCAAGGCATCGCGGTAGGTGCGCTGGTCCCAACTGGCCACCACCATGCCCAGCATGTAGTCCGGCAGCGGATGACCGCTTTCATTTTGCAACCAGCGCAGGAAACCATCCTGCCGTGTTGCCTCGGGGTTGGCCACCAGGATCTCGGTCACCATCGCGTCAGGCATAATGTCCCGCAACACCATTTCCATCAATGTGGACAGGCTCAAGAAGGGGCTCTTGCTCAACAGATAGTCGCGCAAGGCCCATGCATCCTGCGGCCAACTCTCTTGGATCTCCTGCACGACCTCATCAGTATTGCCGTCGTCGATGAGTTGTTCATAGAGGTAGCGCGTGTTGCCATACGCCAACTTTTTGCTCAGCAGATGGTTTACCACGGGTCCGGGGGCCATGCCATTCGGATAGTCCGGGTCCCATGGAATGGTCACCAGTAATTTGCTGGCGCAATTGTTCGCGGGGATGTAAGTGGCGGGTGCGGGGAAAAGCCCGGTGAGTGATTGCGTATAGCTGGTTGGCAGGTAGTTACCCGTGTTCCGGTGCCAGTACACGATTGGGCTGTGACTGGTTGTGACCAGGAAATCAAAATTTGCGGATCCATTCGGCCACTGATCGAAGACGTTGTCTGCTGGGCGGTTGGGAGCACCTTGATTCAGGCGGATGGTATGGTCGTTCCAAGAGGATGGATCCGCCGATGTCACCTTTCTACCCCAGAAGTTCGTCGAGTTATTGCTGTTCTGGTTGCACAGGAACCAAAGGCCACGCGTGGAAGTGTAGCCCGATGCCAGGTCCGCGCAAATCCCCTCACCGATGTAGGCACGTTCAAGACCTGTGGCCGTGTTGTGGAATACCACATCGTTGTGGTCGCGGCTGTAGCCCACTACGATACCCTCGGTCTGTTCATGGCTTCCGTTCTGCTCCAATTCGTTGTTGTCGATGGCGAAAGCCCAACTCTCTGTGCTGAAGACGGCACGATGCCGACCGAACCAATAGTCTTCTTCCATGTTCGTCAGGTCGGTGATCGCATTGCCACCCACCTTGAACTTGCTGTTCTTCACTTGGAAGCCCACCACGCCGTTGGCGTACACACCGCAGATATTGTCCTCAAAGAGGGAGTGGTCCACGATAAAGCTGCGGGTGGTGATGAAGTTGCGTGCGTCGATGCCGTGGTCCAAGCCACGGAAGGTCGTCGGGGTATAGCTGGGGCATACATCGCCCGCCCACGGCGGGTTGGTTGTACACAGCCCCAACACCCGATAGCTGGCATCAATGGAGGTGATGCCCATGCCCAGCCTGCCGCTTTCGGTGATCGTGGTTTGGAGATTCTCGAACGTACAAGCGCTGAAGGTGATGCCGTCCACCTTCCACATGCTCACATGGGTGGCGAAGTCGTCAAGGCCACGGTAGTTGTCGTCCACATAGAAGTGGCACCTTTTGAAGAAACTGCGGTTGCCGATCGGTGTCCCGCCGGGAGTGGAATTCTGATAGGCGAGGAATTGGGCTGATCGACGACAGTTGATGAAGGTGGCATCGGTGGCCTGCACCACTCCGCCGAAGGTGCCCCATTCCGGTGCCTGCACATTGAAGGTTTCGCGGGCATGTTCGATGGTGGCGCCGTTCTTCAACACCACCATGCCTTGGTATGTGGGTTGTGCGGACGGAAATTGATTGTGGGCGTTGTCGCCCCAGACTTCGATTCCGGGCCAGAAGGAATTGCAGCCGCCAGAGTGCGAGGTGAGTGTACCCCCATCCACGATCAGCTTGGCCCCCTGTTTTACAATGATCTTTGCATGTGGACTCATATACAGTGTACATCGCACATCGAGCACCACACCGGGCTCAACCTCGATGTTGGCATTGATGACCTTTGAGGACTCCCAGATGGCGCTGTTCGCAACGATGATGACGGGGTTGAAAACGTGCGGCTCGCACCTGATATACTTCCTTTTGTCGTCCATCGTGATGTTTCGTCGGTGGACCAGCGCCAGTTGCATGGGTGAGAGGTACTTGCGACAACTATTGTAGCCCATGATATTATTAGAAATACCAATTCCCGTAAGGTTTGGGCAAGCTGAACCCGTGTTGAACCACTCCAACGTCGGGCCACAACCGTTCGCACGATAGTTGCAATCCGGATAGTATGTGTCGCTAATGCCATCGTCCAGACATGTTGTGCCACCGCAGCCGAAGGTGTGGCTCAATCCTATAACATGTCCCAGTTCATGTGCCAACAGGGCGGGCAAACCAGAAGGCATGCAGTTGACCATGTTGACGGTCATGATAGAGGACGGCCCGCAGCCATAACTGCCCGTATTGAACGTGGACTGATAATAGAAAATATTAATGACCGTTTCCTCATCGACGCCAAATTCATCCCGCAGATTCGAACTGCAGTTCGGATAAATTGGACTGGTCAAGTAATAGTTGAATCGTGTATCATCGTCGTGGTAATAGATACCAGTAGAGACAAAGCGGACCCTAGAGTCGTTGATGTATTCCGCTGGAGGATCCACCGGCATGATGGGTTCGTCGATATCATCGTAGAACCAGTTCAGCCCCCCCAGTTCTTGGGCCACTAGTATACTCATGTCCCCAGCATAGGGGCCTGAGCCGTTCGTCGGCCGGACAAAATGGTGATTGATCTTGAACACCAGGTTCGGCGTGTTCTGATACGAGTTGGACTGGTCCGGGGTATAGGCCACTTCAGCAGAACAGCCCGATCCGCCGCCCATCATTTCGGGTTCGGGTGCATCTGGCGTTACACATTCATAGCCCGATTGCGCCATGCAAGGAACACTTGCCAGTACCAGGAGAAATATCCCCCCCCGTATCAACATCTGTTTATAACCGCGCACATTGGCGCTCATATGGAGCATCCAGGAGAACATCGCAATATTCATTGTGAACCGGGTGTTTGTGAACCGCCGATGCTCAAGAACTAATGAGCAAGTCAAAGCGGACCATAAAATGCCAGAAACGCAATATTGCGTTCTAAAAAAGATCAACGTACTTTCTCGCGCAGAGGCAAACGCCTCTATTGGCGCTCCACCCGCATCACGCGTCGAGTTCTCCCGCGATCACGTTCATGCTGCTCATGGTGAGGATCGCGTCGCTCAGCATGGTGCCTTGGATCATCTCGGGATAGGCCTGGTAGTAGATGTAGCAGGGACGGCGGAAGTGCAGGCGGGCCGGGGTGCGACCACCGTCGCTCACGAGGTAGAACCCGAGCTCTCCGTTGCCACCTTCCACGCAGTGGTACACTTCGCCCACGGGCACATCGGTCTCGCCCATCACGATCTTGAAGTGCCAGATCAGCGCTTCCATCTGATTGTACACTTCCTCCTTCGGCGGCAACACCCAGGCGGGCACGTCGGCCGTGAAGCTTTTCTTGTCGCTCAGCTTATCCAGCTTGTCCAGCGCCTGCTTGATGATGCCGATGCTCTCCTTCATCTCCTGGTCGCGCACCATGAAGCGATCGTACGTGTCGCCGTTCTGACCCACGGGAATGATGAAGTCGAAATCTTCGTAACCGCTGTACGGATCGGCTACGCGCACATCGTAATCCACACCGCAGGCGCGGAGGTTCGGGCCGGTGAAGCCGTAAGCCAGTGCACGTTCGGCACTGAAGGGCCCGCAGTTGATCGTGCGGTCCATGAAGATGCGGTTGCGCACGAGCAGGTTGTCGAACTCCTGCAACGCGGAGGGGAACTCCTTCACGAAGTTGCGGATCAGCTCCCAGCATTGGGGACTGAAGTCGCGCTCGAAACCGCCGATGCGGCCCATGTTGGTGGTGAGGCGTGCGCCGCAGACCTGCTCATAGATGTCGTAGATCTTCTCGCGCTGCTGGAAGATGTAGGTGAAGCCCGTGAGCGCGCCCGTATCCACGCCGATCACACTGTTGCAGATCACATGGTCGCTGATGCGCGCGAGCTCCATCATGATCACGCGCATGTACTGCACGCGCTTGGGAAGCTCGATGCCGCAGAGTTTCTCCACGGTCATGTGCCAGCCCATGTTGTTGATCGGCGAACTGCAGTAGTTCATCCGGTCGGTGAGCGTGGTGATCTGGTAAAAAGGCCGGCGTTCAGCGAGCTTTTCGAAGGCGCGGTGGATGTAGCCGATGGTCTGCTCGGCGCTCTGGATCACCTCGCCGTCCATGGTCAGCACGTTCTGGAAGATGCCGTGCGTGGCCGGGTGGGTAGGCCCGAGGTTCAGCGTGTTCAGGTCCTTGTGTTCACCACCGGGCACCAGGTCGTGCTTCCAGTAGTCGGGCTTCGCGATCGTGGTGCTCATCGGCCGAAGTAGCTGTCGTCCTTGTCCTCACGTGTCTGGTCCTCCAGCGGATAATCCTTCCGCATGGGAAAGGCCGGGAAGTCCTCCATGTTGAGGATGCGTTTCAAGTTCGGGTGGCCGGTGAAGTGCAGGCCGAAGAAATCGAAGGCCTCGCGCTCCATCCAGTTGGCGGCAGGCCACAGGTCGGTGAAGGTGGGGAACACCGGATCCTTCATCGGCGTCTCGGTCTTCAGGCGGATGCGATGGCCGTTACGCATGCTGTGCAGGTGGATCACCAGGCCCAGGGCCTCGCGCTCGGGGTAGTGCATGCCGCAGAGCGTGGTGAGGAAGTTGAAGTCCAGCTTTTCCTGGCAGTGCTTCAGCACATCATGGATCGCGGACTTCGCAACGGTGATCACCGTCATGTCGGCGATGCGCTCATGCGAAATGATCGCCTCAGCGAAGGTGGCGGTGAGCTGGTCCACCACCAGTTGATCACGGTCGGCCTTAACGGCGAATGCGGGCATGATCAATGAGGATCGTTAGGTTGAACCGCAGAAGGACGCGGATGAACGCAGATCGAACGACCGGTGTTCAACTCTGCGCTGCGGAACGTTGCGCTCGTTGCGTCGTGGCGATGCACCATGAGCATCAGTCGATCTTGTAGGTCTTGAGCAGGTGCTCGTATTCCTTGCTGTAGCGGCGGCGGAAGCCTTCGTTGGCCACGAGTTCCTGGATCTTCAGGATGCCGTCGATCACCTGCTCGGGACGGGGCGGGCATCCGGGGATGTACACGTCCACCGGAATGACGCGGTCGATGCCCTGCAATACGCTGTAGGTGTCGAAGATGCCGCCGCTGCTGGCGCAAGCACCCATGCTGAGCACCCACTTGGGCTCGGCCATCTGGGTGTACACCTCCTTCAGCACCGGGGCCATCTTCTTGGCGATGGTGCCCATCACCATGAGCAGGTCGCTTTGGCGGGGGCTGAAGCTGAGGCGCTCCATGCCGAAGCGGGCCAGGTCGTAGTTCGCGCCCATGGTGGCCATGAACTCGATGCCGCAGCAGCTGGTGGCGAAGGGCAGCGGCCAGATGCTGTTCTTGCGGGCCAGGCCGATCACATCCTCCAGACGGGTGGCCATGAAGCCCGCGCCCGAGTAGCCTTGCGGGGCCGGTACGATCGTGGGCTTGCCCAGTGCCGGGCGTGGCGTGATCTCGTTGCTCATTCCAGTTGATGCGCTAAGGAACGCCTACTCCCATTTAAGTGCACCCTTCTTCACCACGTAGAACAGGCCCGCCACCACGAAGGCGATGAACAGGACCATTTCCACAAAGCCCAACAACCCAAGCTCCTTGAAGTTCACCGCCCACGGATAGAGGAAGACCACTTCCACATCAAAGAGCACGAAGAGGATGGCGATGAGGAAGTACTTGATGCTGAACGGCGAACGGGCGTTCCCGTATTGCTCTATCCCGCACTCGAAGTTCTCATCCTTCACCTTCCCGGCGCGCTTCGGTCCGAGCCAGGCGGCCATGCCCAGCGCGAAGAACACGAAGCCCAGCGCGATGAACGTCTGGATGGCAATGGGAACGTAGTCCTGTGGGGTGCTCATGCGTTGCCTCACCAAGCTCGAAGGTCGAAGCTCCGGTGCAGGGCAAATGTACGAGCGGTCCGGTACGGCACATCACGCCGCACGCCTCTTGCTGTTCGGGTCGCTGGCGCCTTTGGAAGGATGACACCGCTCACGGGCCACATCGGACATGGTTCTGCCGGAGGCTTGGGCGATGGCATAGCACAACGGATCGAAGTGGTCGAACACCCCCAGCTCCAACGGATCCTTCTCCAGTTCCGTAAGGCGGGCGACCAATTCCACATGGGCACGTTGATGCTCTGCGAGCGACGTGGCCCGCATGCGTTTCCGCACGTAATGGATCAACTCCCGCTCCACGCCGTGATCGCGCCCATGGCTGCGCAGGAATCGATCCACGTTGCGCAGTTCGTAGGTCAACAGGTCCATGCGGCCCAGGCCCAGCAGCACCAGCAGGTACAACAAGCGCCCCAGGCTGTGGATCTCCGGGTGCTGGTCCACGCCCTTCTCGTTCAGCAGTTCCTGGCACCAGCGCCGGGCACCGTCCATGTCGCCGGCCCCGAAACAGGCCCAAGCCGCCTGGAAGCGGATGCCGGAAAGCCGCAGTACACTAAGCCTTCCGCTGTAGCGCACACATTGTTCCTGTACGCCATCGAGCTTGGCCACGGCCTTGTGGAACTCGCCCATCCGGCACAGGATGGTGAGCTCCAGGCTCGTGCCCATGGCGAAGACCTTCAGCTCCATATCCGCGGAGGGGGCCACCGGCAACTGGGCGGGCACCAGTTTGAATTCCTTCAGCCCCAGGAGCGCTTGTTCGTGCTGGCCCAAGCGCATGCGTACGTAGGCGAGGTTGCTCATTACGCCCAGGCGGAGGTTGGGCTCATCCCGGAAATGCAACTCTTCCTGCATCAGCAGCGCATCGTTCAGGGACAGTTGCTGCTCGCAGGTGGGCAGGTCGTTGAGGGCGAAGGCCACAGCACTGCGCACATGGTGGTGCAGGTAACGGGCCTTGGGTGTGCGCAGCACGGCGGCCTCCTGCAACAACGGATGGGCCAGCAGTTCGCGCAGGGCCATGGCCCGGTCCGCGCTACGCGCCTTGCCTTCGCTGTACAAGAGCATGAAGGAGCGGCTCTTCAAGGACCAGAGCTCCTCTTCTTCCTCCAACCCGCTGCGCAGTTCGGCGCTTTCACGCACAACGCCCTGGACATCCCCGGCGGTCACGCCCTGATAGTTCGCCCGTTCCATCAGGCGTCGTTCCCACACCAGCACCTCCAGCAGCATCGTGTTCCGCCCGTGTTGGGTGGCCAGGACCTTGGCGCCGCGCAACACGCGTTGCGCATCGACGTACAGCCCGCGCTGGAACAACAACTCGGTCTGATGAAGCGCGCGGCGCGAACGGGCATCGATGGAACTGTTGGTGTGAAAGGCCTCGAGGCTGCCCAGGATGGTCTCGTAAAGGCGATGCTTCATCACCGTGAAGCGACGCAGGAAGGCTTCACCGGCGAAGCGGCGGTGGATCTCCTGTTCATCGTACACCGGCATGGCGGCCACGGCATCGAAGAGCTGGCTGTAGTGGCTGGCCCCACCCACCACATGGCGGGTCGCGTACAACTTGAAGTAGCGCTTCTCCGCCCGCGTCATCGAACGGATCAGGCGGTGCACATGGTCATCGGGGTCGTGGCTCATGGGTTCCGGGGCTAAGGGGATGCCGAACGCCATGGAAATTACCGGGGTAGCACATGGGCCACGAAGCCTGATCGAGGAACGGGACCGTGCGGCTGAGGAACGGTTACAACTGAAAAGGCCCCCGATCCCGGAGACCTTGCGCATGAGCGGATGCCCGGTCAGTTGGGCTTGGGGCGCTTGTTGCTGCCCTCCCCATCGGCCTCGTCATCGCCATCATCACTGATGCCATCCTCATCGGTGCCGGCACCCAAGGTCATGGGGTCGCGTGTGACACCCTGTGGACGGTTGACATCAACATCCCCCACCCCGGCCGGAGCCTCTGTCATCATTTTGGTCCCACCGTCGTTGGTGCTGGCTGGCTTGGCGCAATCATCGTTCTGCTTGCTGCAGCCGACGGAAAGCACCATGAGCAGCAAGCCCACGACCAAGGCCGTAAAGGAAGGTGCGGAGTGGCGCATGCCTTTCATGACTATTCAAAAGTAAGTGGTGGATCGGCGTTTTGCAAATTTCCGTTGCCAGCTGTTATGCTCTCCTTGGAGGGCAGTTCGATGGTGACCTGGGTGCCGGACGGTTGGCCCTGGTGGTCGTGGAGCTGGTCGGGGCCGGTGATGCGGATGTCCGCCAGATCCAGCCGGCGTAGCACATCGGCCCGTCCCTTGGTGATTTCGATGCCACGGGAAATGTGGTCCGAACCGTTGCCGTTCTTGCGTCCCAGGCTGGCCTCCACCCCGATCCCGTCATCTTGGATGGTGATCCGCACATGGTCCGGAATACCGGGTGCCACGCGGATGGAGACCGTTCCGGGCCGTTCGGTGGGCAGGATGCCATGCCAGATGCTGTTCTCCACATAGGGTTGCAACATCATGGCGGGCAGCTCCACGCGATAGGTATCCACACCGGGGTCGATGATCACCTCGTACTTGAACTTGTCCTTGAAGCGCATGTGCTCCAGCACCAGATAGAGGTCCAGCCGCTCCAGCTCCTCGGCCAGGGTGGTGGTGTCGTTGCGGCTGGCATCGAGGTTCTTGCGGATCAGCTTCGCGAAGCTGGTGAGGTAGCGGTTGGCGGCAGTGCGGTCCTGGCGGTTGATGTAGTACTGGATGCTGTTGAGCGCATTGAAGATGAAGTGCCGGTTCATGTTGGCGTTCAAGGCTTGTTGCTCCAGTTGCAGCATGCGGGACCGGAGCATGAGCTGGCGGGTCTTTTCCTGGCGCGCGCGGCGGATCGCCCGGAAGCGCATGATCACATAGGCAACGGCACCAAGCCCCGCCAGCACCATGCCGAAGAACCACCAGCGCAGCCAGAACGGCGGCGTTACAATGAACCGGTACGTGGTGGGTGGGCCCCAGGCGGTAGGCGCGTCGGATGCCCTCACCTGGAATTCATACTCACCCCCCGGCAGGTTGGAATAGCTGGCGAAGCGGGCATCCGTGGGCGGCAACCAATCACCATCCACGCCGAGCATGCGGTATTGGAACAGGACGCGGTCGGAATTGGCGAGCGCCAGCGCGGTGAAGTCGAAGGTCACATGGTTCTTGCGGTAGGCCAGCCGCAGGTCAACCGGGAGGCCCGACCGCCGATCGATGCTGTCGCATTGATCGCGCCATTCGGACGGCAGCATGAAGGAGCGTAGCCCCACCAGGCGGGCGATGCACGGCTGACGCTCGAGGACCGCGGATCCGCGCGCGGGATCATGCATCACCAGGCCGGCATTGGTCCCGAAGAACAAGCGCCCCTGCTCATCCCGGTACCCCGCGTTCAGGTTGCACTCCACGCCCCGCAATCCATCGGCCTCGGTGAAATGTTCCTTGTTCAGGGGGTCCAGCAACAGGCTGTCCGGGTGGAACAGGAAGAGTCCGTTGTTGGTGCCGGCCCAGATGTAACCCCTGTCATCGGCCAGCAACAGGTCGATGAAGTTGGAACCGAAGTCCGTGCCAAGGCGGAGGTTGATGAGCCGCTGGCCGTCGTGGCATGCGAGGCCGTTGGTGGTGCCGATCCACGTGCGTTGCCGTTGGTCCACCAACAGGCACTGCACGGTGTTGTCGCACAATCCTTCCACCGACGTCCAGCGTTCCGTTCGGCCGGGCATCATGCGCACCACGCCCAGGTCCGTGGCCAATAGATGGTCCGCACCGTTCTCCACGATGGCGCGAACGGAACGCAACAAGGTGCGGTCATCCTTGGTGATCATGCGCAAGGGGCCGTGGGGAGGAAGTATGGCGAGCCCTTCGCGTGTGCCGCACCAGATGGTGCCGTCGGCATCGCGGTGCAAGGCCAGCACGCGGGTTTCCTGCAGGTTGCGAGCGCTATCGATGGGCACCACCACCCCATTGCGCACCTGCACAAGTCCATTGGTGGTGCCGAACCACAGAACACTGTCCGGTGAAGCGAGCGCGCACCACACCGTGTTGTTCGGCAGCCCATCCACCGTGCTCAACATCGCCATGCCGTCCATGCGACAGACGCCGTTGCCGTATGTGCCGAGCCACAGATCACCGCGGTGGTCGGCCACCATGGCCATCACCAGATCGCTGCACAGGCCATCCTTGGCGGTGAGCGTGATGAAGCGGTCGCCCGCAAAGCGCAAGAGTCCGGCACCGTCCGTGCCGACCCAGATGCCGTGTTCATGGTCCTCGAACAGGCACCAGACATTGTCGTTGGGCAGGCCCTGGTACACGGTATACGACCGCATCTTCCCCTTGTCCAGCACGTTCAGGCCCAACTTGCCACCCACCCACAAACGATCGCGCGCATCCACGAGCAAGGCCCGCACGTTGCTCTGCAAAAGGCCGGTGGACTCGTCGTGGTTCACCAGCTCGCCCGTGGTCCGAAGTCCATACAGCCCATCGCGGAAGGTGCCGAACCACAGGGTACCGGACCGGTCCAGCGCTATGGCGCTGATGCTCTCCACGCCTTCACCCAGGGCAATGCCCGTGCACCGCCCGTTCCGCCAACTATACGCTCCTGCCCGTGAGCCGATGATCACTTCGCCGTCGGGCCGCACGAACAGGGCCCTTACCGTGGATGCGGTATCGGACGGAAAGCCCTGCAATGCCGTCGCACTATCGCCATGCAGGTGCAACAGGCCAGCACCATCGGTGCCGATGAGCAGATCGCCGTTCGGCAGTTCCGCCAAGGCCAGGATGCGCGCTTCGCGGTCATTCCCCGAGAGCTTCACCACACGCGATCCGCGACCTTCAAAGGCCACCAGCGCGCTGCCGGCCCCCAGCCAAAGGGTGCCGTTGCGTGCGCTGAGCAACGCGTTCACCTGCGCATCCGGAAGTCCCTCCTGCAGTGCATGATTGGTGAAGGCATGCCCGTCGAACCGGCTGGCCCCGCCGAGCGTGCCGAGCCACAGATAACCTTGGGCATCCTGCGCTATGGCGCGCACCTGGCTCTGGGCCAGACCTTCCTTCGGTGTGTATTGCGTAAACCCGAATTGTTGGGCGCGCACGACCCCCCCGCAGCAGGCGAGGAGGATCCAGGCTACGCGCAATGATCGCATTCAGAACGTGTTGATCATGGACAGGAAATCGGACAGGCGGCGGCGGCTCACAGGGATCAATGCACCACTGTCCAGAATGGCCATGTTGCCTTCCCCACGGCTAAAGCCCTTGAGGTGCTCCAGGTTGATGATGTAGCTTTTGTGCACACGGAAGAACTTCTTCGGGTCGAGGTTGGTCTCGAACACGCGGATGTGCTTGCTGCTGATCACCTTCTTGCTATCGCGCGTGAATACGGTGGTATAGCTGTCGCTTGCTTCGAGGTACAGGATGTCCTCATGCTTGATGAGCACCAACCCGTCGCGACCGGGCACGGCAACGCGGGTGCTCAGTGGCGATCCGGGGTCGTTCATCAATGCTTCCAGTGCGCTCACGTGCTGGGCCCCGGCCGCGGGATCGCCCGCGATCCTCCTGAGCTTCTTCACCGCGCGCTTCAGTTCATCCGGGTCTATGGGCTTCTCCAGATAATCGAGGGCGTTCTGTTTGAAGGCCTGCAACGCATACTCATCATAGGCCGTGGTGAAGACGACGGGCAGTTCGAGGTGGGCCACCGAACGCAGCAGTGAGAATCCATCCTCCCCGGGCATCTTGATGTCGAGGAAGAGCGCTTGCGGCTTGAGATCCTCGATCATCGCACGCGCCTGCTCGGCACTGCCGGCCTGGGCCACCACCTCCACATCAGGGCAGTTGTCGTCCAGCATGATGCGCAAGTTCTCCCGGGCATCGGACTCGTCATCGACGATAAGGGCGCGCAGGGACATGCTGAGGGGGCTTTGAGGAAATGTAACGGCGTATACCGCTGATCCATGGGCGCCGTTGATCGGATCGTTGGATCGGAAGAGTGAGCGGGGTGCATGTGCTCTGGCGCCGTTCCCTCATGGCGCTCGATCCGCGGTCATCCAGGTCCTATCCAGTGTGGAGGGCTGCCATTGGCGTACATTCGGGTGCTCGTTCCTGCCCACACCGGCACAGAAGCCCTGTGGGCTTACGGGCGGTGCCGGTTCCGCCAGCACTTCTTTCGATCCAAGTTTCCGCTCCCGCCCTATGGAACAGTTCTTCGTTCCAAACAGGCGTGACCGGGGTGAAGCACACACCTCCCGGCACATGGCAGCCCGTGACGGCGCAACGGGGGTTGAACGATGGGCAGTACCGCCAGCGTACAGGTAGAGTTCGCCGTGTCGCCGGGAACCACGGGTTCAACCAGTTCTTGCGCACCTTGCCTGCACAACATGCATAACGGCACAGGCGTGAGCAGAACTTCTATGCGCATGGGCAAGTTGTGCCACACTTTCGTGGTGCGACCGCAAATGGACCGTTCCGCTGCGGATACGAAGTAGACCAGCGTGGGGATATTTTATTATTGAGGCGTTCCAGCAGGAGTTCCTTCACGGGCCGGGGCCGTCCCGACCATGTCGGCTTGTCCAGTGCAGTTGCTCAGGGCGCATCCGAGCAGCGAACACGACTACTGGCATACCCGTTGTTCATCCTAGGGCGTGGTCGTCGAATATGACCTGAACAACATGTGCGATCACCGGTCCTTCGAAGAGCTTCCGCACTTGTCGCGTCCGTTCACCGACCTTGACACCAGTTTGGAGCGTGATGCCTACGAGGCCCACGCACCAGCCATCTATGGCACCCTCCTGAACCTGATGCACTGTGAAGACTGCGCGAGCGGGGTACTCGCCGTCAGCTTTCTCTCTGTGCGTGCGATAGGCGATGCCCCTCCCAGACTTTGTGACCTGTTGCGCGTGGCCTTGGCGTACGCGGTGTCTTCCACTGATGAAAGCGAACGACCGGTGCTGCGGGACCGCATCAGGACCTGGTTCACCGAAAGCGTTGCGCCCAACACGGCAAGGGGTATCCGCCATGCGGGTGTGGAGGCAACAAGACCAACGCACATCACCAACCTTGAACGCGCTTCATGATGTTCATAAGACCTATTCCCTGCTTTCTGTTTGCTCTAACGTTGGCCGCCTGTGGCGTGCCCGATACACCGACGAACCATATGAACACGCCCGATACCGATACCGTGAGCACCGCCATCGCACCCTCCACTGCCGATGCGCAGATGCGAGCGGTGCTGGATGAACTTGCCGCCCTTGACGGCAAACCGGTCCCAACGCTCACCGCACAAGAAGCACGGGAACAACCCACACCCGCCGATGCGGTGAAAGAAGTGCTGAAGAAGCTGGGCAAGGACACGGCACCAGAACCCGTTGGTAAGGTGGAGGACCGCACGTTCAACGGACCGGGTGGTGCGGTGCCCATGCGCATCTATTGGCCCCAAGGTGAAGGGCCGTTCCCGGTGATCCTGTACATACATGGCGGTGGTTGGGTGTTTGCGGACCTGGACGTGTACGACAGCTCACCCCGCGCCCTGTGCAATGCCGCGAACGCGGTAGTGGTATCCACACACTATCGGCAGGGCCCGGAACATCCTTACCCCGCCGCGCATGAGGATACTTATGCCGCTTACAAATGGGTGCTCATGCACGCCAAGGAGATCAAGGGCGATCCCCAACGCATCGCACTGGTCGGCGAAAGTGCCGGTGGCAACATGGCCGCATCCATCTGCTTGCGCGCGAAGGAAGACGGGATGGCCATGCCCGTTTATCAAGTGCTCGTTTACCCGGTAACCAACAACGAACCCGGTACGCCGAGCATGAAGGAGAACGCGGATGCGAAACCCTTGTCCACTCCCATGCTCCCCTGGTTCTTCAAGAACTATGTGCCCGATCCCAAGGCCGTTGACCTCAAGTGGCTCACACTGCTGAAGGATGATGTGCACGGCATGCCGCCCACGCGCATCATTCTGGCGCGGATCGACCCGTTGCGCTCGGAAGGTGAGGCTTTCGTGGAGCACTTGCACCAGGCCGGTGTGGCTGTGGACATGAAGCTGTACGAGGGGGTTACCCACGAGTTCTTCGGCATGGGTGCGGTGGTGGACAAAGCGAAGGACGCCGTCCGCTTCGCTGCCGATGGATTGAAGAACGCGTTCAACAAGAAATGATGTACACGGCCAAACCCATGAACACCCTCGCCCTCCTCGCCCGGCTAGAAGCGAAACCGGGTAAAGAAGCCGAAGTGGAAGCCTTCTTGAAAAGCGCATTGCCCATGGCCGAAGCCGAAGACGGCACCAACCTCTGGTTCGCCCTCAAGCTCGGGCCTTCCACCTTCGGCACATTCGATGCGTTCAGCGATGAAGCGGGTGCGCAAGGCACATCTGGATGGTCCCATCGCCAAGGCGCTGGTGGCGCAGGCCGGCGAGCTGCCGGCCTGGGCCACCACCTCCACATCAGGGCAGTTGTCGTCCAGCATGATGCGCAAGTTCTCGCGGGCATCGGACTCGTCATCGACGATAAGGGCGCGCAGGGACATGCTGAGGGGGCTTTGAGGAAATGTAACGGCGTATACCGCTGATCCATGGGCGCCTTTGATCGGATCGTTGGATCGGGAGAGTGAGCGGGGTGCATGTGCTCTGGCGCCGTTCCCTCATGGCGCTCGATCCGCGGTCATCCAGATCCTATCCAGCGTGGAGGGCTGCCATTGGCGTACATTCGGGTGCTCGTTCCTGCACATAGCGCACGCCATCACGTTGTGCGCCGGTGGTCCTGACCCATGAACCTCGTCGACCCCACCCTGCGCGAACTCGCTGAAAAGCTGCTGTTAGCGGAAGGCGATACGGGCGACGGCATCCGCGACCTCGCTGCTGTTCGCGTGTGCGGCAAGCTCGGTGTACTGCTTACCAAATTGGCCGGAAAAGCGGGATACCATTCGCTCCTTTCCCGTGCCGTGGCGCTGGCCCGGGTCGGATCATCCGATCTGAACGCTGTGCATGTGCTGCCCGATGGGTCGCTTGCGGGTTTGAGCGTTGCGATCGAGGACATGGACCCGGCAGAAAGGACGCGCTGCCAAGTGGCGCTGGTGGCGCAGTTGCTGGGCCTGCTCCGTACCTTCATTGGTACACCGCTGACATTACAACTGGTGAAAGAAGCATGGCCAGCGATCACGTCCGACCTCTCGTCCGATAACACAACGCCATGACCGCACGCACCAAAGTCCCCATCCACAAACTGCCTACCGGCGTTCCGGGGTTGGACCAGATCCTCGGCGGTGGTTTGCCCGAGTTCTCCTTCAACATCATTGCGGGCACTCCGGGTTGCGGCAAGACCACGCTGGCGCACCAGATCGCTTTCGCGAACGCGACAGTGGAACGACCGGCGCTCTACTTCACCATACTCGGTGAACCCGCGCTGAAGATGCTGCGCTACCAGCAGCAGTACGATTTCTATGACGAGACCAAGATGGGCAGCGCCATCCGTTTCATCAACCTGAGCGAGGAAGTGCTGAAGGGTGATTGGAGCGTGGTACTGAACGCCATCATCACCGAAGTGGAAGCTGCAAGTCCCGCCATCGTGATCGTGGATTCCTTCCGCAGCATGGCGCGCAAATTCAACAGCGCTGCCGGCGAAACGGACCTGCAAAGCATGGTGCAACGCCTGGCCATGCACCTCACCAGCTGGCAGGCCACCACCTTCCTCCTGGGCGAGTACTCCGACGCGGAACTAAGTGGCGACGCCGTGTTCACCGTGGCCGATGGCATCATCACCTTGCACCAGAGCGTGAACCGCAACAGCATGGTGCGCAAGATGCAGGTGATGAAGTGCCGCGGACAGGATACACTGCCGGGCATGCACATCTTCCGCATCACCAATGCCGGACTGCAGACCTTCCCGCGTATGCTGGGCCTGGCCCCCTTGCAGAACCAGAAGCGCACCGGGCGCCGACTTTCCACCGGTATACCGGAACTGGACACGATGACGGGCGGCGGAATTCCCGAAGGCGACAGCATCCTGATCGCTGGCGCCAGCGGCACGGGCAAGTCGATCCTCTGCACCCAGTTCATCGCCGAAGGATTGCGCCAGGGCGAAGCGGCCATCATCGCCGTGTTCGAAGAGCGCCCTACGGAATATGCGAACCGGGCGGCCACCTTCGGCCTGGACCTGAAGACACCGCAACGGACGGACAAGTTGGAGATCCTGTACCTGCGTCCCTTGGACCTTTCCGTGGACGAAGCGCTTTATGAGATCATGGAAGCCACGAAACGCGTAGGTGCGAAACGCCTGGTGATCGATTCGCTCGCCGGGTTCGAACGCGCCCTGGCACCCGACTTCCGCGAGGATTTCGAAGAGTCGCTCTACCGCATGTTCGTGGCCCTCACGGGCATCGGTGTCACCATCATGAGCACCTTGATGCTGGAGGAGTCCTTCACCAAACCACCATCCAGCAACTACGCCATCTCCTTCCTCACGGACGACATCATCCGCCTGCGGTACGTGGAGATCGATGGACAGATGCGCAAGATCATGATGGTGTCCAAGATGCGCGGCGGCGACCACAGCAAGCACATCCGGGAATACGAGATCTCGGGGAGGGGTATCGAGTTGAGGAGTTCGGGGCTCGAAGGCTACCACGGCCTGACCACGGGTGTACCGGCGCGAGCGCGATCGTAGAAGGAGCAAGACGCTGGGAAGATGAGAACCGCAGAACCGCAGAACAGAGAAGGCAGGGCCGCAGAAATGCGCTCGTGCATTCACTTCTACATTTTGCGGTTCAACATTCTGCGGTTCTTCGGTTCCCTTTCTCCAGCCCCATGAGCAAGGACCAACCCATAGCGACAACCACGCGCGCGTTGGAGCAGATGGTCTACCATGCCGTGATGGAATTCGCGCCGTGGCCCATGGCCGAAGTGGAAGGCACCGCGCACGTGGTGCAGGCCGTGAACCCCGCGTTCTGCGCACTGCTCGGGAAGAGCGAAGAAGAACTGCTCGGCAAGCCGATCGCCCAGATCTTCAAAGAAGGCCACGCCACGCACGGGCTCTTGGACCGTGTGCAGCTTTCTGGCGAAGCGGCCACGCACTTGGAAAGCGCGAGCAACACGCCGGGATCGATCTTCTGGTCCTACACCTGCTGGCCACTACAAGCCAAGGATGCGCGGCATGTGGGGCTGATGATCCAGGTAACCGAGACCAGCGCCGTGGCTCAGCAGACCCAGGCGATGAACGAAGCGCTGCTGATCAGCGCGGTACAGCAGCATGAACTCACTGATGATGCCGACCGCTTGAACCAGCGGCTGCATAAAGAGATCGCCGAACGCCAAAAAGCGGAAGAGGCGTTACGCGCGGTCGATGAGCGCCTGCGATCGGCATTGGATGCCGCCGGGATGGGCACCTGGATCCTGGACCCCGGGACCGCGACGTTCAAAGTGGACGCGGGGTACCTGGCGATCTTCGGGGCGACCCGCTCCGACCTCACCTTTCAACAAGGCATGGAGACGGTCCATCCGGACGATCGGGATCGCGTGGCACAGTCCGTGGAAACGGCCATACAGCTCGGTGTTGATGCATCGATCGAGAGCGAGTACCGGGTGGTGCATCCGGACGATTCCGTGCATTGGGTGCTGTCCAAGGGTCGCTTGCACTTCGCGCCCGATGGTGCGGTGGCAAAGCGTGTGAGCTTCGCCGGAACGGTCTCCGACATCACCGATCGCAAGCGCTTGCAACTGGTGCTTGAGCAGACCGTAAAGGACCTCGCTGAAGTGGATCGGCGCAAGAGCGAATTCCTCGCCACCCTTGCCCACGAGCTGCGCAACCCCCTCGCACCCCTTCGCAACGGGCTCGAACTGCTTTCCATGGCCGACCATGACCGGGCCACCCGGGACCAGGCGCATGGCATGATGAAGCGCCAGCTTGACCAGATGGTACGGCTCATCGACGAGCTCATGGACCTCAGCCGGATCTCACGGGGCACCGTGGACCTGCGACTTGAGCGGGTGGACCTGCGCACCGCGGTCGATCAAGCCGTGGAAGCGTGCAGGCCGTTGATCGAACGGCAGGAACACACGCTGGTGCTGGATCTGCCCGAAGAACCTGTGATGGTGAACGGGGACAGCATGCGGTTGACGCAGGTCTTCAGCAACCTGCTGAACAACGCCGCCAAGTACACGGACAATGGCGGGTCCATCGCCGTGCGGTTGGACCAGGACGAGCATGAGGTCCGGGTGAGCGTGGATGACAACGGCATCGGTATCGCTGCGGACCAGGTGGGCAAGGTGTTCGACATGTTCGCGCAAGTGGAGCGCACCAGTGAACGGGTGCAAGGCGGATTGGGCATCGGGCTCAACATCGTGAAACACCTGGTGAGCATGCATGGCGGAAGCATCGCAGTGCGCTCGAAAGGGCTGGGCGCAGGAAGTAGCTTCACGGTCTGCCTTCCCTTGAGCCCCAAGAAGGAAGAGAACTCACCGGCAGGCGAGGCCGCCCATGCCGCGAAGACGATCGCACCACAACGCATCCTCATCGTGGACGACAATGCGGATGCCGCTGCCATGATGGCCCTGTTACTGGGCAAGATGGGACATGAACTGCGCGTGGCCAACAATGGCGAAGAAGCGCTGGCCGTTGGCTCCATCCTGAAACCCGATGTGGTGCTGATGGACCTGGGCATGCCCATCATGGACGGCTTCGCGGCCTGTCGCTTGATGCGCCGTACGCCATGGGGTGTGAACGCGTTGATCGTGGCGTTGAGCGGCTGGGGCCAGGATGAGGACCGTGTAAAGAGCACCGAGGCCGGTTTCGACCATCACCTGGTGAAGCCCATCAGCAGTGCGGTGCTCGTGGCAGTGATCGCCGCCAGTGATCAACGCGGTATTGCGGAAAGGACCTGAGCGCAGTAGGGTGCCTCGGCCTGCCGTCGATCACCCCCGCGTAGCCTCCACGAACGCCTGCACGCGTTCACGTGCGATGGGGATCCGTGTGCCATCCTTCATCACAGCCCAATGTCCATCATCGCGCAAATACTCGCGCAGCTGCTCGATGTTGATGAGGTGCGAGCGATGGATCCGCAGGAATTGGAGCGGGTCGAGCATGTCCTCATAGACCTTCAGCGTACGCGTATCCAGGTAGCGGCTACCATCCGTGAAATGGAGCAGTGTGCAATTGCCATCGGCCTCGAGATGAGCGATGGTATGCGGTTCGAAGAGCTTGAACCCTTTGGCGTGGTCCACGGCGAGCCGTGCTGAGGAACCGTGCTGCTTGATCGTGCGCACGGCCTCGTTGAGGTCATCGCGGTAGCGCTGTCCTTCGTCGTTGGTGTGCCGCATCAGGTCCCAGCGACGCAAGGCCTTGTGCACGGCAGCGCGCAGTTCATCGGGGTCGATGGGCTTCAACACATAATCCACGGCGTTGCCATGGAAGGCCTGCACGGCATAGTCCTTGAACGCGGTGACGAACACCACCATGAAGCGGGCATCCGGCATGGCCTCCAGCAGGTCCAGTCCCTCCGTGCCACTGGGCATGCGGATGTCGAGGAAGAGGAGGTCCGGATCCAGTTCGGCGATCCGTTCACGTGCACTTTGCGCACCATCGGCCGTACCCACCACCTGCACTTCGGGACATTCATCGGCGAGCATCATGCGCAGGTTCTCCCGCGCGAGCTCCTCGTCGTCCACCAGCAGGGCGCGTAGGCGTGCGGGTTCCATGCGGGTCGAAGGTAGTGGGCAGTGGGCAGTAGGCAGTGGGCAGTGGGCAGTGGGCAGTGGGCAGTGGCTGCCGACTGCGCCTGCCGACCGCCAACTGGTTCCCGTTCCCTCACCTCATAGAACCGTTGCTCGTTCGGCGCATATGCGGGGTGTATGGTTGGAATAGTTTCATGCTGTGATCATCCTAAAACCCCTTGTTGCGATGATGAACTTCAACACCTGCGAAAGCATCTGGATCTTCAACGACCAGGGCAACTGAGCATGACCAAAGCGCCCCCGCGCCAACATGGGTCGGGGTGCGCTGCGGGTCTTCAGTACACACCATGTCACGTATGATGAACCCTTGATCCCATCAACATGCACGTCTTCGCACCAACGAAGACCAGAACTGCTTTCCTGCTCCTTTTCATCGCTGCTGTCACATCGGCCCTTGCCCGGGGCCCCTTTACCAACAAGGGCGCTCGACCTATTACCCCCGGCCATACTGCCAAGGCCAGTGGGTGTTTCCCCGCAACGTATTCCATCGAACTGGACCTGAACAATGTGCGCGCCCGTATCGAAACGGGTGGCAACATGTGGCAGGACCGGGCTATCAGCGGACCTGCGTATGAGATCCCACGCACGCCCGACCGAAGTGGGCCGGATGCCATCTACGCAGGCTCGCTGTGGCTCGGTGGTATCGGCGCAGGCAATAACCTGAAGCTAGCCGCTGTTCAGTTCCGCGCCATGGGCAACGATTTCTGGCCCGGCCCGCTCAGTGACTTTGTGGCCGGTGGGGACAACGATGCCAGCACCAACAGCACCGTTTGCAGCCAATACGATCGGGCTTGGAAAACCCGCCGCCAGGACGCGTTGCGTCACGAGGCCTATTACCGCTGCGTACTGGATCCCGATTGCGAGGAAGGCATCGAGTATCCCGGCTACACCATCCCCACGAGTTTCCTGGAATGGCCGGCGCATGGTGATGCCGGTGAGCGCCAGGACCACTACCTCGCGCCCTTCGGTGAACTGAACCCGGATGGGGAATACAACCCTGCACAGGGCGACCATCCGGGTTATGAACTCGGGGAGTTAACGGATAACTGTCGTCTGCGCGACCGCGAGCGCCCCGTACCGCTCTTCGGCGATGAGAACATCTGGTGGGTGTTCAATGACAAGGGCGGTGCGCATACGGAGAGCGGTGGCCAGCCCATCGGAATGGAGATCCGTGCGCAGGCCTTCGCGTTCAGCACCAACGACGAGGTGAACAACATGACCTTCTACAACTACACACTCATCAATCAAGGTTCGCAGACGCTGGCGAACACCTACTTCGGCCAGTGGGTGGATGTGGACCTCGGTGGCTCGGGCGACGACTACGTGGGCTGCGATGTGCAGCGCGGCTTGGGCTATGCATACAACGGTGACGATCTGGACGAGGATGATAACGGCTTCCCGGGCTATGGTGCGCAACCACCAGCAGTGGGCGTGGACTTCTTCGAGGGCCCCTACGTGGATGATGATGATAGCGACAATCCGATCACGAACGACCTGAGCGCCGCATTGGACAGCAACGGCATTGTCTACCCTGGAATAGGTATAGGATACGGAGATGGTGTGCCGGACAATGAGCGCTTGGGCATGCGTGCCTTCGTCTACCACAACAACGGCAACAGTGGCGCGAACAGCGATCCGCAGAACACGCCCGACTATTACAACTACCTCAAGGCCTACTGGCGCGATGGCACACCCATGACCTACTGCGGCACGGGCTATGCGCCGAACGACCCGGATGCGATCCTCACGCGATACATGTTCCCGGGCGATAGCGACCCGTTGAACTGGGCCACGGGGGGCGCTGTACCTGCCTGCGAGTGGACCGAAGAGGCGGCGGGCAACCAGCCGGATGACCGGCGCTTCCTGCAGAGCGCGGGGCCGTTCACGCTTGAACCTGGTGCGCAGAACAACATCACCGTAGGGGTTGTGTGGGCACGTGCTGCCGGGGGTGGGCCATACGCCAGCGTGGAGTCCGTGCGCTTGGCCGATGACAAGGCGCAATCGCTCTTCGACAACTGTTTCCGCATCCTGGACGGGCCGGTGGCACCGGAACTTCAGGTGCAGGAGCTAGACCAGGAGCTGATCCTCTACATACGGAACAACGTCCCCAGCAACAACGTGAACGAGGGCTACGAGCGGGAGGACCCGACCATTCCATCCACCGCTGCCGACCGGAAATACCGCTTCCAAGGCTACCAGATCTACCAGCTGAAGGATGCGACCGTTTCAGCAAGCGAGCTCCGCAATGTCGACCGTGCTCGCTTGTTGGTGCAATGTGATGTCGAGGATGGCGTGTCACATCTGATCAACTACGAAGTGGACCCTGTGATGGGCCTTCCCGTTCCCACGGAAATGGTGCACGCGCAGAACACGGGTGTGAAGCATGCCTTTCGCGTGACCGAGGACCTCTTTGCCTCCACTGAGCCGCAGCTGGTGAACTTCCGCACCTACCACTACATGGCCATCGCCTACGCGCACAACAACTGGCAACCCTATGATGCCTCAGCACGCTCAGGCCAGGCCAGGCCTTACCTCGCCAGCCGCCGTGGTATTGGTGGCAGCATCCGCGGTTATTCCGGCATACCTCACCCACCTTCGCCCGAGGCGAACGGCACCTTGGTACAATGCGCGTTCGGTGATGCGTTGCCGATCACCCGCCTGGAGGGACAGGGGCAGGGCCGTTCGCGGCTCTCCTTCACCACCACGACCGTTCAGGAGATCCTGAGCGAAGCACCCTGGCGTGTGGAGGAGTTGCATTACGAGACGGGTCGCGGACCCATTGATGTGCACGTCGTGGATCCACTGCGCGTACCTCCGGCCGACTTCGAACTGTACTTCCGCGACCCGGCACCGACGGATCTCGAGGATGCCCGTTGGACCTTGGTGAACCTCACCACGGGCGACAGTGTCACCAGCGACAAGACCATCGCCATAGCCAACGAGCAATTGGTGTTGCAGTGGGGCCTGGCCGTGAACATCGGCCAGGACCAGGCCGACACCGTGGAAGTTGAACTGGATGGTACGCTCGGAGCGGAAACGCGCATTGATCAATGGCCGATCGAAGCCACGCTGCATTTCGCGGATCCCGCGAAGGCCTGGTTGGGCGGTGTGCCGGATGTGGATGGTGAAGGTCCCTTCAACTGGATCCGGAGCGGTACGGGTTTCTCGGCCTTGCCGGACACAACACCCAACGATGATCGCGGTGGTGTTGATCCCGAGGAGCGCTACGAGAAACTGTTGGGGGGAACATGGGCCCCGTGGGTGCTCTGTGGTTACCAGGAATTCCAACCCGGCACGCACAAGGCCCAATTCAACCTGCTCGGCTTTACGGACCTGCGCGACCTGCCGAGCGTGCGTATCGTGATCACCCGGGACAAGGAACTATGGAGCCGATCGCCTGTGTTCGAAATGCAACAGGACCCGGCCTTGGCCAATGGAGTGAACAAGCTGGAACTGCGCGCTGCCTCCAGCGTGAACAAGGATGGCGGACCCGATGGCTCGGGCACGGGCTTCGGTTGGTTCCCTGGCTACGCGTTGGACCTCAACACCGGAGAACGTCTGAACATCGGCTTCGGCGAGGACAGCTTCTGGGGCGGGGGGATCGGTCGGGACATGCGTTGGAACCCCGATGCGCGCCTCACCACCGACCTCGGTGCGCCATTGGTGGGCGGGCAGCATTGGATCTTCGTGTTCCGCAATGCACGCCGGATGGATGCATCGGCCAATGCCATGCCGCAGTATGATGAAGGGGCCTACATCGCGCAGAGCATGGACGGCGGGATCGCGCAGAAGCTGCGCGTCTGGCGCTCGATCGCGTGGGTGGGCAGCGCGATGTTGGTTCCTGGGCACACGCTGTTGGAGACCACGGCCACCATCGAGCTGAACGTTGAACATCCGTACCAACGCTACGTGCAGCCTTATGCAGGCTACACACCTGCCATCGCACCGCTGCGCAACAACGGTCTGCCGCTCTATGCGTTCAGCACACGGGGCGATGCCACCTTGACCGCGCAGCCCACGGTGGCCGAAAGCGCGCTCGACATGGTCAACATCGTGCCCAACCCCTACTACGCTTTCAGCGGCTATGAAACCTCCAGGCTGGACAATCGCGTGAAGTTCATCAACCTGCCGAGGCACTGCACGGTGAGCATTTACTCGGTGAACGGGACCTTGGTGCGGCGCTATCGGAAGGACAACGACCTCACGTATCTTGACTGGGACCTGCGGAACAGCTATCAGGTACCCATTGCGGGCGGCACGTACATCTGCCACATCGATGCCCCAGGCATAGGTGAGCGGGTGCTGAAGTGGTTCGGGGTTATCCGCCCAGTGGACCTTCAGAACTTCTAGTCTGAACAGATTATTGACGAGGCGGTCAGAAAGGAATACCTGGCCGCCTCTTCAACACCACCCTCCGGGTCCCGTAACGAAACCCGCGCCTTTCCCGTTGAACGGAGCGACATCCGTATACCATGGCGAACCAGGGCAGTACCGACATCCAGATCCGCATCGATCAGATCGAGCGCATGCTCATGTTCGATTATAAGCCCGGCACGGCCGGTGCCTTGTTCGACATCTGCGACACACACGGCCACATCCTGAAGTCCGGCACCGTGCAAGGTCCCGTGACCGAGGTGATGCTTTCGGATGTCCGCGGTGAAGATCTCATCCTGATGGTGTTGGACGGCGAGACCTCCACCGTGCGCCCCATACACCTTCAGAAGGCCGCCTGATGCACACGTCCCCTTATGTGGTGCCCGTGTACCGGGCGATGACCATCGTGGGCACGGCGCTCTCGCGCGATGCGCACGGCGATATGGTACACACCACAGTGATCAGCACCACCCTACCCGATGACCTCGCCGTTGCGGGTTCCGATGTGCGCGTGGTGTACGAGCTCCGCTGATCAACCGCTTCCTCGTTCACACCCTCCGTTGCTCGGTACAGGCCACACCTGGCCCGCGGCACTTCCTAGCTTTATTCCAGGACACGGCGCGGAGCGAACAAGCCGCTGTCCCATTGGGATAGGTTTTGGTTCTGGTGGAGCACGGCGCCTTCGGGAGAACTTCCGAGGGCGTCGTTGTTCTGTGGAGCTCGTACGATCAGCTAACGCGCTGGGCCAGCACCATCCAGTTCCAGGGCAGGGGATCCACACGCAGCTGGTCGGGCATGCCGGGGAACACGATGCTCCAGGGGTATTCGATCTTCAGGGATTCCACCGGCACGAGCCCTTCGTTGCGCAGCACATCCTCCAGCTCCTCCTTCAGGTAATGCTTGGTGGCCACGCCGTCGACCATCACCACCCCCATGTCCAGCTTGCTGGCATCGCGTGCTGCTTTCTGCTGCGCCACAGCGGGCGGCATCCCCTTCGCAAGGTTCCATTCCACCAGCCGGTGTGTGGTGAACAGCGCGGATTCGAGCGAGGGTGAAGTGATCAGCAGATGACCGCCGGGCTTGATGGCCGCCGCAATGCTGTGGAGCATGTTCTGCCTGCGCGCGAGGGGTGCAGTAAGCAGGACGTTGATGCAAAGGGCAAGGTCCACCATGGGCAGTGGCTCACTCAGTTCCGCGAGGTCGCCATGGTGGTACTGGATGTTCGGATGCTGCGCATAGGACCGACGGGCGACCTCCAGGCATTCGTTGGACAGGTCCGTGGCATGCACCTCGCCAAAATGGGCCACCAGCAGGGGAAGCGTACGCCCGATGCCACAGCCGATGTCCGCTGCGCTCCTGTCCTTTCCACCGAAACGCCGGACGCGGTCGGCGATCAGCCCGAGCCGGTCGTTCGCGGGCAGGCTGAAGATGTCCTCTTCAAATGTTGATGCTACAGCGTCCCATTCGCGTTCGTTCACGCTGCAAGGTAGGCTGGTCTATGCCCCTTTGGCGCAGTGTTCACTTGATGGGCTTCCGCGTGGTCCGGCGCCACTCCATGTCCGTGAGGGCGATGATCAGGCCCAACACACCTCCTCCATAGCTGGCGTTGTGCATGCTGGCCACAGATAGAAATGCATGTGGGTCCAACACATCCGATGGTAGGCGCCAGCCTTCTGGCGGGCCATTCAGGAAGAACCAACCATAGGTCAAGCCGAGCAACGCGCATACCGCGGCAACGCCGAGCGTGACCAGTACGCCGCGGGTGATCGCCCTGCGCATACTCGGCGCATCCGGTTGAAGCAACGCTGTTCCGCCAAGGAAAAGCCCGATGAACGCGCCCACCCACCACGTGGCCAGAAAACCGATCACCGCAACGGTCGGCCGATCACCGCCGAACCATGACGGTTCGAATGCGAACTGGTCGTACTTGAACTTCGTGAAATACTCCGGCGCGATGGTGAAGCTGAGCTGGTCATGAAGGGCGCCATAGAGGCCGGCAAATACGGCCACTAACACCAGCGAGGTCAGAAATGCGCCGAGTTTCTTCAAGACATCGGGGTGTGCTAATGGTCAAGGACGACCCAGTCGTACACAGTTCAACCAGTCAAGCATCGCATGGCGGCGTAGCGTATCTGGGCTATTCAATTCGCGTTCCAGCTGCGCCTTATGGGTTGCGATGAACAGGTGGTCTAAGGAAGCATTAGAGGATGGTATTCTTTCCATGGCTTGGTATGACCAGATTCTGGCCCCGGTTACCGAAGCATGATCCGTTTGGCTTTCGTAGGAGTTGTCCAAATCGACATCGAGACCTACTGAGTCTATGGCAAACGGAAGCGTAGTGTCAGCACCTGACCACATGTTCTCCATGAAATAGGTGATCCTTATCGGATCTGTCCCTTCCACTCTTGACCAAATATCCCACCAACGGCGGCCGCCAAGGCCGCCAACATTCCCGGCTGAGGCGAGCATGTTATAGACGGGCACAACCCTGTCATCTGCTAGTTCATAGAAGAACGTGTTCGATTGTGATAGCCCTGTGCCAACACTGAACACTTCATTGTGTGACAAGACCCTAGCATTCCTGCTTGTCGTAAAGCAGTCCAGCTGTAGGCCGTATCGGTGGAAGATGCCTGATATTGCGACCAGCTTATCTTCATGGAAGATGTACAATTCGCTTGCCCCCCATCCGCTCAGGTCAAGCACTTCCAGGGCCAAGTACGGCCATGTCTCCAGGGAATCCCCGAGTTGATGAACCACTACTTTCACACTATCGCCACGGCCTGTTTCGGCATAGGCCGCCGTGTCCGGGTCATGAGCCACGATCGCCAAATACGTAGTACGAGGCAGCCGGCCGGTCAGCTCGGCCTTGTGTAGGTCACTGATCGTATTTGGGGACATCCGCACGTTCACGTTGGCCATCTTTGAAAGCGCCGAATCGGTGACCGATCGCGCCGCCAATACAAGCGAACTGATATCCAAGGCAGCAATAGAGTCGAACATGGCCCGCAACCGTTGTTCCTCGACCATTGGGCCGCAATAGCCTTCCTCCGGTCCTTGTGACCGGTCACATCCGACCAGCACCACAACAACCGCGAGAAATTGGAGGAGCCGCTTGGAGATCGGCATTGGGTGAGTTCTACGCCGGACTCAACTTCAGCATGTTGCTCATGCCCTTCTCGGCGATGGGCATGCTGGCGAGGTTGATCACCAGGTCGCCCTTCTGCACGTGTCCGCGTTTGCGCAGCAGGTGCTTGATGTCCGCGATGGTGTGATCGGTGCTCACGGTCTTGTCGTAGTAGTGCGCGCGCACGCCCCACACCAGGTTCAGCATGCACAGGATGCTGGGGTTGCTGGTGAAGGCGTAGATGTTGGCCCGCGGCCGCATGCTGCTGATCTTGAAGGCGGTGTAGCCGCTGTGCGTCATGGTCACGATGGCCTTCACGGGCATGGTGTCGGTGAGACCCACCGCAGCGATGCAGACAGCGTCCGTAACGGAGCGATCATTGTCGCCCAGCGGCACTGGAGGCACGTCGTACATGCCATCGGCCGTTTCCATTTCCGCGAGGATGCGGTTCATCACGCGCACCACTTCCACGGGATTCTTGCCCACACTGGTCTCGGCGCTGAGCATCACGGCATCGGCATGGTCGAGCACGGCGTTGGCCACGTCGTTCACCTCGGCGCGCGTGGGCGTGCTGCTGGTGATCATGCTCTCCATCATCTGCGTGGCCACGATGCAGGGCCGGTGCTGCTTGAGGCAGCGGCGGATCAGGTCCTTCTGGATCAACGGCACCTTTTCCATCGGGATCTCCACACCCAGATCACCACGGGCCACCATCAGCGCATCGCTTTCGCGGATGATGTCGTCGATCTCCAGCAGTGCCTCGGGCTTTTCGATCTTCGCCACCACGCGTGCGTGCTTGTCCTGCGCGCGGATGATGCCCTTCAGTTCAATGATGTCGCGCGCGCTACGCACGAAGCTCAGGCCCACCCAATCCACATCCAGCGACAGGGCGAAGTCGAGGTCCTGCTTGTCCTTTTCGGTGAGGCAGGGCAGCGACACCTTGGTGTTGGGCAGGTTGATGCCCTTCTTGTCGGTGAGCTTGCCCCCGTTGATCACCTTCAGACGCACCTCCTTCACGCCGTCGGTGGCGACCACCTGCAGGCGCAGCTTGCCGTCGTCGAGCAGCACGTATTCGCCTGGTTTCACATCGTGCGGGAACTGCTTGTACACGGTGCTCACCATGCCGGGCCGGCCCATCATGGGCTCGTTGGTGATGATCAGCTCACTGTCGTCCGGCACATCGATGGAACCGTTCTCCATTTCGCCCACGCGCAGTTTGGGACCTTGCAGGTCGGCGAGGATGGCCGTGCTGATGCCCATCTCCGCGTTGAGCTCCCGGATATCGGTGACGAGCTGGCGATAGAAGTCGTAGCTGCCATGGCTGAAGTTGAGGCGGGCCACATCCATGCCGGCGCGCATGAGTTCGCGCAGCACGGCAACGCTGGAGCTGGCCGGGCCGATGGTGGCCACGATCTTGGTCTTGGGGTCTGTGTTCATTGAAGGAGTTTATGTGCGCTGCGTTCTTTGCGCGCGTCGAGCGGGTAGGCCATCAACACGAATTCGGTCCTTCGCACCAGGTCGATCAACTCCTCGTGGGTGATGGGGGCCGACCGGTCGACCAGCAGGAAGTAATCGGACTGCCGGTGTTCCTTCAACAGGATGCCATCGGTGCAATGGTTGTTCACCAGCGTATAGGTCGCTTGTGAAAGCTCATCGACATGATCGAAGGCGGAATAGCTCGCCGGCCTTTCGGGACCCATGTCACTGATGTCGGTGGCGCGTCGGGTGAGGTTGATGCCGAGGGAGCGGTTGAGAGCCCAGCAAAGCCGGTAGTCGTTCACATGGCTGCTTATGCCGATGAGCATGACCTCCGGGTCGGGTTCCATATCGAGTTTATGCTTGGCCACGGCGGATGCAGGCGGAAGCTGTAAAGGTAGAAGCGAAGGACCCAGCGTCCCCGATCATTCGCCGTCCGGGGGCGAACCACCGCCGTGCTCGGCGTGCGGAGGCAACGCGCGTGGTGGTCGCTTGGCGGCATGCGGCAGTGAGCGGCGATCGCGGTCGCGCGCGCCATGGGAGCTGCGGCGCGGGCGTTCGCTGCGTTCCTCGCGCGCATCGTGGCCGCGTTCGGGTCGCTGGCCATGTGGGCGCAGGCTGCGGAACGCGGCGGTGGCAGCGTCCTGCTCCGCCTTCTTCTTGCTGTGTCCGCGCCCGGTGCCGCGGGCCTCGCCATCGATGCGCACCTCGGCGATGTACAGTTTGCCCCGTCCGCTCCGCGAATTCTCCTCACTGATATGGAACTCCACCTTGCGCTTCTTCTTCTGGCCCCACTCCAGCAGCCGGCTCTTGTTGTCCCGGTCCTCCTGCTCCACCGTTTTCAGGTCGAAGTGCGCTTGGATCAGGGTGAGCACCGCTTTGTTCGTTTTCTCGAAGCCCTTGTCCAGGAAGATGGCTCCGATCAAGGCTTCCAACGCGTTACCGGGCACGCTGGTCTCATGGCCGCGACCCACGTTGCTCTCCACCACCTTCTCGATCTCCACGTGCTTGGCCAGGATGTTCAGCTGGTGACGGCTGACGAGCTTGCTGCGCATACGCGTAAGGAAGCCTTCGCCCTGCTCGGGATATTTGTTGAAGAGGAACTGGCCAACGATGGCATCGAGGATGGCGTCGCCGAGGAATTCAAGGCGTTCGTTGTTGGGCAACTCCGGCCGGTCCTCGGGCACCGCACTGCTGTGGCGCAGGGCCTGTCGGTAAAGCGCCAGGTCGCCCGGCGTAAGCCCGAGATACTGACGGCACCACGCCCTGATCTTCCGCTCCTCGGGATTCTTCGGTCTGCTGAAAAGTGCTGAGAACACGCCAGTGCTAGGGTTTGGAACGCAGATGACGCAGATCGATATGATGGGCGCGGATCAACTGCGCGCAGGGGACGAGGCCCTTTCTGCGTTCATCTCTTTCCATCTGCGGTGCTCTCATGATGGATCCGCGGCAGCGGATCACGCGTACTTGCGGAAGATCACGGCCGTGTTGTGCCCACCGAACCCGAAGGTGTTGCTCATGGCGGCGTTCACCGTGCGCTTTTGCGCGGTGTTGAACGTGAAGTTCAAGCGGCCGTCGATCTCCGGATCGTCCGTGAAGTGATTGATGGTGGGCGGCACCATGTCGGTATGCACGGCCATGATGGCAGCGATGCCCTCAACGGCTCCCGCGCCGCCCAGCAGGTGACCGGTCATGCTCTTGGTAGCGCTGATGTTCAAGCGGTAGGCGTCCTCCCCGAAGATGCGCTGGATGGCCTTCACCTCCTGCGGATCGCCGATGGGCGTGCTGGTGCCGTGCGTGTTGATGTAATCGATGTCCTTCACGCCGAGGCCGGCTTCACGCATAGCGTGCTTCATGCACAACTCCGCGCCGAGGCCTTCGGGATGCGGTGCGGTGATGTGATAGGCGTCGCTGCTCATACCCCCGCCGACCACTTCGGCATAGATCCTCGCCCCGCGCGCCAACGCATGCTCCAGGTCCTCCAGGATGACGGCACCGCCGCCCTCCCCGAGCACGAACCCATCGCGGTCCTTGTCGTAAGGTCGCGAGGCCGTGGTGGGATCGTCGTTGCGTGTGCTCATGGCATGCAGGGCATTGAAACCCCCAACGCCCGCCTCATAGATCGCCGCTTCGCTGCCCCCCGTTACCACGGCCACACACGTACCCAGGCGGATGTAGTTGAAAGCGTCGATCATCGCGTTGTTGCTCGATGCACAGGCGCTGGCCGTCACGTAGCTCGGCCCGCGCAACGTATGCTTCATGCTGATGAGGCCCGCTGCGCTGTCCGCGATCATCTTGGGGATGAAGAAGGGGTTGAAGCGCGGAGTTCCGTCGCCCCGCCCGAAAGCGATGCACTCGTCCTGGAAGGTCTTCAACCCACCGATGCCACTGCCCCAGATCACGCCGATGCTCTCGCGGTCCACCGTATCGGTCAGCAATCCGCTGTCCTGCAACGCCTCATCGGCACAGACCAGGGCGAACTGCGCATAGGGATCCGTTTTGCGGGCCTCCTTGCGGTCCATGAAGTTCTCGGGGTTGAACCCCTTGACCTCACAGGCGAACTGCGTTTTGAACTTGGACGCGTCGAAGCGCGTGATGGGCGCAGCTCCGCTGCGGCCCGCCACCAGACCCTCCCAATAATCCTTGAGAGTGTTCCCGAGCGGCGTTAGCGCGCCCAGACCAGTGACGACCACACGCCTGAGCTGCATCCGCAGGGTGGTTTACTTCGCGTTCTTTTCCACGTAGTCCACGGCCTGACCCACGGTCTGGATCTTTTCGGCCTGGTCGTCCGGGATGGCGATGTTGAACTCCTTCTCGAACTCCATGATGAGTTCGACGGTATCGAGGCTGTCAGCGCCAAGGTCGTTCGTAAAGCTCGCTTCCGGTGTGACTTCGCCCTGATCGACTCCGAGCTTGTCCACGATGATCGCGATGACCCTTGACTTGATATCCGACATGTCCGTTCGTTTTAGTGAGGCTGCAAAGGAAGCACAATTTCCAAAGGCGCAAGGGCTGTAATGGGCGCGGTGGCTGGATGACCCCCTTGAGCGGGGCTCAACTGCCTGATTATCTGAGCGGTGCGCTGCCGCGCGGATGCAGTGATGGTCCGGGCGGGTCTCAGTATCGCACCAGTACTTCGTCAATGTTCTTGCGCCTCAGGTCGGGTACCGAACACGGGTCGGCCGGATAACCCACGGGGATCAGGAGCACAGGTCGTTCATGCTCCGGTCTGCCGAGCAGCTCGGACAGAAAGGTCATGGGGCTCGGCGTATGCGTAAGCGCGACCAATCCCGCCTGGTGGATCGCCGCAAGCAGGAATCCACAGGCAATGCTCACACTTTCGTCCACGTAGTAATTCTTGCGGCGCTTGCCATCGGCGGTGACCTCATACGCCTGCTTGAACACCACGATCAGGTGTGGCGCGATCTCCAGGTAGGGCTTTTGCCACCCGGTTCCCAACGGTGCCAGATCCACCAACCAGTCGGCAGGCATGCGTCCGTTGTAGTTCTCGAACTCCTCCCTTTCCGCAGCTTCCCGGATGCGCATTTTCATTTCCGGGTCGCTCACCACGCAGAAGGTCCATGGTTGTTTGTTGGAGCCGCTGGGTGCGGTGCTGGCCGTGCGGATGAGGTCCTCGATCACGGACATGGCCACGGGCTTCCCACTGAAATGCCGAACGCTTCGGCGCTTATCCATCAGTTCGAAGTAGGCGCGGGCACGCTCGGCGGTCTCCTGCTCGGTGAACTGCAGGGCTTTGTGTGGGACGAATACGTGTTCAGCGGTCATGAGGGCAAAGATCGTGACCCGCAGTTGAACATGAAATGGCCGGGGCCGACCAGTTCACCACCTTCGCGGCATGAAGCGCATCGCCATCCTTGCATCCAGTTCGGGCACCAACGCCCAACGCTTGGTGGAGCATTTTCGCAACGACCACGGAGCACATGTTGCGCTGATCGGTTGCGACCAGGCGCAGGCCGGTGTGGTCCAGCGCGCGTGGGACCTGATGGTGCCGCTTTACATGTTCAATGGATCACAGCTGAAGGATGGCACCGTACAGCGTGAACTACAACAACAGCACATCGACCTCCTTGTGCTCGCAGGCTTCATGCGCTTGATCCCAGCAGAATTGGTGCGCGCGTTCCCGAAGCGGATCATCAATATTCACCCTGCGCTATTGCCCAAGTACGGTGGCAAAGGCCTGTACGGCCGCCATGTGCATGAGGCCGTGATCGCGGCGAAGGAGACCGAGAGCGGCATCACCATCCATTACGTGAACGAACGGTACGACGAGGGCGAACACATCGCACAGTTCCGATGCCCCGTGCTACCGAACGACACGCCCGGGTCACTTGCTGAACGGATCCATTCGTTGGAGCATGAGCATTATCCTAGAGTTGTCGAAGACATCATTCGGGCCACGAGCCGATAGCCACGAGCTTCGAGCTATGCACGGTTGAAAGCTCGTGGCTCATGGCTCGAAGCTCACCGCTCGGCGACCCTCACCTTTGTCCACCATGTTGGACCTCGCCCAGATCGGTAAAGCCTTCCTGATCCTCTTTGCGGTCATCGACATTGTGGGCGGCATTCCCATGATATTACAGGTGCGGCAGAAGGCGGGCAGGATCTATCCCATGCGTGCCGTGCTGGTCTCACTTGGCATCATGGTGGTCTTTCTCTTCGTAGGCGAAAGGATCCTCGGCTTCGTGGGCGTCGATGTACGCTCCTTCGCGGTGGCGGGCTCGCTGGTGCTCTTCTTCATCGCCTTGGAGATGATCCTCGGTGTGCGGTTGTTCAAGGAGGACACCTCGGCGCCCGGCCTGCCCAGCGATGATCCGAAGGTGTACAGCATTGTTCCGCTGGCCTTTCCGGCGATCGCAGGCGCCGGCACCATCACCACGATCCTGTCGCTGCGCGCCGAATTTGAAATGGTGAACATCCTCATCGCCATTGTGCTCAACATGATCCCCGTGCTGTTGGTGCTCCTGCTCACCGGCCGCATCGAACGCTTGCTGGGGCGCGTGGGGCTGATCGTGCTGCGCAAAGCGTTCGGCATCATCCTGCTCGCCATCAGCATCAAGTTGTTCGCAGGGAATATCACGTATCTGTTCCCGCATATTACACCATGAAGGTCACCGTATACACCGATGGCGCTGCCAGTGGCAACCCGGGTCCGGGAGGCTTTGGTGCCGTGTTGGAGGCAGGCAAGTTCCGCCGTGAATTATGGGGAGGCTTCCGGCGCACCACCAACAACCGCATGGAACTGCTCGCCGTGATCGTCGCGTTGGAGGCGTTGAAGAAACCCGGCACGGAAGTGACCGTGGTGAGCGACAGTAAATACGTGGTGGACAGCGTGGAGAAGGGCTGGGTGTTCGACTGGGAGAAGAAGAACTTCGCGAAGAAGAAGAACCCCGACCTATGGAAGCGCTTCCTCACGATCTACCGCCAGCACCATGTGCGCTTCCACTGGATCCGCGGGCACAACGGACATCCGCAGAACGAACTGTGTGACCGCCTCGCTGTGGCGGCACGTGAACAGCCCGAGCTGCCGGCGGATGAGGTGTATGAGCGGCTGGGCGAGGGGGATGGACTATTCGGATGATCAGCGGTCGGGTGAATACCAGACCACCTTTGCGCGCTCGCTCCGGCGATCGCTTTGCATATCCACCACATAGATACCGGACGGCAGCGGGCGCATGTCCAGATGGTCGTTGCTCACACGTGCGTTCACGAGTCTTCCTTGCACATCGCAAATGGCGAGCCCCGTGATGCGCTCGTTCAGCTGAGGCCGTAACAGGATGCCAGCTGCATCAAGCGTCCACCATTCTTCGTGGATCGGAGTATGTACGGTGTCAGGCGGAACGGGTGGATAACGATAGATGGCCCCGGTGCTTGTGTAAGCATAAACAACGCCGGGAAAGGCCTGGATCCGGCGAAGGTTCAAGGTTGTGTCAATGGGAAATTCAAGCCAGTTCTGTCCTCCGTCACCCGTGCAAAACACCTGTCCACCGGATCCAGCAACCCAGAGACTGTCATTCGAATACGAGTCTAGGGACCATATCTCCAGTTCATGTGGAAGCGGTACATCCTGCCATGTGGTCCCCGTGTCCGAGCTGTGCATCAACTCTCCTCCGCTTCCGGCCAGCCAGATATTGGCTCCATCGGACCATTCAATATCCCTTAGCCATCGCTCTGTGGAGAGGGTCATTTGCCATGTTCTACCGGAATCCTGGCACACAAATACCTCCATACCCCCGGGTTCGATATCCACCAACATACAACCATGAGCTGCATCCAGGAACGCCAGGTTCTTTACGCTTGCGACATCAAGGAAAAGGGTGTCGATATACGTGTAGCCGTTCGGTGTGCCAGTGATCACATAGAGCTTTGTACCATCTTCCGGGTAGCGGCCGGCGGCATAACATAGTTGCCCATCCACGGCAGTGAACCGGAAGGAATAAGGCCCAAATCCTCCAAGGGTATGGAAGGTCATGCCCCCCTGGTGGTACCGAGCATAGCGTGCGGCGGCCGTCATACCCTCGCTCCGCAGCACAAGCGCCCCGCCGTCCGCGGTCTCTTCGACCAAGGAATGGTCACAACACCCTGCGCCTGGGCCACCGGAAGGGCCCGTTACCCGAATGGGCTCATCCTCCCAGTCATTCATCGTATGGTACATCGCGAAGCCTGTACCGCTGCTCGGGGAATAGAAGATGTTCTGCAATCCGAAACCCTGTCCCGGGCCGGTCATTAAGTAATGTGTACCATATCCCATCACAGGAGCGCCTGGTGATGGTACGCTTGGATACAACCGCTGCCATTGCGCCACCAATGAGGTGGTCGAGAGCATCCAGAGCAACAGAAGCGCACGCATGTCATCCGAAGATACTGGATCGGTTGTAACGGCGAGGTCATTCTGAGTGGCCGGATGAAGGGTCTGCGCAGTTAGGCGAGGGGGAAGGACTATTTTCGGCCCCCTGATGGCCAAACTTTACGCAACCGTTAATGCCGGCAAGGAGCCGCTCGTGTTGGAGCGCGCCACACCGAGCGCACCCTGGTCACTGCCCAGGAACGCGGGTGCCGATCTGGTGAAGAGCGGACCGGGCCAGTACAGCTTGGTGGTGAATGGTCGCAGTCACCGTGTGCTGGTGCTGAAGGAGGATGTGGAGAACCGCACTGTTCGTATGCGCATCGGCGCACATACCTACACCGTGCAGCTCGAGGATGAGCAGGCGCACCTGATGCACGAGCTGGGCCTGGATAAGGCCATGGCCGTGGTGGTGAAGGAGATCAAGGCGCCCATGCCCGGCCTAGTACTGAAGCTCCTGGTGAAGGAGGGCGATGCCGTGAAGAAGAACGATCCGATCATCATCCTCGAGGCGATGAAGATGGAGAACGTGATCAAGTGCCCCGGCGATGCGGTGGTGAGCAAGATCCACGCGCAGGAAAAGACCGCCGTGGAGAAGGGACAGTTGTTGGTGAGTTTCTGAGGGCAACCGCAGATTTCGCCGATTGCGCAGATGAATTCAGGGACGAAACGACACGTTGAATCCTTCATCCGCTCCACCTCCTTCCGCAAGCTTGCCAGATGACAAGGCGATCATTGCGCCTCCTTCGAAGAACAACTGAAACTCTTCCTTGTCCGGCGACGGACCGGACCCGATCAGGCGCTTGCCCAACACGCCTTTTAACGACGGGGCAAGTTCTTCGAGATCATGTATTCGCCAGTCAAGATGAACAGTGCCTTCATCAATTGCATGATTTGATCCAAGGAGTGCTTCGTAGATGAACCAAGCGCCCGCATCGTCGAAGATGCTGATCCATTTCCCTAGATCCAGATACAAGCTGTGAACACCGGGGATCCGCTCACCATCAACATGGAAGGTTTCCCACTTAATGTCGCGTAAGGCACATCCCATGCACCGCTCAAGACGGTCCGCATGGTGGATCTCCCAGACTGGCATTGGTCCTTCCAGAAGCCTTACTCCTCCACCAGTTCGATATCGAAGTCCACCAGGTCCACGAACTGCTGCACGCGCTGGTCGATGTCCTCGCGGCTGATCTCCAACAAGCGCTGCACGCCGAACTTCTCGCAGCAGAATGAAGCAAGTGCACTGCCCACTATGATCGCGCGCTTCATGTTGTCGAAACTGTGGTCCTGCGTGCGGGCGAGGTAACCGATGAAGCCACCAGCGAACGTGTCGCCGGCTCCCGTGGGATCAATGATGTCCTCCAACGGCAGGGCCGGTGCGAAGAACACGTGGTCCTCGCCGAACAGCAGCGCGCCGTGCTCACCCTTCTTCACCACCAGGTATTTGGGGCCCATGGCCAGGATCTTGTTCGCCGCCTTCACCAATGAGTGTTCTCCGCTGAGCTGGCGCGCTTCGGCATCGTTGATGGTGAGGATGTCCACCCGGGCGATCACCTTCTTCAGCTCATCCATCGAACTGTCCATCCAGAAGTTCATGGTGTCCATGACCACCAGCGCGGGATCGGTCACTTGATCGAGCACCTTGGCCTGCACCTTGGGGTCCAGGTTGCCGAGCATCACGTAAGGCGCGGACTTGAAGTGCTCGGGTAGCTTGGGGTCCAGGTCCAGCAACACGTTCAAGCGCGTCTCCAACGTATCGCGATTGTTCATATCGTAGTGGTAGCGACCCGCCCAGAAGAAGCTTTCCTTGCCCTTGAGGATCTCCAGGCCCGCGAGGTCGATGCCGCGCTGCTTCATTACGCTCATCATCTCCACGGGGAAGTCATCGCCCACCACGCTCACCAGGCCGAGGTCCTCCAGGAAGAAGGAAGCGGCCAGGGAGATGTACGTGGCCGCGCCACCCACCACCTTGTCGACTTTGCCGAACGGGGTTTCGATGCGATCAAAGGCGACGGTTCCTACGGTAACGAGTTGCATGGGCGTGTTGGAGGTGGAGGTTAGCGAGGGCAAAGATGACGCAATGCGCAAGGACGCGATGTGAAATGCGGAAGCCGCCTCAACCGAGACGGCTTCCTTGCTGCTCCCCGGGCTGGACTTGAACCAGCGACCCCATGATTAACAGTCATGTGCTCTAACCAGCTGAGCTACCAGGGAAGGTCCCCTTGTCGAAAGGGACGGCAAATGTAAACGTCCTGGGGATCGGTTCAAATGCCCAAGCAGAATGAACTGGCGATGCCCGCCCTCAAAGCTCCATCGGTCATTGAACCCTGGGTATGTGGCCTTATGCAGGCCCAGGCACCACTTCCTACGAGCGCTCCGGGGAGAGCGGCCGGGCACAAAGCAAGAGCGGCGACCTTGGGGGGTCGCCGCTCCGGTGAACGAGGAAGGCCTTTTTAAGCGGCCGCTTGCAGTTCCTCGCGCTTGGGTCCGATCAACCGGAAGTCGTTTAGCACGATCTCCGTTACGTAGCGCTTCAGCCCGTCCTTGGCCTGGTAGCTGCGGTGCACCAGGCGCCCCTCCATGGCGATCGGCGATCCTTTGCGCAGCAGGCGCTGCACCATGTCGGCCGTGCGGCCCCAAGCCACCACCGTGTGCCACTGGGTGTCCGTCACCTTCTCCCCCTCGCCGTTCGTATAGGTCTCGTTGGTGGCCACGGAGATGCGGGCCACCTTGCGGCCCTTGGCGATCTCGCGCACTTCAGGGTCGAAGCCCAGGTTTCCGATGAGACGCACATTGTTATTCAGCTTGTTCATGTTCGTACAGTGTTTGGGTTGAACTTGGTTTTCTCTTGGTCTCCGGTGCTGATTCCGAATTCCGCCGCAAACATTCCCCGACTTCAAAAGCGGATCCGGCCAGTACCCGCTTGTAGTCGTTCATAACCGTTGGCAATCATTTGTTCAACGACTGTCCACCGGAGAAAACCACTTGCCGCCCAGCGAATTGGCCTATCTTGAGGCAGGGAACGGGGGCGGGGCAGCATTCCGCGCATTTCCGTTGTCTTGTTCCCGGATAAGGCCCTTTCGAATTGCGTGAGCTGACCGAACGCGAGCTGGTGGAAGGATGCCAGCGCGAGGACCGCCGATGTCAGGAGACCCTGTACGGGCGGTTCGCACGGCGTATGTACGCCGTGTGCTTGCGCTATGCCCGCCACCAGATGGAAGCACAGGACCTCATGCAGGAGGGCTTTGTGCGCGTGTTCGACAAGCTGCACGGCTTCCGCATGGAAGGCTCATTGGAGGGTTGGGTCCGCAGGATCATGGTACACACGTGCATCAACCATTACCGCAGGAAGGCGTTCCAGAACGAACGCATCGGCATGGAGCACATGCCCGAGAGCACAGTGGCGGCCACGGCCGTAGATCACCTGGGTCAGGAGGAACTGATGAAATTGATCGGCGAATTGCCCGACGGATACCGGATGGTCTTCAACCTCTATGCTATCGAGGGATACGACCACGGGGAGATCGCGGAAATGATCGGCTGTGGCGAAAGCACCTCGCGCAGCCAGTTGGCGAAGGCGCGGCGCATGTTACAGGAACGCATCGCGCAACAAGACGTTACACATGCACATGAAGGGGGAACATCCAATAGATGAACTGTTCGCACGCGGGCTACGCGATGCCGAGATAACGCCGCCACCCGCGGTGTGGGAGGGCATCGTGCGCGAGCGCAACTGGGCGCACACCACGCTGTTGACCCTGCGCCGCCGCTGGGGCTTCCTGCTGATGGCGCTGGTCCTGCTGGGCACCGGCGGCGCGTATTTCATGGCTCAGGACACATCCACGGGATCGGCACAGGGAGCGACCGTTCTTGCGGTGAAGGGAACCGGATCGGCGGGACAGCCGGAGGAGATGGCGGTAGATCCAGGCAAGGGGGGGGACCCTGAAGCCCCGCGGTCCGGGGAAGGCGCGGCACCTCTCTCATCGCATATGGGCAAAGGATCTGTGCAGGAGGCGCCTCCGTCGGCGGAAGGATCCGGACCGGGTGCGAACGCCGTTGCTCTGAATGATATCACGGATAAGCGGAAAGAAGCTCACGTATCCGAACTGAGCACGGCCACGAGCACAACGACCACGCGGGAACGTACGCACCCCGCTTCAGTATCATCATCCACCAATGTGCCGACCCGGAAGGCAGCGGGATCAGCTGCGGAGAGCACATCGGTAAACACGGGTGCGCAAGCGCCGTCCGCAACGGGTTCCAACACGCGCTCGGAACACCTGGCGATGGAGCTCGGGGCGGCCAACGAAAGCGGGGCGGCGCCCGGTACTGAGGGCGCAGGTGCAGCGTTCCAAGGGAGCGCGCGTTGGATGCGGACGCGGACGAGCCTGCTGGCCGTGGACCTTGGCAGCGCCGCCAGCCCTACTGCAGCTCATGCTGAAGACCCCTATGTGTTGCGCAACACGCATATCTTCCTCGGCCTGCAACTGGATCTGACCAGCGTGAGCGGCGAGTGGAAGGGCGAGGGGGAAGAGGTGGCCGAACTGAACCGCAGCGAGACCTGGTTGGACCGAAAGGGCATTGGCATGGTCGGGGGCATGAGGTGGCGCAGTGGTGTACACATGGCCGTGGCTGCCAGCGTATCCCAGCTGCGTTCGCGCTTCCTGCGCACAACGACGCTCGCGGGCGACACCAGCCAGACCGTCGACACCACTTGGATCGCCACCGCAGCAGGACCGCAGACGGTCTATACGTGGGATATCGTACCCGTGACCTTGGTGGAGCCCGGTGTGCAGGAGCGCACTTCGGCAACGAACCTGTACACGCTTTTCCGACTGGCGCCTGAGGTGGGTTATGGTCATCGGCTTGGTCGCTGCTCACTCGGGCTTCGGGCCGGTCCGGTGTTCACCGCTACGCTCGCGCGCACCGGCAGCACCCTGGTGCCTTCCGCCGAACAGTCCGATAACGAGGACCTGCCGCGCAACGCACCCCGTACGGTCGCGCTCGGCGACCGGTCCGTGGATGACCGCTTCCGGCTATCGTGGGGTGCTTTCGCAGGGCTCGACCTCAACTACCACCTCACCGAAGGCCTTACCCTGGGCGCGGGTCCTGTGTGGTCCACGATCTTCAGCGGAACCGGAGGGGCCATGCCCGGAGCATCACTGAGCGAACTTGGGGGCACCTTCCGCGTATTGTTCACCCTTCCCGAGCGCGAACGATAGGCACCATGATCACCACATTCCATAGTCGCATGAAGTTCACCTTGGCCATGCTGCTCTCGCTGATCTCCATGGGCGCCATGGCCCAATGCGGTGGCGTGCGGCCGACCTTTGAATGGCACAGCGAGGGTGGAATGATGCATTTCGCGGATGTAACGGACCACGCGTTCCAATCGCCGGACAGCGTTACTTGGACAAGCTTTTCCGGGATCTCTGCGCAAGGCGCCAGCATGTCCTACCCGTACGCGACGGCTGGCATCGACACGGTGACCATGAACGTATGGCGCAACTCTTGTGCGATATCGACCACGGCCGTGGTGCCACACGGCGGTGTGTCCGACCAATGCCTTTCCCCGGTGTATGGCTCGTTCTCCTGGGCCGCCACCGGCAACAATGCGGTGGCCTTCCAGGACGCCAGCATCACGGGCGGCCAGCAAGTGGTGGAGTTCTGGGACCTTGGCGATGGTGTGATCGACCTCACTGCGGACCCTTCGCACTTCTACTTATTCCCCGGCGCCTACGACGTGTCCCACTCGATCAGCACGGTGGATACCTCCTCCCTTTGCATGGCTGGTCGGGCGGAGCACATCTTCGTGGATGGCAACACCAGCACGTGCGACTCGTCGTTGTTCCTGGCGATGAACGTCAGCTCCTTCGGCCCCCCCACCTCGTTCGATGTGTCCATCGCAGTATTCAACGCAGCCCTGGAGATCAGCAACTCGCTCTGGGCCTTCGGCGATGGTCAGGTGGATGTGTCCTCCGGGCCGAACACGCTTCACGTCTACAACGACCCGGGTGAATATCAAGCGTGCATCACGGTGAACGCGTTCAACACACAGACCCAGCAAGCATGTTATGCCATGGCCTGCGGCACCGTGCAGGCCGCCGCGGTCGGGGTGTTGGAACACGCGGGTCATGCGCCATTGCGTGCCTGGCCGATACCGTTCGCGTATGTGCTGAACGTTGAGGGACCGGCCGTGGTGAACGGGGCGCAATGGAGCATATACGATGGCCTCGGCCAGGAGGTCTCGCACGGCCGCATCACAGGTGTTCCAAGCCTGCAGCTGCACACCATGACTTTACGCGCTGGCCCGTACGTGTTGTGGGTGCGATCGGACACGCGTTCATCCACCCTGCTTATTATGCGCGAGTAGGCAACCCTTGCGCCTGCTGGGCACGTCCTCCTCCTAGTACGACCCGCTCCGCTTCGCCCTCGTCAACGAACCCCATCCATATGCGTAAATTCGCCACACTCCTCTCCGTGCTTGCTCTTTCGTCGGCCGCGATCGCCCAGGATCCGTGCGCTGGGCTGAATGCCGGCTTCAGCGCCATCGTCCAGCCCAACGAGGTGCAGTTCGCCAATGCCACCAGCGGCACGGGCTTCCAAACGTCCTGGAGCTGGAGCTTTGGCGATGGCAGCGGCAGCAACGATCCCCAGCCGGGCCATGCGTATGCACAGTCGGGCAGCTACACCGTGTGCCTCACCGCGATCAGCATCTATGAACTGCAGGGTGGTGGCCTGATCACCTGCACGGACACCACGTGCCAAACGCTTTTCGTTCCTGGCGGAGGAGATCCATGCGACAGCCTGGGATCGCAGTTCCAGTTCGGTCCAGCAGGTGGGCCGAACGCCATATTTTATTCCGCCACCAGTGGCAACGCTGGCCATTGGCTCTGGAGCTTTGGCGATGGTTCCTTCTCGGACAACGGACCACAGGGGGTGCATGAATATGCCGGACCAGGGTCCTACGAGCTCTGCCTCACCACGTGGTACTTGATACCTGGTACACAGGACACCTGCACCTCCACCACCTGCCAGTTGGTGGTGATCGCCGGGGGTGATCCCTGCGACGGTCTGCATAGTTGTTTTTCCTCCATGTCCATGGGTCAGCAGAATATGATGTTCACGAACTGCAGCGCCGCTCCTGGCACCAACCTGCAATACACCTGGCACTTCGGCGATGGCAGCAGCAGCTCGGAGACCTCGCCGGACCACACGTACACGGCCCCCGGCGTATACACGGTATGCCTGGTGGCTTATTGGGAGAATTGCATTGACGAATACTGCCAGACGGTGGTGATCCAGGGGGAAGGCAACCCCTGCGACAGCCTAAGCGCGGCATTCACATTCATACCCGACGGTGGTCCGCACACCATTTTCTACTCCGCCAGCAATGGCAATGGCATCCACTGGCTGTGGAGCTTCGGGGATGGAACGTATTCTGACAATGGTCCCCAGGGAATGCACGTGTATCCCGGTGCAGGACCATATGAACTGTGCCTTACCGTGTGGCAGTACATCCCGGGTACACAGGACACCTGCTCTACCACCATGTGCCAAGTGGTAAGCTTCTCCGGTTCGCCCTGCCAGGGGCTGAATGCCGGGTTCGATGTGACCGTGCAGGGTGCCGTGGCCACGTTCAATAACGCTGTATCATCGAACGACTTCTCCTACCACTGGAACTTCGGTGATGGTACCGTGGGCGATGGATCTGATCCCGTTCACACCTATCCGGAACCGGGCGCGTACCATGCGTGCCTTATCATGTGGGCTTGGGACCCCAACACGCAGGACACCTGTTTCGCCGAAAGCTGCCATTGGGTGACCATCGCAGGGGGCGACCCGTGCGACACGGTGCAGGCCTGTTTCACCTGGAGCGGTAACGGCACGGAACTCCAGTTTCATAACTGTTCCAACCTGAACGGTTTCGGACCATTTTACCATTGGGACTTCGGCGATGGCACGTTCAGTTCCCAGATCAGCCCGAACCATGTATTCCCGGCGCCGGGCATCTACCTCGTCTGTCTCACCGGCTGGCTCCCGAACTCACCGGACTCTTGTACCAGCACCGTATGCCACGAGGTGGTCGTGGGCGAGGTGAACACGCCCTGCGACAGCACCTTCGAGGCGGTCTTCCAATGGGTGGATCAGATGAACGGCTCAGCCAGCTTCTATGGCATCACCAACCCGGCGGCCACGGGCTACCTCTGGAGCTTTGGTGATGGTAGCCAGGGTGACGGCATGAACCCCGTGCATGCCTATGCTCAGCCTGGCGAATACCACGTTTGCATGAGCGCCTGGTACTGGAACCCCGACACGCAGGACACCTGCTGGACCGAGCATTGCGAATGGATCGTCATCAGCGGCGACCTTCCGTGTGACAGCTTGTTGCAGGCGCACTTCGTTTGGGAGCCCGCCGGACAGGGGATCATCCACTTCCAGAACACCTCAACAACGAACGGCCAGGCCGTGGGCTACGCATGGACCTTCGGCGATGGTGGGCAGTCCGATGGCATGAACCCGTTGCACACCTACATCCAGTCCGGTCAATACCAGGTCTGTCTCACGATCTGGGCGATTGGTGCGCCCGACTCTTGTAGCAGCACGGTATGCCAGTGGATCAACGTCGAGGTGGGCACTTCGCCCTGTTCCGAGTTGAACGCGGGCTTCACGGTCTGGCCAGGTGCTTTGTCGGTGAATCTCCAGAACTCGGTGATCAACCCCGGCTGGAGCTATGATTGGATATTCGGTGATGGTCAGGTGGGAACAGGCCCCAACACCGGTCACGTATACGATGAGCCTGGCACGTATTTGATCTGCCTCATCGTGGGCACCATCAACCCCAACACACAGGATAGCTGCTTCGCGGACCATTGCCAGTTGATCACCGTGACCGCAGGAGGGAATGCGTTCTGCGACAGTCTGCTTCAGGTCCAGTTCACCCCCAGCTTCCTGGGGCAGAACACTTGGAGCTTTTCCAACAGCACCATTAGCGCGCACCCCGCATCCACGCACTACTTATGGACCTTTGGTGACGGCAGCATTGGGGATGGGCAATCCCCGGCGCATACCTATGCGGGGCCTGGGGTGTATCAGGTCTGCTTGACGGCGTGGGTGGCTATCCCGGGTACCAGCGACACCTGCTCCTCCACCACCTGCCATTTCGTGGAAGTGGAAGTTGGCGTGGCCGAGCAGCAGGAGGGCGCTGTGCACGCCTGGCCACAACCTGTTGACCAGATGCTGGTGGTTGATGGAGCCCCGTTGCAGGGTGCAGTGCATTTCACGGTTGTGGACATGACGGGACGCGCGGCCTACGACGGGACCATCTTCGCCCAAGGCCGGGCCGTGCTTGACCTGTCCGCCCTGGCTCCGGGCGGTTATGTCCTGCGTATACGAACGGACGGTGCTGAACAGGCCATCAGGATCCTCAAGCACTGACCAAGGCATTCATCGGGAAAGCACGGAAAGGCCGGCTCGCATGAGCCGGCCTTTTCCGTTCCACACCAGTGGCAACTCCTCACATGGTCGCCACCTCGGCCTTGCGCTCCACGATCTGGAACTGGCTCATCACCACCTCGGTGACGTAGCGTTTCTGGCCGTCCTTGTCCTCGTAGTTCCGGTGCACAAGTCGACCCTCAAGGGAAACGAAGCTCCCCTTTTTCAACGCTTCAGCAGCCTGCTCCGCGGTGCGGCCCCAGGCCACCACGTTATGCCATTGGGTATCCTCCTTCGCCTGCCCTGCACCGTACTCGAACTTCTCATTAGTGGCCACGGTCATCCGCAGGCGGCGCTTACCGCCATCGAACTCCTTCAGCTCGGGATCACGACCCAGGTTCCCCAGCAGTTGCACACGATTCTTCACCATCGTTTCCATTGTGTTGTAGTTGTTTTCGTCAGTGACCGGACCATTCCGGCGTTTCGACGGTGCAAACCTCACAGGTCGGGAGGGGGTGATCCGGCCAGTAGACGTTTACAGGCGTTCATAACCGTTCGTCATCATTTGTTTTACGGCTTTTCCTGGCCCTGTTAGGCACTTACATACCTGTTGGGACAGACTTGGAAAAGGAGCTAGATGGGAGCGGGAATCCGCTTTTTCGCCTTACGGCTACCTCGTGACCCGGACCCCAACGGATCCTGCGGCTCCCACAACAGGCTCATTCGTCCTGTCGCTGCCCTGCCTATGGGCTGACGGTCACTATACAAAGAGCCCCGCAAGAATGCAACCTACTTCGCACCCTTCTTGGGCCTACCCCTCTTCTTCTTGGGCAGTGGTTTAGCGGTCTTCTTCGCAGGACTGAACGCAACGCGAAGCACCTCTTCCAAGGTGCCGCGGATCTTCAGTACTTCTTCCTGCTTACCGGGCATACTTCAAAGATATGCGGCCACATGGCACGTCGTATCCTGAGATTTAGTGTGGGCGGTACTGGAAGGAATCGCTTTTTGACGTGCGACTATCCAACAGTGGCCGTTCCACCCGTATCAACATCTGTTGCTCGTGGGTCAAGAATTGTATCGTATGATGCAATGAACATGTCCATAATTCTATTCTCTAAAATCTTGTGGTCTGGCTGTTGATTATTGAGTAGGAGGTAGGCGTTTGCGGCCCCCCATGACCTGTGAGTAAATAGGTCTGCGTGCGGCATCCGTTTAACATACCACGCGTAGATTCTGAATCTCTGTGATGGCACATCGGTTTCCACTACCCAGCCATCGTGCTCATGGAAGACAGATGGCATGCCTATGAACGCAAAAGACGCAACCGGGCAGTCGGCTAGCGCGGAGAAAGCTATGTCCGCAACGGTTGCGACTATCCTCTGAACATCGTGTGTGCCCGCAATAATCTGGTATTTGCGGATGCCAGCCAGCTTTAGGCTCTTCGGATAATACTTGACAACGAAGACATCATGCTCGTAATGCTCCACCAGGACGAAATAGTGCCCATTGAATCGCTTCTTGTCATTTTTCCCATGACTTCTAAAGCGGTATAGGCGTGCGCCTTTTCGGTACGCGCAATAATCCTCCAACTGGTAGTTGGCATCTACAAGCACGTATGTATACGCCCCTAGCACGTGGCTAGAGAACCCGTCTTGACTTGGCAAGTCTTTCGCGCACCTCTGCAATCTCTTGAACGGACACCGTATTGGGTAAGGTGGTAATCTCCGACAAGCGAATAGACGGAGCATTCTCAGTGCGCGGCCACTTTAGGCGGGCGCTCTTGGAGATTCGTCGTGTGGGCGTGCTCATTGCGCGGATCGTTGATAACTTCAACGCAAACTTATGGCACAAAGTTCGTGCAAAAAGCATATGCTGGCAAGTGCCGTGGAAGGAAGCATGCTGCAAGCCACAGGTAAGTCACTAGTTTCTGAGCGAATAGAGTGCCCATTAACTTATTAACATTACCGGAAATTCCTTGTATTCTCGAAATCACGACAATGGCTTGATGGATAATCCGTCGAAACACGACTATGCAACTCACTTTGTCGAAATCAGCGCCTTGTATGTTAGGCGGCGACCGTCCGCCTGCTCAACAGCCGTGTTGAACTTTTCGCGCTGGCTTGCACCACGACGGTTGAAGCGGAACGCGTATTCCTGGCAGTAGCGGTCAAGGTGCTTGGGGCTTACTTGGTGGTAGATGCCGTTCAGGCCACGCTTGAACAGGCTCCAGAAGTTCTCGATGCCATTGGTATGCACAGCGCCGCGAACGTATTCGCCGGATGAGTGCGACACGGTTTCGTGATTGTAGTGCTTGCTGAGGCCCTTATAGCCTGCGTGCTCATCGGAATGGATCATGCCGCCGATGGCAACGTGTGACCGCATAATGGGCTGAAGGGTAGCCTTCTTGCTGTTCGCGACCGAACGCACCACGACGCAACCATTGCTGCCAAAGATGCCGAACACCGGGGCCTTATCACCCGCGCCCTGCTGTCCGGGTTTGCGCTTGTTCTGGTGCTTGTTCGATTCCTTTCCGCCCACGTAGGTTTCGTCCACCTGTGCGGGGCTTTCCAGCATCTGTGGGGCCGTATCCTTCAGCATTTCGCGGATGCGTGACAGGACGAACCATGCCGTTTTTTGGGTGATGCCAAGATTGCGGGATAGCTGAAGGGATGAAATGCCCTTGCTGCTGTTGCAGGCCAAGTAGATCGCGGCAAACCACACGCGAAGGGGCAGCTTCGTGTTCTCGAAGATCGTGCCCACGGTCACGCTGAATTTCTTGCCGCACTCTTTGTCCTTGCACTTGTAGCGCTTGCCGCCTTCGATGGCGTACGCACCAACTACGCCACAGAACGGGCAGCACGGAACGCCGTCCTTGCCCCAACGCTGGGCAGCAAGGTGGGCGCGGCATGTAGCCTCTTCGGCGAAGTGGTCATTAAGCTGGATCAGTGTCTCGAAGTTCATGGGGCCGCGTTATTGAACGACCCAAATGTATATACAATCGTATATACGCGCAAGCGGTTTAGGAATTTTCTTTCAGTAGCTCCCGAATGAAGTCGCTCAACGACATTCCGCGCTTGAACGCGGCTTTTTGGGCCTTGGCCTTCAGTTTGTCGTCAATGCGCAGTAGGATTTGCTTGTCCTTGGTCATGGGTTTCCGCTTTATTGGCATTATGCAAGTATATACAATTGTAGATGCAGTAGTAGTGACAACTGTTAATACGATCACCGAGTTCTTCCCGTCCTGTATATTTGCAAGCAGAAGCCCGATCCTTCGACCGGGCTTCTTTGAAATAGGGTGCCGCGTTTGGGAGCATTACCTCCTCTACCTAAGCCCGGGATGCAACCCCGGATTTATGGCTAATGGGACCAGCTTCGGTCGCGACAGTAATAAGGGGAGATGTCCCTTCCCGTTCGGGCTAACTCGCCCCCTTCAATGGGGCAGGCATGCGGGACATCTCGGTATGGTAAGGGGGCTTCGGCCCCTTTGTCATTGGGTTTCTTCTTTTCTGAGTTTCCACATTCCATCACCCCATTGGTCTACTCTGTTGATGCGCTTCAGCGCGTGGAGCGATGTGCGTAAGCGCTTTCGGCGCTCATTGGAATCTAAGCCACCCCATTTTCCTTCCTCATCTGCCCGCTTAACGATGGTGGATAGGTTGGCGGGACCATTCGCAAGCACTGATTCGATAAACGCTGTCCAGCCAGCATGCTGGTTGGTGCTTGAACTGCGCTTTTTACGCTTCGGTGCTTGATCAATTGACGCTTGCTCGGAGACATGGCCGGGGTCAAGGGCTTTGATGGCCGCTGCAATATGAAGGCTTGCGGCTTGCTTTGCCTTACCCTGGGCTATAAGCTCTGCGCCTTCGTTCCAAAGGCGTTCCTTTTCGGCGATGAGATCAAGAGCGTTCATGCTCGAAAGATACGCATCGCCAACGATCTATGCGCAATAAAAATGCGGATTTGCTTAGACCCTCAGCATGTTATAAGGAACGCGTGCGCGTAGTATACGTGCGGTAACCGGGAGAATAAAGCCGACTTTTCAACACTTCCCAACATATCAACTGGACCGTCATTTTGCTCAATCTGGCTTATGGTGCGTGTTGCCAATTCGCAACATCTATTGCAACACCCGTAGTCTATACTTGATATATAACAGAATCATTACTCAATTATCACAGGCGTCGTCAATTTGCCTTGTCCCAACTGGTATGTAAGTGCCCCCTGTTACGACATAATGAGCCGCCTATCTTAGCGGCTCCCGAGGCGGCACGATCCACCAGGCCGCCGGTGGAACAACGACCCTGCATGGAAACGACAGGCAACACGAAGAAGGTTCTGGTACCAACGGATTTCACGCGGGTGGCCGATTGCGCCATGAACCACGCGAACAAGATGGCCGAGCGCATGGGGGCCGAGGTCCACCTGTTGCATATCGTGAACGAACCTTCGGACGTGGAGGAGGCCCGCACGAAACTGAACATGGAGGTCGCCCGCGCCAAAAAGGCGGGCGTAACGTCGCCAGTGATCCCACAGGTACGGGTGGGGTCGGTGTATGAGGATATCGGCACCACCGCCACGGAGATCGGGGCAGGGCTGATCATCATGGGCACCCATGGCATGCGCGGCATGCAGTTCATCACAGGTAGTCGCGCGCTGCGGGTGATCACCAACAGTTCGGTGCCGTTCATCGTGGTGCAGGAGCGGGACATCCGGCCGACCGGATACCAGAACATCGTGGTTCCCATGGACCTCCAGCGGGAATCACGCCAGAAGCTCACCCTGGTGGGCGACATGGCCAAATACTTCAAGTGCAAAGTGCATTTGGTGACACCCCGCGAGAAGGATGAATTCCTTCATAACCAGTTGCTCAATCACCTCCGCTTCGCCAACGCCTTCCTCAAGGAACGCGGCATCGAACACGAGTCGCATATCCTGGAGGAGGACAGCGACGACCTGGTGAAGGGCATCATCCGCTATTCGGTGAAGGTGGATGCCGACCTGATCGCCATCGTGAACATGTTGCAGAACTCGATCTTCGGGGTGCTGGGCGTGCCCAACGAACAGGAGGTGATCACCAACGAGCCGATGATCCCGGTGATGTGCATGAACCCGCTGCAGGTAGGGCATACGAACGCCCCGGTGTGGAACGTGTGACCGGTGTTTCCGGCTCAGGGTCCGGCGTCAGGCCCGCATTCCAAAGACGAGGATATCGTCCACCTGCTCCTGTGCGCCGCGCCACTGGTTGAAGGATTCGAGCAGCAGGCTCTTCTGCCGGTCCATAGGTTTGTCGTGGATCTCCACGAGCAGTTCGCGGAAGCGGCGATAGAGGAACTTCTTGCCGCGCGGTCCGCCGAACTGATCGGCATAACCATCGCTGAAGATGTAGATCACGTCCCCTTTGCGTAACTGTATGCGGTGATCCGTGAATCCCTGATCGCCGATGTCGAACCCGCCGATGGGCCGCTTATCCGGAGCATACTGTACCACTTCGCGATCGCGCACCAGGTACAACGGGCAATTGGCGCCGGCGAACTCCAGCACCATTCGTTCGGGGTCCAGCGCACATAGCGCCATGTCCATGCCATCGCGTACGAATTGGTCACGGTCCTTGTGCAGGGCTTCGTAGGAGATCCGGTTCAGGTCGCGCAGCACATCGCTCGGGCGCACGATGCCATGCTCCTTGATGCTCTGGTTGAGGCCATTGTGGCCTACCAGGCTCATGAACGCGCCGGGTACACCATGGCCGGTGCAATCGACCGCGGCGAAGATGACCTTGTTGTTCACCTTGTCCACCCAATAGAAGTCGCCACTAACAATGTCCTTGGGGCGGAACAGCACGAAGCTGTCGGGCAGCAGTTCCTTGATCCGCCGCTCCGGGGGAAGAATGGACTCCTGCAGGCGTTTGGCGTAACGAATGCTGTCGGTGACATTCTTGTAGAGCTCCACCACCTTCCGGCTCTGGCGCTCCACCTCTTCCTTCTGCCGCACCACTTCCTCGGTGCGCTCCACCACCTTGGTCTCCAACACGCGTTCACGCTCACCGAGTTCCGTGCGCATTTGAAGGAGGGCGTGCCCCAGCACATCCTCGTCGCTGAGGGGCTGGAAATCCGCCTTGAAGTTGCCGGCCGCCAGTTCGTGGCTGAACTCCGTGGTGCGCTTCAGCCCATCCAGCAGGTCGGCCAAGGCCATGGACATGTCGCCGATCTCATCGTTGCGCGCGGTGATGCGCGTTCGCGGAAAGACCCCCTTGCCCAGGGCAAGCAGGATGCTGCGCAGCCGCTGCACAGGGCGTACGATACCGCGAACGATCAGGAAGGCCACCACCATGCCCACGAGCACCAGGCCCGTGCCGAGGTAAAGCACGAAGAACTTCAACGAGTCGAAGCTCCGGATCATGCTGTTGCTGAGCTGCTGGCGCTTGACCTCCTGCATGCGCAAGAGGACATCGAGGTCGGCCAGCACTTTCTCCGTTTGCTGGTCCAGGGGCCCGCCATCCTCGGCCAGCTCACCCCGTTCGATCCACACCATGGGATCCTTGTAACTGGCCAGCGTGGGCAGGATCATCTTGATGTGATCCTGCATCACGAAGAGCTTGTCCATCTCCGTGAAGCACTTGCTCATCAGCGCCACTTCCTCGCGCTCCCATTCCCCGGTCAGCGTATCGATGCGATCCATGATCCGGGGAAGCTCCTGGTCCGTGAGCGCTACGAGCGCCGTCTTTTCCGGGGCATCCGTGCGGCTTTCGGTGAGCGCCCAATGCTTGGTGAGCATCTGGGCGTTGAGCACAAGGTTGCGCAGGCGTACCAAGGCATCCACGCTGGGGCCATAGACCTTGTTGATCTGGTCGTTGATCGCGCGGCTGCGCTCAAGCGAGCGGTTGGTCAGGAAGACCACAAGGAGTGCGAAGAAGATGAACAGGCCGAAGCCCATCCCGATCCTCCTGCCGATGGTCATCCTGAGCCGCATGGGCAAGGGTCACTTGTCCTGTGGCGGATCTTGTGGCCCAGGGGTCCCATGCTCGAGCTGTTCGTACAGGAAGCGATAGTGCTCGCTCTCCTGAACGTCCTGCAGGCTGTAGTGAATGCCTTCGAGGCCAAGGAGGGTCTCCTTGCGCTTGGGATTCATGTTGTGGGCCTTGGTCATATAGGGCAGGGCCGCCGAGAAGAACTCCTTGCTCGCATCCTGGATCTCCTGGATGTCCGGGATCTCGGTGCCCGCGTTGATGTGCTGGATATTGTACACCCCGCGGTTATAGTAGAGCGTGGCCAGGTTATAGTTCGCACCATAATTGTTGCTGTCCAGTGCCAACACCTGCTTGTACAATTCGACGGCCTTGTCGAACCACGCCATGTTCTCGCGGTCGGAATTGAAGTTCTTCGTGTATACCGTTCCCAAGGCGTTGTTGAACTCGATATCCCGCGGCTTCAGATCCTGGCCCGGGTTCAAGCGGAGCACGCACTGCTTGTATTTCGCATACAACGCAATGGCACGGGCATCGTTCATCTCGTTCAGTGCGCGAGCGGCATCGTTGAACAGGGTCTTGCAGAGGAAGTCGTAGGCCTGCGTACTGCTCTGGTAGAACTCGCGGGCAGTGTCCACCACCGTGCTCGTGAAGAGGCTGGCAAGGGCCTCATCGCGGAGCAGGTCGGCAGTGCTACCGGCCGGTTCGGCCTTGAAGAGGTCCTTATAGACGAAGCCGCGCAGCACCCAGGCCTCGGGGCTCCTGGCATTCTCCGGCTCCTTCACCACCGCATCCAGCAGGGTGCGCGCACCGGCCAGGTCACCGGCCTGATACTTGCGATTGGCCTCGATCAGCTGCTCGCTTTGTGCGTACGAGGCCTGGGCCACGAGGAAGGCGGCGAGTAGGAGGAGTATATGGCGGAGCGCGTTCATTCTTCCGCGTTATATGCCAGTTGCACCAAGGTGCTGCCCACCTCCAGCTTGTGCTTTCGCGCGTTCACCACGCTGATCTCATACTTCACGGTATTGTTCACGCGCACGAAGTTCACGATGGAACCATCCTCCAGTGCATCCGGGTATTCGGTGATGAGCAAGGTGCTTTGCTTCTCAATGCCCTTGAGGATGGCGGGCAGCAACGACAGCTCGCTCTGCCCTACGAACAGGATATGGCACTTGTCGATCTCCGCACTGTGCGCGAGCTTCCGTACTTCGATCGCCTGCTTGCCGATGGACTTGGTGGAGTACTTCTTCACCAGTTCCTGATACAGGTTGCTGCTTCCGAGCACGCTGATCACGAACGGCCCGGTCTTCAATCCGGGGTCCTTCCATTCCACGAGCTTGGCGATGTTGTAGATGTAACTGGCCTGCACGATGGCCGTGGTGTCCTTGTCCGCTTCGCGGGGATCGCTGATGGACATCAACAGCAGCGGCAACATCGCCACCGCCAGCAGCCTTGTGGCCAAGGTGCGGGGGGCATGGGCAAGTGTAGATTTGAGGCCTTTGATGGACAGATGCATGCGAACTCTACGGGGTCAAAGTAGCGGCACGATCGGCCTGTGGTGGTCGCTCCTCTCGATCTTCTTTACACACGCGAATGTTCGTTGTCAATCGTTGGACACGGGCATATTGCGTGCCATCGACCTCGAAGCGCGCACGGGAGCACAGGGCTACAGTTGGCTGGAATGGAGCACGCGGCACATCGGACACCGGCTCACCGGCACGTCCAACGGAGTTCAAGCGGAGCAATTGGCGGACAGTCTTTTCCGCGCATCAGGCCTGGGACAGGTGGCCTATTTCCCATTCGAGGCCGTGGCGTGGCAGCGGCGTTCGGTGGGCGTTACCATCACCGGCAAGCACGGACCGCCGATGGTCCTGCCGTCGGTGGCATTGGCCATGACACCTGATTCGAGCCACGTGAGCGCCGAACTGGTGGACCTGGGTAACGGACTGGCAGCGGATGTCGAACGTTTGGGGGAGCGTATCCGCGGGCGGATCGCCCTGATCAACCTGCAGCTGTTGGGCAATGTGGGGGGGTCGGGGAACCTGCACCGCAGCGAGAAGACGGCCCTGGCCATCGCGCACGGCGCGGCCGGCGTGCTGTTCGTGAATCATGTGGATGGTCACGTCCTGCTCACCGGGACGGCCTCGGTCACCAGCCGACCCATCGCTATTCCGGCCGCGTGCATCAGTGGCGTGGATGGCGACCTGTTGCGCGAACGCGCTGCGAACGACCCGGGACTGCACGTCACCATCAACATGCGCAACAGCAACGCTCCCGTGGTCGCGCGGAACATCATCGCCACCATACCTGGGACCAAGTACCCGGATGAGGTGATCGTGGTGGGCGGGCACCTGGACAGCTGGGACCTGGCCACGGGCGCAACGGACAACGGCCTGGGGTCCTTTTCCGTGTTGGACATGGCGCGTTGTTTCGCTGCGCTGGATCTGCATCCGGAGCGGACCATCCGGTTCATCCTGTTCATGGGCGAGGAACAGGGACTGTTGGGCAGCACAGCGCTGGTGAATGAATGGGAGCGGACCGGTGAACTTGCGCGGGTGAAATGCATGATCAACCTGGACATGAGCGGCGATCCCAAGGGCTTCAACGTGTTCGGCCCGTCCGCCCTGTGCGATCGTGTAAGTGACCTGCAGGAGTGGATGCATCAGGAGGACACGAGCTTCGCCGCGAACTTCTCGACCGGACCAGGCCTCCATAGTGACCATCAGCCATTCATGCTCGAGGGCGTACCCGTGATCGCGCCGATCTCCGACCTGGGGGGCCACGTGTACGGTTGCTACCACTCGAGCTGCGATGACATTCACCTGGTGGATCCGCGGTCCATGACGGGCAATGTGCGCCGCACCGGACAGCTCATCTGGGCATTGGCGAACGGCGGAGCACTACCCGAGCATTTCACCCCGGAGGAGCTTCGGTCGCGTCTCGTGGCAGCAGGGCTGGAGGACAAACTTCGCCTGCAGGGCGACTGGCGCTGGTGATCAGCCGCGCGCCGGTGGTGCGCTCGTGAGGGCTTGCAGGTCGCGATCGAACAGGTACATGCCTCCCTTGTCGGCACCGATGAGGTTCAGCTTGTCGATGAGCGTGCGCGCAAGTGTCTCCTCCTCGATCTGCTCGCTCACGTACCACTGCATGAAGTTGTGCGTGGTGTAATCCTTCTCCTTGAGGCAAAGGTCCACCACCTGGTTGATGGAGGCCGTTACACTGGTCTCATGCTCCAGCAAGGTCTGGAAGATGTTGGTGATGCCCTTGTATTCCTTCTGCGGCTGTTTCAGCGCAGGGATCACGGCCTTGCCACCGCGGTCGTTCACGAACTTGACCAGCTTCAACATATGCACGCGCTCCTCATCACTGTGACGATAGAGGAAGGCGGCCGTTCCGCTCAGCCCGCTCGTTTCCGCCCAACTGGCCATGGCGAGATAGGCTTGACTACTGCTGGCCTCTATACCGATCTGGTCGTTAAGTGCGGCTTCGATCTTCTTGGAAAGCATGTTGCTGCTGGTGTTTACGCCAAATGTAACGTCCCTCGTCCGTCGCTTGTTCAGCGCGTGTTGAAGGTGTTCATGGCATGGCCGATGCCCATGAGCCCGAAGTCGAGGATGGCATCGCAACAGAGCTTGATCCGATCGGGCAGCGCAGCCACCTCATCCTTGGACCACGGACTGAGCACATAGTCGGCCTGCCTGCCGCGGGAGAATTCACTACCGATGCCGAAGCGCAAGCGAGGGAACGTGTCCGTTCCGATCAGCTCGATGATGCTGGTGAGCCCGTTATGTCCGCCGGCACTACCGCTGGCGCGCAAACGAAGCTTGCCGAACGGCAAGGCCAGATCGTCGGTGATCACCAGGACGCGCTCCGAAATGATCTTCTCCTGTTCCATCCAGTAACGCACAGCCTTGCCGCTGAGGTTCATGAAGGTCTGGGGCTTGATGCACACGAAGGTGCGGCCCTTGTGCCGCAGCACGGCCACTTCGGCATATCGGTCGGGGGTAAGAACGATGTTGGACGCCCCGGCAAGGGCGTCCAACACGTTGAATCCGATATTGTGGCGGGTGTTGGCGTACTCGGGGCCGGGATTTCCCAGGCCGACGATCAGGTACTTCATCCGCGCCTATACGTTCAGCGGGGCTGCGCCCCAACATGATCACTTCTTGGCGGCAGGCTTTGCAGCGCCTTTCGCAGGCTCGGCCTTCTTGGCGTCGGCAGCGGCGGCGGGAGCAGCGGCACCGGCGGCAGGTGTGGCGGTGCTGACAGGAGCAGCAACGGCAGCAACCTCCTCCTTCTTCGCCATCTTCACGCTGGCTACCACATCCGTGCCCTTCTCCGCGATCGTGATGCCCGGGATGTTCAGGTCGCTCACGTGGATGGCATCGTTAATGTCCAGGTTGCTGATGTCCACTTCGATGTGTTCGGGCAACGCACCGGGCAGGCCCTTTACGCGCATTTTGCGCAATGGCTGGCTGAGGACGCCGCCTTTGCGAACGCCGGCAGGCTGGCCTTTCAGCTTCACGGCGAGGTTCACGCGGGCTTCCTTGTTCTCGGACATCTCCATGAAATCGCAATGCAGGATCGCATCCGATACCGGGTGGAACTGCTTGTCGTGCAACAGGGCCATGCGCTTCTCGCCATCGATGTCCAGCTCAATGCGGTAGGACTCGGAGGTCACCACGAGCTTGCGCAGGGCGGGTTCGTCCACGCTGAAGTGCACGGTGTCGGAACCACCATAAAGCACGCAAGGCACGCGCTTGGCGCGGCGTTCGGTGTTGGCGCCCTTGGTCCCTTGGATGGCGCGCTTGGTGGCGGTGAGTTCTACCTTTTTCATGGTCGTCGTTGTTGTCTGTTGGCTTGGCGCCTGGTCTTTGTCAGGCAATGATGAAATGGCTGCTGATGCTCTCGTGGGCGCGAACACGTTGGATCACGCTGCCGAAGAGCGGTGCTGTACTGAGCTGCTGGATCTTGGTGGTCTGTGCGAGCTTCTCGGGACTGATGGGGATGCTGTCCGTAACGATGAGCGAGGTGAGCGCGCTGTCCTCGATGCGCGAGCAGGCCTCGCCGCTGAGCACCGGGTGGGTGCACACGGCGCGCACACTGTTGGCCCCCATCTCCATCATCATGTCGGCGGCCTTCGTAAGCGTGCCGGCCGTATCCACCATGTCATCCACCAACATCACATCGCGGTCCTTCACATCACCGATCACCGTCATCTTCTCGATCTTGTTGGCCACCTTCCGTTGCTTGTAACAGATGGCGATATCGACCCCAAGATGCTTGGCGTACGCGCTTGCCCGCTTCGTGCCGCCGGTATCAGGCGCCACCATCAGCAGGTTGGGCAGGTTCAACGATTGGATGTAGGGAACGAAGATGCTGCTGGCGAACAAGTGGTCCACGGGCACTTCGAAGAAGCCCTGGATCTGGTCGGCATGCAGGTCCATGGTCATGATGCGATCAACGCCGGCGGTGGTGAGCATGTTGGCCACCAACTTCGCACCGATGCTCACCCGGGGTTTGTCCTTGCGGTCCTGGCGGCCGAAGCCGAAGTAGGGCATCACCGCCACAATGCGCTTGGCACTGGCGCGCTTGGCGGCATCCACCATGAGCAACAGCTCGAACAGGTTGTCCGTGGGCGGGAAGGTGCTTTGCACGATGTAGACCTCATCGCCGCGCACGGTCTCCTCGAAGCTCGGCTGGAACTCGCCATCGCTGAAGCGGTTGAGCACCACTTCCCCCAGGCGCTCACCACTGGCCTTCGCGATCTGCTCGGCCAGGAGCTTCGAGGCGGTGCCGCCGAAGATCTTGATGGATTCCTGCTGGGGAGGCATGGGTCGTGGTCCGTTCGCACCGTCCTTTCCACGCTAGGCAGGTGAAAGGGGGGTCGAAAAGGGCTGCGAATGTAATGATCCTGCTCGGTTTTCAACACCTGTTGGTGAACGGGTTAGGTGCGCCGGGCCGGTTTGTGCGCACCTTCGCTGCCCTGCTGCCTTCCCGATCCGGGCGGTAGGCCACGTCGCACATGGGCGGAACAGACCCGAACGCATGCCTTCGAGCAATCATGAAGCAGCTGATATCCAGCATATTGTTGGGGTAACCAGCGCATCGGGCCATCACCCGTCCTTCACCCGTCACCGATCCAATGGCCCTTTACGAGGAAAAGCCCCCGAAACCAGGAGCTGTTGAACAGGCTGTTCTGGCGGCCGTCCGGAAAAGCGGTCATGCCGGGATCACCAGCCAGCAATTGGCCCTGCAGTTGGGCTACAAGGACAAGGGCCATCGCTATCTCATCTATGATGCGTTGGAATCACTTCAAGAAAAAGGACACGTGAAGAGCGGAAAAAAAGGTCGCTACCAAAGCGCCCAACAACGCGATGAGGCCGAGGGCACCATCGACATCATTGCCAGCGGCGCAGGATATGTACGTTTGGGACCCGGCAAGGAGGATGTGTACGTGCACGGCCGCGATGTGGGTATGGCCCTGCACGGCGACAAAGTGGAGGTGCGCATCAGCGGCGGTCGCGGCGACAAGCTGGAGGGCAAGGTGCTGCGTGTGCTGGAGCGCCGCCGCACCGAGTTCGTGGGCGTGGTCCACCGCTACGAGGGCCGGTTGATCCTGGTGAGCGATGACCAGAAGGTGCAGAAGCCCTTCTTCATCCCCCCGGCGGACGCCAATGGCGCCAAAGAGGGCGACAAGGCGATCGTAGGCCTGGGCGAGTGGAAGGACAGCCGCGACATGCCCCGCGCCTTCGTGAAGCGGATCCTGGGCCGTGCTGGCGAGCACAACGTGGAGATGCACGCCATCCTGGCGGAATTCGGCCTGCCGCTGGAGTTCCCCGAGAGCGTTGTGAAGGCCAGCGAGGAGATCCCCAACGGCTGCACGCCGGAGGAGATCAAACGTCGGCGCGATGTGCGTTCGATCCCCACCCTCACCATCGACCCCGATGACGCCAAGGACCTGGACGACGCCCTGAGCCTGCGGAAGCTGGACAATGGGAATTGGGAGGTCGGCGTACACATCGCCGATGTGAGCCATTATGTGCGCCCCGGCACCGTGGTGGACATGGAGGCGGCCGCGCGCGCGACCAGCGTATACCTTGTTGATCGCGTGGTGCCCATGTTGCCCGAAAAGCTGAGCAACGACCTCTGCTCGCTGAACCCGAACACGGACAAGCTTTCCTTCTCGGCCATCTTCGAAGTGGATGATCAGGCGCAGATCAAGGACGAGTGGTTCGGGCGCACGATCATGCGTTCACAGAAGCGGTTCGCATACGCGGATGCACAGGAGATCATCGACGGCAAGGCACCGGACGATGCGCAGTTCAAACACGAGGTGCTCACGCTGCACAAGCTGGCCCAGGTGCTGCGCAAGGCACGCATGGAGAACGGTGCATTGGAGATCGGCGGCAATGAGGTGAAGTTCAAGCTCGATGAAAAAGGTCGGCCCCTCAGCGTGTATGAGAAAGTGATGGGGTCGGCCAACTGGCTCATCGAGGAGTTCATGCTGTTGGCCAACAAGCGCGTGGCGGCGTGGGTGGGCACCTTGAAAAAAGGCGGCGTTCACCCCTTCGTCTACCGCATCCACGACACACCCGATCCCGAGAAAGTGGATCAGCTGCGTTCATTGGCGAAGAGCTTCGGACACACGCTCACCATCACGCAGGAAGAGGACCTGCCGCACGCGATCAACCGCCTGTTGCAAACGATCAAGGGCAAGGAGGAGGAGAACATCATCAAGCAGATCACCATCCGCACCATGGCGAAGGCGATCTACAGCACGGACAACATCGGGCATTACGGCCTGGGCTTCGAGCACTACACGCACTTCACCTCCCCCATCCGCCGCTATCCCGATCTGCTGGTGCACCGGGCCATGGCCCACTACCTCGCGCACGGGAAGCCACTGGACAAAGAGACGCTGGAGACGAGTTGCGTGCACAGCTCGCAGCAAGAGAAACGCGCTGCCGATGCGGAACGCGCAAGCATCAAGTACAAGCAGGCGGAATACCTGCTACAGCGCATCGGCCAGACCTTCGAGGGCATTGTGAGCGGGCTTACGAACTGGGGCATCTACGTGGAGATCCGCGCGAACAAGTGCGAGGGCATGATCAGCCTGCGCGACATTCCGGGCGATAGCTACAAGTTCGATCAGACGAAGTACACGGTTGTGGGCCTGCGCACGGGTCGCCGCATCCGGTTGGGCGACGAACTGATGGTGACCGTGCGCGGCGTGGACATGGACAAGCGCACCATCGACCTGGCCCTGGCCGCGATCGGTGTTCCCGCCTCGGGACCATCGGACCCGGCCAAGCCCTACATCGCTCCGCAGGCCGGCAAGTGGGACGAAACGCGACCACAAGGCCACCGCGAAAGCGAGCAACGCAGCTTCGGCAGCAACGGCAAGAAGAAGGCGGCGGAAGCGCGGGAGCGCCAACGGCGGTCGCTCGGCAAGAAGAAGAAGCGGCGTTAGGGCTGGCCTGGGCGCCCAGGAGCCGAGGTCTTCCGATCGATCACTTGGCGTTGTATGCGCTCGGCCAGGTCGGTAAGACACTCACGAAAGCCTACTCTGAAGTTCCGTCCGGCACAGCACACGAGCGTGTGCTTCGGAAGTGCGCAATGGCAAGAAGAAGCCGGATCAGACCAGGTTCAAGCGCTTGGCCAGATCGTCCTTGTAGCTACCGCCGATCGGGATGATCTTCTTGTCGTTCTCCAGGATCAGGTTGGGCTGTTCGATGGCCACGATCTTGTCGATGCGCACGATGAAGGAGCGGTGCACGCGCAGGAACTCGGCCTCCGGTAGTTTGGCCTCGATGTCCTTCATGGTGCTGTGGATCGTGTACCGCGTGTTGAGCGTGTTGATCACCACGTAATCCTTCAGGGCCTCCACGAAGTAGATGTCGCTCGTGCGGAGCTTCACCAAACGGCTGTTGCTCTTCACGAAGAGCAGGTCCTTGCCGGCGCCCTGGCCTTCCACCAAGTTGAAGAGCAGATCGCGCTCGCGCAACACCTCGGCCTCCTTCTTGTGCTTGTACAACGCCATCTCGATCGACGTGTGGATGTCGATCTCCTTGAACGGCTTGATGATGTAACCGTAAGGTTGGGTGACCTTGGCCTTGTTCAGCGTGCTCTCATCGGCATAGGCCGTCAGGAAGATCACGGGGATGTTGGTCTCCGCGCGGATCTGCGTGGCCGCCTCGATACCGTTCATCTCACCCTTGAGCATGATATCCATGAGGATGATGTCCGGCATGGTCTCGATGGCCAGCTTCACCGCTGCTTCGCCGTTGCTGGCGGCCCCCACCACATTATACCCGAGCTTCTTCAGGCTGTGCTGGATGTCCTTGCTCACGATGCTCTCGTCCTCGACCACTAGTACGTTCGTCTGCGCCATTGGGTAGTTTGCTTGCTTATAGCTGCTTGCTGGTACCGGTCCGTTCAAAAGTAAGTAAATACCCAGCCCCTGTGGAATCCGGACCGGGTGAAGGTAAGGCGGTAATATGTCCATCGAGCTGGTCGATGAGGGTATGGACGAGCTGGAGTCCCAGATTGGCATCCCGGTCCACATCAAAACCCGGCGGAAGCCCGGGGCCACTGTCGGCCACGGTGATCTCCACGTGCGGCCCCTCCGCCCTTAGCGTGAGGGTGATGCTGCCGCTCTCCTGGGCCGGGAACGCGTGTTTGAGCGCGTTGCTGATGAGCTCGTTGAGGATGAGCCCGCACGGTATGGCCTGGTCAAGGACAAGCTCCACGGGTTGCAGGTCCTTGTGCAGTTCCACCTTGCCACTGAGGCTGTAGCTCATCATGAGGTTTCGCGACAGGCCGTCGATGTATGTGGCCAGGTCCACGTGGCTGAAGTTCTTGGTCTGGTAAAGGCTTTCGTGGATGAAGGACATGCTGCGGATGCGGTCCTGGCTGTCGCGCAGGAGCTCCAGCGTGCGGGGGTGTTCGTCCACGTACTGCTTCTGCAGGTTGAAGATGCTGGAGATGATCTGCAGGTTGTTCTTCACGCGGTGGTGTACCTCTTTCAGCAGTACTTCCTTTTCGTGCAGGTTCTCCAGCAGCTTGGCCTCAGCCTCTTTCTTGTCCGTGATGCCGTAGGCCAGGCAACTGATCTCCGTCACCACTCCGTTCACTGTGATGGGATTGAGGAAGTTCTCCGTCCAGATGTTGCGACCGGCGCCGCGCAACTCGGATTCGAACTGTTGGGGCACACCGCTGAGCGCCGACTTCAGCTTGGCCATCACCGTGGCCGGCCGCTTGTCCGCGAAGCGATCCTTGAGCAGTTCCACCAGGTCGGCTCCTACGCGCACCTCCACACCCAGTTCGCGTTGATTGCTCTCGCGGAAATGCTCATTGAACGACGTGATCCGCAGGTCGCGGTCCAGCGTCCAGATCATCATGTTGGCGCTGTTCTCGAAGATGGCCTTCAGGCGCGCAGCTTGATCGCGCACGAGGTCTTCGGCGTTCTTTTGCTCGGTGATCTCGTGGCCGATGCCGAATACCTCTTCCACGGTACCATCGGCGGCGAACACGGGGCTCAGGAAGATCTCGTTGCATACCCGGTCCCCATCCTTGTCACGCAGGTCCGTCTCGAAGCGGATCGCCTTCCCATTGAACGCCTCGGTGTATTTGCTTTCCCAGAAGGCATGGTACGTGTCGCTGGCGAACCGCTTACGGGGTTGGTTCAGGTCCTTGTTCAGTTCGGGCTTGGTACCGTACAGCCGCTCGATCATCTCCGCATATCCGCGATTGAAACTGGTGAGCGCCAGGCGGCGGTCCGCTGTCCAGAACATGTGGTCGCTGGATTCGAACAGGGCGCGTTGTTTGGCCAGGTGTTCGGCCACCTGTTCGAGCGCATTGTTCTCCTCGGTGATGTCGCGGAAGATCCCGCGGGAGGCCACGGGTCGGCCATTCTCCTGCCTCACCGTGCTGCTGCCGCGGACCAAGATGGTTCGCCCGTGCTTGGTGATGAAGCGCACGCTGTACGGACCCACCGCCTCGCCTGCGAAAAGGCGGCGACGGATGGCCAGGAAGGGCGCGCGATCATCCGGATGCACCACGTCCAGGATGTTCATGGCCGGCAGCTCGTCCTCATGGTAACCGAGCGCCTTTTTCCAAGCGTTGTTCACATACAGGAAGCGCCCCTCGGTGTCGAGGCTCTGGATAAGGTCGGTGGCATTCTCGAAGAGGTCGCGGTAAAGCTCCTCGCTCACTTTCAGGGCCTGTTGGTCGCGCTTGGCCTGGGTGATGTCGCGGCTTACGCCCATGGCGCCGATCGATCGGCCATCCTCATCATAAAGGCGTGACGCTGCCAGGAACGAGGTGAAACGCACGCCATCCTTTGTGATGTTCTCCACTTCGCCGGCGAATGCCCCTTGCTTGTTCAGTTCGTTCTGGACGCGTTCGAATTCCCGCTCATCCGCATACAGCATGGTCGTTTTCTTCCCTAGCACCTCACTGACCTCATACCCGAAACGGAGACTTGCCGCGGGATTGTACTCCGTGATCCGCCCATGCGTATCGGCGGCCATGATCATATCAAGGGAGCTGTCCACCAGACTTCGCGCGAACCGTCGACTGGCCTTCAGCGCCTCTTGGTCGCGACGGGCCTGTGTGATATCGCGGCTTACGCCCATGGCACCGAGCAATCGCCCGTCCTCGTCATACAAGCGCGAGGAGGTGAGGAAGGAGGTGAATTCACGTCCATCGCGCGTTACGTTCTGCACCTCACCCGCAAAGGCACCATGCATGTTCATCTCCTGTTGCACACGCTTGTATTCCGCCTCGGAGGCGTACAGCATCAGGGTGCGTTTGCCCAGGGCCTCATCGGGCTCATAGCCGAACTTGATGGCGGCGGCCGGGTTGAATTCCGTGATCAGCCCCTGCTGGTCCACGGCGATGATCGCGTCGAGCGAACTGTCCACCAGGCTTCGGGCGAATCGGCGGCTCGCCTTCAGGGCCTCCTGGGTACGCCGGTGTTCCATGATCTCCTGGCGCAGGATGTTGTTGACCTCCTCGGCAATGCGGGCGCGGCTGCGCTCGTGGATGAGCGAGCGATGCATGCCGATGTCCTGCAGGGTTACCTGGACGGCGGGGAGACCTTCGTGCAGGAGGCCCGCCGCGCTGAAGAGCATGTCGCGCCAGTTATCCTGCCCATTGCCTACGCGGGCGTCGATGATCCCTGACGCGGATCCATCGAGTGATGCGTTGAGCGCTTTCTCCACCTCCTCCCGGTCCTCGGGATGAATGCGCTCCAGGAACGGATCTCCTAGCCACCTTCGATCGGTGGCGATGGCCTCTGCTGCAGGGTTCGCGTACAGCACGCGATCATGGCGGACCACCAGGATCCCATCACGCACGCGATCGATCAGGTGGCGATAGCTGTTCAGCAGGCTGCGTTGCTCCAGCTCCGACTGGCGGAAGGTGGTGATGTCGATGAGCGTGCCCACGATGGTGGAGGGGCGATCGATGGAACCGTGCATGGACACGTTCTCCAGCACGTGCACCGCGCGTCCGTTGCGATGGCGCAGGACCGCTTCATAGTTCGTCAATTGTCCGCGCTCGCGCAGGTCGTTCAGGAAGCGTTGCCGATCGGCGGGGTCCATGTACAGTTCATCCACGTGCAGGGCCATGAGGGCCTGCCGGTCGGGGTAGCCCAGGATGTGGGCCAGGCTGTCGTTGCACTCCACGAAGCGACCCTGCAGGGTGGTGCGGAACACCCCCGCGAGGTTCTTCCGGACCAGCTCGTCGTACTGCTGCTTCAGGTCCAGGTACGCGTTCGCCAGTTCGGTGCCTTGCTCGGCGCCCACTATGTTGTTCTCATCACTGGCCACGGCCTAAACTTACGGCGACCGGTCACCTGGATGGATCATTCCACAAAGTCTCCGGCCTCGTACGGTGGTGGCAATTTAGCCTCGCCCAGCTTCAACTCCGCACCGTTCTTGTACTTGATCGTCAGAACAAGGTTACCGAACTCGTCATAGTGGTTCAGGTCGCCTTCGAGCAGGCCACCCACATAGCGGCCCTCCTGTTTGAGTTCACCATTGGGCCACCACCATCGGTGTTTGCCCTTGGGATCACCGTTCACAAAGCTGCCCACGAAGTTGCGCTTGCCATTGGCATAGGTGTGCACCCACTCCCCATCCTTCAGGCCGTCCTTGTACGATCCCACCTCCTTGTGATCACCCACCTGATAGATCCAGGGACCGTCCTTCAGCCCATCGATGTACTCGCCCTGGGTAATCACCGCTCCGGTGGAGTCGTACTCGACGGAGGCCCCGTCCTCCCGGCCCTTGCGGTAGTGCTCCTCGCGATGGCGGGCCCCTGTGGGAAAGAACCAGATCCATTCGCCCTGCGGGAGTCCAGCCACATACACACCCTTTTGCTCCACTTGTCCTTCGCGGTGGTAAAAGGTCCAAGGCCCATCCTTCCGTCCGTCCTTGTATTCGCCCTCCGCCCGTTTCTCTCCGGTGCCATAGTACTCGGTCCAGTGGCCCTGCAGGCCACCCACCTCACTCACTTCACCTTCGCTCACTTTCCGATCACCCTGGTAGATCGCGGCGGAACTGGGTATCCCTGCATCATCGAAAAAACGGAACAGTCCCTCCTTGGTACCCTGCTTCGAAAAACTGCCGATGCTGCTGACCTTTCCGTTCGGGTGATAGCTGTTCCGGATCGCGAGCAACTTCACCTCCTCCGCCTGATCATCCACAACGTCCTGGTCGAACTTGTCCATCGACCTGAGCGTACCGTTGACGTCGAATTCCTTGAAGATCCCCTGGCGTTTATCATCCACGAACCTCCCCTCCCACTTCGGTTTTCCATTGGGCCAGTACTCCCGCCATAGGCCCTGTCGCCAACCTTGTTCGTCGTACCGGTTCAACTCTTCCTTTGAGCGCAGCAGTCCGGCCCGATATTCAAGGAAGGTGATGATGCGTCCATCCACTTCATACTCCACCGCCTTGCCTTCCTCAAGGCCATCCTTGAACGGAACGACCATGTGCACCTTTCCGTTGGGGTGATACGTGGTGGTGTTGCCGTTCCTGATGTCCCCCACATAAGCCTCTTCGCTCAGGAGGGAGCCGTCCTCCGCGAACTTGCGTGTGAGCCCGTTCTTCTGATCGGCCTTGTAATCAATGGTGGTGGTCAACCGACCGTCCGGTGCATAAAATCGCCATGTACTGTCGAGTTGCGAACGTGTGCGGTTGCCTTCACTTTTAAGGACGCCATCGGTGTAGTAGCTTTTCCAATAACCTTCGGGTCTTCCGTTCACCAGGACCCCTTCACTGCTCACCTGGCCGTTGGGATAAAAGTACTTCTTCGGGCCGTCCTCCACCTGTGCGATGCACACCGCTCCCAGGAGGGTGAACACACAGAGCATTTGTATTCTAACCTTATTTAAAGAATTGATGATGATGTAGTATGTGCTGTTGATCATGTGTATGATCGGTAGGACCAGGAGTTGCATATGTGGGTTATCAAAATTAGTCCACCCGTTGTTAACGATCCCCGAACCGCTCAAGGCCTGAGCGTGCGGGAGATGAAGGGAAGATAGCGCTTCAATGAACGATCGAACGATCGCCGGCATTGTTCCGATCGTTCACAGTTGGTGTGTATTTCCAAGGGTCCCGATCGTTCGATCGGCGTTGGTAGATGGACAGCAACTCGGCTTGCAGGAACCAATGGATCGATCATGGCGCAAAGGGACATTGTTGATGACCAACTGCTTATCACAGGTTATACACGGGTTCCTGCGGTAATGAACGATCGACTTGTTGATGACCTTCTACCTTTGTGCACATGCGCATCAGTATCGGCGGTGATCATGCAGGCGTTGCCCTGAAGGCGAAGGTGTTGGAGCATCTCAACGCGCATGGACACATGGTTTCGGATAAAGGGACCCTGAGCGCTGAGAGCGTGGACTATCCGGACTTCGCACATGCGGTGGCGCAGGACGTTGCCGATGGTACAGCCGACCTTGGCATCGTGATCTGTGGCAGCGCCAACGGCGTGAACATCACGGCCAACAAGCACCCGGGCGTGCGTTCCGCCATTGCCTGGCAGGAGGATGTGGCGCAGCTCGCGCGCGAGCACAACAATGCCAACGTCCTGGCCCTTCCTGCGCGATTCGTGGACAATGCACTGGGTCTGCGCATTGTAGATGCGTTCCTTTCATCCACCTTCGAGGGCGGTCGGCACCAACGGCGGGTGGATAAGATCGAACCCACGACCGCATCAGCCTGCTGAACCAACACCCATGAGGACCTTCCTGCTCCTTGCGGCCCTGGTCGCTCTGTGCCCCTTCACCGCCAGCAGGGCCCAAGTGGACAGTGTGCAGCTGCATTATGCCGCCACCATCACACAGGCCGATCTACGCGAGCATCTGAACGTGCTGGCCAGTGATGAATACGAAGGACGTGAGACGGGCATGAAGGGTCAGAAAATGGCCGCAGCCTATATCCGCGACCAGTTCATCCGCGATGGCATACCGCCGGTGCCAGAGCCGGAGAAGAGGGGCATCACCAACGGCTATGAACAATCCTATCCGTTGGAGATCACCGCTCCCGGAGGTCTTGGGCTGATCACGGACGGACACGTTGAAGGCTTCATGCAGGACTTCTTCTACTTGAGCGAAAAGCTGCAGGAGGACCTCAGCACGGACACCATTGTGTTCTGCGGATATGGCCGACGGAATGAGGCGCAGAATGACTTCAGGTCCAGCGCCATCCGCGGGCATGCTGTGCTTGTAGTACAGGAACCCATGACAGGGTCGGGAAAAGGAGCCACGCCATCACCCGGCTTCATCCAGGAAGTGAGCAGGAAGGCCGAGGCGGCACAAGCCGCCGGAGCACGGGTCATGCTCTTTGTTTGCACCGATGCCCGGGCGCAGATGAACGCGTACGCACACTACATCATGAGCCCGCGGATGAAGCTGGGCAACGGTGTGAGGAAGGAGGCCGTACGACCCGTGCTGCAGACCTTCCTCATCGATCGCAGCATGGCCGAACGCATCCTGAAGCGGGGCCAGATGACCTGGAAGAAGGCCGTGCGTAAAGCGAAGCGTCCGGGCACCGTGATCGCCTCGCAGTTGCGGGTGAAGTATGCACCGCGCGTGGAGAACCTCACCGGCGAGAATGTGCTCGGATATGTGGAGGGCACGGACCGCCGGAACGAACTGGTGGTGATCACTGCGCATTACGATCACATCGGCAAGGATGATCAGGAGGTGTACAATGGGGCCGATGATGATGGCTCGGGCACGGTGGCCGTCCTGGAACTTGCGCAGGCGTTCGCCAGGGCCAAGGCCGAGGGACATGGGCCGCGCCGCAGCATGTTGTTCATGCCCGTCAGTGGCGAGGAGAAGGGCCTGCTTGGAAGTGAGTGGTACAGCGACCATCCAGTGTTCCCCTTGGACAGCACGATAACCGACCTCAACATCGATATGATCGGGCGTACGGACAGCGCACATGCGAACAGTGCGCCCTACGTCTACATCATCGGCAGCGATCGCCTGAGCACGGAACTCGACGCCATCAATGAACGGGCGAACGCCACGTACACCAAGCTATTGCTGGACCAGACCTTCAATGATGAGAACGATCCGAACCGTTTTTACTTCCGAAGTGATCATTACAACTTCGCGAAGCACGGTGTGCCGGTGATCTTCTATTTCAACGGGGTTCATGAAGACTACCACCAGCCGGGTGATGAAGTGGAGAAGATCCGGTTCGATCTGCTGGAACAACGTGCACGCCTAGTGTTCCACACGGCGTGGGAACTGGCGAACCGCGATCAACGGCCGGTGGTGGACAAGCCGCTCCCCGCCGAATAGCCGCGCAACTCAAGCGGCCTTTCGCGCAATGACCGGGGCTTCGGCCAAGAGCTGCTCGAGGAATGCGCGAAGATTGCGCTTATAATTCTCATAATGCTCCCCAGTGCCCGGTCCATAGAATCCTGTGCGGATGCGGCGGACCTTGCCCAGGCGGTCGATGAAAATGCAGGTGGGATAGCTCATGATGTGGTCCAGGAAGGGGAGCCGTTCACTGGCCACTTCCTTTGAGGAAGTACCTGCATACAGGATGTCGTAACGGACGTTCAGGCGATCGCGATATTCCTTCAGTGCGTGCACTGCCTTGTATGGATCCGTGGTCCGTTCGAAGGCAAGCGCGATGACATCAAGACCCTTGTCATGATAGTCGGCGTACATCTCATCGAGCAGAATCGTCTCATCCATGCAGTTGGGGCACCAACTGCCCATCACCTGGACCATCATCACGCGTCCCTTGAAACGTGCGTCGCTGGATGATACCTCTCCTCCATCGATGTTCGGAAAGCGGAACTCCACCATGTCATGGCCCTCCTTCAGGTGGGTCAGCGAATCCGGGTCACCCAGTTTGAAAGCTGTGTTGCGCACGCCCACCCACGGCTCCTGGCCATGGATGCCGCTGTAAAAGCGGCCGATGAGCGAATCATTCCTCAGTTTGGCCGTGAAGAGGAAGGCGTGTGAACCATCGAAGGCGGAGAGTTGCAGGGAATCGCCGCTGAGCGCACCATCCAGAAAGCGGTAATCACCGGTCTCCGTGCCGAAGGTGCCCGTTATGCGCCCCCGAACTGAGCGGAAGATGCCCAGTGCAGGATAGGCGTCCGGCGTGCCGTTCGCGAAATGGCACTCCCAATTACCGCTGATGTCGGCCATGGGTGGGGATATGGACGGGATCCGATCATGGATGCCGGCGTTGGCAACGAAGGGAATGCGGTAATCAGTGCCTTTGAGGTAGTTGTACCAATGGCCGACGTACGTGCTATCGTTGCGCAGGACCCCTTTGAATTCGGAGTCGAACAGGGGCATGCGGATGAACACCGAGTCCTTGCGTTGCACGATATCATCCACCTGGATGGTCTCTTCGCCATTGTGCACGGTCATGTGCAGGCCAGCGGAGTCGGCGGTCAGGTCGAACAGGAAAGGCAGGACCACCTGCGGCGCTTCGGGGGTGCTGCGCAGGTCCAGGCTCATGCGCCAGCTTCCACTGCGGGCAACAATGGGCCTATGCTCGCTGGATGCACAGTTCCAGGAAAACAGGGTCAGAAGGGCTATGGCGTAAGTGGTCCGCATGGATCGCGATGGGATTCGGTGGGGCGAGCGACGGAATGGTGCGATCAGAGATCGAAACGGATACCCTGGGCCAGGGGAAGCTTCGCGCCGTAATTGATCGTGTTCGTCTGTCGGCGCATGTAGGCTTTCCATGCATCGCTGCCGCTTTCCCGCCCTCCGCCGGTCTCCTTCTCACCACCGAACGCGCCGCCGATCTCCGCGCCGCTCGTGCCGATGTTCACATTGGCGATACCGCAGTCGCTACCCGCTGCGCTAAGGAAGCGTTCGGCCTCGCGCATGTCCAAGGTCATCACCGCACTGCTCAGGCCCTGTTTCACGCCGTTCTGAATGGCGATGGCCTCATGGATGTCTCCCGAATACCGCAGGAGGTACAGGATCGGCGCGAAGGTCTCCTCCTGCACGATGTTCATGCCGGGGCTTGCCTCCACGATGGCGGGCTTTACGTAACAACCGCTCTCGTAACCCGCCCCGCTCAACACGCCGCCTTCCACGGCCACCGTGGCGCCTTGGTCCTTGGCCGCCTTCAGGGCGTTGAGGTAGAGTTGAACGGCCTGTTGATCGATCAGCGGACCGACATGGTTCGCTTCATTCAGCGGATCGCCGATGCGCAATTGGCCATAGGCCTTCACGAGTTTGGCCTTGAAGGCGTCGTAGACCTTGTCATGGATGATCAGTCGGCGGGTGCTGGTGCAACGTTGGCCCGCAGTCCCCACGGCGCCGAACACGCAGCCGATCAAGGCCATGTCGAGGTCCGCCTTCTCGCTGATGATGATGGCATTGTTCCCGCCCAGTTCGAGCAGGGAGCGCCCGAGCCGCTGCCCGAGCGCAGCGCCAACGGCTTTGCCCATGCGCGTGCTGCCCGTGGCGCTCACCAACGGGATGCGGGCATCATGGCTCATCCACTCCCCCACTTCGCGGCCGCCATTGATGATCACACTGACGCCCTCGGGAACACCGTTGCGCTTGAACACCTCAGCGGTGATATGCTGGCAGGCGATGCTGCACAGCGGCGTTTTCTCACTGGGCTTCCAGAGACACACATCGCCACAGATCCAAGCCAGCGCGGTATTCCAACTCCACACGGCCACGGGGAAATTGAACGCCGTGATGATGCCGACCAGGCCGAACGGGTGCCACTGTTCGTACATGCGATGCTCTGGGCGCTCGCTATGCATGGTGAGCCCGTGCAGCTGGCGCGACAGGCCCACGGCGAAGTCGCAGATATCGATCATTTCCTGCACCTCGCCCAGACCTTCCTGGTAGCTCTTCCCCATCTCATAGCTCACCAGCTTGCCCAGGTCCGCTTTGTGTTTGCGCAATTCCTCACCGATCTGGCGCACCACCTCACCGCGCTTGGGCGCAGGCCAGGTCCGCCATTCGAGGAAAGCGCGTTGCGCCACGTCCACGGCGCTCTCATACTCCGCTGTGGAAGCTCCACGCACAGCACCGATCAGGGCTCCGTCCACGGGGCTGAAGCTCTCGATCAACGCACCCTCCCCCTTCAGCCAGGTCTTTCCGGTGGATACGCCACTGTTCATTTCCGAAACGCCGAGGTTCTTCAACACATCAGCGATCTTGTGCTTGTTGGTGGTAAGAATGGTGCTCATGGGACTGGGACGTGGATCGATCAATGAAGAGGAATGGCTCCGCTTCGCCTGGAAGCGTTTTTTTCAGGGGCCGCGAATCTAACGCGGCAACTTCGGCCATGGAGAGGGGAACCTCGTGGCAGGGGAGACCTTGTGAGGCCACACCTTCTCGCCTCTCGTATAACATGCTGTAGTTGAGTCAGTTATGTTGCTCTGGCGTGTGCGTTCGAAATTCAATGCGTGAGCGGCTATCTCGGCTTCCGAGGGGTGCAATACTTGCGCGGGTCACTCAGCTCATCCATGGGCGTATAATGGGCCTTCCCGAGGCTAGGCCTTGCGAGCCACATAAAACGAGCTGGAAGTTGGGCGGGGTGTAGCAAGCGTCATGAGGTTTGACAGGCTTCCCCAGAGGACGCCCTTCAGCAATGCGCCCAAGGGGCCCAGACCTTGGTGGCGTTCACTTAACATGCTTACATACGGCGCATCGAACCACATGCGACGTGTCTCCTGAAGGATGAATCCATGTTCGTCCAGGAGCCGGCCCATATCCTTTCGCGTGAAGTGTGACAGGTGACGGGGCACGTCATAGGCTGCCCACTGGGCGCCGTAATGTTGCGCATCCCAGCTTTCCCGATCGGGGACGGCGATCACGAGCAGCGCATTTGATGCCGCTCGTGCGTGCAATTGCTTCAGGGTTTCGCGCGGTTGCGGCATGTGTTCCAGGACGTGCCAGAGGGTGATCACATCGAATTGCGCGAGCGCTTGAATGTCCTCCAAGTCTGCGACCACAGGTAGCGAATAGTGGGCGATGGCTTGTTCCCGGGCGGTTACACTGGGCTCCACCCCTACAACTTGAAACCCATACCCGTGCAGATGATGCAAAAACTCACCTGTGCCACAACCGACATCAAGGGCTTTGCCGTGGGTGACCTGAGCGGTGATCAGCATTCGCTTATTCGCAATGGCCCGTTTTCTTACATATTGATAGATCCGGTCAACCAGGCTCTTATTCTGATTGGTGTGGGAGATATAGTCCGGTGATTGGTAGTAGGTCCCGAGTGTGGAAAGGGTCGGCCTGGGATTCGTGAATTGGAAGCCACAGTCCGAGCATTCCTGTATGTGGAACACGGCTTTGGAGACGGTATGGTCCTGGGCTGAGAGCGCTGTTCGTGACCGGTCGCCACCGCATAAGGGGCAATGGGCCAGCGTTTCGGTGTACACATGTTCCACGTGGAACGATCCAGCTTTAGCGTCCAAGGTATACGAGTAATACGCTCAGATCTGCCGGAGAGATCCCGCTGATACGGGAGGCTTGGCCGAGCGTGGTGGGTTTGATGCGGTCGAGTTTTTGGCGGGCCTCCATCGAAATCGAGGTCAGGCGCGCATATTCCATCTCAGGGTCCAAGTGGATACCCTCCAAGCGGGTCAGCTTTTCGGCTACGTTCCGCTCTTTGTCGATGTAACCTTCGTATTTCGCTCCTATCTCCAATTGTTCAATTACCTCACTCCGAAGATCACCAAAGCTGTGAGCCGTGGTTGTGACAAGTGTGGAAAGTTGTTCAATGTCAGCGTAGGAGATCTGCGGACGAAGCAATAGGCTGATGAGCTTCACCTTCTGACGGATCGCCTCTGTTCCACGTGGAACGATCACTGCATTGGCCTCTTCCGGTGCAATGCTTTCCCTGGACAAGAGTGCGCTGAGCTGGGCGGTCATCCGGGCTTTGGCTTCGGCCCGCTCCATGCGATCACGGCCCGCAAGCCCCAATCCAAATGATCTGGGCGTCAGGCGGATGTCCGCATTGTCCTGCCGCAGTAAAATGCGGTATTCCGCACGGCTGGTGAACATCCGATAGGGCTCTTCAGTGCCCTTGGTGATCAGGTCATCGACCAGAACACCGATGTAGGCCTCGTCCCTTGCTAGCGTGAAGGGGGCTTTACCCTGTATTTTCAGGTGCGCATTGATCCCCGCCATCAGTCCTTGGCAGGCGGCCTCTTCATAACCCGTAGTACCATTGATCTGACCTGCGAAATAGAGCCCCTCAACCAGCTTGGTTTCCAGGGTGTGTTTGAGCTGGGTGGGTGGGAAATAGTCGTACTCCACCGCATACCCAGGCCGGAAGATGCGTGCAGCTGCAAATCCGGGGAGTTGGCGGAGCGCTGCGATCTGCACATCCTCGGGCAGACTGGTGCTAAAGCCGTTGATGTAGGTCTCTATCGTGTTCCACCCCTCCGGCTCCACGAAGATCTGGTGGCGGTCCTTATCCGCGAAGCGATCGATCTTGTCCTCGATGCTGGGACAGTAGCGGGGACCTCGGCCTTGAATACGCCCATTGAACATAGGGCTGCGGTCGAACCCCCCACGCAGCGTGTCGTGGACCTGGGGACTCGTATAGGTGATCCAGCAACTGAGCTGCCTGGGTGGGGCCTGCGTACTGGGGAGGTAGCTGAATTTGCTTGGGTTCTCGTCGCCCTTTTGTTCTTCCAGGGCACTGTAGTCGATGCTCCGCCCATCCACCCTGGGTGGGGTGCCAGTCTTCATTCTCCCCGACTCGAAGCCCAGTTGAACGAGCTGTTCCGTGATGCCGTGGCTGGCTTTCTCTCCGGCACGGCCACCACCGAAATGTTTCTCGCCGATGTGCATTACGGCGTTCATGAACGTGCCACTGGTGAGGATGACGGCCGGGGCGGCGATGATGGTCCCCAACCCGGTCTCGACCCCTGTGATGGTCCGATTCCCGGATGGGCTGACCTCGCTGAGGATCCGCACCACGGTGTCCTGCATGAAATGGACGTTCGGGGTCTGCTCGAGCATAATGCGCCATTCCTTCGCGAACATGTCCCGGTCGTTCTGCGTGCGGGGGCTCCACATGGCCGGACCCTTGCTCCGATTGAGCATGCGGAACTGGACCATGCTTCGGTCGCTCACGATCCCGCTGTAGCCACCCAATGCGTCGATCTCCCGGACGATCTGCCCCTTGGCAACACCACCCATGGCGGGGTTGCAGCTCATCTGGCCGATGACCCCCATGTTCATGGTGATGAGGGCGACACGGCTACCCAAGTTGGCGGCGGCTGCCGCTGCTTCGCACCCGGCGTGACCCGCACCGACCACCACTACATCATATGCTTCCTTCATGGCGCTGTTCCACGTGGAACGCGTCGTATCGGCCCCTGATCTTCAGTGGGTTATTGCGCGTTCGGGCCGCAAAGGTAGCGGCCTGGGATGCGTTCAGCGACCGTAGTAGAAGACAATGCTGGCCTTGGCGAGCATTTGTTGGTGGAGGTTGAACCCCACCATGGGCGCCCCGGCCTTGGCATCCAGCCCAAGTTTATCGGTCTTCAGCGCGTATACCGTGATGATGTATTGATGGGGACCATGCCCCGGGGGCGGGCACGGACCGCCATAACCGGAACCACCGAAATCCGTCATGCTTTGTACCGCTCCAGGAGGCATGCCGGCCATACCCGGTGTGCCAGCACCTGCCGGGAGTTCCGTGGTGCTTGACGGAATGTCGAATGCCACCCAGTGCCACCACCCACTGCCGGTCGGAGCATCGGGGTCGTACATGGTGATCGCGAAACTTTTGGTGCCTTCCGGCGCATTGCTCCAGGAGAGTTGAGGGCTGATGTTCTTGCCCGTGCATCCAAAGCCACTGAACACCTGTTCCTCGGTCGCCTGGCCCCCAACGCTGGTGCTGTTGACCGTGAACGTCTGTGCCTGGCATAGCAGGGCAGCGAAGAAGGTGAGGGGGGTGAGTGCGAGCTTGATCATTGTGCTTGTGTAGGTCGAAGGTACACGCTTCCCCGTGGGCCTGTCATGGAGTGCTGCGCTGATAAATGTCCTAACGCTTCGTTCTCCGTGGTGATATGTTTGAACAATGGTGCGTTGCCTTCTGTTCGGGGCTCTGGCCCTTTCGCTCTCGGGCTGTTATGATGGAGCCCCTTCGACCCCAGCGCTCGCTGCGGCCCCACGCGCACCGAAAGGGGTGGATAACATGGCCTACAGATGGGCCACCGTGGTGCTCGAAGGCACCGCCAACGATACGGAGCGCAACCGTCCCCGCCCACCCGTGAGCAGCCGGATGGTGGCCATTCCCCTGATCGCGATGTTCGACGCGTGGAGCCGTTTCGATAGCGTGGCCGATCCGGTCCATCTCTCCGCCGAACGTCGACCCCGGGCGGAATGGACCGAGGCGAATAAGGAGGCGGCGATCAGCTATGCCGCCTGCCGCGCCTTGCAGGCGGTATACTGGCAGGACAGTGCGCTGTTCGCTACACGACTGAAAGGATCCGGCTTTGACCCCGCGGACCACACGTTGGACGCTACGACGCCTGCCGGGCTCGGCAACCTCGCTGCGCGCGATGTGCTGGCCGCCATGCGTAACGATGGCAGCAATATGTATGGCGACATGTCCGGGGCCGATACGCTGTATGGCGACCACACCCATTATCACCCCGTGAACTCACCGGATACGCTGAAGGATATCGACCGCTGGCAGCCGAAGTATTTCTCCTTGGATGGGCGCCGATGGGCCCCCTCCGCGCTGGCCCCGCACTGGGGTAAGGTCCGGCCCTTCGCCTTGGACAGCGCAAGCCAGTTCAGAGCTCCCCCACCTCCACGCATGGGTGATCCGGACCTGGAGCGACAAGTGCGCGAAGTGGTGGCTCTGCAGGCGAACCTCACCAACGAACAAAAGGCGCTGGTGGAGTTCATGCGCGATGGTCCGCGCAGCGTGCAGCAGGCGGGGCACTGGTTGATCTTCAGTCGGGATGTGAGCGTGCGCGACACTCACACGCTGGATCAGGACGTCAAGATGTTCTTCATCGTGAGCACCACCGCCATGGATTGCTTCATTGCGTGTTGGGACACGAAGTATTTCTACGACAATGCTCGTCCTTTTCAGCAGGTGCATGCCTTGCTGGGTGACGAGGATATCATCGGCTGGGCTGGTCCGAACAAGGGAATGGTGAATATGAAAGGCCGCGACTGGCGACCGTACTCACCGGACTATTTCCTGTGTCCACCGTTCCCTGCATACGTCAGCGGACATAGCTGTGTGAGCGGGGGCTGCAGCAAGGCCTTGGAACTGTTCACCGGCAGTGATGCCTATGGGCTCGAGGTGCGGCTATTGCCAGGGGCCATGACCGAGCCTGGGCTGACACCGGATTCCGTTACGCTTCGTTTCCCCACCTTCAGTAACACGGCGGAACAAGCGGGCTTGAGCAGGGTCCTCGGTGGGTACCACATCATGGTGGACAACACGGAAGGCCTGGCGATGGGGCGCCGTGTGGCGCAGGTCGTGTTCGCCAAGTGCCTTCGTCACATTCGCGGAGAAGTGGACACCGCCCCGTGATAGGTGGGCGTATCTTTCCGCATCACAGCAGCGTTGTAACCGGCCTACCTCACGCCTATGGAAGTCAAGAAGATCGACGCCTCCGAGATCACGCACGAACAGTTCATCGAAGAGCACTGGAAGCCGGGCATCCCGCTGGTGTTCAAGAACGCCACCAAGGTGTGGGGCGCCTACAACACGTTCTCTCCTGACTGGTTCCGTGAGCGGTTCGGTGAGCGCCGGACCATCGTGGATGGGAAGGAGTACAGCATGAGGGAGATCATGGACCTGGTGGAGGGCAAGGACACGAGCCGCCCTGTTCCCTACCCCTGTAAGTTCCACATTCCATCACAACTTCCGGAAGTGGTGCCCATGGTGATGCCGGTGAACCTGGGCTTTGCGAAGCCCAACTGGCTGGAAAGCTCGTGGTTCAAACGCGGCTATTGGGGAGGAGCGCTCGAACTGTTCATCGGTGGCCCAGGCGGCAAGTTCCCCTATGTCCATGTGGACTACTATCACCTCAGCGCGTGGGTGAACCAGCTCTACGGGCACAAACAGTTCACCGTGTGGCCACGCGGCCAGGACGAATACATGTACCCCGAGCCAGGGGACCAGTGGAAGAGCAGCATACCGGATATCGAGAACGTGGACCTCGCGAAGTATCCGAAGTACCGGAACGCCACGCCCATCACGTTCGTTGTTGGGCCCGGCGAGACCCTGTTCATCCCGTTCGGGATCTGGCATACGGCAAAAAGCCTGGAGCCCACCATTTCGGTGGCCTTCGACCTGTTGAACGACCGCAACTTTCCGTTGTTCCTGAAGGACGTGTGGGAGTTCAAGAAGCGCCAGAGCACGGTAAAGGCGTTGGCCGCCACCGGGTACGCTGCCTTGTCCGGTGCGATGTGTCGCATGGGCGACATCTTGGGCGTGGAGCGCGTAAGCGTGCATAAGTGAGTCAGGGCGTACCTTGTCACCACGTCTCCCTGCAGAACAGCGGGAGCCGGTTCACATGGATCGCAGATGCCCACGTTTGAGCTTCCTGTTCTGTCTGTTGGGTTTGGTGGCAACTTCCGGCTTGCGGGCGCAGGCGGATGCTGTCGATAGCACCTACCTGCGGATGACCGATCGGTCAAAAGCGCTCGAGGCGATGCGGTTCGACCTGGATGCCTATTCGGACTCCCTGCGACGTTATCGGGATGCCTTGGACCATAATGCATACCGGGTGGATGCGAGCAGCAAGGACGGAGAACTGCGGCAGGCCCGTCTCGGTCTGCTCCGTCGTGATGCGAAGCAGCTCGACTGGACGATGAAGCGCCTGCGGAAGCAGTTGAAACGCACACCACCTACCACCGAGGAGGCTGCTCGGGCGTGTGGGGACCTGGTTCGGCGTACCAAGGAATTGCGTACCCGCTTGGTGGAAGAGGGCGTACATCCTCAGCAATAGGTTCCCGGAGGCGCTGATCGCGCTCTTAGAGCAGCGGACCACCTATCCACTGATGCCCCGGCCCTGGATCACGCGCAGGAGCACAGCCACCAACGCGATCACCAACAGGAGGTGGATCAGTCCGGTAGCACTGTAAACGAATACACCCAGCAGCCAGCCGATGATCATGATCACGGCGACGATGTAAAGCAGATTGCTCATTGTTGTTGGTTTTGGTCATACCTGAGCGGATCACATGCCAGCGGGTTGAACAACCCCGATGAACCGACCTTCTCCCACCAACCCGCATTGGGCGAATGGACCTGGTACACGGAACCGTCCTGCTCTGCGGGCATTCCGGGCTTGGTCATCGTTCCCGCCTTCGCTGCTCATGGGCTCAAGGGTGGGCGGTGGCGATCGACAGGCGGATCCTGGGGATGCTTGTATACATGCGTTGGGGCAGGATCTCCCCGATCGGGCCTTTGTCCACCCACGTCCGCCCGCATCACCAGTGAACTCCTCAGTATGGTATGGCAGTTGTCCCCCTGATGCCAGATGCCTGCCCACGTTTATCCTGTCAAGCCCCTTGACCGGGAGCCCCATCACTCGTCTGCAGGTGGAACACAACCGATGAACATGCTCGTCGTGGATGATGAATCAGAGATCTGCCTACTGTTACAGGCCATTCTTACCCGCAACGGGGTGAATTCCGTGAGCGCACATACCCTGGCCGAGGCCCGGGCCGCACTTCGGAGGAACACCTTCGATGGAGTTTTTCTCGATGTGAACCTGCCGGACGGTCGCGGTTACGAACTGATCCCCGACCTTCGGCAAGGACACCCCGGCATCCGTGTCATTGCGATCAGCGCGATGGATGATGAACGCGCGAATGCAATGGCCGCCGGGGCAGACCTTTTTATCCGCAAGCCGCTCGATCTCCCGACTATCTTAGGTAGTCTGAACCGGACCGGGATTTTGACCTGACCCTTACCCCACGCCCCCCACCATGGCCACAAAGCGAATATTAGTCGTTGATGATGACCAGGATATCTGTTTGTTGTTGTCACGCTTCCTGGAAAAGCGCGGATACGGGGTCAACACCGCAGGGCGCAAGAGCACGGCCTTGGCGTTGCTCAAGGAGCACACCTTCGACCTGATCCTCTGCGACCATCGCCTACCCGATGCGGACAGCATTCAAATGCTGGCACACTTCCGCGAAAGCGCACCTGGGGTGCCCGTGATCGTGATCACAGGCTATTCCGATGTACGCATCGCCGTGGAACTGATGCGGAAAGGGGCCTTGGATTACGTAGTGAAGCCGCTTTATCCGGACGACATCGCCTTGCGCATCGAGGACGCTCTGTCCGACCAGGAGGTGAAGGAGGAATTGCGCAAGCCCGGCTCTGCCCGCAAAACGGAACAGCTGGCCACGGCCCCCGAATTCGTAAAAGGCACGGGTGTGTTCGCCACGCTGCTCGTGAAACACATCGAGCTGGTGGCCCCTACGGACCTGTCCATCCTGATCACCGGCGAAACCGGCACGGGCAAGGAATACGTGGCCAAGGAGATCCATCGGTTGAGCCCGAGGAGCGACAAACCGTTCGTTGCACTGGATTGTGGTGCACTACCCGCTGACCTGGCCACCAGTGAACTGTTCGGCCACGTCAAAGGATCGTTCACCGGTGCCTTGGGCGATAAGGAGGGCTGTTTCCAACAGGCGAACGGTGGAACGCTATTCCTCGATGAGGTGGGCAACCTCACCTACGACAATCAGGTGAAGTTGCTTCGCGTACTCCAGGAGCGTCGCGTGCGTCGAGTAGGCGATAACAAGGAGATCCCCGTGGACGTCCGGATCATCGTGGCCACCAATGAGGACCTGACGAAGGCGGCCTCGGACGGCCGCTTCCGCGAGGACCTTTACCATCGTTTGAACGAGTTCTCCGTCACGCTCCTGCCTTTGCGCGAGCGCAAGGAGGATATCGCGTTGTTCGCGAACCACTTCCTGAAACAGGCGGCCATCCGGTTGGGCCGTCCGGCCACACAATTCGCACCTGACGTGCTGGATCGCCTGGTATCGCACTCGTGGATGGGGAACCTGCGCGAATTGAACAACGTGATCAAGCGGGCCGTCCTCCTTTCCACGGGTGGCATTGTGGAGATGGAGCAGATGCCCATTGAGATCATTGCAGGACCTTCCATGCGCTCGCGCGAACAGAGCCCGGTGGCGGGGGGAGCGAACTCGGATGATCTGCGGGCCGTTTCGCAGCAGGCTGAGAAGCAGGCGATCCTGACCGCATTGGAGCGGAACGGCTTCAACAAGTCGAAGACCGCCGACATGCTGAACATCGATCGCAAGACGCTGTATAACAAGCTGAGGACATTCGGTATCGAGATCTGAACCTGGGCAGGCCCGCGTGCTGTCCCCGAACGGCCCTCCTCCGGTCGATCCTGTGCGATCTCTCCGGCATGCCGGGATGATCGGCATGCGATCGGCCGTTGGGACCACAACACGGACAGTGCAGATGATCAGGAGGGAAAAAAAGAGGGGGGTCATTTCGCGCATATGGCGCTTTTCCCGTGCCATGGTGGAGGCCTACGTGCACGACAACACCTTCGAGATGGGGGCTGCCTTGGCGTATTACACCATCTTCTCCATCGTGCCCCTGCTGGTGGTGGTGATCTCCGTCTCGGGCCTCATTGCCGGCCCCGATGCCATCCGCGGACAGCTGTTCGCACAGCTGAACGGCCTTGTCGGCCCATCCACCGCACAAGCGCTACAGGACATCCTGGGTAATGCCTATAAAAGCGGCCATGGCTGGTTGGCCACGGTGCTGGGTGTCATCACCCTGCTGCTGGGCGCCACGGGCATCTTCGGCGCGCTGAAAAGCTCGTTGAACCGCATGTGGGAGATCAAGCCGAAACCCAAGAACTCGGTGCTCGCCTTCCTTGGCTCGCGCCTGCTCTCGTTCTCCTTTGTCCTGGGCGTCGGTTTCCTGATGGTGGTGAGCTTCGTCATCAATGCACTGATCGACCGCTTCTCGGATGATCTGGCGCGCGCCCTGCCCAACCTGAGCATTGTGTTGTTGGCCGGATTCTCCTCCGTGCTATCGATCGTGGTGGCCACGGGCGTGTTCGCGTGCCTGTTCAAATACCTCCCGGATGCGCGCATCTCCTGGCGTGATATCTGGCCCGGCGCCTTGTTCACCACAGCCCTGTTCAGCTTGGGGAAATACATCATCGCCATTTATTTCAACGCATCCGATCCCACTTCGGTGTTCGGTGCGGCGGCGGGTTTGATCTCGTTGTTACTGTGGACCTTCTACAGCTCGCAGACCTTTTTCCTGGGGGCCGAGTTCGTGTATGTTTGGGCGAAGGTCCACGGCCGACCCATCAAACCAGCATTGAACGCCGTGCGTGTGATGCAGCAGGAGGTGACCGTTGATCATGGTCACGTGGTGGAGAAAGCGACCAAGAACGAAAAGATCGAGGACGCGCAGAGCACAACACCGCAGCAATGACCCACGGCAACATGGAGACATCCTCAACACTTGCGTTCTGTTTGAAGGTCTCGATGCTCCTAGTGGGACTCGTCGCGTTCTTCTTCATCCTCTACATCGGCAAACCCATCCTCGCCCCGTTGATCTTCGCCACCATTCTGGCGATCGTGCTGAACCCGCTGGTGGGCTATCTCACGCATAAAGGGGTGAACCGCGTTGTGGCCATCGCCATGGCGGTCCTCCTGGCCGTGGCGGTCATTGCCGGACTGGTTTACTTCCTCTCTTCGCAGTTGGCCCATTTCAGTGAGTCGTTCCCCGTCGTGAAGACGAAGTTCAAGGTCCTCATCGATGAGACCGTCCGTTGGGCCTCGCAGTACTTCAACGTTCGCGAGCAGGTGATCAGGGCCTGGTTGATCAATGCAAGGACGAAGAGCCTGGAGGGCGCGGGGCAATTGCTCGGCTCCACGCTGAGCACCCTGGGCGATGTGTTCGCCGTGGTGTTCCTGCTGCCGGTGTACATCTTCCTCGTCCTGTTCTACAAGCCCCTGCTGCTGGAGTTCATCGCCCGATTGTTCCCACGCGAGCGACATGCTGCGGTGGGGGAGGTGCTCGTGCAAACGCGTTCCATGATCCAGCATTATCTGATCGGCCTATTGTTCGAGGCCCTGATCGTGGCGATACTGGATTCCGTGGGCCTGTTGATCATCGGCATCGACTACGCCATTCTGCTGGGGGTGATCGCGGCGCTCTTGAACATGATCCCCTACATCGGGGGCCTGGTGGCCATCTCGCTTCCGCTGTTGATGGCCTTCGCTACGCGTACCCCAATGACAGCGCTGCTGGTGCTGGTGGTCTACCTCGCCGTACAGTTCATTGACAACAACTATATCGTGCCGAAGGTGGTGGCCTCGCGGGTGAAGCTGAATGCCCTGGTGTCGATCGTGGCCGTGCTGTTCGGTGGCGCTCTGTGGGGCGTGGCGGGCATGTTCCTGGCGATCCCGATGACGGCGATCCTGAAAGTGGTGTGCGACCGCTTGGAACCATTACATCCACTCGGCTATCTGCTCGGGGATGATCAGCCGCACATAGGATCCATGTTGCTCAGCCTGCACCTTCCGCGCCTGCGCTCGCGCAAGTGAGATGCGCTGCTTTTATGATGTGGTGGTTCCCCACGTGACGCGTGAAGGACACAGCATCCGTTGCCCCTGTTCCACACTTGGGCGAGCCTGACCCCGGTGGCTCTACACAGTGCACACGGCCTACAAGTCTTGTCCATCGCGGTTCCCCGGTATCCTGGAGGACATTCAGGCGGCCTTGATCAGGATCGGACAACGATCTGTTGGTACTGGTGTAATGGTCGGTCAAGTTCCGCACAGCGGGCGGCCGGCCATAAGAACCCTAACACCCAACTACAATGGCAGAGCGTAATGATACCAAGGGTACACCTACGGTTGACCCCAAGGACAGGACCGGTGGATCGACACCCATGCAGGGTGAGCGCGTCAACGACGGTCAAAAAGGTGACCTGTCCGGCATGAAACCACGGGCGGACCAGGCCAGTGAGCGTCCAGATGCTTCACGCCCCTCGCCCGGTCGCGCAGAGGAGGAAGATGATGTTACCACGGAGGAGCAGGACGAGCAGGCTGATGTGGAGCCCCGCGACCCCGATGGCACCAGCTCGAAAGGCGAGCGGGGTGTGGAAAGCGGCCTGATCGCCGATGAGGACGACGAGGATGTGGACGCTACGCGCACGACCGGTGGAGCCGATGCATCAGGTAAGCAGGGTGCTTCCAACGCCAAGAACGCTGGAACGAGCGCCAAGAACGCTCATTGACCGAACGGAGGAGGAACCCGCAGGTGGAACGGCCATCTGCGGGTCCTTGTGCACGACCGAATCCGTACAACAACGCATATCATGAAAACCCCAAAACAAGGCACCAAGGGACTTCGGAAACTGTTGGAGGACCAATTGGCGGACATGTACTACGCCGAGAAACAATTGGTGAAAACGCTTCCCAAAATGGCGAAGGCCGCCACCAATAAGTCGCTCGCTGCGGCATTCGAAGGCCACTTGAAGGAGACGGAAGGGCAGGTGCGACGATTGGAGCAGGTGTTCGAGAACATGAACATGCCCACCAAAGGCAAGACCTGTCCAGCGATCCTGGGAATATTGCAGGAGGGCTCCGAACTCATGGACGAATTCGCCGGGGATGAGGCATTGGATGCGGCCCTGGTGGCCGCAGCGCAAAAGGTGGAACACTATGAGATCGCTTCCTACGGCAGCATGTGCGCATGGGCCGAACAGCTGGGTCTCGACAAGGTCGTTGGTCTATTGAAGGAGACCTTGGAAGAAGAGCACGGGGCCGATGACAAGCTGACGGAACTGGCCGAGCAGGCTATCAACATGGAAGCCGCCGAGACCATGGACCCCTCCGCAAAAGAGAATGGCAAAGCCGCTGGCGAACGATCGCGCACAGGTAGCGACGGCAACGGCTCCGGCGCAGCCAATGGCAGCTCGTCGCGTCGAACAGGCAGCAGGACAAGTACGCGCTGAGATACTCGCGAACGATCAACAGTCCACGGACCTCAGTTGCGGAACCTCGTCACGTCCACGCATTCACAAGGACATCATCGATCATCACCATCATCCATGGCACGCCCTGATCACTCACTACGGAACACACGCAGTGCTCCAACGTCAACGTCCAACAATGGCGAGGGGTCACGACCCCAGGCACCTATCCGGTATGAAGAGCGGGTCCTTGTGGATCGCATCCGAAGCCATCGGTACCACGCCGATGAGACCCCTTATCCGGCTGACCGCAAATGAGGGGTACGAGCGTAAACATGGTCGGGCCGGGGACGGACAGGAACTGGTGGGCGCCCGCCATTGCACTGGCGAGCCTGACGGTCCTGCTCCTGTGGGTTTAATGTCTGTAAATATTCCGCTTGGGATCGATCATGCGGCAACGGAAAGCGTGTGCATTTCCGGTGGTCCTCGACCCAAGCCCGATGCACACGCTTTTACGGCCAGAGAGCGCAACTGGGCAATTTCTTCCCCGACGACTGACCAAAATGTTCTTCAAAAGGGGCGGGATCGGGACGCCATTAACGCTTGAGTAACGCAGTGTTGCTCTGGCACGATGCGTGAATGATGAGATCACTAAAACAACCCTATCATGAACAACCTGTTGAACATCATCATCGTTCTGCTCATCGTCGGATGGCTGGTGGGCTATATCGGTTTCGGCGCAGCTGTGGGTAGTTTGATCCACATCCTGTTGGTGCTGGCCATTATCGGTATCGTCTATCGCCTCCTTACCGGGCGCAATGCCGTTTGATCCCTGGTGATCGTAACGGCCTCGCCCGTTCGGCGGGATTGAACTTCTGGGAGGACCCTGCGCATGGCACACATGCGCAGGGTCCTTCGTTTTCTACCTGCGTGATGCGTCCGTCCACACGGTGATGGTGCATGTTCTAGCCGAACGCTCGTACTACCGCACGTTTTGCCTGTGGCAAGGGGAGAAGCGACCTTCGGCTGCCCCCATCCAAACACTACATGCCCCCGATCGGTCGGTCGGTCATGTCCGCGTTGGTCACTTGGTCCTCCGGCCTGCGGAGGTCAGGATCCTTTTCGTTCTCGATGGGTGCGTTCTTTTCAGCAGGCAAGGTCCCTGGTTGTTCGCCGAGGGGATCAGCCTTGCTGGGTCTGCGGCCCAGCACATTGTCGCGCTTGGCAGCAGGGGCGGCGGCACCTGTGGCCTTGCGCCGGCCAGCGGGCGCGGGCTTGTTCACCAGGTCGCCTGCAGACTGTTTGGGTGATGGCGATCTCTTTTTCATGTGATCAATGGTTCTGGGTGGAACGAGGTTGTGGCATCAGACCTTTCGGAAGAATGCATGCGAGTATTGTCCTCCGTACAGGAGCTGCATGCACTCGGGCTTATGCTCAAGGAAATGGTCACAGGCCATTTTCACCCCAGGCTCACCATCCCAGCCGAACACGGTGCGTAGCGGGTCATGGTGATCCATCATCACGCAGATGGCACCAGGGCTGAGGCGGGGATAGATCGCGCTCAGGCAATGCAGGATGCGTTGGCAGTGCAATTCCGCTGGATCGCCTTGGCCCAGGTCGATGTTTGCGAATGCGATGACGTGGGGGAGCTCGGCAGGAACGATCTCCTCGATCGGACCCTCGTGCACGCGAACGGCACAGGACGCGCACGCGCGGGGATCGAGCATCGCGCGGTGTTGGAGCGTATCTCCATCCACCTTATCACTGTACAGATGGAACCTGGCCGGCGAGCTGTGGCGGTCGATCACGGAGGCGATCACCCGGGTGGTGGACCCCACGTCATGACCGAGTTCGACAAAGTCACCGGGAACACCGAACGCCAGCGTTTGGTCCGCAAGCAGGTACAGGTTGTTCCGCTGTTCGGCCGAGCAGCCCGTGCGCTTGCTCGAGCCGCGGTGCGATACTTCAGTAAGGTAACGGTTGAAGCCTCGCAGAAGTCTGTTGTGTGCAAGGTGGGGTTGGGCAACGGCTTGGATCACATGGTCGTTCATATCACGGTGGATTCACCGGAACCATGGACCGATCACGTGCCATGTCCCGGGGTGCACCGGATGTGGTTCATCCTCAACGCCTGCCCGTCCCAGAGTTCCGGTTGATGCAATGAGGAAGCGTTTCCCTTTTTCCCCAATTCTGGGGATGCGGGCCATTGGTCCTCCGGTGAACCAAAAGCAGGAACGGCGCCCCGAAGGACGCCGCTCTGCTTGGATGACACTTCCACCAAAGAAATGTCAGGCACAAGAATGATCAGTGACCGTCGCGATCCTTATCGGCATCGGTCTTCTTGTCGATGTTGTCCTTCAGGCGGGCCCACCATCCTTTTACGTCATCGGAACTGGTGCGGATCTCCACGCGGGTGGATTCCCACGTTGGGTCGGTCGCGTTCTCGGCCTTCTGGATCAAGCCCTCCACCACGTTCTTCTCCTTTACCAGCTCTGCCTTCAGGGCCTCTGCGTCGTTTCGCTCGCTCGGCTTTAGGTCCTTGTCCGCGAGCTTCACGTTCGTCTCGGCGAGTTTGCTGTCAATATTATCCCGCAGGTCACGCAGGTCCTTGAGCACATCGGCGCGCTCGGACTCCCATGCATGCTCCGTTCTGGCCACTGTGGCGTCCTCCATTTTGTCCTCGATCTTGTCCAACTCCTTGTTGGTATCGGCCTTTTGCTCCGATGGCGTTGTGCTGCAGCCCATGAAGAGCAAGCCGCCTACGAGGAAGGCGGCAGTGAAGGGGTGGTTCCGATGGGTTCTCATGTTGTTGGTTTTCCCGATCCGTACGAATTACGTTCCACGCTACAGGCTTCCCCGGGGGCAAAAAGCTCTCGGCCGCGCCCTTTGCGGGACAGGGCGAGGATGTAGGTAGCGAATACGCGCACTTCCGCGGGCACGGATCGTAGAAGATATTCCACGTTCCGGGGTGGAGGTGTACGATCAGTGCCATCCGAATGATCGGTTCCGAGCCAGACACAACGGTTCTCCAACTGGTGGCGCAATAAGCAGGGGTCTGGTTGGGCGCGACTGGCGCGCGATCTGTTTTTCGCTTGCGCATGGATCTGCATATGAGCTTCAAGCCGGGTTGCGAACAATGGCGTGCAGCATCACGCTACTTCACCATGGTGCGGAAGGATATACAACGCACCCATATGGCCCGCCTCGAGCCGCGCGAGTTCCTGTTCATGAATGATGTTCTTCCCCCGCTGCGATTGCGCATCTGGTCATCCGTTGAAATGACGGTCGAAGCGCTGCAGGAACTCATTCCCTGGGTGCGCAAGGTGACCGGACTGGTGGACCAGTTAAGCGCGGAGCCCACCAGCGGAATGAACGTGCGACAATTCGTACGCACGGCCATATGGCCGCCCCGGTTGATGGGGACCATCTTCATGGAGCGTCTCCATGATCACGACCCCTACACGTTGGAAGCCGGACCCGTGGTGACCGTGGGGGTAGTGAACGGGGATACGGTGCTCCTTGCTGGAAGTGCCGTGTCCTATGTTGCCTTGGCCCCGCACATGTACGGGCTCAGCGTGGCGCAGAGCGGGAGCTTCCTGATCGAACATGTCCGCGATAATTGAGAGCGTGCGCCCGTGGCGCGCTGTATACGTACGTCAGCAACGCCCCATCAACGCAAGGAAGAGCAATAGGACGAGGAGCGTTCCCAAGCACCCTCCTCGTAATTGGTGCGATCCGCGTCGTTGGGCCAGGGTGCGAAGAAAATTCCTCATGATCGTCAGCACGTTCATCGATCCGCTTCAGGGATCAAGGGCCTTGCTCAGGGTTTCGCGGTCCACGGGTTTCACCAGATGAACATCGAACCCGGCTGCACGCGTGCGTTGGCGGTCAACTTCCGACCCCCATCCGGTGAGCGCGATCATCCGGATCGAAGTGCCCCCCGGCTCGGCGCGCAATCGACGGCAAAGTTCATGGCCATCCATTCCGGGCATGCCAATATCCAGGATGGCCACATCCGGCCGGAAGTCCTTTGCCTCTGCCAGGCCGTCCGCTCCGGTCCTCGCTGTCACCACCTCATGACCCAGCAGCTTGAGGACCATGCTGAGCATGATGCCTGCATCAGCATTATCATCCACCAACAGGATCCTGTGCGGAATGGATGCCTTGATCGTCATGAAATGCTACGGTTGTCGGAGCGTAGGGAAATGGGCAGGATGATGCTGAAGGTGCTGCCTGTATCGGCCCCGCGGCATTCCACGTGCATCACACCGCCATGCGATCGCACGATGCGTTTGGCCTGGCGAAGTCCTCGACCCAGTCCTCCATGTGGAGGTGGGTGCAATGGCACCATTCGCTGGGTCATGCCCAGCTGGCGGTTGATCCGCGAAGGTTCAAGCCCGATTCCTTGATCCCTCACGGTGATGACCACGTGGGCATCACGCTCAATGGCCTGCAGCTCGATGATACCTCCTGGAGGTGTGAATTTCACAGCATTGTCCAGCACATTTCCCAGCGCTTGGGCCAGACGCTCCATATCAGCATGCAACAGTACAGGTCGATCAGGCATGACGAGTCGCAGATCATAGCGTTCCCAGCCCAAGCGTTGCCGTACCTGTTCGATGGCGCTCTGCACCATCTCATTGAGGTCGAAGACCCGTGGAAGCAGACGCATGTCGTCCTTGTCCGTCTGTCGTTGATCCAGCACGTCATCCGTCACCCGTACCAACTGGGCCACTTGGCGCTCCATCATCTTCAGCAACAGCACATCGGACTCCGGACGATCACCACCTGCGAGCAGCAGTTCAATTCCACTGCGCAATGGGGCCAGTGGATTGCGCAGCTCGTGTGCAAGCGTGGAGAGGAGTTCGTCTCGTTGGATGAGGGAGCCCATGGTAGTGCTGGGAATAACATGTATTGTGCCTAAGCCCTTGGCCACCCTCGCGGACACTGGGCCGTCCGCGTTCAACCGCGTGGGCGTCGCTCACCAACTGCGTTCTCCGGGTCCTTCTGGTCCGGTGAAGGAGGTGGGCCATCGTCCGGAACGAGCAAGGGTCATGGGAGCCTCAACGGTGGTACCGAGGCATCGGGTTCCTTCATGGGCATTGGCTTCGGCGAAAGCCCCTGTACTGGTTCAATGGTATTGCGTTCCGAGGTCCTACGGCCCAGTTATCAGAAGTGGCCGGGCATTGGGCCAAGTGACTGGTCTCATCCGCGTGCGAGTCTTAAGGATGGATCATCGCACATCATTGCTTGGCGTGCCGTGTTCAATGCCCATGCGTGATCGTCGTCCCTCATCCACAGCACGTGGGGAGATCCGTGCCCGTCGCAAGGCGATCGCAAGAACAGAATGTTGTGGCACGAACTGAGCGATGGGTAAGGCAACCAAACACCCATTGAGATGAACACCACGACCACCATTCCGACCACCGAACGCACACAGGGCCTGCGCTATTCCGCTGCGGAACTTGCCGAGTTCGAGTCGCTCTTGAGGAACAAGCTTGCGCGTGCGGAGGAAGACCTGCGATCGGCGTTGGATTCGTTGATGCGCGATAACAGCAACGGAACGGACGATACGTATTCGGGTGCGCATAATCTGGAGGACGGGAGTGCGTCCCTCGAGCGGGAAGAGCTCATGATGTTGGCTGCCCGGCAGGATAAGTTCATCAAGGAACTGCGTCTTGCCATCGACCGGATAAATGCCGGCACATACGGTGTCTGCCGCCAGTCCGGACAGTTGATCTCAAAGGAGCGTCTGCGCCTGGTGCCTCACGCCACACTGTCCATTGCCGCGAAGCAGGACGGTTCCGCCCAAGCCAATGCGGCATGAACAGCTTGGACAATGGCGGCGACCACCGAAAGCTCTTATGTGCTCCGGAGGGTGATGCATACACGCCGTCCGGTCCACTTCTTGGAGTGCAGCGGCCATCAAGAAGATGGGGCGTCACTTCTCTTTCTTCCCGAAAAGCTTTTTGAAGAAGCCTTTCTTCTTTTCCGCCTCCGGATCCTTCACGGAACCCAGATCGATCTCATCATCAACCGATGCGGGTAGTGCCTGAATGAAGGCATTGCGAAGGGAAAGGGTGATCGCACGCCACGTACCGGCCTTGGGGTCATCCAAGGTTCCCTTGAAGTGGATCTTCGTGGCGACCTGGTCCTTCCTCGGATTGGTCAATAACCCTCCGGCACCGCCGAGGAGGGCCTCCCATACATTCTGGAACGGCCCATCCTTCCGATCCTCCGGACCAAGCACATCCAGGTCGCGGATCACCGGCTTTACATAACCCCGAAAGGCATTATCCGCAGTGGCCATTTCTGCGTAGAGGCTCATCGAACCCTTGTTGACATCGAAGTTCCCGTACGCTTTGAACAGGGTGTTAAAGCGTCGGAGGTCCGCGTTGAGCAATTCGAAGTTCAGGTCGAAACGTGTCTGCTCAGCCAGGGGATCGATGCCCATGTTCAGCGCGAGGTTACCTCCGTAAACATTGGCTGTAGCTTCGAGGGGTGCTGGCAGGGGGTTACGGTCATCGTCGGCGTTCGTCAGGTTCCGGACCAGGGCCTCCACCGCATCCGCCTGGATATCCACCGGGGGCTTCGAGGTGGGGTCCATGAACCGCAGTACCCCGTCATGTGCTTCCACCCGGTTCACCTTCAACGGCATGAAGTCCTTCAACAATGCCCGGAAGTCAGCGGTATCCTTTTGTACATCGGCAGGCTCTGCTTTGTCCATGGTGAAGCGAAGCTCGGGTTGCTGCAGGACCAGCTCGCCCACGAACGCACCATTGAGCAATGCACGCCACTCCACGGAGAGGTCGATCACCTGCGCGCTCATGAACGGCGTCCGGGCCCTGGAGGTGCTGTCCTGCTTGTCGAGGAAGAAACCCTCAATGGTGTAAGCGCCCCGAAGGATAGCAAGATCCAGGTCGGCGATATGCCCATAGTAGTCGGGCATGTTGGCCAACCGCTTGTTGGCGATGTGCAATAACACATACGGAAGGATCAACCGGGCCACGAGAAGCAGGACGATGACGGCCAGGACAATGCGCCAGGGCCGGGATATGCGTGGAGCCTTTTTCTTCATGGTCAGGTCGACTGCTGGGTGATGGGAATGGGCAGGTGTTCTCTGGTGTGACCAACACTCCCGGAATGGCAACGCCACCCACCAGGTCGTGGACCCGGCAGGCGACGGCCATTCAACCCATGGGCACCACCATGCCCACGAGCGTATCGTGCCGCTTATCAATGCGGCGGGCGGATCAGTTCGAGCGGGTGGCCTGTTGTTTCAGGTCCTCACCCGTACGCTTCGCATGGTCGGCCATTTGACCGGCCGCGGAGGAAGCTTCGCGGGTGACATGTGCTGCTGCGCTCTTGCCCTCCTTGAACATGTAGTGGATGAAATCACTCACCTCATCCTTGGTCATGGTGGCAGCGTCGGCCAATTTGCCTTTGGCCTTGTTCCACTCCTTCCGGGCTGTTTCGATACGTGCGCCCAAGTCCTCCTGCAGCTCTTCACCCTTGGTAAGGAGCGCTTCGCGCGTCTCCTTGCCGGAGCGAGGGGCCAACAAGAGTCCGAGTGCTGCGCCAGCGGCGATGCCTGCCAGAAGAGCTATTGCGGTATTCCCATTTGAGTTTTCCATGATGGCTGTGATTGGTTTGTTTCCCGGCCAAGCAGCCAAGAATAAGACCACTGCCCCTCCGCAACGGGTGAACTTCCTCGGATGCACGTCCATAGCGGCTTGTGCGGCAATTCCGGGGGATGCGCGCCCTGCTTTTGAGTGGGATGGATCTCCCCGATCATGTGGAACAAGGGCAACGCTGCAACTGCCGTTCGCACATGATCAAGCAAGCCGCCACACCAGGTCCCACACCGCCCAAAGCTCCATGGCCCGCATGGCGGCCGGGCTTGTCCCGTGCGGATGTGCGTGCACCGTGTCCTGTTACGAACACGGCGGATGATCTGCGATGAACAAGAGGAGCCACCACCGACCCCGCTCAGGAACATGAAGCGTTTTGCCGCACTCGTATTGACCGTTGCCATCATCTATTGTTGCTGGCATGTGAACCGAACTGAGGCGCAACGGGCCGTGATGAAGGTTGACCTGAAGGAGGTGAGCCACGTGACCTATGGCCTGTTCAACATGGATGAGTGGCGGACCATCATGAGCGACATCATCACGGTCAAGGTCAGGGCGCTGGAGGTCACCCCTGAGAACCGGGAACAGCTGAAGGCCAAGATCGAAGGCTTGATGTACAAGATGATCGAGAAGGTGGAGTCCGTCATGGACAAGAACAATCGCAAAAGCGGATTGAAAGGCATGCTCAGGAAAACGTTCCTCGATCTGTTCGTGGACGTGCGCGTCATCAAGCAGGGAGTGCCCAAATACGCCGACCAGGCCCTGGATTACTTGAATGATCCGGCGAACCGGGAGGAATTGAAGGATGTGCTGTTGCGTCAATTCAATACCCTGGTGGACAGCACGGTCGCCCGGATGGATTATTCCTTATACAACGATGTGCTGCGCAAGTACGAGTGTACTTCGAAGGATGAGTGCATCGCCCTGTTGAAGGCGCGCACAAATGAGTTGGAGAGGAACGGCCGCATCCACTTTCTGGTGATGCTCGCTTCCGTGGTCCTCCTGCTCCTGCTCCTGCTCGTGCGTCATGTGCCTGATCGCGCGGACCTCGTGCTGTTGGTCGTGGTGGCGGTCTCCCTGCTGGTGGCGGGCCTTACGCTGCCCATGATCGATATCGAAGCGAGCATCAGTGAGTTCTCCTTCCAATTGCTGGGCGAACCGGTGATCTTCCGCGATCAGGTATTGTTCTTCCAGAGCAAGAGCATCCTCCAGGTGGTGAAGGTCCTCATCTCCGATGGTGATGATATCGGTCTGGTGGTGGTGGGTCTGCTCATCCTTGCGTTCAGCGTGGCCATTCCCTTAGGCAAGCTGTTGACCTCCCTGGCAGCGGTCCTCATGGGCCGGGTACCTCCAGGGGCCATTCCGCGCTTTCTGCTTTACAAGGCAAGCAAATGGAGCATGGCCGACGTTCTGGTGGTGGCCATCTTCATGGCCTATATCGGCTTCAGTGGGATCGTGAGCGCGCAGTTGGATCAACTTGAGTCCTACGGGTCAAGTGTCCACCTGCTCACCACCAACCTGTCAGAGCTCCAGTTGGGCTTCTACCTCTTCCTGTGCTACTGCCTCATGGGGTTGTTGCTCTCGGTCATCATCGAGCGCAAACTTTCGGGACCAGCAGGCGCGACGAAACATCCGTGACGATCCAAGGCGATCGTGGAATGCTTGCGCAACGGGCTCGCCAGGGGCGATGGGTAGGGAGATCCCCACGCAGCAGGGATGATCGAAGATCCAGGCTATTGCATCACGTCCTCCATTCCGGCTTCACGCAAAGCCAGGCGTAGGCCGAAGGGATCTTGCGGGCCGTTCATGGCCACGGTGCCAGGAGGCAGGGTTCTCGAAACAGATACCAGCGGCCGTAGCCCGATGGTGTGAAGAGGAATAAGGGCGCAATGGGCTTTCTCCAACAGCACTTCGTTGGGTAACGGGGTGCGGAACATGCTGGGCGCCTTTTGCGAAATGGAACAAAGAGCATTGCGCTTGTCCGCTGAGATCTTGTTCACGCGTAGATGCACACCATGCTTGCGAAGCAAAAGGCGCTCGATATCGTGCATACGCGCGATCAGGTCATTTGTCATAGGATGTGGCTGAAGCTCGCTTATGCCAGCACTTCGGCCTGCGGGTAGCGCAGTTTCCAGAAGTCAAATGATTTCAGGCTGTTCAAGGTGATCACGGTGCGCGCATCGAGGCGGACCTTGATGAGCTGATCGCTGCGGTGTTGCGCGAGGATCGTTTTCTTCTTGCGGGCCATGGGGGTAGTAGCTTGTTGTGCTTACCTCATGTTCAGATCATGGGCCGCGACCATCACGGAGCCATGGATGGGTCAAATCCCTGCCGTGGTCAAGGGTTTCGCAAGGAACACACACCTTTTCCGTGGTTTACCACAAGCTGGTTTCCTGTAGTGGTGCCTCCCCAGATCGTGGAGGGCGCGGTACAGATGCGGGCCATCGAACCCCGGAAACGGCGGACGCCCCGCGATCTGCGGGGCGTCCATCCATTGTTGGTCCATCCTTCGGCCTCGGGCCGGTCGGTCACTTTGGTCAGTGCTTCATCTCGTACTTCACGTCCTTATCGGCCTTGCTCGTGTTGCACATGGCGCTCCACTGGGCATATTGTTCAGCCGTAAGGATCTGCTTCATCTCGGCATCGTGCGTGGCCATGGCGGCGCGGTCCATTTTACCCGCACCGACCTTTTCACAGGCCTTCATGCACCGCGCATCGCTCTCCTTCACCAACGCGATCTGTGCGGAGGTAAGGCCCAATGCCTTCGTGGTGCTGTCACTCATCATCATACAGGCGTGATCCTTCGCAGTATGCTTCTGCGTACCCATATGGTCCTGTGCGCTTGCGCTTGTGGCGCAAAAGATCGCCAATGCGATCACCATGATTCCTTTGTTCATTGGTCGTTGGGTTTAACACGCGCCATTGTTGGCATGCGGAAGCAGATTGGACCATCATCATGCCACGACCACAGTTTTGATGCAGGTGGCGCGCCGGGCTCGTCCAACAAGGGGTAGGGATCGACGATCCTTTAACCCTGCCGCCAACTATGAGGATCGGGAGCGGCGAAAGGGCGTGGTCGCGCTCGCTCATGTGGATGTCCTGGCCACGCGTTCCCCGCGCATGGGGTGCATTGTCGCACCGGGCAGCGACCAATGAGGTGGTCGAGAACGACGGCACATCCTGCAAGCCGCGCCAGGCCTGCTCGATGGAAGGTTCTTTGACCCGCGCGCGCGCTGGAACGGAGCTTGTTGATACAAGGGCATGGCATCGTATCACCACGTCCTCCTGTCCACCACGCTTGTTGCTTCCGCCCTGGCGGCAGAGGCACTCCCCTCCACATTGGAGCTGCGGGTGGATGGAATGGTGAAGGTGAAGGGCGGCGAACTGGAAGGCGCGCGTGCGATCATCGCCGCGGATGATGCCGGAACCGTGGTCCTGGATAACGGGCTGGTCCATTTCACTTACGCGCTTCGTTTACAAACACGTTACCTGTTCTCCTTCGAGAAGGAGGGGTATGTCACAAAACAGGTGCTGTTCGATACGCGCGTACCGGTGGAGTTCCTATCCTTGGCGCCTTACGTGTTCCCATTTCAAGTGACGCTGGAACGTCCCCCGAACGGCAGCCAAGTGGAATATGTCGGCCCCGTCGGCTTCGTGCGCTTCATGCCCGAACAGGAGGACTTCGGATACGATACGGATTACCGGATGAAGGACGCACAACCGTTGTTCGAGCGGATACGTGAGTTCCATATCGCCGAACTGGACATGCGTCTTGTGGCGTCACACGTCAGCAGCCCAGGGACGCGACTTCCCGCACCAGCGGAAACGATGCCGACCCTGACGGCTGTGGAGGAGGAGCCCACGGCAGCCCCCGCAGCACTGGACGTACGTAGGCCTATCCTGGAGCCGCGCGAAGTGGAACGGGCAGCAGTAACTCCTGCGAACGCACCCCTTTCGCTACCCGTGCCACCACCCATTCCCGTTCCCACGGTCGTGGCCGCACCGATCGTGAAGCCATCCACATCAAGGCCCCGGATGGAGGCCACTCCATTACCCGAGCGTCGCCTCCGTCCGGCAGAAGGGAAAGCAACGACCATCACACCCACGCTGCCACGACCCGAACTGAAGTTCGAGAACGACCGCTTGGAGCAATTATTCATTGAGCCTACTCGCGTTAGCACCGTGGTGTACATCAAACAAGGCGGGGAGGTGGTGGAATACCGCCGGGTGGCCCATCGCTTCGGACCCGTGTTCTTCTTCCGCAATGGTCAGAGCTGCACGGCACGTCAGTATGAGGCGGAGACGGGAAGGCCAGCCTCGGCCGCATCGGCCACACCTCGCGGGGCATATCAGTAGCGCGCCTCCGCACAGCGAGACGCGTGGACCTGGTATGGGCCGGTCTCCTGATCCTTGTTCCATCCAGAATGCCACGGTTGATAGGTCATCTGACATCTTGAATGGGTGCCGAAGGTCCTGCTGAGCTGAACGCAGGTTCGCAACTCAGTGCCGGTCCAGATGCGCCGGGGTCTGATATGGTGACCTACGTGACCCACAACAACCGCTTCGACCCCATTGGCATCCGCTACATTGCGTTCATGATCCCAATAGGCGGGTCTGATCGCTCCGCACACAGGGTTCGAGGAACGGCCATGAACGGCGGAATTGATCATCAGGCCCGGATCAGGAGATCATCGCTCAGCGCAGGCCATCATGACGCGGCCACCAAATGATCAGCAACCGGTCATGACCCCGACAGTGCGTTGTTGTCGGGATGGGCGGCGGAGGCAGGAAAGAGCGCGTGCGCAACCAATTGAGTCATGCGCATGATCGCATAACCCTCGTAAGGACGTTCCCATCCACTCCGCCCCGGGCTCAGATCCCTGAACAACCGTCGAGAACAGGCGATGGCGGGAAAAGCGAACGGCCCAGGAATTCCCGGGCCGCTGCTTCATGGAAGGGAGAGACGATCTACTTTATCTTGACGACTGCGTACCGAGAGAGCTTCCAGAAAGCCTCAGGGTCCTTGATCTCCAGATAGGCGATCATGTCGTTCTCCTTTACCATAGTGTAGGAGCTGGCAGGGTGCTCGGTGATCAGTTCGGCCTTCTTGGATCGCACATCGATGCGGTGCAGTTCGCGCACATCCGTCTGGGTGAACTTCGAGGGCACGGCATCGCTGTTCAATGAGGCGCGCTTACCGATACCGATGAATCCTCCATCCTGTGAGAGCACACCCTGCTCTTCCAGTTCCTTTTCGGTGCCCATCACGTAGTAGGCCTTGTTCAGCTCCGTGATCTGTTGGTCGATCACCGCTTCGCGCTTGGCCACCACGAGCTCAATGGAATCCAGGTTGCTGTTGATCTGCTCGATCTGGAAGTCGCGGGCGAGAAGTCCATCCTTCATCGACGTGATCATGCTGTCGCGCTGCGCCAACTGCAGATCAAGCGACTTCAATTTGCTACGCAAGCCCTTGGCGTCGATCTTCGAGCGGTCCAGTCGGGCCGTCAACTCCTTGATGCGCTCGCGGCTCTCCTTCATCAATCCGTTCATCAGTTGGAGGTCACGAACGATCTTCTTCTTCTTGTCCGCACCCAGTTCCTGCTCGGAGGTCTTGTTGGTGAGGATGTCGCCACGATCATCCATCATCCGGATGTTGCTTTCGATCTCATCGAAGGAGCGCGTCATTTCGCTGATGAGGGAGTCACGTCCCTGCAGGTCGCTGGTCAATCGTGCATTCTCTGCACGTGCTGCAAGTTCCTCTGGTGTGGGCCCGCGATCGCACGATGCGATGACCGCGGTGGCTACCAAGCTGGCGATCACCAAGCGGTGGCTCAGTGAGCGGGTGGTGCGTTGTGGTGTTGGATTCATCATGATGATCTGGATTGGTTATGGTGGCCGAATACGAGACACGCCATACGTGCTTCAGCGGGTCATTATGCTTGTTCCATGCCATGCCACCAGGTTGGCTTAAGGCACTGTATCACAGGACCCTTCATGGCCCTGACCATATCCTGGTCCATGCTGATCCAGGGTAGATCCCGCCACAGATCGGGCAAGGGATGCCACGGGGAGGGTCCTCAGGACCACCATTAAACAGGACGGATCGGAGCTACTACTTACCGCCGCCAGATGCCGACCACGTACATTTAAACGCGTTCGGGTGGCGTGGACCGATGTATGCACTGTGCGGCCACGGCGTGGGGATAGGTAAGAACCCAGTGATCAGCTTGCGTGCGGACTGAGTACGGCTCATACACATTGGCAAAATGGCTCGCAGCGGTGGCTGTGCTGGGGCTCGTACTCCTGTTGATCATCACCTATCGGAGCATGTTCGGCCATGCGCATCAGAGCCAGGTCATCGTGCATTCATATCGCACGATCGCCGAACTGGATGCCGTCATCTCCGCCGTAAAGGATGCCGAAACGGGCACGCGTGGCTACTTGTTGACGAATGATGCGAGCTATGTGGCCTCCTATGATAGCGCGGTCGCGAGCGCACAGGAGCACCTTGCCCGATCCCAGGAACTGCTCTCCGGCGACGCCGGAAGTGGCGACGAGATCCACCGCATGCAGGTGCAGGCGACGCGGAGGCTGGGCATGCTGGCGATGCGGGTGCACGAGCAGCGCACTGGAGCGGAAGTGCCAGAGCACGTGCGCTCGCAAAAGTTCCTCGCCGGCAAGCTGCTCATGGACAGTTTGCGCGTCACGCATGCCGAACTGGTGGGCCGGCAGAGGCGCATACTTGTGGAGGAGGAAGCGGAAGGCCAGGAGCTCGCTCGAGCGGGCCCGCAATTGCTGGCCGTATTTGCGGGTTCAGCCCTGGCCTGCATCGCCACGCTCCTGGTCTGGGCCTTGAATTCGGCGCAACGCGCGCAAAAGGCTGCGCGACTGGCCCAGGACACCGCCGCTGATCTGGCCCAACAGGTGCACGAGCGGGAGGAGGCCGAGCGCAGTTGGAAACGCGTGCTCGACAGCTCGCCCAGCGGCATCATGGCCTTTGACGCGATCCGCAACAAGGAGGGGGATATCGTCGATTTTCAATGCACCCGGATGAACGAGGCCGCGGAGGCCATCATACGCAGGAGATCGGAGGAAATGCTGCAACATACCATCCTGGAGATGCGGCCGGAGAATGTGCGATCCCCCCTCTTCAAGGAGTATATCTACGTGGTGGAGACCGGTGAGCCCTTCAGGACGGAGACCGAATACACCCGCGATGGACTCACCTCCACGTTGGCGGTAAGTGCGGTGCGCTTGCAGGATGGGCTGGTCGTCACCTTCACGGACATCACGGAAAGCAAACGACAGGCGGCGCTGGCGCAGGAAGGCGAGCGCTTGAGCGTTACGGGGCGCTTCGCCCGCCTGGTGGGGCACGAGGTACGCAACCCGCTCACCAACATCCAGTTGGCCCTGGATCAATTGGAATCCGAAGGACAACAACTTCCGGAGCAACAGATCTATCTGGACATCCTGCGGCGCAATGCCATGCGGATCGGGCAGCTGATCACGGAAATGCTGCACAGCAGCCGCCCCTTGGAAATGCAGCTGTTGCCCGGCGATGTGAACGAGGTGCTTGCCGAGGCCTTCAGCCGTGTGCAGGACCGATGCGAGCTATTGGGGACCAAGAGCACCATGGACCTCGATCCGACGCTCGGGAAGGTGCCCATGGACAAGGAAACGCTCACCATTGCCTTCACCAACCTGCTCGTGAACGCGCTGGAGGCCATGGAGGAGGGGAAGGGGGAATTGACCATCCGGTCCGGACATGTGAAGGGACTGGTACAGGTGATCATCGAGGACAATGGTCGCGGCATGAGCGCCAAGGACCGTGACCGCATCTTTCAGCCTTTCTTCAGCGGCCGCTCCGGAGGCATGGGACTCGGCCTCACGGAGGCGCGCAACATCTTCAGCGCACACGGGGCCATGCTCAGCGTGGAGAGCGAGGAAGGGAAGGGCACTTCGTTCAGACTGCTGTTCCCGGCCTAGTGGAGTGTGATCGGAGGACCCTTAAAGCCAGGTCGCGATCATCGGTCATTGAACATTGAATATTGAAACCCCGCTCCTGCGGCGTTCTCCTCAATACTGCGCGAGGTACTTATCCTCCAGCGCGCTCATCGCCTTTCGCTTGGCGGCGTTCTTGTCATTGTGCCCCAAGAGATGCAACAGACCGTGCACCATCACACGGCGTAACTCCTGCTGAACGCTCACCCCGAACCCCTTGGCGTTCTCGGTGATGCGGTCCAGGCTCATGAGCACATCGCCGCTCACACCGGTGCCGGTCTGGCCGTCGAAGGTGATCACGTCGGTGAATTCATCGTGCTGCAGGAAGTCGCGGTTGTACTTCAGGAGCTCCTTGTCGCTCATCAGCACGTAGTTCAGCTCGCCGATGCTGTGGCCGTGGTCCTTGGCCACGAGGTGAAGCCATGAGCGCAACCGCTCGCGGTCGCGATAGGCGGAGGGGACCTGATGGGCGATGAAGGTGATCTGGCCGCTGGTGGCCATCACTCCTGAACGGGCTGCAGGCTGAAGGCCATGGCCACCGTGGCGCCGTTGTCGTTGAACTCCACACTGTCGGCCAGCGCACGCATCAGGAACACCCCCCGTCCGTGGGGTTTCTCGATGTTCTGCGGGTCGGTGGGGTCGGGGAGGTGCTCGAAATCGAAGCCCGGACCCTCATCGCTCACCACGAAGATGATCTTGTCGTCCTTCACCTGGTAGCCGAGACTCACGCTCTTGGCGGGGTCCAGGCGGTTGCCGTGGTGAATGGCGTTGTTCACCGCCTCGGTGAGGGCGATGAGGATGTTGCCGTAGTGGCTCTCGTGCACACCATGCTGCTGGCAGGCATCATCAATGAGCTTTTCGGCCAGCGCGATGTTCTCCGCCTTAGCGGGGAAGTCGATGCGTTGGGTGAACTGTACGTCCTCGGTCAGGGCTCCCATCAGGCGGTATCAGGGTCGGTCAAAAGTATCGAAATACTCATTGACCTTCTGCTTGTAGTAGGGCTTCAATCCCGGGGGAACTGTTCGTAACAACTCCGATTCGCGTTCCTTGCTGCGCTGGTAGTCGAAGAAGCGGGCCGGATCGGTGTGTGGCATGTCACGCCCCTCCTGGCTTTCCCGTTTCTGGTCCAGTTCGCGTTCGCGCTCGGCCTTTTCGGCCTCCAGCAGGCGCACCATGATCTCCTGCTGGCGGTTGATGGTCTCCTGGGTGATGTTGCGGTTCACGATGTCCTTTTCGGTCTTCTCCATCTCCTCGGCCAGCTTGGAGAGCCCATTCCCACTGCCCTTGCCATCCTTGTTCAGTTCCTGTGCCGCGCGCTGCATTTCCTTGCGGATGGCGGCCTGTTGAGCGGCCAGTTGGGCCAGCTGCTTGCTCATGCCCGGCAGGCCGCCGCTACCTGGTTTACCGTCGACGCCGGGTTTACCATCGCCCGGGTTCTTGTCGCCGGGCTTGGGACCTTTGCCCTTGCCTTTTTCCAGGGCCTTCTTCATTTCCTCCAACTGCTTGCTCAGGGCCTGCTGGTTGGCCTTGGTCTGGGCCATCTTCTTGCTGTCGCCCGGCTTGCTGCCTTTGCCACCGGGCTTTTTGCAGTTGCCGCTTCCGGGTTGCCCCGGCGGTGGTTCCGCCTGCATCTGTTGCAGGGCCTCATCCAGCAGCAGGGCCAGGTTGTTCAAGCTGGTCATGGCCCGCTGCTCACGGTCGGCGGCCTGGGGCTTGCCCCGCTGATCGGCGCGGCTGATGGCCAGTTGTTCCAGGGCCTGGTCCATGTTCTCGTTCACCAGGTTCATTTCCCGGTTCACCGCGGCCTGCAGTTGCGGCACACGCTTGCTCAGTGCGAAGAGCGAGTCCTCGATCACCTTGGCGTCGTCCCGCATCTTCTTCTGTTGCCGACCAAGGTCCACCAGGTGCGGGTCCTTGGGTGCCGTGCCGGCCAGGTCGTTCATCGCGCGCTCCTGGTCGAAGCTCAGTTGCACGATGTTCTCCAAGAGCTGACGCAAGGCATCCATGTCCTCTTCATGCTGCTCCTCCTCGCTCTGCTGCATGGCGCTCTTCATCTGGAAGGCCATCTGTTCCATCTCCTCACCGGCCTTCTGCTGCTTTTCGCCGGCCTTGTCGTTCTGCTTCTTCTCCATCTGCTCCTGGCTCTCCTGCTGGTCCTTCTTGATCTCCTCTTCCTTTTCTTCGGTCTTCGGCAGGTCCATGGGCTTTTCCAGCTCGCTGTTCTTCTTCTCCAGTTCGTCCAACTGCTTCTGGATGTCCTCGAACTTCTTGCTCAGCTCCTCCTGCTTCTGTTTCTGTTCGCTGTTATCACCCTGCTCGTTCTTCGTTTCCTGCGACAGTTCCTTCTGCTCCTCGGCCAGCTTCTCCAACTGCTCGGCGATGTCCAAGGCCTTCTGTTCCACTTCCATCTGCTTGAACTGTTCCATGGCGCGGTCCAGCTCCTTCTCGATGTCCTCCTGGCTCATCTTCATGTCCTCCACCTTCTGCTGAAGATCGTCCTTGTTCATTTCGTCCATCAGCTTCTGCACTTCCTCGTACAGCTTCTTCATCTCGTCGCTAAGCACGTTCTCGAACAGCTCCTGCAATTGCTGCTGTTTTTCCATGAGCCGTTCGTCCATCTGGCGGAAGCTCTGCTGTTCCTGCTGGTTCTGTTGAAGCTGTTGCGTGGTCTTCTCGATGCGCTGCTGCAACTGCTTCTGGCGGTCCATCACGTTCTGCAGCTTCTGCTTGTCCTGCCAGTTGAGGTCCTTCTTGTCCTGCATCTCGCGACGCATTTTGTCCAGATCGCGCTGCAGGTCCTGCGCCTCATCGATGCTCTGCTTGAGCTGTTCCTTGATGGCCTCGGACTGTGCGTCCTGCTTCTCAGCGAGATCCTTCAGCGAGGGTGCCTCGAAGGCCTGCGTGCTGCTGCGGGCGCTCTTGCTGCCGTTCACGCCATCGTTATCCCACACCTCGAACCAGTATTCCAGTCTGTCGCCGGGCTGCAGGGGGATCGCAGTGAGGTCCCAGAAATGGAAGAAGGGCTGGCGCGTGGTGGTGCGATCAATGGCCAGTTCCTGGATGCCTTCCCGCCGTTCGGCCGCCACGCTATCGCCCCCGGCGGAGAATGCGTAGTGGAAGAGCAGCCGCTTGAATCCATGGTCGTCGCCGATGTCGCCCTTGAAATAAAGGCGGCGTGGCGAAGTGCTGTCGGCCTTGCTCTCCGCCACGATGGTGGGGTAGAGGTCGGGCACCACGTCCACGCGGTAGCGCAGCGGATCACGTCCCGAGCGATCGCCCTTGCGCGGCACCAGCGAGTAGTTGCGGCTCTGCATCATGCGACGCGTGGCCGTGAAGCGCTCATCGCCCTGCGCCGATAACGTGTACGTGGTGTCCTCGAAGGAAAGGAGCAGCTGATCGGTGCTGCGCGCCGTGGCGGACCAGATGATGCGGGTGCCGGCTGGCACGGTGACATCGCCATTGCCGGTGATGGAACTGTTGGCCATGCCGAGGTAGGGCGGGAACTGCAGCGCCAGGCTGAGGTCCATCAGTGTGGGATTGCTCACGGTGGCCAGCGTGTACGGCTTGCTGTTGAAGCCTTCCGCCGCGAGACGGAAGTTGACGGCCTCGCCCACGTTGCGGAAGCGGTGCGTGAAATGCACGGCGTCCTGTTTCACGAGCGGAATGCGCTGGCCGTCGATCTCCAGGTCAACCTGCTGCGGAATGGCCTCGCCCTGCATTTCCACGTGCAGGTCGAAGTCCTCGTTCTCCGGCACGGTGAGGCTGCTGTCGAGCAGGATGAATTGGAACGGCGCTTCGGGCGCGAACTCGCTGCCGTGGCGGATGATGCGGTTCGCGGGTTCGGTGATGAGGCTCGGTGCGGCGAAGAGCAGTATGGCCAGCACGGCCAGGGGGGGCAGGGCGTAGCGCAGGTATTTGCGGTTCTTCGCCAGGTCGATGGCGGAGGTGAAAGGCACGGGCGAGAGCTCGCGGCTGCGCTGGGCGATGCTGGCCTCGATGAGCTCGCGCTGCACGAAGTTGCTGTTGGCCTGTTCGCGCAGCTGCAACGTGTTCAGCAACTTGTCCTTCACCTCGCCGAAATGCTGGCCCACGATGGCGGCGGCCTCGTCGTGTGTGATCACCTTGCCGAGGTGGAACAGCTTGAAGAGCGGGATGGCGATGAAGCGTACGAGCACTGCGGCTGAAAGGAGCAGGAAGCCATAGAACAGCACCGTGCGGGCCGTGGTGCCGAAGCGGCCGAAGTATTCACTGAGGCTGGCGCCGAGGAAGAACAGACCGAGCAGGCCCACGCTGTACAAGGCCCCGCGGATCAGCCGGTCTTTGTAGTACTTGCGGATGAAGGCATCCAGCTTGTCGATCAGCAGGTTATAGTCGGAGGGCATGGGGTGAAGTGCCGGCAATGACCGCGCCACGCGCGCTCAGAAGCCTGCGAAAGTTAGGGAAGCGCACAGCGGCACCGTGTGAATGAATGCTAAAACGCCAACAGCCTAACGGTGATCCCGGGGCACGTAGCGTGTGGGCAGACAGTTCAGCGCAGCAGGTCCACACGCCCGATCACCACACCCGCCTTGGTGGCGCAACGGATCACATAGGTGCCCGGGCCCAACGGTTGCAGGTCAAGCGGACTTATGCCCACTGCGGCGGTGCGTGTCAGCACAATTCTCCCGGTCAGGTCCAATACGGAGATCTGCCCGCCTGAGGGGGTGAGCAGCGTCACCACGCCATCCGTCGGGTTCGGGAATAAACCCAGCGTATTGGCCGGAGGAGCAGCTCCATCACCCGTGATGAGAAGGAGGTGCTCGGCCTGGAGGGAACAGCCCTGTGCATTTGTGGCGGTCACCGCATACAGGCCGCTGGCGGTGGTCAGGAGGAAGGCGTTGTTGGCTCCCGGAATGGGCTCTCCGTTCAGGCTCCATAGGTAGTTGTCCAGTCCGGACTCCGTGTACAGCACCTCACCGCTCTGCTGAATGGTGATCGCCGGGCAGATCACCACCGTATCGGTCACGGCCGCGCATCCGAAGCCATTGTTCACCACCGCCCACCACGAGCCGCTGCTGTCGGCCGGAATGCACGCCAGCGTACCGGCGAGCACGGTATCGCCATCGTTGAACCAGGTGATGTTCACCAGTCCGGTATCCAGCACGCAGATCGTCCCAGCGAGCGTGTCGTAGGTGATCACCGGCAGGGGCGCTACAAAGACCACCACGGTGTCAGTGTCGTTGAACACCTGCTGCGCTACAAGGTCCACCTGAAGGTTACCGAAAGTGCCACCCGCCACATTGAACGGATAGTTGCCGGCCCCGGAGAGCGGGATGTTGTACGTGCCCAAGGCATCATCCGTGCTCACGGGGTCCTCATCAAAGAAGGAGATCGAATAAGGCGCGTTGTCGAGCAGGAGCGAAAGTCCGTTCCAGGTGGCACTTGCCGTGTTGTCCTGCGTTGTGGAAGTGATGGTGTCTCCGCCCGCATCGGTGAGCACGAAGTAGAGGTCCGGATCGCCCTGGCAGCTGCCGAAGAGGCTGACCTCCTCCACATCGCCGCACCAGTTGTCGTTGACGCCGGAGAGGACGACCGAGGTGATGACGTTGCCGCCGATGGTGGTCTGTAGATGGACGGAATAGATCCCCGGAGATGAGTAGGTCTGTGAAACCGACGCCGTGTTGGCACCCTGGCCATTGCCCAGGTCCCAGACGTAATTCACGGAAGCTCCCGCACCATCGATAAGGGCATCGAAGGAGACCGTCGCGCTGCCGCATCCTGTGGTCGGGCTGAAGGCAAAGCCTGTATTGCTGCCGCTACCAGCCTGCACCACCAGGGTGATCGGGAATTGTTGCGGTACGTTGAGGGTGAATCCATTGTAGTTCACCTGCGCGATGATGTTGATGCTGATGGTGTAAGTGCCGGCTCCGATGGGCGTGCCACAGATGCGTGCACAGCCGTAGGGATCATTCTGCGGGTAGTAGATCCCCTGTGGTTCGTTCGTTTCCAGCTGTAGACCGAAAGGCAGGCCGCTCACGCTGGTGATGGTCATCAGCAGGAAGTCCACATTGAAACCTGTACCCGGGTCGGTGAAGTTCGCCGGCATCCAAAAGGTGATGTCGGTCTGGTAGGCGACGCCGGCGGTGGCATCGGGCGGCTGTGTGGGGCACAGCGTAGGGTAGGCCGGATCGCTGGCGCAGGTGAAGTTGATGGCGCAGCCGGGGCATTGGGCACTGGCTTCCGCAAGGAGCACAGCGCAGCTCATGAGCAGGGAGAAGCGAAGGTCGCGGAGCATGTGCCGAAGCTATTCGTTTGGTGAAGGCACGTAGCGTGTGGTGTTCGGATGAAAGGTCTGCCAGCTGTGCCAGAATTCCTGGGAAGCTGGGAGCTGAACAGGCACAATGATCATGTTCAACAGCTGGCCATCCGATGTTGTGTCCAAGCGAGCAACTCGCCCTGCTGACAATTCTGCGTTCAATTCACCATTCTCATAACTCAGGTAGACCATGTCGCCGGCGATCGTGTCACGAATTACGGTGGCGTCGACCAGATCATTCCAATCATACGCCCGAGCCACGCCGTTGTGCACCACGCCCACAACCCAGCTCTTTGGTTGCCAGCTGGCCGTATCGCGACCTTCCAGGGAAGAGGCCTTGGTACCTTCGTCGTAGTTCTTCAGAGCAGCGTATTCCTTGGCGAAGGCCTCATCCGGATGAAGCACTCCTCCGTACGGATGAAGCTGAGCGAATGCGGCCAAGGTCATCTGTTGCGACGGTACTTCGGTAAGTGCGCGTCCTTTCAATGGACCCACGATGCATTCACCTGTTGCCTGGCGCCACCAGCTTTTCGTGCGGCTGTCCTCGAACATCGCGTTGTAGTGATCCATGCCCACCAACCGGAACGACTCCAGCACGCCATCCACCTTCGGGCTGAACGCGCGGCCGGTGCGGCACACGGTACAGTACGTCACCAACACGGGTTCGCCACCGATGGAGTCGAGCACCTGATGGTGGTAGCCGATGATCTCGATCGGGTACGCCCGTGCATCGCTGTTGATCTCTACGACCAGCACCAGGTCGTTCGCGGTGCTGTCCGTTACCGCTGGCATGGACATGCACTGATCCTGCATCTTCAGGAACATGTGATCCGCGGTGAACCGGAAGTTGAAGAGGTAGAACACCGTCGCAAAAAGTGCCACCGGCAAAAGCAACGTAAGTCGCCCCCATCTCCCGGCCGCAGGCCACAGCCGCATCAAGGCGAAGGCCATCAACGCAAGTCCCACCAGCCGGATCCACCACACATTGTGGTGCAGGAAGTAGGCCGCCTCCACGCGGTCGTTCACCTGGCTGCCGGGGAAGGGCATGATCCAGTACACACGAAGCACTTCGCCTGCCAGTGTGATGGCCAGGCCGAGCAGGAACGGCACACGGAACATGAGGGCAATGTATACGGGCGGTCAGCTCCGCAACTTCTTCAGCACCTTTTCAATGCGCTTGCGCTTGGCGGGCTGTTCGATGTGCACGAGCCGTGCTTCGAGGATGGTCGCGGTGTCCTGTGCATGCCGGTCCGCCACCACCGCGCCCACGAGCTCGGCATACACGGGCAGTTGGTTCACGGGACAGGTGCGCAGTTGTTCGAACAACAAGGGCAAGGTGGACTTGGCGAACCGCTGCTCTGCGGCCAGTTTCGCCAGGGCTTTCACGGCGTGGTCGCGCGTGATCACCGAACCCTTGTCCATGGCCTGCGTGATCTGTGGCAGCATCATGTACACGGCCTCCGGCTTTACCGAGGCGATGCCATCGATGGCGCACATGGCGCCCCACACCAGACGGTTGTTGGGGTTGGTCAACAGGTTCTTGAATTGGGCGATGTACGGTGCGATGAGCGCCGGTGTTCGGTAGCCCACCTCGTACAACGTCTTCAGGGCGTCGCTCTTCAGTGATTGGTCCTTTCCGTTCAGCACCTCCACCAGCTCGCGGATGGCGTGGGTGTTGTCGCTGGCCGCGATGGCGGTGGCCAGGGAGATGTTCGGTTCTTCGTCGGCACGGCCGAGCGAAGACGCGAGCAGGGGGAGAATGCTCATGGTCTTCGCGCCGCAACTGGTGCATTGGCGCTGCCGAAAGATCCCACGAAAAAGCGATCGCGTTCAGTGGGTCGGCCACCATTCACCCTTATTGGGTGGTTGATAACCTAGGACTTCTTCTTTGGCTTCGCCTTTGCCGCCTTCTTGGGCAGGCCGCGCACATAGGCCAGCGAGAGCTTCACCCATTTCTCCAACGCCCTGGCACCCTTCACGGCATCCGCCTCCACGAAGAGGAAGCCGGTCATTGTGCCGTGCCCATAGGTCATGGGTTTGGCCCCGGGCCATTCGAGGATCTCGGCATGCCGGGCACCATCGAAGCGCACCATCAGGTCGCCCTTGTTGGTGATACCCAGGCTCATGTTGCCGTTGATCATGAAGGCCACGCCGCCGAACATCTTCTTGGCCTCGGGCTTTTCGCCCTCGGCCAGCAGCGCGTCGTGGATGCGTTGTTCAAGGAGCGGGTCGTGTGCCATGGTGGGTCGTTCTCATTTCCAGATCGACTCGCGCAGGATGTCCTCCACGCCATGTGTGCGCACGAAGTCCATGAGGCGGATCACGTGATACACTCCCAGTCCGATGCCCAATGCCCAGGCGAGGCGGGTGTTGAACAACAGGCGGCGGAAGTATCGGCGGCCATTGACCAGCTCCAGCAAGGCCACCGCGATCACGGCAAGGCAGAACAGCACGAGCGGTATACCTAGTATGTGGTAATGCACGGAGGTGGCCACGTCACCGCGGTACAGGAACACCAGCGCCTTCGTGATGCCGCAGCCGGGGCACGGGAAGCCGGTGAGCGCCTTGAACGGACAGAGCGACTGGCCCTGTTCGATGTGGTCGTCGTGCAGGAATAGCAGCGGCACGGCGAGGGTGAGCCCCGCCAGCGCGATCGCCTTCCAGCGCCCGCGATTAGCGGTAGAGCTTGTTGATGTCACCTTGCACGATCATGGCGGCCACCATGGGGAAAGGAAGCCGAGGATCAACAACAGTGTGCTCTGGTCCTTGTTCGGTTCGCCCGTGCGCTCGTAGATGCGCGGCAGACATTCCTTGCCGGCGAGGTAGTAGAAGTACATGTTCACCGGCAGGCAGCAGCCAGCGAAGATGGCGATGGGCTGGCTGATCACCTCGCGCCCAGCCGCAGCGTTGAGCACCTCGGCCGCCTTGATGTTCCAGTAGATGAGGTAGAGCCCGCAGGTGATGATGCCCAGCAGGAGCACCACGATGGGGTCGTTCTTGAACATCGGCACGGTGGGGTCGTTGGTCATGGGTGGAAGTTGTTGTTGCACAAGGATAATGCACAACTTCCATAACGGCCGTGGCCGAACGCCATACCATGGAACGGGTATTGATCAGAGCGCCTTCACGGTCTCTTCCAGCGGACGCCGGTGCCGTGGGGTGAGCTCGCGTGTGCGGAAGGGCTCCTCGAGCATCGAGGCCGGCCCCAGTCGGCCCAAGGCCAGGAAGCAGACGAGCTCCTCCGTCGCCTCGTCGATGTTCAACAACGTGTTGGCACGGGCATGATCGAAGCCACCGATGAGGTGCCCGAAGATGTCCATGCTGGTGGCCTGGAGCAGCAGGTTGGCGTTGGCCAGCCCCACATCGTGCATCCAGCTGTGGTTGGGTGCATTGTTCCGGTGCAGCAGCTTCATGCCCGAGGACACCACGAGTGCCGCAGCATGGGCGGCCCAAGGCTGGTTCCCGGGCAGCAGGCATTCCCACAACCGGTCGAACATCGGCGTTCCGCGCAGGGCGTAGCGGTAGCGCCAGGGTTGCTCGTTCATGGCGCTCGGTGCCCAGCTCGCGGATTCGAAGAGCGTATGCAGTTCGCCCTCGGACAGCAATCGGTCGTCAAAGGCCCGCGCGCTCCAACGCTGGCGGATGAAGGGCAGCACGGCGTGTTTGGTGGGCGCGTGCTTCAGGGCTTTGGTGGTGTGCGGTTCCAATGGGCGGTATGGCGTGTGTGAGTGCAACACTTCGACGGGCGATCAGTTCAGTTCCATCGGCACTTCCATCAGCAGCAGCTCCGTGCCAGCGCTGTTCGCGACGATCTCCAAGGCCTCGACGTTCCACAGACCCGATCCATCGCGCTCCTTGAGCGCGATGCCGTTGATGGTGGCAGCGCCCCCGATCAGGAACGCGTACACCCCGTTGCGGGGGTCCTTCAGGGCGTAGTGTGCCCCAGCACCTTGGTCGAAGCTGCCCAAGTGGAACCAGGCGTGCTGATGGATCCACACACCGTCATCATCCGGGTGCGGTGACAGGATCTGTTGCAACCGGTTGCGGCGACTGGAGGGATCCAGGGTGATCTGATCGTACCGGGGTGTTACGTTCCGCTTGTTGGGGAAGACCCAGATCTGCAAGAACTTCACGGGCGCTTCCTGGCTGTTGTTGTATTCGCTGTGCGCGATGCCTGTACCGGCACTCATCACCTGCACATCGCCACGGCGGATCACCGTGGTATTGCCCATGCTGTCGGCGTGTTTCAGGTCGCCCTCCAACGGGATCGAGATGATCTCCATGTTCTCATGCGGGTGCGTTCCAAAGCCCATGCCCGCGGCCACGGTGTCGTCGTTGAGCACCCGCAACACGCCGAAGTGCATGCGCTGTGGGTCGTGGTAGTTCGCGAAGCTGAACGTATGGTGGCTGTTAAGCCAGCCGTGATCGGCGTGCCCGCGTGTGCTGGCTTTGTGAAGGACGTGTTCCATGGCACTCGGGTTAACGGGTACAAAGGTCCGCCCACAACACAGGCGCTCAAATGAACCAGTTCAACGGAGCGTGATACACCCCTTGCGCCAAAACAGGAAGCGATATCTTTGCGCCCCCTTCACATGGCGAAAACCACCACCCCCGCTGCCATCGACCTCAACGAGCTGATCCTGCTCGATGAAAAGGCCACCCGCCAGTTCGTGTTGAATGTCGGCGACCAGCGCGCCCGCATCGAGTACGATCACCAAGGCGACCGGATCTTCCTTACCCGCACCGACGTGCCCAAGCAATTGGCGGATGGTGATGTGCACCGGGTCCTCACGGAGAAGACCCTCACACATGTGGAAGAGCGCAAACTGAAGTTGGTGCCTTTGTGCCCGCGGGTCAAGGACTACCTGCGCCAGCATCCGGCCTGGCAGCGGTTGCTGCTGAAGGGTGTACAGTTGCGCTAACGGTTTCGGCCTGCGCAGTTCATTCACTTCACGGCCACATCGCCGATCGACGCGCTCAGGGTGGCCAATCCGAGCTTGATCTGCTTGGCATCCCAATCCAACCCGTCGTACTCCTTGGCGGGCAATGCAGCACCGCGGTCATCGAAGCGGGCCCAGGTCCCGAACTTCTGGCCATTCACATAATCACCTTCTGCGCGAAGGGTGCCGCTTTCATCATAGTAGCGGAAGTGACCGTTGAGTACCTTACCATGTGGGTCGGTGCTGCCACCGGTCATCAGCACGCGGCCATCGGTCTTCACCACGCGCAGCAGGTAGCCATTGGACACCGGAGTGATCTCGCGCAGGTACAAGGCCTCCTTCTTGGATGCGCATGGCTCAAAGCGCGCGTTCACCAGTTCAATGCGTTCGGGTTTCGCCACCACCGTCCCGGAGGGGTTGCGGCGGTATGAGTTGAAGAACTCGGTCTCCACC
>JANOAK010000001.1:0-5777 GCA_031411095.1 Flavobacteriales bacterium | reverse complement strand
ACATGGACTACTTGGAGCATGCAACGCTTCACTTTGGCGGTTGGGGGCAAGAGAAGATCGAATGGGTTGATCGTGTCAAAGCATGGGGCATGACGGCAGGGAATCTCTATGCCTTCGGAGGTGACCAGACCAGTCTCGATTCCTTCGTGATCAATCCCAAGGAGCGGACGATGGTTCTGATCTATGATAATCCGTAAGCAGTAACAACACCGCTACCATGCACCGCCTCATCGTCCACGGCTTCACCATCTCGCTCGGCCCCAAGGCCTCAACCCCGCATCCGTGTCGGATGCTGCCGGGTATCGAAGAAGTCGGTGATGTGGATGACGTCACCGTCCACGTAGTAGATGATGAGGAAGCGTCCGGCGGATAGGCTCCGATGCCCCAAGCCGCGATGCGCCAACAGTTTATCGGGCCTGCCCTTCTTCGGATGCTTCAACAAGCCGAGCGCTTTGGCCAACAGCCCATCAACCAAGCGAGCCGCAGCCTTGGGTGAGGAGTGCACGGAGAAATATAGTCCTCCAGTTCCACCAAACGCTGGCGGGCCGGCCGCGTGTACGAGAGCCTCATTTCCGCTTGCGGCGGTTGCGCAGGTAATCCACCACCTCTTCGTGGGTGTGGACCTCGCCCTTGCGGATCGCTTCATCGCTCAAGTCCGCCATGCGGTTCATCTCAACGAACGCCGCGCGATCCGCTTCGGACCGCAACAGCAGTTGCTTCAATTGCTCCAGGAATCCGAGATCACTTGTCTTATCGAGAAGCTTCTTCACTGCGGTGCGCAACTGGATGGCGGTCATGGCTGTGCGGCTTGGGTGCTTGGTCAAAAATAGTCAGGCTCGAACCCCGTCGAATTCGACCGGGTTCCAAGTGAGCGTTTGTGAGCGGTTCCACGGTGGCCTAACTTCGTCAAACAGAAAGCCCGCATGTCCACCGAGTCCCTCAAGCTCCAACTGATCGAGCGCCTACTGCGCACGACCGACGAAGGCTTGCTGAAGAAAGTGGCCGACCTGTTCCGCTCAGAGAAGAGCGAGGATGAGGACGGCCTCACCGACGAGCACTACAACATCGTGAAGGAGCGCGAGGCCGCGTACAAGCGTGGGGAGGGCAAGAGCTATACCTGGGATGAGGCCAAGGACCTGATCCGTTCAGGGAAAGGCAAGGATGCATGAGCGCCAACGTTGTGTGGCGCGGCGGAGCCATTCGCGACGTGCAGGAAGCATTCGACTGGTACGAAGGTCAGTCCAAGGGAACGGGTGAGCAACTGCTGACCGAGATCGACGAATTCATAGCCTTCATCACGCAGCGTTCGGCGGGTCCGGCCAAGTGGCGTTCCCGGTACCGGAAGATCACGCTCAAGCGCTTCCCCTATCAAGTGGTCTATCGTTTCGAACGCGGAGCGATCATCATCTACAGCGTATTCCATTCCAGCCGCAACCCCAGCCGATGGGGCCGTCCTCATTGATAGAACGCACTTTCCATGCCCCGCCTCATCGTACACGGTTTCACCATCTCGCTCGACGGCTACGGCGCCGGACCCGACCAATCACTGGAAGCCCCGATGGGCACTGGTGGCCAGGGCCTGCACCCTTGGTTGCTCCGCACCCAATACTTCCAAAAGACCCACTTCGGCAAGGACGACGGCGATGTGGGCAGGGACAACGACATAGCCGTACACGGTATGGAGAACCTGGGCGCCTGGATCATGGGCCGCAACATGTTCGGTCCGGTGCGTGGCCCCTGGCCCAATGAGGAGTGGAAAGGTTGGTGGGGTAGCAACCCGGTCTACCACTTACCCGTTTTCGTGCTTACGCACCACCCACGGCCTTCCTTGGTAATGGAGGGTGGAACGGTCTTCCATTTCGTGACCGGAGGGATCATGGAAGCCTTGGAACGTGCGCGCGAAGTGGCGGGTAAGCGCGATATCCGCGTTGGCGGCGGCGCCTCCACGGTGCGCCAATACCTGGAGGCCAAGCTGATCGATGAGATGCACCTGGCGGTCACGCCCATCCTGCTCGGCACCGGCGAGCCACTGCTTACCGGGCTCGACCTGCCGAAGCTCGGCTACACCTGCGAAAAGAGCGTGACGGGCGAACGGGCCGTGCACTACAGTATTACGCGCACCTGAGCACGGCGTGTTGATCATGGCTTTGCGGTGGAAGCATGATCGAACATTCCCGATGGTTGTCCGGAGGAGCGGTATCGATCCGCCTCACATGGTCGGCGGAGTGGATGGTCGCTCGGTCGCTGAAGCTATAGGCGCAAGCAACGCGCAAGAGGACACCTACTTCTTCTTCTTCAGGATATCCACCAGCGCATACCGCTCCTGGTCGATCTCCTTGCGGGTACGAATGCCAAAGGCCCGGATCACCGGCAACGGTGGGCACCACCCTTGAATGGCATGTTGGGCAAGGAAGGCGGTGACGATGCCGGGGAGGATCAGCCACTTTTTGTTCACAGTAGCGGCAAGGATCACCCCGGTAAAGGCGATCGCCGAGGCGTTCAATTCGAGCGTCCGCTCCACGTCCCATTCCTTGTCCAATTCAGCGATGCGCTTGCGGATATCCTCCGGGGAGGCTTTCGCGTAATGCCGGAGGTTCTGCCGCATTTCGCGGTCTATGCGTTCGTTCGTGCTTACCGGGCTGACCTCCCGTACGTGGTCGCTGGGGCGTTGTGCTGTTGCTTCCATGGTGATCGGTTTTTCCGGTCATCATCAGATCCTGTTCCTCTGCTTCCCCGTGCGTTGGCAGACCAAGTGAAGGACCCTCTCAACGCCTGGGCGTCGCAGGTCACCGGTCCCCAAGGATGACCGGGCGTGTGGCCTTGCCCCCCGCAACGCAACTTTTCGGGTCGCGTTGATCCACCTCCCCGGCAGTTCCCGTAAGTGGCGGTACTCCTCTTCGGAGCCACCGTCATGAAGCATGAACTACCCTTCAGGCTTGCTCTGTTGGTCGCGGGGTCCACACTCGCCCTGCACACCGCTGCACAGAGCTTCACCCTGCGGGGCCGGGTGCTGGATGATGCGCACGAACCGGTCATCGGGGCGAGCGTGCTGGTGAAGGGGAGCGCTCGGACGACCTCCACCGATGAGACCGGTCTGTATGTGCTCACCGGGTTACGGGCGGGGTGGCTCACGCTCCAAGTCGCCTTCATGGGCCACACACCACAGGAGCGGACCTTGGAACTGGCCACGGACACTACCCTCGACATCGTGTTGCCGAATGGGGCCATTGACCTGCGGGAGGTCTCGGTTTCGCCCCGCAGTGATGTCACGTTGTCGCAGACCATCGGTGCGCTTGACCGCGACCTTCGCCCCGTACAGAGCGCACAGGACCTGTTGAGCATGGTGCCGGGCCTGTTCATCGCGCAGCACGCCGGTGGTGGCAAGGCGGAACAGATCTTCATCCGCGGTTTCGATTGCGACCATGGTACGGACCTGTTCATGAGCGTGGATGGCATGCCGGTGAACATGGTGAGCCACGCGCATGGGCAGGGGTACGCCGATCTGCACTTCGTGATCCCGGAGACGGTGGACCGCATCCATGTGCACAAGGGGCCGTATGCAGCACGGTTCGGCGATTTCAGTACCAGCGGCACGGTGGAGTTCAACACCCGCGACCACATCGACCAGAGCTTGGTGAAGGTGGAAGCGGGCATGTTCAATACGCGGCGCACGGTGGCCGTGATCGATCTCCTCGGCACGAAGCACCTGCTGAGCAAACGGCCGGAGAATCTGTACATGGCCGTTGAGTATGCATTCACGGACGGCTATTTCCAGAACGAACAGGACTTCAACCGCGCCAATGGGCTGCTGAAATACAGCGGGCAGCTGAGCGATCGCGCACATCTCGCCTTTTCCGCCAGCAGCTTTGGCGCGAACTGGAACGCAAGCGGGCAGGTGCCCCAACGCGCCATTGACGAAGGGACCATTTCGCGCTTCGGGGCCATTGACAGGAATGAGGGCGGCAATACGCACCGCACCAACGTGAACGCCGTGCTCACCAACCGCCTGCGCAATGAGGCCATACTGAAGAACCAGGTCTATTATGTGAAGTACGACTTCAACCTCTTCAGCAACTTCACCTTCTTCCTGCAGGACAGCGTCCTGGGCGACATGATCAATCAGCGGGACGACCGCAACATCGTGGGCTACACGGGATCGTACACGCAGAACGCCCTGGTGGGCGACAGGCCCTTGAAGTGGACCGCAGGATTGGCAGCGCGTTACGACAGGAGCACCATCCAGTTGCTGCGGGCGCACGAGCGTGTTGTGCAGGACACGGTGCGCAGTGGTCAGGTGGAGCAGTTGAACACGAGCACATACCTCGAGGGAACGATGGACCTCGGCCGGAAATGGGCCGTGAACGTTGGCCTGCGCTTCGATATGTACAACTTCCACTACACCGAGGATCGCAACGGTCCGCTCAGCGGCGATCGCACGCTGGGCCGTGTGAGCCCGAAGTTGAACCTGTACTACCAGGCCACGGCGAAGACCCAGATCTATCTGCGCAGCGGGGTAGGCTTCCACAGCAACGATGCGCGCGCCGTGGTGCTACGCCAGGTCGGGAACAGCCTGCCCTCCGCATTCGCGCTCGACCTGGGAAGCACCTTCAAGCCCGCATCGCGCATCATCATGAACGCGGCGGTCTGGGGCCTGCTGCTGGAAAGCGAGCTGGTGTATGTGGGCGATGGCGGAACGGCGGTGATAAATACGCCCACTCGCCGCGTGGGGGCCGATCTCGGTATCCGTTACCAACTCAACCACCATCTCTATGCGGACGCCGATCTCAGTTACGCGCACGGTACCATCCTCCATGTCGCGCGGAACGAGAACCGCATTCCGCTGGCACCGCAGTTCACCGCCATCGGCGGCCTGGCCTACAAGCGGGACAAAGGCCTTAACGCGACATGGCGATACCGATACATTGCTGATAGGCCGGCGAATGAGCGGAACACCGTTGTGGCCCTGGGGTACTTCCTGTTGGATGCAGGCCTGAGCTATCGCCTCACGCATTGGGAGGTCGGTGTGAGCGTGGAGAACCTCCTGAACGCCGAATGGAACCAGGCACAGTTCGATACCGAAAGCCGGTTGCGGGGCGAGGAACGGCCTGTGAGTGAGCTGCATTTCACTCCGGGTACGCCGTTCTTCCTGAAGGGGATAGTGAGCTACCGGATCTGAATCCGGTGGCGTGTTGATGGAGGGGGCTGCCTGGTGGGGTGGCCCCTTCTCACTTCAGGGTGGCACTGCTGCAGCCTCAGGGCCAACGTTTGGATACGCTGCATGTGCTGTTCGCACAACTTTGATGCGCAACACCGGCCACCATGGATAACAGCAGGGTCTTCAAAATGTCCTTCGCAAGCGTGTACCCTCACTACGTGGCGAAGGCGGAGAAGAAGGGCCGCACGAAGGATGAGCTGCACACCATCATCCACTGGCTTACGGGCTATGATGAGAAGGCACTGAACCAGGTGATCGATAAGAAGGTCGACTTTGCCACCTTCTTCGCACAGGCTCCACGCCTGAACCCGAACGTCGCGAAGATCACCGGCGTGATCCCGCTATGGCGGGACAGGTCCTGCGGCTACCGCGTGGAGGACATCGAGGACCCGCTGATGCAGAAGGTCCGCTACCTGGACAAGCCTGCCTGCCGGCCTTTAGGTTCGTACCCAAATGAGAAAGGAGCCAGGGGTGAACTTAGCCTGCCGCCAGGTTGGAAGACCTAGTGCCTGTATCAGTCCCCTGAACTCCTCGCTCTGTTGCCCAAGGACCAGTTAGAGTT